>NZ_ARQJ01000033.1 GCF_000385175.1 Salinicoccus albus DSM 19776 | reverse complement strand
GATGGATTCAGTGGTATCATGAAGTTGCGTCATGTGATTTCATTCCTTTATTGAGAGTCTGCTAACTTCAATATAACATGAAATTCACATGGCGTTTTTTGTATCAAAGGTGGCTAAGTTCATTATAAAATCCACCAAAGGAAAATTAGTTTTATGAATGATGACATTAAATGCAATGGAAAGTGTTTTGATTTATAATTGTGAATGGATTGAGGTGGATCATGATGAAGAAGCTCAGAGACCGGTCTGAAGTATATATCAGCATACTGCTTGGAATATTCTTTGCAATGCTCGGAATTTTTATTCTCTTTAATACAGGGAACATCAGGGGGGATGCATCCGGAATGGAAGAATCCTCCATAGATACAATTTTCGATTTGATCAACGCATTCTTCCTCGAAGTGACGAATGTACTTGGTATGATGATCGGCCCGTTTCCCATTATTGCGGGCATTCTGATCATTCTGGCCGGCGTTGGAATGTTCAAAGTTGCAGCAACTGTCAAGCGGACGACAAAATACGACACGGAACTGTCATTTCTTTTCACCGGCCTTTCGTTTTTCCTATTTATGATTACGACAGTTCTGATGCACCAGGTCTATGGCTGGTGGGCATTGACCTACATGGCCGCTTTTATCGTTCATATGCTCTATAACATTTTCAAGGAATATCTCGACCCGCGGCACAGGAAAGAACAGTATATGGTCATTCTGTTTTTCTATGGAATCGCATATTTCCTCACGCAGAATGCTGTCTATTCAAACATAGAATCAACGATTACACCGACAGACGTACTGTCGATCGATATGTTCTTTGCCATCATGTGGATCCTGTCTTTGTGTGCACTGGGGGTCGGCGTATTTCTGTCCAAATCGAAAAACCTGCTTAAGAAACCGAAGCGTGATGAAAATGGTGAGATGATTCGGCAGTCCAAAAGGAATAGACTGCATCCGGACGAGTATTTAGGGTTTTCAAAACAACTGTATGATTTCAGGAACGGGGTGCTCGAAAGAACGAAAGCTTTTCTGGAAATCGAATTGCCCAGATGGCTCAGACCAGGGTATATTGAATTGCTGCTCGGGACACTCATGCTGATATTCATACTGATTGAGTTCAACAACCGTCACGGTGTATTCACAGAAGGCTATTTCAGACTGTCACAGATGAACTATATATATGAATGGGTGAACTTGTTCCTGGCGCTGGTCCTGGCAGTACTTTACCTGTTTACAACATTTTTCAATCTGACGCAGAATAAATTTTATCACAGACAGATGATTATCATTGCCGCCCTTTGGTTAAAGGTAAGTGTGAGTTTGTATATCACCTTATTCAAAGAAGTGGAGCTGTCGTTGTTCATACTGCCGTTCAATGTATTGCTGGTACTGATATCGACACCGCTTGTTCTGATCAGTATTTTCAAAGAGTTTAACGGGGAGGCAGAGAAATGAAAGAATTGAGGACATACACTTATAATGGCCGCATAGATAACCCTGATATTCATGAGAGGTTCCATCAGGTGGTGGGCGAATGGCATGAAGACACTCAGGCAAGTAAACCGGTGTTCATCGGTTTTAGTTCGGAGGAAGGAGTCCGCCGCAACCAGGGACGGGCTGGTGCAGCAGAAGGACCGTTTACAGTAAGAGAGAAGATGGCCTCGCTGCCCTATGTCGATGCTGCCTATGACTACGGGAGTGTAATGGGTGATGAAGATCTTGAAGGCTCGCAGAAAGCCCTTGGGGAACACGTGGAGACTGTGCTCGGCAACAATCAGTTCCCGCTGATTATTGGGGGCGGCCATGAGACTTTGTATGGACATTACCTCGGTGTCAGATCACGATATCCGGATGCGAAGATTGCTGTTGTAAATCTGGATGCACACTTTGATATGCGCCAGGAGCGTCCGTCTTCGGGGACGATGTTCCATCAGATCCTGTCCGAAGATGATCAAGTGGATTATTATGTATTCGGCATCCAGCTGAGCGGCAACACGAAGACGCTGTTTGATACTGCCGATGCGTTCGGTGTGAAATATGCATTGATGGAAGAAGTGCGCAGTTCGGATGTTTTCCAGGAGTCGCTCGATGACATGGGGGCATATGATGTTGTATTTGCTACACTGTGCATGGATTCCGTACAGCAGGGTGCGGCCCCCGGGACAAGTATGCCAGCGCCGAATGGGTTTACAGCTGAGGAAGTGCATTCGATGATCGGCAGCCTGGCAAAAGTGCCCAACCTGGTCAGTTTCGACATCAGTGAAGTGGCGCCGAAGCTCGATGCAAATGACCGTACGAGTGCGCTGGCTGCCAGTCTTTTCCACAGATTCATGATGGAAAGGCAGACATTCAGATAAAGTAAATACAGCTGCTTTCTGACTGTTCAGTGGAATTGGCTGCGTCATGGCGGACTTGCCCGTGTTAGTAAAGATAAAAATACGGGTATGAATACACTGTCCTGACTTAATAGAGTATAAAAGGAGTTTTGATGATGAGTGGATATCCGTTCACTGACGCGGAATTAAAAGAAAGGGAGAAAGAAGCGCGAGAACTTGTGGACAAGAAGGCGTTCTATTCTTCAGCAGCGGCAGCCGTACCGATTCCGTTCCTTGATATCGGTACGGATATGAAGCTGATGAACGATCTTACCGATGATATAGAGGAAATATTTGATCTGAATCATAAACAGGTCAGCAGGATGACAGATGATACCCGGAACCGTTTTGCGGTCATGGCTACCAGCATGGGCAGCGAGTTTGTTTCCACTCGGGTGACGAAATTTCTGATGAAACGTCTCGCGAAAAACTCAGCGAAGAAAAGCTTTCGCCTGCTGCCGATTATCGGTCAGGGGGCAGGTGCTCTCATCAGTTACAGAATGATGAAAAAACTTGGGTATGATCATATAGAAAAATGTCTAAAAGCATCAAAACAGATGAATGCAGCCTGATTAAAGACACTCTGAAACAGAGTGTCTTTTACATTTTATCGAAGAATTGCAGGAGTGAGACTTTTTCAGTCCCGGCACGGACTAAATTTGTAAAGTTTAAGCGTCTATGTACTGTGGTATATTAGCATTAGCATACCTAACCGTGATACAATAGCAATAATCATGTAATCATTTTCATGAACTATTAAAATATATCAATGCAAGCAAAAGGAGACTGGCACAATGGAACAGAAATCTTATCTAATCACAGACGAAACAGGGATTCATGCAAGACCTGCGACAATTCTTGTCCAGACCGCATCCAAGTATGACTCTGATATCCAGCTGGAATTCAACGCCAAGAAAGTAAATCTTAAATCCATTATGGGGGTAATGTCACTCGGCGTCGGGAAGGATTCGGAAGTGACTGTACATGTGGAAGGCAAGGATGAAGCTGAGGCGATTGAAGCAATTACTGAAACGCTTTCTAAAGAAGGACTGACTGACTGATGTCTAAGATTTTAAAAGGGATAGGGGCAAGTGATGGCGTGGCTATCGCGTCTGTTTATTCATTGGAGGAGCCCGACCTGTCTTTTGACGGGGATACAATTGAAGAGGATGAGAAAGACAGCGAAGTGGAGCGTTTTAAAGGCGCATTCAACCAGGCGAAGGTGGAGATTACCAAGATCCGTAATCACGCAGAGTCAACGGTGGGACCAGAGCATGCGGCAATCTTTGATGCCCATCTGCTCGTGCTCGATGACCCTGAGTTCTTGTCGCCGATAGAGGATGGTATCCGCAATGAGAAAAAAAGTGCGGCACAATCGCTGTGTGATACGCGCGATCAGTTTGTCACGATTTTCGAAGGCATGGATAATGAATACATGAAGGAAAGGGCTGCGGATGTCAAAGACGTATCAAAACGTGTGCTTGCCCAGATATTGGGGAAGGAAATTCCGACGCCAAGCAATATTTCTACACCAGTAGTGATTGTTGCTGAAGATCTGTCACCTTCAGATACTGCCCAGCTCGACAAGGAATTTGTCAAAGGATTCGTGACAAATGTCGGCGGGCGTACCTCTCATTCTGCAATCATGTCACGTTCACTTGAAATTCCCGCAGTCGTCGGGACCAGGGAAGTGACAGATGCTGTGACCGTCGGCCAGCAGATTATCGTGGACGGCGGTGCTGGTGATGTCATTGTCGATCCGGACGATGAAGAGATACAGGTCTATGAAGATAAAGCAGCCAGAGTTGAAGAGGACAAGGCAGCGCTTAAAAAACTTGTGGACGAACCATCCAAAACCATGGATGATGTCACAGTGGAACTCGCCGCCAACATCGGTACACCGGACGATCTTGATGGGGTTGTATCAAACGGTGCTGAAGGCATCGGCCTTTACCGTACAGAATTTCTTTACATGGGAAGAACGGAGATTCCGAGTGAGGAAGAACAGTACGAAGCTTACAAGGCAGTACTGGAGAAACTGGATGGCAGCCCCGTCGTTGTTCGTACGCTGGATGTAGGCGGAGACAAAGAACTTCCGTATCTGGATCTGCCCGAAGAATTGAATCCGTTCCTCGGATATCGTGCGATCCGCATGACGCTCGACAATCAGGAACTTTTCAGAACACAGTTGAGAGCGCTGCTCAGAGCAAGTGCGCACGGTAACCTTAAAATTATGTTCCCGATGATTGCAACAATAGAAGAATTTAATCAGGCAAAAGCATTGCTTGTCGAAGAAAAAAACAAATTGAAGGACGAAGGCGTCCAGGTTAAAGATGATATTGAAGTCGGCATCATGATTGAGATACCCTCTGCTGCCATCATTGCAGACCAGTTTGCTAAAGAAGTGGACTTCTTCTCAATTGGTACGAATGATCTGATTCAGTATACAATGGCAGCAGACCGTATGAACGAAGCTGTCAGCTACCTGTATCAGCCGTACCATCCTGCCTTGCTGCGTCTGATCAAAATGGTCATTGACGCTTCCCATAAAGAAGGGAAATGGACAGGAATGTGCGGAGAAATGGCGGGAGATGAAAAGGCCGTTCCATTATTGCTTGGACTCGGGCTGGATGAATTCTCCATGAGCGCCTCATCCGTATTGAAAGCGCGCAGGCAGCTTTCAGGATTGAAGAAAACAGACATGGAAAAACTCGTAGAATCAGCACTCGAATGTAAAGATACAGAAGAAGTGCTGGCACTTGTCGATGAATATACGAGCCGAGTATAAAATATGCAGGAGAACCTCCACGCGTTTTTGCGCGTGGAGGTTTTTTGAAGTTTAACGGTTATTGAAGGGCATGTTCAGTGCCATTAAAATTCTAAAACAACCATTCAGTTAAAAATTTTCATCAGCTCCCTAAACCTGCAGGCATCTGTTATACTTGGGAAAAAGTGGGGTGCCGGATATTGAAGGAACAGACACGCAGTCCGATTCAACTGTATTTGACGCTGCCGATTTTAGCGTGGGCGCTATTTGATTTTGCGAATACGATTTTCAGTGCGAATATCGTTACATTATTTTTCCCGCAATACATAACTGAAGTGGTGGGTTCCACCCCCCGCCTGGAACAGATTGCTTCTACAGTTATCGCTTATGCCAATGCTGTGTCAGCGGGTCTGCTCATTCTTTTCTCGCCTTTATACGGTGTGACAATGGATCGTACGGGCGCGCGTAAAAAATTTGTGATGCTGTTTACGCTGCTCTGTGTGACTGCAACGATTCTGATGGGTGTATTTGGCGGTATGGATACTGACCGCTGGTTCGGCTTGCCGAACGGGCTCGTCTTGACGATTATACTTTTTGTTTTTGCCCGTTTTGCATACAACTCCGGGAATGTATTCTACGATGGGATGCTTTCCAGCCTTGGCAATAAGAAGGAAATCCCCCTCATTTCCGGTTTTGGTGTGGCGCTCGGTTATTTGGGAACGCTTTTTGGCATTCTCACGGTAATGCTGCTTGTTGGTGATGCCGGCGTACACAATACGTTCTGGTTATCCGGGATTTTGTTTCTGGTGTTTGCACTGCCGTTGTTTATCATTAATAAAGATCAGAAAACACGGCCTAAGCCGAAACAGCCCTTCCTAAAAGGGTATAAGGATATTTATCATACATTCAAAATGGCGCGTGCCTATCCTTCGATCTTTTTCTTTATGATTGCGTATTTCTTTGTCAATGACGCGTTGGCAACTGCGATTGCGATGATGCAGCCGTATGCTACGACGGTTGTCGGGTTTGAACCGGGCGCATTCCTGATCATCTTCATGGTGGCAACCGCTTTTTCAATCGTCGGAGCGATTGTTTTCAGTTTCGTCAACCGGGCGATCGGTTCCAAAAAGACTTTCCTGATCATCGCCACAGTGCTGGGGACCGCAGTGGCCATCGCTGCAATTCCGCTGCCGATGTGGACGTTCTGGATTGCTGCTGTATTCTTCGGGATTGCGATGGGCTCCACGTGGGTCGTCAGCCGTACCATGATTATTGAGCTTTCACCGGAGGGCACTGAAGGCCAGTTTTTCGGGCTCTTTGCCTTCAGTGCAAAGATGAGCGCGATTGTCGGCCCGTTTATCTATGGCTCAATCACGTGGATGCTGGCGGATTACGGCGCGCTTGCGTCACGCGCGGCAATTACAAGTTTAATCGTCATGATTGCCATCGGGATCATATTCCTCATGAGAGTGCGGGAAGATCAGACTGCTGGAACAGAAGGATAAACGTCGATAAACACCTGCATCAATTGATATGCGGGTGTTTATTCATATTATTGATAATAATTTCACAAAAATGTCATGAAAATTGGAACTTTGCAGTTATCATACAGTCTACTTACGGACTATAATTGAGGGTAAGTTACTAATGGGGTGATTGAATGGATGATGTTATTCTTGGCCGTGTACTGACTGCCAGCACACTCGGTTTCCATATCATTTTTGCTACAATCGGTGTCGGTATGCCGATTGTCATCATGGTGCTGGAGTTCCTTGGCATCAGGAAAAAAGACACCGATTATCTGACGATGGCAAGACGCATTGCCAAAGGGTATACGGTGACCGTTGCTGTCGGTGTCGTGACCGGTACGATCATCGGTTTACAGCTGTCACTGATCTGGCCGGAATTTATGAGGCTGGGCGGGCAAATTATCGCATTGCCGTTATTTATGGAAACATTCGCTTTCTTCTTTGAAGCGATTTTCCTTGGGATCTACCTTTACACCTGGGATCGTTTCAAGAATCTGTGGTATCATTGGATGCTGAACATACCGATCATTTTAGGGGCAACCTTATCTGCTGTTTTCATCACGACGGTAAATTCATTCATGAATACACCGGCAGGGTTTGATATGGCAGATGGCGAACTTATCAACGCTGAGCCGCTGACTGCAATGTTCAACCCTTCAAGCTGGGTCAGAATGTTCCACGTCGTTGCGACTGCCTATATGACGGCGGTATTCATCATTGCGTCGATCGGTGCCTTCAAACTGCTCCGTTCCAAATTTAAAGAAGATCGTACTTATCATAAAAAAGGTCTGAAAGCGATGATGGTCGCTGGTGTCATTACTGCACTGCTTACAGTGCTTGCGGGTGATTTCTCAGCGAAATTCCTGCACAACCATCAGCCCGAAAAACTGGCTGCGATGGAATGGCATTTCGACACGGAAGAAAATGCAGATCTGGTGCTATTCGGGATGCTGGATGAAGAATCGCAGGAAATCAATTATGAACTGAGAATTCCCGGTTTCCTGAGCTTTTTGGCAGGCAGTTCATTTGATACGGAAGTCACTGGATTGAACGATATCCCTGAAGAGAATCACCCGCCGATGATCATTCATTATTTCTTTGATATCATGGTATTCTTCGGCATGTACGCGCTTGGTGTATCAATCATCTACTTTATCGCTAAGTTCACCAAGGGCCTGAACGAACACCACCCGGCACTGCTCTACGCTTATGTTCTAGCCGGCCCCTTGTCGGTCGCTGCCATTGAAGCAGGGTGGTTCCTGGCCGAGATGGGTCGTCAGCCATGGATACTGAGGGGCTATATGAGAGTTTCTGAAGCAATAACTAACGCAGACGGGCTGGGCATGGCCCTGATTGCATTTGTTGCATTGTATGCTGTACTCGGAGTGACCTGCGTTTACGTGCTGCTTAAAATGTTCAAGGATAAAAGTGCACAGGCCGAGCGCCTCGAACTATACGGTGAGTCCAATAAGGGAGGTCATCTCTGATGAATTATGAAATCATTGGGATAACAGTGCTGTGGACGTTCCTGTACGGCTATATCATCATTGCATCCATTGACTTTGGTGCCGGATTCTTCAATTTCTATGCCAAGGTCACCGGTGTGGAAAACATCATCAGTCCGATTATAAAAAGATATCTGAATCCAGTATGGGAAGTGACAAACGTATTTTTTGTGTTCTTCTTTGTCGGCATCGTCGGATTTTACCCGGATACTGCATATTACTACGGTACAGCGCTTCTGATTCCGGCAAGCATCGCACTGATACTATTGTCGATACGCGGGAGTTATTACGCTTTCAACTCGTACAATAAAATCCCGAAGATATCATGGGATTTTCTGTACGGCGCAACCGGACTCCTGATCCCGGCGTCTTTATCAGTGGCACTGGTCATCTCTGAAGGCGGATATATCATAGAAGATGCCGGCGGCATACAGCTTGATCTGGAAGCATTGCTCTACAGCACATATTCATGGTCAGTCGTATTCCTGGCCATCATTTCAGTGCTCTATATATCGAGCGGATTCCTGACATTTTACGCAGACCGGGCCAAAGCGGCAAAAGCGGTTGAACTGACCCGGCGCTGGTTTTTAATCTGGACGCTGCCGATGCTTGTCATCACGCAGTTTGTCTTCCTGGGACTTCGTGATCATAACTATGAGCATTTTATGAATGCCCAGGAATTGTGGTATTTATTCGGCCTCAGTCTGTTGTCGATGGGCATCGCCATTTTTCTGATATGGAAGCGGCGCAATTACGGCATTGCCTTCATCATGATCATGCTGCAGTTTGCATTTGCGTTTTACGGTTACGGTATCAGCAAGATGCCTTATATCCTGTATCCGCATGTTGAGGTAAATACATCCATCGTCAATGATGCCATGGCGATGAGTCTGACCATCGTATTTATACTCGGCCTCCTGCTGCTGATTCCAAGCCTTGCCCTGCTGCTCCGGTTATTCCTGTTTGACAAGGATTACGTCCAGGGTAAGGATAAAAGTAAATACTGAACCAAAATGACTTGAAAAGGGGATAATCTGATGAATAAAGAGTTTGCAGTGATTGGGCTAGGGCGTTTCGGCGGCAGTATCGTCAAGGAATTGATCAACCTTGATATGGACGTATTGGCGATTGATGCAGATGAAAAACGGGTCAACGAGTTTGCAGACATCGCCACCCAGGCAGTCGTTGCGAATACTACTGATGAGTCGGTCATCAAAGATCTCGGGCTGAAGAACTTCGACAATGTCATCGTAGCCATCGGTGATGATATCCAGTCAAGCATATTGACCACGGTCATCCTGAAAGACCTGGGTGTGGAAAAGGTAACAGTTAAATCACAGAGTGATCACCACGCTCGCGTGCTTGAAAAGATCGGTGCGGATTACGTTACACATCCTGAGAGGGATATGGGCAGGCGGATTGCGCATAAGCTGGTTTCCAATTCAGTACTCGATTACCTTGCATTGTCCGACCGGCATTCCATCGTAGAGCTGGAAGCGACGGATTTACTTGACGACAAATCCCTCCTCGACCTTGATATCCGGGCAGAGTACGGGGTCAGCGTCATAGCGATAAAAAGGGATGACGACATTATCGTCAGTCCGGATCCTACAATTAAGATCAGAACTAAAGACATTCTGATTGTCATTGGTGATGACAAAGATCTGACCCGATTTGAAAAGCTGCTGATACAAAAGTGAAAACAAAGCGAGTACATGAGTCATAACAATATCAGACTGCTGTCAGCTTTCAACAACGCAAAGAAGCACCCGCCTCGACAAATTGAGACGGGTGCCTTTTACT
This sequence comes from Salinicoccus albus DSM 19776, assembly GCF_000385175.1. Classification (GTDB taxonomy): domain Bacteria; phylum Bacillota; class Bacilli; order Staphylococcales; family Salinicoccaceae; genus Salinicoccus; species Salinicoccus albus. The sequence goes on along the minus strand of NZ_ARQJ01000033.1, from coordinate 332,844 downwards.
GTATATTAACGCTGCTGTTCCTGTGCCTGATCGACTCTCATGATCATGGGGAGGATCATCGGTCTTCTGCGTGTTTTCCGATACAGATGGTTGCTGAGTTCTTCAATGATGAGCTGTTTGACATGGAACCATTCAACGTCATCTTTGGTATTGAGCAGATTGATTACATCGCCTTTGATCTTTTTCTCGGAACTGCGGATGAGTCCGTAGGATTCTCTCATGTAGACGAAACCGCGGGAGATGATGTCCGGTCCGCTGAGGAGTTTGCCGGTTTTGAAGTCGATGGATACAACGACGATGGCGAGTCCTTCCTCCGACAGGTCTTTTCTGTCCCGCAGGACGATGTTGCCGATATCCCCGATGCCGATACCATCGATGAAGACCGTGCCTGCCTGTACCCTGTGTGAGTATCTTGCACGATCTTTTTTAAGTGCAAGGACGTCCCCCTGTTCCATGAGAAATACGTTCTCAGGATCTATGCCCGTGTTGACTGCAAGTTCTTTGTGCAGGTGGAGCATACGGTATTCCCCGTGGATCGGCATGAAATACTTCGGCTTCATCAGTCTGAGCATCAGTTTCTGTTCTTCCTGGGAACCGTGCCCGGACGTATGAATGTTTGATAATTTTCCATGGATGACATCAGCCCCCGCCTTGTACAGTGCATTGATCGTACGGTTGACACTGAGCGTATTGCCCGGAATTGGTGAAGAACTGAATACGACCGTATCGTCCGGGATGATGCTGATTTGACGGTGTGTGCCATTGGCGATTCTGGAAAGAGCTGCCATAGGCTCGCCCTGTGAACCGGTACAAAGGATCATCACTTTATGCTTCTCCATGCGGTTGATCATTCTGGGTTCGATGAATGTCTCCGGCGGTGCTTTAATATAGCCGAGCTCGGTACCAATACGGATATTATTCTCCATACTGCGGCCGAAGACGCATATTTTACGGTCTAACTTTACGGCTGCATCAATCGCTTGCTGAACGCGGTAGATGTTGGATGCAAAAGTCGCAAAAATAATCCGGCCTGCACATTTCCTGAAGATGTCCTCCACATTCTGGCCGACTGCTTTTTCGCTGATTGTAAAGTTCGGGACAGTCGCATTTGTCGAATCCGACAGCAGACAGAGGACGCCTTCCTCTCCAAGCTTTGCCATCTTTGCAATGTTCGCCGGTGCCCCGACAGGAGTGAAATCAAACTTGAAGTCACCGGTGTGCACGATGTTGCCTTCAGGAGTTCTGACGATGACTCCGTATGCTTCAGGGATGGAGTGGGTAGTCAGATAAAATTCAATTGTCATGTGTTTGAATTTGAGCACAGTGGATTCTTCAATCGGGTTGAGCTCTGCTGTCCGGAGAAGATGGTGCTCCTCCAGCTTGTTGCGGATGAGTCCAAGTGCAAGCGGCCCTGTGTAGATCGGCACATTAATCTCTTTCAGAAGGAACGGGATGCCCCCGATGTGATCCTCATGCCCGTGGGTGATGATCAGTGCGCTGATGCGTTCTTTATTCTGTTTTAAATACGTGTAGTCCGGGATTACATAATCGATGCCGAGCTGTTCATCATCTGGAAATTTTATGCCCGCATCGATCATAATTATCTCATCTTTATACTCTATGCAGTAGGTGTTCTTTCCGATTTCCCCAAGTCCCCCGAGGGCGAAAACACCAACTTCTTCCTTTTCAAGAGACATCAGAGATTCTCCACCTTAAAGTCTGCATTATTATTTCTTTCGTACTCCAGATGTTCGGGACTCAATTCCTGTACGAATTCGATATTATACGCTGCCGCTGCATCTTTCAGACCCCGTCGTACTTCTGTCTCTGAGTCTGCTTCGAAATACCTTGTCAATGTGTCTTCTCTGATAATTCTTGCATCCTGTCTTTCCTGGAAAAATACTTTGAATACTGCCATTTAGATAATTCTCCTTCAATTGTCTTTTAATAATTTATATGAATATACTTAGGTTCTCATGTCAATAAAAAACTTGTGCTGCCCCTGACAGCACAGTAAATCAGAGGGGGTTACTCCCCCTTCATATAATCGTTGTTGAGCAACCCTTTTCTACCGAGAATGCGTTTGAGCTTTTGCTTCAGTTTCTTGCGCAGACGCCTGAGCATAAAGACCACATCCCTCATTCAGCTTAGTTTTATTCTACATTATAGACGTTTGACATGCAAAGACTTTATAATGGGATTGATTGGAGGGATATACTGATGAAAGAAAAACAGATTATTGATGCTGTGCTGCTCGAGTATAACCGTGCAGACCGCAACATGACAAAACTGGAATTCAATATTCGTCCGGGCGTCGTAGTAATGGATTATGTGTATGATGATCTGGCGGAGGATAAGGGAGAAGATCCGCATAAGAAGCGTCATAACCATGATCCTGAAATAATGGATGAAAATACTTTTGAAGCAGTGAAAGAAAAATTATATGAACACAATATACCGTTTCGACAAAGGCGCGACGAGTTCATGTAAACATGAGCCCGCCGCGCCTTTGTCGCTTCTTCATTCTGCCGGCCTGGCGCCAATCTTAGGTTCCATGGGCATGTCCTTATCGATGCGGTCATAGAAGAGGATGCCATCCAGGTGATCCAGTTCATGCTGCAGTACGACTGCCGGGACGCCACTCAATTTAAGCTCAAATTCATTGCCTTCGATATCCAGCGCCTTAATTTTAACTCTTTGATAGCGGTGGATAAGCCCCGGATAATCTTCGTCCACGCTCAGGCAGCCTTCCCCGGCCGGCAAATATGTTTCAGTCACCGAATGGCTCTTCACCCTTGGGTTGATGAGCATGTAATCGTGAATGGGGCTGCCTTCTTCATCCTCTATATAGATTGCTGTCATTCTTTTATCCAGGCCGATCTGAGGCGCTGCCAGTCCGACCCCCGGCCGCAAACCGTATTTTTCAGCCACTGCTTCATCCTGTGAATTGATCACATAGTCTCTCATTTCCCGTAACTGATTGACAGTTTCCTGATTTATTTCTTTTATCTCCGCAGCCTTCTTTCTCAAGTTTGGATCGGGATCGCGGATTATATCTTTCATTGTCAGCAAAATAATGTCCTCCTGTTTCTTCTATTCATCCTGTTATTATACTATAATATACAAGTGATTGTGTTATTCTCAAACTGAAAATTAATCGTTATCAATCCTGGAGGTCGGAAAATGAGAAATTTGTTAGCCGGTTTAATGCTGGTCGTTGTGATAATTGCTGGATGTTCATCGGAGGAGGATGAACTGGGGGATTTTTATAATGCGTTTCAGGAGACCGTAGAAGTGGAAAAGGAGATAGAACCTTTAACAGAAGAATTCAATTCACTCGAGGAAGAGAAATCTGAACTGCAGCAGTCTCTGGAAGATGCATCCAGGGATGAATTACCGGATATCAGCGACCAGCTTGTAGAAAATACTGACTCGCGTATAGAGCAGCTGGATGCTGAAGTTTCTGTGATGGAAGACAGCAGGAATGCAATGGAATCTTCCCGTCAGTATGTCGAGGAAATTTCCAATGAGTCGTACAAAGAGAAAGCGCAGTCCCTGATTGATTCAATGGAATCAAGATTCACAGCTCACGAGGAAATGATCAGCAGTTATAAATCAGTGCTGGAAGGCGAGAAAGAAGTATTTGAGTATCTCGGGGGAGAAGATATTTCGCAGGATGAGGTGGATCAGCGTCTGAACAGCCTGAACGAGGAATATCAGACCGTTGAAGACAATACATCAGCTTTCAGTGAAGAAACCGATAAGGTAAATGAGATCAAGCAGGAAATAGAGGAACTGGTTCAGAGATAAAAAATGGAAGCGCTGTATCATACAACAGATTTTACTGTTATATGATAAAAACCCCCTCTATGTAAGTATTCATTACCATCTGTTATATTTTTGTTTATTTTACTATTGTAACAGCATATGATAAAATATAACTAATCATTGAAAATTTGAAAGGTATGGTGAACAGTTTATGGCACCGAAGAAAAAAGGCTTCGATCCAGTGAAGACACTAAACGAGATCGAAAGCAAATTTGAAATGTATCAGATTCTGGATAAGGAAGGCAACGTGATAAACGAAGGGGAAATGCCGGAGTTGTCTGATGATGAACTTGTTGAAATGATGACCCGGATGGTCTGGACACGTGTGCTCGACCAGCGCTCCATATCACTGAGCCGCCAGGGCCGTCTTGGATTCTATGCGCCGACTGCCGGCCAGGAAGCTTCACAGCTGGCCAGCCATTACGCGCTGGAGAAAAGTGACTATGTAGTTCCAAGTTATCGTGATGTGCCGCAGCTCATCTGGCATGGCTTGCCGCTCACTAAAGCGTTCCTGTTTTCAAAAGGGCATTTCGTCGGCAACCAATTCCCTGAAGGTGTCAATGCATTGAGTCCTCAGATTATCATTGGTGCAAACTATGTTCAGGCTGCCGGTGTAGCAATAGGCATAAAGAAACGCTCCAAAGATGCAGTAGCGATCACTTATATTGGTGATGGCGGATCTTCACAAGGGGACTTCTACGAAGGTTTCAACTATGCGAGTGCGTTTAAAGCACCGGCGATATTTGTCGTCCAAAACAACCAGTACGCAATTTCGACCCCTCAGGAATTGCAGACGGCTGCACAAACTTTTGCACAAAAAGGCTTGGCTGCTGGTGTGCCGAGTATCCAGGTGGATGGTATGGATCCGCTTGCCGTTTACAAAGTGACAAAAGAAGCACGTGAACGTGCGACAGCGGGAGAAGGACCGACAATCATCGAAACAGTCACCTACCGTTACGGTCCGCACACGATGGCAGGGGACGACCCGACCCGTTACAGGACTTCCGATGAAGATTCTGACTGGGAGAAAAAGGATCCGCTTGTCCGTTTCCGTAAATTCCTGGAGGATAAAAATCTTTGGAATGAAGAGAAAGAGAATGAGCTGATGGAAGAGGCTAAAGAAGAAATCAAGAAAGCAATCAAAGAAGCTGATAATACTGAAAAACAGACAGTCACTCAACTGATGGAAAACATGTACGACGAAATGCCTGCAAACTTAAAAGAGCAGCATGAAGTCTACAAAGCAAAGGAGTCGAAATAAGCAATGGCAGAATTGACAATGATTCAGGCAATCACTGAAGCGATGGCGACTGAATTGAAAAATGATGAGAATGTCCTTGTGCTCGGTGAAGATGTCGGTGCATACGGCGGTGTCTTCCGGGCCACGGAAGGTCTGCAAAAAGAATTTGGTGAGGACAGGGTGTTCGATACACCGCTTGCTGAAAGTGCGTTGGTTTCACTGGGTCTCGGACTCACTCTTGAAGATTTCCGTCCAGTCGTGGAGATTCAGTTTTTCGGATTTGTTTTCGAAGCGATGGATGGTGTTGCGGGACAGATCGCACGCCACAGAGCACGTTCCGGCGGAACTAAAGAAGCACCGATTCTAATCCGTGCACCGTTTGGCGGCGGTGTCCATACACCTGAACTCCATCCGGATTCACTTGAAGGACTAATGGCACAGACGCCGGGTCTGAAAGTGGTCATCCCTTCAAACCCAGCAGACGCTAAAGGACTTTTAATCGAAGCGATCCGTTCCAATGATCCGGTGGTTTTCCTTGAACATATGAAATTATACCGCTCATTCCGTGAAGATGTTCCTGAAGAAGAATATACGGTAGAGCTTGGCAAAGCCAGTGTCAAACGCGAAGGTGAAGATGTTTCCCTTATCGCATATGGTGCAATGGTCCAGGAAGCAATCAAAGCGGCGGATGCACTTGCTGAAGAAGACATTTCAGCAGAAGTCATTGATCTGAGGACCGTGTCACCGATAGATTACGAAACGCTGGTTGAGTCAGTGAAAAAGACAAATCGCGCAGTGGTCATCCAGGAAGCACAGCGTCAGGCAGGGGTCGGCGGCCAGGTGGTTGCTGAACTTTCCGAACGCACCATTCTGAGCCTGGAAGCCCCGATAAAACGCGTCACTGCCCCTGACACAGTTTATCCGTTCACTCAGGCAGAAGACATATGGCTGCCGAACAAGGACGATATCATAGAACGTGCAAAAGAAGTAATCGATTTCTAATCAAGATTTAAAGGAGGAATAAACTGTGGCTTATGAATTTAAACTGCCGGATGTTGGTGAAGGGACCCATGAAGCAGAGATTGCCAACTGGAATGTAGCCGAAGGCGATGAAATTAAAGAAGACGATGTGCTTGCAGAAGTACAAAATGATAAAGCCGTTGTGGAGATTCCCTCTCCGGTAGATGGTACGGTAAAAAAAATTCATGTGGAAGAAGGCGTTGTCACAACAGTCGGCGAAGTAATCGTTACTATCGATGACGGCTCTGAAGACAGCGGGAATGAGTCTGCTGCAGAAGAATCTGAAGCGCAGGAAGACTCTTCAAAATCTGAAGGAACTGAGGAAAAGGAAGCAGCCAAAGAAACGTCTGCAGAAAAATCTTCCGAGGATACAAAAACAGCTGGCAAAGCAGTGTCAGGTGAACGTGTCATCGCCATGCCTTCAGTCCGCAAATTTGCACGTGAAAACGATGTGAACATCAACGAAGTGACCGGCAGCGGCAAGAACGGACGGGTGCTGAGAGAAGACATCGAAGCATTTGCCAAAGGCGAACAGCCGGCTGCAGCGGCAGAAGAAACAGAGGAAGAAAAACCGGCAGCAGCTGCGGTGCCAGAAGAACAGTATCCAGAAACACGCGAGAAGATGAGCGGTATGAGAAAAGCGATCGCCAAAGCAATGGTCAATTCCAAACAGACATCTCCGCATGTTACTCATCTGGACGAAGTGGAAGTCTCCGCCCTGTGGGATCACAGGAAGCGATTTAAGGAAGTTGCACAGGAACATGATGTCAAGCTGACATTCCTCCCATATGTTGTGAAGGCACTTGTCTCAGCGCTCAAGAAATTCCCTGAACTAAATACTTCAGTTGACGGAGAAACGTTTGAAGTCATTCAGAAACATTATTATAATGTAGGTATTGCTGCTGACACAGACAGAGGCCTTGTTGTGCCGGTAGTCAAAGATGCTGAAAAGAAATCCATGTTCGAAATTTCTGGCGAAATCAACGAACTTGCTGAAAAAGCACGGGACGGCAAACTGACCAGTGAAGAAATGAAAGGCGGTTCCATGTCAATTTCAAACCTTGGTTCAGCTGGCGGACAGTGGTTCACACCAGTCATCAATCAGCCTGAAGTAGCGATTTTAGGCATTGGACGCATCGAGGAGAAACCGCTGGTACAGGATGGAGAAATCGTGGCTAAACCAGTTCTCGCACTGTCACTCAGCTATGATCACAGACAGATAGACGGCATGAAAGCACAGCTTGCATTGAACCATGTTAAGCGTTTGCTTAACAATCCAGAATTATTACTCATGGAGGGATAAGAGCATATGGTAGTTGGAGATTTTCCTATTGAAACTGATACTGTAGTTGTTGGCGCCGGTCCGGGCGGGTACGCAGCTGCGATTCGCGCTGCGCAGCTTGGACAAAAGGTGACGATTGTGGAGAAAGGAGATCTTGGAGGTGTATGTCTGAACGTTGGGTGCATCCCATCCAAGGCGATGATTTCTGCTTCACATCGTTACGATCAGGCACAGAATTCTGATGAAATGGGTATTATTACTGAAGATGTCAAACTCGACTTCCCGAAATTACAAGAATACAAAAGCGGCGTAGTCAATAAACTGACCAGCGGCGTTGAAGGACTGCTTAAAGGCAACAAGGTGGAAATCGTTAAAGGTGAAGCTTATTTCGTTGATGCCAACACGATGAAAGTGATGGATGAAAAACAGTCCCAGACTTATGAATTCAAAAACGCAATCATCGCTACAGGTTCACGGCCGATTGAAATCCCTGGATTCAAATTCGGCGGCCGGATCATTGATTCCACAGGTGCGCTTGCCCTTGAAGAAAAACCTGAAAAGCTTGTTGTCATCGGCGGCGGTTATATTGGTTCCGAACTGGGGACTGCGTATGCCAACTTCGGTACAGAAGTGACAATTCTTGAAGGAGCCGCAGATATTCTTGGCGGATTTGAGAAACAGCTCACACAGGTTGTCAAGAAATCACTTAAGAATAAAGGCGTTGAAGTTGTCACTGAAGCGATGGCCCAATCCGCGGAGGAAACTGACAACGGCGTTAAGGTAACTTATGAAGCTAAAGGTAAAACTGAGGAAATTGAAGCGGATTATGTACTGGTTACCGTGGGGCGCAAACCGAATACGGATGAACTTGGACTTGAAGAAGCTGGCATCAGGATGGACGATAATGGCATTATCGAAGTGGACAGGCAATCCAGAACATCCGTCGATAATATCTTTGCGATCGGCGACATCGTTCCAGGTTCTCCGCTTGCCCATAAAGCAATGTATGAAGCAAAGGTGGCTGCTGAAGTAATTTCCGGTGAAAAATCAGAAGTTGACTACCTTGGCATGCCGGCAGTATGTTTCACAGATCCAGAACTGGCAATTGTGGGTTACAATGAAGCAGATGCCAAAGATGCCGGATTCGAAGTCCAAACCGGTAAATTCCCATATGCGGCGAACGGACGTGCACTCGGGCTTAATGAAACAGAAGGTTTCGTTAAGCTTGTCTCCCGAAAAGAAGACGGGCTTCTGCTCGGTGCCCAGGTGGCCGGTACAGGTGCCTCTGACGTCATTGCAGAGCTTGGACTTGCGGTTGAAACAGGCATGACGGTGGAAGACATTTCACTAACAGTCCATGCACACCCGACTCTGGGCGAGATTCCGATGGAAGCTGCAGATGTAGTACTTGGCCAGCCGATCCATACGATGTAAGTAACAGATCAATATATCAGGCGTCCAATGATGGACGCCTTTTATTTTACAGAGTAAAGGGAGGATTTAATGCCGGATGAATACAGCTACCCGATCGATGCAGATTGGACGACAGAGGAAATCATCGATGTCGTTGAGTTTTTTGAGACGATAGAACGTGCATATGGGGCAGGCATATCCCCGGAAGAACTGAGAGAAAAATATCGCAGATTCAAAGCAGTCATTCCATCGAAGTCTGAAGAAAAAACGGTATTCAAAGCATTTAAAAAATCCAGTGGTTTCGAGGCTTACACTGCGGTAAAACAGCTGAAAGAGAGTGAAGATGGCCGGACGATAAAAATTTAAATCAATAATGCAGTATTTATTTGATTAAATCATATCGTGCAGGGTAATATTCAATATAAAGATATAATTAACGGAGGACAATATGGCTAATAAATCTTACAAACAAACTGTAGAACCGGTCAGCCGGATAGCAGAAAGAATATTTGGCTGGATTGCGTGGGCAGGTCTGCTGGTAATAACTGTTTTACTTCTGTTTTTTGCCTTGGTTATGGTAAACGATCCAAATTTTATCGAACAGTTCAGACAGGCATTTATACAATCGATGGAGCAGCAGATGCAGGGCCAATCATCTGAAGAGGCTGTCGGAGTTTCAAGTGAAGAAATGGCCGACATGATTGTTGGCTGGCTTAACAGCAGCTGGATATTTGCACTTTACCTTGCTTTGCCGCTAATACTGGGATTATTTGGTTTAATTACGATGCGCCGCAGGATTTTATCAGGATTCCTCCTGCTGATCACTGCCATTTTGACGGCGCCGCTTGTATTTTTCATCATCACTGGACTTATCCCGTTGTTCTTTGTGATTGCTGCCATCCTTTTGTTCGTCAGGAAAGACCGTGTCATTAATCACGATGAATTTGAACACGGCGGAGGAGAGGCCAGGAGAGATGAGTTTGACGCGCCGGGCCAGCGTGATGATGGGGAAAGTTTAAGAGAAGACAGAAGCCGTCGTCAAGATGGCCCTTTCCGTGAAGACCAGTATCGGGATGATACGGTAACGTATGAACGTTCGCAATCTCCAGATTCAGGGACGGATGAAAATAATATGGAAGAGACACGTCAGTTCCGTGCAATCGATGCGGACACTGACAGAGAGTACAGGAAAGAAAGCAACAGTGAAGCGCAGTCAGAAGCAGGGCGTTATGTGGACAGCAACCTGGACTCCCAGGAGACGACGGAACCTGTGACCGAGGAAGAATACACAAGAAGCGGCGGTACTTCCGGATTTTCAGAAGAGGCCGAGCGCGAAGATGATTCATTGTATAGAGAGTCAGAAGACCGTCGCCGTGAGTCACGCATGAACAATGAATACGGTTACGGGGAAGACGCTTCGACAGAACGCAGAAGAAATGTCGACCGCAGAAATAATGATGAATTGTAATCTGGGATTTGGAAAGAGAGAGCAATGAACAAAACGACGAGTTAAAGACCTTAATCTGGGGTATCTTGAAACGAGATCCCCCAGATTATTTTTTATGTATTCATGTCGTAACGGGCATTTTATACCGCATTAGTCATAAAAAATTGGAAAAACACTGACAATAACCCCCCACTGGTTTTAGAAGGTTCAGACTGCCTTGTTAATTTCAAAGATTCTAAAAATTTTTCAGCCAGCATCTAGGATATTCAAGAATTATCTGTTAATATACTCTTTATAGTTTTAATCAAAACTGAATCATGCTGCAATCCATTAAGGAGGAGTGTTTATGAACGCTGCGGGTAAACTCAGTCAGTTTGTTGGTAATACATTCGGGATCTGGGTCATTTTATTTGCCGTTGTTTCTTTTATGTTCCCGGAAGGATTTATGTGGATTGGTGGCTATATCAATCTGCTCCTCGGGATTATAATGTTTGGGATGGGGCTTACTTTAAAACTTGAAGATTTCAAGCGGGTTTTAAAAGTACCTAAAACGGTACTTGTCACTGTACTGCTGCAATATACAATCATGCCGCTGGTTGCATTGGGACTGGTATTTCTGTTTCAGCTGCCGCCTGAACTTGCAGTGGGTGTGATACTTGTCGGATGTACGCCGGGCGGAACCTCATCGAATGTGATGACTTTCCTGGCCAAGGGTAATACAGCGTTGAGTGTTACTGCAACTGCAGTTTCCACTCTGCTGGCACCAATCCTGACACCTGCACTGACACTGCTTTTGGCAAGTGCATGGCTGCCGGTATCGTTCATGGACATGTTCATGACGATATTGCAGATTGTGTTAGTGCCAATTGCCCTCGGACTTGTTGCCAGGTATCTTCTCGGTGATTATGTTGAGAAAGGTATCCAGGTGCTGCCGCTCGTTTCTGTAATAGGTATCGTTGGTGTCGTGGCAGCTGTAGTCTCCGGCAATACTGAAGCAATTGTACAGTCCGGACTGCTCATTTTTGCGGTCGTCATTCTGCATAATCTGCTCGGCTATCTCATCGGTTTCATAATGGGCAGAGTTCTGCGCTTCGATCTTTCAGATCAGAAAGCTGTTTCCATCGAGGTAGGTATGCAGAACTCTGGTCTGGCTGCGGCGTTGTCTGCAGCACACTTCTCGCCGCTGTCGGCTGTGCCGGCCGCACTGTTCAGCGTGTGGCATAATATTTCAGGGTCTCTGATCGCAACCCTGCTGAGTAAAAAGACGGACAGCGGTAAGATTGATAAAACAACAGAAACTGATGACGGAAGTGTTCAAGTTTAAAGCGTATCAACGTTAAAAGAAAGGTGGTTTCCAGAATGTCAAATAAGGAAGAAACTAAACAAGATTTGCGGATTAAGAGTCATGTGTATACAGAAAGTAATGTCAAAGCGCCGAACCGTGCTATGCTGAGGGCCGTCGGATTGACAGATGACAGCTTTACGAAGCCCCAGATTGGTATCGGAAGTACATGGGCGGAAGTGACTCCATGTAACATCCATCTGAATGATCTTGCCAAAGCGGCAAAACAGGGTGCACTCGACTCAGGCGGTGTCCCGCTGCAGTTCAACACAATTACTGTATCCGATGGTATTTCCATGGGAACGCAGGGCATGCGTTATTCACTCCCTTCCCGTGATCTTATCGCCGATTCAATTGAAACAGTTGTCGGGGCTGAAAATCTGGACGGGCTTGTAGCTATCGGGGCATGCGACAAAAATATCCCTGGATGCGGCATTGCAATTGCCAATGCCGAAATGCCGGCAATATTCGTGTATGGCGGCACCATTGCGCCGGGAAGGCACAAAGGGAAGGATATCGACCTTGTCTCAGTCTTCGAGGGTGTGGGTAAAAACAGTGCTGGTGACATTGATGATGAGGAACTCAATGCCATAGAATGTAATGCATGTCCGGGCGCCGGTGCATGCGGCGGTATGTACACAGCAAACACAATGGCTTCAGCAATGGAAGCGATGGGGATGAGCCTGCCCGGCAGCGCATCCAATCCTGCCGAATCAGAAGACAAGGAAAAAGATGTTAAAGCTGCCGGCGAAGCAGTGTTGAACCTCCTTGAACAAGGGATATATCCAAAGGATATCATGACAGAGAAAGCATTTGAAAATGCCATCACCGTCGTCATGGCGCTTGGTGGTTCCACAAATGCCATCCTGCATCTGCTCGCCATCGCCCGTGCGGCAGAAGTGGACCTTACGATCGATGATTTCAACCGTATACAGGAAAAGGTGCCGCATCTTGCAGACTTGAAACCGAGCGGACGTTACGTCTTCCAGGATCTTTACAATGTTGGCGGTGTCCAGGCAGTGATGAAGATGCTCCACCGTGAAGGATATCTCCATGGAGACTGTCTGACTGTCACAGGCAGGACCGTTGCTGAAAATCTTGCGGAAGCGGCCGATCTTACAGATGGTCAGGACGTTATCATGCCGCTTGAAAATCCGAAACGTGCAGATGGACCGCTGATCGTGCTCAAGGGCAACCTGTCACCAACAGGCGCTGTGGCCAAAGTATCCGGCGTTAAAATTAAACGCCATGAAGGACCTGCAAGGGTATTCAACACAGAAAAAGAGGCATCTGATGCCGTATTAAATAATGAAATCAGGGAAGGCGATGTGCTGGTCATCCGCTATGTGGGGCCCAAAGGCGGTCCGGGCATGCCTGAAATGCTTTCCGTTTCCAGCTTGTTGGTGGGCAAGGGGCTTGGACAGAAAGTTGCATTGCTCACAGACGGCCGTTTTTCAGGCGGTACACACGGGCTTGTCGTCGGACACATTTCTCCGGAAGCACAAAGCGGCGGGCCGATTGCCTTTCTTGAAGAAGGTGATTTGGTGACGATTGATTCTGAACATAAAGAAATTTCTTTCGACGTCTCCGATGAAGTGATAGAGCAGCGCAAAGCAGAGTGGGTGCAGCCTGAACTTTACAGAAAAGGCGTGCTGGGCAAGTATGCCCATAATGTGACAAGTTCTGCTGAAGGTGCGGTCACAGATTACCTTAACAGATAGTATTGACTTTAACCTCCCGGCATATGCCGGGAGGATTTTTGCTGGATAAGCCTTCGTCATCCAGACCTGGCCAAAAGACAAATTTTTTAAGATCAAACAAAAAATTTTAAAAAAATCGATTTTAATTTAAACCTTGACATGGAAGTAATGTAAACGATTTCAAATTCTGAAATATTAGACAATTATAAAAAATCATTGGATTTAACGGTTGATTTCTTTCCGAAAAGGGTTTAAGATTACGTTCAATATCACATATCAGAAATGTCTGACATTGGAATGTGAGACATGCAGCATAAAGAAAAACGACGAAGGGACCGTACAGGACGCTTTGACATTTACCAGAGACTCGGATAATAGCTGGAAACCGGGAATGCCAACATCCTGTATCTCAGCCCAGAGTGCCGGACTGAAAGATCACACGTTGATTTAATAGGCCGAGCCGGGTGATTGACCACCCGTTATCAAAACGGACTGCCCCAGGCAGTCCAGGAGGCAGTCGCCGCAAGGTGTCTGTAAACTTGGGTGGTAACGTGAAAGATGGCTCTTTTCTCCCCATAACGGCTCCTGCTTGGTAACAGGCGGGCGTCTTAGGGAGGAAAGGGTCATTTTTTATATCTAAAAGTTTTTCCCGCAGGCCGTAACACAGGGACTCGCGTGAATTTTACAAGGAGGTTAGTGGTAATGAAGACTCAGACTGAAATGAAAACAAGTAAAGCAGAGCGAACACTAAGAACTGGAGCAGATTTATTTATCGAGTCGCTTGTCGATCAGGAAGTCGGCACTGTATTTGGTTACCCGGGCGGTGCTGTACTGCCGATTTACGATGCCCTCTACCGGGCAAAGAATCCATTTCAGCATATTTTGTGCAGACATGAGCAGGGCCTCATCCATGCTGCTGAAGGATACGCCAGAGTTACAGGCAAGCCGGGCGTCGTCATTGCCACTTCCGGACCGGGAGCCACAAATCTTGTTACAGGCATAACGGATGCAATGATGGATTCACTGCCGGTTGTTGTATTTACCGGCCAGGTGGCAACAGGCGTTATCGGTACAGATGCTTTTCAGGAAGCGGATGTTATCGGGTTAACAACGCCCATAACAAAACACAATTATCAGGTGACTGACCTGAAAGATATGCCGAGGATCATAAACGAAGCATTCCACATCGCATCTACCGGACGGCCGGGACCGGTCGTTGTTGATATACCGAAGAATATCGCTTCAGAAATATCAGGTGAGGCTTATAGCAGTGATTTTGAATTGCCGGGGTACCAGCCGACGATAAAACCGAATCCTCTGCAGCTCAGAAGACTTGCCGAAGCACTTTCAAAAGCTGAAAAACCGATTCTGCTTGCCGGCGCAGGTGTACACTTTGCAGATGCTTCTGAAGATCTGCTCGCATTCGCCGAAAAGTACCAGCTGCCGGTGACAACCACGCTGCTCGGACTCGGGTCTTTCCCGGGAGAGCATGAGCAGTCACTGGGTATGGCTGGTATGCACGGTTCATATTCAGCGAATATGGCACTTTACGAGTCAGATCTTCTCATCAACATAGGCGCACGGTTTGATGACCGGCTGACCGGAGCCATCCAGCATTTTGCACCAGACGCAGAGGTGGCCCACATTGATATCGATCCAGCTGAAATCGGCAAGAATATCAAAACGAAAATTCCGGTGGTCGGTGATGCTAAAGAGGCGCTCAACGGGCTGCTTGCACGTGACATAGAATGTGAAGACTGCAGTGATTGGATTGAGAAGGTGAGCAGGAATAAGAAAGACAGTCCATTCTGGTTCGAGCGCTCGGATGATCTGATTTCTCCACAATGGCTGATCGAAGAGCTGTACAAGGTGACAGGCGGGCAGGCAATCATCACTACAGACGTTGGGCAGCACCAGATGTGGGCGGCACAGTTCTATCAGTTTAATGAGCCCTATAAATGGGTGACATCAGGCGGTCTTGGTACCATGGGATTTGGACTGCCATCTTCAATCGGGGCACAGATTGGCAGACCGGAAGAAACCGTTGTTTCGATCGTCGGAGACGGCGGCTTCCAGATGACAATGCAGGAGATGGCGGTCATCAAACAGTACAATCTGCCGATAAAAGTGATCATCGTCAATAATGAAGCGCTCGGCATGGTGAGACAGTGGCAGGAAGACTTCTACGAAGAAAGATACTCCTCATCATTGATGACAGAAAATCCAGACTTCATCAAACTTGCTGAAGGATTTGGTGTCAAAGGCATCAGTGTTTCCAAAGAAACAGATGTGCCGCAGGTGATGAAGGAAGTCTTTGACTATGACGGCCCGGTGCTGTTGGATGCGAGAGTCCAGAAACTTGATAAAGTGTTCCCGATGGTTGCCCCAGGCAAAGGAAACCATGAAATGGTAGGTGTAAAGCGATGCAAAGAGTAATAACAGCCACGGTACAGAATTCCAGCGGTGTACTGAACAGGATTACGGGCATGATGTCCAAAAGAGCATTCAACATTGAAAGTATCACTGTCGGAACTACAGAAACCGAAGGCATTTCCAAGATGACGTTCGTTGTTGAGGTCAACGATGCGAATAAGATAGAACAGCTGACCAAACAGCTTAATAAACAGATTGATGTTCTGAAAGTGAACGACATTACCGATAATTCCATTGTTGCCAGGGAACTGGCGCTGATAAAAGTAGGCAGTACTTCAGCATTACGGGCAGAGATCCAGGGCGCCATCGAACCATTCAGAGCAAGAGTCCTTGATGTTTCGAGAGACAGTATGATCATAGAAGTTACAGGCAAGCCGGACAAGATAGAAGCATTGATTGACCTGCTGCAGCCATACGGTATCAAAGAACTCTCCAGAACAGGGGTGACAGCTTTCCGGAGAGGGAAGCAGCCCAGGCAGGTCCAGGACATGGCTGCCATGAATAATTAGGTTGAACAACAGTAATTTATAAATAAAAAACAGATCAAACTATTAATTGGAAGGAAGATTATAATGGCAAAAGTATTTTATGACAAAGACATCAATAAAGAAGCACTTCAAGGGAAAAAAATAGCAATCGTCGGTTATGGCTCCCAGGGACATGCACATGCACAGAATCTGCGTGACAGCGGTCATGATGTAATTGTTGGGCTGCGTCCGGGAAAATCCAGGGAGAAAGCCGAAGAAGATGGATTTGACTCAAAATCAGTTGCTGATGCTGTGGCAGAAGCAGATGTAACCATGGTCCTCCTTCCCGATGAAAAACAGCCTGAGGTATATGAGGAGAGCATTAAGCATAATCTCAAATCTGGCAGTGCGCTCGCATTCGCCCATGGATTCAACATCCATTTCAGCCAGGTGGTGCCCAGGGAAGATATTGATGTATTCCTGGTCGCACCTAAAGGGCCGGGTCACTTAGTCCGGAGAACTTTTGAAGAAGAAGCAGGCGTACCTGCCTTATATGGTGTGTACCAGAATGTATCCGGGGCGGCTGCAGATGTGGCAATGGCATATTCAGCCGGTATCGGTGCTGCCAGGGCAGGTATATTGGAGACTTCTTTCCAGGAAGAGACAGAAACTGACCTCTTCGGCGAACAGGCTGTGCTCTGCGGCGGGCTTACAAGTCTTGTTAAAAACGGTTTTGAAACATTGACGGAAGCGGGTTACCAGCCTGAAGTCGCATATTTCGAATGCCTCCATGAGATGAAGTTGATTGTTGACCTGATGTATGAAGGCGGTCTGGAAAACATGAGATATTCCATATCCGATACTGCACAGTGGGGTGACTTTGTTTCAGGGCCGCGTGTCGTAAACGAAGAAACAAGAGCACGTATGGAAGATGTGCTGTCTGAAATTCAAAGCGGCGAGTTCGCCAAAGGCTGGATTCTTGAAAATAAAGCGGGACGTCCTCAGTATAACGCAGTCAACAGAAAAGAATATGAACACCCAATCACTAAAGTGGGGCAGGACTTGCGCGAGTTGATGCCTTTTGTTAAACAGCCGGTTCAGAAAAATAAGTAGGAAGAGAGGGAATGCCGATGTCACAGATTAAAATTTTTGATACAACGCTCCGGGACGGCGAACAATCCCCCGGTGTCAACCTCAACAAGCAGGAAAAGCTGGAAATTGCCAAACAGCTCGAACGGCTGGGCGTCGATGTGATGGAAGCTGGATTCCCGGCATCTTCGGAAGGGGACTTCCAGGCTGTGAAATTGATTGCCGATACGATTAAAGATGTCTCAGTGACAGCCCTTGCCCGTACGAGGAAAGAAGATATTGACCGTGCATGGGAAGCGCTGAAGCATACACCACATCCAAGAATCCATATTTTCCTTGCCACTTCACCGATTCATATGCAATATAAGCTGAAATTGACACCGGAAGCGGTCGTTCAACAATCTGTAGACATGGTCAGATATGCCAAGCAATATTTTGAACATGTTGAATGGTCGGCTGAAGATGCGACACGTTCTGATTGGGACTTTATGACCAGTATCATCGAACAGGTCATCGATGAAGGTGCAACAGTCATCAATCTGCCGGATACTGTAGGATATTCAACACCGGAAGAATACGGCCGCCTGTTCAACTATATGAAGGAAAATGTGCCGAACATCGATCGGGCGGATCTGTCTTGTCATTGCCATAATGATCTTGGACTTGCTGCAGCGAACACGATCGCGGCGGTTGAAAATGGAGCGACCCAGGTGGAAGGGACGATTAACGGCATTGGTGAACGGGCCGGCAATGTCGCACTCGAAGAAGTCGCAGTCGCGCTTCATATCCGATCCGATCAGTATGAGTTCAATACAAACCTTAAGCTGGATGAAATTAAAAAGACGAGCGACCTGATCGCCAAGCTTTCCGGTATGTATGTACAGGCGAATAAAGCCATCATCGGCAGGAATGCACATGCTCATGAAGCAGGTATTCACCAGGATGGGGTATTGAAAAATGCCGAGACTTATGAAATTATCACGCCTGAATTGGTCGGTGTGACTTCAAACACGCTGTTCATGGGTAAACATTCGGGGAAACACGCGTTCAAGGACAAAGTCAAAGAGTTCGGTGTTGATCTGACTGACGGAGAAGTCAAATCTATATTCGCAAAATTCAAGGAACTGACCGACCACAAAAAAGAAGTGACCGACGATGACATCTATACATTGATTATGGAAACGAAAACAGAGCATTCTGCGATCAGTAAATATTCTCTGGATACGTTCCAGGTCAATTACGGCACTTCCAACATTACAACGGCAACAGTAAGTCTGTACACACCGGCAGGAGAAAATGTTCAGACAGCCGCGACTGGAAATGGCAGTGTTGAAGCTCTCTATAAAACAATCCAGGAACTGATTGATTTTGAATTGAAGCTGCTGGATTATCAGCTCAATTCGGTCGGCGGCGGAAAAGATGCTCTGGCAGAGTCACACGTGCAGCTGCGGGTCAATGGTGAAACTGTCAACGGCCGGGGCACAGCACAGGATGTTATTGAAGCATCAGCGAACGCCTATATCAATGCAGTCAATCGTTATGTCTTCAAGGCACAGGCGGCTAAATCAGAAGAAGTCGTCAACGGATAAATTACAGATGGAGGGGTTCAGATGAGAAAGCGAATTATCATGCTGCCCGGCGATGGTGTCGGGGCGGAAATTATGAAAAGTGCCAAGAAAGTCCTTGATGCGGTGGCTGGCGAACACCATCATGAATTCGTCTTTCACGAACATGCGATCGGCGGAGATGCGATCGATCGTTTCGGCACACCGCTTCCGGATGAAACAGTAACAGCATGTAACAATGCTGATGCAGTCATGCTCGGAGCAGTCGGCGGTCCGAAATGGGATAGTATGCCCGGGGAAAAAAGACCTGAAAAAGGGCTTTTGGGTATCCGGAAAAACCTGGGCCTGTTTGCCAACCTCCGCCCGGTCCAGGGGTTCAGCACACTTGTTCATTCCTCTCCACTGAAAACAGAAATTGTTGACGGCTGCGATATTATGATTGTCCGTGAACTGACGGGCGGACTTTACTTCGGTACGCCGAGTGAGAGAAGAGACGGCGGAGAGACGGTCGTCGACACACTGAAATATAAGAGAGAAGAAATCGAACGTATTGTTGAAAAAGGGTTTGAAACTGCCAAGTTGAGAAGTGGCAGACTGACTTCTGTTGACAAGGCAAATGTACTTGAATCAAGTCGCATGTGGCGGGAAATTGTAGACCAAAAGGCAGAACATTATCCGGAGGTGACAGTCGAACATCAGCTGGTGGATGCAGCCGCGATGAAATTGATTACAAACCCGCAAAGTTTTGATGTCATCGTCACAGAAAACCTTTTTGGAGATATTTTAAGCGATGAGGCATCCGTGTTAACCGGTTCGCTTGGCATGCTGCCATCGGCAAGCATCCGGGGGGACGGTGTCGGTCTGTATGAACCTGTACATGGGTCTGCACCGGATATCGCAGGCACAGACGCGGCCAACCCGCTGGGCATGATTCTTTCAGCATCGATGATGCTCCGCTATTCATTCGGCATGGCGGAGGAAGCGGATGAAATCGAACGTGCTGTCAGTGAAACGCTGGACAGAGGGTTCCATACAGCAGATCTTGATGTTAAAGGCGGTACCAGAGCCGGCACACAGGAAATGGCTGAAAAAGTCATTGAAAATCTATCAACAAAAAGTATTTCGAACGCGATCTGCAGTTCGTATATGTAAGAGAAGGTGATGTGACATGGGAAAAACTATTATTGAAAAGATTTGGGACAGTCATATTGTACACAGTGAAGAGAACAAGCCGGATTTGATTTATATAGATCAGCATCTTGTCCATGAAGTGACTTCACCTCAAGCTTTTGAGGGGCTTCGCCTGAACAATCGCAAGGTCAGGCGCCCGGATTTGACTTATGCGACTATGGATCACAACGTGCCGACTCAAAACAGGGACGTTATCAAGGATGATATCTCCAAAAAACAGATGGAAACGTTGAGACAGAACTGCAAAGAATTCGGTGTTAAACTTGCTGATATGTTCCACCCCGACCAGGGTATCGTCCATGTGATCGGCCCCCAGCTTGGTCTGACACAGCCGGGCAAAACGATCGTCTGCGGTGACAGCCATACCTCAACCCATGGTGCATTTGGTGCGCTGGCATTCGGAATCGGCACAAGTGAAGTTGAGCATGTACTTGCTACACAGACTCTGACGCAGAGCCGTCCGAAAACGATGAATGTGAAAATCAATGGGGATCTCGCCCCCGGGGTGACAGCAAAGGATCTGATTCTTGCGATCATCTCCAAATTTGGAGTGAAATTTGGTACCGGACATGTCATCGAATATACAGGTGAAGCCATCCGGAATCTTTCAATGGAGGGCAGGATGACAGTATGCAATATGTCTATTGAAGGTGGAGCAAGAGCCGGTCTGATCAGCCCGGATGAGACCACTGTCGAATTTCTAAAAGGCAGGGAATATGTACCGGATGGGGAAGCCTATGAAGCCTGGGTTGAAGAATGGCTGAGTCTGGCTACTGACAATGATGCCGCCTATGATACTGCTATTGAAATCGATGCTGCCGAAATAGAACCGCAGGTTTCCTGGGGGACGAATCCGGGCATGGTTGTACCGATCAGCGCTGCAACGCCATCCATTGACGGGGCAGAGAACAAAGAGGAAATCAAAAGAGCACTTGAATATATGGGGCTCGAGGAAAACCAGCCGATTTCTTCCATTGAAATCGATCATGTATTCATTGGTTCCTGCACAAACTCCAGGCTGCCAGACTTGGAGAGAGCTGCTGAAATTGTCCGCGGCCACAGAGTAAAGGACAGCGTTCGGGCAATGGTCGTGCCAGGTTCGTTCAGCGTGAAGTTTCAGGCGGAAGAACTCGGTCTTGATAAAGTGTTTAAAGATGCAGGTTTCGAATGGAGAGAGGCCGGCTGCAGCATGTGTCTAGCGATGAATGATGACGTCGTCCCGGCTGGCGGCCGTTGTGCATCCACCTCAAACCGGAATTTCGAAGGCCGCCAGGGATCGGGGTCAAGAACCCATCTTGTCAGTCCGGAGATGGCTGCGGTTGCCGCAATTGAAGGAACGTTCACAGACGTACGAAAATTCAAAACCGGGGTGCCGAGCTAGGAGGATTAGAGAATGGAAGCGATCAAGGAACACAAAGGTAAAGTGTATCCGCTTGACAGAGGCAATGTGGATACGGATCAGATTATTCCAAAACAATTTTTGAAACGCGTTGAACGGACGGGGTTCGGCCAGTTTGTTTTCAACAACTGGCGCTTTGACGATGAAGGTAACAGACGCCCGGATTTTGATCTGGATGATGAAAAGTTCGATGGTGCCTCTGTACTTATCGCAGGTGAAAACTTTGGCTGCGGTTCTTCGAGGGAACATGCGCCCTGGGCGCTTTTGGACTACGGCTTCCGGGTGATTATCGCACCGAGCTTTGCGGACATATTCTACAACAATGCCTTTAAGAACGGTATCATTCTGATAAAAGCGGATGAGTCTCAGGTTAAAGAATGGATGAAAAAATCGGCAGACGGCACATTCAACCTGCATATTGATCTTGAGAAGCAGGAAATTGCTGATGATGAAGGTACAGTTATAACCTTCAATATCCCCGGCTATCACAAAGAAAATCTTTTGAACGGCTGGGATGATATTTCATTGACACTGCTGCTCGACGATAAAATTAAAGATTATGAGGACAGGCAGCCACAGTCTGCCAAAGTCCTCGATGATGACGGGATTTATAAGAAGGTATAAAGTAAATCCGAATATAACAAATCAAGGAGTGTGAGCACATGGGGATTTCCTGACTGGTGGATTAGTCCATGACGCCTGGGAGCGTCTGGATCATGTTGTCCATCAAACGCCAATACGCACATCTGCGACAACGAATAAGCGCACAGATAAGAATGTCTATTTTAAAATGGAGAACCAGCAAAAAACGGGGGCTTTTAAATTCAGAGGCGCAAGTAATAAATTAATGCGTCTTTCGGATGCTGAACTGCAATGCGGTGTAATTACCGCCTCTGCCGGTAATCATGCTCAGGGGCTTGCCTTGGCAGCCCATAAACTCGGAGTCAAAGCGACGATATATATGGCAGAGTCGACACCTGAGGCAAAAGTACAGGCGACAAGAGGATATGGTGCCAATGTTGTCCTTACCGGTGAAAGTTTCCAGGAAGCCTATGAAGCTTCACTTGATCACCAGCAAAGATGCGGTGCGACATACGTTCACCCGTTCGATGATTATGACATCATGGCTGGACAGGGTACAATTGCACTTGAAATGCTTGAGCAGCAGGATAATATCGATACGATACTTGTACCTATCGGGGGCGGCGGGCTTATCAGCGGTATCGCAGTGGCAGCAAAATCACTGAAGCCGGATATCAAGGTGATTGGTGTTCAGGCATCATCCGCTGCGGCCATGCATACGGCCTATCACCGGGGAACTGTGGAAAAGTTGGATAAAGTTTCTACGATTGCCGAAGGGATAGCTGTGAAACAGCCGGGAGAAAATACCCTGCCGCTCATTAGAAACTATGTGGATGATGTGCTGACTGTCAGTGAACAAGAAATTGCGTATGCCATGGTTTATATGCTTGAGCGTGGCAAATCATTGGTTGAAGGTGCCGGTGCCGCTGCATTTGCGGGATTACTATCGCATAATGATCAGATTGATTCCAGACATTGTGGGATAATCGTCTCGGGCGGAAATTTCGATGTTGGCCGTCTGGCTGATATACAGGCGCTCGCAAACCAGTTGAAATCCGGACAGCCCTACGCATCCACAGTCCTGTAATAATTTAGAAATGCAGAAGGACGGAAATTGTTTTTGCCCGCTGCTGTAAAGGCAGCGGGCTTTTATGTACAAAAACACCAGGACAAAATCGTCCTGGTGTTAGTATTCAGTACAGCTTGACAAGATGGGTCATTACGGTTTCAAGGTCTTTGATGAATGCCTCATCACTTTGAAGTGCCGGGTCATCGGGCAGGTACACTTTACCGATGAGAAATTCCCCTTTCTTGACATTCTTCAGCCGGACGAGACCATCTTCCAGGTTCTTATCGCTCATCTCATTAAGCGGGGTTTTTTCAGGTTTCATATGGTTCAGGGATACATGATAATCCTGCGGAAAGCTGTGGAACAGATCGAAGTTTTCAAGCCATCTGTCGGCGGCTGCCTTTTTATCCGTTGATTCGTATATGGCACCATACATGCAAAATGCATGGTCATTGAACAAGCCGATCTGGAAATGCGGCATCATTTTATATCCTCGTGGATTTGTGCTGAAACTCACCCAGGAATCATCCGGCGGATTTGTTGTTCTGCGCGCATGTCTGGCTACATGGGCGAACTGCTCATCGCCTGTTAATTCGGTTAAAAATTCACTGAAGTGTGTACCGAGATTTTCAAGTTTGGGACGTGTATTGTCTATTAGTGCCTCCATTCTTGGTCCCAGTCCGTCAATATCAAATACTTTAAAATCAGTGTTTGTAAAATGGTATTGTGACATATTGCTGCTCCTTTCAAAACATTACTTATATGATAGAATAACTATTGACTGCAATCAAACATTTGAGGTGGACAATTATGGAAATTTACGAGTTTGGTAAACATCTGATCAATGAAGCGGGTCATTTCATTCGTCGCCGCATGGTGCATGATTTTGAGGTGGATTCGAAATTGAATCCCAATGACCTTGTCACCGATGTCGACAAGGAAACCGAAACATTCATCTTTGACAGAATATCACAGAAGTATCCGGAACATAGAATTCTCGGGGAAGAGGGTCATGGGACTGATATTGTTGATACAGATGGCTTTCTCTGGATTGTCGACCCGATAGACGGCACGTTGAATTTTGTACATCAGGGGGAAAATTTCGCCGTTTCCATCGGTGTGTATAAGGATGGCATGCCGTATTGCGGATTCATTCTGGATGTAATGAATGATACACTTTATCACGCCCGTCCAGACAATGGCGCATTCAAAGATGATGTCCGGCTCAAGCCAATGGAAAAAACAAAACTGAAAAAATCGCTTGTCACCCTCAATCCGAATTGGGTTGTCAAAGCGCAGATCAGTGCCCCTTTCACTGAAGTCGTAAAGAAGGCGAGAAGCACACGCTCCTATGGGTCAGCAGCGCTGGATCTGGTACATACAGCTACAGGCCTGGTCAGTGCCGCACTTTTTTTCAGGCTTCATCCATGGGACTTTGCAGCGGGCATGATCCTCATTTCGGAAGCGGGCGGACGGACGACCAACCTTCTTGGTGAAGAAATCGATATTATACGAAAAGATAGTATTCTCGCAGGAAATCCAGCGATTCATGAAGAACTGAAAGGATACTTCACAGCGGATGATTCATTCATCAGTCATCACAGGAAAGTTCATGGTGAAAAATAGTAGCTTCGCTTTTTGTCTCCCAGTCTTGTAAAATTGGTTTTCATAATTTTTTGGAGTGTGTATTCAGAGATGTTCACCCGGAGATGATCCTTAATCAGACGCCTCTTATATATTTCTCCGGGCTTGACGATGTCGACTGCCTCAAAATATTTAATGATCATATCTTCCAATCCGCTGATGTCTCCGCAGTCCGTACAAACAACGATATGTCCCCCGACCGCTTCTACATTGAACTGATGACATTTTGTACACTTCAGCCCATGTCTGATTTTGTTCACGTTAATATTAAACACGTGACTATAGTTTAAAAGTTTGTAGTAACCGGGGGATAATGCTTTTTTTTGATTACTGCAGAATGTTCAATCGCTTTCAAATAATAATCGAGGTTTCGCCTGTTAAGAAATTTTTCACTTTTACTCCCTGTTAAACTGAATTTTTCATTCATTACGACATATTTCAGTATAACCGGTCTCTGGTATTTACCATCATCAATCAGCTGATCGCGGAAGATCTCATAAATCCTGTCGCTTCGGTTTAAGTCGAGCACAGCCTCATGGCTGCTGTCACACAGAATATTGAACGAATTGATGTAATGCTCTCCATGGAGATCTCGAAGCACGAACATGTAATAGCAGTAGTCTGTTGCAATTAGTACATTGACGAGTTCATAGCGGCTGTCGACAAGCACTTCAGAATGCCAGTGTATCTCCATATTGCCGGTTTTTATTTTCGACAGATGCGATTCAAATTCTTTTTCCAGTTTCTCCATGCGCTGCAGTGCTTCCAGTTCTTCTGCTTCATCTTCAGAGAAGGGCAGTCGGTTATAGAGGAATTCGTACACTTTCAACTTCTCATTTTTCTCTCTCATCATTTTCACTCCCAAAGTTTTAATATCTTTATTTTACGTGGAAATGAATTTTTTACAAAATGCAACAATAAATTAAATGCAATAGAAAATAAGCGGATAATGAAAATCTGCGTTGAGATTTCCATTATCCGCTTTCAGTTTGAACAGCTATCTAATTTTTGTATAGTCAGAGCCATCCGTTCTCCCTGTACTTTTTCTTCAAGGTGAAACCGACGCCGAATATCGCGATAAATATCAGAACAGTAAGACCTGCGAATATCGGCATGCCTTCAGCGACGAATACTGAAAAAGCGATTAGCATCAGTATAGCCAGAACAGCGAGAACGGCAAATATCGCTTTGGATTTTTTCTGTGCCATGTTTACACGGTCCTTTCGAAAGGATTACTGTGGTAATTGTATCATAGAACTGAGGGAAACCACAGTGTATGTAATTCGGCAAAGGTATAATTTAATACTATTTTATGTTATAATAGTACAGTTATGAATTAGAGACTCTAAATATGAAGGGAAAGTCCTGATGAAATTAAGAAATGATATTCGCAATATAGCGATAATTGCACACGTGGACCACGGCAAGACCACACTCGTAGACGAACTGCTCAAGCAGTCCGGTATATTCAGGGAAAATGAGCATGTTGCAGAACGTGCGATGGACTCGAATGATATAGAGCGGGAGCGTGGGATTACAATACTGGCGAAAAATACAGCAATTGATTATAAAGATACAAGGATAAACATCCTTGATACACCGGGACACGCTGATTTTGGCGGTGAAGTGGAACGTATCATGAAAATGGTGGACGGGGTGATCCTTGTTGTCGATGCACATGAAGGGGCAATGCCGCAGACACGCTTTGTTCTGAAAAAAGCGCTGGATCAGGATTTAAAGCCTCTTGTAGTCGTCAATAAAATCGATAAGGACACAGCAAGGACAGAAGAAGTCGTCGATGAGATTCTGGAGTTATTCATCGAGCTTGATGCAGATGATGAACAGCTTGAATTTCCTGTCGCTTATGCTTCAGCAGTCAACGGTACAGCAAGCCTTGATCCAAATAAACAGGATGAAAATATGCAGTCCATCTATGAAATGGTGGTTGGAAATGTGCCAGCACCGATAGATAACCGGGATGAACCGCTGCAGTTCCAGATTGCTCTGCTTGACTATAACGACTATGTAGGGCGTATTGGCGTCGGCCGTGTATTCCGCGGTGAAATCAACGTCGGTGATCATGTATCACTGATGAAAAAAGATGGCTCGATTAAGAACTTCAGAGTGACGAACATGTTCGGATATTTCGGTTTAAACCGTGTGGAGATTCAAAATGCGAAAGCCGGCGATCTGATTGCGCTCAGCGGCATGGAGGACATCAATGTCGGAGAGACAGTAACCCCTTACGACCATCAGGAGGCACTGCCGATACTGCACATCGATGAACCAACATTGCAGATGACATTCTCAGTGAACAACTCCCCGTTTGCCGGGCGTGAAGGCAAATATGTGACGGCCCGTCAGATTGAGGAGCGGCTGGCCCAGCAACTGGAAACGGACGTATCACTGCGTGTCGATCCAACAGATCAGCCGGATGCCTGGAAAGTATCCGGCCGCGGAGAGCTGCATCTTTCAGTCCTGATTGAAAACATGAGACGTGAAGGTTATGAATTGCAGGTTTCCAAACCTGAAGTGATCGTCAAGAAAATCGACGGTGTCAAATGTGAGCCGTATGAAAGTGTCCAGGTCGATGTGCCCGAGGAATATGCCGGCAATGTCATTGAATCCATGGGACAGCGGAAAGGTGAAATGACTGATATGGGGAATAATGGCAATGGCCAGAGCCGCATCCATTTCATGATTCCTTCCAGAGGGCTCATCGGTTACAGAACAGAGTTCATGTCAATGACGCACGGTTATGGTATCATCAATAATACGTTTGAAGATTTCCGCCCGATATTCAAAGGCAGAATTGGCGGGCGCCGTAACGGTGTGCTCGTCTCCATAGACAAGGGTGCAGCTTCCTCCTATGCTATCATGCAGCTTGAGGGCCGCGGAGAAAACTTCATGGAACCGGGCACTGAAGTGTATGAAGGGATGATTGTCGGTGAAAATTCACGTGACAATGACCTTACAGTCAACATTACAAAAGTGAAGGCTCAGAACAATATCCGTTCAGCAACCAAAGAACAGACGACAACGATGAAAAAACCAAGGATTCTGACATTGGAAGAAGCACTGGAATTTATCAACGAAGACGAGCTTGTGGAAGCCACGCCTGAAAAAGTGCGTCTCAGGAAAAGTATTCTTGCTAAAAATGAAAGGGAAAAGGCACAAAAACAAGAAAAGATAAAATCGGAAGTGGAGTGAGTGTAGGTGAACTTTCCAATCTTGATGAATGTCAACGTCACTGAACGCTTGACGTTCTTCGGCAGGGTCTTTGGCCTGGATAACAATCCGGAGGCAGGCATGTGGTATTTATATATCACGATATTCATATTGTGCATCGTCGTGTACAACCTGGGTTTTGCGAGAAAGATAAAATTCTGGCAGAACATTATCATTTATATCGTAATGTTTGCCGGATGTATCATATTGACATTCTTTGGTGCATTCCTGCCGATTGCGGAAAGTCTCATCGTTGCAGCTGTTGTTCTGGCGCTTTACCGCTACAGGCTGCATAAGGAGCGTAAGGCTGGTAAGATCAGCACTTCACCTGATAAATAATAAGTAGACCCTGATGCTCATGACAAAAGAAAAGAAGGCGAACCTTTTTGGGTTCGCCTTCTTTTTATCTTTCTAATCGAATTTAATACCGCTCACATGCTCCAGACGTTGTTGGACCTGGCCGTTTTCAATCAGCAGGACATCGATCATTCCATCATCATACATTCTCTGTCCCTCATTGGAAAATTGCGCGAAGATTTTACTGCGATCCCTGTAGGGCAGGATGGTGGAGTCTTCATCGTGACTGAATGTGATCACTGCCTCTTCTCCGCGTTCCGGTTCTGTGTATTCCAAAAATGGGGCCATGCAAATGACGAATGTACCTTCAAGCATCTGTTTTTTATTGTATTTCTTTTCTGTTTTGAGCGTCGGCGGCTTTGTACTGCCTTCCATAATCTCACGGTTCCACTCTGATGAATCGTCAAAATGGATTTCCTCACTGTCGGATTGTGCAGCGAGGAGTTTATCCAGATCTTCTTTGCGGTCATCGAATATCCATGCTGATGGATCTAATGTAATCTGATAGTGTACATTTCCCAGTATCTGTATAATCATAATCTTCTCTCCTTATTTTATAAGTATAACAGATACATATATTGAAAAGAAATGATGTTTGTGTATTTCATCGGTTCTGTAATTGCTTGCTTTTTTAGCGTTTGTGATATAGAATTTTAGTGAAAGATCTAAGAAAGGGGATAGTTTCGTGTCCAAAAATGAAGAATTGAGTAAACAGGCATATGAGCAGCTGGAGAAGGACGCGGAGAAGATTGTTCAGCTCATAGAAGTGCAGATGGACAATTTAACGATGCCCCAATGTCCGGTCTATGAAGAGGTTTTAGATACACAAATGTTTGGCTTGTCGAAGGAAGTACATTTCGCGGCCAGGCTCGGTTTAATAGATCCAGAAGTTGGGCATGAGCTTTTGGAGCGTCTGGAGCAGGAAGTATCAAAGGTCCATGAAGCATATATGAGAGATGAGAATAGAGTCTAAAGAGTAATATCTTTAGACTTTTTTAAATGAGGGATCAGGTTGCGGTACATCAAAGACTTTTTTAAATACGTTAAAGATTATTCAAAATACGTGGATTTTACCATAGTCATTACATATGTACTCCTGAGCTTGATCGGTCTGGTAATGATCTACAGCGCGAGTATGGTGATGGCCACAAGGACAGAAGATATAACAGGCGGTAATTCGGAGCATTATTATATCAGGCAGCTGTTATTCATAGCGCTGGGATTTGCAATAGTTTTTTTCATGGCATATTTCATGTCAGGTGAATTCCTGAGGAATAAATACTTCCAGATCCTCGGGACTGCAATCATCCTTGTTCTTCTTGTATATACTACCTTTTTCGGTTATGAGGTCAATGGGGAGCGGAACTGGATACGTGCAGCCGGATTCAACTTCCAGACATCCGAATTTTTCAAAATCATGACCATACTCTATCTGGCTTATATTTATGACCGCAAGAAGAACAAACTTAAGGAATTGGAATGGGGGCATCTGGCTCCGATCGGTTTCATCGGTATCGGTACGGTGCTCGTACTGTCAAATGATTTTGGTACCGGTCTTATCTTATCCGGTATCATCGCCGGCATCTTCATCTACTCGGGCATTCCGATGAAATTCCTGGCCAAGATGGCAGGGGCGCTTGCAGTTGCAGGCGGTGCCGTCGGTGTCGTCATCTATATGATTAAGGGAAGTATCCTGTCTCCGCACCAGCAGGCACGAATCGAAACCTTTCTGCATCCATTCAATGATCCGACAGGTACGGGGTACCAGCTGACCAATGCCCTTGTCTCCATTTCCCATGGCGGCATCTTCGGCAACGGGCTCGGCAACGGTGTGATGAAACTCGGATATCTGCCGGAACCTCATACGGATTTCATTTTCGCTGTCCTTGCTGAAGAGCTCGGACTGGTCGGTGTGTTTGCTATTCTTGCGCTTTACCTCGTCATCATTATAAAAGCGTTAAGATATGCAGCGATATCTCAAGATATGTTTTACCGTCTGGTGTGCATGGGAGTAGCTATTTATGTCACGTTCCAAGTGTTCGTGAACCTCGGCGGCATTTCGAAGCTGATTCCTCTGACAGGAGTCCCTTTGCCTCTTTTGAGCTACGGCGGGTCTTCGTTCTTAAGTATTTCAATTGCTGTCGGTCTCCTGATCATTGCTGCAAAACATGTTAAAAAAGAAAAAATTCAAAACGAAGCATAATTATAAATTTCCCGGTGTCGGACATAAATGATGCCGGGTTTTTCAAATCGATACATGCAAACGTTTTCATTTGTAATATGTTACAAAACGCTTGCTGCTGTATTGTGTATTTTCTGAATATTTATTATACTTGGTAATTATAAAGAAGGGGGAAAGACATGAATAGAATAAGCAAACTGATGGTAGCAAACCGCGGTGAGATTGCAATCCGCATTTTCCGTGCGTGTACTGAACTGGATATCACGACTGTTGCAATTTACAGTAATGAAGATAAAGGCGCCTTACACAGATACAAAGCGGATGAAGCTTATCTGGTCGGTGAAGATCTTTCTCCGACTGAAAGCTATCTGGATATCGAATCCGTCCTCAAAGTTGCCAAAGATGCTGATGTCGATGCTATACATCCAGGGTACGGTTTCCTGAGTGAAAATAAGGAATTTGCCAAAAGATGTGAAGAGGAAGGCATTGTCTTTGTCGGCCCGGAACTCCGTCATCTGGATATGTTCGGAGATAAGGTCAAGGCGCGTGAAACTGCTTTATCCACTGGTCTGCCCGTGATCCCGGGGACTGACAGTGCGGTTGAATCCTTTGAGGAAGCAGAAGCGTTCATCGCTCAGCACGGTTACCCAATCATTATTAAAGCGATTTCCGGCGGCGGCGGAAAGGGCATGCGCATCGTCAATGATGATGATGATCTGCGCGACAGTTTTGACAGGGCGAAAAGTGAAGCGCAAAAGTCCTTTGGCAATGCCGAAGTTTATCTGGAAAAATATGTAGATAATCCGAAGCATATTGAGGTCCAGGTCATCGGAGACCATGCAGGCAATGTCGTTCATCTGTACGAGCGTGACTGCTCGGTGCAGAGGCGTCATCAGAAAGTGGTCGAAGTGGCGCCCTCTGTAGGAATAACAGATGATCTTCGTATGAGGATTTGTGACGCTGCAAAAGAAATGGCTGAGAAAGTGGGGTATATCAACGCAGGTACGGTGGAGTTCCTGGCTTCAGGCGATGATTTTTATTTCATAGAAGTGAACCCGAGAGTCCAGGTTGAACATACAATCACTGAAATGGTTACCGGCGTCGATATCGTCAAGACACAGATCCAGATTGCCGACGGCAGCCCGCTGTTCGGCGGGGTCATTAATATGCCTGTACAGGAAGATATTCCGCTGATGGGATACGCAGTGCAGTGCCGGATTACAACTGAAGATCCTCTGAATGACTTTATGCCGGATACAGGAGAAATCATGGCCTACCGTTCAAGCGGCGGATTCGGTGTGCGTACAGATGCAGGGGATGGATTCCAGGGTGCGGTCATTTCACCGTACTACGATTCGCTGCTTGTAAAACTGTCGACACACGGGCTGTCATATAAGGAAGCAAATGAAAAAATGCTGCGCAGCCTTAAAGAGATGCGGATCCGCGGGATAAAGACCAATCTGCAGTTCCTGGTCAATGTCATTACCGATGAACATTTCCGAAAAGGGGATTATTCCACTAAGTTCATCGACACGACACCTTCATTATTTGAATTTGAAAAACCGAGAGACAGGGGAACTAAAACACTCGAATATATTTCAACAATTACGATTAATGGCTTCCCAGGAGTGGACCAGCGCGAAAAGCCGGTATTTGAAAAACCCCGGATGCCGGAATTTAAACCCGAAATCAGGGAGGGGACCAAGCAGATTCTTGAAAAAGAGGGACCCGAAGGGGTTGCGAAATGGCTGAAGTCACAAGATGATGCACTCATTACAGATACGACGATGCGGGATGCCCACCAGTCTTTATTGACAACACGTATGCGTACGTATGACATGAAGAAGATTGCACCGTATACTGCCCACGATCTAAGCGATGCGTTTTCACTGGAGATGTGGGGCGGGGCAACATTTGACGTGGCCTATAATTTCTTGAAAGAGGACCCCTGGAGAAGGCTCCAGGTCCTGAGGGAAGAAATTCCGAACGTCATGTTCCAGATGCTGCTGCGGGCATCCAATGCAGTCGGCTATAAAAATTATCCGGATAATGTCGTTGAAAAATTTGTGGCTGAGAGTGCTGAAGCGGGGATCGATGTCTTCAGGATCTTCGATTCATTAAACTGGGTAGAAGCGATGAAGCAGCCGATCGAATCGGTGCTGAAAACAGGTAAAATGGCTGAAGGGGCAATCTGTTATACCGGCGATATCCTGAACCCGGAACGTTCCAATGTGTATACGCTGGATTATTATAAAAAAATGGCCAAAGAACTCGAGTCTCTCGGTGTCCATATACTTGCCATCAAGGATATGGCAGGGCTGCTCAAACCTGAGGCGGCATATGAGCTGATCGGTGAACTCAAGGAGACTGTTGATATTCCGGTCCACCTCCACAGCCATGATACGAGCGGCAACGGTATCATGATGTACAATAAAGCGATTGAAGCAGGGGCGGATGTTGTGGATACTGCATTGGGCGCTTTGAGCGGATTAACATCCCAGCCGAGTGCAAACAGCCTTTATTATGCCCAGACAGGCCAGCCCAGACAGATCCGTGCGGATATTGACGGTCTTGAGCGATTGAGCGAATATTGGGAAGATGTGCGCAAATACTACGTTGATTTTGAAAGTGACATCAAGAGTCCGCACACTGAAATCTACGAGCATGAAATGCCCGGCGGACAATACTCCAACCTGCTCAGTCAGGCAAAATCGATGGGGCTTGGCGACCGTTACGGTGAAGTTAAGAAAATGTACAAGCGTGTAAATATGATGTTTGGTGATATTGTGAAGGTGACACCATCATCAAAAGTGGTCGGTGATATGGCACTCTTCATGGTTCAAAATGACCTGGATGAGGACACTGTCATCACAAGGGCGCCACATCTCGATTTTCCGGATTCAGTCGTCAGCTTCTTCAAAGGTGAAATCGGCAGACCTGCAACAGGCTTTGATGAAGAATTGCAGAGTGCAGTGCTGAAAGGTGCAGAGCCACTGACGGAACGTGCAGGGGCAGTGCTTGAACCGGTGGACTTTGATGCGCTCAAAGAAGAGATGGCGGAGTTCTGTGAAACAGAAGTATCCGATAAGGAAGTGCTGTCATACGCACTTTATCCCAAAGTGTATAAATCGTTCGTTAAAAGTCAGCAGGCCTTCGGAAACGTGGAGGTATTCGATACACCGACATTCCTGTTTGGCATGAGAAAGAATGAAATCCTTGAAATTGAAATAGATAAAGGAAAGACTCTGATTGTCAACCTGCTGTCGATTGGCCATGTTCACGAGGACGGTCATCGCTGGATGTACTTCGAACTGAACGGTTTCCCAAGAAAGGTTTATATCAAAGATGAGAATGTTGAATCGAAAGTAGCCAGGCTGAAAAAAGCCGATCCCGCTGAGATTGGTGAAGTAGGTGCTCAAATGCCGGGCACTGTGAGCACGGTCAAATATAAAGCGGGCGAGTCATTTAAAAAGGGCGACGTAATCATTATTACTGAAGCGATGAAGATGGAAAACTCGGTGAAAGCACCGTTTGACGGTACTGTATCGGAAGTATTCGTTGATCCGGGTGATGCTGTTGAGTCCATGGATCTTATGATGAAAGTGGAAAAATAGACCATAAAAATGCCTTTCCCGAATGGGAAAGGCATTAAATTTATCTGTATTTTGATCTGGATAACAGCATGATGAAGTAGCATAATAAGCCGAACAGCAGTGTTATGAACAGAGCGTGCAGCAGCGCAATGAAAATATTCACCATAGTGAAGACTGAGAGCATACCGGTCAGCGCCTGTAATAATACAAGTGTGAATGCAAGGATCCAACCGTATTTTATCACTCTGTAATGGCTGTAATGCCGGATTGCGTGAATCATGATGATGAGAATCCAAACGATGACCAGACCTGCTAGAAAGCGGTGGCCCATCTGAACCCATTCATGGAAGTTCGTCGGCATTATCTGTCCCGGCTGACAGTGCGGCCAGTTCATGCAGGCAAGCGAAGACTCCGTGTGCCTGACAAGTGCACCGCTGTAAACGACGATATAGATGTATATTGTCAGGAAGATTGTATTGTATCTCAGGAATGGTCCGAACACAATTTTGCTGGCCTCAAACTTTGTATCCACTTCAAAAATCAGCAGGGTGAGCAGAAATACTGCTGCAAAACATATTAATGAAATGCCAAAATGAGCGGCAAGTACATAGTCATTCTGCCCCCACAAGACGGCAGCTGCACCGAGTAGAGCCTGTCCGAATATAAAAGAGAGGCTCATTATGACCAGGAATTTAGTTTCCCGTTTATGAGGTATCAGCTTAAGTGCCATATAGGCTAATACAAGCAGTAAGATTATTGCTATGCCGGATACGCCCCTGTGGGCAATCTCTATAATCGTTTCAATCGGCCATTCTGACGGTAAAATCTGTCCGTGACAGAGCGGCCAGGACTGACCACAGCCGTCGGCTGAACCTGATTTTGTCACCAGTGCCCCGCCGACTTGAACAAAGGCCATCATTATTGTTGTTACCGCAGCCACAATTTTTAGGTTTCTATACATTGGTAACACCTCTATAATCCTAATACTGTAAGTGTTCACAGTTGTTTAATATATATGAAAGAACCGCCAGGTGCAATCAATATTATTCTGAAATGCCCTTAACAATTCTGGAATATATGGTAAAATCGATATGTGGTATAAAACAACTAACCCCATTATAAATCAGATTTATTATTTCAATATGGGATATTAATGAAGAATTTTTGAACAATATAAAATGTAAACATTTTATTTAATAAATGTATAGTAAATGTGACTCGTTTAATTTATTATTAAATATAAATGTGTTATTTGGTGAAAGGAGGCGTATGGATGCAAAATGATGTATATGGTAATGTGCATCATGAAGAGACGGGAATAACTCTTAAAGCGGTAAAGACCCTGGTCAAGGACGGGATCATCAAATCCAATCTGATTCCGGCATTTGCTGCAGGGTTTTTGGCAGTGATGTATTATGGACACTCTTTTTTTGCCAATGTTCCGTTATTACTCGTCATGGTTGTTGCCACAGCACTTGTTATAGGCGGTGTCGCGGCACTTAACAATTACTATGACAGAGATATTGATTCATTAATGGCATCGAAATTGGCCCGGCCCAGTATTGATGGTACGTTCACGGGGAAACAGATACTGGCTGTAGGCTTTATATGCCTGGTCGCCGGTGAAATGCTGCTTTATGCCGTCAACCCAACTGCCGGGACCCTCGGGCTGATAGCTGCCTTTGCCTATGTAGTGGTTTACTCTATGTTTGCTAAAAGACACCTGGTTGCAAACACTATTATTGGCGCCATTCCCGGAGCGATGCCGCCTTTAATCGGCTGGTCCGTCATCGAGCCCAGCCTTCATGTGCTTGCCTGGGCGATGTTCATCGTCATGTTCTTGTGGCAGCCACCGCATTTTTATGCGCTGGCGATCAAGCGCAGTGAAGAGTACAGCATGGCCGGTGTACCTATGCTTCCTTCAGTAAAAGGGAATCACCGCACGAGAAAATCCATTGTGTTTTGGGTGGCATTGCTCACTTTGACTCCATTGATGATGGCAGAACTGGGGACATGGTTTGTACTGAGTGCAATCCTGCTAAATGCGCTTTGGCTGGTTACAGCTCTTAATAAGTTCCGTCATGTTGAAGATGATAATCGCTATGCCGGGCGGGTATTTATCTTTTCACTGAATTACATGGTTATATTCTTTGTAATGATTATTGTCGCCGGTCTGTTGTGGAATTTCTAAAGCATAAGAATGAAAGAGGGGCTATTTATATGAAAAATCGTTGGATGAACGCCAAGTGGATTGGGCTGATTTCCTTACTGATGCTGTTTGTATCCGGCTGCGGTAAGAATCAACTCAGCACACTCAGGCCAGCTGGAGAGGTCGGGCAGGAACAATTCAATCTCATGCTGCTATCAATCGTTATTATGTTGTTAGTCATCGTTGTTGTCACTGTCCTCTTTACAATTGCAGTCGTTAAAAACCGAAGAAAGAAAAAGGGCGAAGATTTTGAGCCTAAAGACATATCCGGAAATCATACTCTCGAAGTGATCTGGACTTCTATCCCGATCCTTTTACTTATAATCCTTGCAATTCCTACTGTCTATCTGACGTTCAAACAAGCGGATACAAGCGCAATGGAAACAGATGAAGGTGAGGTTAACAGCGAGGAAGTTGTCATCAATGTTACCGCTCATCAGTACTGGTGGGAATTTGAATATCCGAACCAGGAAGTCGTCACGTCCCAGGAACTTGTAGTGCCAACCGACACCAGGGTCTATTTCAACCTCCAGGGTGCTGACGTGAAACACTCATTCTGGGTACCAGCTGCCGGTGGTAAGATGGATACGAACATAGATGGTATCAACAGCTTCTACCTGGTCTTTGATGATGAGAAGGCACAGGATTCCGACCGGCTCTTCTATGGTAAGTGCGCCGAACTTTGCGGTCCTTCACACGCACTGATGGACTTTAAGGTACAAGCGCTGCCTCAAGCTGAATACGAACAGTGGCTTGCTGACATGAAGAATATCGAAGAACCGGTACAGGCTTCAGCTGAAGATGCCCAGCAGGGTCAGGGAATTTTCAATGATTCATGTATGGCATGTCATGCGACAACACCTACAGGTGCAGGTTCACAAGGGCCCAACCTGACGAACTTTGCTGACCGTGATCTGATTGCAGGTTACCTTGAAAACAACGAAGAGAATCTGCAGGACTGGATCGCTGACCCTGAGAGCATTAAACCGGGGAATAATATGACTGGTGCCTATGACTTAACAACGGAAGAAATTGATGCGGTCGCATCCTATCTTATGGAACTTGAAGTTGAAGAAGGTTCCGGCGATGTGGAAGCCCTGCAGCAAAATACTGAGGAAGATTCTGAAACCGCCTCAGAATCTGACAGCGAAGAAGATACTTCAGAAGAAGGGGGTAACTGACAATGGCATCCACAGCTGAAAAAAAAGGTTTTTGGTCTGTAATCTGGGAGTATCTTACTACAGTCGACCATAAGAAAATTGCAATACTTTATCTGATTGCCGGCGGTATATTCTTTCTGATGGGCGGTATAGAAGCGATGCTGATCAGGCTTCAGCTTGCAATACCTAACAATGATTTCCTGTCAGCAGGGTTGTTCAACGAAGTGCTCACGATGCATGGAACAACGATGATATTCCTGGCGGCAATGCCGCTGTTGTTCGCATTCATGAATGCAACAGTGCCGCTGCAGATCGGGGCGCGTGACGTTGCCTTCCCATTTCTGAACTCTCTCGGTGTATGGCTGTTCATCTTCGGCGGGATCTTTCTTAACCTGTCATGGGTGATGGGCGGTGCACCGGATGCAGGCTGGACAAGTTACGCCTCATTGGCAATCGACTCACCGGGCCACGGCATTGACTTCTATGCAATTGGTCTTCAGATTACTGGTTTTGGTACGCTGATTTCAGGTATCAACTTTATTACAACAATCATAACAATGAGAGCACCGGGTATGACCTATATGAGGATGCCGCTGATGACATGGACCACTCTTGTCGCCTCAGTACTCATCGTATTTGCATTCCCGCCGTTGACGATAGGTATTTTCCTATTGATGTTCGACCGCATGTTTGGTTCGAGTTTCTTCCTGGTAGAAACCGGAGGGAACACCATTATCTGGGAGCATTTGTTCTGGATTTTTGGCCACCCTGAAGTTTATATATTGATATTACCGGCATTCGGTATTTTCTCTGAGATATTTTCGACATTCTCGCGTAAACGACTGTTTGGTTATTCCGCCATGGTATTTGCAACAGTGCTCATCGGTTTCTTCGGATTCATGGTCTGGGCCCACCATATGTTTACAGTGGGGCTTGGACCGACTGCCAATGCGATATTTGCAATAGCCACCATGGCCATCGCGGTACCAACGGGTATAAAGATATTCAACTGGATAGCCACTGTATGGGGCGGCAGTATTGAGTTTACAACACCGATGCTTTATGCGCTTGCCTTCATTCCGTCATTCGTCATGGGCGGAGTCACCGGTGTCATGCAAGCGGCAGCGCCTGCGGACTACCAGTATCACGATTCTTATTTCATCGTTGCCCATTTCCACTACGTAATCGTAGGCGGTGTGGTATTCGGTCTGCTGGCAGGACTCCATTATTACTGGCCGCTGATGTTTGCCACGATGCTTAATGAAACACTGGGTAAAATTTCATTTGCACTTTTCGTCACAGGTTTCCACGTGACATTCCTGATCCAGCATTTCCTCGGGTTATGGGGGATGCCGCGCCGTGTGTTCACATTCCTGGACGGGCAGGGGTATAACACCGCCAATCTGGTCTCGACAATCGGTGCATTCATGATGGCTCTCGCCGTCATTATCCTGTTGGTCAACATTGTCATGACTGTGGCTCAAAATAAAAGAGTTGCCCGCGACCCTTGGGGAGACGGACGGACACTTGAGTGGTCACTGCCGCTTCCTGTACCTTATTACAACTTTGCTCAAACACCGCTTATCCGGGGGCTGGATGCTTACTGGATCGAGAAGAAAGAAAACAATGGCCAGATGCTGCCGGCTGAATCGCTGGATGATTTCCATATGCCGAACAATTCAATCCTTCCGTTCATTATTTCTGCTGGTCTATTCATCGCCGGATTTGGTGCTCTGTATCTTGCGTCCGGCAGAGAATGGGCGATTGAGGCAGTATCCGACCTGCCGCAGCATCCATGGGCAATCTGGGTGCTCATCACAGGCCTGCTGATTACATTCATATCCATGGGTATACGCTCCTGGAAAGATGATCTTGGATATTATGTGACAAAAGAAGAAGTATTGAACGATCTTGAAGAACAGGAAAGGGGTGGGAAATAATGGCTGAAATGGAATATAACGTACCTAGTGAAAGATGGCCGTCTCACCCGGAAACAGCAACGCATGAAGGTAAGAATAAGTTTTACGGTTTCTGGATTTTCCTCGCAGGTGAAACAACTCTTTTCGCGTCACTGTTTGCCACATACCTGGCACTTAAAGATTCTGTGCCAGGGGATGATCATCTCCTGGCAGCAGATCTGTTCGCTCTCGAACTTGCATTTGTCATGACGATGTTCCTATTGACGTCTTCTTTGACATCAGTCTTTGCTGTCCATCATATGAGAAACAATAACTTCAGTAAAATGCAGCTCTGGCTGGGTATTACCGTATTGCTGGGTCTTGGGTTCCTGTCGCTTGAAATCTATGAATTTATTGAGTATACCCATCTGGGACATACCTTCCGTTCAAGCGCGTTCGGCAGCGCATTCTACTTCCTGCTTGGGACACACGGGGCTCACGTTGTATTTGGACTGATCTGGATTACAATGCTGATCATCCGTAATGCCAAACGCGGGCTTTCAGTCTACACAGCTGCCAAAGTACATACAGCAGCTCTGTATTGGCACTTCATCGATGTTGTGTGGGTGTTCATCTTCACAATAGTTTACCTGTTAGGGGTGGTTTAATATGGCTGAAATCAAACAGGAACCGATGTCTCAGAAAAAGTTGGAGTACATCAGGCGTGAACGAACTAAAGAAATGCGCTTGCAGCTGATTTCATTTGCAATGATGATTTTCCTGACTTTTATCGCCTTCGGGCTTGTTGCATTGGATTTTGATGAAGCTTTTGTCACGCCAGTTGTCTTGGGTCTGGCATTTTTACAGGTGATACTGCAGTTTTTCTACTTCATGCACATGAAGGATAAAGGGCATGAATTCATCAAGCTGATGATGCTTGTCGGCATGTTCTTTGCAATTTCTTTCTGTGTTACTTTTGTATACATCGTATGGATAGGCGCACCGATTTAAAACATCTGAGGAGGCCGGCAACCTGGTTTGCCGGCCTCCTTTTGTCATGATATTGTCATCAGGATTGCTTGATATGGGAAATCTTTAAAATTATAATTAATGTGAGTGAAATTTTAAAGGACTGATTTCAATGGAAAATCTTTCATCTATATCCATATTTGGCTTCATAGCAAACTGGAGCCCGTTTTTCCTCGCTTTCACAATATTTTTGACAGTAATGTATTTCATTATCACAAAAAGATGGTATAGAAAATTTGAAGCAGGCAGGCCGCTAAAATTAAGAGAGGGCGTCCTTTTCGTAACCAGCATGATTCTGCTGTATGCAATGTATGGTGCGCCCGTCGATCTGCTCAGCCATATTCTGTTCACTTTCCACATGCTTCAGATGGCGGTTGTGTTTCTGCTGATTGCGCCTTTGCTATTTTTTGCTGTACCTGATTATCTCCAGAAAGCTTTTGTGAATCTGCCGGTGGTAAAACAGATTTTCAGCATTACAGGATATCCGCTTGTCGTACTCATGCTGTTTATCGGTGCGTTTTCAATCTATCATCTGCCGGTGATGCTTGATTACTTAAAACAGAGTGCACTTCTACATAATGGTTTTATGGTCCTTTTATTCCTGCTTGCAGTCCTGATGTTCTATCCGATCTTTAACAGGGTCGAACCGAAGGAAAACCATATGGGCGGATTGTTTAAGCTGTTATATATCTTCGGGATCGGTGCGCTGCTGACACCGGCATGCGCCCTGATCATTTTTGCAGGAGACCCTCTGTATAATACATATACAAATGGCGACGCATGGTTGTCCGCTATGGCACTTTGTGTACCGTCAGGCATTCTCGAGGGTCTGGCAGGTCAGGGAGTAATTTCCGGCCCCGAATATTTCACAGATACCACACCGATCAGAGATCAGCAGACGGGCGGAATTATTATGAAAGTACTCCAGGAAGTATTCTTCGCGTTCATGCTCGGGTATATCTTCTCACGCTGGTACAGGGAGGAGCGCAGAGACGAAGAGGAAGTCACGAGACGATCACTGGAAGAAGCGCAGCTGCAGAAAGAATTCTACAGGCAATATAGATAAAAGAGATAGGAGAAATTCACCGTGCATTTTTTACCGACAATCAGCACAATTTTCATCGTGCTCAGCGCAATTTTCATGGCGATAGGTCTGGTGAAGATCAAGAGGCATCGTGATATAAATGGACATCAGAAACTGATGACGTATGCTGCCATCAGCGCAATCG
This sequence comes from Salinicoccus albus DSM 19776, assembly GCF_000385175.1. Lineage (GTDB taxonomy): Bacteria > Bacillota > Bacilli > Staphylococcales > Salinicoccaceae > Salinicoccus > Salinicoccus albus. The sequence continues at coordinate 291,248 of NZ_ARQJ01000033.1, read as the reverse complement.
CCTTCTTTATCGTTTACGTATCCCGGACGATATTTATCGGCAATACCCAATTCGGCGGACCGGATTATTTGGTGCCGTACTACACGGTATTCCTTGTATTTCATATTACTCTGGCCACTACAGGTGCTGTCATAGGCGGCATACAGATCTATTTCGGTGTTAAGGAAAAGCTGTCCAAGCACAGGAAGCTTGGACCATGGGCGGCAGTCATATGGTTCGCTACGGCAATCACCGGAGTCATCGTTTATGTATTGCTTTATATTCTCTATCCGGGCGGAGATACGACGTCGCTCTTCCGTGCGATATTCCAGGGGTAATCTGCTAACCAAATCCTTTCATAAAGGATTTGGTTTTTCTTTGAAAAAACCGGAACACAAATCGAGTGTCCCGGTTACAAATAAGTATATTTAAACTAATGCTTTCAAATCTTTTGTGACAGCTCTGATTTGATCCACAGCATGACTCACTATTCTTTCGGGGAAATGCTCATCACTGCTGTATTCGACACCTGTCGGATAATAATGTTTACCCATGTATGGATCCATAAGCTGCAGTACAGCATTGCGTGCGCCCACATCTCCTTCCAGAGAGTAGCCGGGGATACGCAAGTAATAGATGCCTTCAGGTATCTCATATTTAAAATCATAAGTCATACGTTCATAATCCCAAGAACCCCCGAGTACAAATCCATTTTTGTTCATTGTATCCTTTAGAATGTCCTGGGAAACAACCATTTTTTCAAGACCAGAGTTTTCAAAAACCATGAACTTTCCTCCCTAAGCATTTTGCATTACTTTAATTTTAATTCAAAACTTGAATAGTTGCAAATGGAATTTGAATTTTCATGTCAACGCATATAGAAGGAAGCGGAATGTTGTGATACTATTGAACGAGAGGTGATATAAATGATTACTGAAAAGGAAATGGAAGTCATGGATCAGCTCGATGCCTTGAATGAAAAGGTAATGGAGACGGAAATATATCAGCACTACTGCAAATACAGCCAGCTTCTGGACACTGACCCGGAAGTATCAGGTATGATAAATCGCTTTACAAAATTGAAAGAGGATTTTGAGGAAGTTCAGCGGTTTGGTAAATATCACCCTGACTTCAGCACGAAGAGACGGGAGATTAACCAATTTAAAAAACAGCTGGATATGCACCCTGTAATCATGGAATACAGACGTGCAGAATATCAGCTGCAGGCGCTGCTTGATGAGATTCTCTATCATGTATCCATAGGCGTCAGCGAAAACGTCAATGTAGTCAGCGACAACCCATTCTTTTCCGTCGGGGAGGAAGGCGGTTGCTCATCGGGCGGCAGCTGTGGTATTCAGGCAGCAATATGAAGTCATAAAAATCCCCCTCTGTCAAAGAGGGGGATTTTATGACTTAATATCTTTCATTCAACAGATGGAAGCTGATATCCGGAAAGTCGGTAACGATCGTATGGGCGCCTTTTTGAATGAGCGCATCCATTTGATCCATTTCATTGACCACCCAGTAGCCCACTGCGATATTCAGACTCTGCAGATAGTCGATAAAACCTTCATGATCAAGCGGTATGTTGTTGACGGTTACAGGCATTTGGAAAGTATCCGCTTTTGGCGTATACAGATGTTTAAAGAATGTGGTGTATGCCAGATACGCGTCCCGTACCTGGTCGGTACCGGCACCAAGCGCAACTGTATCTCCGGAATAAAGTCCGAAACGGTCAATCTGGGAATCATGGAAACTTGTTACCAGGACCCGGTTCTGCACGCCCGTCTTATCAATCAAACGATAGAGCAGGCTTGGTATCAAACTGCCTTCATAAGTTTCCGGCTCATCTTTGATATCAATATTGATGAGTTTATCCGGATAACTTTCAAGCAGTTCTTTCAGTGTCATGATCTTTGCATCGTTTGCACCCCTGAAAGGATGGCTGCCTTCAACATCTCTGTAGTGGTAGCCGAAATCAAGCTGTTTGAGGTCCTGAAGTGTCATATTATTGATGCGTCCTGCACCGTTGGAAGTGCGGTCAACATATGCATCATGGAACAGGACAATCTCTTCGTCTTTTGTCATGCGTACATCGACTTCAAATCCATCCACGTCAAACTCATTGGCCTTGTCAAATGCAGCTTTTGTGTGTTCAGGCGCAAGTCCCATACCGCCACGGTGTGCGAAAATATATGGGGAGCGGTGTCTGAAATACGGTTTGATGTCTCTGATTCTCGGTTCGGACATCACTTTGGTTCCAACCCACAGTCCGCCGATTATACCACCGGTTACACCTGCTGCTGCTAAAAGTCTTTTGATACACTTGTTCATATTCTGCTGCCTCCAGTCAATAGATTCATTTTAAAACTCTTAATATCCATGGTACCATATCTCTAAAGGATTTTATAAGGTGGGACTGTAATGCTAGAACAACGCATCGGCATATATATATATTTTAAACAAAATAAGTTTATACGACAATTGAAAAGATACGGTCATCTTATATATGTGAACAAGGATAAAAAGTACTTATTGCTATATATATATGAATCTGAGCTATCCCAAACAATCGGGGAACTGGAAAAGCTCAAATATGTAAGGGACATCATCGTCAGTGAATATCGGAATATCAGAAAGGATTACGGTACTGAGAACTTTGAAGCTGAGGATTACCGTGTCATATAGTCTCTTTGAACCTTTATCATAAAGGCCGGAGCAGATGGTTGAGCCTCAGCACCCCTGTCATATATTGATAAAATTGTTCGCGTTCATAAAAATCATCCGGATTGCGTGTTGAAAGTTCAATGACCGGAATGTTTTTTTCTTCACACCATTGGCGTATCATATTATATTTCCGTCCTTCACCGTCTCTGTATGGGATGCCCATGTATAGGGTGTAGATTGCCTGGAAGTTTCCACGTACTGGTTTCATTACCAGCAGAAAAGTGGATGGATGGTTGTCAGTATGCAGAAAAAGTGATTTCTCCACCCTGGTGTAGTTATGGTTTATCAGACTTTCCAGTTCGAATATTTCACCGTAGCCTTCGCCCAGTGTAATGAATTTTTGCATGTAATCAACTCCCATGCATCATTTTAAACCAACCCTTGATAGAAAGAAAGTGAATAGAACAGTGAGAGTCATTAGCGGAAAGTATAAATCGAAGATAATTGAAACACTGGATTCCAGGGATACCCGCCCCACGACTGATAAAGTCAGGGAGAATATTTTCAATATCCTCGGTGATATCGAAGGGGATGTGCTTGATCTCTTCGCGGGCAGTGGCGCCCTTGGACTTGAAGCGCTCAGCCGCGGAGCCAAAAAGGCGATGTTCATAGATGGGGCAGGAGATGCCATTCGTATTGTGAAAGAGAATATCAAGGGTATCGAAGAGCCTGTGGAAGTGTTTAGAAATGATTACAGGAGAGCGGTTAAGGCGATGTCCAAGCGAGGAAAATCTTTTGACCTGATTTTTTTAGATCCCCCTTATCATAAAAATATAGCCCCCCGGGCACTTGAGATGATTGATGAATACGGTATACTGAAAATGGACGGACTGATTGTAGTGGAAAGCCATAAGGATGAAAATTACAATACATCCCCGTTTAAGAGCGTGAAAGAAGCGGTTTATGGTACCATTAAGATAAATGTACTTGTAAAGGAAGGGTAAACATGGACAGAGTTGCAGTGTGTCCGGGAAGCTTTGATCCCATTACATATGGACATCTGGATATTATTGAAAGAACCAGCAAGGTATTTGACAAAGTTTACGTATCTGTACTGAAAAATTCATCGAAACCCGGGCTGTTCACACCTGATGAGAGAGTAGAGCTGATAGAAACGGTGACTCAGGAGTTTCCAAATGTTGAAATCAGACAGTTCGACGGCCTTCTTGTTGATTTTTGTAAGGACGTGGGTGCCGGTGCGATTGTCAGAGGATTGCGGGCCGTCAGTGATTTTGAATATGAAATGCAGCTGACTTCGATGAACCGGAAACTCGACAGTACTATTGATACAATCTATATGATGACCAACAACAATTATTCATTTATCTCATCCTCCATTGTCAAGGAAGTGGCAAAATACGATGGCAAAGTTGAGGATGTCGTGCCGCCGGAAATTGAAGTTGCCCTGAAAAAGAAGTTCAATCACGAATAATGACGGGTGTATTGAAATCATTCCGGTCTGACTGGCTGAACACATTGTAAATATCAGTGGCCGCAACTTCCCGGTGGATGAGGTTGCGGTTTTTGCTGTTTACGTTAGTAATTATTTCAAGATCTTCGGGCAGTGTTTTTAAATAGCTGCGGCCGGTCTTATTCATCGCAAGTACATGGACGGCTTCCGGCATTCTATATCTGGCCATTTCACCTTTGGTGATGTTTAGAAGTATGGATATCATGAGCCTGTTGAGCCTTGTACGCGTATACCGTTTCGTTTTGAGGTCATTGATGAACGACTCGTAGTTATTGTGCTTTCTGATTTTGGACTTGATACGGTGTTCAAGCCCCTCTGTCATCATATAGATGTTTTTCAGTTCGCTGATGCCGGCACGTGTGATGATGACTTTTAACGAATTGAAAATATCGGCATTTGATACTGCCCCTTCAGAAGAGATGGCATTCACAAGCGATTCCGGCATATAATGTGCTGCTTCGTCCTTTCTATTGTTCTCAAGCGCCTTTCTCAGTGAGGTTGCGCTTGAGAATCTGGATGAGGAGAGTGTTTCCTCACTATACTCATTGCCGACCCTCTGTATCGTCATCGGTGTGATGGTTGAAGACAGTTCATCAATTGCGCGTATATATGATAGTCCAAGTGTATTGTTAGAACCCTTGAAAACATCTCCGCCGATGGCTGCATTGACCGCTCTCGGGTAACTGTAGCCGTCTTTCATAAACGCTGTCATCTTTTCTTTGATATCAGATCGCTTCAAGTTTCCATAGACTTTCTTTAAGTCATCTATGTCACCGGATTCACTGCCAAAAACGACATGTGTGGAGTTAAGAAGAGCAGCAGTATGAATTGCCCCTTTGGCAAAATCATCAGCAAAACTCACGGCATTATAGAGTGGCAGTTCAACCACAAGGTCAACGTGTTTGATGGCTTCAGCGGCACGTGTATATTTATCCGTGACCGCTATTTCGCCCCGCTGCGTGAAATTTCCGCTCATAATGGCAATCATGACATCGGCGCCACTCACTTCTCTGGATGCTTCTATATGATGTATATGGCCGTTATGGAACGGGTTGTATTCGGTGATTAAAGATGTGATAATCATGTATAAGACCCCTTTCATTTATACTTAACATTGTAGCAAAAACGACGGGAAGAAAATATATGGGTGTTAAGAAATCAACTTGACAGAAGACCTTGTAAATTGTACAATGTTTTTTGTGCTCATAAGAGGTGAGACTATATGAAATGGTCATTGACACAGCTTAAAAAGTTCAAGGAAAAAGGCATGTCTGTGAATGAAAAAATCCAGTTCAAGGAAATCACAGACCGGACAGATGTTCTCAGTTTTAATGAGACGTCCGTTAAGGGTGACATGGATGTCGGTCACAGACGCATCGGCATAGAACTTACTATCGATACGGTAGTAAATATGCTCGACAGCCGGACCTCGGAAGATATCGAAGTGCCACTTCATATTGAATCCTATGAATCATTTGATGAAGATGTGGAGGAGACGGATGAATTGGATGAAAATGTACATCCGGTAATCCACACATTGGATTTGGAGCCGGTTGTGCGTGAACTGATCGTCGTCAACATCCCGAACTTCATTTCTGAGAGTGATGAAGTGCCTGCAGGCGGCAGGGATTGGACAGTCACAGATGAAGAGGCGCTGGCTCAGGAAAAAGCGCAGAAAGTGGATCCGAGACTATCAAAGCTACAGTCACTGCTACCGGAAAGTGACAATGGAAATAAGGAGGATTAAGATATGGCAGTACCAAAAAGAAGAACTTCAATTACACGCAAAAGAAAACGACGTACGCATAAGAAACTTTCAGTACCTGGCATGGTTGAATGCCCAAACTGTGGAGAGATGAAACTTTCTCATCGTGTATGCAAAGAGTGCGGCAGTTATAAAGGTGAAGATGTTGTCGCCAATTAACTGGCAGACTGAAAAGAGCAGTTGATGAATACTCATCAACTGCTCTTTTTTCCGGTTATTCTGTGCCGGCTTCTGTATCCAGTTCTTTCTGCTGTTTAAGTACATATCCCTGTGGATACCAGACAAGTGAGTCATCGGCCATATCACGCTCGATATCATATGGCAGTGTTTCAAAACCGTGTTTTTCAAAGAACGGTCGCGCATTCTGGCGGCTGATTGCTTTTACAGGGAAGTCAAACTGTTTGACATAGTCGATAAGCTGAGTGCCGAACCCCCTGTCCTGATATTTTTCCAGGACTTCAAGTTTCCAGATCACCAGATATTCATGTGGCGGGTCGAAAATAGGCTTCCTGTTCTTCTCATCGTCCTGCTTGAACAGGCACATACGTGCCGCAAGATTATCTCCTACATAGATGCCGTAAAATGGTGAATCGATATTTGCGTCAATCATGTTAGCTTCAAGTTCCTTTGTCATCTGAAGCTCCTGCGCACCATATTCCCTGAACTTTTTAAAGTCTTCAACTGTTTTATAATTGATTGCTAAGTTTTTTACCTCTGCCATTATCACTCTCTCCTTTATCATCATTATAGTATATCCATTTGAAACCATTCAATTGTTTTCTGTGTTTATAGTATTTATAATTATTATAACATCTTTAATTAAGGAGATAAGTCATGGAAATTGAATGTATAAACTTCCAGAAGGATAAATTTTTAGAACGATTCTCAAAGAAAGATGAAACGCTGTTGGGATTCTATCAAAATATGACCTATGATAAAGAAAGCATTGATTCTGTTTTAGACAGGCCGGTTCACGATCATACAGAAAAGCTTGCTGATATTATTGAAGAGGAGATGGCAGTCTTCGGTCTCAGTGAACCGCAGCGATTGAATATAGATAAGTTAAGAAGCGGTCACCGGGTGGTCATTGGTGGTCAGCAGGCCGGTCTTTTTATGAGCCCGGCATATATTATGCATAAAATCATCACTCTGCTTGTGCTGACGGATGAAATCAGGGAAAATTTCGATTATGAGGCTGTGCCGGTTTTCTGGGTGGCAGGTGAAGATCACGATTTTGAAGAAGTCAATCATACGCATATATACGACCGCGACCACAGAAGAAGACAGAAAATATCATATAAGCCCAACCTGACCGTCCCGATGAGTCTCGGATTCTATAAGTATGACAAGGCAGAAATGAAAAATGTCCTGGACAGGATTATTGAAGCATGCGGGGATTCCAGCTTTTTAAAGGAAAAGAAGCGGTTAGTGGCGGAAATGATTGAGACCAATGACTATTGGACGGAGTTATTCCATGCACTGGTACACGATGCCTTCAAGGAAGATGGTTTAATTATCTTCAACGCCCACTCCCGCAGCATCAGGGAACTTGAGATTCCGATGTTCGAACAGATGGTTCAGAATCATTCTGATATCGATCGTGCATTCAGGCACGGACAGAAGGTTTTCAACAGGTCGGCTGAACTCCGCCCGGTCATAGAAACTGATAGTAATGCCCACCTTTTTACCGGCTCGGATTATAAGCGGACACTGCTCGAATTTAAAGCAGGTGAATTTCACTCGGATGACGGCCCTGTGGATAAATCCGCCCTTTTACAAAGGCTCTATGACAGTCCTGAAACGTTCAGCAACAATGTGGTAACACGGCCGCTGATGCAGGAGATGCTGTTTAACACTCTGATTTTTGCGGGCGGCGGCGCTGAAGTGAAGTACTGGGGAGAGCTTCACGAAGTGTTTGACGCGATGGATCTTAAGATGCCGATCGTTTTAAAACGCATGGAGATAATTCATGCAGATCAGAGAACCGTCAAACTGATGACAGGATATAATCTGCGTCTTTCCCCGGATATGATGCATCAGGCCGAAGTGCAAAAAGAATCATTAGTCAGGGAGAATACAGATGAATCATTCAAAGATGAAGTAGATGAAATTGCCGGCAAATTACAGAAAGATTATAAAATTATGCTGAGTGCTGAAGGCAGAGACCAATATGAAGATCTGATAAAAGCCAATATGCATATACATGAAAGACAGCTTGATTATCTGAAGAAAAGGTATCAGCTGGAAGTCAAACGCAGTTTGAGACACCAGTTAAATGACCTGGACGAGGCCGTTGAAAAATTGATGCCGGACGGGGCATTGCAGGAAAGGGTTTATCATCCCTGGGTATTTCAAGTTCCCTCCACTATGCCTCCACTTCGTTACACCACAGATCTGACTATTATAAAAACCTTTTAAAACCGCCATTTAAAGACAGTTTTCCGAATTCGGAAAACTGTCTTTTTTATTGTCTGAAAATAAAATCCAGGGAATAGCCGATAAATTGTGGTATGAAGTGGGGAGATGTGGTAAATTACATATATAGGCGGAGGTGATGGCATGTTCATGGGTGAATACAAGCATCAGCTTGATTCTAAGGGACGCATGATTGTACCAAGCAAATTTCGTGAGGAACTGAGTGAAGCATTTGTCATCACCCGTGGTCTCGATAAGTGTCTGTTCGGCTACACATTCGATGAATGGGCACGAATTGAAGAAAAAATGAAATCTCTGCCTTTGACTAAAAAAGATGCAAGAAAATTTATGCGGTTATTCTTTTCAGGTGCTGCCCAGGTGGAAGTGGACAAACAGGGCAGAATCAATATCCCTTCAAATCTGAGAGAATATGCCGGTCTAAAAAAAGAATGTACGGTTATTGGTGTTTCCGGAAGAATAGAAATATGGGATACGGATGAATGGGAGAACTTCTACACTGAGTCCGAGGATAACTTCGAAGATATTGCAGAAGACCTGATTGATTTTAATCTATAGGATGTGAGGATATGTTCAGACACGATACTGTTCTGCTCAAAGAAACTGTGGATGGACTGGATGTACATCCGGAAGGTGTTTATATAGACGCGACCCTCGGGGGCGGCGGTCATGCCGAATACCTGCTGAGTCAGTTGAGTACTGGAAGACTCATTGCATTTGATCAGGATGAAGCCGCGATAAAAAATGCAGAAGAAAGATTCAGGGGGAACGACAACCTCACGCTCATCCATTCAAACTTTGAAAATCTACAGGACGAACTTGAAAACATAAACATTAACAAGATTGACGGGATAATGTATGACCTTGGGGTTTCAAGTCCGCAGCTGGACATGACGGAAAGGGGATTCAGCCATTCCAGAGAAGCCCGTCTTGATATGAGGATGGATCAGTCGGCAGCACTTGATGCTTATGAAATAGTCAATACATATTCATACGAGCAGCTGGTGAACATATTTTTCCGCTATGGTGAGGAAAAATTTTCAAAAAAAATTGCGAGAGAAATCGAAAGATTAAGAAAAGAAACCCCGATTGAAACAACAACTGAACTGACTGAAATCATCAAATCCCAAATCCCTCATAAATTCAGAAGAACCGGCGGGCATCCGGCAAAGCGTGTTTTTCAGGCATTGAGAATTGCTGTAAATGATGAACTTGGTGTGTTTGAACGGTCGCTCGACCAGGCGATTGAACTGTTGCGCAAAAATGGCAGAGTATCTGTCATCACTTTTCATTCTCTGGAAGACAGAATTTGCAAACAGATGTATATGGAATACGAAAAGGGACCGGACCTTCCAAGAAACATGCCGGTCATACCGGAAGGCTATCAGCCGATTTTAAAAAGAGTGAATAAAAAACCGATTACGGCCGATACTGAGTCACTTGAAACAAACCCGAGAGCAAAAAGTGCAAGGTTACGCATTGCCGTCAAACAGAAATAGGGAGTTGTTATAATGGCAGTAGAGAGATATAATAAGAACGTTCTGCCTGACACAGGGGCTGCACCGGAAAAGAAGGTGGAAACCGGTGCGGAAACAAAGACAAAATCTCATGTTGTAGGGTTGAAAAGATCTGAAACATTAGTATATTTATTTTTATTCATATTAATTGCGACAGTGTCAATCTACGTGCTATCTTTAAAAATGGAAGCATACGACCTTCAAACGCAAATCACACAAGTGGAAAGTGATATTGCAACTAAGGAAGGTGAAATCAGTGAACTGAACACTGAAGTCACCGACCTGGCGTCTTACGACAGAATTTATGAGAAGGCCAATGAACTCGGACTCGATCAGAACAACGGAAACATAAAGGTTGCTGAGAAATATGGCGAAAATTAGATTCAAATTTGGCAGTAAAACAAAACGGCTATCTGTAGGTGCGCTCCTTATTTATTTAGGTATAGGAGTGCTTTTTCTTTGCATATTTTGGCAATTCAGCTATTTAATGATCGGAAAATCTCTGGATGACGAAGATTTGATAGCCCATGGAGAGGAAAGGTTTTCCCGTTCTTCAGTCAATGAAGCAGAGCGTGGAGATATATTGGACAGAGAAGGCAACGTGATTGCCAGTGACATGGAATCCTATCGTGTAGCACTGATTACAGACAGCGATTATCCGAACCATGTCAGTGATCCTGAAGCTGCAGCAGAAGGTCTTTCTCAAGTGATTGATATGGAATCTTCAGAAATAGAATCCCGTATTAATGACGGCATTGAAAATGGTCAGTTCCAAGTGGAATTCGGGCGTGCTGGGCGAGACATATCATTCAATCAGAAAAATGAACTCGAGGCCTCTGATATTCCCGGACTCGTATTCGAATCTGAAACGAAACGCTTTTATCCCAACGGAAATTTCGCTTCCCATATTGTCGGTCATGCGGAACGATCTCAGGAATCAGGCGAACTGGAAGGACAGATGGGGCTTGAGCGGGCGTATAACGATATACTCAGCGGAACGGACGGATCGGTGGACTATACACAGGACTTGTGGGGGTATATGGTCCCGAACTCTGACAATGTCGAGCCGGCCCGGAATGGTGCCAATATGCAGCTCACTATAGACTCGAACATCCAGCTCTATCTTGAAGAATCGCTGGACACGATGGAGGAACATTTCAAACCGGAAGAACTGTTTGCCGTTGTGGCGGATGCAGAAACCGGCGAAATTCTGGCAGGCGGGCAGCGGCCGGCCTTTAATCCGAGAACCCGGGAAGGATTTGGCAACAGCTGGATGAATAAGCTGTACCAGGATTCATTCGAACCCGGATCCACATTTAAAGTGTTTGGTCTGGCTGCTGCAATTGCCGAAGGCGAATATAATCCGGATGAGACGTATGAATCCGGATCCTACGATGTGAACGGACATACCATTAACGATTGGGAACCTGAAGGCTGGGGAGAAATTACTTATAATGAAGGGATGCAGTATTCATCAAATGCACTGATGATGCTTCTCCAGGATAAGGTCGGCGAAGATAAAATGCTCGATTATTATCAGAAATTCGGTTTTGGCGAGCCGACTGGGTCGCCCTTCCAAAATGAACCTTCCGGTGTCATCGCCTGGGATAACGAGCTGCAGCGGAAAACGACATCTTTCGGTCAGACATCAACAGTCACACCAATTCAAATGGTCCAGGGAATGACAGCTATATTGAACGGCGGTCAGATGAAGCAGCCATATGTCGTTGATGAAGTGAAAGACCCGGAGACTGGCGAAACAGTCGAGGATAATGAAGAGACGGTTGTCAGACAGGTCATTCCGGAAGCAGCCGCTGATCGGACCCAGGAGGAGATCAACACTCTGGTCGGAGGCTCTCGTGACCATAACTCCCAGTATCTGCTGGATGAATATGAAGTGGCTGGAAAATCTGGAACTGCCCAGGTGCCGGACCCTGAAAATGGCGGTTATTTGGACGGCGCTTATGAATATATGACATCTTTCCTTGGCTATGCGCCGGAGGATGATCCGGAGGTCATCGTCTATTACGGCATAAAACGTGCCAGTGAAAATAAGGCGGAAACATGGGATAATGGTGTCGCACGCGGATTCAATCCTCTGATGGAACGGACGCTTAAATATCTTGAGGTTGAAGGGGGAGAGGACAATCAGGACGGAGAAGCTGTTGAAGTCGGCGATTATACAGGCTCTGAACTGAGTGAGGCTGACCCTATGACCCAGGATACCATTGATACGGTCGTCGTTGGTGACGGTGAAGAAATTACAGATCATTATCCGAAAAATGATACACTGCTGCCATATGACACATTCTTTGTAAAAACGGATGGAGACCAGCTGATGCCGGATCTTACCGGGTTGTCAAAGCGTGAGGCGCTGCTTTTTGGTGAATTCATGGACATTGAAGTATCAGTGAGTGGTGAAGGCTATATTCATGAACAGTCAGTCAGTCCGGGGACTGAAATCAGTGAAGATACTTCGGTGGAATTCACACTTCAATCCAACGACCCGAGTGATTAGAGGAGGACAAAATGTTTAATTTACTGCCAATGTTTATAATCGGCCTTGCCGCCTTTCTGCTTACTGCAGTATTGGTGCCGATGGCCATCCCCGTTTTAAAGCGTATGAAATTTGGACAATCGATTAGAAAAGAAGGCCCCCAGAGCCATCAGGTGAAAACGGGTACACCGACGATGGGCGGCCTGACTTACCTGATTCCCGTGATATTGTTTGCATTGGCTTCGCTGTTTTTTGTGGATGATTCATATAAGATGCTTGTTCTTGTAATCGTGACGGTCGGTTTTGGCTTAATCGGCTTTATCGATGACTATATTATCGTTGTAAAAAAAGATAATACAGGCCTGACCTCCAAGCAGAAATTTCTGGCACAGATTGCAGTATCGGTAATCGTATACTTCATCATGACCAATGCAATTCCTGATATTGTAACCGGCCTTATCGTCCCGGGAACGGATTTTGAAATCCCCCTTGGATTTCTATTCATCGTCTGGATTGTTTTCTGGCAGGTCGGCTTTTCAAATGCAGTCAATCTGACCGACGGGCTGGACGGTCTTGCTACAGGTTTAGCGATCATCGCCTTCGGCAGCTTCCTGGGTATCGCATTAATACGCGGCGAGCTGGAAACGGCTGTATTTCTTGTGATCATCATCGGCGCGCTTCTGGGCTTCCTTGTATACAATAAATATCCGGCTAAGCTTTTTATGGGGGATACAGGTTCACTCGCACTCGGCGGCACCCTCGCCACTGTATCCATCATGTTGAATGAGAGCCTGCTGCTGCTCATCATCGGCATCGTTTTTGTGATAGAAACGGCATCGGTGATGCTGCAGGTTGCATCATACAAACTGACAGGCAGAAGGATATTCAAAATGACACCGATTCATCACCATTTTGAACTTGTTGGTTGGGGTGAATGGAAAATTGTTGCCGTATTCTGGATGACAGGCGCTCTCTTCGGTGTCATCGGTGTTATGTTAGGAGCGATGTAGCATGAAACATTATGAAGGTTTCAAAAATAAAAGAGTGGTCGTTCTTGGTTATGGCAGAAGCGGCAGAAGTGCCGTTTCTGCACTCGTTGAACTCGATGCGGATGTTGTTTTGTCCACGAATGAGATCATTGCTGATGAGACGCTCAGACAGAAACTGAAAGGGCTGGGTGTTGAAATTGTTGACGGCCATCATCCGACGAGCCTGTTGAATGATGCAGAGCTCATTGTGAAAAACCCGGGAATCCCGTATACAATTGATTTTTTGCAGGAAGCATTAGAGAGACAGATTCCAATTATGACTGAAATAGAAATTGCCTTCCATATTTCAGAAGCGCCAATCATTGGTATCACGGGAACGAACGGTAAAACGACTGTCACTCACCTGATTGGTGAAATGCTGGAAGCCTCCGGATTGAAACCGATCCTCTGCGGCAACATCGGCTTTCCGGCGACAAGTGCTGTCAGAGAGGCTGGAGCGGATAACATCCTCGTAATGGAACTTTCTTCATTCCAGCTGATGTCAGTATATGATTTCAAGCCCGATACAGCAGTTATTACAAATATTTATGAGGCACATCTGGACTTTCATGGCACATGGGAGAATTATGTCCGGGCAAAGCTGAACCTGCTGACAAATATGGCAGCGGATGACAAGTTGATATTCAACGGAGGGCAGCGGGAAAAGCTCGGCAATTTGCAGCTGCCATATGATATTGAATATTTTTCTGCGGACACTGAGGCAGCAGCCCACATCCAGAACGGCATGATTACTTATCAAAATAGATCGATGATCCATTTGGATGAAGTGAAAATGGCAGGGATGCATAATCATGAAAATATGCTGGCCGCTCTGCTGGCCGCCAAACATCATGGAGCAACTGACGAGGGGGTCATACAAACGCTAAAAGCATTCGGCGGTATCCCGCATCGTATGGAATATCTGGGCGATTTCAAAGGTGCAGGTTTCTATAATGATTCAAAAGCGACCAATAACCTTGCCACATCTTTCGCTTTGAAAAGTTTCAACACACCAATTATCTGGATTGCGGGCGGACTGGACCGCGGACAGTCTGTGGATGAATTGATACCTGAGACAGAACCGGTCAGAACAATCATCACTTTTGGTGAGACCGCTGAAAAATTTTCCGCTCTGGCCGAAAGGACCCAAAAAACATATGATGTCGTTGAGAATCCTTATGATGCCATATTAAGAGCTGCGGAGATTTGTCAGTCAAAGGATATTGTATTGTTTTCACCGGCATGTGCAAGCTGGGATCAGTACAAGGATTATGAAGCGCGGGGAGATCATTTCAAAGAAGGATTTAGCAGTCTCGGGGAATAGTAAAATGGGGGTGAGCTGATGAAGGACCGTCCGGATATTGATGAGATGAAAAAGAAATTGAAAGGGAAGCGCAGAGAGTCAGAAGAAGACCCGATTGCGTCGCGTCTTGAAGGCGAGCCCGATGAAGAAAGTGAGGCATCAGAGGACGCAGGTGAGCCGGTACATACCCCGGAAAGTGATACAGAAGAGGCGGATGCGCCGGTGATTGAAAACCATGCGGATGAACCGGGTGACGAGGACATAGAGACATTCAGCCGGTGGGACAGCGAGATCAATATTTCTGAATCATCCGAAGAGGGCAAGGGACGGGAAAAGAGTCAGCCGGCAAAAAAAATGCAAAAGACTGACTTTAAGCGGTTTTTCAAAAAACCGAAGCGTTCGTTTGTTTATACGGGTCTGTTCATCCTGATCATCTTATTTTCCGGGATGCTCCTATGGTATGTATTTTCGGACGCCAGCAATGTAAAGCAAGTGGATATTTCAGGGAACTCACTGATCAGTGATGAAGAACTGGCAGAACGCCTCCAAATCAGTGCCGGAGATAAAATGTTCAGTGCCAATCTCGGCAGGGCTGAAGATAATATTGAACTCCTGCCGGCAATAGAAAATGTCACCGTAGAACGTAACTGGTGGCACGGTATTGAGGTCAATGTTCAGGAGTTCCGCCCGTTGGCATATGTTTCAAATGAAGGCAGTCATTATCCTGTACTGGAAAACAGACGGGTGTTAAGAGGCTATCCGCAGGAGCCTGAAAATGCGCCAATCATTCATTACTTTGAAGGTGAAGAGTTCGATACCCTGGTCAATAATCTCAATGATATCGAACCTGCAATCCTCGAAGGGATATCGGAAATTTATTACCGTCCGTCGGATGCTTCTTCCACCCGCATTCATATGTTTATGAATGACGGCCAGGAAGTGGTGGCAGATTACCGGACTGTCGCTGATAAGATGAACCATTATATCGGCATGCGCGATGAAATCGGTGATGAAGCGACAAGCGGCGTGATTGATCTTGAGATCGGCAGCAGTTTTCTCCCCTATGGTTCTGAAGAGGCCAGAGAGATTAAACAGGGGATTTATGAAGAGCCTGTTCAGGCCGGTTATATCGAGGATGTGAACGGATCACTCGTTGAGGTGAAAGATGCTCTCCAGAATTTCGGGGATCGTTCTGAAGCGTCTGAGGAGTGATTTTTCAGTCGTATTTTTGCTTTACTATTCCAAGTTAATAGTTCACAATATAGAAGGTATAATGTAAACTGTATTTAGAGAAAAAACTGAAAAGCTTGCTAGGAGGCAGACGAGTTGAAGGAACATTATTATGTTGCCCTTGATATCGGTTCTACCAGTGTCAAAGCGGTGGTCGGTGAGAAGTTCCATGATGGCGTGAACGTCATAGGCACGGGCCAGACCTTTACTGACGGGATATCCAAAGGGATGGTCAAAGATTTTGAACTGGCAAGAAATGCTATAAAAGATACGATTAAAAAGGCAAAGATTGCTTCGGGTGTAGATATTGATGAAGTTTTTCTGAAAATGCCGATAACAGATACCCAATTCATCACCGGTGAAGAGGAATTGCGCTTTGGGGGTGTTTCCACAGAGATTAATGGAACGCACATTGAAGATCTTTTGGAATCCCTGAGAGAAAAGGCCATGCACGGGGATAGAGAAGTGATTACCGTGTACCCCAACCACTTTAAAGTAGATGATCTTCATGAGGTGATGGATCCGAAGGAGATGATAGCGACACAGTCACTTTCTGTATCCGCCGGTGTCATCCTTATCAACCGCAGTCTGCTGATCAATGCGGTCAAATGTGTTGAGGACGCAGGTATGACCGTGATGGATGTATATTCGGACGCTGTCAACTATCAGCATCTGCTCTCCGAGTCGGAAGTGGAACTTGGAGGCACAGTGATCGATATCGGCGCCGAACTGACCCAGTTCGGATTTTATGAAAGAGGTACACTGAAAGGTGCCGGCAGCCTGCCGGTCGGAGGCAACCATATCACCAATGATCTGTCCGAAGCCTTCAATACATCATTTGAAGCTGCGGAAAAGATGAAACAGCAGTACGGCCATGCTTTTTACGATATGGCTTCCGCTGAAGACATCGTGATGGTCCCCCAGCGGGACGGGGGTGACGACATCGAAGTGACACCAAAAGATCTGTCGGACATCATCGAACTGAGGATGGAAGAACTCCTCATGGGCGTGTTTGAAAAGCTTCAGACCCAGGGCGTCACGAAAGTGAACGGCGGGTTTATCATTACAGGCGGGAGTGCCAATCTGCTCGGGGTGAAAGAATTGATGCAGGATCTTGTCACTGAGAAGGTCAGGGTTCATATCCCCAGACAGATGGGAGCCAGGAAACCTGAATTTTCAAGTGCAATTGCCACCATCTCCAGTGGAATTATGTTTGATGAACTTCTTGAATATGTTATAATTGATAATTATGAGACTGAGCATGAAGAGGCTGAAACGGGGACTGGGAATGAGGAATCCCAAAGCTTCTTCAAAGGGCTTTTCAACAAGCGCAGGGAAACGAACACACGCCAGCTCGAAGAAGCATCTGCTGATGAATCCCAGAGTGGTGAAAAGGTTCAGGAACCACATGCCGATGAAGAGTATTCCGACTACGCCTATGATACAGACCAGTCGGAAGAACCGGTGACAAGAAGCGAAGACAGTGGTGAACGGTCTGGTAAATCAAAAGACTATCGCGCCTATATGAAAAAGCTCTTTAAAAACTTGTTTGAGTAAGAAGAATGACTGGGAGGAAATATAAAAATGTTAGAATTTGAACAAGGTTTCAACCATAATGCATCATTAAAAGTCATTGGCGTCGGCGGCGGCGGTAACAATGCAGTCAACCGCATGATTGATGATGGTATGCAGAATGTCGAATTCATTGCTATCAATACCGATGGCCAGGCTTTGAATCTATCCAAAGCGGAATCCAAAATACAGGTCGGCGAAAAACTGACGCGCGGACTGGGGGCCGGGGCTAATCCGGACATCGGAAAGAAAGCCGCTGAGGAATCCCGGGAGCAGATCGAAGATGCGATACAGGGTGCCGATATGGTGTTCGTCACTGCGGGTATGGGTGGCGGAACAGGCACAGGTGCTGCACCGATCGTTGCTAAAATCGCAAAGGAAATGGGGGCACTCACGGTGGGTGTTGTAACCCGTCCGTTTTCTTTTGAAGGCAGGAAGCGCCAGACACAATCATCCGCAGGTGTAGATGCGATGAAAGCAGCCGTAGATACATTAATCGTCATTCCGAACGACCGTCTGCTTGATATCGTTGACAAGTCTACTCCAATGATGGAAGCGTTCAAAGAAGCGGATAATGTACTGCGCCAGGGGGTTCAGGGTATATCCGATCTGATTGCTGTCAGCGGGGAAGTAAACCTGGACTTTGCAGACGTTAAAACCATAATGACTAACCAGGGCTCTGCGTTGATGGGCATCGGTGTCTCCAGCGGTGAAAACAGAGCTGTTGAAGCAGCTAAAAAGTCAATTTCAAGCCCGTTGCTTGAGACATCAATCGTTGGTGCACAGGGCGTGCTCATGAACATTACGGGCGGGGAATCACTGTCGCTGTTTGAAGCACAGGAAGCGGCCGATATTGTCCAGGATGCAGCGGATGAGGATGTAAATATGATTTTCGGTACGGTGATCAATCCCGAACTGGAAGATGAAATTGTAATCACAGTTATTGCCACTGGTTTCAATGAAAAAACTATCAACCGTACACCGGAAAGAGAAGAAAGAAGAGAGTCGGTGTCCCCCACTTCTCCGTTAAGACATGAAGATCCGCCTTCACAAAGAGAAGCTGACACGGATACTTCAATCTCTTCCGATTCAGATGAAGATTACGAAGTGCCTACATTCTTGAGAAACCGTTCAAGGCGCAGACGATAAAATAGTTTTTAAGTCAGAAAGGCGCGCCTTTCTGACTTATTTTTTGAGGTGCAGTTATGGATTTGGAGAATCATCATCATTATGTCGGGATCAACCGTGATGGCCTCACGCTTGGGTATACAAAAAGGAATAACGGTTTGAGCCGGTACCCTGAAAACAGTTTTAATATGGCACTCTATATAGACGACCAAGCCGAAAATGTGCATCAGCATCAAAAATTGCTGGCCAATGAAATCGGTTTTGATCCAGAATCCTGGATACTTCCGATTCAGAAGCATGGCAGAGGCATCGCTGAAGTGTTCAAAGCGGATGCGGGTACCAATGTCCGTGAGCTGTCCGATTCCCTATACAATGTGGACGGTATTTTTACATACGATACCGGGCTTCTGCTCACAATGAATTTTGCGGACTGTGTCCCCGTTTATGTATGGAGCATGAAGGATGATTTTATCGGACTCGCCCATGCCGGATGGCGGGGGACTTCCCATAATATTACCGGCAGCATCATTAACACATACCACGGCGATCCAGCTGACCTTGCAGTCATGATCGGCGTCAGCATCAGCGGTTCCAGATATACTGTGGATCACACTGTGATCGATATCCTTAAAGAATCGGGGCTGCCAAAGGGAGCATTTCGGACACATGATTCAGGATATGATCTTGACTTAAAAACTGTGAATAAGCATCAGGCTCTATCCAGCGGAGTACTGCCCGGATTCGTTTATACATCAGCATATGGCACTGAAGATCTGGAGAAATTCTTTTCATTTCGTATTGAAAAAGGCCGGACAGGAAGAGCGCTTGCTTTCATAGGGAGGAATTAAAGGATTGATTAAGGAAAACTACGAATGCATCAAATCACAAATTACAGACAGGACTAAAATTATTGCAGTCACCAAATATCATACAGTGGAGGAAACACTTGAGGCGTATGAAGCAGGAATCCGGGATTTTGGTGAAAATCGCACGGAAGGATTTCTGGAAAAACGAAAAGCGCTGCCGGATGATGCAAACCTGCATTACATCGGGACGCTGCAATCCCGCAAAGTCAAGCATATCATTGATGACCTGTACTATCTGCACTCACTTGACCGGGAGAGCATTGCCAAAAAAATTGAACAATACAGCGATCATATTGTAAAATGCTTTATACAGGTCAATGTTTCCGGAGAAGAATCCAAACATGGTCTGACACCCGATCAGGTCCCGGATTTTCTGGAGCGTTTAAGCACATACAGCAAAGTTGAAATCATCGGGCTGATGACAATGGCTCCGGCCACTGATGACGCAACATTGATTGCTGAGGTGTTCGACCGGATGGCCCAACTGAGAGAGACACTTCAACAATCAAACAGTGATAATCTAAACATCAGTGAACTCAGTATGGGCATGAGCAACGATTATCAGATTGCTGCAGAAAAAGGTGCTACATACGTGCGTATTGGCAGTAAAATTATGGAAAGCAGGTGAATGCCATGGCCATCAAAAAATTCTTTAAAGACATGTTTGTTGTCGAATATGAGGAAGAACTGCCGGAACAGGGGAAAGAAGATACCGGCAAACAGCAGCCTGAACACAAGGAGAAACCCGCCGGAAACTCCAAAGTGACAAGCCTGGAACAATCTGGGAGACGCCGTCCCGAAAAGGGAGTCTCCAAGGCACAGACAGACACCGGCGGAGAGTCTGAAAATGGAGAGTCTGAAAATACGATGGCAAAAGGTATCCGGGGGCCAAAGAGGAGACAATCTGCTGCCACATCCAAAGAAAAGGAAAAGAAGCAAACAGCGATCAAGGGAGATAAGGAGACGACGCTAATGGCTGCAACACAGGCAAGTGATACAAAAGTATGTCTTTTTGAACCTCGGGTATTTTCTGAGACACAGGATATCGCGGATGAACTTAAATACGAACGTGCTGCATTGGTCAATCTGTCCAAAGTGGATCAGGGACCGAAGAAACGCATCGTCGATTTTTTGAGCGGGACAGCGTATGCACTCGACGGCGACATCCAGAAAGTCGGTGCGGATATTTTCCTTTGCACGCCCAACAGTGTTGCAGTTGAAGGGGAAATCAGTGAGGAGAAAGATCAGACAGATGAATTTTAAGGAGAGTTATTTTGGATAATCAAACAATTATAGATATCGTCATTTTTATACAAAGTTTCATTAGCACCGTTTTCCCAATCTTTTTCTGGGGGCTTATCATCTATATCTTAAGCTCCTGGCTGCCCGCCCTCAGGGAATCTGTTGTCGGACAGGTGCTGGGTAAGATATATGAACCGCTGCTTGAACCGGTAAGAAAACTGATTCCGCCGCTCGGCGGCGTCCTGGATTTATCTCCAATCATTTTACTTTTGGTCATAAGATTATTTATGAGCGGGCTCAATGCGATATTCGGGGCGATCATTACTGGGTTGGTATAGATTCATTAAGGACTGACAGATGTCTGTCTGTGTGCTTAAGACATGCGGGCAGACATCTGTCGTTTTTATATCTGATCATTTTTTAATGTGGTAATATATTTATGATAGAGGCAGGGGGCCAAGAGAAATATGAAGGAGATCTATCAGCATTTCAGAAAAGAAGAACATGATAAAATCACCATGTTCAACAGTAAATTCGAAATCGCAGTACGGGATTATTATCCTGTACTGCTGGATTTTCTTGATCCAAGAGAACGCCGGATTGTTGAGAGCATCGCCGGATCACACCCTGAAGTGCGTGTCGAATTTTACGGCGGCGGCGGGGAACGTGAAAGAATGCGTGCGATGATCGTGCCTGAAATGCTTGAAGTGACCAGGGATGATTTTGAAATCCTGGTATATGAGATTAAATATCCCTCCAGGTTTGTCACCTTAAACCATAGAAATATTCTCGGGGCAGTGATGAATATCGGTCTGGATCGCTCGCTTATCGGCGACGTTATCGCGGCAGAGAAAATACAGGTTGCGATTGCGAGTCCATATGCACCGTTTTTCAAGGAATCTTTAACAAAGATAAAAAACGCCCCGGTGACTCTGACGGAAATTCCGCATGCGGAGTTTTTAGCAGGGGCAGACGATGGCAAAAGGATCTCTGTCCTGTCCTCTTCCTTCAGACTGGACACAGTCATTTCGGAAGTGATCAATGAGGGCCGGGCCAAATCCAGATCGCGCATCGAAAAGGGTAAAGTAAAAGTAAATCATTCGATTGTTACCCTACCATCCCTTATAATGGATACCGGCGATATTGTATCGGTCAGACATTTTGGGCGATTCAAGATTGAATCCTTAGTTGCCAGGACCCGAAAAGGGAAATACAAGCTCGAGATTAAGGTATACAGAGACGGGTAAACAAGTACAGAGGTGAAGGTTATGGATAGAGACGAAGCGGTGAACAGAGAATTTTCAAAAGTATACCGCGGATTGGATGAAAAAGAAGTCAGGACACATTTACAAAAACTTCAGGAAGAGATTGAAAAGCAGGAGGAGGAAATCTCAAAACTTGAAGGGATGCTCAATGAACGTGAAGAAAACCTGAATAGTTTCAGAAGTGTTGAGACGAGTATAAATGAGGCGATTCTCACTGCCCAGAAGGCGGGGGATGAGACAAAGGCTGCAGCCCAGAACCGTGCAGATGAAATTGTGCGTTCCGCTGAGGCAGAGCGGGAACGCATTGTAAATGAAGGGCTTTCCAGTGCACGTCACATTGCCAACCAGACTGAAGATATGAAACGGCAGTCAAAAATATTCCGTGCAAGGTTTAAAATGCTTGTTGAAGCACAGCTCGACTTATTGAGCTCGGAAGACTGGGATTATCTGCTTGATTCTGATGTGGATCAGACAGAGCGGGCGGACGACTTGGATGAAGAAGCAGCTGAAGCAAAAAGACGGAGAGCCGAAAACAGGGAATCCGAAGAATGAAATATTGACGAACAGCCGGATATTTAGCATAATAATAGTATTGTTAGACATGCAGACGTCATTTGTGATAACAGCGACGGGGAATGGTGAAAGCCTCGAAATGGATGGCGTTACTGATATCACTAATGATGGAAATTAATATCTGGATGAAGTGGGCTCGGAACAGGAGTCAATCAGGGTGGTACCGCGGAAATTTCGCCCCTATTGACGGTTTGTCAGGGTCTTTTTTTATTAATATTTCAAGATAATCAAAAGGAGCTATGGAAATGGATTATAAAGATACGCTTTTAATGCCGAGAACCAAGTTCAAAATGCGCGGCGGTCTGATCAATAAGGAACCGAAAATGCAGGAAGAGTGGAGCGCCAATAAAATTTATGAAAAAAAATTAAAGCAGAATGAAGGAAACACGCCGTACATTCTTCATGACGGCCCGCCGTATGCCAACGGCTCCTTGCATATGGGGCATGCTTTGAACAAAATCATCAAGGATATCATCATCAGAAACAAACAGATGAGAGGTTTCTACGCCCCTTATGTCCCCGGCTGGGATACCCATGGGCTGCCGATTGAACAGGCGCTGACAAATAAAGGCGTCGATCGCAAAAGTATGTCAGTGGAAGAATTCAGGAACAAATGCATGGAGTTTGCCAATTCACAGATCGATGGTCAGCGTGAAGGCTTTAAACGCATGGGTATCGATGGTGATTGGGATGATCCGTATCTGACTTACAAACCTGAATTTGAAGCGGCCCAAGTACGTGTATTAAAAGATATGGCAGCCAAAGGATTGATATATAAAGGGAAGAAACCGATATACTGGTCCCCGGTCAGTGAATCTTCGCTCGCTGAAGCGGAGCTTGAATATAAGGACAAACGTTCTCCATCCATCTATGTCAGTTTCCCGGTCGATGACGGCAAAGGCATCCTCGATGAAGATGTGGAAATGGTCATTTGGACAACAACGCCGTGGACCATACCGGCGAACCTGGCCATTGCCGTTCATCCTGAACTGGACTATCTCCAATTCAATTATGAAGGCAGAGAATACCTTGTTGCCGAAGGTCTGCTGGATGATTTCCTTGAGGCGGCGGAATGGGATAAGGATAAAGTGACGCGGACAAAAGAACTCAAGGGTGATTCCCTTGAATATATCACCGCGAAACATCCGCTCTATGACCGAACGAGCCTCGTGGTTCTCGGCAGTCATGTGACGCTTGACGGCGGTACAGGGTGTGTGCACACGGCACCGGGCCACGGGGCGGACGACTACACCGTTGCCCAGCAGTATGAACTTGATGTGCTCAGTCCTGTGGATGACAAAGGTGTATTCACTGATGAGGCAGGTAAATACGAGGGTTTATTCTATGACAAGGCGAACAAAGTCATTACGGATGATCTGAAAGAGAATGATGCACTGATCAAACTGGAGTTTATCACACACTCCTATCCCCATGACTGGAGGAGTAAAACACCGGTGATTTTCCGAGCGACCCCGCAGTGGTTCGCTTCCATCAAAAACGTACGTGAAGATATCCTAAAAGCAGTGGAAGGCACCAAATTCCAGGTTGAATGGAATAAAAAACGAATGTACAACATGATTAAGAACCGCGGGGACTGGGTGATTTCCCGTCAGCGTGTATGGGGGGTGCCGCTGCCGTTTTTCTATGCCGAGAACGGCGATAGCATCGTGGACATTGATGTCATCGAACATGTGGCGTCATTGTTTGAGAAACACGGCTCGAACATCTGGTTTGAATGGGAAGCCAAAGAATTGCTTCCCCAAGGATACACACATGCGTCTTCACCGAATGGAGTGTTTACAAAAGAAATGGATATTATGGATGTCTGGTTCGACTCCGGATCCACTCACAGAGGCGTGCTTGAGACACGCGATGATCAAGTATATCCTGCCGACCTTTACTTTGAAGGTTCAGACCAATACCGCGGGTGGTTCAATTCCTCCATCATTACAAGTGTGGCAACGAAAGGCCACGCGCCATACAAAGAACTGCTGTCCCATGGTTTTGTCAATGACGGTGAAGGCAGGAAAATGTCAAAATCGGTGGGCAACGTCATACTTCCTGAAAAAGTGATGAAACAAAAAGGGGCAGATATCATCCGCTTGTGGGTAATGTCGTCCGACTTTGAAGATGATGTTCGGATTTCAGATGAAATTCTCAGCCAGGTGTCCGAAGTTTACCGTAAAATCAGAAACACATTCAGGTTCCTGCTGGGGAATCTTTCAGACTTCGATCCGAATGCACATACCGTACCATACGATGAACTGAAAGAAGTTGACCAGTTCATGAACCAGCGTTTCAATGAAATAGTCAACATGATGCTGGAGTGCTATGACCGATATGATTATGTATCCATGTACCAGTCCCTGCAGAACTATATCAACGTGGAGCTGTCCAACTTCTATCTGGATTACGGCAAAGACATTCTTTACATCGAAAAGGAAGATGCACATATCAGGCGCAGCATGCAGACAGTGCTTTATAAGATCGTTACTGAACTGAACCGTCTGCTGGCACCGGTGCTCGTGCATACCTCTGAAGAGATTCATCAGCATACCCCCCATGCTGGTAAAGAGAGCGTGCATCTGGAATATCACCCGCAGGAAGCTGAGGTGGATGATTCTCTTGTTGAAAAATGGCAGTACTTCATGTCCGTGCGTGATGATGTGTTCAAAGCACTTGAGAAAGCGAGAAATGACAAAGTGATCGGCAAATCACTGGAAGCAAAAGTTTATGTGACAAAACCCGATGGACTCGATTATGAAGATAT
The DNA here is from genome assembly GCF_000385175.1 of Salinicoccus albus DSM 19776. Taxonomy (GTDB): domain Bacteria; phylum Bacillota; class Bacilli; order Staphylococcales; family Salinicoccaceae; genus Salinicoccus; species Salinicoccus albus. The sequence goes on along the minus strand of NZ_ARQJ01000033.1, from coordinate 265,882 downwards.
CGACGGTGCACTCAAACAGCTGTTTATCGTTTCACAGGTGGAAGTCGTCGAGTCACTGCCTGAGGCTGACGCCTACGACTTTGTTTCGGTTAAGGTGGAACATGCTGAAGGCACACGGTGTGCCCGCTGCTGGAATTATTCTACGGCGGAATCCATCCATGGCGGCGACGATGACATCTGTCCGAGATGTCGTGAAGTTGTCGACGCACAGTAAGGTGCATCTATGAGCGCATACAGACTCATACCGATGTCCCTTGTCACTTTGCTTATCATCGGGCTTGACCAAATGACCAAGTTCATTGTGGTCAGAAGCATGGAGGAAGGGGAATCGATTCCTGTTCTGGGGGAATTTCTGAAAATCACTTCCCACAGGAACAGCGGTGCTGCCTGGGGGATGTTTCAGAATCAGATGCTTTTCTTCTATATTGTTACCATAATTGTGCTCGTTATTCTGGTTTATGTGTACATCAAGGAAGCAAAGAATAATCTGCTGCTGCAGGTTGCGATTGCCGCGCTGCTTGCAGGTTCACTCGGCAATTTCATCGACAGGATATTTTTCCGGGAAGTTGTGGATTTTGTTGACGTACTGATCATCAGTTATGATTTCCCGATATTTAACGTTGCGGACAGCGCTCTGACAATCGGTGTGATATTGATGATCGTTGAAGTCTTTATTTTAGGAAAAGGTGAAAATGATGCAGGAAATGAAAGTGACAAATGATCAGGATGGCAGCAGGCTGGACCGTTTTTTGGCAGAAAATGTCCCAGATACCTCACGCAGTGACATGCAGGGGCGAATAAGGGAAGGTCTCGTACTGGTCAATGATGAGGTTGTCAAACCGAATCATAAGGTCAGAAGTGACGATATCATCACTGTTGAAGAGCGGCCGGTGGCTGAAGCCGGTATTGCACCGGAAAATTTGAGTCTTAACATTATTCATGAAGACGATTATGTGGCCGTTGTTGAAAAGCCGAAAGGAATGGTTGTTCATCCTGCTGCCGGTCATCCCTCGGGCACATTGGTCAACGGGCTGATGTACCAGCTGGATAGCCTGTCAGGTGTCAACGGGGAATTCAGATCCGGCATTGTGCACCGGATAGACAAGGATACGAGCGGCCTGTTAGTGATTGCTAAAGATGATGTGAGCCACGAGTCCCTTGTCGAACAGCTGGTGGATAAAGCAGTGACCCGTAAATATACGGCACTGGTCCACGGCGTGATTCCGCACGACAAAGGCACGGTTGAAGCGCCGATCGGCAGAAATCCGAAAGAGCGCCAGTCCATGGCGGTCGTTGATGGAGGCAGAGCGTCAGTCACGCATTTTAATGTGCTGGAGAGGTTCAGGCATTTCACTCTGGTTGAATGTATTCTGGAAACCGGCCGGACACATCAGATCCGGGTGCACATGAAATATATCGGGTATCCGTTAGCCGGTGATCCTAAATACGGTCCAAGAAAAACACTGGAAACCGGCGGTCAGATGCTGCATGCTGGAACATTGGGATTCATTCACCCTCAAACGGGTGAATATAAGGAATTCAGCACGCCGCTGCCTGAAATTTTTGAAACAGTGATGGAGAATATTCAGAATTAAATTAGCGTTTAAGCTTGACTTTGATTTTTATTAAGTCTAAACTGTTGTAGAAAAGTAAATAGCATTTATGTCTTTAAGTCGAGTCCAGAGAGGCCCGGAAGACATGATATGGACGGATGCACACAGGCTGTTGCGACAATCTGAAGTGCATGTTTATAAGGATACGTGTATACTCATGTCTTTGGGCATGAGTATTTTTTTATGCAAAAATCTTTGAGAGGTGCCTGACGATGAAAAAAAGAACGATTTTGGATAATGCGCAGATTTCAAGGTCATTAACCCGCATGTCCCACGAAATTCTTGAACACAATAAAGGATCAGCCGGCATTGTGCTGCTCGGTGTAAAAACCCGGGGCGAGTTTCTGGCGGACAGGCTCCAGGGGAAGATTGAAGAGATCGATTCTATAAAAGTGCCGGCGGGGAACATTGATATCACAGGATTCCGTGATGACAAACTATCTGCCCAAAAACCGACGGAAGCAATTGACATGGATACTTCACTTGTCGGCAGTCATGTCATCATAGTCGATGATGTCCTCTACACCGGCCGCACCATCCGGGCGGCTATGGATGCCATACTGAACCAGGTGCGGCCAGCCAAAATTTCACTCGCAGTACTGATTGACAGAGGGCATCGGGAATTGCCGATCAGAGCGGATTTTGTCGGCAAGAACATTCCCACTGCGAAAGAAGAAAAGGTCAATGTATACGTCGAGGAATACGATGGTTTTACCGAAGTGGTTTTAAGTGAATGACAAGCGTTAAAAGGCGCGGTTTCTAAACATGGGAGGCTGAGGAGACCAATGGATAATCTATTATCGATGGAACATTTATCTGAAGCAGATATTATGCGCATCATCAAAAGGGCATTGGATTTTAAAGAAAATGGTGTACAGCCATTTGAAGAAAAAAAGTATATCGCCAATCTGTTCTTTGAGAATTCCACAAGGACGAAGACCAGTTTTGAAATGGCAGAGGCAAAACTCGGCATTTCATCCATACCTTTTGATGTGAACTTCAGTTCAGTATCAAAAGGGGAAACGCTGTATGATACATGCAAGACGATGGAAGCACTCGGCTGTGATGGGCTTGTCATCAGACATTCTGAAAACAAGTACTACGAACAGCTTGTCGGACTGGGCATTCCGGTGATCAATGGCGGGGACGGCAGCGGTTCCCATCCGACCCAGTCCCTGCTGGATCTGATGACGATATACGAACAGTTCGGCACGTTCAAAGGTCTTGACGTTGTTATTGCCGGCGACATTATCCATTCGAGAGTCGCCCACAGCAACCAGCAGGCACTTGAAAAACTGGGAGCGAACGTTGTCTTTTCCGCACCGCCTGAATGGCAGGAAGCGCACCAGGGCGATGCTTACAGAGTGCTTGATGAGGCTTTGGCAGAAGCGGATGTCATCATGCTGCTCAGGGTCCAGCATGAGCGCCATGATATCAGGGCACGTTTTACTAAAGACGACTACAACAGGCTGTACGGTATGAACATGAAGAGATATGACCGGATGAAAAAGAATGCAATCATTATGCATCCGGCTCCGGTAAATCGGGGAATGGAAATATCAGAGGAACTGGTTGAGGGTGAGCAGTCAGTAATATTCAGACAAATGAAGAACGGAGTATTCGTACGTATGAGTGTATTGACAGAAATACTGGGGAGTGCAGGATGATGAGAATACTTTTAAAAAATGGCAGGATGCTCAAAAACGACACACTGACATATACAGATATACTTATTAAAGACGGTTTGATTGAATGTATAGCGGAAAATATAAAGACGGATGCGGATAAAACAGTGGAATTGTCCGGCAGATTGATGGCACCAGGGTTTGTCGATGTCCATGTCCATCTGAGAGAACCCGGCGCTGAACATAAGGAAACGATCGAAACCGGCACAAAAGCAGCAGCGAGAGGGGGATTTACTGCAATATGTCCGATGCCAAACACCCGCCCGGTACCCGATCATGCAGATACAATGCTCAATATCATGCAGCGGATAAAGGATACGGCACATGTTAAAGTCCTGCCTTATGCATCCATTACGACACGTCAGCTGGGAAAATCGCTGGTGGACTTTGCAGCCTTGAAAACGGCCGGCGCATTTGCTTTCACCGATGACGGTGTGGGTGTCCAGAGTGCAGATATGATGCTTCAGGCGATGTATGGAGCCGCTCATGTGAATATGCCCATCGTTGCACATACCGAGGAAAATACATTGATACACGATGGGGCCATTCACGAAGGACAGACAAGTGAAAACCTGGGGATAGCGGGTATCCCATCGGTGACTGAATCGGTTCAGATTGCCCGTGATGTCCTGCTGGCTGAAGCGGCGGGCTGTCATTATCATGTATGCCATGTCAGCACCAGGGAAAGTGTCCGTGTCATCAGAGATGCCAAACGCGCCGGGATAAAGGTCACTGCGGAAGTGACCCCGCATCACCTGGTGCTGGATGAAAATGATATTAAAGAAAAAGATCCGAATTTCAAGATGAACCCGCCGCTCAGAGGGGCCAAAGACCGTGAAGCGTTAACAGAGGGACTGCTCGACGGCACGATTGATATCATAGCGACTGACCATGCGCCCCACGCAGAAGCAGAGAAGAATGTGGATATGGAAACTGCGCCCTTCGGCATTACAGGCAGTGAGAACGCCTTCCAGCTCCTCTATACAAAAATGGTTAAGACGGGGATATTTACGCTCAGTCAGCTGGTGGACTGGCTCACGGTGAAGCCGTCAGAGGTTTTCGGCCTTGATATGGGGGTGCTCAAAGAAGGGGTGCCGGCTGATATAACGGTAATCGATCTGGAAAAAAGGTATACCCTGGATAAGAACGACTTTTATTCCAAAGCTAGAAATACGCCTTTCCACAATCAGCAGCTGGAATGTGACATTCACATGACTATTGTTGACGGCAGAATTGCTTATAAGGAGGAAGAATAATGCTTACAGAGAAAAGGTACCTTGTGCTCGAAGACGGGACGGTTTATGAAGGTTACAGATTCGGCAGTGACAGGACTGGAGAGGGCGAACTGGTATTTAACACTTCCATGACCGGTTATCAAGAAGTGATCACCGATCCTTCATATACTGATCAGATCATTACTTTTAGTTACCCGTTAGTCGGCAATGCCGGTATCAACACTGAGGATAATGAAACTTTGCTGCCCACAGTGCGGGGGATCGTACTTAGGGAAGCAGAGAACGAGCCATCGAACTTCAGGTCGACAGAAACGCTTGATTCTTTTCTGAACAGGCATGGTATCCCGGGTATCAGCGGTGTGGATACGAGGAGCATTACGCGCAGAATCAGAGATAAGGGGGTGATGAAAGCGTCTCTCGCCGACGCGGAGAATCATGATGAAATCATCGAACTGCTTCAGAATTCCCCCTTCAGAACAGATCAGGTAAAACGGGTGTCGACCAAATCGCCCTATATTTCAACCGGGCCCGGGCATCGTGTGGTGCTGATCGATTACGGTAAGAAGGAAAATATCGTCAGATCCCTCAACAACAAAGGCTGCGACGTGACTGTAGTGCCTTTCGATACTTCTGCAGCGGATATTTTAAGGATGCAGCCGGCGGGTGTCATGCTTTCCAACGGTCCGGGAGACCCTGAAGACGTTGAGGGCGCCGTTGAAACCATCAGGGCATTGATTGGCAGAGTGCCTGTGTTCGGGGTGTGCATGGGACACCAGCTGATCGGACTGGCATATGGCGCATCATCATACAAGATGAAGTTCGGGCACAGAGGCAGCAATGTACCCGTCAAAAACCTGGCGACCGGCCGGATTGAAATCACTTCACAGAATCATGGATATTCAATCGATCCGGTTTCTCTTGAGGGCACAGGATTTGAAGTGACACATACCGCCCTGAACGACGGTACGGTGGAAGGCATGCGTCATAAGGAACACCCTGTGTTCTCTGTGCAGTATCATCCCGAAGCCTCAGCAGGACCGCATGATTCAGAGTATCTATTCAGTCAGTTCATCCAGATGATGGATCTGGTTAAGGAGGATAAAAATGCCTAAACGCAAAGATATAGAAACAATACTGGTCATTGGAAGCGGGCCGATCATCATCGGACAGGCGGCAGAATTTGATTATGCAGGAACGCAGGCGTGCCTTGCCCTGAGAGAGGAAGGATACCGGGTTATTCTGGTGAATTCCAATCCTGCGACAATCATGACAGATAAGGAAATTGCCGATGTGGTCTACATAGAACCGCTCACACCGGATTTTATCGGCAGAATCATCCGTAAGGAACAGCCGGATGCGCTCCTCCCCACACTTGGCGGGCAGGTTGGGTTGAACATGGCAGTTGAACTTGACCGTCTGGGCGTCCTCGAGGAAAATAATGTGGAGCTTCTCGGTACCAAGCTGGAGTCAATCACACAGGCGGAAGACCGCGATCTTTTCAGACAGCTGATGAATCAGATGGGCGTACCTGTACCGGAGTCTGAAATCATCAATACGGTGGAACAGGCTTATGACTTCAGGCGCAAAGTGGGTTATCCGTTTATCGTCAGACCGGCATTTACGATGGGCGGCACCGGCGGCGGCATATGCTATAATGATGGTGATCTGGATGAGATCGTTGCCAATGGGCTGAAATATTCACCGATGAGCCAGTGCCTGGTGGAAAAGTCTATTGCCGGATTTAAAGAGATCGAATACGAAGTGATGAGAGATAAAAATGATAATGCGATTGTCGTCTGTAATATGGAAAATATCGATCCGGTCGGCATCCATACAGGAGATTCCACCGTTGTCGCACCCACCCAGACACTTGCGGATAAAGAAAATCAGATGCTCCGCGACGTCTCACTTTCCGTTATCAGGGAACTTGGTATCGAGGGCGGATGTAATGTTCAGCTGGCACTTGATCCTGAATCCTTTGATTACTATATCATCGAAGTGAATCCAAGGGTGTCCCGTTCATCCGCACTTGCATCAAAAGCAACCGGTTATCCGATTGCCAAACTGGCTGCCAAAATTGCCGTGGGTCTGACCCTGGATGAAATGGCAAACCCTGTCACCGGCACAAGTTATGCGGCATTTGAACCGGCCCTGGACTACGTTGTTTCAAAAATTCCAAGGTTTCCATTTGATAAGTTTGCCAAAGGGGAACGCAAGCTCGGCACACAGATGAAGGCCACGGGTGAAGTGATGGCGATCGGGCGTACGTATGAAGAATCGCTGCTCAAAGCGATACGTTCCCTGGAGTATGGCGTTCATCATCTCGGTCTGCCGAACGGCGATGCATTTGAACTCGACTACATCATTGAAATGATCAAAAAACAGAGTGATGAAAGACTGTTCTATATCGGCGAAGCGCTTCGGAAGGATGTACCGATGTCGGATATACACGAATGGACAAAGATCGACATGTTCTTTTTGAGGAAGTTCCAGCATATTATCACCATAGAATCCGAATTGAAAGCGAATATTGGTTCAGTGGATCATCTGAAATGGGCAAAAACCTATGGTTTCAGCGACAGGATTATTGCCCACCGCTGGAACATGGATAAGTCTGAAGTGAGAGCATTGCGCGGTGAAAAGGGCATCACACCTGTGTACAAGATGGTCGATACATGTGCTGCCGAATTTGAATCTACCACTCCGTATTTCTATGGCACTTACGAAAGTGAAAATGAATCGGCAGCCAGCGACAGGAAAAAGATCATTGTGCTCGGCAGCGGCCCCATAAGGATCGGCCAGGGTGTTGAGTTTGACTATGCAACAGTCCATGCGGTGTGGGCCATCCAGGAAGCAGGTTATGAAGCGATCATAGTCAACAACAATCCTGAGACGGTTTCCACCGATTTCTCCATCTCAGACAAACTTTATTTTGAACCCTTGACCCATGAAGATGTCATGAATATTATCGAACATGAACAACCGGATGGCGTCGTTGTCCAATTCGGCGGACAGACAGCCATCAATCTGGCAGATCAGCTCCAAGCGGATGGTGTCAGAATCATCGGCACAACGCTCGATGATCTCGACAGGGCAGAGGACAGGAAACGTTTCGAACAGCTGCTGAGAGATATTGATGTGCCCCAGCCCTTAGGAAAGACAGCGACGAATGAAGCGGAAGCACTCGCCAATGCTGAGTATATCGGTTATCCGGTGCTTGTCAGACCGAGTTATGTGCTCGGCGGACGTGCGATGGAAATCGTCTACAATGAAGCTGAACTCAAAAACTATATGAGAGACGCAGTCAAAGCATCTCCGGAACACCCTGTGCTAATTGACCGTTACCTGACAGGCAAAGAGATTGAAGTTGATGCAATCAGTGACGGCGAAAATGTCATCATCCCAGGCATCATGGAGCATATAGAAAGAGCCGGGGTGCATTCGGGGGATTCGATTGCCGTCTATCCGCCGGTGACATTGGAGGATACAGAAATTGATATGTTAACGGACTATACTCAGCGTCTGGCGCTGGGGCTGAATACCGTCGGTCTTATCAATATCCAGTTTGTCATTTCAAACGGTGAGGTCTACGTGCTGGAAGTAAACCCGAGAGCGAGCCGTACTGTTCCATTCATGAGTAAAATTACTGAGATACCAATGGCAAATCTGGCAATGAAAGCCATATTGGGGATTAAACTGGCTGATATGGCGTATCGCCCGGGGCTTGCACTATTCAAAGCGGGCTATCATGTGAAAGCGCCTGTATTCAGCTTCAGCAAGTTAAAAAATGTAGATATCACTCTTGGTCCGGAAATGAAATCCACAGGGGAAGTCATGGGCAAAGATATGAGCCTGAACAAAGCGCTGTTCAAAGGCCTCGTCGCGAGCGGATTGGAAGTCAAAGACCACGGCACGGCCCTTATCACAGTCGCTGATAAAGATAAGGAAGAGGCTGTGGCACTGGCATCAAGACTGTCACAATGCGGCTACAGACTGATGGCCACAAAGGGGACGGGAGAAGTCCTCAGAGAGAATAATATTCCAATCATCACCGTAGATAAGGTGGGCGAAGGCCCCAACAGTCTGATTAAAGAGATTCAAAGCGGTAATGTTCAGATTGTCATTAATACGATGACGAAGGGCAAACAAGTTGAAAGGGACGGCTTTCGTATTCGAAGAGAAACCGTGGAAAACGGAGTTCCATGCCTGACATCACTTGATACAGCACGTACACTTGTTGAAGTCATTGAAAGCATGACGTTTAATATGGAAAAGATGTAGGTGAAAATATGAAAAATCTGATGAAGGTTGCCTCCCAGGAAGAGATCGCGGATCACATTTATGAAATGGTGCTCGAAGGAGAGCTCCCAGAGCGCATGGATACCCCCGGGCAATTTGTGCATGTCAGAGTGGATGACAGCACCGAACATGTATTGAGGCGGCCGATATCCATTGCTGATATCGATAAAGCTTCATCCCAATTTACGATTGTCTACCGTGTGGAAGGCGAGGGTACAAGAAAGATCGCGAAACTTAAGACCGGGGATACACTTGATATCTTGTCACCGCTCGGCAACGGATATCCCCTTGAACAGAATGATGAGGTGCTGATTGTCGGCGGCGGCATTGGTGTGCCGCCGCTTTATGAACTCTCCAAGAGACTGAACCAGATGGGCGTGACAACGACTCATGTGCTTGGTTTCAATTCCAAAAAAGATGTGTTTTACGAAGAGCGGTTCAAATCCCTGGGCAGGACATATATCGCCACGTCTGACGGTTCCTACGGTACGGAAGGATTTGTCACTGATATCATCAGAAAGCTGAATGATCCATTCGATTGTTTTTATGCCTGCGGACCGAAAGTGATGTTAAAAGTCCTCAGTGAGACGATGGAGGAAGGCGGTTATATTTCATTGGAGGAAAGATTTGGCTGTGGATTCGGGGTCTGCTATGCGTGCGTATGTGAAAAAACTGACGGGAATTACGTCAAACTTTGTACAGAAGGACCCGTCTTCAAAAAAGGGGAGATTTTACTGTGAACAGTGAAAAGCTGAATGTCAATCTGCCGGGACTTCAATTGAAAAATCCGGTCATGCCTGCTTCCGGATGTTTCAGTTTTGGCCAGGAATTCTCAAAATTTTATGATCTGTCAAAGCTGGGGGCGGTCATGATCAAAGCTGCGACTCATGAGGAAAGGACCGGCAATCCAACGCCCCGGGTGGCGGAGACAGCGAGTGGTATGCTCAATGCCATCGGACTTCAGAATCCGGGAGTGGATCATATTATTGAACATGAGCTCAAGTATCTCGAAAGTTATGATGTGCCGGTAATCGCAAATGTTGCCGGCACAACCATAGACGACTATGTCATTGTGGCAGATAAAATTTCACAGGCGCCGAATGTCCATGCACTTGAGTTGAACATCTCATGTCCGAATGTAAAAGCGGGCGGTATACAGTTCGGCACAAACCCGCAAACAGCCAGGCAGCTGACTGCAGCTGTCAAAGCGGTGTCAGACGTGCCGGTGTATGTAAAATTGTCACCAAACGTCACCGATATCGTCGCAATGGCCAAAAGTATCGCAGAGGTTGCAGACGGTATCACGATGATCAATACATTGGTCGGCATGAAATTGGATACAAACGGCAAGCCGATCATCGCTAATCATACCGGCGGATTGAGCGGTCCTGCGATCAAGCCGGTCAGTCTGAATATGATCTATCAGGTCAGACAGCACCTGTCGGATATCCCGATCATCGGTATGGGTGGAATTTCAAAAGCGGCAGATATCATAGATTATATATCTGCCGGTGCGGATGCGGTTGCAGTCGGGACGATGAATTTCACAGATCCGTATATATGCCCGTCCCTGATTGAGGCGCTAGATAATGAAGTATCGGAGATGGACCATATACATGACATAAAAGGCAGAGCATATAAATCACTTCAAGGAGAGTGGGTTTAATGACAACACCGATCATCGCACTTGATTACAGCAGTATGACAGAGACAGATCGTTTTTTAAGACAGTTTGATGAAGCATTATTCGTCAAAATTGGGATGGAGCTTTATTTACAGAATGGTCCCGAAATCATTAAAGAAATACGTGCCATGGGTCATGATATTTTCTTGGACTTGAAACTGCATGACATACCAAACACTGTGGGCAAGGCCATGGAGGGAATTGGCAGAATGGATGTCAAAATGACGAATGTCCATGCACAGGGGGGCAGTCATATGATGAGGCGGGCGATGGAATCATTCAAAGACGGGAATCCTGAAGGGATTTTAGTCGCTGTGACACAGTTGACATCGACGGACAGAGGAATGGTTACAAAGGAACAGAGATCAGTGTTAACGCTTGATGAGAGTGTTGTTCATTATGCGGAACTGGCCAAAAGTTCCGGACTGGATGGTGTGGTTTCGTCGCCTCTGGAAGCGGAACCCATCCATGAAAATTGCGGGAATGGTTTCTTAACCGTCACACCGGGAATAAGACTCGAAGAAGACTCCAACGACGATCAGGCCAGAGTTGTCACGCCGGATACTGCACAAAAGCTCGGTTCAGATCTTATTGTAGTCGGGCGTTCTATCACTGAAGCAGCAGATGCCCCAGAGAAATATAAAGCGATCAAAACGATGTGGGAAAGCGGGGATAAAATATCATGAAACAAAGAACAGCAGAAATCTTACTGGACATTAATGCAGTGGAACTTCGTCCTGACGACCCTTTTACATGGTCGAGCGGTATCATTTCTCCGATTTATTGCGATAACCGGAAAATGCTCGGTGATATTTCAGCCCGGGAAGAAATCGCAGAACAATTTGTCGAATTGATTGAAACACACGCACCAGGTGCCCAAGTCATCGCGGGCACCTCAACCGCGGGTATTCCGCACGCAGCCTTCGTCAGTGAACGCCTTGGACTGCCGATGTGTTATGTCAGAGGCGGCAGGAAAAACCACGGCAAAGGCAATCAGATCGAAGGTGCTGAGGTCCGTGGTAAAAAAGTAGCAGTCATTGAAGATCTGATCTCTACCGGAGCGTCAAGTCTGGACACAGCACAGGCATTAAAAGAAAAGGGTGGAAAAGTGCTGGGTATCTTCGCTATATTCACTTATGGCCTGGGGAAATCCATTGATGCGTTTGAGGAAGCGGGGATTGACTGGCACACATTAAGCGATCTGGATACGCTGATCGACGTCAGCATGGGACAAGGGTCAATCACAGAAGAGCAGAAACAGGTTGTACTCGATTTCAGAGAGAGACTATAGATATTTCAGACAAACCTCGGCGATCTTAAGAGGTTTGTTTTTATATAGGGAGATGCTTGTCTTTCATCGCCGGCATCTCCTGACACTTAAAAACCTGCTCTTTCGAGCAGGTTCGATCCCACTATACGCTAAAAATCATGTCGTTGATGAGCTTGGCTTCCTGTTCGATCTGATCGCTGTCAAGGGAGACATATAATTTGATTTTCGGTTCAGTTCCGGAAGGTCGCAAAGCAATCCAGCCGTCCCTGAAATGAACTTTGATCACATCTGCCTCCGGCAGTTGTATAGTCTCTGTGCGCCCGTCCCTGAATGTTCTTGTCTGTGTCTTAAAATCTTCCGTGCAGATGACTTCCCGCTTCTCTATTTCCAAAGGCGTGTTATTCCTGAACTGCGACATGATTTCTTTGATACGTTCCCCTCCGGAAGTACCTTCGAATGTATGGCTGTACAGTTTTTCCATTCGCCGGCCGTATCTGCTGTATATTTCCTCAAGTGCATCAACCAGTGTCCTGCCTTCATTTTTCAGCTGTGAAGCCATTGATGTGACATAAGGTACGATCTGGAGAGCGTCCTTGTCCCTGACGAACGGTTCGAGCAGATATCCGTAGCTTTCCTCATAGCCGAGGATAAATCTTCTGTCCGTATCGGCTTCCAGCAATTCTATCTGTTCACCGATGTATTTGAATCCTGTCAGCACTTCGATGAGTTCCCCGCCGTAATCCTCCGCAATTTTCCTGCCAAGGTCGCTGGTGACAATTGATTTGATGATTACGGGCGTCTTATCCTGGGGGGTGTTTTTAAGTCTTTCTTTTAATAAAAGTATGCCAATTTGATTGCCGTTTAAATGAACATATTCCCCGTTATGTCTGACAGCAATGCCGACCCTGTCCGCATCCGGATCCGTGGCGATGAGCAGATCTGCACCGATATTTTCGCCGAGCGCTTTTGAAAGGTCAAATGCTTCCGGGTTTTCCGGGTTGGGGGAGATGGTTGTCGGGAAATCCCCATCCGGGGTCGACTGGTCTTCAACCAGTGTGTATCTGCCGAATCCAAGCGCATCGAATAATTCCGGTACAACTGGCACACTTGTGCCGTGGAGACTTGAAAATACGACAGACAAATCCGACCGTGGAATGTCTCCGATGAATTTAGTAATGCAATCTTTATATCTCTGCTCCACCTCTTTTGAAACAAAACCGATACTTTCATCTGCCACAGCGGCATCAAAGGGTCTGCTTTCAATCAAAAAAATATCTTCGATGGCATTGATATTTTCACTGAGAAGGGCGGCAGGCTCATCTGTGAGCTGCGCACCGTCCGGTCCATAAACCTTGATGCCGTTGTATTCAGGCGGATTATGGCTGGCTGTGATCATGATCCCCAGCGACGCATCGTATTCTCTGACGAAAAAAGACAGTTCCGGCGTAGAGGTATACTGCTTTGTCAGCTTTACCGAAACACCGTGCTGTGACATGACTGATGCCATCGCCTTTGAAAATTCTGGTGAAAGATGTCTGGTATCATAGCCGATAACAACGGACGGTTCAGACAAAACGGCAAGCGTATTCACGATTCCCAGTGCTGTTTTCTCCACGGTAAAACGATTCAGTCTGTTTGGGCCGAGTCCTACTCTGCCTCTGATACCGGCTGTGCCAAATGACAGGATATCTGCAAAACCGTCGGATTTTTCCGATTCACTGAGTGCGTAATATGATTGCGGATCTACAAAACTGTTCTCGATATTAGATTCCCACAATGCTCTGTTCATGAAATGACCCCCTCCTTATCTGTCGATTTGTATAAAACGGCAGCTTCATAGCCTTTGATATAAAACCTGTTCGTGTACAATACTTTATCGGTAGTTCTTTGATTTGAAATATGCAGCCGGCGGGTGTCTGTCTCAGATCCATTGTTCATGCTTTCATCTTCTCGGCCTTTGTCCTCTCAGGGGTGACGAAGACAGTATGCTGGTCCGTGTATGTCACAAAACCTGGCTTCGCACCGCTGACTTTATGAACATGCTTGATTTCAGTGTAGTCTACAGGCACGGATTCCGAATCCTGCGCTTTGGAAAAGTATGCTGCAAGCATAGCCGCTTCCAGGATATCACTTTCTCCTATCTGGCTCCTGGGATGACTGATGACCACATGTGAGCCCGGGATCTCTTTAGTGTGGAACCACAAATGATTGTTCTGAGATTTTCTGGATGTCAGATAATCATTCTGTTTGTTGTTTTTACCGACCAGTACATCAAGGCCGTTCGATGTTTTGAATGCATGCAGCTGGATTTTATGCTTTTTCTTTTTCTTATGCTGCCTTTTTTTGGTTTTTATGATACCTTCCTCATGCAGCTCTTCCCTGATTTCTTCAACCTCCTCTTCTGTAGTGATCTGTTCCATCTGGTGGAGCAGGCTGGAAAAATATTCAAGATCTGTTTTTGCCTGTTTGAGCTGTTCCTCTGCAGCACTTTCACGCTTTTTAAGCTTGTTGTAACGGCTGTAATATTTCTGGGCATTGTCACTGGGTGAGAGTTCAGGATCCAATGGTATGCTGACTTCTTTACTGGTATAATAATCAAAGACGACCGCTTCTTTGTCATACTGCCTCACCTGATGCATATATGCGGTAAGCAGCTCTCCGTATTTCTGGTATTCATCCTTTTCATGCGCTTCCTGGAGGTCTTCATGGAGTTTTTCTATCTTACGTCCGGTTTTTTCATATTCCCTTTCGATGACGTTCAGATAATCATTTGCCTTTTGTTTAATCAGAGCATTTCTGTATCTGTCATGATAGAAACTGTCCACCAATCCGGACAGCGTTTCATACACCGCCTGCGGTTCACCGAGGTGTTTCAGTTCTGTAAAATAAAACGCCTCTTTGCCGTTATGCCTGTAGAAGACCGGTTTAGTCTCTTCGGCCGCTTCCAGTGTCCTTTTCACTGCAGGCAGGATATTCTTAATGTTGAAATGGCCGGCATTATATTCGATTTCTTTGACAAAAAGCGGGCTGAAGCCTTCGAGCACACCTAATATCTGCCGGTCTATTTTGCCGCTGTTGAAATCTATTTTGGCGGGAAGTTTCTCAAGATCCTCAGTTCTTGGGTTGATTTTTTCCTTTGTCGGGGGCGCCTCGTACATGAAGCCGGGCATGATCGTCCTTTTGTTATTGTTCGGTGTCAGGTGTTTGATACCGTCAAGAATATTGTAAGCTTCATCAGTTATGATGATGTTGGAGTGTCTGCCCATGATTTCCAGAATGAGGATGCGTTCGGTGTCATCGCCGATCTCATTTCTCGACTGTATAAAAAATTCCACCCGCCTGTCATTGCCAATTTGTCTGATATTTTTGATGATACCGCCTTCGATATGCTTTCTTAACATGCGTAAAAACATTGGCGGCTCAAATGGGAATTCGTATTTATGTCCGGTCAGATGAAAACGTGCATACATGGGATGCGCGCTGATGAGCAGGGATTGGCTGGTGCCTTGGGCGCGTATCTTAAAAATCAGCGAAGTGTTATCCATCTGCTGGATTTTATTAATTTTACCCCGCTCTAAACATGAAAGTTCGTCTAGCAGGGCGCGGATAAAGTTGCCGTCAAATGCCATGGTGGGTTCCTCCTGTAATATGGTAATGCACATTTTAACATGAAACGGCTGTTTAGAAATGAGAGAATGGTTTATGATGAAATTTTTATCCAGATATGATACATTAAGAAATAATCACAAATAGAAAGGTAACGGATTATGACTTCAGAAAAGGGACTGCTGATTGTACTTTCCGGACCATCCGGGGTCGGTAAGGGGACGGTCCGGAAAGCAATCTTCGAGCATCCGGATACGGATTTTAAATACTCGATATCGATGACAACAAGACCAAAGCGTGAAGGGGAAGCGGATGGTATCGATTACTTTTTCAAGACAAAGGAAGAGTTCGAAGCATTAATTGAACAGGATAAATTCATCGAGTATGCTGAATACGTTGGTAACTATTACGGCACGCCTGTTGATTATGTAGAGCAAACGATGGCGGATGGGCATGACGTGTTCCTGGAAATAGAAGTCGAAGGTGCCAAACAGGTCAGGGAAAAATTCCCGGAAGCACTTTTTATTTTCCTGACACCGCCGAATCTTACTCAGCTTGAAGAGCGGCTTGTCAATCGCGGTACTGATTCACCGGACATCATCAAACACCGCGTCGAAGAATCTAAACGTGAACTCAAGCTGATGAACCTGTATGATTATGTCGTTGTAAACGATGATGTGGACTATGCACGCCAGCGTATACAGTGTATTGTGGAAGCATCGCACATGCGTCGCGCACGCGTCGAGTCAAAATTGAGAATGTTACTGGAGGTTAATAACTGATGCTTTACCCGCCAATCCATGAAATAAGAAAGAATGTCGATTCTCAATACCTTATTGTGACAATGGCCGCTAAACGGGCCCGTCATCTGCAGGATGAACCTGATGATCTGGTATTGGATGACTATAAGACGACGAAGACAGTAAGCAGAGCTTTGGAAGAAATCGCCGACAATAAATTGAAAGAAAAACGCTAGCTGACAATCAATTGTCAGCTTTTTTTGCAGGGACAGAAAGTATAAATTTCTTTTCCCTGCATAAGCATAATTAAGGCTTCGTGAAAAGCTAAGTTTCTAAAGAGGTGAAGATATGGCAAATATTGTAATTGGTGTTACAGGAGGCATCGCTGCCTATAAAGCTGTTGATCTGACGAGCAAATTAATACAGGCAGGGCATAATGTGCGGGTCGTATTGACTGACAATGCTTTGGAATTCGTTACGCCGCTTGCCTTTCAGGCAATTGGCCGCAATCATGTATATACAAACACCTTTAAGGAAGAGGATCCATCCGTCATTTCACATATCAAAATTGGTGAGTGGGCAGATGTCATTGTTGTTGCACCGGTGACTGCCAATACAATTGGGAAACTGGCAAATGGTATATACGATAATATGCTGCTCAATGTGCTCGCAGCCAATACCAAGCCGGTGCTGATGGCACCGGCGATGAATGTGCATATGTATAATCAGCCTGCTGTACAGCGCAATATTCAGCAGCTGATGACGGAGGGCTGCCGTTTCATTGATTCCGAATCCGGTTTTCTGGCCTGCGGATATAATGCCAAGGGCAGGATGGCGGATGTTCCGGAGATTAAAACCTATGTAGAAGAGATGCTCGCTATAGAACAGAAACTTAAAGGGAAAAAAATATTGATTACCGCCGGACCGACGCGGGAAGCAATTGATCCCATACGTTACCTGACAAACCACTCCAGCGGCAAAATGGGATATGCCATTGCGGAAGCGGCTGCAGCGAGAGGCGCCAATGTTGTTTTGGTCAGCGGTCCGGTCAACCTGCCGGTCCCGCCGGGTGTAGAAAGAACCGATGTGGAATCAACACAGGAAATGTTTGAGGCGGTGAAGGAGCATATGGATGCAGATATCGGCATTTTCACAGCGGCAGTCAGCGATTTTACACCAAAAGCAGTCAGCGGCAGCAAGCTGAAGAAAACAGACGGTCAAGAGGATTACGCAATATCCCTTAAAGAGACCCAGGACATTCTTAAATATGTCGGAGCGCACAAGGGGGACATGTACCTCGTTGGATTTGCGGCGGAAACACACGATGTCAGAAAGTACGCGGAAGAAAAGCTTGAAACAAAAAATGCCGATTGTATCGTCATGAATGATGTCTCCGATAAGTCCATCGGCATGGACAGTGCGGATAATAAGATTATGATGCTGTTTAATGACGGCTCTGAACAGGATTTCCCCAAACAGGATAAGCAGACGCTCGGCCATTATATTGTGGACACGATCGTTAAAAGGCGGGACCGTTGATGTTTGTTTCAGTTATAGTGGATATACCCAGCAAAAGTGTCAATCAGGTATTTGATTATAGAATCCCGGACGGCATGGATGAAATCATCCGCGTGGGTCACAGAGTACTTGTACCGTTTGGCAGAAGAACGATCCAAGGGTACGTCATGAATGTTAAGGACGCTGCTGATTTTGACCCGTCCAGGATAAAACCGATTGCAGGCACGCTTGACATTGAACCGGTTTTAACCGAAGAGATGATTGTCATTGCCAAGTATCTTGCGGAATATTATATCGATCAATACATCAGTGTGATTGAAACGATTCTCCCTGCGGCCCTGAAGGCAAATTATAAAAAGCTGGTCCGGCTGTCGGAATCAGCCGGAGCGGATGCGCGCGGGGCTTTTACCGGCCTGGGGCTCAGCGATGGCAGTGAGATCAAAAGCCTGAATTCAGAAGCATTGTCAGTCCTGCGGCCGTATTTGAAATCCGGGGAAGTGGTTGAAGAAACGAAAATCTCTCAGCACACAAAGAAAAAGACGGCGCTGGCTGTTTATTCATTAAAAATTACTGAAGGGCATCTCGGCAGGGCAAAGAAACAGGTGGAACTGCTTGACAGAATCGAGTCGTCGAGCGAACCGATCCTGATGAGCGATTTGAAGGCGGAAGGTTATTCCAATCATCTGGTCAATTCTCTGTATAAAAAAGGATATATAGACAAGATGAATATGGAAGTGGAAAGAGACCCTTATTCTGGCAGAATTTTCGAATATGATGCCCCAAAAGTTTTAAATCATGAACAAAGAACGGCTTATGATGAAGTTTCAGCATCTATGGACGCTCAGTCAGCGGGCACGTATCTGTTGCATGGTATTACCGGGAGCGGTAAAACCGAAGTCTATCTGCAGGTGATACAAAAGGCGCTTGATGACGGCCGGGCAGCGATCATGCTGGTGCCGGAGATCGCACTGACTCCGCAGATGGTCAACCGGTTTAAAAGACGCTTCGGAGATGATGTCGCTGTACTTCATTCCGGCTTATCCGCCGGTGAAAAATATGATGAATGGAGCAAGATTAAAGAGGGCCGGGCCCGAGTTTCTGTCGGGGCGCGCAGCAGCGTGTTCGCCCCCTTTGAAAATGTCGGTGCCATCATCATTGACGAAGAACATGAAGCCACCTATAAACAGAGCGACCGCCCGATGTACCACGCGGCGGAAGTTGCCAAGTTCAGAAGCAGATACCACGGATGTCCGTTAATCCTGGGGTCTGCAACACCTTCTTTGGAATCATATGCAAGAAGTGAGAAAGGTGTCTATAAGCGGCTGGAACTGACCAAACGGGCGGGGACTGAAATGCTCCCGGACATAAATATCGTGGATATGTCAGCGGAACACAGGGAAGGCAATACATCCATCATATCGAAGCCATTGTATGAGGACATTAAAGACAGGATAGACAAAGGCGAGCAGACTGTGCTGCTGCTGAACAGGAGGGGATATTCCAACTTCCAGATCTGCCAGAGCTGCGGACATGTTCCCATGTGCCCGAACTGTGATATTTCACTGACCTATCATAAATCAAACAGCTCACTCCTATGCCACTATTGCGGCTATGAAACAGGTGTTCACAAAGAATGTGACAGCTGTCAGAGTGAAGATGTGACTTTCAGGGGTACCGGTACCGAAAAAGTTGAAGAAATACTGCGGGATATGTTTGCAACTGATGTAGTCAGAATGGATAATGATACGACAAGGAGAAAAGGCACGCATGAAAAACTCCTGGATCATTTTGAAAATGATGAGATCCCAATTCTTCTGGGGACGCAGATGATTGCCAAAGGGCTGGATTATCCGATGGTCACGCTGGTCGGGGTGTTAAATGCGGATACGATGCTGAATCTTCCGGATTTCAGAGCAAATGAAAAAACGTTTCAACTGTTGACCCAGGTTTCCGGACGTGCCGGCAGACATGAGCTTGCAGGGGAAGTGATTTTCCAGACCTATAATCCGGAACACTATGCAATCGAGCTTGCCACCAATAATGACTACCGTCGTTTTTATGAAAAAGAGATGGCTTTCAGAAAGCTTGCCAGATACTCGCCGTTCTATTTTCACGTGCTGTTCACTGTGTCCAGTGAAGATGTCCGCAGCTGTTTAGAGTCGACAACGCATATTCACGCAGCACTTGCCGAGAACATGAGTGAACAGTCCATTATTGTCGGGCCCTCGCCGAGCCCCATAGAACGTATAAACAGACAGCACCGTTTTCAAATACTGCTCAAATATAAACGGGAACCTGCACTGCTCGGTGTGTTAAGCGAACTGGACCGGGAGTACCATGAAAAGTATAAAAAAGAAGACATCTCTTTAAAGATAGATGTCAATCCGCTTGTAATTATGTAAGGAGGCAGCAACAGTGAATGAAACCATTATTTTTATGGGGACGCCTGATTTTTCAGTGCCCGTATTAGAAGCGCTGCATGAAAAATATGATATCGCCCTGGTCATCAGCCAGCCGGATAAGCCGGCCGGGCGGAAGCGCGTCCTGACACCGCCGCCGGTTGCAGCAGCGGCTGAAGCGCTTGATGTTCCCCTGTTTCAGCCGGACAAGATAAAGGATATGGACGCATTGGAGAAAATCAGAGCATTGGCGCCCGATTTGATTATCACTGCAGCTTACGGACAGATTTTGCCGAAAGAGCTGCTTGATATCCCCCGGCTTTGTGCCATCAATGTTCATGCGTCCCTGCTGCCAAGGCATCGGGGCGGTGCGCCTATCCACCGTGCAATCCTCGAAGGTGACGAAGAGTCCGGCATATCCATCATGTATATGGAAGCGGGGCTGGACACGGGAGATATTATCAGCCAGCAGTCTGTAGCGATTGCTGATTCAGATGATGCAGGAAGCCTGCATGATAAACTGAGTGATATTGGGGCTGATCTGCTCATGGAAACTCTGCCATCCATTTTTGACGGAACAAACAGCAGGATAGAACAGGAAAGAAGCAGCGCCACTTTCAGTCCGAATATTTCAAAAGAAGACGAGAAGCTCGACTTCACCGATGAAGCGAGCGTGGTCTTCAATCATATTCGCGGTTTATCTCCGCAGCCGGGGGCCTATACTGCTTTGGATGGGAAACGGTTGAAGATATACGGGGCGAATGCGCCGCATGGAATATCACAGCGGCCGCCCGGCACCATTGAACGCGTGACGGACTCAGGTTTTACAGTCGTCTGCGGAGATGGACGGCTGATTGAAATCACTGAGGTCCAGCTGGCGGGCAAAAGCAGAACGGATGCACAAAAATTCACTGCAGGCCGACAGGACCTGGCGGGCACAGTCCTTGGGCAGGTGGATTAGATGAATATCAGAGCGCTGGCGCTTGAAGCCTACAGCAGGATTGTGAACGATGGCGGCTACAGCAATATTGTGCTGGATGATGTGATTAAAAATAATGATCTCCGGGCTGAAGACAGAGGATTATTGACCGAAATTGTCTATGGTACCCTCTCAAATCAATTGACCATAGAATTCTATATTAAGCCGTATATTAAAACGAAGCTCAAAGGACGGCAGAGGAATTTATTGGACATTTCGGTCTATCAGCTCGTCTGGCTTGAGCGGGTGCCGGATTATGCAGTGATAAACGAAGCTGTAGAAATTGCCAAAAAGACAGACGGACCGGAAGGAGCAAAAGTGATCAATGCTGTGCTGAGGAACTTCAGCAGGCATTCATTAAGGGACATTGACAGTGTTCAGGATGATCTGTCGAGGCTGGCCATCCGGACAAGTATCCCAAAGTGGATTCTCAATCATTGGCGGACGCATCACGGTATGGACGGTGCTGCGGCGATCGCAGAAGCACTGAATGAACACCCCCGCCTGTATATCCGGGCCAATACTGCATTGATCTCAAGGCAGGCACTCCTTGAAAAATTACAAAAGATTGGGCATGATGTAAGTGTGAATGAATTGCATCCAGATGCAATCAATGTACATGGCGGAGAGATATTGCGCTCAGAATTGCATAAGGATGGATATTACAGTGTGCAGGATATCAGCTCTATGCTTGTGAATACTGCACTCGATCCACAGCCCGGTGATGTTATCCTGGATGCATGCAGTGCACCGGGAGGCAAAGGGCTGCATGCACTTGAAAAAGTGGAAAGCGGACATGTCGATCTTGCAGATGTCTATCCGCATAAGGTACCTTTGATAGAAAAAGCGGCCCGTCGCCTCAATCTTAAAAATTGTACAGTTTTTGAAGGGGACGCCACAGCACATGACTATCAGAAGATGTATGACCGCATCATTGTGGATGCCCCCTGTTCCGGTTTAGGGGTCATCAGGAGAAAGCCTGAAATCAGATATGAACGCAATGAAAAGGATATTGGAAAACTTGTGGAACTGCAGCTTGCAATACTGAATCACGTAAAAAAATACTTAAAGCCTGGCGGGGTATTAATTTATTCCACGTGTACGATCCATCAAATGGAAAATGAAAATGTTGCTTATACTTTCAAGAAGGCCAATGAAGACATGGCATTTGACGATTTTAAAATCGATGCACTGGATTTTACAGGCCCGTATAAACAAATCTTGCCTCAGGAAGCGGGTACAGATGGATTCTTCATCGCCAGATTCAGGAAGCAGGACAAAAATAATGATTAAAAAGCCGCCTGCAGCCAGCTGAGCGCAAATGAATCAAAACGTGAGACGGGGGAATAATCTTTGGACGTAGTTGAGAAAAGTATTCGTGGAAACTTCAGAGAGACGAATGAAGATGCGACCGGTATTTTTCATAACGGCACCGGCCAACTTCTGTTACTTGTCACGGACGGTATGGGCGGACATTCGCATGGCGATGTTGCCAGCCGGTTTGTGTGCGATAAGATGGGGGAAGCCTGGACCTCTGAGAATCTGCTTGACGTCAGTACATGTGAACAATACCTGCGCAATCTGGTCATAAGGATCAACCGGGAACTGTACGATTACCAGGACAGCCATCCTGAATACGAAGGGATGGGGACCACACTTGTCCTTGCCGCGTTTATAGATGAGACGATCATCATTTTGAATGTCGGCGATTCCAGAGCGTATGTGATGAACACGAGATCCATCGAGCAGGTGACCAAGGATCATTCGTTTGTGAACATGCTGGTGGACGCTGGCGAGATTACATCTGATGAAGCGGGGAGGCACCCGCAAAAAAATATCATTACTAAAGCGATGGGGACAGAACGGTTGATACAGGCCGATGTATTCCGGTTAAGGAACAGGCAGTATGATTACCTGCTCCTCGCTTCTGATGGCCAGACTGATGAAGTCAGGACAGACGAGATGCATACCATTATCCATAAAGAGGGCACAGACCTTTCAGATACAGCTGACCGGCTGATAAAACGTGCTGAGTCCAATGGTTCTACGGATAACATCAGCCTTGTTTTGGCGGATCTGAAAGGTTGTGGAGATGATTGATAGGACGAGTGGTATCAGAACGCTATAAAATTGAAAAATATTTAGGCGGTGGCATGAGCTCCGTCTATTTAGCTCGTGATATCATTCTCGATCGTGAAGTGGTAGTAAAACTGATAAAGGTTGATCAGAATAATCGTGATAAATCAAAAGCACGGTTCCAAAGAGAAGTGGAAAGCACCATTCAGCTGTCACATCCAAACATTGTTAATGTGTTGGATGTAGATGAATCAGAAGAATACCATCTATTGGTTACAGAAATGGTACACGGACTGACTTTAAAAGAATATATCCAGCAAAATCACCCAGTTCCGCTCGATGAGGCAGTACGCCTCGCGGGAATGATACTGAGGGGGATAAATCATGCGCATCGCGCCGGTATCATACACAGGGACATAAAACCGCAGAATATTTTGCTGGATAATAAAAGAAACGTAAAAATCACTGATTTTGGCATTGCTAAGGCACTCAGTGAAACGCGCTTGACAGAAACCAATCAGGTGATGGGCTCAGTGCAGTACATTTCGCCTGAACAGGGCAAGGGACATCAGACAGATGAGCGCACGGACATCTATTCATTCGGCATCGTACTGTTTGAACTGCTGACCGGTCAGCTGCCTTTTGAAGGGGAAACACCGGTGTCAGTCGCCCTGAAACATATTTCAGAACCCTTGCCGGACGTAAAGGGATATCGGGAGCTGCCGCAGGGCCTCATCAACATCATATTGAAATGTACAGAAAAGGATATGTATAACAGGTACCGGCACACCGACGATATATTACGTGACCTTGGGGGTTACAAGGCTCATCACGAACCCTACACCCGGGCGGCAGCAGATAGTACTGAGACGATGGTCTCCGCCGGCCAGCCGTATACGGCACCGGCAGAGGCAAAAGAGAGTGAAACTGCAGAAGGTATCCAGGCGCCCGCGGTTGAAAAAGTAACAAGGAAACGCAGATTTCTGCTTTGGCTGATTCCGCTTTTTCTGCTGCTTGGGGCAGGCGGAGTGCTGGCACAGTCCGGTCTTTTTGATGAGTCCTCAGTCACGCTGCCCGAGTTTGACGAAATGACGATGATGGAGGCGGAAGATGTGCTGGCTGAACACGAACTCACACAGGGTGAAGTGACCGAAGAATATAATGAAGATCTGGAAGAAGGACAGGTCATTGAGACTTCCCCTGATTCAGGTGCCGAAGTGGAGGAAGGTGCGGAGATTGATTTCACTGTCAGTCTGGGGGAAGAGCCTTATACAATGGAAAATTTTACAGGCAACAGCTATGAGAGTGTACGGTCAGCGATTGAAAACATCGGATTTAATGCAGTTAACATCGAAGAGCAGTATGATGATAACAGTGATGAAGGAGAAATCCTCTCCCAGTCCATAGACCCTGCTTCAGAAATCCATCCCGAAGAGGAGACACTGGATCTTGTCGTCTCTCAAGGGACAAAACCGATTGAAATGACGGATTATACCGGCGAGTCCTATGATACTGCGAAGAGTGAACTTGAAAGCCAGGGCTTTCAAGTTGAAGTGACAAATGAATTATACTCCGGGGAAGTCCCTGAGGGTGATATTATCAGCCAGAGTCCGAACTATGGGGATTTCCTGCCGGGATCGACGATACAGATGGTTGTTTCACTC
This sequence comes from Salinicoccus albus DSM 19776, assembly GCF_000385175.1. Taxonomy (GTDB): domain Bacteria; phylum Bacillota; class Bacilli; order Staphylococcales; family Salinicoccaceae; genus Salinicoccus; species Salinicoccus albus. Next base: position 241,114 of record NZ_ARQJ01000033.1, on the reverse strand, counting down.
GGACAGGGAGAAGGGGAGACGCAGTATGTACAGGATATAACAATCCCTTATTTGAATGAAGGCAGTGACAGCGGATCTTCTGAAGAAAGTACCGGAGCAGAGGGATCATCGGAAGAACAATCGGAGGAAGAACCGGAGCCGCAGAGTGTTGAAATATTTGTAGAAGATGGGGATAATGATATCAGTGAAGTGTATGACACGTTTGAAATGACTGAAGAGCGTGAGTATACTATCAATATGACTATCCCCGAGGGCGAAACAGCCGCCTACCGTGTGGACATCAATGGTGACACGGAGATGGAGGAAGAGATAGGCAGTCAGTAATTGTTGGCATTCAGGCAGTTGATTATATATAATGATTAAGGAAGACTGAAATTGGAGGAGAACGTATGAGCACTATTAAAAGGGACACAGGTCTCGACAATACCTTGAAAGTGATGAAGCAGGGCTATCTCTATACGGAAAATCAGAGACAGCGACTGGGTTCTGACAACATTTTTGAAACAAGGGTGCTGGGTGGAAAACGCGCCTTGGTAATCAGTGGTAAAAGAGCGGCGGAACTATTCTACGACAATGACAAGATTGAACGTGCAGGCACTTTGCCGAAACGTCTTGTAAATACGCTGTTTGGCAAAGGTGCCATCCATACGACTACCGGCAAACAGCACATCGACAGAAAAGCACTTTTCATGTCGCTCATGACAGAAGGGAATTTGAAACACCTCAGAGAGCTTACACGCAACCACTGGTATATGAACACACACAGAATGGAACAGATGGATCAGATCAACATCTACAGAGAGTCCATTATCCTGCTGACCAAAGTAGGAACCAAATGGGCAGGCGTGCAGGCGCCGGAAGAGAAAGTTGAAGAAATAGCCACGGATATGGATATCATGATTGATTCTTTCCGTGGACTCGGTACCGCATTTAAGGGATATAAGAAATCAAAGGATGCACGCCGCCGGGTAGAGGACTGGCTGGAAGACCAGATTATCCAGACACGCAAAGGGAAAATCTTTCCGCCGGAAGGTACCGCGCTTTATGAGTTTGCCCACTGGGAAGACTATAAAGGCAACCCGATGGACTCAAGGCTTTGCGCCATCGATCTGATGAACACTTTCCGGCCGCTTATCGCAATCAACCGTTTCGTGTCATTTGGCCTGCTGGCCATGCATGAGCATCCAATTTCTAAAGAAAAGATCAAATCTGATGACGATTATGCATATATGTTCTCTCAGGAAGTGAGAAGATATTATCCGTTCGTTCCATTTCTTCCGGGTAAAGCTAAAACGGATATCGAATTTGACGGTCACGCCATCGAAAAGGATACGATGATGGTCATCGACATTTATGGTACGATGCATCGTGATGATGTATTTGAAAATGCCAATGAATTCTATCCGGAACGTTTTAAAGAGTGGGACGGCAGTCCTTTCGATCTGATTCCGCAAGGCGGCGGGGACTATTATACCAACCACCGCTGTGCAGGCGAGTGGATGACGATCATCATCATGGAAGAAACGATGAAGTACTTTGCTGACAGGATTTCGTATGATGTTCCACAACAGGATCTGACTGTAGATCTGAACAGCATCCCGGGATATATAAAGAGCGGGTTTGTGATCGAAAATGTAAGTGAAAATGTAGATCGTAACTAATATAAAAACCATCAGCATTTGCTGATGGTTTTTATATTCCTGCAATTAATCCATTGTCATCAGAGGTGGTTGACGGGGCCTTCATAAGCCTCCATACCGCCTAAAACGTTCACTGCGTCGAAGCCATCTTCGAGCAGATGGTGTTGTACTTTTTCACTGCGTCTGCCCGATCTGCATATCACATAGTATGTCTTATCCTTGTCCAGGCTCGGAATTGTACTTTCGAAGCTGGACATCGGATAGTGGAGAGCTCCCGGTATGAAGCCGGTTTCCTGTAATTCGGGGGTTTCCCTCACATCGATGAGGACATTACCATCCGCTCTCAAAACATCGTTCACTGAACCTGCATCAATTGTTTCCGCCATTTAGTCATTCCTCCTAGTCTGGTTTCTGGACCCATTTTATCATAATCATGGAAACTGTTATAATAAAGGGAAACTGATAACGGGGTGAGGTATGCTAAAAGGCAGGATTGTTAAAGCATTAAGCGGATTTTATTACGTTGAGCACGAAGGGTTTGTCTATGAAACACGCGCACGCGGCAAATTCAGAAAAACGGCGGAATCACCGCTTGTGGGAGATATTGTCTATTTTCAGGTGGAAAATGAAACCGGTGGCTTTATCACTGAAATTGACGTGAGAAAAAATTCCCTGAAAAGGCCACAGGTGGCCAACATCGATCAAATATTAATTACGATGAGCATGCGGTCACCGGAGTTCAGTTATTACTTGCTGGACCGATTTTTGGCCTACAGTGAAGCGCATGATATGAATCCCGTGGTGGTCATAACAAAGTCCGATCTCTCTGAAATCGCCATCCAAAAAGAAATACAGTCAGTGTATGAAAATATCTATCCGATCCATTTTACGGATCGGGATGATATCAACACAGATCTGGCGGGAATATTTCAAGGTAGGATCAGCGTGCTCGCCGGCCAGTCGGGCGTAGGCAAATCCACCCTGCTCAATACGCTTGTACCGGGGCTGAAACTGGATACAGGTGAGATATCCAATGCTCTCAATCGGGGGAAACACACGACGAGACATGTTGAACTGGTGAAGGTGGGCGGCGGCATGATTGCTGATACGCCAGGTTTCAGCACGATCGATTTCAGAGCGATTGATCAGTATAATATTAAATTCTGCTTCCCGGATTTCAATAAGTTTAGTGAACATTGCAAGTTCAGGGAGTGCCTCCATAAAAATGAACCGAAGTGCAGGGTCAAATCTGCTGTAGAGCATGGTGAGCTCCCCCGGAGCCGGTATGACAGCTACCTTGCAATCTATCAGGAAATAGAAAACAGGAAAGAGAGGTACTGAAATATGGTTAAGATTCTGCCATCACTTTTGGCAAGTGATTTTACGAGATTGGGCCAAGAGATAGAAGACATGGAAACGGCAGGGGCTGATATTTTCCACCTGGATATCATGGATGGACAATTCGTGCCGAATATTTCATTCGGCCTGCCTGTAGTCAAAGCGATCTCGGAACATGCATCAATTCCGGTTGATGTTCATCTGATGACGAATCAGCCGGAGCAGTTCATCCCCGAATTTAAGGAAATGGAGGTGGATATGGTGTCGTTCCATATTGAAGCGACCCAGCATCCGCACCGTGTGATGCAGTTGATTCAGAAAAACGGGATGAGAGCCGGTATTGCCCTTAACCCTCATACACCGGTCCAAAGTATTAAACATCTGTTGCCCGAGATTGATTTTGTCCTGATCATGACAGTTAACCCCGGTTTTGGCGGTCAGTCGTTCATCGGCTCGTGCGCGGACAAGATCGGCGAGTTGAATGATATGCGCAGCAGCGGCCGTTTTGACTTTGATATTGAAGTGGACGGCGGCATTGACCATGAAACTGCAGCGATTTGCAGGCGCAGGGGCGCGGATTTGTTTGTCAGCGGTTCCTATCTGTTCCAGTCAGTGAATCCCCGGCAGGCCATTCTGGAAATGAAAGGGTGAAGATCATGCATATCAATGTCCTGGTCAGGGAGATGCCTGAGAAACTTGAGCCGGTATTCAGGGAAACTGAAAACGAACGGTGGGCAGGTGTCGATCATGGTGTTTTTTTGCTTTTAAAAGCAGGGATTACCCCTGCGTATACATTCGGAGATTTTGATTCGATTACCGAATTTGAAAGAAGGTATATTAAGGAGCAGCTGGACATCAATCCAGTACCTAAGGAAAAGGATGATACGGATCTCGCCCTCTGTCTCACCGACCTGGTTGCCAAAGGATATGATTCGATCCATGTGTATGGCGCGACCGGCGGCAGGATGGATCATACCCTTGCCAATGTTCATCTGTTGATGCATGAAGCGTTGAAAAAGGTGAAGATTAAAATACTGGATCATCAGAATGTTATTAGACTGCTGCCTTCGGGTAACCATACAGTATCCAGGCAGTCCGGTATGAAATATGTATCGTTCGTGCCGCTCAATGACCAGACTGAACTTTCCTTGGCCGGCTTTTTATATGATTTGGCCGATGAGCCCCTTGAGTTTGGTACTACCCTGACAATCAGCAACGAATTTATAGAAGATTCCGGTGAAGTTGCCACCAGCCATGATATTCTTATGATACAATCAAAAGACTAGCATACCAGAGGAGGTGGCCGGATGTTTTTATCGGGTGCAATAGCCAACGGCCTGGCCATAGTTGTCGGCGGGGCACTGGGCTTGATATTTACATTCATACCTGAACATATCAAGGATTCAATTATGAAAATCCAGGCACTGGTGATTATGACGCTGGGCATCCAGATGGTCGTGAGTGCAGACAATATCATCGTCACCCTGCTCAGTCTCATTATCGGTGTGGTCATTGGTGAAGTGATCAAGCTGGAAGAAATGCTCAACCGCCTCGGCCACTGGATGGAGTATAAGCTTGGCGATAGACATTCAGGCAATCTGTCCCAGGGGTTTGTTTCAGGCACCCTCGTGTTTATCGTCAGTGCAATGGCCATTGTCGGGGGATTGGATGCCGGACTGCAGGGTTCAAACGAAGTTCTATATACGAAAGCGACTATGGACTTTTTCATCGCGATTGTCATGACGACCACATACGGCCTCGGGGTGATCATCTCCGGCGTGCCGACATTCCTATATGAATCCGGCATCATTTTATCCGCACAGCAGATTGCATCGTTCATCCCTGAACGCGTACTTGACCAGATGATACATCAGGTCTCAGCGACCGGCGGTGTCATTCTGCTCGCAATTGCGATGAATATGCTGAACATCACCAGAATGAGAGTAGGGAATATGATACCGGCCATTTTCACAGGCATGTTCATCATTTATATAATGAATTTCTTCTAAAATCCGAAAGTATAAAAAATCCATTCGGCTTCAGCCGAATGGATTTTATAATGTGTTATACACGCTGTACTTTACCGGATTTAAGTGCACGGGCAGAAACCCAGACTTTTTTTGGTTTGCCGTCAACCATGATTTTTACCTTTTGAAGGTTGGCGCCGAACTTTCTTTTGTTGGCGTTCATCGCATGTGAACGGTTATTGCCGGATGCAGCTTTACGGCCGGTTACATAGCATATTTTTGACATATTTTCATCTCCTTTTATAAAGTTCCATAATGCTTAATAGTTTTTCTTAGCATACTCTAATATAATACACGATTTATTTTTATCTGTCTACCGGATTATATTGAGCGGACACTGAGCATGCCCGGAGTCTGGTCAATCGCCCGTATTTTCCCTGTAGAAAGTGCTGTTGAAGAATACTTCTGAAAAGTTGAAAGGATGGTCGATGCCATATTCCTCCCTGGAAAATTCTTTAGCTGCGCCCTTCTTGGCAAAAATGGTCCGTTCTATGAGCGTATCCGGATTGCGGTCGATCTCTGATGAAAACCGTTCCCAGATTGACTCTGCATCAAACGCTTCCGGGTCATACGGTATACCTCTGATATTATTCTTTTCTACATAGTAGACGGTAATCTCATCTGAATTCTTATCGAGCATGATGACTTTTGTAATATCGATGAACCCTGCGCCGAAGGATGTGAGGCTGACGCTGGTTTGGCCTGTTTCGAAAATGTTCAGATAATGCGTCTCTGTATCGAGAATTTCATGCTCTTCATATTCCTGTACATTGATGCCTTGCATTTAAGATCATCTCCTTTCGCCCTGGGCGGAATTGAGACGTGCCGTATAGACGGTCGCTCTTTTCTTATATTTTATCATATTGTCTCTCTTATTCATGAATTGTGCTTGATGCCACCCAGTCAGCCGGATGTTATTATTTCTTTACCACCGATCCTCCTGTTTTAAAATTGTTTTCAATAATCGTTCAGATAAACTATAATGATATGAGTATTATAAAAGCTGACAAATGATTTTTATTAATAAATATTATACATAACGTGAATATTTAACTTGTATTTATAGAGTATATCTGATTATAATGAAATGATATGTCAGGGAGGGGAAGTTATGACATTGGAAATAAAAAATGAATTCGGCAGCATTGATATCGCGATCGATGTGATTGCAAACATTGCAGGAAATGCTGTAGTGGAAAGTTACGGCGTTGTAGGTATGGCATCTAAACATCAGGTGCGTGACGGCTTTGCCGAACTGCTTGGCAAAGAGAACTATGCCCGTGGTGTCATTGTTGAAAATGACGATGGAAATTTGGATGTGGATCTGTACATTATCGTGGGCTACGGCATAAAAATTTCAGAAGTAGCCCAAAATGTCCAGACAACTGTTAAATATAAACTTGAAAGCACACTTGGACTAAATATTAATGCGGTTAATATTTATGTCCAAGGTGTGAGAATCATCAATTCAGCGGATTGAGCAGGGAGGATTTGCATTAGTAATGAATAAGATAGATGGCGAAATGTTTAAAAATATGATTCTGTGCGGTGCCGAAAATCTCCGGCAGCATGCCGAATATGTGGATTCATTAAATGTATTCCCTGTCCCTGATGGTGATACAGGTACCAATATGAACTTATCCATGACGTCGGGTGCCAGCGAAGTGGAAGATAAGAGCGATGACCATATCGGTACGGTTGGCAGACATTTTTCTAAAGGCCTCCTGATGGGCGCGCGGGGGAATTCAGGTGTCATATTGTCACAGCTGTTCAGAGGCTTTTCAAAAGCTGTCGAGGAGCGCGCGGAAATAGATGCTGCGGAATTTGCAGAAGCGATGAAAGCCGGTGTAAATACAGCATATAAAGCGGTTATGAAACCAGTGGAAGGCACCATTCTGACTGTCGCAAAAGATGCTTCAGCTAAAGCAGAGGAAGCCGCAGATACCGACGCTTCCCTTATTGGACTGATGGAAAGTGTGATCGAAGAAGCCAAAGCCTCGCTGTCGCGCACACCCGATCTGCTGCCAGTGCTCAAGGAAGTTGGTGTGGTCGACTCCGGCGGTCAGGGGCTGATTTATGTCTATGAAGGGTTTATCACAGCGCTTAAAGGTGAAACGCTTAAAACAGCAGAATCCGTCGATACTGAAAAATTTGTCAGCGATGAACACCACTTCGATGAATTTATGACAGTAGAAGATATTCAGTACGGTTTCTGTACCGAATTCATGGTCAGGTTTGAAGAAGGCAAAAAGGACTTTGATGAAGAGGTATTCAGGGAAGATATGAGCGGTTTTGGTGATTCACTGCTGGTCATTTCAGACGAAGAAATGGCCAAGGTGCATGTGCACACAGAGACGCCGGGCGAAGCAATGACCTACGGTGCAACATACGGTGAGCTCATCAGGATGAAGATAGAAAACATGCGTGAGCAGTTCAGGGAGATACAGGATAAGAATGATACCGGCCAAAAGCCAATGGAAAAGAAAACATATGATATGGCAGTGATCACGGTTTCTTCGGGTGCCGGTATCGATAAACTGTTTCAAAGCATTGGTGCGACACATGTCATCAACGGCGGTCAGACGATGAATCCTTCAACAGAAGATATACTTAGCATTATTGAAGGGGAGGATGTTAAAAATGTCATCATCCTCCCTAACAATAAAAATATTATAATGGCAGCAGAGCAGGCTGAAAAGATGCTTGATATCCCTGCGGCCGTCGTGCCGACACAGTCGATACCAGAAGGCCTCTCCGCACTGCTGGCTTTTTCTCCGGATGCAGCACTGGGAGAGAATCAGGAGTCAATGTCCGAAGCGCTCGAATATGTAAAAACCGGTCAGGTGACTTATGCCATCAGAGATACGACGATTGACGGCATGGAGATCAAAAAAGACCAGTATATGGGAATTGACGGCGGTAACATTACAGCGGCAGACGACTCCCGTGAAACAGTTCTAGGCGCCCTGCTCGAATCTATGCTTGATGAAGATTCCGAAATCGTGACTGTGCTTATCGGTGATGAGGGCAGCCATGAGGAAGTGGAGCGTATTGTTGGCGCTGTAGAAAAAGAGTATGATGAAGTAGAATTTGAAATACACGATGGTGGGCAGCCTGTGTATAGTTATCTGCTATCTGTAGAGTAGGCATATATAACCACATCGATATCCATCGGTGTGGTTTTATTATCATCAGTCGAGGAGGGTAATTTTATGAAATATAAAAGTGTATTTGATATCATCGGACCGGTGATGGTGGGGCCTTCGTCTTCCCACACTGCCGGCGCAGCGAGAATTGGTCTTTTAGCCCGCAGTCTGTTCGGCGGTCAGCCTGCACATGCGGATATTTATCTGTATGGTTCTTTTAAAGACACCTATAGGGGACATGGCACAGACATCGCGTTAATCGCCGGTCTGCTTGGTTACGATACGGATGATGACCGCATAATGACAGCTGAAGACGAGGCAAAGAAAGCTGGTTTGCAGTTCCAGTTCATTGAGATGGAAGCGGAACGGTCCCACCCCAATACGGCACTTCTCCACTTGGTAAAAGGGGAGGAGCAGCTGACGATTGAAGGTATATCCATCGGCGGCGGCAAAATTGAACTGGTCAGTGTGAATGATTACCAGATCAATATCTCCGGGAATTATCCCGCATTGCTGGTTTTTCATAGAGATACGTTCGGAACTATCGCCCGCGTCACCACTATTCTGGGAGACAATGAAATCAACGTCAGCCAGATGAATGTGTCCCGCAAGGAAAAAGGGGATGTCGCCCTGATGACCATCGAACTGGACGAAACCATTGATCGGCGTACAGTACAGGAAGTGCGCGAAGCGGATGGTGTAAACAGAGTTATAGAAATGAAAGAAAGCTAGGAGGAGATCGAATGTTCAACAGTATTTCCCAATTAATAGAAAAAGCGGAGCAGGAACAGAAGTCCATTGCGGACGTGATGATCACCCAGGAAATGGAAGTAACCGGCAGATCTTACGATGAAGTTTACAGAGATATGGAAAAAAACCTGGCAACCATGGAATCTGCTGTGGATGAAGGCATAGCCGGTGTAACCAGCACGACAGGCCTGACCGGCATGGATGCTGTAAAAATGCAAAAGTATATCGACAGCGGCAAAGGATTAAGCGGTGACCTGACGCTTTATGCAATTGCACATGCCGTCAGTACGAATGAAGTGAATGCTGCCATGGGCAAAATCTGTGCGACACCTACCGCCGGTTCAGCAGGGGTGGTGCCGGGAGTCCTATTTGCGATGAAACGAAAACATGACGTCAAAAGAGAAGATATGGTCAGGTTTCTATTCACCTCAGGCGCTTTCGGTTTTGTCGTGGCAAATAATGCCAGTATCTCGGGTGCAGCAGGCGGCTGCCAGGCTGAAATCGGCAGTGCGAGTGCCATGGCAGCAGCAGCGCTGGTTGAAATGGCCGGTGGCACGCCGCGTGAAAGCGGCCACGGTTTTGCTATTGCACTGAAAAACATGCTTGGATTGGTCTGTGACCCGGTGGCCGGACTGGTTGAAGTCCCGTGTGTGAAAAGAAATGCTGCGGGGGCGAGCAATTCATTGACAGCAACTGACATGGCGCTGGCCGGCATTGAATCCAGAATACCGGCGGATGAAGTGTTGGAAGCCATGTACAAGATTGGTTTGACAATGCCATCCGCCCTACGTGAAACAGGGCGCGGCGGACTTGCCGCGACACCTACAGGCGAACGCCTGAAACAAGAGCTGTTCGGTGAACAATAATGGCTGTGATGTATGAAGCGATCATCCCGGCCAAGCCGATTGAGACGCTGAAAGGCGTCGGTCCGAAAGTGGCGGAGAAGCTGAAGTCCATCGGCATTGACAATGTCAATGATATCATTTTCCATCTGCCGGACAGCTATGAGAACCTGAGTGTCATGAATCTGGCTGAGGCAGAAAATAATGATAAAGTGACTGTGTCTGGTACTGTCAGGACAGCGCCGGCACTTGCCTATTTCAGAGGCGGGAAAAATCGGCTCACCGTTTTTATGGAAATAGATGGTATGCATGTCAAAGTCATCTTCTTTAATCAGCCCTATCTGAAGGACAAGCTGCCAGTGGGTTCAACAGTCAGGCTTTCCGGTAAGTTTCACAGACATAAACTGGAGATAAACGGACAGCGTCTGATTTATGAGTCTGCCGGCGGTTTTCGTCTGAAATATGCAATGGGCAGGGTGATGCATTCGAAAACATTCAACAAAATTGTCGCTGAAGTATTCAACACCTATTCATTCAACTATGATCTGCCGGAGGCAGTCCGGCATAAATATAAGCTGCTTTCCCTGAGGGAAGCAGTGCGTCTGATCCATTTCCCCGCCAGTCAGCATGACATAAATGAAGCGAGAAGGACGATAAAGTTCTATGAGCTTTACACTTTCCAGCTGCAGCTGCTTGAGCGACGCAACAAAGAACGTGTCAGAAACGAACGGTATGTCATCGATTATGATGCCGCCCGTTTGAAGTCTTTTATCTCTACACTCCCTTTCGAACTGACGGATGATCAGAAAAAAAGCGCCAACGAAATATGCAGGGATCTGAAGCAAAATGTATCGATGCATCGGCTGCTGCAGGGGGATGTCGGGAGTGGAAAGACAATCGTGGCAGGAATCGCCGCATTTTCAGTGAAAACAATCGGAGAGCAGACAGCGCTGATGGTTCCGACAGAAGTGCTGGCCAACCAGCATTATCAGTCGTTTACAGAAACATTCGGCGGTCTGTTGAATATCAGAAAACTTACAGGGAACACAACGAAGAAGCAGAAATTGGAAATCGCGGCATCGCTCGCAAATGGAGAAATCGATCTGATCATAGGAACACATGCATTGATTGAAGCAGATGTTCTGTTCGACAAGCTCTCCCTGATCATCACTGATGAACAGCACCGTTTTGGTGTTGGGCACCGCAGAAAATTAAATGATAAAGCCTATAGAAAGAATGTGCTTTATATGACAGCCACCCCGATTCCGAGAACGTTATCCATCACTACTTTCGGAGACATGGATGTATCCATCATCCGGGAGATGCCAAAAGGCAGGAAACCGGTACTGACTTATTGGAAGAAGGAAGATGAGGTAAATGAAGTGCTGGGGCAGGTGGCTGATGAAGTACAGCAAGGGCGCAGTTCATACATAGTTGCCCCATTAATAGAAGAGTCAGAGACGCTTGATCTGAAAAATGTCCAGGAGATCCATGGAATGTTCATCGACTATTTTGGGGAGGAGAAAGTGGAACTGGTCCACGGCCGCATGAAGCCATCTGAAAAAGAGGCAGGGATGGGCCGGTTCGAACGTCTGGAAAAACCGATCTTAGTATCGACGACAGTGATTGAAGTCGGTATCAATGTACCCAATGCCACTTTTATGGTAATATTTAACGCAGAAAGATTCGGTCTGTCCACTCTGCATCAGCTGCGCGGGCGTGTCGGCAGGAGCGGGCTGCAGAGTACCTGTATCCTGGTCAGTGATCCGAAAACCGACAATGCCAAACAAAGAATTGATATTATGACAAAAGTGACCGATGGCTTTGAACTCAGCGAACAAGATCTTGAAATGCGGGGGCCCGGTGATTACTTCGGCGTGAGACAGAGCGGACTGCCGCAATTTAAACTGGCGGATCTGAGCGAAGATTACAGAATGCTCGAACATGCGAGGATGAGTGCTTTCGAATTATCCAATTGAGAAATGGAGGGCATGAAAAATGAGAATGATTTTAAGGGCAGCGGGACTTCTGATGATTTTGTCGGCAGCTGTTCTGTTTTTCTGGCAGGATATTCGCGAGCATTTTACAGACAGAGTTAACACGAGGTTGATAGAAGCCTATCAGGATGGAGATACATCCGTGGATGTCAATCCGGTTGAAACAATGATTACGGGCATTGAACCGATGAATATCGGTACAGGCACAGCATCATCGGAAACCTCAGTGGAATCAACGAATAATGCTTCAGGGAGTGACAAAAGCAGCCCCCCTGATTTTGGCGGCGGAATGATCGGTGTATTGAATATCGATGCTGCGAATATCAACGAACCGTTGTTTTCGGGACCTGTTACAGAGGAGAAGCTGAAGAACGGGATCTCCCTCGTCAATGACGCTGACAATCTGGATATGCAGAATATCCCGATTGCCGGCCACAAAGTGGAAGGTGCGGGCATCCGATTCAATCATCTGGATCAGGCTGAAATTGGTGATCGGGTTGAAATGCAGACGAATGGCGGAACGAAAGTATATGAAATTTCAGACATCTTTGAAGTGAATCCGTCCCAGACCGAAGTCATGAACCAGAGTGAAGGGGACCCCCAGCAGCTGACACTGATCACGTGTGAAGATTATAATCCGGATACATTATTGTTTGAAAAACGCCTCATCGTACAAGCAACTATAGTATAAAATCCGCATTTCTGCTGCACTTTGAAAACAGAGTGCAGTTTTTTGTTTACGCTTTAATAATTTTATTTGAAATCGAAATAACAGTTATATATACTGATGCTAGTACCAACTACTAAATGAGGGTGTCCTATGGCTAGATATAAGAAAAAAGAACGCCAGGAACTGCTTGTTGAGAGCGTATCTTCAGACCCTTTTCTAACGGATGAACGGTTGTCGGAAATGTTTGCAGTAAGTATTCAGACGATCCGTCTGGACAGGCTCGAACTTAACATCCCGGAACTGCGGGAAAGGATCAAGCATGTTGCCCGTGAGGAAACGGAAAAGATCAGAAGTCTTTCTCTCCAGGAAGTCATCGGTGAAATTATTGATATCGAATTGAATAGTCATGCACTTTCATTATTTATAGTTGAAGAAGGTCATGTCTTCCAAAAGAACAGAATTGCTCGGGGGCATTATTTATTTGCACAGGCAAATTCTTTGTGTGTGGCCGTCATTGATGAACCGCTCGCATTGACAAAAGCTGCGGATATCGAATTCGTCAGACCGGCGAAACTTGGTGATAAGGTGGTTTCCAAAGCGTCTGTAGAGCAGATGGACGGCAATACTGCTGTGATTTCTATGGAATCCACCGTAGAGCAAAGGCTGGTCTTTAAAGGGGTGTTTGAAATGTATTACAGAGATGAAGATAATGAAGGTGAAAAAAATGGTTAAAATTGCTGTGGATCTAATGGGCGGGGACAATGCGCCAGAGGAGATTGAAACAGGTGTTTTAAAGGCTGTTGAAGAAGATGCATCACTGGAAGTGAAAGTGTTCGGGACTAAGGGTTCATATACAGGACAGCATCCTCGCATAGAATTCATTGAAGTCACAGAAAAGATCGAATCGGAGGATGATCCGGTACGGTCCGTCAGACGCAAAAAGGACAGTTCACTGGTGCGGACGGCTGAAGCGGTGAAGGACGGCGAAGCGGCAGCCTGTCTGTCTGCCGGCAATACCGGCGCGCTGATGAGTGCGGGGTTGTTTGTCGTCGGCCGGATCAAAGGCATAGAAAGACCAGCGATCGGCACACTTCTGCCTTCGGTCGACGGGGCGGGCATGATGCTCCTGGATATGGGGGCGAACGCAGACAACAAACCCGAACATCTGGCGCAGTTCGCCATGATGGCTGACATCTACATGCGCGATATTGACGGCCGTGACAACCCGTCGATCGGGCTGGTGAACAATGGCAGCGAGAAAAATAAGGGCAGTGAGCTGACGAAAGAAGCCTATCAGCTGTTAAATGAAAGCGGCATGAATTTTACAGGAAACTTCGAAACGAGGGATATCCTTTCAGGAAAAGTTGATGTCGCTGTTGCCGACGGGTTTACCGGCAACGTCATTTTAAAGACGATTGAGGGGACAGCTTCTGCATTGATGGGTGAAATCCAGGATGTCTTCCTTAAAAACACTAAGAATAAACTGGCGGCAATGGCGCTGAAAAATGACTTTAAATCCGTCAAAGATTTGCTGGATTACCGTCAGTACGGCGGTGCACCACTGCTTGGTCTTAACGGCAACGTGCTGAAAGCACACGGCTCAAGCGACTCCGTAGCGATGGTCTCCGCGCTGAGACAGGCTAAGCGGATGGCGGAATCAGATACAGTCAATAAAATCAAAGAAAGAATTGAGGAGAGCTCATGAAACGATTAATACTCTTCCCTGGCCAGGGCGCACAGTACAACGAAATGGCAAAAGATATTTATGAGGCTTCTTCAGAAGGGAAAACGGTGCTTGATGAAATATTCATGAATGTGGATTTTGACCTGAAGTCCATCATGTTTGAAGCGGACGAACGTTTAAATGACACACAGTATACCCAGCCCGCACTTTTTGCACACAGTTTAGCTGTTATTGCAGCCACAGGCATTGAAGGGGACATCGTTCTCGGACACAGCCTGGGAGAGCTGCCGGCACTGGTGCATGCTGGCGTGCTTGACATAAATGACGGCACCCGGATTGTCAGCAGGCGCGGGGAATTGATGGCTCAATCCACAGGCGGCGGTATGGCTGCGGTCATCGGCATGGAGTATTCAGAGCTGAAAGCATTGTGTGATTCCCTTTCAGGGAACGGTCTGGCTGTTCAGCCTGCAAATTTGAATACATCCGATCAGACAGTAGTGTCCGGCGATGCAGCATTGATGGACCAGTTTGCCGAAAAAGCCAAAGAAGCGGGCGCCAGGCGTGTGATGCCGCTTAACGTTTCCGGCGCATTCCACTCCCATCTGATGGAAGGCGCCAAAGCGGATTTTGCTCGTTTCATAGAAGGTATTGAATTCAAATCACCCAGGATTCCTGTCATTCAAAACGTTTCAGCCAAGCCCGAGACGGATCCTGATGTAATCAAATCGCAGCTTATTGAACAGATTACAAAGCCGGTGAGGTTTTTTGAATGTGTCCAGACAGCGGGTGAAATGGGGGCGGAAAACGCTGTAGAAGTCGGTCCGAAGAAAGTATTGTCGGGGCTGGTAAGGAAAATCGACCGCTCGATTGCAACATCAAACATCGACACTATGGAACAGGTAAAGGAGTTTAATGATGAGTAAAATTGCATTGGTAACGGGTGCTTCCAGAGGAATTGGCAGAGCGATTGCACTTTCACTTGGCAATGAGTACACTGTCATTGTGAACTATTCAGGCTCTAAAGATAAGGCGGAAGCGGTGGTACATGAAATCATCGATAATGGCGGACAGGCAGAAGCATATCAGTGCCATGTGCAAAATTTCGATGATGTTAAAGCAATGATCCGCCATATCACAGACACGCATGGGTCGATTGATCTGGTTGTCAATAACGCCGGTGTTAACAGGGACAACCTGCTGATGCGTATGAAAGAGTCCGAATGGGATCAGGTCATTGATGTGAATCTTAAGGGGACATTCAATGTCATACAGAATGTCACCCGCCCGATGATCAAGCAAAAGGGCGGCAGGATCATCAATATCTCCAGCATCGTCGGTTCATTGGGAAACGCTGGGCAGACCAATTATGTTGCTTCAAAAGCAGGGGTCGACGGCATTACCAAATCTGTTGCCAGAGAACTGGCACCGAAAGGGATTACTGTGAATGCAGTGGCACCGGGATTTATTAAAAGTGACATGACGGATGAACTGTCTGAGGACATTAAGGCTCAGATGCTTTCGCAGATTCCGCTTAACTTTTTCGGTGCGTCGAAGAATGTTTCGGAGACCGTGAAGTTTCTTGCTTCAGATGCCGCGGACTATATCACAGGCCAGACGATTCATGTCAATGGCGGTATGTACATGGGGTAAGACCTGTGATAATATTAAAAGGAGGTGAATTTGGATGGCAAATTTTGATAAAGTGAAAGACATCATCGTCGATAAATTGGGAATCGATGAAGAGAAAATAACTAAGGAAGCTTCATTTAAAGATGATCTCGGTGCTGACTCTCTGGATATCGCTGAACTTGTAATGGAACTGGAAGACGAGTTTGAAATGGAAATCCCGGATGAGGAAGCTGAAAAGATTAATACAGTAGGCGATGCGCTCGACTACATTGATAAATTGGAAGCGAAGTAATATTAAAATCCACTTTCCGGAGTGGATTTTATTTTTGTGACCAAACTTTTATTTACAGGGCCTATCCTATAAAATAAGGAAAGCAAGGAGGAATGCCGAATGGAAATCAGAGCGCTTGAAAAATATATTAACGATGATGCACATGCAAGGAAAGCGCTTCTCAATTTCAGGAAAGAATTTTTCAATTTTAAAGCCAGGACCGGTATCACCATCAATGAGGAGTCATTTTATATCCAGGCTTTTATGCACAGTTCGTTCATCAACGATCTTCAGCTTGATAAGATCCATAATAATGAAAGGCTCGAATTTCTAGGTGACGCAGTACTAGAATTGATGGTGTCAGACTATATCTTCAATCGGTTCAAAGAATTGCCTGAGGGGGATTTGACCAAACTCAGAGCAAACATTGTGTGTGAACCCTCACTTGTAGTATTTGCTTCCAAACTGAAAATGGAACCTCTGATTATGCTGGGGCGCGGGGAAGAAAAAACCGGCGGCAGACAGAGAGCTTCCATCATCTCGGATACCTTTGAAGCCTTTTTAGGCGCGCTTTATCTCGATATGGGCGCAGATGAAGTGCTGAAATTCCTCGAGCGATTTGTATTTCCCCATGTCAAAAATGAAAATTACAATGCAGTGGCCGATTACAAAACGCTGCTGCAGGAGCACATGCACCGCAGTTTTCAAAAAGGCGTCGAATACAAGCTGATAGAGGCGAGCGGCCCAAGTCATAACAAGAGATTTGTCACTGGTGTCTACCTGGAGAACACCCTTATCGGCCAGGGGGAGGGCCGGTCCAAAAAAGAGTCGGAACAGCATGCGGCCCAAGCGGCACTCGATAAATCTATGAGCGGGGAGAGCCACTGATGGTATATTTGAAAGCGATTGAAGCCCATGGCTTCAAATCATTTGCTGAGAAAGTGAATATAAAATTCGACGCCGGTGTGACGGCTGTGGTCGGTCCAAACGGCAGCGGCAAGAGCAATATCACAGATGCCATCCGCTGGGTGCTTGGCGAGCAGTCGGCGAGGAGTATCCGCGGGGTAAAGATGGAAGATGTCATCTTTAACGGCACTTCAGACAGAAAGGCGATGAACTATGCTTACGTGCGTCTCGTGCTGGATAATCAATCAGGCATGCTTGCTGTTGATGAAAGTACTGTTAATATTACACGCAAATTGTACAGGAATGGCGATAGTGAGTATTACATCAATGAGGACCGGTGCCGGCTGAAAGAAATCAATGAGCTGTTTTTGGACTCGGGCCTTGGTAAAAATGCCTACAATATCATTTCCCAGGGTGAGGTGGACGAAGTTTTAAAAGCCAGGCCGGAACACCGCAGAAGTATGATTGAAGAAACAGCCGGTGTGATGAAATACAAAGTCAGAAAAAACGAATCCGAAAAACGTCTGGAAGAGACGCGGTCAAATCTCAGCCGCGTGCATGATATCATTTCGGAACTTGACTCAAGAGTCGGCAGGCTCGAGCGCGAGAGTGCCAATGCCAAAGAATATCTGGCGTTAAAAGAAGAGATGGCCAAAAGCGATATCGAGGTCACCTTATACGATATCAATGAACTTTTAACCTCACTTGAAAATGAGGAATCAGGGTACAGGGATGTTGAGGCAGAGGTTGAAGCGCACAACAGCAATGTGGAAAATATGAATCGCCGGATATCAGATGTGAGCAAGCGTCGTGATGAATATGATCAGGAGAATCAGGCATTGAACAGCAGGCTTGTCGAGCTCTCAAAAAAGCTTGAAAGTACAAACGGCAGAATCGAACTGTACAAAGAGAGGAAAACCAATAAGGGGGAGTTTTCAAAAGAGCTTGAAGCAAGACTTGCCGAACAATCGCAGCGCAGGGATACTACTCTGGAACAGATCAATTCGGTAAAAAAGACCATTGGAGAGTTGAAAGGAACAGCTGAGACGCTCAAAGGCACGCTTAAAGATACTGAAATGCAGAAAGAATATCTTGCAGGAGACAAAGAAGGTGAAATCGAAAAACTGAAGGACAGCTATTATGATAAGATGGTTGAAAAAACCACACTTGAAAATGATCAGCGGCGGGAGGAGACAGAGAAATCCCGTAATCTGGGCAATGTCCGTCAAAAAGAGGAAAGATTGTCTTTACTTAAAACAGAATATGCCAATGAGGAACAGGAATTTGCCAGCTTCAATGATAAGATAGAGGCATCTGAAGCCGAACTGAAGCAGCAGAGGGAAAAGTACCGGGACAAAAAAGACGATTTGACAGCGCTCAACAGAAAGTATGATGAAGAACGGGAAAAACTCGGAAAAGCCACCCGGTACATCGAACAGCAGCAATCGAAGCTTGAAATGCTGAAGAATATGCAGAACGAATACCGGGGATATTATCCGGGCGTCCGTGCAGTATTAAAGAATAGGGATCAATTGAAGGGCATAAGGGGTTCGGTCGGAGAACTGATTGCCACTGATAAAGAATATATGACCGCGCTTGATACGGCACTCGGCGCACAGGCGCAAAACATCGTTATACAGGATGAACAAAGCGCCAAATCAGCAATCAGATTCCTGAAGGCGCAGAAGAACGGCTTTGCTACCTTTCTCCCGATGGATACCATCAGGCCCAGACATCTGTCAGGCGAAATCAGAAAACAGATTGAAAATTCCCGTATAGACGCACAGATCATGTCTGAAATATCATACGCTCCAAATGATATCATCGATGTTTTAAAGCATCTCCTCGGCACCACTGTTGTTGCTGAGAATATCGATGCAGCCGGAGCGCTGGCTGGGGAAATCAACCATCGGGCACGCATTGTCACAAAAGATGGCGAAACAATCATGCCGGGCGGTGCAATGAGCGGCGGGTCAAGGAACAATAAAGGTTCTGTCATTGAGAACCAGCGGGAAATGACTGAGACCGAAGAAAAATTAAAAGCGTATCAATCGACTGCTGCCAGCATGAAGGAAACGGTAAAAAAGCGGGGCGAAGAAGTGGCCGGGATGATGCAGGATTTGTCTGAGATTGAATCCGAAGTGGAAGGGCTGGCGGAGTCACATGAAAACCTGATTTCCCAAAAAGAACGCCTGGGCTATCAAATGGATGCTAAATCTGAAACGATGAAAGTGCTGGCGGATGAGCTGAAGCTGGCGGATGATCAGCCAGGGGCTGTGGATTATGACCGGCGGATTAAAGACGCAGCTGATGAGCTCGAAGTTCTGGATGAACGCATTCGGATGATGAGTGCTTCAGATAAGGATAAGAAGGCGGAGCTTGCCCAGTTGAACGATGAAGAGAATGCCATAGAACGGGAACTGGCTGCAGTAAAGGAACGCTCCGCACATAATGAAACAGAGCTGCAAAGACTTGAAGAAGCGCATGAAGAGATACTCGAAGCAATTGAAGAAACAAAAAACCAGCAGGCGATGGTTGCTGCGGATCTGAATAATCTGGATATTGATCAGCTGGAAAATGAGAAGGCGGAGCTGGCTGCTAAAGTTGAACATCTGTATGAAGATACGGAACTTGTATCCGACAAACAGAGTGAACTCAGGAGAGAATATAATTCATTGATCGAATCCCGCGATCAGAGTTCGAAAAAACTGGATGAACTACAGGAAACTTTACGCGGCTATACCGGCCGCAAAGAAAAATTGGATGTTAAAATAGAAACAAGGATAGAATATCTGTCCGAAACCTATAAAATCACTTATGAAAAAGCGAAAGAGACCTACACTGATCTTACAGATATCGATCAGAAGCGCAGGCAGATTTCCCTGAATAAGAAAAGCATCGAAGAGTTGGGACCGGTAAATATCGGAGCGATCGAAGAATTTGAACAGGTGAGTGAACGCTATGAATTCCTGAAATCACAGGAAAATGATTTAATGGAAGCCAGGGAGACACTGCTTGAAGTGATTGCAGAAATGGATGAGGAAGTTGCAGTCAGATTCAAAACGGCTTTTGAGAAGATCAATGCGCACTTCGCCAGTGTATTCAAGGAAATGTTCGGCGGCGGACAGGCAGAACTGCGCTTGACTGACGCGGATAATTATCTCGAGTCCGGCGTGGAAATATATGCTCAGCCGCCCGGGAAGAAGTTGTCTTCCCTGTCATTACTCTCCGGCGGAGAGCGTGCGCTGACAGCTATCAGTGTACTTTTCAGCATACTGAAAGTCCGGGTGAGCCCATTCATTATATTGGATGAAGTTGAAGCAGCACTGGATGAATCCAATGTCATCAGATATGCGGAATATCTGAAACAGCTGGCGAACGATACACAGTTCATTGTTATCACCCACAGGAAAGGGACCATGGAGCACAGTGACAGACTGTTTGGCGTCACAATGGCTGAACGTGGTGTCAGTCAGCTCATCAGTGTTGATCTGAAAAATTATGAAGAAAAGATTAGAGAGGAAGAGACAGTGTGAGCTTTCTAAAACGTCTAAAGGACAGGTTCCAGCCGAATAAGGAAAATAAACAGGAAAGAGCGGAACAAACGGTGGCAGAACAAGCGGAAGCGCTGGATGACGGTCTGATCAGTATTGATGAATTCGAGGAATGGGAACAGGAACGGATCGGTTATAAATTCAAAGCCGGACTTGAGAAAAGCCGTGAAAAGTTCCAGACTGAAATCAATGAACTGATGGCACGTTACCGTACGGTGGATGAAGACTTCTTTGAAGCTTTGGAAGAAGTGCTCATCGGCGCCGATGTGGGTTTCAACACAGTAATGGAATTGACCGATGAACTGCGTCATACAGCTAAAGTCAAAAATATTACCGAAACGAAGGATTTGAAAGAGACGATCGTTGAGAAGGTGGTCGAAATCTATGAACGCAACGACGATTTTCCTGAGACAATGAATATACAGGAAGATGGTCTGACGGTTATTCTTGTCGTTGGTGTAAACGGCGTCGGTAAAACGACAAGCATTGGCAAGCTTGCCCATAAGTACAAAACAGAAGGTAAAAATGTAATGCTGGCAGCCGGGGACACCTTCCGGGCCGGCGCAATCAACCAGCTCAGAGTGTGGGGGGAGCGTGTGGACGTGGATGTCATCAGCCAGTCAGAAGGCAGTGACCCGGCAGCAGTGATGTTCGATGCGATCAATGCAGCCAAAAAGCGCGGCACCGATGTATTAATCTGTGATACAGCCGGCCGTCTGCAGAACAAAGGGAATCTGATGAATGAACTTTCAAAAATGAAAAAAGTCATTCAGAGAACAGTGCCTGAAGCCCCGCATGAGTCGTTGCTTGTACTTGACGCGACCACTGGGCAGAATGCGCTCAATCAGGCTAAATCGTTTAAGGAGGTCACCGATGTTTCCGGTATTGTACTGGCTAAACTGGACGGTACGGCCAAAGGGGGCATCGTTCTGGCAATCAAGAATGAACTGGGCATCCCTGTCAAATTTGTCGGACTCGGGGAACAGCTGGATGACCTGCAGGAATTCAATGCAGAAAATTATGTTTACGGCCTTTTTGCTGATATGGTCTCTCACGCAGAAGAATTGGATGAAGATTCTAAAACTGCAGAGGATGATGCCTGATGGAACATGAATTAGAACGTACGATGCGTATGAATTACCTCTATGATTTTTATCATTCGCTGCTTACGGACAAGCAGAGAATCTATATAGAACTTTATTATCTGGAGGATTTTGCGTTCAGCGAAATTGCTGAGGAACTTGAAGTGACAAGACAGGCGGTATATGATAATCTAAAACGTTCCGGAGATCTGCTTGAACATTATGAGGGTAATTTAGGCATGTATCGTAATTTTATATACAGACAACAGCTGTACAACCAGCTTAAGAAAACCCTGGGAGAAGATATGGAGCCCGAAGTGGAAACCATCATCACCCAGCTTGAGGAATTAGATTAGGAGGAGCAAATATGGCTTTTGAAGGTTTAGGTGAACGTCTGCAGGCGACGATGAGTCGTATCAAGAGCAAGGGCAAAGTAACCGAAGCAGATATAAAAGTGATGATGCGGGAAGTCCGCCTGGCACTGCTCGAAGCGGATGTCAACTTCAAAGTGGTCAAACAATTCATCAACCAGGTAAAGGAGCGGGCGCTGGGTTCCGATGTAATGAAGTCATTAACACCCGGCCAGCAGGTTATAAAAATTGTGAAGGAAGAACTGACGGCGCTGATGGGCGGCGATAACCAGAAAATCAATCTGGCTCAAAAACCGCCGACAGTAATCATGATGGTCGGTCTGCAGGGCTCAGGTAAAACGACAACCGCCGGAAAACTGGCACTGCACTTGAGAAAGAACTTCAATAAGAAACCGCTTATGGTCGCTGGGGATATTTACCGTCCGGCAGCAATCGACCAGCTGGAGACTGTTGGCAAACAGATAGATGTACCTGTGTTCGCAATGGGAGATAAAGTGAAACCGCAGCAGATTGTCACAGAAGCAATGGATCATGCCAAAAATGAGCATCTTGATACAGTGATTATCGATACTGCAGGACGTTTGCATATTGATGAAGCACTAATGGATGAACTTAAAGATATTAAAGAAATTGCGCAGCCTGACGAAACCATGCTTGTCGTCGATTCGATGACAGGCCAGGATGCTGTCAATGTCGCTGAATCATTTAATGATCTGCTTGACATTACCGGTGTCACCCTCACAAAACTTGACGGCGACACCCGTGGCGGCGCTGCACTTTCCATCCGTTCGGTGACTGAAAAACCGATTAAATTTGCGGGTATGTCAGAAAAGATGGACGGTCTGGAAACTTTTCATCCGGAACGCATGGCTCAAAGGATCCTCGGCATGGGGGACATGATGTCAATCATTGAGAAAGCCGAGGAGACCGTGGATGAAGATGAACAGAAAGAACTGCAGCAGAAAATTAAAGATCAGAGCTTTACGCTCGATGATTTTCTTGACCAGATGGACCAGGTGAAAAATCTGGGTCCGCTTGATGAGCTCCTTAAGATGATGCCGGGGGCCAACAAGGTTAAAGGTCTCGACAAAATGCAAATGAGCGGCAATGAGATTGACCACGTCCAGGCGATCATTCGTTCGATGACCATGGATGAGCGTGAGAACCCGGCCAAACTCAATGCGAGCCGGAAAAAACGTATCGCAAAAGGTTCCGGACGCTCATTGCAGGAGGTTAACCGCCTGCTGAAGCAGTTTGATGAAATGAAGAAAATGATGAAACAGATGACCAGTAAAAAAGGGCGTAAAAAAAATCCATTTGGCGATATGGGACTGCCGTTCTAAAATTTCACCTCCTTGTAAAGATAAAACTCTTTACAAGGAGGTGTTTATCTGTTATCGTTGTAAAAGTGAAATTGAAAGCAGAAAGGAGTTCACATATACATGGCAGTTAGACTTAGATTGACACGTATGGGATCTAAAAAGAACCCTTATTACCGTATCGTAGTTGCAGATTCCCGCAGCCCGAGAGACGGCCGCATCATCGAACAGCTCGGTGCCTATAACCCGGTGTCCAAAGACGAAAACAATGTGACACTTGATGAAGATAAGGCGCTTGAATGGTTGCAGCATGGTGCGAAACCCAGTGATACGGTTCGTAATATCCTCAGCACCAGAGGCATTATGGAACGTTACCACAATGCAAAAATCGGGAAGTAAGCGCGTATGAAACAATTATTGCAAACCATTCTTGAACCAATGCTGGAATATCCCGGGGCACTCCATATCAAAAGCGAGGAAACGCAGCATAATGTTTCCTGCAGGATAGAAGTCCATGATGACGATGTTGGCCGTGTGATCGGCAAGGGCGGCCGTGTAATTAAAGCGGTGCGTACAATCGTCTCCAATGCGAACCATGGCAGTTCAAAGAAAGTGTTTGTCGATGTAGATTAGGCACACCGCAGGTGTGCCTTTTTTACATCAGCTGTTCAAATAATACTTGAGGGGTGACGCAT
Organism: Salinicoccus albus DSM 19776; assembly: GCF_000385175.1. Taxonomy (GTDB): domain Bacteria; phylum Bacillota; class Bacilli; order Staphylococcales; family Salinicoccaceae; genus Salinicoccus; species Salinicoccus albus. The sequence continues at coordinate 217,193 of NZ_ARQJ01000033.1, read as the reverse complement.
GTTGATAACAGTCGGGCGTGTGGCCGGTTTTCACGGCGTACGCGGGGAGGTCAGAGTCCTCAGTGATTCAGACTTTACGTCTGAGCGGTTTGCCGCCGGTAATGAAATCACAATCAATGGTGAAACATGGATCATAGACAGCTATCGCACTCATAAGAATTTTCACCTCCTGAAGTTTTATGGCATCGATAACCTGAATCAGGTGGAGCATTTAAAAAATTCAGATGTCATGCAGGATATGAATGCTGTTGATATCGAACTTGAAGAGAATGAATTTCACTATTGGCAGATTATCGGGCTGAAAGTGAAACTCCAAGAGAATATGGAAACAATCGGTGAAGTCAGTGAAATATTCCAGACCGGTGCCAATGATGTCTGGGTGGTGCAGGGTGAGCGGGAACACCTGATTCCCTATATAGCAGAAGTGGTCAAGGCGGTTGACCTTGAATCCGGCAGTGTGATTATTGATCCGATGGAGGGGATGCTCGAATGAACATTCATTATCTGACTCTGTTCCCGGAGATGTATGAAGGGGTATTGAATGCTTCGATACTGAAACGGGCTCAGGAAAAGAATATTGTCGCCTACCATCTGGTTAACTTCAGGGATTATTCCTTGAGCAAACACAATAAAGTTGATGATTATCCATATGGCGGCGGTGCAGGTATGGTCTTGAAGCCTGAACCGGTATTCAATGCCATGGATGCCCTCGATTTAAAGAATCCAAGAGTGGTTCTCATGTCCCCCCAGGGCAGGCCGTTTGATCAGAAGATGGCTGAATCCCTGTCAAAGGCAGATGATATTGTCTTCATATGCGGTCATTATGAAGGCTATGATGAACGGATCCGGACATTGGCTACAGATGAAGTATCGATTGGAGATTATGTACTGACGGGCGGAGAACTCCCCAGCATGGCAATGACGGATGCCGTGGTCAGACTGATCCCCGGTGTGCTGAGCCGTGAGGAAAGCCACCAGAAAGATTCATTTTCCACGGGAGTGCTGGAACACCCGCATTATACCAGGCCAAGGGAATTTCGCGGCATGAAAGTGCCGGATGTGCTGTTAAACGGCAACCATAGACTGATAGAAGAGTGGCGCATGGAAGAAAGCTTCAAAAGAACCAGGGAACGGCGTCCGGATCTGCTGGATGATAGAAACTGATAAAAAACGATGGATGTGCCGTTGAAAAAGAAACCAATCTATGGTAATATTATACGAGTGTTTGAGTACACATATACACAACGATCCGCTGCTGCATCGGGCAAGATGGTTGGAAGAAGGAGAAGATAATTATGTCACAGCAATTAATTCATGAGCTCACCAAAGATCAGCTCAAAACGGATCTGCCGAATTTTAGACCGGGCGATACCGTAAAAGTACACGTACGTATTGTTGAAGGCAGCCGTGAACGTATCCAGGTCTTCGAGGGTGTTGTTATTAAACGCCGTGGCGGAGGCATTTCTGAAACATTCACAGTACGTAAAGTTTCTTATGGTGTAGGTGTTGAACGTACATTCCCTGTACATACACCTAAAATTGAGAAACTTGAAGTGACCCGCCGTGGTCGTGTGCGCCGTGCCAAATTGTATTATCTGCGTAACCTGCGTGGTAAAGCGGCACGTATCAAGGAACTTAGATAAAAATAAAAAAATTCCGTGTTCATTAAAAAATGGACACGGAATTTTTTTATGCCTTATGATTTAATCAGCCGCTTCAGCCCCCTTTTTATACCAAACAGATCAATATATATGATGGACAGGATGATTGATATCACCGTGATCATCAGAGTCAGCCAATAATAGGGCGGGGAATAGCTGATCTCAATACGGGTGTCATTCTCACCCACTTCAAACCCTGTCATCAGATAATTTGCCCGGAATGGTTCCAGATCGCCTGAGGCATTGCCTGTCACCTCTACCCCTTCTCTGTAGACGATTGGAATAGTCGCCAGTCCGCTCCGGGAGCCGTTCAGTGTGATTTCATATGAATTTGGATTTTCCTGAGTTTCATAGTCAACGTCCGGTTGTTCGCTGGCTGTTTCGAGCGTGCTGTAATCTTCGATGAAAATATTCTGGAGATCCATGTCATATGTGCCTGCGGATAACGTGATCGGTATCTCATTTTGCAGTTTGGCACGATAGAGCAGGTCATCGGCATATGTCCTGTATTTACTGTCCGCAAACAGTCGGTCGTTTGGATAGCCGTCGACAGTGATGGTAAAACGGGAGTGCGGTTCAATCAGCTGCAGGAACATCTGGATATAGACATCCGCGTCTTCAACCGGTCCGTTAATGATATCTTCAAAGTTCAGGATGAGACCGCCGCCGTCTTCATGGACTTCCAGGGTGTCTCCGTCATAAGTGGCGTTGACAGGCTTGATATTAACATCTTCCAGCCGGTTTTCCGGGGGATCGATGCGGCTGTCTGCCGGCCGTTCATCGGTGACGATACCGTTAAGCATCGCATGTTCTCGATGCAGCGGGTTATCCAGGTCCTCCGGGTCGTATACATTGTCACTGAATCTGATGAAGTTGAGCGGGGCCTGGTTTTCATATATTGTGTATGTCCCATCCGCATAAGCTGCTTCAAATTTCGTCGGCAGGCTGTGTGTGTTTCGGTCAGCACGCATCATATAATCCGTATTAAAAAGGGAGAACAGATTGCTGCGGTACTGGAATGATGAGTATCTGCTGATGGATTCATGTGTAAAGTTCACTTTTAAGTCGTTATAGTAGAAATCGATGATACTGCCGTTGATGATACTGGAATAGATACTCGTACCATTGAATCCCATATACATCGGTGTGTTGTCCTGGTCCCTGACTTTAAAATCAATTTTTTGTTCAGGTGTCTTCATCTGCTGGATCTGATCAATATTATAACGCTGTCTCTCGCTGGAGTAGTGGTTGCTGTTGATATAAAACAGATGATTCCTGTCAATAATGCCCGGATGGTAGATTTCTTCGTTGGTATGCGACGCGCTAACGATCAATGTAAAAAATATGATCAGCGCCGTTGCTGCACCAGTGAGCGCTTTCCTTTCCCCGCGGGACACAATGATGAAAAGGAGGACGGCATGTACGACCGGAATCAGCCATACCCATTCGACGATTTCCCCGGCCCACCACGCAGACAGCGGAATGATAATATATATCGGTATCAGGCTGAGCAGATATTCTTTCACCGACACTTCTCTGATATGTGACAGATACTGCGCAATCAATACGGCATGGAAGAACACCAGCATGTAGTGCCAGCGTTTCTGCGGCTGCTGGAAGCCGTTAAAGAATGTATCGATATACGGAGATAATGTAAATATCATAAAGACGATGGTTAGTATGGCAAACAGTTTATAGAAGTAGTAACGGTACAGTTTCTTTGTGAATAAAGCCTGGACGGCGATGAAAATAATGACAATCAAATAATTTTCATAAAAAATATTACTCTGGGCAGTGATATCGTCCAGAAAAGGAACTTCCACTTCATATTCTCGGTCATCATTATTCAAAAACCCTCTGACGGCATGAAGAAATGCGACCAGTGATATGCCAAATCCTAAAAGCCCGGAAGGTATGGCGCGCTTCAGCACTGATTGTCTGTTCAGGTCCCCTTTTCGTCTGAATATCAATCGGATTAAGAGATAGACCATTGAAATAATCAGCTGGAAATATGCAAAATAGAAATTGTTGATCAGTGTGATCGCTACTGCGAATATGAACAGCCCGGGTTTCCCCCGCCTGATAAGCACTTCAAGCGCCAGCAGTGTCAAGGGCAGCCATATGAATACATCACTGAAGAAAGACCAGAAAATCGTGAATCGGAAATAGGTCGGGGATGCGGCGAATATAAAGCCGCCGAGCACAGCATGGACCGGACGGACCCCGATATAGGTCAGAAATTTATAAGTGAAATATATGATTGCAAAAGTTTTAAGTATCGAGATAAAAAAACCGTTGTAAGCCCAGAATTCTATAGAACCGGTATCATACTGAAATAAAAATTCTCCGATCCTCACGAAGAATATATTGATATAATAGACGATATTTGTCGAATAATAGTAAGCGAGGTCGGTGTAAAAATCGCCGCCGAGTCCGAGAGCGGTATCGAAAAACAATGTGCCCTCCTTAAACTGCTCATAAAGATAGAGCTGCATCGGGAGCATCTGCTCCAAGCCGTCATTCGCTCCGGTCATAAAAACTTTCTGCTTTTCATCGTCAGGCGCGATGAGACGGTATAATACATATGCATGGGACAATACGGCGAGCGCCATGATTATAATCAAGTATTTGGCGCGCACCATTAATTTTCCTATACGCTTCATTTCACTGTACCTCTTTATCTGTTAGTACCCACCGTGTAATCGAATAAGTGACCGGCACTGTGACGAGCAGCACGGGAAGGGGTGAAAGGATTTCATTCCATCCGAAGATATCAACAAAAATATATAAAAGCAATGTCTGCAACCCCATATTGATCACCTGGGTGAGAGGGAATTTCAAAAATTTCGCCCAAGTGGGTTTCACGCCATATACAAAAAAGCAATTCAGGAAGAAAGAGATGATAAAGGCGGTGACAAAACCGAGTAAATGTGCAGCTATGTATGGGCAGCCTGCCCAGAAGAGCAGGGTGTAGATGACATAATAATTTATCGTATTTGACAGCCCGACCGCTATAAAACGGAAGAATTCATTGTTCAGTCTGCTTTTTCTCATCTAATCTTTTCCTCTTCCTGGGCCATTGAATCCGATTGTTCCCGGACGATATATTTTGGCCTGCTTTTCGTCTCGATGTAGATCCGCCCGACATATTCCCCGATGATACCGAGGGAAAAGAGCTGGATGCTGCCGAGCAGCAGAAGGCTTGCGATGATGGTGAAGTAGCCGGGCACGTCCACGCCATTGATCACGATATTAACCAGCATATAAGCGATATAGGCCAGCGAAATTAGCAGCACCATGAGCCCGAGATAGAAACATATCCTTAACGGCCGGTGGTTATAGGCGCTGATGCCGTCAATGGCATAATCCGCGAGCTTTAATGGATTGAAAGTGGATCGGCCGGAAGTTCTATGAATATGATCAAATTCAATCACTTTTTTATTGAATCCGACCCATTCGAAAATCCCTTTGGAAAACCGGTTGTTTTCACTGAGCAGCAGTATTGAGTCGATGACTTTTCTTGAAATCAGCCTGAAGTCGCCTTCTCCGTCCTCCAGATGCACTGTACTGGTATAGTTCATCAGTTTATAGAATATATTTGAAGGAATTCTGCGGCGCATGGGCTCGCCGTTCTTATTGCGTCTGGCGACCACCTGATCGTAGCCTGCCCTGTACTGGTCAATCATCTCTGTAATCAATGATGCAGGATGTTGCAGATCACCATCCATAATGATTGCCGCCTCCCCCCGGGCATGTTCAAGGCCGGCGACAATGGCAGCTTCTTTGCCAAAGTTTCTCGAAAAGGAAATGAAACGGCTATAATTATCATCGAGTTTTTTTATCGCATTCAGAGTGCCGTCCCGGGAGCCGTCATCTATGAATATTATTTCGTGATCCAGATTGATGACTGACATTACCTTTTTAACACTCTCATCGAGAATCGGTATATTTGACGCTTCGTTCAGGACAGGAACGATAATTGTAATCATGCAGCCGCCCTCCCTGTATTTTAATTGATGGTGTCTGTATTATATAATATGAGAGAGAATTTATGAAATATAAGGAACGGGTGGATTGTATGAATATAAATTGGTTTCCGGGTCATATGGCCAAAGCCAGACGGGAAATAGAAGAGATTCTAAAGAAAATTGATGTGGTGATCGAAATCGTGGACGCCCGGATTCCGGTATCCAGCCATAATCCGATGATGGATGAAGTGACCTCGGAAAAGCCCAAGGTTATCGTTTTAAACAAAAGGGATATGGCGGATGAGGACGAGACGAATAAATGGCTCAGCAAATTCAGATCGGAAGGACTGCATCCTGTGGCAGTCAACGGTCGTGATGAGCAGATCATACGCAAAATTGAACCGCTTGCCGTTGAAGCGACGGAGGCTATGTTCCGCAAAATGGAAGAGAAAGGAATCAACCGGCGCGCCATACGGGCGCTGATCATTGGCATTCCGAACGTCGGTAAATCGACAGTCATCAATAATATCGCAAAAAGGAAAATCGCTGATACAGCGAATAAACCGGGTGTGACGAAGCGCCAGCAATGGATTAAAGCAGGATCGAGGCTGGAGCTGATGGATACACCGGGAATTCTCTGGCCGAAATTTGAAGGGGAGGAGACGGGGAGAAAACTCTCCCTGACCGGTGCGATCAAAGATGATGTGGTGCCGCTGGATGAAGTAGCTATTTACGGAATGAACTTTGTGCTGAGACATGATCCGGAGGCGTTCAATAAATTTTATAGTATCCATGTGAATGCAGCATCGGATATTGTTGAGATTTATGAAGCGATTGGCAGAGTGCGCGGACTCAAAGCCGGCGGCAATGAAATCAATTATGAAGCGGTGACCAGCCGCATCATTTATGACATCAGGAATGCCAAAATCGGCAGATATACATTTGACCGGGTGGGGGAATGATGAAAACAGTAACTGAGATCAAAGCGGAGATAGCCGGGATAAAGTCCCTCACACAACTGGAGAGCTGTGAATTTATAAATGACACCAGAAAAGGAGTCATCCTTGCGCTTAAAAAACAGAGGCGCCTCATTGAAAAAGAGCAGCTGCTTATTGAAAAATATGAAAAAATGAGTACTTACGAAAATAATCTCCGATCGAATCACCCGCATATCGCAGGGGTGGATGAAGCCGGGCGGGGGCCGATTGCCGGTGAAGTGGTTGCTGCGGCAGTGGTCCTGCCGGAAGGCTTCAGACTGATCGGCCTTGATGATTCGAAAAAATTGTCGTCTGAAAAACGCATGTCGTTCAGGAAAATCATCATGCAGGAGGCGGATTACGCCGTCGGTGTTGCGAGTGTCATTGAAATCGAAAATTTGAACATTTATGAAGCTTCAAGACTTGCGATGGGGCGGGCTGTCCAAGGTTTGCAGCACCCCCCGCATCATCTGCTGGTGGATGCAATGACCGTAGGCGGTGATATTCCGGAGACGTCAATCATTAAAGGCGATTCAAACTCAGTGTCGATTGCGGCAGCGAGCGTGATTGCAAAAACCGAAAGAGATCTGATGATGGAGGCTTATGACCAGGTTTATCCAGGGTACAATTTCAAAACACATAAAGGTTATGGTACAAAGTCGCATTTGAAATCTCTGGATCAGTTAGGTACATCACCAATTCATAGGAAAACCTTTGAACCGGTCAAAAAATATATTGACAGTCAAAGAATTCAGCTTCATTAGTTTACTTTAAACGCGCGTTTTTCTATAATTGAGAGGTAAGCTTTAATAAAGTCTTAGGAGGATGAACATGAATATCCATGAGTATCAAGGAAAAGAAATCTTTCGCTCCATGGGCGTAGCCGTGCCCAACGGCACCGTTGCATATACACCGGAAGAAGCAGTGGATGCTGCTAAAACACTGGAATCAGATGTATATGTCGTAAAAGCCCAGATCCATGCGGGCGGACGCGGTAAAGCCGGCGGTGTAAAAATCGCTAAATCCATTGATGAGGTCAGGGAGTACGCCAAGGAATTACTTGGTGAAGTGCTTGTTACCCATCAAACAGGTCCGGAGGGCAAGGAAGTGAAACGCCTGCTCATCGAAGAGGGCTGCGATATCCAGAATGAGTTCTATGTAGGCTTTGTCGTTGATCGTCTGACCGACCGCGTTGTACTGATGGGCTCTGAAGAGGGCGGTACAGAAATCGAAGAAGTGGCGGCAGAAACACCTGAGAAGATCTTCAGGGAAACGATAGACCCTGTCCTTGGATTAATGCCTTATCAGGCGAAAAGACTTGCTTTTAACATGAACATCCCTAAGGAGTCTGTTAACAAAGCGGCTAAATTGATGCTTTCACTGTACAATGTATTCATTGAAAAAGATTGTTCAGTGGTAGAGATCAATCCGCTCGTCACGACCGGTGACGGTGACGCACTTGCACTGGATGCGAAAGTGAACTTTGATGACAATGCACTTTTCAGAAACAAGGATATCTTGGAAATGCGTGACATTGATGAAGAAGATCCAAAGGAGATCGAAGCATCCAAATATGATCTGTCCTACGTTGCACTTGACGGCAACATCGGTTGTATGGTCAACGGTGCCGGTCTGGCGATGGCGACGATGGACACCATCCACCATTTCGGCGGCGAACCTGCGAACTTCCTCGATGTAGGAGGCGGCGCAACAACGGAAAAGGTTACCGAAGCATTCAAAATCATCCTTGGCGATGAAGGTGTCCAAGGTATCCTGGTCAATATATTCGGCGGCATCATGAGATGTGATGTCATTGCTGAAGGTGTTGTTGAAGCTGTCAAGAATATTGGATTGGATATACCGCTTGTTGTACGTTTAGAAGGTACAAATGTCGATGATGGTAAAGCGATCCTTAACGAATCCGACTTCGACATCATCCCTGCAAACACTATGGCGGAAGGCGCGCAGAAAATCATTGAAGCGGTCAACCAAAATAACTAAAAACGGAGGAATCTATTGTGGGTGTATTTATTGATAAAAATACAAAAGTATTGGTACAAGGTATTACCGGTTCTACAGCACTGTTCCATACGAAACAGATGCTCGATTACGGTACACAAATCGTTGCCGGTGTAACACCTGGCAAAGGCGGCCAGGAAGTTGAGGGCGTGCCTGTCTTCAACACGGTTGAAGAAGCGAAGGCAGAGACAGGTGCAACAGTATCGGTCGTTTATGTCCCCGCCCCATTTGCCGCGGATTCTATCATAGAAAGCGCGGATGCCGAACTGGATATGGCGATCTGTATCACTGAACATATTCCTGTGATCGATATGGTGAAAGTCAAGCGTTACCTGGAAGACAAGAAGACACGCCTTGTAGGGCCAAACTGCCCGGGTGTCATTACTGCTGACGAATGTAAGATCGGAATTATGCCGGGATATATTCATAAGAAAGGTCATGTTGGCGTTGTCAGCCGTTCCGGCACGCTGACTTATGAAGCTGTGCATCAGCTGACGCAGGCCGGCATTGGTCAGACGACTGCTGTCGGCATCGGGGGCGACCCTGTAAACGGCACTGACTTCATCGATGCGCTGAATGCTTTCAATGATGATCCTGAAACTGAAGCGGTGGTAATGATCGGTGAAATCGGCGGTACTGCCGAAGAAGAAGCTGCCGAATGGGTTAAAGAAAACATGGATAAGCCGGTCGTCGGTTTCATCGGCGGGGTGACAGCACCGCCCGGAAAACGCATGGGTCATGCCGGTGCAATCATCTCCGGCGGTAAAGGTACTGCTGAAGAGAAGATCAAAACGATGAATGAATGCGGCATTGAAACAGCGGATACGCCATCAGAAATCGGTCAGACCCTGATTGACCGTATCCAAAAAGAAGATGGTTTATATGAAAAATGCTTAACTGTAAAGTAAATGTCATATAGTGCATGGATAAAGCATGAAAGAGGAGAATCCCTTAAGGATTTCTCCTCTTTTTTACTTTTTCTGGAAACAAAATTATTACATTATTAATCTAAGATTTCTGTAATTTCCTCTATAATAATAGATGACTATTTAAGAGGAGGGAAATTGATGGATTACTTGTGTATGAGTTATGCGAACATTACACCGCACGAATTTTCGTATTTAGCAGGCAAAACCCGCAAGCCGGATGGGAGTGACCTGCATCAAAAATTATCCCATGCAGGGCGGCTGGACCAAAGGTTGTTAATGGATGACCTTGACAAAAGGGGTGTCAGTTACATAACAATAGAAGATAAGGGCTATCCGGTGATGCTCAAAGAAATTTATGATCCCCCGTATATTTTATATTACCGAGGCGACATCAGTATTCTTGATGCCCCGGTACTGGGCGTTGTCGGCAGCCGTAAAGCGACCAGCTATACCAGGCATGCACTATTGAATATCCTCCCTGCTTTAAACAAAAAAATTGCAATCGTTTCAGGACTCGCTTATGGTGCAGATGAAATGGCTCATCATATCGCCATAGATTCAGGACTGAAAACAATCGGTGTACTTGCATTCGGCTTTGATATCCATTATCCGAAAACGACGGAAAAATTAAGGATGGTAATGGAAAAGGAGCATCTGGTAATCAGCGAATATCCACCCCGCACGCCAATAGACAAGTGGCGGTTCGTTGCAAGGAACCGCATAATATCAGGGTTCAGTAAAGGCGTCGTTGTGACAGAAGCCGAAGAGAAAAGCGGCAGTCTGATCACTCTGGACATGGCATTGAATGAAAACAGGATCGCTTATTGTGTACCCGGCAACATTACATCCTCCATATCAAAAGGAACAAACTTAAGATTACAGGAAGGTGCGAAACCTGTGCTCTCGGCAGAAGATATTATGGAAGATTTTTACGTATGATTTCATATACAGATAAAATGATTAAAACTTTTATAGTTGACAAACAATTTTACTTCACTGTATTATTTGGATTTGAAAATACAAGTTGAAAAAGGAGGCGGTCGAAATGGCAGATAATTTGGTTATTGTGGAATCACCAGCCAAAGCCAAAACCATCGAGAAATATCTGGGCAAACGCTATAAAGTCGTTGCTTCGATGGGTCATGTTCGTGATTTGCCTCGCAGTCAAACGGGAATAGATACAGAAAATAATTATAAGCCGAAATACATCACCATCCGCGGCAAAGGGCCACTGCTTAAAGATTTAAAAAAAGAGGCCAAAAAAGCAAAGAAAATATTCCTGGCAAGTGACCCTGACCGCGAAGGTGAAGCAATCGCCTGGCATTTAAGTCACGCACTGGGCGAAGATAATGATTATTACAGAGTCGTATTCAATGAAATTACCAAAGATGCGGTGAAGGAAAGCTTCAAGCATCCGAGCGGGATTAATCAGGAACTGGTGGATGCCCAGCAGGCAAGGCGTATACTTGACCGCCTTGTAGGCTATAACATATCACCGGTACTCTGGAAAAAAGTAAAAAAAGGGTTGTCTGCGGGCAGAGTACAATCTGTGGCACTCAGACTGATCATCGATCGTGAAAATGAAATCCGCAACTTTAAACCGGAAGAATACTGGACGATAACTGGTAAATTTAAACATGGCAGAAGCAGTTTTGAAGGTAAATTCAACAGGCTGGCAAATGACAAAATCAAGCTTCAAACCAAAGATGATGTGGATAAAGTGCTCAGACAGCTTGACGGAGATACATTCAATGTGGATAAAGTCGAGAAAAAAGAGAAGAAAAAATATCCTGCAGCCCCGTTTACGACAAGTTCCCTGCAACAGGAATCTGCGAGAAAACTGAACTTTAAAGCACGTAAAACCATGATGGTCGCACAGCAATTATATGAAGGAATTGACATTAAAAAAGAAGGAACTGTCGGTCTGATCACATATATGAGGACTGATTCAACGAGAATTTCACCGGTGGCCCAAAATGAAGCGACAGACTTCATAGTCAATGAATACGGAAAAGAATATGCCGGCGGGGGAAAGACCGGCAAACAATCTGAATCCGCGCAGGATGCTCACGAAGCTGTGCGCCCGACATCGGCCGGCCGCTCTCCTGCGAACATGAAACAATATCTTACCCGTGACCAGTACAGGCTGTACAAACTGATCTGGGAGCGTTTTATCGCTGCTCATATGGCACCGGCGATACTGGATACGGTTAAAATGGATATGTCCAACAACGGCGTAATATTCAGAAGTACCGGCCAGACAATCAAATTCAAAGGCTTCATGCGCATATATATCGAAAGCCAGGATGACGCGGAAGAGGATTTAAACAACCGTCTCCCGGACATCAAAGAAGGGGAGCAGGTCCGATCGGAACAAATAGACCCCAAACAGCACTTCACTCAGCCGCCGCCAAGGTTCACTGAAGCGAGACTCGTCAAAACACTTGAGGAACTCGGCATCGGCCGGCCGTCAACCTATGCGCCGACGATTGACACCATACAAAAGAGAAACTATGTAAAAATGGATCAGAAGCGTTTTATGCCGACTGAAATCGGGGAAATCGTCAATGAATCCATGACCGAGTATTTCCCGGATATCATAGATGTCGATTTTACAAGATCGATGGAAAAAAGTCTGGATAACATCGCGGATGGTGAGGCTTCATGGGTCAAAGTCATAGACGATTTCTATAAAAATTTCAGCCCTCAGGTGGCAAGAGCGGATGAGGAGATGGAGAAGATAGAGATCAAGGATGAACCGGTCGGTGAAGACTGCGAAAGATGTGGTTCGCCGATGGTCTACAAGATGGGACGCTATGGTAAATTTATGGCATGCTCCAACTTTCCTGAGTGCCGCAATACAAAGGCTATAGTGAAGAAGATCGGGGTCACATGTCCGAAGTGCGGTGAAGGGGACGTAGTGGAGAGAAAATCCAAGAAGAACAGACTCTTCTACGGCTGTGACAGATATCCGGAATGTGATTTTGTCTCATGGGATCGGCCAATCGGCAGAAATTGTCCCAAGTGTGAAAATTATCTTGTTGAAACTAAAAAAGGGAAAAACGCCAAAGTCAAATGTACAAACTGTGATTATGAGGAGAAAGCGGAATAAGTTGCGTTGCCCATATTGAAAATATGGGTATTTTTTCGCGACAATAAATTGTTATAAAAATATTCGTATTATTTTGTGCAATTTATCATCAAATGGTTTACAATATCTAATTGGACACAAAAAGCATGAATGTATATGATCAGTAACGTTCACACGTATCAGTTGAATGATTTTTTAAAATTGTGATAAGATTCTGATAAAGGGGGTGGAGATGTATCCAATACCTTAAAAAATTTCTGGATACACTGTCTTTCCAGAGAAATCTGTCAGAACATACGGTGTCAAGCTATGAAAAAGACATTCTGGAGTTTGGCAGATTCCTGGAAGTGGAGAGACTGACTATAGACGATTTCAAATATATGGATGCCAGAAATTATCTCAACTTCTTATATCAGAAGGGGCTGAAAAAGCCGACGGTTTCCAGGAAAATTTCTGCTTTAAGGAGTTTCTATAATTTCCTGCTGGATGGCAAAGCAGTAGATAATAATCCATTTGTCAATCTCCCCAGCCCCAAGCAGGAAAAGCCGCTGCCCGGTTTTTTGTATGAAAACGAAATCAATACGCTGTTTGACAGCCTGGACAAGGACTCAAAGATGTATGAACGGGACCTTGCCATACTTGAACTGTTCTACGCGACCGGTATCAGGGCATCAGAGCTGCTGACGCTCAAAACGTCGAATATCGATTTTACCGGTCAGTTGATAAAAGTTGCGGGTAAAGGCGGTAAAGAACGCGTCCTTCCCTTTGGTGAGCCGGCAAAAGAGGCATTGGAGGCCTATATTGATGCCAACAGGGAAGCGATAGAGCATGCGGGATCACTCTGGATCAATCATCGCAGAGGGCCTCTTACCGGGAGAGGCCTTAGATATGTCATCAATATGATGGTCAAACGGAGTGCGAGCAGCCTTCATGTGCATCCCCATAAGATCAGACACAGTTTTGCCACGCATCTGTTGAACAATGGGGCAGATCTGCGTGCGGTGCAGGATCTGCTCGGACATGAATCGCTGTCGACAACCCAGCGGTATACGCATATTTCCAAGGAACAATTGAGAAAGACCTATTTAACACATCATCCGGCAAATAATAAGAGGTGAAAGAATGGCGTTTGAAGGTACAACAATATTTGCAGTCAGGCACAGGGAGAAAATGGCGATGGCCGGAGACGGTCAGGTGACACTCGGCAATCAGGTCGTGATGAAGCATACAGCCAGAAAGGTGAGACGGCTGTTTGATGATAAGGTTGTTGCCGGTTTTGCCGGCAGTGTTGCCGATGCTTTTACGCTGTTTGAAAAATTTGAGGCCAACCTGCATGCCTATAATGGCAACCTGTCCCGGGCTGCAGTTGAACTCGCCAAAGAATGGCGCGGGGATAAGATCCTCCGACAGCTTGAAGCAATGCTGATTGTCATGGACAAGGAGTCGATGCTTCTTGTGAGCGGAACAGGTGAAGTGATCGAACCTGACGACGGTATACTTGCAATCGGGAGCGGGGGCAATTATGCTCTAAGCGCAGGGCGTGCCATGGTAAAACACGGAGACGGTCTCGGGGCGGAAGCGATTGCCCGGGACAGCTTGAACATTGCCAGTGAAATCTGCGTATTTACCAACGACAATATTATAGTTGAAACGATTGATTAAAGGAGCGTTTGAAGTGAAGCAAAACCTTTCTCCGAGAGAAATCACTGCAAGACTCGATGAAGATATCATCGGTCAGACGGATGCAAAACGCAAAGTGGCGATTGCGATGAGAAACCGCTATAGAAGGATGAAACTGGATGATGATTTGAAGGAAGAAGTTATCCCGAAAAATATACTGATGATCGGACCGACAGGTGTGGGAAAAACAGAAATAGCGCGGCGGATGGCCAAGCTTACTGGTGCACCATTCACTAAGGTTGAAGCAACGAAGTTCACCGAAGTCGGCTATGTCGGACGCGATGTTGAGAGCATGGTCAGGGATCTTGTGGAGGCAAGCGTGCGCATAGTGAAGGAAAAACAGATGGCACTCGTTGAGGATGATGCGGTGAAACTGGCTGATGAACGGCTCGTCGGTCTGCTGGCTCCAGGGGAAAAGCGGACCAAACAGGCCAGCAATCCGTTCGAGATGTTTATGAACCAGCAGGGGGATAATGAATATGAGGAAGTTACGGATGAAGTGCGTTCCAAAAGGATGAACCTGCGCGAGAAACTTTCGGCCGGTATGCTTGAAGACGAGAAAGTCACCATTGAAGTGGAGCAGAGCCAGAATCCAACGGGCATGATGCCGGGGATGGATGAAGGCGCTATGCAGGATATGTTCAAACAGCTGATGCCAAAGCAGAAGCATAAACGTACACTGTCGGTAAGGCAGGCCCGGGGGCATCTGCAGCGTGAAGAAGCTGAAAAGATCATTGATACTGATACAGTGAACAGTGATGCAATCGATCTTGCTGAAACAATGGGCATCATCTTCATCGATGAGATGGATAAAGTGACCAAAGGCGGACAGAATTCAGGCGATGTATCCAGAGAGGGCGTCCAGCGGGATATACTCCCAATCGTAGAAGGGAGTACCATTCAGACTAAATACGGCCCGATAGATACTAATCATATTCTTTTTATCGGCGCAGGCGCTTTTCATGTTTCCAAGCCAAGTGACCTGATTCCGGAACTCCAGGGCAGATTTCCGATCCGGGTTGAACTGGATAAACTGAAAGCAGAGGATTTTGAAAACATTTTAAGGGAACCAAAAAGCTCACTCCTGAAACAGTATGAAGCACTTCTCAAAACCGAAGGTGTAACAATATCCTTCACAGATGAAGCTGTCAGCGAGCTTGCCCATATCGCTTTTCAGGTCAACACCGATACAGATGATATCGGTGCCAGAAGGCTCCATACCATACTGGAAACACTGCTTGAAGAACTTCTGTATGAAGCCAGCGGCATGGAAGGCGCCCAGGTAGAAATCACCAGACAATATGTTGTTTCAAAACTGGACAAAATCAAATCAGATAAAAACTTAAGCGCATTTATCTTATAACTCACAAAGGAGAACAAAAATGACAAGCCTATTACAAAAGACAAGAGAGATTAACTCACTGATTCAAGGACAAAGAGGTATTAAAGTAGATTTTAAAGAAGTTTCCGAGATCGTCAGCAGAGTGCTGGAATGTAATGTGTTCATCGTTTCACGGAAAGGCAAGCTGCTCGGATTCGGGGTCAATCAGGAAATTGAGAACCCGCGCATCAGGGAAATGATTGAAAACAGGCGTTTCCCGGACGAGTACGTCAACAGAATCATGAAGCTTGATGAGACACAGGAAAGCATAGGATTTGATAATAATATGACAGTCTTCCCGACAGAAGATTCTTTCCAGGACTCAGATACATGTGTCCTGCCGATTCACGGTGGCGGAGAACGTCTGGGAACATTGGTGCTCGGACGGGTCAGCGTTCCTTTCAACGAAGACGACCTGGTGCTGGCTGAGTATGCAGGTACAGTTGTGGGCATGGAAGTATTGCGTGAAAAGCAGGAGGAAATCGAGAAAAAAGCGCGTGATAAAGCAAGCATTGCGATGGCAATCCGTTCATTGTCCTATTCAGAACGCGAAGCAATCGAACATATTTTTGAAGAGCTCGACGCGGATGAAGGTCTGCTTGTGGCTTCAAAAGTGGCGGATCGTGTCGGAATTACCCGTTCTGTTATTGTCAACGCGCTGCGTAAACTTGAAAGTGCAGGTGTCATCGAATCACGTTCGCTGGGAATGAAGGGCACGTTCATTAAAGTTAAGAAAGAGGATTTCCTGCCTGAACTCAGAAAAGAAGGCTAAAAGATATTTGATTCGAAGACTCCGATATGTTATATTTTATGATGGCTGAAACAGAGCTAATACGCACAGTATTACCGACTGGCAACTGGTGCCTGATGGTCGTTGCCATAGTGATGCTGGAGGCAAAAAACCGAAGGAGGAAATATTCATGGCAGTTATTACAATGAAACAACTTCTCGAGGCCGGTGTACATTTTGGACATCAGACTCGCCGTTGGAACCCTAAGATGAAAAGGTACATTTTCACTGAAAGAAACGGTATCTATATCATCGATCTGCAAAAGACAGTTAAAAAGGTGGCAGAGGCTTATGACTTTGTCAAAAGCATCTCTGAAGAAGGCGGAAAAGTCCTTTTCGTCGGTACTAAAAAACAGGCGCAGGATTCTATCAGGGAAGAAGCAGAAAGAGCCGGTCACCTCTACGTGAACCAAAGATGGCTCGGCGGTATCCTGACGAATTATAAGACGATTTCCAAACGAATCAAGCGTATCTCTGAAATTGAAAAGATGGAAGCGGATGGCACTTTTGATGTACTTCCTAAGAAGGAAGTGACTGAACTCCGCAAGGAATATGAACGTCTAAACAAATTCCTTGGCGGTATCCGCGAAATGAAAGAAATGCCGAAAGCACTCTTTATCGTGGATCCGAGGAAAGAACGCAACGCAATCAACGAAGCGAAAAAATTAAACATTCCAATCGTAGCAATGGTTGATACGAACTGCGATCCGGATGAAATTGATTATGTCATCCCGGCAAATGACGATGCGATCCGTGCGGTGCGGTTGATGACAAGCAAAATGGCAGATGCAGTTCTTGAAGGTCAGAAGGGTGTTTCTGATGAAGAAATTGCAGAAGAACAAAACATTGACCTGACTGAAAAGGAAGCTGAAGGCATTGAAGAGTCAGCAGAAGATGCCGAAACAATTGAAACTGCTGAAGCAGAAGAGAGATAATCTTGAAATATCGGTGATAAGTGACTATTCTTATCACCTTTTTTTACAAGATTAGGAAAATACAGCCTTTCTTATCTTGCATAAGTTTTCTAAAAAAATTCCATTTAAAATAATTGCTCAGGAGGATGAACAATGGCTATTTCCGCAAAATTGGTTAAAGAATTACGTGAAAAAACCGGTGCAGGTATGATGGACTGCAAAAAAGCACTGAGTGAAACAGACGGAGATCTTGATAAAGCACTGGATTATCTTCGGGAAAAAGGAATTTCAAAAGCTGCTAAAAAGGCAGATCGTGTAGCTGCTGAAGGTCTGGTCGGAGTCAAATCTGAAGGCAATGCTGCAGCAATTGTCGAGATAAACTCTGAAACTGACTTCGTTGCGCGCAATGAGAGTTTCCAGGCGCTGGTGGATGATATTGCGTCTCATATTCTTCAAATCCGGCCGGCTGACTTAGACGAGTTGAATGAATCTGAATTGAACGGCAGAAAAGTTCAGGATGTCGTCACTGAGGCAGTTTCAAAGATCGGAGAAAAATTGACGCTGAGAAGGTTTGCAGTTGCTGAAAAAGGCGAGGGCGACGCTTTCGGAGAATATCTCCATATGGGCGGACGTATTGGTGTCCTCACAGTTGTTGAAGGAACAACGGATAAAGATGTCGCTAAGGATGTAGCAATGCATGCAGCTGCACTCAATCCTAAATATGTCTCCAAAGATCAGGTGTCTTCTGAAGAACTTGAATATGAAAGGGAAGTACTAAAACAGCAGGCAATCAATGAAGGCAAGCCGGAAAAAATCGTCGATAAAATGGTTGAAGGCAGAATGCGCAAATATCTTGAAGAAATTTGCATTGTTGATCAGCCGTTCGTCAAAGATTCAGAACAGACGGTGGAAGAGTTCCTGAAATCCAAAGGCGGAATTCTCAAAGACTTCACCCGTTTTGAAGTCGGAGAAGGTATAGAGAAAAAAGAAGAGAATTTTGCTGACGAGGTACTCGATCAGGTAAATAGATAAAAAAGACACTCCGGTGTCTTTTTTTCTAAACAGTTTGCTGAGAATAAATGATAAGGATGGAGACATATATGCCTGAAACTTCCAGATACAATCGTATTGTACTTAAATTGAGCGGTGAAGCTCTGGCAGGGGAAGATGGTTATGGCATTAACCCTGTAGTGATTAAAAATATTGCCAATCAGATCGTGGAGGCAAAGACCCTTGGTGCTGAAATTGCAGTGATCGTCGGCGGCGGAAACATTTGGAGAGGCCGGATCGGCAGCGACCTCGGTATGGATCGCGGTACTGCCGATTACATGGGAATGCTGGCAACCGTGATGAATTCACTGGCGCTGCAGGACAGCCTGGAACAGTTCGGGTGTGAAACGAGAGTGCTGACATCCATTGAGATGAAGCAGGTTGCCGAGCCATATATCCGGAGACGGGCAATCAGGCATCTTGAAAAAGAGCGCATTGTCATATTTGCAGGCGGTATAGGGAATCCGTATTTCTCCACCGATACGACTGCAGCGCTGCGGGCAGCAGAGGTGGAAGCCGATGTTATCCTGATGGGTAAAAATAATGTTGACGGTGTTTATTCTGCAGATCCTAAAGTTGACAGCGGTGCCTTCAAGTACGATACGCTGACCTATATGGAAATGCTCCAGGAAAACCTCCAGGTAATGGATGCCACGGCTTCATCCTTTTGTATGGACAATGATATACCGCTTGTGGTATTTTCGATTACAGAAGATGGTAATATCAAACGTGCCGTCTCAGGTGAAACAATCGGCACGGTTATTAAAAGTAATGGGAGAGAAATAATATGAGTGATTCAGTATTAAAAGATACCAAAGCCAAGATGCAGAACGCCCTTGAGAATCTGCAACGGGAACTTGCATCGATCCGCACAGGCCAGGCCAATGCGAGTCTCCTTGACCGGGTCACCGTGGATTATTACGGCGCGCCTGCGCCCGTCAACCAGCTGGCTTCAATATCCGTACCGGAAGCACGCATGCTCACGGTAACGCCGTATGATAAAAGTTCTGTAGACGATGTATTAAAAGCGATACAAATGGCAGACTTAGGTATCAACCCGACATCTGACGGGACAATGATCCGTATTACCGTGCCGCAGCTGACAGAAGAACGCCGTAAGGAATATGTAAAAGATGCACGCAAAGAAGGCGAGAATGCCAAAGTTGCGGTGCGCAACATCAGACGTGAGTCAAACGATGAGCTGAAATCCCTGGAGAAAGACAGTGAGCTATCCGAAGATGAACTTAAACGTGCGACAGATCAAGTTCAAAAGCTCACTGATGAGCACATCTCAAAGATCGACGCTGCATGTGACGACAAAGAAAAGGACATCATGGAAGTTTAGTCCAATCTATCCTTTACAGGCGGGATTTCCCTGCCTGTTTTTTTGTGGCTCCTTTACTGTGATAGAATAAAGTGATTGAGGACGTCTGCCTATCAATGTATACTAATGAATATAAATGCTTCAGGAGGATTATCATGTTTGGATGGAGAAAGCAGAAAAGGGCGGATAAGGAACGGGCGCTGCCTGAACATATCGCCATTATAATGGATGGCAACGGCAGATATGCAAAAGAGAGAAACAGACCCAGGATAAACGGTCATTATGAAGGTATGCAGAATGTAAAGAAAATTACCCGCCATGCTTCAGATATCGGGATAAAGTATCTGACACTTTATGCTTTTTCTACAGAAAACTGGTCCCGTCCCCAAAATGAAATCAGCTACCTGATGAAATTGCCGGGAGATTTTCTGAGTACTTTCCTGCCGGAGCTCATAGAAAAGAATGTCAGGGTACTGACAATCGGCAGCCCGGAAGAGCTGCCTGATTACACTGTGAAAACAGTTTCCGAAGCAGTAGAAAAGACGCAGGATAACACCGGGCTGAATCTGGTATTCGCGCTAAATTACGGCGGCCGGGATGAGCTCGTCCAGGCAATCAGGTCCATGTCTGCAGATGCAGTGGCAGGGGCGATTGACCCTGAGGACATTAGTCAGGGAACAATAGATCAATATTTGATGACACGTAATATACCAGAGCCGGAAATGATGATACGGACAAGCGGCGAATACCGTTTGAGCAACTTCCTTCTCTGGCAGTCATCATACAGTGAATTGTTTTTCACTGATACATTTTGGCCGGAATTTGCAACTGAAGAACTCGATCTGATGATTTCACAATATCAAAAACGTTCAAGAAGGTTCGGGGGAATCGACGAAGAGGAGGTATGACATGAAGACAAGGACAATTACTGCCATAGTTGCAATATTGCTGTTCATTCCAATAATAATCACTGGCTCCTGGCCGATGCTCATATTGGTTTATCTTCTTGCTTATACCGCATTGTACGAAATTCTGAAAATGAATCGCATCCATATTCTGTCTATCCCCGGTATGCTGTCGATGGTTGCATTATTCATCGTGATGATGCCCCAGGAAAGTTACGTTCCCCGCATATCAGGCCTGCAGGGTGATCTTATAATAGTCATGGCACTGGTCATGTTGAGCTTTACAGTAATTAGTAAAAACCGTTTTTCGTTCGTGGATATGGGATTCTGCGTCCTGGCGGTGGCTTATGTTGGTATTGGATTTATGTATTTTTATGAAACCCGCGATGCAGGACTCATATACATACTCTACGGTCTTCTGATCGTCTGGGTGACGGATACGGGCGCATATTTTGCCGGCCGCGGCTTCGGCAGCAAAAAGCTGTGGCCGCAAATCAGCCCGAACAAAACAATTGAAGGGTTCATCGGGGGTATACTGAGCAGTCTGCTTCTGGCTGTCCTGTTCTATACTGCCGGCTGGATCCAGAGTTCACCCTTCCCTCTGTTCATCCTATTCACCATCATTCTGAGCGTGTTCGGTCAGCTCGGCGATCTTGTGGAATCTGGATTAAAACGCCATTTCGACGTCAAGGACTCCGGCAGGCTGCTGCCAGGTCACGGGGGGATACTCGACCGCTTTGACAGCTTTATATTCGTCCTTCCCCTGATGAATATATTACCGCTAATAAACTAATCAGATAGTTAAGGTGAAGATAAATGAAAAAGATATCAGTACTTGGTGCGACAGGTTCAATTGGTTTCCAGGCGCTCGAAGTCATCAGCAGTCAGCCGGAAAGTTTTTCACTTGAAAGTATTTCAGCAGGCAGAAACATTCAAAGGCTCCAAGAAATCATCGCTTTACACAGACCGAAAATGGTCAGCGTAATGCTTGAAGCTGACAGGAAGAACCTCTCACAAAAATACCCGGATATTGACTTTCTTTCCGGTGCCGAAGGCCTGGCTGCAGTTGCTGAAGATAACTCTGATATGCTGCTCACAGCAATCATGGGAAGCGTTGGCCTCGAACCGACATTGAAAGCGATCGATGAAGGTAAGGATATTGCGCTGGCCAATAAGGAGACACTGGTCGCTGCAGGTGAAATCGTGATGACAAAAGCCAGGGAAAAAGGAGTGTCAATCATCCCTGTTGACAGTGAACATTCAGCGGTTTTCCAATGCCTCAGAGGGGAGCGGCCAGCAGAAGTCAAACGCATTATTTTAACAGCCAGCGGCGGTTCATTCCGGGATCTCTCCAGAAAAGAACTCACGGAAGTAACGCTTGATGATGCGCTTGATCATCCGAACTGGGCGATGGGGCAGAAAATAACAATCGATTCTGCCACAATGATGAATAAAGGACTCGAAGTTATTGAGGCGAAATGGCTGTTTGACACTGCTCCGGATCAGATAGACACAATCCTTCACAGGGAAAGCACCATACATTCCATGGTAGAATTTGTGGATAACAGTTTTATGGCACAGATGGGGGCAGCGGATATGAAGCACTGCATACAGTTTGCGTTCAGCTATCCGGACAGGCTGCCGGCCAGTCACCCGATGGATCTGAATGCACTCAGCCAGCTCAACTTCGAGCCGATGGATCTGGCACGGTTCAGGATGCTGCAGTATGCTTATGATGCTCTGGATGCCGGCGGTACGATGCCGGCTGTACTGAATGCAGCCAACGAATATGCAGTGGGACAATTTTTAAATGGTGCAATTTCTTTTACAGATATTGAAAAGATAGTAGAATTACGTATGAATGATCACACTCCGGTCAAGCATCCGGATCTCGAATCCATTCTGTATTACGATCGGCTTTATAAGTCCGATATGAGGTGATTAAATGGTTGGAATTTTAGCGTTTATAGTCGTCTTCGGCGTGCTCGTGACGGCACACGAATGGGGGCATATGGTCGTGGCCAAAAGAGCGGGCATCATGTGCCCCGAGTTCGCAATCGGAATGGGTCCGAAGCTGTTTTCCTATAAATATAATGACACACTTTATACAATCAGACTGGTGCCTGTCGGCGGCTATGTCCGCATGGCTTCGGAAGATATGGAAATCAACCCGTTGAATTCCGGGATGCGCATCCAGCTCAAGGTCAATGATAAAGATGAAATCACCCATGTAATCCTTGACGACAAGCACAACTTCACCCAGGTGGAGGAAGTTGAAGTCGTCGATTCGGATATCAGTAAAAACATGTATGTGAAAGCGACTAGACTTCATGATAATGAAGTTGTCCGGTATCACATTGCACGTGAAGCCTATTATGTTCAGAATTCACAGCTTGAAAGAATTGCGCCCCGCGACGCAAGGTTCGAATCGAAATCGGTGCCGGCGAGATTTTTAACAATGTTCGCCGGGCCGCTGATGAACTTTGTGCTTGCCTTCGTACTGTTTACAGTATTGTTTTACATCAACGGTAAACCTGTTGAAGAGCCTGTCGTCGGAACGGTAGCCGAAGATACACCTGCTGAAGAGGCAGGCCTCGCTGAAGGGGACAGGCTCCAGACGATCAATGGGACTGAAGTCGATTCTTGGGATCATATGTCCCAGCTCATACAGAATGAAGGTGAATCTGAACTGGCCATTGATGTGGTCAACGATGGTGAAGAAAGAACCGTGGAAATGACGCCGGTGATCGAGGAGACTGAGCTCCCTGACGGGGAGGTTTCTGAACGTCTGATCATTGGCATCGGTGCAGCGATGGAAACCGGTACGTTCGCCCCGCTTGTGTGGGGTGTGCAGGAGACCTATGAAATGGGGACATTGATATTCGAGCTTGTCGTGCAGATGATACTGAGTATTTTCGAAGGCACATTTTCATTTGATATGCTGAATGGTCCAGTAGGCATATATCAGGTGACTGAAGAAGTCGCTTCACAAGGGCTGCTTGTACTCATGAATTTTACTGCCATTCTCAGTGTTAACCTTGGGATTATGAACCTTCTGCCCATCCCTGCCCTGGATGGTGGCAGAATACTGTTCATCCTTTATGAAGGTATATTCAGAAAACCATTGAACAAACAGGTGGAAATCAACATCCAGCTTGTGGGCGTTTTATTCCTGCTGGTCGTGATGGTGCTTGTGACATGGAATGACATAAAGACATTTTTCCTTTAGGAGTGAAGCAAAATGAGACAATCCAAAATGTTTATACCGACGATGAGAGAGACACCGCAGGACGCAGACAGTCTGAGTCACCGCCTGATGCTCAAGTCCGGCATGATCAAGCAGATGGCGAGCGGCATATATACCTATCTGCCAATAACCAAGCTTGTGCTTAATAACATTGAGCATATTGTCAGAGAAGAGATGAACAATATCGACGGTGTTGAAATTCACATGCCGGTCCTCCACTCGAGAGAGCTATGGGAAGAGTCCGGCAGATGGCAGGCATACGGCGATGAACTCATGCGTATGAAAGACCGTCATGAGCGGGAGTTTGCACTCGCTCCGACGCATGAGGAAATGATCACTGCATTACTTCGCGACGAACTCAAGAGTTATAAGAAGCTGCCGCTGACCCTCTTTCAGATTCAGACGAAATTCCGCGATGAGAGAAGGCCGCGATTCGGCCTTCTGCGCGGCAGGGAATTCATCATGAAGGATGCCTACTCGTTCCATAGCAATGAGGAATCTCTGGATGTCACCTACCATGATATGTACGAGGCATACGCCAGAATTTTCAGCCGGGTCAGTCTGGAGTACCGTGCGGTAGAAGCAGATTCCGGCGCTATCGGCGGTTCCCATACACACGAATTCATGGCGCTGGCTGATATCGGGGAAGACACGATTGTTTATACAACTGAAAGTAACTACGCCGCCAATATTGAGAAGGCTTACTGTCCTGTACCTGAACCTCCGGAATTGTCCGCCATGAAGGCATTCGATAAGGTTGCGACACCGGGCGTCACGTCCTGCCAAACCCTGGCTGACTTTCTTGAAATCAATTTGGAGGAGACCACCAAAACGATGATTCTTAAAGTCGATGGAGATTTTATCATGCTGCTCATCAGGGGTGATCACGAATTGAATGACATAAAGGTCAGGGATTATTTCGGCGCACAAGATGTAGAATTTGCCACGGATGCAGATATCAGGGATACCCTGAACGCGTCCCCAGGCAGTCTCGGGCCCGTCGGCACAGAGCTGCCGGTATATATAGACCATCAGGTGAAAATAATGCCGGATTATCCCACCGGGGCGAATGTCGATGAATACCACTATATCAATGTGAACCATGAGCGTGATTTTGAAGTTGCGGGTTATGGAGACTTTCGTTTCATCACCGAAGGGGAAATGGCTGAAGACGGCAGCGGTAAAGTGAAATTCATGAGAGGCATTGAAGTTGGACAGGTGTTCAAACTGGGCACCAAATATTCAGAGTCCATGAATCTCCATGTTCTGGACGAAAACGGCCGCAGCGTGCCTGTACTCATGGGCTGCTACGGTATCGGCATATCCCGTACACTGTCAGCAATCATTGAAAGCCATCATGATGGACGCGGGATTATTTGGCCGAAGAGCGTGACTCCATTTGATGTCCATATTGTTACCGCCAATCACAAGGACGGCCTTGCAAGAGAAGAGGCTGAAACACTTTATGAATCGCTCAGTCAGGATTATAATGTTTTGTACGATGACAGAAAAGAGCGCGCAGGTGTAAAGTTTGCGGATTCCGATCTGATTGGCCTGCCATACAGGATAGTGATCGGCAGAAGCATCAAAGAGGGCAAAGTCGAAGTGAAACCAAGAGACAGTGAAACAGCTGTTGAAATAGGTACGGAAGAAGTCCATGGATATTTGGAAAAGAACTATTGACTGAAATGTACAGCGCGTAAATCATGGATTTACGCGCTTTTATAGGAGTGTTGCACGTGAAAGGGAAGGAACAGTTCGACATTCTGCTTGAACAGGCCGGCCTCAGGGGCCACGAGCAGCTGTCAGACGGGTATCTCGAAAAGATTGTCACTGATGATGCACAGAGGGTATGGGAGTTTCATATGCACTTTGCCAATATGATACCCGCGGCTCTCAGGAATTTGATGGAAAACAACATCACCGAAGCTTTCTCCTCCATCGCACACATTGAAATATATATTAGCTGTGACCATTATGAAGATAAGGATGTGCTGGATTATCTGGAATACGCGCTGGATAAAGCCGGTGTGAATGCCAATATCAAATTTCAGCTGCTTAACTGTGATAAAGAATTCAGTGATGGACAGCTGATCTTTTCGGTCCAAAATGAAATCGAAGTGTCACATTTCAATAAACATATCAACGGCAATCTTGCCCAGGTCTACAATACATTCGGCATGCCGTTGAAGGGCATATCATTTAAGGCGGACACGAATCTTGACACTGACCGGCGCACAAAACTTGAAGAGCGGCTGAAAGAAGAGAAAACAGAGCTTGTCCAGGATTTTATAGAAAACCGTAAAGAGCAGGAACAGGACATCAGGAAAAAGACAGAAGTGACCAGCAAACAAATCGGCAAAGCCCTGAATTTTGACGGGGTCAGACTACTTTCAGATGTTATTGATGAAGAGTTTAATGTCAAGGTTGAGGGTGTCATTTTCGATTCTGAAGTGCGTGAACTGCGCACTGGCAGGAAGATTCTTCAGCTTAAAATCACAGATTATACGGATTCCATTGCTGTTAAAATGTTTTCCCGCCATGGTAAGAATGATGAGGATGTCTTTGACGCACTCTCTAAAAATGACTGGGTGGTCATTGAGGGCAATGTTGAATATGATGAGTTTGCCCGTGATATGGTGCTGATGATCAGAAACCTGAATGTCATCAACAAGCCTGCCAAAGAAGATACGATGGCAGAAAAGCGTGTGGAACTCCACCTGCATTCTGAAATGAGCCAGATGGACGGCCTCCGAAACATCGGCGAATATGTGCAGCGTGCCAGTGATTATGGCCATTCTGCCATCGCTGTCACTGACCATAATAATGTTCAGGCGTATCCGGATGCATACCATGCGGCACAGTCTGCCGGCATCAAAATGATCTATGGTATGGAAGGGCTGCTTGTTGATGATGGTGCACCGATTGCGTATAACCCCCAGGATCTTGTACTTGAAGATCAGCAATATGTCGTATTTGACGTTGAAACGACAGGACTTTCCTCAAAATACGATAAGATTATAGAGCTCGCCGGCGCGAAGGTACAAAACGGGGAGATTATCGATCGTTTTGAACGCTTCAGTAATCCAGGTGAAAAACTGACGGAAACGATCAAGGAAATTACAGGCATTACAGATGATATGCTGGCGGATGCCCCGGATATCAGTGCGGTCATTAGAGAGTTCAAGGAATGGGTTGGGGATGCAATATTCGTTGCCCATAACGCCAGTTTTGATATGGGTTTCATAGAAGCGGCCTATCAGCGTGAAGGCATCGGTGCCTATACAAATGGGGTCATTGATACTTTGGAGCTTTCCCGGACGATCAACAAGGATTTCAAAAAGCACGGACTGAACATACTGGCAAAAAGGTATAACGTGGAACTCGCACAGCATCACAGAGCCATTTACGATACTGAAGCCACAGCCTATATTTTTATTAAAATGCTTGCGCAGATCAAAAAGCTGGGCATCGTCAATCACAATGAAATCAATACCATACTGGCAGACTCTGAGTCATATAAACGGGCGATGCCAACACATGTCACGCTTCTCGTCAAAAATCAGACGGGTCTTAAGAACCTGTTTAAAATCGTCTCTGCTTCATTGACGGATAACTATTATAAATCTCCAAGGATCAGAAAACAGCTGCTTGAATCGCACCGTGAAGGAATTCTGATCGGCAGCGCATGTGATTCCGGAGAAGTGTTTACCGCGATGATGCAGAAACCTTATGAGGAAGCGAAAAGAGCGGCAGAATTTTATGATTATCTGGAAGTCTTTCCAAAAGCACTGTATCAGCGGCTGCTGGACCGAGAAATCGTACGCGATGAAGGCACGCTGGAAGAGATCATCAAAAATATGATCAGACTGGGTCATGAAACAGACAAACCGGTTGTTGCCACCGGCAATGTGCATTATCTGGATGAATCTGAAAAATTGTGCCGCGATATACTGGTGAAAAGCAACCCGGGGAATCCGCTCAGCCGGGGCAGGCTTCCGGATGCACATTTCAGGACCACCACAGAGATGTATGAAGCATTTTCATTTCTCGATGAAGAAATAAGGCAGGAAATAGTCATCGATGCTCCAAACAGAGTGGCGGATTCCATTGACGAAGTGGTACCGATCCAAGATCAGCTTTATACACCGGAAATCGAAGGCGCCGATGAAGAGATACGGGAGATATGTTTTACCAATGCCACAAATCTTTATGGTGAAAATCTCCCCGGGATTGTTACAGATCGATTGGAAACAGAACTTGAGAGTATCATCCGCAATGGCTTTTCTGTCATTTATCTGATCAGTCAGAAGCTGGTTAAAAAATCTCTTCATGATGGCTACCTTGTCGGCTCCAGGGGATCTGTCGGTTCCAGTTTTGTTGCTACTATGATGGAAATTACTGAGGTCAATCCACTGCCGGCACACTATGTCTGTCCTTCGTGCAATAAGAATGAGTTCTTTACCGATGGCAGTATCAGTTCCGGCTATGACCTGCCCGATAAGTCATGCGAGCACTGCGGTACGCCGCTCCTTAAAGAAGGGCAGGATATCCCATTTGAAACTTTCCTTGGTTTCACCGGAAATAAAGTGCCGGATATCGATTTGAACTTCAGCGGTGATTATCAGCCGATCGCCCATAACTATACAAAGGAACTGTTCGGTGAGGACAAGGTCTTCAGAGCAGGGACTATCGGCACTGTGGCTGAAAAGACTGCATTCGGTTATGTTAAGGGATATATGAACGACAACGGACTGAGCCGGCGCGGTGCGGAAATAGACCGGCTGGTTCTGGGCTGTACAGGCGTGAAACGTACGACCGGCCAGCATCCCGGCGGGATCATCGTCGTCCCGGATTATATGGACATCTATGATTTTACACCGATCCAGTATCCGGCGGATGATACTGAAGCAGAGTGGAAAACAACCCACTTTGACTTCCATTCGATTGAAGACAATCTTTTGAAACTGGATATTCTCGGGCACGACGATCCGACGATGATCCGCATGCTGCAGGATCTTTCAGATATCGATCCCAAGACGCTTCCAGTGGATGATGCGGAAACGATGTCATTGTTCAGCTCTCCGGAAGTACTCGGCGTGAGCGAGGAAGATATCATATGCAGGACAGGTACGCTCGGCGTCCCTGAATTCGGAACGGGTTTCGTCAGACAGATGCTGGAAGATACAAGGCCCTCCACGTTCAGTGAACTGGTGCAGATTTCCGGGCTTTCACATGGTACAGATGTGTGGCTCGGCAACGCACAGGAGTTGATCAGGAACGGGACATGTGACCTTAAGAATGTCATCGGCTGCCGTGATGATATCATGGTTACCTTGATGTATCAGGGACTGGAGCCGTCTCTGGCATTCAATATCATGGAAAAGGTGAGAAAAGGCAAGGGGCTCACTGAAGAACACGAATCAGCGATGCGCGAAAATGGGGTTCAGGACTGGTATATCGAGTCATGCAAGAAGATCAAGTATATGTTCCCGAAAGCGCATGCGGCTGCTTATGTGCTCATGGCTGTAAGGATTGCCTATTTCAAAGTTCATTACCCGCTTTATTACTACGCGAGCTACTTCACTGTCCGCGCTTCAGATTTTGATCTGCTGACGATGGTCAAAGACAGTTCTACGATCAGATATAAAGTCAAAGAGATGAATCAGAACGCCCAGGAACTGACCAAAAAGGAAAAGGACACGCTGGTGGTTCTTGAAATTGTGAATGAAATGGCACAGAGGGGGTATAAAGTGCAGCCTGTAAGTGTTGAATCCTCAGACAGCTTTGATTTCAAAATTGAAGGTGACAGCCTGATTCCCCCATTCATTGCCGTGCCGGGTCTTGGTGCGAGTGTTGCCAAGCGTCTCGTTGAAGCCAGGGAGACTGAATCTTTCATCTCAAAAGAGGATCTTAACAAACGTGCAGGGGTGTCGCAGAAAATTATTGATTATCTGACTGAACTCGGCAGCCTCGGTCATCTTCCGGATAAGGCGCAGCTTTCAATATTTGACATATAACTTTAAGTTGCGGCCGGGTTCGCATTATGATATAATAACTTTGATATTTTATGACTGAAGTCACACGGAGAAGAACGGGCGCGCCCGTTCTTCTCTTAGTTTTGAAGGAGGCGAATGGACAATGAACCGTACTGAGCAAAAAGTCATGGACCACGCACAGCCGGTTGTTGAAGAGTTGGGGTATAAGCTGATCGATGTTGAATATGTCAAAGAAGGTCCGGACTACTTTCTCAGGCTCTACCTTGATAAAAGGGGCGGTATCACGCTTGAAGATTGTGCTGAGGCAAGTGAAACACTGAGCGGGAAGCTGGATGCCTGGGACTTGATTCAGGGATCATATTACCTCGACGTTTCATCTCCAGGAGCCGAACGTCCGATCAGAAATGACGAGGATTTAGAAATGACGCTTGCAGAGGGGATCTATGTCAAGACTTACCAGCAGATTGACGGCGAGAAGGAATGGACAGGTATACTTGCCGATTACGATCGAGAGTCAGTAACTGTTGAATTCAAGGTTAAGACCCGTAAGAAATCTGTAAGGATTGACAGAGACAAGATAGCCACGATTAGAAAGGCGGTATTATTATGATTGGGGGCGCTGGTCAATGAATCAGGAGCTGTTGAATGCGATTAACTACCTTGAGAAAGAGAAGAGCATTCCAAATGAAGTGTTGCTTGAAACAATAGAAGCGGCACTGATGACTGCTTATAAAAAGAATTACACACAGCACAGGAATGTTAAGGTGGATCTTAACATAGAAAATGGATCGTATCGTGTGATTTCCAGAAAAGATGTTGTGGAAGAAGTGGAGGATCCAACGGCCGAGGTCGATCTTGCAACCGCCCGGACTGTAAATCCGGCGTATGAAATCGGCGATCCTTTTGATGAGGATGTCACGCCCAAAGATTTCAACCGCGTCGGTGCACAGGCTGCTAAGCAGGCTGTCATGCAGAGACTTAGAGATGCTGAACGCGGAATACTCTACGATGAATTCATCGAAAAGGAAGATGAAGTAATGACCGGGCTCATAGACAGGGTGGATAACCGCTTTGTCCATATCCAGCTGGGTCGCACAGATGCAGTGTTGAGTGAATCCGAACGGATGCCGAATGAAACATATACGCCGAATGAAAGGGTTAAAGTATATGTTAATAAGGTTGAACAGACAACAAAAGGCCCGCAAATTTTTGTGTCCAGGACGCATCCCAATCTGCTTAAGCGCCTTTTCGAAAGAGAAGTGCCGGAAATCTTTGACGGCACAGTAGAGATTATGAGTGTGGCACGGGAAGCGGGTGAACGTTCCAAAATAAGTGTTCATGCCGAGAATCCGGATGTGGATGCTGTGGGTTCATGTGTCGGCGCCAAAGGCACACGTGTTGAAGCCATTGTAAATGAATTGTCGGGAGAAAAGATTGATATTGTGCTATGGGATGAAGATCCGACAGTCTTCGTTAGAAATGCTCTCAGCCCTTCGCAGGTCCTGGACGTTCTGGTTGATGAAGCGGAGCAGGCGACGACAGTAATTGTCCCGGATAACCAGCTGTCGCTTGCAATCGGCAAAAAAGGTCAGAATGCCCGCCTGGCTGCAAAGCTTACAGGGTGGAAAATTGATATTAAAAGTGAATCGGATGCCAGGGAAGATGGCAGTTTAGAATAATATTTGCAGGTGATTATTTATGAAAAGGAAAACACCTCTCAGAAAATGTATTTTAACGAATGAAATGCATCCCAAAAAAGAATTGCTCAGAATTGTAGTCAATAAGGAGCGCGAAATATTTGTCGATCCGACAGGGAAGAAAAACGGCCGGGGCAGTTATGTTGTCAAAAACCTGGAAAAAGTGAATAAAGCACGTGAAAACGCTGTGCTTGAATCCAAACTTGGTTTTGACAGGGAAACGCTCGAGCCTGTATATGATGAAATCATACGCCTGATCTACAGGGAGGCCATCCCGAAAAGATGAATGACCACAGGGTTTTGAACATGCTTGGATTGGCCAAACGTGCCGGCAGGATCATCGCTGGTGAGGAAAGAACACTTGAATCAGTAAGGTCAGAAAATGCAAAAATTGTCTTTATTGCAAATGATGCCGGCGAAAGCACTGCTAAAAAAATAAAAGATAAGTGCAGTTACTATAAAATACCGTTGATCGATCAGTTTACCAGCCATGAGTTAAGCCTTGCTACAGGTGCTTCCAACAGGGTTACACTGTCGATAGCGGACCCAGGTTTCAGCAGAAAGCTGCTGGAGCTTATAGAGAAAGGAAAGTGATTCAATGAGTAAAATCAGAATCTACGAATACGCAAAAGAACATAAAGTTCCCAGTAAAGAGGTCATTGGAATTCTTAGGGCCGAGGGCATAGAAGTGAACAGCCATATGGAGTCTTTAAAAGACAATGAGATTACCATACTGGATAAGAAATTTAAAAACTCCCAACCAAATGCATCCGTTGGTGCCGATAAGACTGACCGCAAGAAAGGCAGCCAGCAAAAATCCGGTCAAAAACAGAATGACAGACCTGCCAGTGATAAAAAACAGCAGGGCCAAGGCAAAGGCCAGAACAATAGTAAAGGTAAAAACCAGAATAAGAACAGGAATCAGAAACCACAAAATAAAGGCAAAAAACAAAATACCCGGAAACCTGCCCAAAAGCAGAAGGAACTGCCTAAAGAGTTCACTTATAAGGAAGGGATCACAGTCGGAGAACTGGCTGAGAAGATCGGTGTAGAAGCTTCCCAGATCGTTAAAGATCTCTTCTTAGTCGGCGTGGTGACCAACATCAATCAGGCGCTTGATAATGAATCAGTGGAGCTGATTGCAGCTGATTATGGTTTTACTGCTGAACAGGAAGTAATTGTCGACGATACTGATCTTGAAAATTATTTCGAACTTGGAGAGGATCTTACGGAGGAAAGACCAAGTGTAGTAACCATCATGGGGCACGTGGACCATGGTAAAACAACGCTTCTTGACTCCATCCGCCATACCAAGGTGACAGCGGGGGAAGCCGGAGGCATCACCCAGCATATCGGTGCTTATCAGA
This sequence comes from Salinicoccus albus DSM 19776, assembly GCF_000385175.1. GTDB lineage: Bacteria > Bacillota > Bacilli > Staphylococcales > Salinicoccaceae > Salinicoccus > Salinicoccus albus. The sequence continues at coordinate 184,195 of NZ_ARQJ01000033.1, read as the reverse complement.
TTGAATCCGGCGGTAAGAAAATCACATTCCTTGATACACCTGGCCATGCCGCTTTTACGACGATGCGCTCCAGAGGTGCGCAGGTCACCGATATTACAATCCTGGTGGTGGCTGCAGATGATGGTGTGATGCCTCAGACAATTGAAGCGATCAACCATGCAAAAGCCGCCGAAGTGCCGATCATTGTTGCTGTCAACAAGTCCGATAAACCGACAGCAAATCCAGATCGGGTGATGACTGAACTGGGCGAACACGGATTATACCCTGAAGCCTGGGGCGGGGATACGATCTTCGTGCATCTATCTGCATTAAGCGGTGAAGGTATTGAGGAACTTCTCGAAATGATCACCCTTGTCGGCGAAGTGGAAGAGCTTAAGACAAAAAGTGATATACCTGCCGTTGGTACCGTCATCGAAGCGGAACTGGACAAGTCACGCGGACCCGCTGCCTCGCTGCTTGTTCAGCATGGCACACTCAATGTGGGCGATTCTCTGGTCGTAGGCAGTACGCACGGCAAAGTCAGAGCGATGGTCAGTGACCTGGGCCAGCGCATTAAACAGGCAGGACCGTCGACCCCCGCTGAGGTTACCGGACTGAACAGCGTGCCGCAGGCAGGGGACAGATTCGTTGTCTTCAAAGATGATAAAAAAGCCAGAAGCATCGGTGAGGCGCGATCAGAGCAGAAGGTATTGAAAGAACGTGAACAAACACAGACAGTATCGCTCGATAATCTGTTTGAACAGATGAAAGAAGGGGAGATGAAAGATCTCAACCTCATTATCAAAGGTGACGTTCAGGGTTCAGTAGAGGCACTTAGCGCGTCATTGATGAAAATTGATGTCGATGGTGTCAATGTCCGCATCATTCATACTGGTGTCGGCGCAATCAATGAATCCGATGTTACACTGGCTTCGGCATCAAGCGCAATCATCATCGGTTTCAATGTACGTCCTGACGCCAATGCCAAAAAAGCGGCAGATCAGGAAAAAGTCGATATGAGATTACACACCATCATCTATAAAGTGATCGAAGAGATCGAATCGGCGATGAAAGGCATGCTGGACCCTGAATATGAAGAGAAGGTCATCGGTAATGTGGAAGTGCGTCAGATATTCAAAGTCTCCAAAGTTGGTACAATTGCCGGGGCGTACGTTACTGACGGCAAAGTGACACGGGATTCGGGTGTAAGAGTGATCAGAGAGGGTATAGTCATTTATGAAGGCGAGCTCGACACCCTAAAGCGTTACAAGGATGATGTCAAAGAAGTGACCAACGGTTATGAATGTGGTATCACGATTAAAAACTTCAACGATCTCAAAGAAGGAGACCAGATTGAACCTTATATCATGGTCGAAATTGAAAGGTGATAATCTATGAGTAACAGAAATGAGAGAGTCGCTGAGGAAATTAAAAAAGTAGTAAGTGAAGCGATCAGAACGAAAGTTTCAGATCCTGACATCGGCATGGTGACTGTTACCGATGTCGAGGTGTCTACTGAAATGGAAACAGCCACTGTCTACTTTACGTCGCTCAATGACAACAAGGACGAAGTACACGCCGGGCTCGATAAAGCCAAAGGATTGATCCGTACTGAAGTTGCGAAGGGTGTCAGACTCAGAAAAGCGCCTGAAATTGAATTCAAGTACGATAATTCAATTGAATATGGTAACAGGATTGAATCACTGCTTAATGAAATTAAGGATAAATAAGCCTGAGGGGATGCCCCCCCGGGCTTTTATTTTTACATACAGGGAGGCAACTATGTTAAACGGAGTAATCCCGGTGGATAAACCACGAGGAATGACGAGCCATGACGTCGTCTTTCATATGAGAAAAATCTTAAAGATGAAAAAAGTCGGACATACAGGGACGCTTGATCCCGAAGTGACCGGTGTCCTGCCAATATGTGCCGGAGAGGCGACGAAACTGACGGAGTACATGCAGTCGCAAAGTAAAAGCTATCACGCCAGGGTTACTCTGGGGTGTTCGACAGATACAGAAGATCAGATTGGTAAAATACTCTCAGATAGCGATCCTTCGCACGTCACCGAAGAAATGATCCAATCGGCTGTTAACTCTTTTTCCGGAGATTATCGTCAGCAGGTACCGGCATACTCTTCAGTGAAGGTAGGCGGCCGGAAACTTTATGAATATGCACGCGAGGGAAAACCCGTTGAACGGCCGTTCAAAACCGTGAAAATTCATGGCATTGAGCAGACCGGGGCAATCATTCGTGAGGACGGCCGGATTCACTTTGATATTGATGTCGTCTGCTCCAAGGGCACGTATGTCAGGTCGCTTGCCAGGGATATCGGCGGTGAGCTTGGTACAGAAGCACATATGTCCTCGCTTGTAAGGACAGGATCATGTGGTATTGATATTAGCCAAGCGGTTTCTCTGGAATCTTTGGAAAAACACGGGGGCGGTCATTCGGTAATCCCTATTATGGATGTTCTTAAAGATGAACCGGTCGTCGATATTAAAGATGAGTCGTTGCGCTTCAAAATACGAAACGGGCAGAAAATGCTTAAATCTGATATTATGGAAAGGGTTGAATATAACGATATTTACTATGTGGTCTTTACCCATAATGGCAATCCGCTCGGGATGTATTATCCACATCCGGATAAGCCTGAAGTTATGAAACCTTACCAAATGTTTAATATCTAAGAGGCGATGAAATGAAAACTATAAGATTACAATATCCACTGGACACTGAAACGGACAAACACTCGACAGAAGTTGAAAATTCGGCGACAGCATTGGGTTTTTTTGACGGTTTACACAGAGGACACCAGGATGTACTTGATTCTATGATGGAAATTGCAGAGCGAAAAAAGTTGAAAAAAGCAGTGATGACTTTCGATCCGCATCCCTCTGTCGTACTCAGCCCCAAAAAGCAGCGGACCACTTATTTGACACCGCTTGACGTTAAACTGGGTATGCTTGAAGACAAAGGCATCGATTATTGCTTTATAATTAACTTTTCGAGTGCTTTTGCATCGCTGCCCCCCGAGTATTTCGTGCAGGAATATCTGATTAAGAATAATATTAAAGAAGTGATCGCCGGTTTCGATTTCACGTATGGCCAGTTTGGCAAAGGAACGATTGATACGTTGAAGGAATACACCGAATTTAATACCACAGGCATTGAAAAAGCAGTTGATGGAGATGAGAAGATTTCCACCACACGGATCCGCAGAGATATGGAGAATCATAATCTTGAAGCTGTGAACCAGTCCCTGGGCAGACCCTATGAAGTGAAAGGTGTGGTTGTACAGGGAGAGAAACGCGGGCATACAATTGGTTTTCCGACTGCCAATATCGAACCTGAGTATAGATACCACCTTCCGGCAAAAGGTGTATATGCGGTGACAATGAAACTCGATAATGAAGAAGAAATGTACAAAGGCGTGTGCAATGTCGGCGTTAAACCGACATTTCATGAAAATCGCGAACGTGTCTCCATAGAAGTGCATCTGTTTGATTTTGACAGAAGCATATATGGAGAAAATGTCACCGTTCACTGGCACTATTTCATCCGGGATGAAACCAAGTTCTCAGGCATTGAAGCGCTGAAGGCACAGATAGCGAGAGATAAGACAAAATCCAAAAAACTCCTTGAAAATGTATAGCATGTGAAGTATAATTATCCGAGTACCTTATCTGGGTGGAAAGAGACTCCGACTTTCACTCGGATAGTGGTGTACAAAATATTAAGGAGGCGTTTTTCATGGCTATTACACAGGAACGCAAAAATGAATTAATCGAAGAATATCGTACGCATGAATCGGATACAGGTTCCCCTGAAGTACAGGTTGCTGTATTGACGGCTGAAATCACTGCACTTAACCAGCATTTGAGTGTACACAAAAAAGACCACCATTCCAGAAGAGGTCTTTTGAAAATGGTTGGCCGCAGGAAACATCTGCTGAGCTATCTTCGTGATAAAGACATTCAAAGATATCGTGATCTTATCGGAAGACTTGGTCTTCGCCGTTAAGCGGAGGCTTGGCATATCCCAGTGATATGCCTTTTTTTATGTATATTTTTAAGTAAAAGTGATATGATTGAACTAAGCAGCCATACTAAGGAGAGTAGACAAATTATGATAGAAGCAACTAAAAAGGTATACGAAACTCAGTGGGGCGGACATAAGCTCACCGTTGAGTACGGCGAGGTGGCAAAACAGGCCAACGGTGCCGTATTGGTACGTTATGGCGATACTGTAGTGCTGAGTACAGCAACAGCATCCAAAGCGCCCAAAGATCTGCCGTTCTTTCCCCTGACTGTGGCATATGAAGAAAAACTCTATGCTGTCGGAAAGATTCCGGGTGGTTTCAATAAGCGTGAAGGACGGCCAAGTGAAGATGCAACATTGACCAGCCGATTGATCGACCGCCCGATCAGACCGCTATTCCCAGATGGCTACAGGCACGATGTCCAGGTGATTTCCCTGGTACTTTCCGTTGATCGTGATGCATCACCTCAGATGGCGGCCATGCTCGGATCTTCACTTGCACTCGGTGTGAGTGACATACCGTTCGAAGGCCCTATTGCGGGTGTGACAGTCGGATTGACAGATGGGGAATTCATCGTCAATCCCTCAGAGTCAGAGATGGAAAATTCCGAAATCAACCTGCAGGTGGCAGGAACTAAAAATGCTGTAAACATGGTTGAAGCAGGGGCGCAGGAAGTGACCGAAGAAACCATGCTTGAAGCAATCATGTTCGGCCATGAGAATATCAGGGAAATGGTCGGCTTTCAGGAGGACATCCTTGCCGAACTCGATATCGTCAAATCTGAATTCGACCAGCAGCAAGAGAATTTGGAATTGAGCAGGGATATCGAAGAGAAAGCCGATACAATGGGACTTTATTCTGCTATCCAGCATCCGGACAAGCAAACTCGGGATGAAACGATCAGCGCTGCTAAAGAAAGAATACTGGAGACGCTGGATGAGGAAGCGGAAGATTATGAAGAAGTTTACAGTGAAGCTTCCGGCATCGTTGAACGTCTGCTTAAAAACGAGGTGCGCCGGCTGATCACAGAAGATAAGGTTCGTCCGGACGGACGCGAGCCTTCGGAAATCAGGCCGCTGAATTCGCAGGTCGGCCTGCTGCCCAGAGCCCATGGATCCGGCATGTTCACACGGGGGCAGACGCAGGCCCTTTCAGTGGCGACACTCGGCGGTCTCGGAGAACATCAGATTATCGACGGGCTGGGTGCCGAGGAAAATAAACGCTATATGCACCATTATAACTTCCCGCAGTTTTCAGTCGGGGAAACAGGCCCGCTGCGCGGTCCCGGCAGAAGGGAAATCGGGCACGGCGCTCTCGGTGAACGGGCATTACTGCAGGTCATCCCGGATGAGACGGTTTTCCCGTACACCATCCGCGTTGTATCTGAAGTACTGGAATCCAACGGTTCCAGTTCACAGGCATCCATTTGTGGTTCAACATTGGCACTCATGGACGCAGGGGTGCCGATTAAAGCCCCTGTTGCAGGGATTGCGATGGGACTCGTAATGAAGGATGACCAGTATACCATCCTGTCTGACATCCAGGGTATGGAAGATGCACTGGGAGACATGGACTTTAAAGTGGCGGGTACCAAAAATGGCATTACTTCCATCCAGATGGATATCAAAGTTGAGGGATTGGGCAAATCAATTCTGGGTGAAGCGCTTGAACAAGCCAGAAAAGGCCGGTTGGATATTCTGGAAAATATGCTCGGTGTCATCAGTGAGCCGCGAACACAGTTGAGCGAACATGCACCGAAGGTCGAAGTGATCCACATCAACCCGGATAAAATCCGCGATGTCATCGGTCCCGGAGGTAAAAAAATCAATGAAATCATCGATGAAACCGGCGCTAAACTGGATATAGAGCAGGACGGTACAGTATATATCGGTCACAGCGACTCCGGGATGATTGAAAGAACAAAGAAAATCGTAGAAGATCTGACACGTGTGGCTGAAGTCGGTCAGGTATATATGGGGGAAGTGAAGCGCATTGAAAAATTTGGTGCTTTTGTTGAACTCTTCCCCGGCAAAGATGCACTTGTGCATATATCCCAGCTGGATACGACACGTGTGGGCAAAGTTGAAGACGTAACAAAAGTGGGAGAACAGTTCCTGGTTAAAGTGACCAATATTGATAATCAGGGACGAGTGAATGCTTCAAGGAAAGTATTGCTTGAAGACAAAAAGGGGGAATGATTCATTTGATTTTTAATACGATTGAATTGAATGGTTCAGCACACAAAATTACAGGACAGCTCAGAATCAAAGAGGATGATGAAGTAAAAATTACTTTTGATGACCTTATGTTTGGAAATTCACTAAAAGATTATTACAAAAGAAAAGAATCTATAGAACAGCTTGTTATAAAAAACAGTGAGGAAACAAGATATGAAACAAAGAATGTATTTGTTTCCCATCTGACAATTGATGGCAATCATTATCATGCCACATTCAAGTAGTGTTTAGGAGGAAATGTTTTGAACGCATCAAAAAATGCACAGTCAAATATAAAGATTATCCCTCTCGGCGGTGTGGGCGAAATTGCCAAAAACATGTATGTCGCAGAAGTGGATGATGAAATGTTTATCCTCGATGCGGGTCTGATGTTCCCTGAGGATGAAATGCTCGGCGTCGATATTGTCATTCCGGACATTTCATATATTCGGGAGCACAGGCAGAAACTGAAAGGAATCTTCCTGTCGCACGGACATGAAGATTCCATCGGCGCGATTCCGTATATCATCGAGGCGTTGGATGTACCCATCTACGGGTCCAAGCTCACCTTGGCCCTGGTCAAAGATCGCCTGAGGGCAAAAGGTGTAAATAAGAAAGTCAAATTCTATACCATCAACAGCAATTCGCGTATGAAGTTTAAAAATACAGAAATGGTATTTTTTGAAACAAGTCACAGCATTCCGGATTCCTATGGGGTATCTCTGGAAACAAAATATGGTTCTATCGTCTACACGGGGGAATTCAAATTTGATCAGAGTTTAAGCGGCGGCTACAGCTATAATATGGCGAAAATGTATGACGTTGCCCGGAAGGATATACTTGCGCTGATCAGCGATTCAACTGAAGCGGAGAAACGGGGATATAACACGCCGGAAAATGTCATCGAAGAACACATTATGGACGGTTTCCGCAAAGCGCGGGGCAGAATCGTCGTCTCATGTTATGCATCCAATTTCGTCCGTATACAGCAGGTATTGACAAACGCTGCAAAAACAAACCGCAAAGTATCATTTTTGGGACGTACATTGGAAAGTTCATTTAAAGTGGCCAGGAAAATGGGTTACTTTGATATACCGGAAGGACTTTTAATTCCGAGCCATGAAATTGAAAACTATCCGGATAATGAATTGGTCATCGTGGCTACGGGCTCACAGGGTGAACCGATTGAGGCCCTCGGCAGCATGTCTCGCGGCCAGCACGAAGTGACGAATATTAAGGATGGAGACATCGTTTACATACTGACGACGCCTTCATCCAATATGGAAGTCATTCTCTACAGCACGATGAATGAGCTGGTCAAGGCAGGCGCTTCCATCGTCACGCCGGAACAGAATATACATGCTTCCGGTCATGGTCTGTCAGAAGAGCTTAAGATGATGTTGAACGTGATGAAACCAAAATACTTCATCCCGGTACAGGGCGAATTTAAAATGCAGATTGCGCATGCTAAACTTGCTTCTGAGTCAGGTGTCCTGCCGGAAAACATCTTCCTGCTCGAAAAAGGGGATGTCGTAAGCTACGACGGAGCGGAAATGATCAGTGCTGAAAAAGTGACCGCTGGAAACGTGCTGATTGATGGCAGCGGGGTCGGTGATGTCGGCAACATCGTCCTCAGGGACAGGAGAATGCTCAGCGAAGATGGCATTTTCATAGCGGTCGTGACGATAGATCCGAAAAAACGCATGATCATGGCCGGTCCGGAAATCCAATCCAGAGGGTTTGTCTATGTCAAAGAGAGTGAAGATCTGCTTAAAGAAGCGGAGGGGCGCGTTTATGACATAGTCAACGATTCGCTTGATGAGAAAAAGATCGAGTGGAGCACACTCAAACAGGGCATCAGGGATGACCTCGGCAAGTATTTATATGACAACACCAAACGCCGCCCGATGATCATTCCAATCATATCTGAAATATAAAAAACATGAGACTGTCAATACCGGCAGTCTCATTGTAAATCAGAGAGGAGCTTAACATGGCAAGAAAGCGTAAAAAGACAAAGAAGAATAATCGGACATACTATTCTATTTCTGCATTCATTCTTATCGTTATCCTGTTCATCAGTGTCTTTCAGCTTGGTGTTATCGGAACATACATAGATGCGTTCTTTGCCTATCTCTTCGGTACAAGCAGATATTTCACCTATCTGATTATGTTCCTGGCCAGCATCTATCTTGCTGCTGAACAAAAAATCCCTTTTACTAAAAGAATGACAGGGTATATATTGCTCCAGTTTGGCTTATTGTTTTTATTCCATTCAATTCTTTATATGGCCAACCGCGCGAGAATAGAAAATTATTTTACACTGGGTGAGACGGTGGAAACGATCCAGTCAGACGGGATCATGCATTTCTTCGGCGGCGGAATCATCGGTCAGCTGCTGTTCACTTTCTCTTCAACCGGTGTGTCTTTTGCGGGGAGCCTGCTGCTCGGACTTATCTTTATCTACTTCAGCTTCCTTATCATCGCTTCAAAGGATATTGAGCAGTCACTATCAAAAGATTTATCACGGCTGGGCGCACTGCTTCAAAAAGCGGGACTGTTGCTGATAGCCGGGGTACAGCAGACCGGCAGGCTAATAACAAATCTCTTGAGGTCGCTGTTTAACAGCAGTAACAGCCAGAAAGGTAAAAAAGAAACAAAAGATAAGCCGGAAAAGGGCGAAGCATCGGCTTCGAAGAAACAGCCTAAACAAAGGGATGAGAATCAGAAGCCGAAACAGCTTTCCGATTTCGAGCCTGACGAATCCCTTATTGAAGATATGCACAGTTTTGACCGGGAAGAGCAGACAGAAGCCGGCAGCGGCAATGCTGCGAGTCAGAAAGCGTCAGACCGGCAGAGTGCCGGTAATGCTGAAAAGGAACAGGCCAAAGGACCGGAAATCGCTGAAGATTCCAATGAACCGCAAAAGATAGAATATGAATCGGATGATCCTGGCAGTATCCCACAGGACCATGAGTCGGAGGAAGTCGGTGAGGGCGGTTTTGCAACCTTTGAGGATCATGAGTACAATGCTCTGAAACAATATCAGGTGCCGTCGATAACAATGCTTAATGACGCAGAAGTGTCAGAGAAGGTAAGTAATAAGGAAGTGCTCGAACAGGGCAGGGTACTGGAAGAGACACTGAATAATTTCGGCGTCAAAGCGAAAGTGTCAAAAATACGTATCGGACCGGCTGTCACTCAATTTGAAATCCAGCCTGATGTCGGTGTGAAAGTGAGCAGGATCATCAATCTGCAAAATGATATTGCACTGAGTCTGGCAGCCAAGGATATCCGCATAGAGGCGCCGATTCCGGGTAAATCGGCTGTAGGCATCGAAGTGCCGAATTCTGTAGTCAGTACAGTGACGTTAAGGGAAGTGCTCAAGCGTAACACTTCCGACAATCCTCTAGAGGTTGCACTTGGCAAAGATATTTCTGGTTCACCGATCACGGCAGAACTGAACAAGATGCCGCACCTTCTTGTGGCAGGTGCGACCGGAAGCGGTAAATCCGTTGCCATCAACGGTATTATCCTCAGCCTCCTCATGAAGGCTAAACCTCATGAAGTGAAGCTAATGATGATTGACCCTAAAATGGTTGAATTGAATGTCTATAACGGTATACCTCATCTGCTTTCGCCCGTGGTTACAAATCCACAGAAAGCAAATGACGCCCTGAATAAAATCGTCAGTGAAATGGAAAGAAGATACGATCTGTTCTCCCATTCAGGCACAAGGAATATTGAAGCGTATAATCAGTATCTGGAAAGGGAAAGCGACACGCCCGAAAAAGTTCAGAAGCTGCCCTATATTGTCGTGATCATTGATGAACTTGCGGACCTGATGTTGGTGGCTTCCAAAGATGTCGAGGCATCGATTACAAGAATTGCCCAGATGGCGAGAGCGGCGGGAATACACATGATCATCGCTACTCAGCGTCCGTCTGTGGATGTCATTACAGGTATTATAAAAGCGAATATCCCTTCAAGGATTGCATTCAGTGTCAGTTCAAATACTGATTCAAGGACAATCATCGATTCGCAGGGTGCTGAGAAACTGCTTGGCAGAGGGGACATGCTCTTCCTGCCTTCAGGGCGTTCAAAACCCCTGCGTGTGCAGGGTGTTTTCCTCTCTGATGACGAAGTCACGGATGTGGTCGAATACATCACAGGCCAGATGAAAGCCAACTATGAAAAATCAATCATGAACAAACCGGTTCAAAAAGAGGAGACAGAGTCTGAAGATGAGCTCTATCCGGATGCCAAATGGTTCGTGATTGAAGAACAGCGCGCCAGTGCATCACTGCTGCAGCGGCAGTTCAGAATTGGTTACAACCGGGCGGCAAGACTGGTTGATGACCTGGAAGCAAACGGGATCATCGGCCCGTCGAGCGGCAGCAAGCCGAGGAATGTTCTGATTCAGAATGAAGAGTAAGGAGCTATTATATGTATAATGTCATAAAGTCAGAAGTGAATAATATCCCTGTAGTGATCATAGAAACCGGTAAGTTCAAAACAATCACCCTGCAGATACAGCTGAGATCTAAGATGACCCGTGATAGAGTTACCGCACGAAACCTGTTATCACAGATGATGATCAAACGTACTGACAGGCATAAGGGAGAGGCAGAACTGATGAACCATCTTGCACATTACTACGGGGCCCATCTGACCACAGGGGCCAGCCGTAAGGGGCAGGATCATATCGTGTCGTTTGCCATGGAGTTTGTCAATGACAAATTTATCAAAGAAGACATGAACGTTCCCCAGGAGATGTGCACCGTTTTAAATGAAGTGCTGAAGACGCCGTTCAATTATGATGGCGCATTCCAGGCTTTTTTTGAACGTGAAAAACGGCTTTATAAAAACCGCTTGAAAAGTATGAAGGATAATCGTGCCCAGGCCAGTTTTCAGGCAATGGTCGACACGATGTTCGAGCATGAGGACTACAAATATCTGCCGCATGGTGTGCTGGAAGATATTGATGCACTGACCCTCGACGATGTTAAAGCTGAACATAAAAAAATGATGGCGGAAGATGATATGGTCATTTTAGCAGCAGGCAGTGTCAATGAATCGATCACAGAAGAACTGTCACTCATTTATGCGAGAGAAACCCCTGTGGAACAGACCCATCAGCCGTATCCCCATGCTGCTGTCGGTGAAGTAAAACGGGAAACAGATCATCAGCAGATTGAACAGGCAAAGTTAAACATGGGTTTCAGGGCAGATTTGGACAGTGCGACAATGCGTATGGCTTTTAACGTGCTGAATCAGATGTTTGGGGGCTCGCCATCAAGCTACTTGTTCAGTAATATTAGGGAAAAGCAGAGTCTTGCCTATCAGATTGGTTCACAGATTGATATGAGAAATGGCTATATGTTTGTCATGGGCGGGGTCGATCCTGAAAATCTCAAAAAAGCCGAAACCGGTATTTTAGAGGAGCTTGAACGCTTCAGAAACGGTGATTTCAAAGATGAATTTCTCAATGAAATCAAAGGTATGATGAGAGTGAACCGCAAGGAGATCATGGATAAACCAAAGGGATTGATCGCCCTTGAATACAACCATCTTCTGAAATCAGAAGGGACACCCTCATGGGAAGCACAGCTCGAGAGCGTTGACAGGGAAATGATTATTGAAGTCAGCCGAAATGTAAAACTGGATACGATCTACGTATTGAGGGAGAGTGAAAAGAATGAAGCTGATTGAGTATAAAGACATTGATGAAAAAGTGTACAGACATACAAACGCTAACGGCCTGGAAACTTTCATCGTTCAAAAACCGGGTTACAGTAAGAAATTTGCCACGTATACGGCGAAATACGGCTCAATGGATGATCATTTCACAGTAGATGGCGAGTCACATCGTGTGCCTGACGGCATTGCACATTTTTTAGAACATAAAATGTTTGAGAAAGAAGACGGGGATGTATTCAATCTGTTTTCAAAATATGGAGCCAGCGCGAATGCGTTTACGTCATATGACCGGACCTCCTATCTTTTCAGTGCAACGGATGATTTTGATAAAAACCTCAAACTTCTGATGAATATGGTTGAACAGCCATATTTTACCGATGAAACGGTTGAGAACGAAATAGGCATCATCAATGAAGAGATAAAAATGTATCAGGATAACCCTGGATACAGGCTTTATTTTGAAACCTTAAACCAAATGTATCATCATTTACCGGTAAAAACGGATATTGCCGGTACTCAGGCATCCATCAGCAAAATTACAAAAGAGCATCTGTTCCTCTGTCATTCCACATTTTATCACCCATCTAATATGGTGCTGATCCTGGTCGGGGATTTCGATGTTGAAGCATTGATGACATTTGTTGATGAGCACCAAAACGCCCGCGGTATTGAATATATCCCAGAGATAGAACGAAAACTGCCCGAGGAACCTGCAGATATTGTGCAAAAGGAAAATATTATTGAGATGGATGTGCAGGAGACTAAGATAATGCTCGGATTCAAAAGCATGCAGGAGTCATTGGATAATACAGCAAGACAGAGACGCGACATTTCAATGATTTTTGCCCTGGATATGGTTTTTGGGGAACAGTCCGAATTCTATTATGAAATGATGGATAGCGGTCTGATAGATGATTCCTTTAATTACAGCCATATGGAAGAAGCTTCATTTGCCCATACGATGATCGCTCTGAATACCCAGGATCCAAAAACATTCAGGAATCGATTTATTCAAATTATCGATGAAGTCAAACAGAAAGAATTTTTCACGGAAGAGAAGCTGTCAAACCAGAAAAGGGAAATTCTCGGCGATTATCTTGCCAGCCTGAATTCACCGGAATATATCGCTAATCAGTTCACCAAGTATCATCTGGATGGCTATGACCTGTATCACCTTCCTGAAATCATTGATGATATCACTGTTGACGAAGTAAAAGCGGACTTCATTGATGTAATGGACACCGATTACATGGTGGAGTGTATATTGAAACCGCATGGCTAGGTATATTATCATAGGCAGTACCGGTGACATAGGAAGTGCTGTACATAAAGCTCTGGACGGCAATGAAATCATCACATTTTCAAAATCAAGGCCTGCCAGATACGACAGTACGCACTATTTTCTTGATTTATCAAAACCGTTTGATCAGGGGCTGCTTAAAGAAAAATTGGGGAATATAGACAGTGTGGATGGTCTGATCTGGTGCCCTGGTGAGAGTTTATACAGCCTGATACAGGATACTGCACTGGAGGCGGTGGATACACAGTATCACCTGTCTATCCGTTCCCTGGTGACATTTATACACACCCTTCTCCCCCTCCTGAAAAGAAGCAAAAATGGGCGTATTATTGTCATCACTTCCGTCTGGGGGAGAAATGGCGCGAGTTTTGAAAGTATATATGCCTCGATGAAAGGTGCTCAGGAGGCCCTTGTCAAGTCTCTGGCGAAGGAACTTGCGGCTACAGATATTACTGTGAACGCTATAGCACCGGGGGTTGTAAAAGGAGCAATGACAGATATGCTCTCCGCTGAAGACCAGGCCTCTCTGATTGACGAATTACCTCAGAGGAAGTTTGTGGACACCGATGAGATTGCACATGCCATAAAGTATCTGTTGGATGAAAAAGCGGATTCAGTGACTGGTGAGATCATGAATATCAACGGGGGGTGGTACACGTGAGTGAAGAAAAAATTGAAGGCAAGGCGATGTATCCGGAAAGAAATATTGAGCAGTATATGGAATATGAGATTTTAAATAACCGGCCGGGACTGCTCGGAGATATCTCCTCCCTTCTCGGCAATCTGGGGATCAGCATCAACACGATCAACGGTGTTGAGAACCGGAGACGCGGGCTTCTTGTGCGCACGGACGAAATGAATAAACTGCAGCGTTTTCAGCAAATGTCAAGGTATATCGATGATATCAACATGCTGAAGGTAAGAAAACCGCAGGTCAGAGACCGTCTGGCAGTCAGACACGGCAGATTCATCAAACGGGCAGAAGAAGATAAGAAAGTATTCCGTTTTACCCGTGAGGAAATCGGTATACTGGTGGATTTTCTTGCAGAAATTTTCCAAGAGGAGGGCCACCGTCTGATCGGTATCAGAGGGATGCCGCGCGTCGGGAAAACAGAATCCGTCGTCGCAGGCAGTGTGACAGCCAAGAAAAAATGGCTGTTTCTGTCATCCACTCTGATAAAACAGACGGAGCGGACCAGTCTGTTAAAAGGTGAGTATAATGATAATAATGTATTCATCATTGACGGTGCTGTGACGACGAATTCCACAAAGGAAAAGCATAATCAGGTCATCAGGGAAATCATGAATTTTCCGGCGATCAAAGTGGTGGAACATCCTGACCTTCTGGTGGAGAGTCTGCGGTATAAGATAGATGATTTTGACTATATCATTGAACTTCGTGAGGATGAGAACCAGGAGATCACGTATGAGAAACACAAGAAGAAACACTGGTTTCAAAATGATGATATGGATTTCTTTGGTGGAATGTAGGAGGTAACAGAACCATGAAACTTGGGGCATATTTAAAAGAGAAACGTGAAAATTCCGGTATTACACTTAAAGAAATACAGGAGAAATCCGGCATCCGGAAAAGCATCATCAAGACAATTGAAGCCGATGATTTCTCGCGTCTGCCGGATCCCAGGCATACAAAATATCTGATCGGCCAATATGCGGATACACTGGGACTCGATGGTAATGCCCTGATCGAAAAACACGCTGATGAATTTCCTGACTATACTGTAGAGGGTAAGAAGCGTCATCAATCCGGTAACGAAGATTATAAGTATCTGAAAAAGGTATTGATCAGTTTTCTTGTGATGATTGGTGTATTGTTCACTGGCTGGATGATTCTGCTTCAGATCGGTTCAGAAGCGGATATTTTTGAGCAGAAACCTGTTTATGATGTAAGTGATGTCAGCATTGAAGAAAGTGAAGAGGCTTCAGAGGAAGAATCCACCGAGGAAACCCCTGAGGAATCAACGGAGGAAGCGTCGACCGAGGAAGCGGCTGGTAATACAGAATTTTCATTTACAGGTTCAGAGGGCAATACTCTGTATTATGATATACAGACAGACGGTCCGTTCACACTTTCTCTGAGCGGCGGCAGTGCTTCGTGGGTGACGCTTTCTGATGATGCAGGCAATACATATGCATACGAAGAGCTGAGTGAAGGGGAGTTTGATATCGCTGAAGAAGCGAATATCCTCTATCTGACGCTGGGCAACTCTACGGACTTCTCGGTCATGGTTGATGGTGAGACGCTGGACGATGCCCAGAAGCCGGATGCTGTGACGGTGTATTACCAATTCAATATAGAAAAGGAGTAAGCTTATGAATATACCTAATCAACTGACAGTGTTTAGGGTAGTGCTTATCCCTGTTTTCCTGTGTTTTGCTCTCATTGATTTCGGTTTTGGAACAATTTCGGCCCTTGGCGGAGAGGAAATAAGGATCAGCCAGTTTATTGCCGCCGTCATTTTCATCATAGCGGCGCTGACCGATTTTGTTGACGGTTATCTGGCCAGAAGATGGAGCCTGATCACCAACACGGGAAAGTTCCTTGATCCGCTGGCAGATAAAGTGCTGGTAACCGCAGGTTTGATCGTATTAGTCGAATGGCAGATGATTTCATCCTGGATCGCAGTATTGATCATTGCAAGAGAATTTGCAGTCACCGGGCTCCGGCTTCTGCAGATCGAGCAGGGATTTGTCTCGGCTGCCGGACAGCTCGGCAAGATAAAAACCATTTTTCAGATGATCGCGCTTGGCCTGCTCCTGTTCGGTGATCTGTTCACTCAGTATCTGCCTTTCTCCCTGGGTATGATTACGATGTATATTGCTGTATTCTTTACAGCTTTATCAGGCATTGAATACTTTTATAAAGGGCGGGCGGTATTTATGGCTGATAAGGAAAAATAAAATACGCACGTTTTACAGTACGACTATGTTATTGTTGATGTATGGAGATTGCTGAAAAGGGAAAACTGGTTCCGGTATTATGAAAAATGATTTTAAACAGCGAATATACGTTCGCTTTTTATATTTTCTCGTGATATAATAATAATCAAGAGAAATATTGGAGGGTTATTATGGACGAAAGACAAAAAGCGATTGATACAGTGATAAAGAATATGGAAAAGTCATTTGGCAAAGGTGCGGTCATGAAACTCGGGGATGAATCGGTACGTAAAGTATCCGCAACTTCAAGCGGGTCGATCACCCTGGACAGTGCCCTTGGTGTCGGCGGCTATCCAAACGGCAGGATCGTCGAAGTCTATGGTCCGGAATCCTCCGGTAAAACAACCGTGGCACTTCACGCTATTGCTGCAGCACAAAAAGATGGCGGTATTGCGGCCTTCATCGATGCAGAGCATGCCCTTGATCCCGAGTATGCCAAAACGCTTGGCGTAGATATTGAAAACTTGTACCTGTCACAGCCGGACACAGGAGAACAGGGGCTTGAAATAGCTGAAGCGTTTGTAAGAAGCGGAGCGGTGGACATTGTGGTTGTAGACTCTGTGGCAGCACTCACACCGAAGGCGGAAATCGAAGGTGAAATGGGTGACGCGCACGTCGGTCTTCAGGCCCGCCTGATGTCCCAGGCGCTCAGGAAATTGTCCGGTGCAATTTCGAAAAGTAATACGACAGCTGTTTTTATTAACCAGATACGTGAAAAAGTGGGTGTGATGTTCGGCAATCCGGAAACTACCCCCGGCGGACGTGCGCTTAAATTCTACAGTTCGGTGCGGCTGGAGGTCAGGCGTGCGGAACAGCTTAAGCTCGGTCAGCAAATTGTAGGCAACCGTACGAAGCTTAAAGTGGTTAAAAACAAGGTTGCACCGCCTTTTCGTGTTGCTGAAGTGGATATGATGTACGGCGAAGGGATATCCAAGACCGGAGAACTTGTAGATCTTGGCGCCGAACATGAAATCATACAGAAAAGCGGCGCATGGTATTCCTATGAAGGTGAACGGCTCGGCCAGGGTAAAGAGAATGTGAAAGCTCATCTTAAGAATAATCCTGAACTTCTGGCAGAAATTGAAGAAAAACTGAGGAAGGCGCTCGGTTTCGGAGAAAATGCAGAAGAAAGCGAATCGGAGGAGTCTTCAGAAACACCGTCAGAGTCATTGTTTGAAGACGATGAAAATTAATAATGAACAGTCAGGCACCTGAAAGCGGAGTGCGCTTTTATGGTGCTTGATTTTATGTACAAATATCTTTAGAATTGATTATATATAATATTAGGTTTGGATTATATTATATACAACAATAGCTAGAGCCTGTTAGGGAGGTGTTTATTGTGGACATGATAGACATTTTCTTAATCTTGCTTGGCATTATTCTAGGTGTTGTAATCGGATATTTTATCGTCAGAGATATTTTGACTAAACGGCAGCAGAAGGCTCGGAACTCTGCAGAAAACATTATCAGTGAAGCAGAGAAAGAAGCTGAAAGTCTCAAAAAGGAAAAGCTGCTCGAGGCAAAAGAGGAGAACCAGGATCTCAAAGATGCGTTTGAACGTGAATCCAATGCAACCAGGGAAGAGTTTAAAGCGCAGGAATCCAGGCTTCTCCAAAGGGAACAGACGCTCGATCGTAAGAGTGAAGTTCTGGATAACAAGGACGGGGCACTGGATAACAAAGAAGCCAAAATTGAAGAAAAACAGCAAATGGTTGATGCCGAGGATCAGAAGATTAAAGAAATCATCAGTCGGCAAGAAGAAGAGTTATCCCGCATCTCCGGACTTACACGTGATGAAGCACGTAATGAAATCTTCACAGAAGTGGAAAAAGAACTGTCACACGATATGGCCGTAATGGTTAAAGAGAAAGAAGATCAAATGAAACAGGAAGTGGATAAGAAAGCGAAAGAGCTGCTCGCTGTAACAGCACAGCGCTATGCAGCTGAGTATACAAGTGAATCCACAGTATCTGTAGTCAACCTGCCCAACGATGAAATGAAAGGACGCATCATTGGCAGAGAAGGCAGAAACATACGTACGCTTGAAACGTTAACCGGCATCGATTTAATTATCGATGATACGCCGGAAGCTGTCATTCTTTCAGGATTTGATCCGATACGCCGCTCTATTGCTAAAAATGCATTAGAAGCATTGGTCGAAGATGGAAGAATTCATCCGGGGCGAATTGAAGAAATGGTGGATAAAGCGAAACGCAGTATGGAAACAAACATCAGAGATGCCGGGGAGGCAGCAGCATTTGAACTGGATATCCACAATCTTCATCCGGAACTTGTGAAACATCTGGGTAAGATGAAATTCCGCCTGAGCTATGGCCAGAATGTATTGAAACATTCAGTGGAAGTCGGTCATCTGGCCGGGATGCTTGCAAGCGAACTGGGAGAAGATGTCCAATTGGCAAAACGCGCAGGACTGCTGCATGATATTGGTAAAGCCATTGATCATGAAATGGAAGGAAGCCATGTTGAGATCGGTGTTGAACTTGCTAAACGGTATAAGGAACACGAGACGGTCGTCAATACGATTCATTCCCACCATGGTGATGTGGAACCGACAAGTATTATCGCCATTATTGCAGCTGCGGCGGATGCACTCAGTGCAGCGAGACCGGGGGCGAGAAGAGAAACACTTGAAAATTACGTCAAACGGCTCGAAAAACTTGAATCCATTGCGGAGAACTATGAAGGTGTTGAAAAAACCTTTGCGATCCAGGCCGGGCGTGAAATCCGCGTGATGATCAAGCCCGATGAGGTGGATGACCTCAGCGCGCACAGGCTGGCAAGGGACATTAAGAAACAAGTCGAAGATGAACTGCAATATCCTGGGCACATCAAAGTGACAGTGGTCCGAGAGATGAGGGCAGTAGAATATGCCAAATAGAAAACCAGCAGGGTTTCCTGCTGGTTTTTTATACGATTTATAAGTTAATCTCTATATTGCGGATATTTTTAAACGCTTCGCTTGTTTCATGGGTTCTGTTTGAATAACGTTCATATTTCTCTGCAAGTTTGTAGGCGCTGAGATAGAGTTCCAGGCTATCTTTGGCTTTATCTTCAACGGACTCACTTTTTGATGGGTTTGCCATGAGTGTAAGTTTTGCAAATTCCTTCGGGTCGATGGATAATGTCAAATTGATTCACTCCTAAATATTTTATTGATTAAAAATACCCTGAAACATGTATAATAAAACATGTAATTTACAATTAAAGGATGGAATATAATGCGCATTTTATTTATAGGGGACATAGTCGGAAAAATCGGCAGAAGAATGCTGAGTGAACATCTGATGAAACTGAAAAAGGAATACGGTGCCCAGGTGACTGTTGTGAACGGGGAAAATGCTGCCCACGGCAAAGGCATTACAAAAAAATTATACAAGGAAATTTTAATGTATGGTGCGGATTTCATCACACTTGGAAACCATACCTACGCCAAAAGTGAGGTCTATGAACTTCTGGATTCAGACGTGCGCATGGTCCGTCCGGCGAATTACCCTGAAGAGAATCCAGGGAGAGGATATGATTTTATCAATGTCAATGGAGAGAAACTTCTGATCATGAACCTGCAGGGAAGAAGTTTCATGCCGGCGATTGACTGTCCGTTCAAAAAGGCGGATGAAATATTGGCGAATAATGAAGCGACAGCCGTATTCGTAGATTTTCACAGTGAAACAACAAGTGAAAGCATTGCAATGGGCCGCTATCTTGACGGCAGGGCGGATGCTGTTGTCGGCACACACACACACGTACAGACAAATGATGAACAGGTGCTGCCTGAAGGCACAAAATACATTACAGATGCGGGCATGACCGGATTTAAAGATGGCGTGCTGGGAATCAGAAAAGAAGAAGTGATCGAACGGTTTCTTACACAGATGCCGGTACGTCACGAAGTGCCGGAAGAAGGTGAAGGGATCTTATCCGGTGTCATCATCGATACAAAAACCAATAAAATCGATAAGATAAGGATCGAGGAAAAGAGAGCGCAGCCGCAGGACTGATTTTTGAGAAACTCCCCCATGATATCGAAAAGTCCCCCTCAATTCTGATATATTAATTTACAATAAGCGGGCGATAAATTATAACGACCGCTTCAAAAGTATCATGTAAAGCGATCTATCTGATGTATAAGGCTGAATTCGAATGGATGGATGCATACACCAAAGGCGTGATGCAGCTTTTCGTGTATTTTTTACTTTTATTCTGTTAAATATACAACAGTTGTGTCATAATTAAAAAAATAGTTCGGTTATCGAAAGAAATGGGTGGAACGATTGGTTACAGTTTATAAGTATGCCCTGACCTATAAATGGTTCATTGTCATCGCCCTGTTGTTCATGCTGGTGGAATTGGCCGCTGAACTCACTCAGCCATATCTGATTTCAAAGGTCATCGATGACGGGATCGTTGCACAGGATATTGATGTGGTTTGGTTTTACCTGCTGGTCATGATACTGATCAGCGCTGCCGCATTTTTGAGCGGGGTGGGAAATACATATTTTTCCGCCCATATCGCCACCGGTTTCAGCTATGATCTCAGGACCGCGATCTTCAAAAGAATACAGTACTTTACACTGGCCACGCTGTCCAGGTTTCCGACGTCCAGTCTGATTACCCGGTTGACACAGGATATCCTGCAGACGGAGAGCCTTTTGTACATGTCCCTCCGTATTATGCTGAGAGCTCCTCTAATGGTCATCGGTTCGCTGGTGATGTCGTTTGTCGTCAATCCGGTGCTTGGCTTCTACCTGTCAATTTTAACGCCGGTGCTGCTGATATTTTTATTTGTTGTGGCGAGAAAAGGCGGCAAAGTGTTTTTGAGCGTTCAAAAAAGATTGGATAAAATCAACCGGTTCATCCAGCAGAATCTCGAAGCTGTCAGACTGATCAAAGCGAACGACCGGGGTGCATTCGAAACAGATAAATTCAGCAGAGTTGCCGACCGATTGAAGACGGACACGGTATATGCTTTGCGATTGATGGAATCCATCATGCCGGTATTGCTCCTCATCATCAACGGCAGTCTGCTGATTGTCATCTGGATGTCATCCAGCCTGTTGCAGGCGGGCAATGTGCAGGTCGGGGAAGTGGTAGCAGTCATCAACTACGGCCTCAGAATGCAGGGCGGTTTCTCAATGTTCGCATTCATCATCATGATATTCAGCCGTTCCAAGGCATCGAGTGAACGTATGGAAGAAGTGCTAAAATCCCCGATCAGCGTCAACAAAAAAGCCAAGGCGGCCAAAGAAGATAAAGCTGGCTCTTTAAAATTTGAAAATGTATCATTCAAATATCCTGGGTCTTCCAAGTATGTTCTTGAGGATATCTCTTTTGATGTCTCAGAAAATGAGAAGTTTGTCATCATGGGCGGCACAGGATCAGGCAAGAGCACACTGCTCAGCCTGATCCCAAGGATGTATGATGTTGAAGAGGGGAATGTATATGTCAATGGTAAAAATGTCAGTGAATGGCACGAAGACGATCTGCGGGAGGCCATCGGCTACGTCCCCCAGTCGGCTGTGCTATTTTCAGGCAGTATTTATGATAACCTGCTCTGGGGCGACTTGGCGGCGGAAGCGTCGGAAATATACACTTCTGCGAAAAAAGCGCAGATCCATCATTCCATCGAATCATTTGATCACAGATATGACACCCGTGTCGGCCAGCGGGGTGTCACTTTGTCCGGCGGACAGAAGCAGCGCTTATCCATTGCCCGGGCGCTGGTCAGAAAGCCTTCCATCCTGATTCTGGACGACAGCACATCAGCGCTTGACATTAAAACTGAATCAGCCCTCTGGGATGCTTTGAAAGATGAAAATGCCACGAGAGTCATCGTCACCCAAAAAATTATTACAGCAAAAACCGCTGACCGGATCCTGTTGATGGATGATGGCAGAATCAGTGCAATCGGGGCTCATGCAGAACTGATGGAACAATCCGTCCTTTACCGCAGGATTGCAGAGTCCCAGTCAAAAGGGGGACATCTCGATGATTGATTTTCTCAGGCGGCCTTTTGGTCATGAACCGATACTGTCAAAAGAGGATCTTACGAAGCGAAGGCGGAAGGAGGCAGCCCGGGCGAATGACATACCGGGCACTCTGAAACGGCTGTGGAAATTCATCTCCGAGGAGAAAATTCTGCTATACGGCATTATTCTGCTTGTGACACTGACCAGTCTGCTCAGCATTACCGGACCGTTTCTGGTCGGTTATATCGTGGATAATTATTTTGTGCCGCGTGCGTTTGACGGACTTTTCCGAATCCTGCTGATCTTACTGATCACCTACATCCTTCTGTCAACAACTCAGTACATTGCAGCGTTCCTGATGGTGGGACTGTCACAGCGGACCGTTTACAAGATGCGCCGCCGGCTGTTCTCACATATGCAGAAGCTGCCCATAAGCTTCTTTGATCAACGGCAGCATGGCGAACTGATGAGCCGGATGACCAATGATATTGAGACCATATCACAGACGCTGAATTCGTCTTTCATCCAATTGACGACAAGCATCGTCACTTTGATCGGCACAGTCAGTGTGATGATCTATCTGAGTCCGCTCCTGACATTGGTGACGATGACCGTTATCCCGGTATTGGTTCTGGCGGTGAAATATATTACAACACGCACCGGACCGCTATATAAAAAACGTCAGGAATCCACTGGAGAACTCAATGCGTATATTGAAGAGATGGTCTCCGGACAGGAAATTGTAAAAGTCTTTTCACAGGAAGAAACGGCGATCAATAACTTTAATGCCCGTGCCCGCAGCCTCAGGGAAATAACGTTCTGGGCATTTCTTTTCGCCGGCCTCATCCCCAAAGTGATGAATACGCTGAACAACATCAGCTTTACGATTGTTGCCGGTGTCGGCGGTTTGTTTGTATTCTTCACCAACGGTATTGTCACGATTGGAACTATTGTCGTCTTTGCCGAGTATGCGAGGCAATTTACCCGGCCGCTGGCTGACTTGTCGAACCAGTTTAACCAGGTCCTTTCAGCCATTGCGGGCGCAGAGCGTGTTTTCGGCATCATGAACACAGAAACAGAAGCGGATAATGGCACGATTACAGAGCGGGAGATCAAAGGTGAAATCGAGTTCGATCATGTGACTTTTTCCTACGACTCTGACCAGCTGGCACCGACGATCAATGATTTAAGCTTCAGGATTGTCCCTGGGGAATCCATCGCCCTAATCGGTGCGACCGGTGCCGGTAAGACCACCGTCATGCAGCTGCTGGCGAGGTTTTATGAGACGGACGGTGGAGCAGTGAAAATTGATGGTGACGATATCCTCGATTATCAGCGCAGTGTCGTGCGTTCCCAGACAGCATTCGTGCTTCAGGAACCGTATCTGTTCGAAGCGACAATCAGAGAAAATATCCGTTACGGCAGGCTCGATGCAACCGATGAAGAAGTGATTGAAGCGGCAGAATTGGCGAATGCCCACGATTTCATCATTCAGCTGGAAGCGGGCTATGACACGGTGCTTGAAGCAAATGATGGTTTTGTCTCCCAGGGTCAGAAGCAATTGATCTCAATTGCCCGGGCACTGATTACCGATCCGGCAATTCTGCTGCTTGACGAAGCGACAAGCAGTATCGATACAGTGACGGAGTTGAAGATCCAGGAGGCGCTTGAACGTCTGATGAAAGACAGGACAAGCATCATTATTGCCCACCGTCTGAATACAATTAAAGCGGTGGACAGGATATTCGTGATGGCACATGGGAAGCTGGCGGAAAGCGGGACCGACAGCGAACTGATGGCCCATGGCGGCCATTATTACCAGATGATTGCCGATAATGAATAGGCCGCAGACTTCACAAACCGGTTCAGATGTATTAAGATGTAAATAATCGAATAAAATTCATTACCACTAGGGGTGTCCGAATGGACTGAGAATTACCCTTACCACCTGATCTAGATGATACTAGCGTAGGGAAGTGGCATATTTTCATATATGCACACCACTCCGCTAGTGGTGTGTTTTTTATTTGAAAATATTTAATGGAGGTTATCGATTTGACGCTCAGAAAAGGTTTGACGCTCGCTGATGTACTGATCACTGTGGTCGTCGCACTTGTATTCGCAGTGGTCTACTCGATTTGGGGCGGTGTTTATACGGCACTTCAGCCGCTCGGGCTGCATTTGAACGAGCTGGTCTACGGCGTATGGTTCATCGCGGCTGTTGTGGCCTATCTAATAATCAGGAAACCCGGTGTCGCACTTATCGCTGAATTCGCAGCTGCTTCGGGGGAAACTATTGTCATGCTGCAGTTTGATGTCATGCTGATGCTATACGGTGTTATCCAGGGACTGGCATGTGAAATTGTTTTCGCACTAATCAGATATAAGAGCGTGTCATTGATGGCTGCTGTGTCAGCAGGTGTTGCCGCCGCTTTGTCCACGCTGCCGCTGGATTGGTTTTACGGGTATCTGGGGCAGCTTGAAACATGGAACCTGGTATTGATGATCGGCTTCAGAGTGTTGAGTGGTGCACTGATTGCCGGATGGCTGGCCCATGTATTATATCGTGCCTTGAAAGAAACCGGTGTCCTGAAACTGGTTGGCAGCCGCAGGGCTGGTCATGATGAGGGGTTGTAAAATATGATTGAGATAAAAAATCTGCGGCTTAGATTTCCCGACGCGGAGGAAAAGCGCTTCACCGGCCTGGATATCACGATTAAAGAGAAAGAGAAGGTACTGATTCTCGGCCCCAGCGGGTCGGGTAAGAGCACGCTCCTCAATGTCATGGGATCGCTGATTCCGCATGCCATGGAGGTGCCGTTAAAAGCATCAGTGCTTAATGTGCCCAAAAATGGCGCATATGTATTCCAGGAACCGGATTCTCAGTTTACCATGCCGAGTGTGGCTGAAGAACTCGCGTTTGTTCTCGAGAACAAGTCAGCCCCGGTTAACGGCATGGAAGAAAGAATCAAGACGGTATTGGATACAGTGGGATTGGATGTTGATATCCGTACGACTATTGACACGCTCTCTGGCGGTATGAAACAAAAACTTGCGGTTGCCTCCGCCCTATTGCAGAATGCTGAAACATTTTTCTTGGATGAACCGACAAGCATGCTGGATGAATCCGCCGCCAGAAATTTATGGGAGACAGTCGGAAGTATCTGGGACGATAAGACCGTGGTCATTGTGGAACACCGTGTCGACCATATCTGGGATATGGTTGACCGGGTAATATTAATGGATGATTCAGGCGGAATCACAGCCGATGGAGCGCCCGGACAAATATTAGAAGAACAGCGGGCACTGCTGGATGCATTTGGTGTCTGGCACCCCTATTCATGGCACCGGGCGCCCGCCCCGGTTTCCTATGATCCGGGTGAAACACTGATCAGACTTGAAGGATTAAAGATCACCAGAGGGAAAAGGCAGATTCTCCATGCCGACGGCATAAATATCAATAAGGGTGAGTGGGTGACTGTTGAAGGCGGGAATGGCAGTGGTAAAACCAGTTTTCTGCTGGCAATCATGAAACTGATAAAGTCAGATGGCCGTATCCATTACAGAGACAGAAATATCACGAAAACATCGGAGATCGCCGGAGACGTCTATCCGGTTTTTCAGAATCCGGAACTGCAGTTTATCACCCATAAGGTATTTGATGAAGTTTATATCAATTTAGAATTGCACTTTGACAAAACAGAGGCGATGAGACAGACAGGCTTAATACTCGAAAGGATGGGCCTGGCGCCCCTCTCCCATCTCCACCCCCTTGAAATATCGACAGGCCAGAAAAGGCGGCTCAGTGTTGCGACCGCTGCAGGAGGCGTCCCAGAGGTCATTATGCTGGATGAACCGACGTTTGGCCTGGATCAGAACCATGCATTCAGGCTCCTTGAGTTATTTGACGAGATGGTCAGACAGGGAACAACAGTTGTGATGATTACCCATGACGAAGAGATTAAGAAACGTTATCCGTCAAAACGACTGATGATCGAAGATGGCATGCTGCGTGAGAAAACAGGTGTTGAAAATGCTTGATATGATCAAGAATTACACGACGTTTATCGACAGGACCAACCCTGTGACTAAACTATCATTAGGTGTGATGATTTTTATCACCGTTGTATTGATGCATAATCCGAATCAGTTATTTTACCTGGCGCTGATGCTGATGCTGACACTCCTGCTGTTTTCAGGCGTCCGGATAAGGTATCTTGTCCTGCTGATTGGTGTCATGCTGGCATTCGGATTATTTTCCAGTGCCTACATGATTTTCTATGGTGAAGGGCGTACGACATTATTCAGTTTCGGCATCATCCATGTGACTGAAGAGAGCCTCATGCGCGGCATCCATATAATGATGAGGGGGCTTGCGTTATCATTTTTCGGCGCTCTAATCATATTTACGACACGGATTACAGATGTCTTCTACAGTCTGATGCAACAGCTCAGGATAAAACCGAAATACGCCTATTCATTTATGGCTGCCATACGCATGGTACCGATCATCGCCCGGGAATATATATCGCTGCGCCAGGCACGCAAAGTCAGGAAGCCCCTGATCCATAAAAAATATGTTTCAGGTATTACAGGCTTTAAAACGACCATTGTCACGCTGCTCAGCCAGAGTATACGGAGAGCATGGCGGCTGAGTGTGGCAATGGAGTCCAAAGGTTTTGATGACGGACCGAGGACTTACTATCATCAGACATCATTTTCAATCTCTGACTTCTGGCTGGTGATTTTTACAGTACTGCTCTTTATCTTTTCAATGATTTTCGGAACAATTATTGAACCTTTTGCAACAACTGATGCAAGATAGTCCAAATCGTGGTGAAACACCTTTGAATTATAGGGATAAAACATTTATACTTGTGTATAGATTTTAAAATGGAGAATATAAATCCCGAACGATTTTCGATTCAATATATGTAGAGGTGGAAGTAAAATGTATTCGAAGGACGAAATTGTAGAAGAAGCGAAACAGCTGGGCAGAATGATGTCGGAAACCGAGCAGGTTGAATTCTTCAAGAAGGCGGAAGCGAAGATTCATGAAAATAAAGAAGTCCGTGAGAAGATGGCAAGTCTGAAGAGCCTGCAGAAACAGGCAGTCAACTTTCAGAATTACGGTAAGGACCGTGCTTATCAGATGACTGAGGAAAAGATCAAAAATCTGGAGACGGAACTGGATGAGATGCCGATTGTCGTCCAGTTTAAGGAATCGCAGGGTGAGGTTAACGGACTGCTGCAGATGGTTTCCCACGCCATCAGCAAGACAGTTACAGAGGACGTCATCACATCCACCGGCGGGGACCTTCTTCAGGGGGAGACCGGCGCAGCGATGAGAAACAACCCAAACAATCAGCAGTAAGAGACAAAAGAGTATTAAATATAAAGGCTGTTCATCTTAACGAGATGTACAGCCTTTTGTTAAATAGGGGGAGTATATGACACGGAATATCACCTTAACGGGAGTATTTGTCGCTTTGAATGTCGTTCTCGGCCTTTTTATTATCATTCCCCTAGGGCCGGTGAGAGCAGCCCCTGTTCAGCATCTGATCAATGTAATCAGCGTTGTTTTCACAGGTCCTTGGAGCATTGCCCAGGCCTTTCTGTCATCAACGATCCGCGTGCTGATGAATACGGGATCACCCTTCGCATATCCGGGCAGCATGGTCGGTGCGCTCCTGGCGTGGCTGATGTACAGGAAATTCAGGACACTTCATATGAGCGCCATCGGTGAAGTCATCGGCACCGGCATCATTGGTTCGATAGCGACACTGCCGCTGATTATGGTTCTGGGGCTGGAACTCGACTTCTTTTATGTGTTGGCCCCGGCCTTTATCGCCAGTTCGTTAATCGGTGCGGCACTCAGCTGGTTTATACTCAGACAGCTGGATAAAAAAGGGATACTTGAACGCTTCAACAAGTAAAGTGCATCATGGTATAATTAAAAAGACAATCAGAGAGATGGAAGTGTTGATATGACAAAAGTAACGCCGATGATGCAGCAGTATCTGAACATCAAAGACGAACACCCTGATGCATTGCTTTTATACAGGCTGGGGGATTTCTACGAACTTTTCTATGATGATGCAGTTGTAGCAAGTAAAATTCTGGAAATCACCCTGACTTCAAGGGATAAGAATAAAGACGCGGTACCGATGTGCGGGGTCCCGTATCACTCTGCCAAAGGGTATATGGAAAAGCTCATCGATCATGGCTATAAGATCGCCATCTGCGAGCAGATGGAAGACCCGAAGCAGTCAAAGGGCATGGTTGCCCGGGAAGTGGTCCGTATTATTACTCCCGGCACCCTGATCGATGACTTCGGGATGGACGACGGCAGCAACTTCATCCTCTCTTTATTGGAACGCGGGGGGGTTTATAGTGCCGCCTATTCCGATATTTCCACCGGGGAAATCAATGCGTTTTCAGCCCGGGATCTGACTGTCCTGAAAAGTGAAATCGACCGGGTCAGACCAAGTGAAATCGTTGTTGAGGAGAATAGCACAGGCATACTGGCGGAATTATATCAGGATCCTCCGTTCAATACGGCCTATTCAAACGAAGATGAATTTCCACTGGATTACAGCCGGGAAATTACAAACAGTGAAAAAGAAGTGCTGAATTTGCTGGTCGCCTATATCAGAGCGCATAATATGCGTGAATTGAAGCATTTCAGAACGGTCGAAAAACATAAAATTAAGGAGACGATGCAGCTGAACTATGCTGCAATTTCCAATCTTGAATTGCTGGAGAGCCTCCAGACGAAAAAAACCAAGGGTTCGTTGTTCTGGTACCTGAATAAAACGGGCACGCCGATGGGCAAAAGGAAACTCAGAAAATGGATGGAGCGGCCTTTGCTTGATAAAAATGCGATAAAACTCAGGCAGGATGCAGTCCAAACGCTCCTTGATCACTTTTTGGAACGGGAAGATATCCGCATGAATCTGGATAATGTATATGATATCGAGCGGCTGGCCGGCAGGCTCAGCTTCGGTAATATCGATGCCAGGGATCTGGTGCAGCTGAAGGATTCACTGCGTTCACTGCCACATATAAAGGCTGCACTGGCAGAGGCAGGACTGATCGATTCACCATTATTCAAAGACTGCGATACACTGGATGATGTCTGCGCTATACTGGAAGAGAGTCTGTCAGACTCCCCCCCGAAAACAATTCGTGAAGGCGGAATTTTCAAAGAAGGCTTCAGTGAAAAACTGGATGAACTCAAATATATATCTGACAACGGCCGTTCCTGGCTGAACGGATATATAGAGGATGAGCGTGAACGCACAGGTGTCAAAAATTTGAAAGTCGGATTCAATAAAGTATTTGGCTACTACATCGAGATATCGAAAGCGAATGCCCAAAATTTTGATGCGGAAAAGTTCGATTATAACCGTAAGCAGACACTGACGAATGCAGAGCGTTTTATCACACCGGAATTAAAAGAAATGGAAAACAAAATTCTGGGTGCGGAAGATGAAAGTATTATATTGGAATATGAGCTGTTTACAGACCTCAGGGATGAAATGGAGTCATACATCCCAAGGCTTCAGGGAACAGCGGACATCATCAGCACTCTGGACTGCCTCATTTCATTTGCCGCTGTTGCCAACGATTACAGGCTCGTCAGACCAGAGTTTACAGAAGGGGAACTGTCGATTGAAGACGGCCGGCACCCTGTCATAGAGAAAGTGATCGGAGAAAACACTTACGTGCCAAATTCATTGGAAATGACTGACACGGCATTCCTCTATCTCATCACAGGGCCGAATATGTCGGGTAAAAGTACTTATATGCGTCAGACGGCGATTATCTGTATACTTGCCCAAATAGGGATGTATGTTCCGGCAAAATCAGCCAGAGTGCCGATATTCGACCAAATTTTTACACGTATTGGTGCGAGCGACGATCTGGCTAGTGGTAAGTCGACATTCATGATAGAAATGATGGAAGCTGATGAAGCATTGAAAAATGCAACAAAAGACAGCCTGCTGATTTTTGATGAGATTGGCCGGGGCACATCGACGTACGACGGCATGGCGCTGGCACAGGCAATGCTCGAATATATCCATGAAGAAATCGGCGCCAAAACGCTGTTCTCGACCCATTATCACGAAATCACCCGGCTCGGCAACACTTTAGACGGCCTGAAAAATGTCCATGTCAAGGCGACGGAGTATGACGGCAAACTCGTTTTCCTGCATAAGGTAAAGCCCGGTGCAGTAGAACGCAGCTACGGTATACATGTCGCCCGGCTGGCAGAACTGCCGGGCAAAGTGACCCACAGAGCAGATGAGCTGTTGCATGTTTTTGAGGGCGGCACAGATATCTCCGCTGATATGCAGCTTGAACTGCCGCTGGATGATTCTGAGGCCGATAACGCACATCCTGTGGTGGATATGCTCAAGGATGCCGATATCGACAATATGACTCCGATGGATGCCATGATGACATTAAGCGAAATGAAAAAGAGACTGGAAGGCGAGTGATTAGATGTCTCCGATCAGAGTACTCGATCCAAAAATACAGAATAAGATCGCTGCGGGTGAAGTGGTTGAGCGCCCCAGTTCAGTCATCAAGGAACTGATTGAGAATTCAGTTGACGCAAATGCCGATGAAATCGAAGTGTTCATCGAGGAATCGGGGATGAAGCTGATGCGCATCGTCGATAATGGCGAAGGTATCCATCATACCGATGGGCCGCTGTTGTTCCAGCGCCATGCGACGAGTAAAATCGATGATGATTACGATTTATTCCAGATCAGGTCACTCGGCTTCAGAGGCGAAGCGCTGGCAAGTATCGGTGCCGTTTCTAAAGTAAAAGTGGAAACAAAACATCGCGAGGGTGACCCAGTCCTCATACAGTTTGAAGGCGGCACGCTTAAAGAAGAGATGCCGGGCAGGGAAAGACAGGGCACTGATATATCCATCAGTGAATTATTCTATAATACACCGGCCCGTTTAAAATATGTAAAGTCCATGCGTACTGAGAGCGGCAAGATCATTGATATCGTCCAAAAGATGGCACTGTCTCAACCCCATATCAGCTTCAGGCTTATAGTGGATCACAAAGAGCGGCTTTTAACAAAAGGAAACGGCAATTTAAAAGAAGTCATCAGTGACATATATGGTATTAATATCGCCCGGCAGGCGGTAAAGATAGAAGCGTCGGATGCGGACTTTAAGTTGTCCGGCTATGCGGTCAGACCGGAAATCAGCAGGAGTCACAGAAATTTCATCCATACTTCAGTAAACAACCGCCATATCAGAAATTTCAAACTGTCCCAGTCGGTAATCAACGCTTATCACACGCTGCTGGCCAAAGACAAATATCCGATTGTCATCATAAATGTTGAAATGGACCCCAAATTAGTCGATGTAAATGTCCATCCGTCTAAAGTGGAAGTCAGATTTTCAAAAGAGCGTGAACTGAATACACTGGTTGAACAGTCAATACGCAATACTTTAAGAAATGAAATGCTCATCCCGGATGTTTCGACTGGAAATAGTGCACCTGTTGACAAAACTGAACAGCCGGCGATGGATTTCTCCGGAGCAAAAAAGGATGCACTGACAGAACAGATCAAACGACCGGAATCTGTCGAAGAATCGGATATCACCCGCAAAACATCGTTACCGTATCAGACAGAAACAAAAGGCGTTTACGGGCCGGACAGAAACACTGCGAAACAGTTGCAGGATGATGTTGCTGAGTTTAAAGGACCGGAGCAGTCCAGCTCCGGCAGCAGGGATATCAAAGCAATGATTGACGAACCACTTGAAGATAGCAGATCCGTTAAGGAAAAACTGCCTTATCTGGAAATCATCGGGCAGCTGCACGGCACGTATATCATTATGCAAAATGAGTCAGGGATGTATATGATGGACCAGCATGCCGCACAGGAAAGAATTAAATATGAGTTCTACTACGATCATATCAATACTGAACAGGATGAAGGCGTGCCGCTGCTCATCCCCTATAATTTCGAGTTCCCGCTGGATGATATCATCACGATTGATGAGAAACTGAGGGATTTGAGGGCTCTGGGATTCGAAATTGATAAAACTGGCATCAAACAATATTCAGTCACCAGGCATCCCAGCTGGATCAAAGAAAAGAATCCGGAGGCGGACATTGAAGACCTTATTCAATTCATTGCCAGAGCAGACAATTTTTCGGCCAGTAAATACCGTGAAGAGATGTCGATTATGATGAGCTGCAAGCAATCGATAAAGGCCAATCACTATTTGGATAAAGCGCATATGGAAGCCCTGCTCTCGGAGCTTCGGAAGTGTGATTCACCATATACTTGTCCGCACGGCAGGCCGGTCATCATCCACATGACCACGTATGAAATAGAACGCATGTTCAACAGAATTATGAAATAGGGGGAGAAGGCATGAAAATTTATGAAGAATTTATCAGGAATGAAGACAGACAGATTGCTGTCAAGGTTTTCATGCCGGAAAAACCTGTCTGCGCAGTGCAGATACTGCATGGTATGGCCGAACATATGGAACGTTATTCTGAGATGATGGCATGGTTCGCGATGAATGATTGCATGGTAGTCATGCATAATCACAGAGGCCATGGGGCGGATGCAGAAACGCCGGGACATTTTGAAGATTTCAATCTATTGATCACAGACGCACTGGCCGTCTCATCAATCATTCCCGGAGACTGCAGAAAATTTATCCTCGGGCATTCCATGGGATCGATTGCAGCACGTCGGCTGCTTGAGACAAATGTCTATGATGGTGGAATTATCGTCGGCACAGGCAATAAGGATACGGTCGCTGATTTTATTTCAGCGAAAGCGATGGCGTCGATTGCCAAAGCAGCACCGGCGAAAAAAAGTAAAACAATCAACAAACTGGCATTTTTAGGTTATGACAGCAGTTTTAAAGGGAATCATAGTAACAGATGGCTGTGCAGCGATGACACAGTAGTGAATAACTACAACCGTGATCCCCATTGTGGATTTCTGATGAGTAACCGCGCGCTTTATGAGATATTGAGGCATATCGGACAGGCGCAAAAACAACAGAATCTGAAATCCATCGCCAGTCATTTACCGATACTGTTAATCGGCGGCAAGGAAGATCCTTTTTCAAATAACGGCCGGGATCTGCGCAGATTGGCAAAAACGTTCATCCGCTATACTGATTCAGTGACAGTGCAGCTCTATGAAGACTCAAGGCATGAAGTGCTTTTTGAAAAGAATCGTGAGCAGGTTTACAGCAGACTGCTGGAATGGGTGATGAAACATGTCTGACAAGAAGAAGTTGCTTATATTGGCCGGGCCAACAGCAATTGGCAAAACCGCACTCAGTATAGAGATCGCCAAAAGATTCAATCTGGAGATTATCAGCGGCGATTCGATGCAGGTGTACAGAGGTATGGATATAGGTACCGGGAAAATCCCCGAAGATAAGAAAGCAGGGGTTAACCACCATATGATTGATATCATGAATCCAAGCATCTCATTTTCTGTACAGGAGTTCCAGAAGTATGTGGTTGAAATCATTGATGAAATTCATGAAGACGGCAGGATACCGTTTATCGTGGGGGGCACCGGGCATTACATACGTGCACTCGTATATGGCTATGAATTTGATGAGGAAGACGATGGGGAGAAACAGGACCTTACAGAAAAGTTCGAGGCGATGGGCACGACTGTACTCCATGACAGATTAAGCGAACTGGCACCGGAATTGGCTGAGGAGATCCATCCAAACAACAGGAAGCGTGTCATCAGAACACTGGTGAAATACGAACTGAGTGACAGAATCAGCAGCAGGACCGGGCCCGGCTACACAGATGAATTGAAATATGATACATTTATCGTAGGATTGACACGTGAACGGAAGAATATTTACGCAAATATAAACGACAGAGTTGAGCAGATGATTGCAGAAGGACTGGAAGAAGAAGCACGAGAGCTGTTTGATCACAGGTCTCCATCCAGAACAGCCGCGCAGGCAATCGGGTATAAGGAATTCGTACCCTATTTTGAAGGCATTGAGACTTTGGAGAATGTCAAAAACAGGATTAAACAGAATACCAGACAATTTGCTAAACGGCAGCTGACGTTTTTCAGGAACCAGCTGCCGGTGGCGTGGTATGATATGGATAAAGGACAGACGGATATAATATCTGAAGATATATATCAATTTCTACAGACAAAGGAGAGAAGGTAGGATGGCTAATGATAACCTGCAAGATAAGTTCCTCAGTGAGTTCAAAGAATCCGCAACAGAAGTGACGGTATTCCTGGTTAATGGTTTTCAGCTCAAAGGCACGGTCGTAGACTTTGATAAGTATGTGATTCAACTGTATTCCGGCGGCAAGGATAATCTGATATATAAGCATGCCATCAGCACGTTCATGAAATGATGGACTCAGCATCCCAATCCACCCGGATGGGGTGCTTTTTTAGCTCCCGGCAGTACATACAGTAATTAATAACGGAGGTGCTGTTATGACAGACACATACAATGGAATCATCGTCGGCGTCAATACACCGGACAGGAAGGATGCGGATAAGGAGATTGAAGAATTGGTCAGTCTTGCTGAATCCATCGGCATCAGGATTATCGGCACACATGTCCAGAACAGATCATCCATCGATTCGAAATCGTATGTCGGCAGCGGTTTTTTAAATGAAGTATATGATCACCATGTTGATTCATCCATTGATTATACAATTGTCAACGATGAGATTACAGCGAGTCAGAACCGGACGATTGAAGAAATGATGGATACCCGAGTCATTGACCGGACGCAGGTGATTCTGGACATCTTCAGTTTGAGAGCGCAGTCAAAAGCGGGGAAGCTGCAGGTCGAGCTGGCACAGCTTCAATATTTGTTGCCGCGGCTGCGCGGCCAGGGGATCAACCTGTCAAGGCTGGGCGGGGGCATTGGTACCCGGGGCCCCGGTGAAACTAAACTGGAGACAGACCGGCGCCATATTAACTCAAGAATTAAAGAGATAAAGAAACAATTGGAAGTGATCGAGTCCCACCGTGAGCGGTATCGGGAACGTCGCAACCGTAACCAGGTGGTTAAGCTGTCCCTCATTGGCTATACCAATGCCGGTAAATCTTCACTGTTCAATGCGATGGCACAAAGTGATACACACGAAGCAGATTCTTTGTTTGCCACGCTTGATCCCAAGACAAGGAAACTCGTCCTGCCTGCCGGATTTGAGTGTGTGGTCTCGGATACGGTCGGATTCATCCAAAATTTGCCGACGACCCTCGTGGAAAGTTTTAAATCTACGCTGGAAGAAGCGGCGGACAGTGATTTTCTGATCCATGTCATCGATAATGGTTCAGATAACATGCAGGTGCATTATGATACGGTGAGGCAGCTGGTCAGACAGCTGGGTATGGAGGATATACCGTCGATTGTATTTTTCAATAAGTCGGACATTGATGACCAGCGGCATTACACGCCCTCAGAGCCCCACCAGTATGTGCATAAGGACATGCCGGGCGATGTGCTGAACGGGTATCTGGAACAATTTATGAAAGAATACATGGGCGGGTATAACGTGACAGTAAGTCTGAATGAACCTCAGAAGCTTTACGATCTTAAGCGGTATACCATCGTCGAATCCCAGGCGCTGGATGACATTCAGCAGTATTATCATATTAAAGGATATGAACCGGAAGGGTCATGGAGCAAAAGGATTACAGAAAGAAATGAGGAGTAAACGTGCATCACGTGACTAAAAGCATAGAGGAACTTATCGAAACCTCTCTTGCAGAAATTGAACCGATTATGAAGGAGAATAAAAAAATCAGCCGCGCGAATTTCCATAAGGTGATGACAGCCTTTCATGATGCGGGTGTAACGGAAAGTGACTTCACCGGAACGACCGGTTATGGATATGATGATACCGGCCGGGACAAACTGGAAGAGATCTATTCTCAGGTCTTCAGAAGTGAAGATGCTATTGTAAGGAGCCAGATCATTTCGGGGACGCATGCCATCAGTCTCGTGCTGATGGCGCTGCTTGAGAGGGATGATGAACTGATCTATATCAGCGGGGAACCTTATGACACACTTGAAAAGGTCATTGGCAATTCGGAGGAAGATGTCGGCAGCCTTAAGGAAAAAGGTGTCGGCTATGAAGTGGTCGACCTTGTGGATGACAAGTTTGATATTGAAGGTATCCTGGATAAGATCAGCCATAGAACGAAAATAGTCGCGATCCAAAGATCCAGAGGTTACAGCATGCGCAAGTCGCTTACCATCGATGCAATGGAAACAGTGATAGAAACGATCAAAAAAAGGTATCCGGATACAATCATTTTCGTCGATAATTGCTATGGAGAATTTGTGGAGACGAGGGAGCCTGTTGAAGCTGGCGCTGACATTATCGCGGGCAGTCTCATTAAAAATCCGGGCGGCGGCATTGCCAAGATGGGCGGTTACATCGCCGGGAACCACGATCTGATCAAAAGGATCAGTTACCGGTTGACGGTGCCGGGGATTGGCAAGGAAATGGGCGCCAGTCTGAATGTGTTAGCGGATATGTATCAGGGATTCTTCACCGCGCCGCATACAGTCATTGAAAGCCTGAACGGTGCCGTGTTCACGAGCCATCTGCTGTTAAGCGCAGGACTGAAGACAGACCCGGCACCGGCAGACATCAGGACAGACCTGATACAGAGTGTCTCATTCAATACCGAAGCAGAGATGATCACCTTTACCCAGATGATACAGAAAGCATCTCCTGTAAACTCTAAATTTCTGCCCGTGCCGGATGATATACCTGGGTATGATGCGCCGGTCATCATGGCAGCTGGGACATTCGTCCAGGGGGCATCTCTGGAATTGAGTGCCGACGGCCCCCTCAGAAGCCCCTATACTGTGTTCGTGCAGGGGGGGCTTGTATTCGAGCATGTCGTTTATGCGCTGGGTGAAGCTTTAAAAGAAATGAAGGAAAAAGAGATGATCCACATATAGCAGATTTTTAATGAATATCATCTCAAAAGCGCGGAAATAAACAACTTCATCGTATTCGGCCTCCACTTATGCTATAATTCATAAAAATCAGAATATTAAAAGGAGGACTATATTTGGCACGTTACGTGGAAATCAGTTACCCGATTCATGAAGCGATGCCTGTACACCCGGCCCTCCCCAAAGTTGTTCTGGAGCCGAGAGAGCGACTGGACAAAGGGGATGACTGGAATGGCTCGTTACTCAGTATCTATTTGCATGCCGGCACACATGTGGATGCCCCGTGGCATCATCTGAACGACGGTATGGGCATTGACCAGATCCCCATTGAAGATTTCATCTATAAGAATCCGGTCATGCTGGATGTACCGCTCGCACCGAATGAATTCGTGTCCGTCGATGTACTCAAAGCTGACGCGGCGCTTCAAAATGCGGATCTGATCATCTTTAACACGGGGCACTGGCGATACAGGGACTCGGATATAGAGAAGTACTCTGGAGATTTTCCGGCAGTCTCCCCTGAGGCGGCTGAATACTTGAGAACGGAGATGCCGAATGTCAAAGCTGTAGCCATCGATACCCTCAGTATTGAAAATTTGAATGATGCCAAAGATAATGGCTATTTTGTTCATCATGCATTTTTAGACCATCATAAATATGAAGAACCGCCCATGCTGATTTATGAGGACATCAATCCGGAGCCGTTAATCGGAAAAACGTTAAAATCAGCGTTTACAACGCCGCTGAGAATCACCGGTCACGATGCATCTGTGGTGAATATTGTTGTGGAAACGGTAGTTTAGATAAAAGGACAAAGCAACCATCGCTTTTATCTTTCGTATTCATATGCCTGCAGCAAAGAAACACATACATCCAGAACCGGTGTATGAATATCTCCCTTGTTGTCATGGAAGTACTTTTGGATAAATTCAAATTCTGTCGTTTTATGATATCCCATGTCATAAAACATGCTTGTGCCCATTTCCCGATGATAACTTTCGTAGATCGACAGGGCGGTATCAGCGAATGACGGGTCGATGATCTGCCTGCTGCTGTTGATAACCGCAATACCTTCTTCGAGCAGCTGATGGGTGACGTCAGTGACGCTTTTGATTTCAAAAATTTTTGCGGTATTTTTGGACAGTCCAGTGAGGGTGTTGATACCCAGATTGATCAGGAGCTTTTCATATCTCAGCTTTTCAAAGTCATTCGACTTCGAGATTTCCAGCTGTGACTGTCCCAAATCATCAATCAGCTGATCCAGATATCTGTAATTCCGGCTGTCTATGATCAACTTTGAATCCTGGAAATGCTCTATCCTGTCCTCCAGCTTCTGTCCGCTGATGTAGACGACGGCAGGTATGCTGTTTTCAAACCATTCATCAAATCCCATGCCGTTCTGACACAGAATAATTTCCGTGTCCGCATGCACCAGTTTTATAATCACGTTTGATAATTCTTTAAGTGCGGTTGCTTTTGTCGATATGAATACCACGTCGAAACTGTCTGTCGGAGATGTATTAATATTTTCTACCACGTATGGATAATAAGTGTCCGTGTGATTCTCTGATATCGTTAAGCCGTGCCTTTCCCTTCTGCCGAACAGAACAACTTCATGTCCTGTTTTTTTTAATTCCCTGGCGAGGATACTGCCTACGGCGCCGATTCCTATTACTGCTGCTTTCATTTGATTCCCTCCTGTTTAAAAGGCATAATATCCATATCAATCATATGTTAAAATAATTATAATATACATCACATGAAAGGGATAGCCGGATGAAAACTACAAATGAACTGGTTCAGATGAAACGGGATAAGGAAAAAATAACGATGGTTACCGCCTATGATTACCCGAGTGCCAAGCAGAGTGAGCAGGCGGGACTGGATACCCTCCTGGTGGGTGATTCATTGGGCATGACGGTTTTAGGATATGACAGCACTGTCAAGGTTACCCTGGATGATATGATCCATCATGCGAAAGCGGTCAGAAGAGGTGCGCCCGATACTTATGTTGTCGTGGACATGCCATTTGGAAGTTATCACACCGGCGATGACGCGGGTGTGCGTAACGTCCTTGATCTGTACCGGTCAACCGGTGCCAATGCCGTTAAACTCGAGGGGATTGAGTGTCTGGAGATTATCAGGAGATCTGTCAGTGCCGGCGTGCCGGTATGCGCACATCTGGGACTGACGCCCCAGTCTGTCGGGGTGACCGGGTTCAAGATGCAGGCAGCTACCACAGAAGGTGCAGAACAATTGATTGAAGATGCAAAAAGGGCGGAAGCGGCAGGGGCGACCATGATCGTCCTTGAAGCGATACCGGCCGACCTTGCAGAAAAAGTCTCTGACATGCTGGATATACCGACGATTGGCATTGGTGCCGGTGTAAACACCGACGGCCAGGTGCTCGTGTATCATGATCTCCTGCAGTATGGCAGTGACAGGCAGCCGAAATTTGTTAAAACTTATAGTGATTTTAACACCGCAGGTGTATCCGGTCTGAAAAGCTATGCCGCCGAAGTTAAAGAAAGTGTGTTTCCAGATGAAACGACAACTTATAAAAAGAGGGTATTTGATCAATGATGGAAACTGTTTACACTATTAAAGATGCAAGGGAAGTTTTAAGCAGCTGCAGGGACAAGAAAATAGCGCTTGTCCCAACAATGGGGGCGTTGCATGAAGGGCACACGGCATTGATGGCGGAAGCGGCAAAATACGGGGATATCGTAGCTGCAAGCATTTTTGTAAACCCGCTTCAATTCGGTCCTGATGAGGACCTTGATGATTATCCAAGAAATCTTGAACGGGATTTGAAGATATGTGAGGAGAATGGGGTGGATGTCGTGTTCGCACCTTCTGAAGCCGAGATGTATCCTGAGCACCCTGAAGTGATACTCAGTTTAAAAAGCATGTCTTTGGTACTTGACGGCGTGAAAAGGCCGGGGCATTTTGAAGGCGTCATCACGGTGGTGAATAAACTATTCAATATCATCCGTCCGGATTTTGCGATGTTTGGTGAAAAGGACCGCCAGCAGCTGATGATTATCAAGCGGATGGCCGAAGATTTCAACCATGACCTGGAAGTCATCGGTGTACCGACGGAAAGGGAAGAAAGCGGTCTCGCGAAAAGCAGTCGCAATGTGAATTTAAGTGAAGTTGAAAAAACAGAAGCCCCTGCAATTTTCCAGGCACTCGAAATCGGCAGGGATTTGATCCATGCAGGAGAGCAAAGCGCAGCGTCTGTCAAAGAACGGATTGAAATGCATATAATAGATCATACTTCAGGGAAAATTGATGACCTTCAAATTTTTACCGCCCGGAATCTGGATGCTGTTCAAACGATTGACACAGATGTTATAATATTCATTGCTGTTAAGTATGAGCGTGCGCGATTAATAGATAATATGATGGTGATTATAAATGATTAGAACTATGATGAACGGTAAAATTCATCGTGCTGTTGTAACAGAAGCGAATTTAAACTATGTGGGCAGTGTCACAATAGATC
Source organism: Salinicoccus albus DSM 19776 (assembly GCF_000385175.1). Taxonomy (GTDB): domain Bacteria; phylum Bacillota; class Bacilli; order Staphylococcales; family Salinicoccaceae; genus Salinicoccus; species Salinicoccus albus. The sequence goes on along the minus strand of NZ_ARQJ01000033.1, from coordinate 143,509 downwards.
CAGTGCTTCTGGAGGCTTCGGATATCCTGCCGGGTGAGAAAGTCCAGATTGTAAACAATAATAACGGTGAAAGAATTGAAACATATGTCATTGAAGGACAACGCGGTTCGGGAGAAGTCTGCCTGAATGGCGCTGCTGCCCGAACGGTGCAGATTGGTGATGCTGTGATTATCATCAGCTATGTCCAGCTGGAAGCAGCAGAAATTTCAGCGCATGAGCCGAACGTAGTGATCGTGGATGATACAAATAATATAATAAATGATGATTACAAAGAAAAGAGACAGACAGAATATATTGCGCATTAAGTAATTAGACGAGCGTTTAGTTACTTTTTATACAGGGGGACGGAAGGATGTTGAGAAGAGCGTTTACCATAGTTTTTCTATATATACTCGCTATGTTTGCCGCACCGATGATACAGTCATATGATTTTGAAAACGGCTGGAATGCACAGTATGCTCAAAACTGGCTGCAAACACATGTCTATCCCAACTATGACCGCAGCATGATCCAGCAGGTGAACAGCACTCAGACACAGGATGTTGAAATCACCATGGATGAAGCGGCAGATAGTGAAGATGAGGAAGTGATTGACAGTGAGTATGTCGGTGACTTCGTCGTAAATGACGCACCCGGACTGTTTCATCTGACGCTGGTGGATGAAGGCAGAGTAGCCGGCGCTTATACGAATAGTGACGATGTATCCATCAATGACATCAATATAGAAAATCTCGACCGTGAAAAGGTCAGGGAAGTTTATGGTGAACCTCAGGATTTCATCATCAAAGGATGGAAACGGCTGCGCGTGGACAGTGAACATTTTGAAGTGTTTGATCTGCAGGAAAATTACGTATACTTTTTCTATGATACCCATAAGAATGACAAAGTGAACGGCATGCTGCTCCTGGATAAGGAACAGGTCACAAACATTGATACACTGTATAACAATCCTGAGGCAGCAGACAGCTCCAGGCTGAATCATCTGATGGTGAATGCATCAAGAATTGAATATGGCTTAAAACCGCTGGCACATGATGAAAATGCAAGTGCTGCCGCACGCGGTCACAGCCGGGATATGGCACAGAATAATTACTTTGATCATAATTCTCCGGATGGAGAAACGCTGAAGGACAGGATAGAGGAAACGGATGTAACATACAGGATGGCAGGGGAAAACATTGCCATGGGGCATACTTCTCCAATATTCTCCCACCACAGTCTGATGAATTCACCGGACCACAGGGTCAATCTGCTTCATGAGAGTTTTACTCATCTTGGTACCGGCACCGCTTTTGGCGACGATGATACGCCGTACTACACAGAGAATTTCATAAAAAAATAGAAAATGATTATAATAGGGTAATATTTAACTTTTTCGTTGTTTAAGTATAATAGAGAAGGGAAGTATTGTTGAGGAAGTAAGATTAATAATCTTATTTTCAATATCGGATTCCATCCTAATAGATGTTCAAATGAGGGGATGCAATTGATCACTAAAACACAGGAAAAAGAAAAACCGGATTCGAAAGATATACTTGAGCAAGTAAGAATCATACTTGGCAGATAAGACACAACCGGACATAGCGCAGATGGATGGAGACCGATATTAGAGATAAAAGGACGTATGCGAATTCGCATACGTCCTTTACACGTGGATTAAAATTCTCTGAACAGGCCGACGACTTTGCCGAGCACTGTCACACTGTCCAAATAGATGGGATCCATCGCCGGGTTCTCGGGCTGAAGACGGTAGTAGCCGCTTTCCTTATAAAATCTTTTGACTGTCGCTTCATCATCTTCTGTCATCGCCACGATAATATCCCCATTATGTGCAATATTCTGTTTTCTGACAATGACGCGGTCGCCGTCGTGTATCCCTGTATCTATCATGCTGTCCCCGGCAACGTTCAGCAGAAAGATCTCGCTGTTATGGTTTGCAGTAAAATGCTCCGGGAGCGGAAAATATTCATCTACGTTTTCCACAGCAGTGATCGGCAGCCCGGCTGTGACTTTACCAAGTACAGGCACCTGGATGACTGGAGAGTACTCGCTGTTTTCTTCCATTACAACTTCTATGGCACGGGGTTTTGTCGGATCACGTTTTATGAAGCCTTTATCCTGAAGCTTTGAGAGATGGCCATGGACGGTTGAACTGGACTGCAGACCGACTGCATTGCCAATTTCCCGCACACTTGGCGGGTACCCTTTTTCCTGAACGGTTCTCTTGATGAATTGGAAAATTTGTTTCTGTCTGTCTGTGAGCTCTTTCATACTATACCTCCAGCAATTTTATTAACTTAATTCTACCATATGGCGCCGAACGTTACAAACGTTTGTTCGTTGAAGTGTTGACATAGAACAAGTGTTCCGTTAATATTAATGATACAAACTTACGTTCGTGGAGGTAATGGTTATGTCATTAAAGGAGTTTAAGATGCTGTCCGCTGTCTTCGTATTTGTGCTTGTGTCCGGTCTTTTTTTCATGTTGCAGTCCCACAGCAAAGAGAACATCCATTCCGAAATCATATATATAGACGAGTTTCAGATTATTGATACAGGTGATGAACAGAAAGATATTATGGAAACGGGTGTTCCGCCGGAACGGTATGCCGGTGGTTCGTCCAGGGGGGATAGGTGAATTGTCAGGATTGATAAATTCGCTGAAGGGCTGTTTGAAAAGTATGGGAATGGTCTCATGCTTTTTTTTGTGTTAAATTATAAGTGAATGGACAGGAGGGTTCATCATGCTGGATAAAAGAAAACTGGATCGGATTAATACCCTGGCTGCCAGGAAGAAATCAGGCAGTATCGGCTCCGGAGAATTGCAGGAGTTGAAGGGGCTGCGTGAAGAGTACCTCGAAAATTTCCGCTCTTCATTCAGAAACCAGGTGGAACACACAAAAGTAGTTGACCCCCGAGGTAATGATGTGACACCTGAAAAGTTAAAACGGATCCAAAAGCAAAAAAATATAAAGAAATAAAGGAGAATTGCCATGACGTTCGATAAGACAGATCAGCTCGCTATTAATACGATCAGGACACTTTCAATTGACGCAGTGGAAAAAGCACAATCCGGGCATCCGGGGCTGCCCATGGGGGCGGCGCCAATGGCCTACACACTTTGGAGCCGTCATCTGAATTTCAATCCGAATTCTGTTGACTGGTTCGACCGCGACCGCTTTGTATTGAGTGCCGGTCACGGTTCAATGCTTGTATACAGTCTGCTTCACCTTACCGGTGCACTCGAGATGGAAGAATTGAAAGAATTCAGACAGTATGGTTCCAAAACACCTGGCCATCCGGAGTTTAAGCATACAGACGGTGTGGAAATCACGACCGGTCCGCTCGGACAGGGGCTTGCAATGAGTGTCGGCATGGCTATGGCAGAAAAACATTTGGCTGCGAAATACAATCGTGACCAATTCAATGTGGTGGACCATTACACTTATGTCATCGCCAGCGACGGCGACATGATGGAAGGTGTTTCCCATGAAGCGGCATCTTTGGCAGGTCATTCCGGTCTGGATAAACTGATCGTTATGTATGATTCAAATGACATTTCTCTTGACGGTGATTTGGATAAAGCATTTTCCGAGAGAATACAGAATCGTTTTGAAGGCTATAACTGGCACTATATCAGAGTCGATGACGGTAATGATACAGAAGCAATCGATCAGGCGATTACCGAAGCGAAATCTTCTGATAAACCTGTTTTAATTGAGGTTAAAACAATTATCGGCTATGGTGCGCCCAACAAGCAGGGTAAAAGTGCCGCCCATGGTGCCGCGCTTGGCCCTGAGGAAAGGCAAGCAGCATTTGAGTATTACGGTTTTGATCCGGAGGAGACATTTGTCGTCGACGACTCTGTATATGATCGTTTCAGTGAAACACTGAAGACACGCAGCAACGGCAAAGAAGCTGAATGGCTTCAAAATCTCGAAGATTACAAAGCGGCACACCCGGAGCTTCATAAGGAACTGACTGAAGCGATTGAAGGTATTCTGCCCGAAGGATATGACAAAGATATGCCGTTCTACGAAGCGGGAGAATCGAAAGCGACAAGGGCAACCTCCAGCGATATGATCCAAGCGCTGTCAAAAAGTGTACCGGCTTTATTCGGCGGAGCTGCTGATCTTGCAAGCAGTAACAAGACAAATGTCAAAGATGAGCCGGACTTTTCCAAGGAAACACCGGCAGGTCGAAACATCTGGTTCGGTGTGCGTGAATTCGGCATGGCAGCGTCATTAAACGGTATGGCAGCCCATGGCGGGATCCGTTCGTATGGTGGTACATTCCTGATCTTCAGTGACTATATGAAACCGGCGGTCCGCCTGAGCGCATTGATGAAGCTTCCGGTCACTTTTGTTTTCACCCATGATTCTGTTGCAGTGGGCGAAGATGGACCGACACATGAACCGGTCGAACAGCTTGCCGGTCTGCGTGCGATTCCCAACCTGAATGCAATCCGTCCTGCAGATGGCAATGAAACACGTGCAGCATGGAAAGTTGCAATGGAAGCAACTGAATCCCCGACGGCACTGGTATTGACCCGTCAGAATGTCAAAACGATAGATGTACCTTACGACAAAGTGGAAGCAGGTGTCCAAAAAGGTGGATATATCGCTTTTGATGAGGGGGACGACGCTATCCTGTTCGCTACCGGCAGTGAAGTGCCGCTTGCAGTAGATGCAGCAGAACAGCTGAAGACTCAGGGAGTAAAAGTCAAAGTTGCCTCTATTCCGAATATGCAGCAGTTTTTAAAACAGGATGAGGCCTATATCGAAAGTGTCCTGAATCCACAGATTGAAAACAGGACTGCAATTGAAATGGCTGCCAGTCTGGGATGGCACAAGTTCATCGGCATGCACGGCAAACTGCATACCATCGACACGTATGGGGCAAGTGCGCCCGGAGATCTTGTGGTTGAGAAATACGGCTTTACTGTTGAAAGGGTACTGCAAACTGTTCTGGAGAAATAACTTATTGAAAAACACCTGTTTTTGATGTAAACTTTATAATGGTCTACGAAGAAAGAGGTGAGCAGTTTGGCTACTTGGATTTGGTTGATAATTGTTGCGGTTGCACTCATCGGTGGCGCGGCGCTTGGATTCTTCATGGCAAGGAAGTATATGATGGACTACCTTGAGAAGAACCCGCCTATTAATGAAGATATGCTCAGGATGATGATGACCCAGATGGGTCAAAAACCTTCCCAGAAGAAGATTAATCAGATGATGACAATGATGAACCGCAACATGGATTCAAAAGAAACTAAAGATCGCGTAAAGAATACGAAAAAATAATAAATGAACGCTCTGTAAACGTGAGGCAGAGCGTTCATTTTTTTGTATAAATGGATTGAGTATGTACTATACTCAGTCATCACAAAGTAATCTTATTTCATGTAAGCAGGAAAAGTATGAAAGTTAATTTCCTAAAATTATTAATATTGGTATTTTTCAAAATATTTATTGTGGAAGCATTTCCCTTCGTATATAATTAAGTTATATCTTATAAGGAGGTAAAAAAATGAACAAGAAGAAATTTTTTCTATTCTTTGTTCTGGTACTCACATTAGCGCTCGCTGCATGTACTGACGATTCTTCGGTAGATGAAGAAGTTGATGAGAGTACCGGAGGGGGAGAGGAGTCGTCTGATGCCGATGCTTCAGGGGAATCCGGCGGTACGGGTGACTTGACGGTCGGTCTGATGGAGGACGTGGTTACAGTGGATCCGCATGGTTCCAATGACTCTGCATCTGCACAGGTCAGGCGGAATGTTTATGAAACACTGGTGTTCCAGGGGGTTGATATGGCGCTCGAACCAGGCCTTGCCACAGAATGGGAGGCGACTGAAGATGATGTCTGGAACTTTCAGCTCAGAGAGGGAACGACATTTCACAGCGGTGCTGAATTTACCGGCGAAGATGTGAAAGCAACACTCGACCGTGTTCGGGATGAAGCAATCGCTTCTGAGGTAGCGTTTCTCTTTGAAATGATTTCGGAAGTGGAAGTGGTTGGGGACTACGAAGTGAATTTACATACAGAATACCCATTCGCTCCGCTGCCGAGCCATCTGGCGCATAATACCGGCGGCATCATCAGCAAAGACTTGATTGATCAGGACTATCAGGCGGCACTGGATGAAGCCGGTGTAGATATGACCGCGGATGAATACTATGACCTCCGTGCAGAAGGCGGTTCTGAATATGAAGACATGGTCGAACAGATTTCAGAATACACCGGTTCGGTCATCGGTACTGAATCCGACGGTACCAATCACCTTCAGCTGGAGTCCCGTTCTGCCGGTGAAGAAGTTGTACTGAGTAGATTTGATGATTTCCAGGGCGGAGAACGTAATTTTGAAAATGTCACCTTCCGGGTGATTCCTGAAAATGGTGCACGGATGGCTGAACTGGAGACCGGCGGGATCCAGATTGCTGATGAAGTTGACTCATCAAGCGCCCCGCGTGTGGCAGAAGGTCAGGATACTGAGTTATTCGAACAGGAATCTGTAAGAATGAACTATCTCGGCTTTAATTTAGAGAAAGAACCATTCGATGATGAGAGAGTCAGACAGGCGATATCCCATGCAATTGACAGGGATGCAATTGTTGAGGGTGTTTATGATAACATGGGTATTTCTGCCCAGAGTCCTCTGGCTCCGGATGTGTGGGGATATGATGAAGACCTGGAAAGTGTTTCCGTGGACATGGAACGCGCACAGGAACTGCTTGCTGAAACGGAGGTTGCTGATGGATTCGATACGACCATCTGGGTGAATGATGATCAGCAGATCATAGATACGGCCGTATATATACAGGAACAGCTGGCAGATCTCAATATCAATGTAGAGATTGAACAGTATGAGTGGGGGACATTCCTGGACAGGACAGCAAACGGCGATCATGATATGTTCATCCTGGGCTGGACGACGGTAACCGCGGATGCGGATTACGGGCTGTATGCACTGTTCCATTCAGACAGTCACGGCGCAACCGGCAACCGTTCTTTCTATACAAATGAAGAAGTGGATGCTTTGCTTGATGAGGGACGTACTGAAGCGGATGAAGATACAAGATTTGAAGCTTACTCAGAAGCCCAGCAGCTGTTGATTGATGATGCGCCTGCTGCATACTTGTACCATACAAACTTCACTATCGGTGTGAATTCCTCCCAAATCAGCGGGGCAGAAGTGGATCCGGTAGGAAACATCAGACTTGAAAATGTTTCATTCAATGAATAAATAATGTGCATTAGATCCCGGAACTGTTAAGTTCCGGGAATTTTATTTACCTCTTAATTCAAGAAATACATATACGGAATAAAAGTTCCTTTTAAATCGATCTTTGTTTATTTTATACCAGTACAGTGTTATAGTAGGCAGTAATCATAAAATGAAAGGGGTTGCAAAATGGAATTCAGTATTTGGGATATTGTAACAGATTTCGCTTTAATTTCTTTGCTTTTACTGATCAGTATGCTCCTGCGGGCTAAAATACCGTTGATTCAACGGTCATTCATGCCTGCGAGTATTATCGCCGGTCTGCTCGGTCTTATATTCGGGCCGGGATTTTTAGGCATCATACCGTTTACAGATTTTATCGGAGAGTATCCGGGTGTATTGATTGCGGTAGTGTTCGGTACGCTGCCCTTAACAACACAAAAGTTCAAATGGTCTGAAATTGCCGGCAGGGTCGGGAAACTTTGGTCCTACTCCCAAATCATCATGATCCTGATGTGGGGCGTCGGGCTATTGTTTGCCCTCATCTTACTGGTGCCATTATTTGATGTTCATAACGGTTTTGGCCTCATTCTGGCAGCCGGTTTTGTCGGCGGACATGGCACGGCTGCAGCAGTCGGTGATGCTTTTTCTCAACAAGGCTGGGAAGCGGCGACTTCTCTGGCAATGACCTCTGCCACAATCGGTGCACTGCTCGCAATTTCAGTGGGTCTGGCGCTGATTAAACGGGCATCTAACCAGGGACATGCAAACTACATCAGCAGTTTCGACGAGTTGCCGCAAGAATTGCGGACCGGTCTTCTCTCTGAGGATAAACGTGAATCGATGGGCAGGGAGACGGTTTCCAGCATCTCCATTGACCCGCTGGTTTTTCATCTGGCGCTGGCTATCCTGGTCACCGGCATCGGGTACTACTTAAGTGTGCTGGGTGAATCGCTGTATGAAGGGCTTGCGATCCCGGCGTTCTCCCTGTCATTCCTGGCCGGTCTGACCTTGAGAATCTTTTTGGAACGGACGAACATGGATAAATATCTGGATAAGCCGACGATGTCCAAAATCAGCGGCGGATCGACCGACCTGCTGGTGGCGACTGGAATTGCTTCCATCAATTTGACCGTAGTGGCTCAGAATATCGTGCCGTTTATCATTCTTATGGTGTTCGGTATCCTGCTCACTTACGGCTTTTACAGATATGTATCGCAATTCTACTTCCAGGAAAACTGGTTTGAAAAAGGAATATTCACATTTGGCTGGATCACTGGAGCTGTAGCGATGGGTATCGCACTCCTCAGAATTGTTGATCCTAAATTAAGAAGTAAGACACTGGACGACTTTGGTCTCGCTTATATACCGATCGCACCCGTGGAAATTGCACTCATTACATTTTCACCGCTATTTATTCTTAATGGGTTGCACTGGGTGTTCTCGCTGATAACGATTCTGATCGGTGTAGGAATCTTCATATTCTCATATTATAAAAAATGGGTTCGGTTTAGTTAAGGAGGGTTATTGATGTCTGACAGTCTGGAATGGCTGTATTTACAGGAAGAAGATGTGATTAAAGCTGGCGCATTGGATTTGAAAGCATGTATGCAAACGATTGAGGAAATGTTTCTGCTCATCGGCCGAGGGGATTATATACTTGGCGGTCCGAAACGCAATGATCACGGTTTGATGCTGTGGTTTAACGAATCAGAGGAATTTCCGAATATGCCGACCGCCGGCCCCGACCGTCGGTTTATGTCACTGATTTCCTATTTGGGCGGTGATTTCGATGTCATGGGTAATAAATGGTACGGGTCCAATATTGCAAATACTAAAAAGGGGCTGCCGCGTTCCATCCATACCTTCACGCTGAATGATAAGGAAACGGGCGCCCCGCTTTCCATGATGGCGGGTAATCTGATCAGTTCAACACGTACGGGTGCTGTGCCGGGGGTATTCTCGAAGTATCTGGCCGCAAACGATGCCAGGGTTCTGGGGGCAGTCGGCGGCGGAGCGATCAACCAGTCATGTGTTGAAGCCATTGTCACTGCCGTCAGCAGTCTGCAAAAGGTGGTCCTTTATGACATTAACAAAGATAAGGGTGAGGAAATCGCGCGCTCAATGCGCGACAAACTTAACATCCAGGTAGACGCAGTCGATGATATCGATGACTGTGTTTCGCAGTCCGATATTCTGAGTGTTGCAACGGCCGGCAAAGTCAAACCTAAGATTAATGAAGAAAGTGTTAAACCCGGGCAGTTGATTCTCCTGACCGGTGCTGCTGATATAATGCCCAAAATGTACAGTCAATACAGAATTGTGGCTGATCTCTGGTCCATGCATGAAAAATGGCTTGAAGACGGTCTTCAGCGGCCGGAAGGTGTTGAAAGTATAAAATCCTGGGCAATGTCCGGAGACATTCTTGAAATGGTGCACAACGGTGAAGTCGACAAGGAAAGTATCGATAACTTTGGAGATATCATCAATGGCCATGTCACAGGAAGGAAAGATGATGATGAAGTCATCATCGGTATAATGGGCGGCCTCCCTACTGCCGATGTCGCATGGGGCTATAGAGTATACCAGTATGCACTGGATCAGGAAATCGGGATTAAACTGCCGTTATGGGACAGTTCCTACCTGGTATAAAAATGAATTTAACTTCAGACAGCTGTACTTGGCTGTCTGATTTTTTATGGAAGTCCAAATTTTATGAAATTAAATATTTCAATTATCGAAATATATGGTAGAATTTACAATTGAATGGCGCAGGGGGTGATGGAATGGGCGTATTTAAGAAGCTTGCCTGGTTTTTTAAAAAGGAATGGAAAAGCTATATCCTGGGGGTGGTCATGCTGATATTGGTTGCTTTGATGGAGCTGGTGCCGCCACAGGTCATTGGTTTTGTCATCGACCATATTACGAATGATACCCTGAGTGGAAATCTGCTTATACAATTTGTCATCCTGTTGATCGCAGTGGCAATTCTTACATATATCTTCCGGTATTACTGGCGCATTATGATTTTTGGTGCCAGTTACCGACTGGCCAGAACCTTAAGGTCCCGGCTTTACAAAAAATATTCGGTCATGAGTCCTCAGTTTTTTCAACAGAGACGGACCGGGGATCTGATGGCACATGCCACAAACGACGTCCAGGCGGTGCAGGCAACGGCCGGCGCAGGCATCCTGACGATTGCCGATTCGATAATTACAGGCGGCGCAGTACTGGTGACGATGGCTGTGACCATCAGCCCCAAGCTGACGCTGATTTCCATGCTGCCGCTGCCTCTGATGGTTGTTCTGACCAGCTATTACGGCAAACTGCTGAATCGGGGGTTCAGAAAAGCCCAGGCGGCATTCAGCCGGCTGAATGATAAGACTCAGGAAAGTGTCGCCGGCATTAAAGTGACGAAAACATTCGGCTATGAGAAAAGTGACCGCGAGGATTTTCGTGAATTAAGCGATGAAGTGGTGGATAAAAATCTGAAAGTCTCTAAAGTGGATGCCCTGTTCGATCCAACGATCATGTCCGTGATCGGTATCAGTTATTTCCTGGCTATTGTCTTTGGCGCTGGAATGGTGCTTGATGACACCATTTCAATCGGTCAATTAGTGACGTTTACGACTTATCTGGGTATGATGGTCTGGCCGTTGCTGGCATTGGGCATGTTCTTCAACCTGGTTCAAAGAGGCAGTGCCTCCTACGACAGGATCCGTGAAATCATGGATACAGAAAACCAGGTTGCCGCTGATTATAAATTGGACGCTCCGCCTGAGGGCGACATACAATTCAATATCGGCGCCTTCAACTTTCCTGGAGATGAATCGGAAGGGCTGAGAGATATACGGTTTACAATCCCCGAAGGATCCACTGTCGGCATCGTCGGACGCACCGGTTCCGGCAAAAGTGCGCTGCTCAGATTGCTGCTGCGTGAGTTTGAGATGACGAATCCAGAAGATATCACTTATGGCGGACATCCCGTAAAAGATTACAGACTGGATCGCCTGAGGGATCAGTTTGGATATGTGCCCCAGGAAAACTTCCTGTTTTCAACAACCATCAGGGAGAACATCGCATTCAGCCACCCGGAAATCGATGACAAGGAGATAAAGGCGGCTGCTTTATTGAGTGACATCCATGAAGATATCGCAAGGTTTGCAGCAGGCTATCAGACGATCGTCGGCGAACGGGGCGTATCACTTTCAGGCGGACAGAAGCAGCGGGTGTCGATTGCGCGTGCGCTTATTATGGATCCGCCGGTATTGATTCTGGATGATTCATTGTCTGCGGTTGATGCAGAAACAGAAGCGCGGATCCTGGCGAATATGCAGTCAAACCGGTCAGGAAAAACAAATATCATTACAGCACATCGTATGAGCGCAGTGATGAAAGCGGATCTGATCATCGTCATGGATAACGGTACCGTGATCGAAAGCGGCACCCATCAAGAACTGATGAAGCGAAAAGGCTGGTACCATGACACATATAATGCCCAGGCGTTACGTGAAGCGCTCGAAAGCACGCTCGATGAAATGACCGACAGGAGGGATGGATGATGGAAACAGACCGGACATTCAACCTGACTTTCAACGACCAGAAAACCGTACTCATCCGGCTTATGAAATATGCGCTGCCTTTCAAAGGTGTACTTGCACTAGGTTTTATGATGCTGATCATCTCCACGCTCACCGGGGTCGCCACCCCTTATATCGTGATGATTTTTATCGATGAGTATCTGACGCCCGGTGTATTCCCTGAAAATGAAATCATATGGCTGATCATCATATTTTTCATCGTTCAGATTGCCGGGGCCATTTCCACATATTTTCAAATTTATCTGTTTCAGTATTTGGCATTCAAGGTCATCCAGCAACTGAGAATTGATGCGTTCGAAAAAATCGGGAAACTTGGAATGCGGTATTTTGATAAGGTATCCGGCGGCAGTGTCGTCTCCAGGCTGACCAACGACACAGAAGCCATTGTGGAAATGTTTATCGGAGTGCTTGCAACGTTTCTCATGGCAATCTTCATGGTGATTTCCAGCTTTGTCATGATGTTCATCCTGGATTTCAAGCTTGCTCTGATGGCGCTTGTATTCGTACCGGTCATCATCATTATTATGGCTGTTTACAGAAGGTATTCTGCAAATTTCTTCTCCCATGCAAGACAGCTCCTCAGTGATTTGAACGCCAAGCTTGCCGAATCAATCGAAGGGATGAAAATTGTCCAGGTATTCAATCAGGAAAAACGGTTAACAGCTGAGTTTGAAGAGATAAACGATATGCATTATCATTACAATTTGCGAAATGTGAAATTGGACGGTCTGCTTTTAAGGCCGGCCATCAGTATGATCAGTGTGTTGGCGATTGCATTGATACTTTCCTACTTTGGTGTGCTGAGTTTCAGCGGCGGTGTTACCGCTGGCGTCATTTTCGCCTTCATACAATATATGGAACGCTTTTTTGAACCGCTCAATCAGGTCAGCCAGAATCTGAACGTCTTCCAGCAGGCGCTGGTTGCCGCCAGCCGCGTATTTACTTTAATCGATGACGATCGGCTGCAGCCGGAACAGGACGAAAATTCGTCGTTTGGCATCGATAACGGCCGAATCGAGTTTAAAAATGTCACGTTCAGTTATGACGGGGAGGTCAACGTTTTAGATGATATTTCATTCACTGCAGCGCCCGGGGAAACGGTAGCGCTGGTCGGACATACGGGTTCAGGGAAAAGTTCGATCATCAATCTTTTCATGCGGTTTTATGAATTTGATCAGGGGGAAATACTGATTGATGGGCAGTCGATTAAAAAAATCCCCAAAAATAACATGAAAAGGAATATCGGGCTCGTCCTGCAGGATCCGTTCATCTTCTACGGCACAGTAGCATCAAATATTAAACTGTATCATCCTGAAATGACATTTGAACAGATAAAAGCTGCAGCCCGGCTTGTCCATGCCGATAAGTTCATAGACAGGCTGCCGGAGGGCTATCATCACAGAGTGATAGAAAAAGGCAGTGCCTTCTCCAGCGGTGAACGTCAGCTGATCGCATTTGCCCGGACCATGGCAGTGGATCCTAAAATACTGATTCTTGACGAAGCCACCGCAAATATCGACTCGGAAACGGAAGAACAAATTCAGGAATCACTGGATAGAATGCGGAGCGGCCGCACGACATTGGCCATTGCCCATCGGCTGTCCACCATACAAAATGCCGATCAGATACTGGTGCTCAACCACGGTAACATCGTTGAACGCGGGACACATGATGAACTGATCAAGGCCGAAGGCATCTATCGTCAAATGTATCAGCTGCAGAACGGCCAGTTCTAATTGTCATAGAAAGTTCTAAATCAGTCACATAAAATATACAAATACCCCCGGTATATCTGATAGAATATTTATGAATGGGGGTATTTTACATGGGCAGCGAAGTTACGTTTCTCCTTGCATTTGGAGCCGGTGTTTTAAGTTTTATCTCACCATGTGTGCTTCCGGTGTTCCCGGCGTTCATCTCTTACATCACCGGGATGAGTTACCACGAGGTGGAAAAACAGAAATTCAATATACGGGCGATATTACATACGCTTTTTTTCCTCATCGGGTTCAGCCTGGTGTATATTGCTCTAGGTTTTGGAACTTCTTTTCTGGGCGGATTTTTAATAGAGCATTCGGATCTGATCAGACAATTGGGATCAATCCTGATTATGGTGTTCGGACTGATCATCACCGGTGTATTGAACTTTCAATTCCTGATGAAGGACAGGAAAATCCAGTTTAAAAACAGACCTTCGGGTTTTCTGGGATCGATATTCATAGGCATGGCTTTCGGGGCCGGCTGGACGCCGTGTAATGGCCCTATCATTGGCGCTATTTTCGCAATGAGCGCGACCGAGCCGAACAATGCACTAATGCTCATGATTGTGTATTGTCTTGGTTTTGCGGTACCATTCTTCGTCCTTAGCTTCTTTGTTTCCAGAACGCGCTGGATGCTCAAATATTCCAACATGGTGATGAAAGGCGGCGGTGTCATCATGATTCTGATGGGGATACTTCTTTATTTTGATGGACTGACCCAGATCATCACCTGGCTGCAGCCGCTCTTCGGGGACTTCCAGGGGTTCTAAACGATGACTGTTGAAAATTTACTATTTACCGCCGCGTCTGTTATGGCTGTTTTCATGGGTATGGCCGCCATTGTTGTCAGACAAAAGGCGGCCAAGCGTCCATTGACGATGAAGAAAATATTGATTCCGCCAGTGATGATGTCCACCGGTGCACTCATGTACGCTTTCCCGTACTTCAGGCTGACACCTTTTGAAATTGGTGAATCGATTGTGATGGGTGCCTTGTTCTCAATTCTCCTTGTGGTCACCACAAAATATGAAGTGAAGAATGATGCGCTGTACGTGAAGCAATCCAAGCTTTTTCCAGCCATATTAGTGACCCTTCTGATACTGAGAATCATCTTAAAGACCATCTTATCCATCAGTATATCTCCGGGAGAAATCGGCGGCATGTTCTTCCTTCTCGCCTTTGTCATGATTGGGATCTGGAGGTTGTCCATGTACTTCAATCTGAGAGCATTTAAAAAGCAGCAGATCAGTTCATTCTGATCTGCTGCTTATTTTTTCTGTCTGTTCAAAGATGGAAAATTTCTGTTTTTCATCATCAGCATATTCGAACAGATCTTCATACGGACGGTAATCAATCTCGAGCTCACTCAGTTTTTTCTTCATGAATTTATGGTCGCGTTTCGGTGTGGCGATGATATACCCTTTCATCATATGATCCAGGGTAATCTCCTGTGCGCCGGTGTCCAGGGCGATTTTAGAAATCCTGCCGGCAATTCTTTCTTTAGCCACATCCCTGAACAGTTCAGGCACCGGGCTCACCAATTCATTCAGCAAGTCTTTGGATCTTTGGTTCCATAATGGCAGGGCGTGCTCTATATAGAAATCCTGCCAATCCAGTTCGCTGAACCCGTCTTCCTTTGGCATTTTCTTCAGGAATTTCCTGAACATGAAAAAGCCGCCGACAGCCAGCAGTCCCAGCATGATGAATCCCCAGAGTACAATCAGCCACATAAAAATATCGTACATACGGTCACCTCTCAGTTAATTATATTATAGGTAAATTCAACAGCATTGTCCATCTCTCATTTTCCTTCGATATATGGGGTGAAGGGAGGTGAGAGATATGCCAAAGAGTTTAACCGCAAAGTTTTATTACGTGGAGACAGCGGAAGACGGCAATGACAAATTGCGTTTCAGATCCCTGAGGAATCTGGATACGACGTCTTCAGACGACGCGATCAACGCACTCGCTGAAATTTATCAGGTACTTAGCAAAGATGTCTATGCGATTGTCGAGAAAGAAGAAGTATATGTAATCAACTAAAAGGAGGGTTTTAATCAATGACACGAAAATTGACTGTAGTTTTCAATACCGAACTGGGGCGGCGTTTTACACTCAACATCAACAATCCGGCGGATGAAGTGACGGAAGAGCTGTTGCTTGCTGAAGCACAAAAAATGATTGACACGAATGCGCTTGCACCAATGCAGGGGAAGCCGGTCTCTGTACATTCCGCGAAAATTGTAGAACAGCACGTTACGGAAATCATCTAACAGATGGAGTGGGTTCCGCTCGTCAGCGAAGTTGGATTTCCGGCAGTCATCACTTTCTTCCTTCTGTACAGGATGGAACGGAAGCTGGATGATCTGATAATTTCCATCAATCAGCTGAACTGAAATGACCGTCCCTGGAATAAACGCCGGGGACGGTTTTCTTGATGCACGCGGCAACTGTATAAATACGAGGAGGGCATCAATGAATCCAATTGAATTTTTGAAAAAGAAAGGCTTTAGAGTGACATCGGACCCGAATACTTATGAAAGCGGCGTATGGGGACTTAGAAATTATACTGTAAAGAAGAATAACTACGATGCGTACTGTCATGGCTATCATAGAGCCTACGACTTTGGAAAGCATGATGGGGCCGCCGTCCCCTCGATCGCTGACGGCCTGATCACGCTTGGCACTTCCATCCATGCCAACTTTGGGGCACAGGTGGTGATTGCTTATCCGCAGCTCGGCCTGCAAGCCATTTACGGCCATCTAAAGGCGAATATCCCGGTAAAAGCCGGTCAGACGGTTCAGCAGGGGCAAACGATTGGCTATCAAGGAAATACGAATTATAATGGTGTCTCAATGGCATCGCATTTGCATATTCAATTCCAGCCGCTCGGGTATATTGCAGATGAGCGGACATTTGTCTGCAGCGGCATTGATGTGAAGCATATCGATGTCTACAAAAAACCGCCTCCGCCGGCCCGAAAGGAGAAAGCAATGATTATCGACGTGTCACATCATCAGGATCCGTCTAAAATAGATTACAAGACACTTTCCAAGCATGCAGACCACGTGATTATTCGTACGATGGATGCTGATATGGAAGACAGGGCATACAAGATACATCATAAGGAGTTCAGAGCGCATGATGTGCCCACTGCTGCGTATGCCTTTGTACGGGGGCAGAACGATACGCACATGGTGAATGAAGCAAAAATGTTCTGGGACCGTACCAAAGATTTAGCACCGACATTCTGGTGGCTCGATGTGGAAGCAGTGACCCATCCGAACATGAGAAAAGGCGTTTCCATTTATCTGAATGAAATGCGTAAGCACGGCGCTAAAAAGGTGGGGTTATACATTGCCCATCATCTGTATAAACAATTGAATCTAAACACCACTGAAGCCGATGCCGTGTGGATTCCGCACTATGGTTCCGGCAGCGCCGATCCAGACAGCGAACCCAGCTTTCCGGCAGATATACACCAGTATACCGAACAGGGGAGACTGCCCGGTTACAAGGGGAATCTGGATCTTAATCGAATCATCAGCGATCAGACACTGGCGTATTTTACGGACGGGAAACCGGGGAGGAAAAAACCAGCAGTGCCGCCCAACACAGGTAACAGTACAGCCGCTGACAGGACATCAAGCTATACCATACGAACCGGGGACACGCTGAGTCACATTGCGCAGAAATTTGACACAACGACCCGGCAATTACAGAATTTGAACGGCATCAGCAACCCGGATCACATCCAGGCAGGTGTAACGATTAAAGTATCAGCCGGCACAGCCGCAGCCTATACTGTTCAGGCAGGAGATACGCTGAGTCACATTGCCGGGCGGTATGGTACAACCATCAAAGCGTTGAAAAACCTTAACGGTATCTCAAACGCGGATGTGATTTATGCCGGACAGAAACTTTATGTCAACAAAAGCACAGCCCCCGCACCTAAAAAGCAGTACCACACTGTCAGACCCGGAGATACTGTCAGTGCGCTTTCATCCAACTATGGATCTTCCCAATCCCAGATCGTCAAATGGAATCACTTGTCATCTGCGGATAAGATATTTATCGGTCAGAAACTGCGTGTTAAGTAATAAAAATTTATAGCGTTAAACAAACATGTACTTCAATTGGCAGGACTTTATACACCTTGTTATACAAACACCCGTGGACCAGACATTGCCCACGGGTATATATTATTCACCACCGCCCCCGCGCCTTTTTTAAACATCGCGCATTTCAATAACAAACAAATACATATAAAGGGAGCGTTATTTGAAAATGGAGCGGGCGATTTTACCTGAGATCTTTCCGAATATCCTGCGCCCGGCCCGCTGGCCGATTCTGTTATTCTTTACCGCTTTAGCATCGTTTGAATACTTCAAAATTTTATATAATAACCGTTTCACTGTTCAATCATCCTTTCAATGACGGCTGCTTCGTTTAAAAATATCCTTAGTTTCATTCTACCAATTAATATACATCCAGTCATTTACTTCTTAAAAAATGCATCCTGATTATTTCGACCGTCACTCAAATTTAACCGGGTGAGGATTTTCTAGTATAATGAAGAATGCGAGGTGTTGATATTGAAAATTTTACATACAGGGGACTGGCATATTGGCAGACGGCTGAATGGCATGGACCTGATCGAAGACCAGAAGCACGTGCTGGACCAGATTGTTGATTATATACGTGAGACACAGATTGATGTCTGTGTCATTGCAGGGGATATTTTTGACCGCAGCAATCCGCCGCAGGCGGCCCTTAAACTGGTGAACGACTATCTGTACAAGATTAATATAGAGCTTGGTGTACCGGTGCTGGCCATCAGCGGCAATCATGACAGCAAGCCCCGGCTGGAATATGGCAGTTACTGGTTCGAGAAGAGCCGGTATCATATGCGGACACAGATTGAAAACATACTGGAGCCGGTGGTGATCGGCAATACGCATTTTTATATGGTGCCGTACCTGGATGTGCTGGAAGCGAAAGTTTATTTTGAAGATGACACGATTGTGACCCACCACAATGTATATGAAAGGGTCACAGCCGAGATATACGATGTCATGGATCCGGAGGCATATAACGTGTTTATCGGGCACATGTTCATGGCCGAGGGCAAAGCGAGCGAATCGGAGCGCCCGCTGTCCATCGGACTGTCTGAAGAGGTCAGTGCATCACTCTTTGAACGGTTCGATCTTGTGCTGCTCGGGCATCTGCACCATCCGTTCGCGATCACCCGTGAGTCGATTTTCTACAGCGGCTCATTGCTTAAATATTCCTTTTCCGAAGTCAGCCAGCCCAAAGGGTTCCGGGTCATTCAAACCGATGCCGGCGCAGCATGCCGGTTCATCCCTTTAAAACAGAGGCACGACCTGGTGCAGTATCACGGCAGTTTTGATGATGTCATCAACGAGCGGGTCGGTTTCGAAGACAGTACGGCATACTTCAAGTTTGAATTGACAGACATGCAGTCCATTTCAGATCCGATGGCAAGGTTAAAGCTGCTCTATCCGAACACGCTGGAACTCAGACCCGTGTTTAGCGAACGGGAAAAGTCTGAGTCTGCCATCGATATCAAGGCTGCTGATGACCGGGAGATTTTCCAGTCATTCATCAGCCAGGTGTACGGCGGGGAAATGACTGATTATCAGAAAGAGATATTCCATCAATACTTTACAGGTGATACAGATGAAACCGATTAGACTGGAAATGAATTATTTTGGCCCATTTGAAGCTGAACAGATTTCATTCGATTCTGTTAAACACAGCCTGTTTCTCATCAGCGGGAAGACGGGCTCGGGTAAAACGATGATTTTTGATGCCCTGACCTATGCACTGTACGGCACACTCTCTACAAACGGCAGGCAGGAATCTTCCGTGAGAAGCCAGTTTGCGGCTGATACGGACATCAGCAGTGTCAAACTGACATTTGAAATCAGGGGCAGCCAGTATACCGTTGAACGGGTGCTCCCCTATTATAAAGAAGGCAGAAAATCCCAGGTGCCGCCGAAAGCCGTATTATACGATGCTGACGGCGTTTTACTGGACAGCAGCATCAATGGGGTGAAGGAAAAAGTTGAGGAAATCATCCAGCTTACCTCTGATCAGTTCAGACAGATTCTGATATTGCCGCAGGGTGAATTCAAGAAGCTGCTGACTTCGACGAGTGAGAGCAAGCAGGAAATTTTGCGGACTTTATTCCGGACACAGCGGTTCGTCAATTTTGAGATAAAACTGAATGAATTGAAAAAAGATCGTCAGCAGGAAATTGAAATCGTCGAAAATAAGATTGGAGAATTGTTCAGTACGATTACAACCAGCGGTGACGAGTCGCTCAGGCCATTGCTGGATAACGAGTATCCGACTTTTCAGAAACGGCTCGATGCCATCGATCAGATTCAGGAAGTTCTGACGGACGCCAAGGAAAAACTGGAAGCAAAAGTGTCAGTACTTAAAAATGAAAGACAGACGCTGGACGCCTCCATCCAGGCGAAAGAGCGGCATAACCAGCAGGTTGAGAAATTGAACGATGCGCAAAAAGCACTGGCGCAGCACCAGGATCAGCAGGATAAAATCGACCGTCTGGCATCACAGATCAAAGAATATAAATTGATCAAAACGATGGAGTACGAGCTTCGGACGGAACAGACGGCCGTGGAACAGAAAGATCTCCAGGTGTCACATATCCGGGACTTGGAAAAAGCGCTGGCTGAGAACGACAAAGCCGGTGAGGCGCTCAAGGAGGCGCTGGATGCATTACATGACTCGTATGACACTCATGAACAACACCGGAAATGGCTCAATGCCACCGAACGGTTTGTCAAAGATCCCCGTTTTCAAAATATGTACGATGAATTAAAGAAAGACCGCGCCGAACTGAAAAAGCGCGCGCAGGAAATCAACACAGATGAAAAAGCGCACGCTGAGATAAAAAAAATGCTGGAGCAGAATGACTGGTCTCAACAGCGCGCGGATGAGATGAAGGCGGAGAAATACCGGCTGGCATCTGAACTGGAGCGCATCACTCAAAAAATTGAGACAGAAGAAAAACACACAGAAGAAGCGCGGGAAAAAGAGAAACTGACGGAAACATCGGGATCCATCACGGCACAGATCAATCACATAAATACGCAGATTGAAAACATGAAGAATGAACTGGGCGGTAAATACAAGAATGAAGACCGGGCGCATATTGAACATCTGGCGGCCCATCTTACCCCCGGCAGTCATTGTCCGGTCTGCCAGCAGCCGGTCACAGTCCTGCCCGGGACACATGAGTATCTGTCTGAGGCTGAGGAGGCTGAACTGAAACGGCTGCAGAGTGAAAAAGAGCGGCTGACAGATAAACAGGCGGAGACGGAGAGAAATATTTCAGTCATCGCCCGGATCCTGAATAATGCAGAAAGACAGGACCTGAAGTCTCTGCACTCAGATGCGGCTGACCGCCAGAACAAGCTTCACAACGCGGACCGTCAGATCGAGGCGTTTCATCAGGCTTATGAGGAAAAGACAAGGCTTGAAGCGCGGCAGCGGGAAGCCGAATCGAGGCTGAACCAGAACAAGCTCGACCAGAACAATTTGGAAAACAGCATCGGCCGGACCAGGGCACTGATCGAGGATTTCGAGGCGGAGACAGGCTTTGATGATTTCGACACTTTCATGGAGACATTCAAAAACAGACAGTGTAGCGTGGATCAATATGAGAAACAGAGGGCACAGAAAGGGCAGGAACAAAAAGCGCATGATGAAAAGAAATCACGGCTCGAAGCGAATCTGGAATCGGCCAGAGATTCACTCAGTAATACAGAGAACCAGCTCAGCCGGCTGACCCCGGTGATCGACCGCTTCATAAAAACTCATGAACTGACGGACCGGGCGCACCTTCTGGATGTGCTGAAGGCAACGGATATCGATGAGTCAGAAAGAACGGTCAACGCGTATCATACACACACTGAAGTGCTGAAGGAACGCATTAAGGATCTCTCAGCGTCTATTGAATCAACAGCACCGGTGGCCGTCGATGAAGAGAAGACGCAGCTCAGCCAGCTGGACGCGGATATTGAGAGTTATACCAGCCAACGGGCAACGCTCGCCGCCCATATTGACAGCAACAGGCGCACGAAGGAAAAGATTGAAGGCCTTACAGCGGAATATGACAGTGAACTTGGCAAGTTCACTGAACTGATCGAACTGGTCGATGTGGTGACCGGCAAAAATGACCAGAAAATCTCATTGGAACGCTTCGTATTGACGTATTATCTGGATAAGATCCTGTCAATCGCCAATGTACGCCTGCTTGAGATGACCAGCCACAGATATGAACTGCGGAGAAGTACAGCGAAAAGCAACCGGAAAACCGGTCTGGATATCGAGGTTTTTGATTTCTATAATAACAAGCCCAGACATATATCCTCATTGTCCGGGGGAGAATCGTTCCAGGCCTCCCTTACGCTTGCGCTTGCACTGAATGAAGCATTGCAGCAGGAGTCCGGCGGTATCAGCCTGGATACGATGCTGATTGATGAAGGGTTTGGCACGCTGGATCCGGAAACGCTGGACACCGCCATCAGTGCATTGATCGATCTGCAGACCGGCGGCAAAATGGTCGGCATCATTTCACATGTCGATGAATTGAAAGAAAGACTGGATAACATTCTTACAGTAAAAGCGGTCAATGAGCGGAGTACAGCACAGTTTGAGGGATAAGTGCCACATTATTTTCACAAAAATCGATAAATCACTGCTCAAAATCAGATATTTCTCTGATATAGTAAATTGTAGATTATTATATCGGGGGTTATAGGATGAGAAAAGTTTTATTATCTGTAATCGGATTATCGTTGCTATTGGCAGCTTGCGGTTCCTCCGATGTGGAAGTAATGTCCCAATATGGCAATGAAGTCAATGATTTTGAAGTCACCGATGAAAATGGGGATACATTTGCGCGGGAGGAAATGGAAGGCAAAGTCTGGCTGTTGAATTTTATGTTTACGAATTGTGCCACTGTCTGTCCGCCGATGACCGCTAACATGACACAGGCAGTGAATGCACTTGAAGATAAAGGCGTTGAAGATTACGGGGTGCTGAGTTTTACAGTGGATCCCCAAACGGATACACCCGAAGTCATGTCAGAGTATTTGTCTCAATACGGCGTGCCTGAAGATACCGAATGGAAACTGCTCAACGGCTATGACTATGAGTTCATCAGAGGTTTTGCCGAAGATAATTTCAGAACGATCGTTGCGCCGCCGCCTGAAGGCAGCAACCAGGTGACGCACGGCACCAGTTTCTATCTGATCGACCAGAACGGGAAAGTCATCAAAGATTATTCCGGTATCGCCACAGGCGATTCAGAGTTCCCGCTTGAAGACATCGTCTCGGATGTTGAAACGGTGGCCGAAGAAGGGCCGCAGTAAAATAGAACCCGGGTATCCGTCCCGGGTTCTATTTTTGTTCTTGTATAAAATAAATGATAATATCAGTCAGTAACACAGTTGATAATTGAATCTGGATGGAGGACATAAAATGGCGCGAAGAAAAGTGATATTGGATTGTGATCCCGGGCATGATGATGCGGTGTCCATCATCATTGCGGCTTCCCAAAAGTCGGATCTGGATATTTTGGGGATCACCACAACAGCCGGCAATGTGGAAGTAGAGAAAACAACGTGCAACGCGTTAAAGATCAGTACACTGCTCGATATCGATGCACCTATTTTTCAAGGGGCGAAAAGACCAATGGTGAAGGCGGCTGAAATTGCCCCGGAGATACATGGAGAAACCGGCATGGACGGTCCCAAACTGCCCGAACCGAAAATCACTGCGGAAGAGAAACATGCGGTGGATTTTATCGTGGATACATTAAAACAAGCGGACGGCAAAGTCACGCTCGTACCGACCGGTCCCCTGACAAATATCGCCATGGCACTCATCAAAGCACCGGAAGTTAAAGGAAAGATCGATGAGATCGTATTGATGGGCGGCGGCACGTTCGGTAACTGGACCCCGGCGGCCGAATTCAATATATATGTTGACGCCGAAGCGGCCAAAGTCGTCTTTGACAGCAATCTGCCGATCACGATGTTCGGCCTCGATGTGACGCATCAAGTGATTGCAACAAAAGGGCTGCGGGAAAGGTTCAGCGCCATTGATAATAAGATTTCACATTTCGTCGTTGAATTACTGGAATTTTTCGGAAAAACCAATGAAGAATTATTCGGCTTCGACGGCGGGCCGATCCATGATGCCTGCACCACGATGTATCTGATACAACCCGAACTTTTCAATTTCAAGCATGTCAATGTGGAGATAGAAACAAAAGGTGAATACACGTATGGAATGACCGCCGTCGACCTGTACAATGTCACCGGCAGAATTCCGCACGTAAAGTTCGCAGATTCCGTGGACCAGGAAGCGTTCTGGCAGTTATTCGGGGAGATACTGTCATCCTACAGCAGATAATGAAAATGCTTTTCATATCATTCTCTGTAGTACAATGTTAGTTACGACAACACACAATGATTGGAAAGAAATGACTCAATGCATTAACAGAGTCGACCAGCTGAAGCATGACCTGAAAATCGAAGTATTTACTTCATCTTTCTTCTGCCGAGTCATTTTCAAAACCAGATGCTGTCAGTAATTGGATTATGAATATCCCAAAACTCATAATCTCTTCATCTATTTCTCTGTTGCCTCTGCATCTTGTGTGTCAGGGTTTGTGCCACGCCAGTAGCGATAGGAGACCCAGGTCAAAGTCAACACTGCAACCCATGAAATAATCAACACCGCAACATGGAATACTGACGGGTTCACTGCAAAGGCACCTAAAGCCACCAGAGAGACCTGGCCAGGGATGGAGGACAGGAAAGTGGCGGATATGAATGCATATTGCCCTACCCCTAAGGCTCCAGCACCATAATTTACTGGCCAGTATGGCAGACCGGGCATCAGCCTCACAGTACACATAGCCCAAAACCCAGCATTAGTGAGGTAATTCTGTACAATCGAACTGTGTTGTCCCAGGAGGTGAAAGATGAAGCGTTGACCCAGAGCACGGGCCAACCAATAGCCGATCCAAGAGCCAAGCATCACTCCTAAGAAGGAGAGCAGTGTCCCTCCGATCAGGCCGTAGAGGGAGCCGGCCACTAAGGCAGGCACCACTATGGGGATAGGGGTGATAGCGATCGCTGCGGTAATCCCAAAAAACACCAACCAGCCAGCCCAGCCATAACTAAGAATAATCTCTCGCATTTCCGCCGGTGCCGGCAGATCCAGATTGAAACTTACCCATAACAACGATGTGCCCAGCACAAGCAGAATAATCAGAGACCCTATCGAGCGCCAGGAAAACAAGTTAGTCCTCTCTTCGCCGGAGCTCATAGATTACTCTCTTGTGCCTTGACTCTGGTCCACACCCCGTGTTTATTCAATAAGATATGCCTGTCATCCAGTCTTATATTTTTCTCAGAAACATCACATGAATCATCAACTTTTCTGACAATACTTGTGAACTTTATTTTACTTTCTCCTAAACTTTGTTTCATACATAGCCTCCTAAGAACAGTGAAAAAGAACCCGACTCTGACAAGCTTAAAAGTACAACCAAATAACCATCAGAAAGGGCTTTTATAGTGGCCACTCTACATCAGAACACACTGAATTTCAATCGCACGATCAAACTTTAAGTTTACCGATTTTCCGGCTATCAACCAAACTCAGGAACAGTACAGAACTTCTGTGCTGTTTATATTAAGCAGAAAAATTGAGCCCTCTGTGAAGGACTGATAGAATTATTGTTAACTTTGGACAATATCAATTAAAAAGGGCTCAGCAAGACAATGATATATGATAAATTGACACAAAGAGAAGGATGTTTATAAATGAGATTAAGTGTACTGGATCAGGCCCCGGTAACCATTGGCAATACATCAGTGGACGCATTGCATAAAGCGGAGGAACTGGCGGTGCTGGCCGATGAACTGGGATATCACCGCATGTGGATGGCCGAACACCATGGGACAAAATCCCATGTGAGTGCTGCGCCGGAAGTCATCGCAGCAAGACTCGCGGCCAAAACGGAAAATATCCGTATCGGTACCGGCGGTGTAATGATGATGCATTATTCACCCTATAAAATGGCCGAACTGTTTAAAACACTAAGCGCGTTTTCACCCGGCAGGATAGATTTTGGTGTCGGACGCGCGCCCGGCGGCGACCATAATGCAATATACGCACTGTCGCAGGGCAAAAGACCGGTGATGGATGATATGTATGGGAAGTTTGAGATCGCACTCCAGCTGGTCAATGATGAAGTGCCTGAAGGCAGACTCTATGGTTCAATCCCCGCGTTTCCGGCAGGCGTCACACTGCCCCAAGCATGGATGCTCGGCTCCAGCGGCAACAGCGCAATCGCCACCGCCCAGATGGGTGTCGGTTACTCATTTGCCCAGTTTTTCAACGGTGACTTGAGCAAAGGGATTCTGGATCTGTACAAAGAGCGGTTTGAACCGTCCGCATTCATGGAAGAACCACAAGTCAATGTTTCCTACATGGTGACCACCGCAGAAACACGTGAGGAAGCGGAATATGAAGCGCTGCCTTTTGATATCACAAGGCTCAAGATGCAGCAGGGACAGATATCCCAGACGATGAGCCCCGAAGAAGCAAAAGATTATCCGCTGACTGAGATGGACAGGATAAAGATCCAGCAGGAAAGACATATGCATCTGGTCGGTTCAGCCAAAGAGATCGCAGAGCAGCTGCAGAATGAACAGGAGAAATACGGCTTCGACGAAGCAATGATCTGCAGCATCCCGCATTCCCAGGAGAAACGTCTGGATGTGTACAGACTGCTGGCGAAAGAATTGTTCTAACCCTGCAGCGGTGTAAGAAAATAAGTTAAAAATGACGTCCGTTTTTAGAACGGATGTCATTTTTAACATCAAGTATTATTTTCTTTAAACATTATATTCAGCAAACAAATCTGATATATTACCGAGACGAGGTGAAATTGATGAAAATTTATTTGGGCAGTCCATTTTTTAATATGGAAAAATTCTTCTTTGATGAAATGGCAGAAGAACAATGATGGATTCGCAGATGCTGGAAAATTACGCGAACGAGTTTCTTCAGAAAAATTTTAATCTGTCCCTCGCAGTCCCTGTGCGCATTTCCAAGCGGATGACAGCGAAACTCGGGGCATTTCAAATTAAATATAAAAACAGCAAAGTGATAGTTGAAGAAATCGTTATGTCCCATAACTTCGTCATACATAATGCTGCGCCGACCATCCTTGATGTTCTGTATCATGAGTGTGTCCATTATGCACTGTATGCCACAGGCCAGCCCTACAGGGATTCAGACCGGACATTTACCGATACATTGAAACGTCTGGGGATTTCCAAAACACAAACCTATAAGTACAAAGGGCAGAGTCATCTGTATGAGTGCAGAAAATGCAGATATCAATTCACCCGGCAGGTCAAAGGCTATGAGAAGCGGTATATATGCAGAAACTGCCGCGGGCAGTTCAGTTATAAAGGCGTAGTGATGCAGGAATAGTAAGCATTCATCCGGATTAAATGAAGGGGAGTGAAGATATGGCAGAAAGTATTGTGAAAGACATGACGCTTGCTGAGGACGGCCGCAAGAAAATCGACTGGGCGAAATCACATATGCCGGTGCTGAATTCAATCCACAAACGATTCGAAGCTGAGCAGCCTTTTAAAGGGTTGAATGTCGTCATTTGTTTGCACTTGGAAGCAAAAACGGCTTATCTTGCCAAAGTCATTTAATCCGGTGGGGCACAGGTCACGATCACAGGCAGCAGTCCGCTTTCGACACAGGATGATGTAGCGGCAGCACTGGTTGAGGACGGGTTGACGGTGTTTGCCAAAAATAATGCAGATGCCGATGAATTCAAAGTACATCATATTAAAACGCTGAGTGTTAAACCTGATTTAATGATTGATGACGGGGCGGCTGTGTGGCTTTACTTCATTCTGAACGGCCGGATCTTACAGAAAACCTGCGGGGTATCTGCGAGGAGACAACGACAGGTGTTCTGCGCAACCGTGCACTTGAGGTTTCAGGCGCACTTAAATTTCCAGTAGTTGCCGTCAATGATGCGTATTGTAAATACCTGTTTGACAATAGATATGGCACGGGCCAGTCGGTCTGGGACGGGATCATCCGGAGCACTAATTTGATTGTCGCCGGAAAAAATGGTGTTTTTTATCAAGGGTGGCTAAGTCCATTATAAAATCCGCCTTCTAAAAATTTTAAAGGATGGGATTAAGGATGAAAAAAGTAATACTCGATGTTGATACCGGAGTGGATGATGCACTTGCCATCATTTATGGCCTGGAAAGTAAAAAGATGGATGTGTTAGGAATTACCACTGTCAGCGGTAATGTGCCGCTGCGTATGACAACCCGTAATACTAAAAAGGTACTCACATTGATTGGTCGGGAAGATATTGGAGTGTATGCAGGTGCTGAGGGGCCATTGATTCGTGAAGCCGAATATGAGTATAATATTCATGGGACCGATGGCATCGGAAATGCACTTGATGGTATGGAAATAGAGGATAGTGATCACGAAACCCCATTCGCTCCGGATTTCATTGTGGAGCAGGCAGAGAAATACAAAGGCGATCTCACCTTGATTATGGTCGGCCCGCTTACCAATCTGGCACTGGCCCTGCGAAAAGAGCCGAGAATTAAGGATTGGGTGAACGATGTCATCATTATGGGCGGAGTAGTGTCTGAGATGGGCAAAGGTAATAAATTGCCAAACTCTGAATTTAATATTTTTGCCGATGCGGAGTCCGCTGCGATCGTCCTCCATTCCGGACTGGAAATCACACTGGTCAGTTTGGATGTCACGTTACAAACATATATGAAGCTCGAACATATTGAGCAGCTCAAAGGAACAAAGTATTATAATTTTACATTAGACAGTACAAAAGTTTTCAGGAACTTCAGTGAAATGAGATATGGGACCGATGGATGTGCACTACATGACCCGTTAACGATCGGATATTCACTTGATCCGACTTATATCGAAACCAAAAAGTACTATGTGGATGTAGAAACAGACAGTAAGCTGAGTTATGGGCAGACCATCTGCGATTTTAGAAATCTATGGGATTGCGAGCCGAATGTTAATATTTGCGTGAATGTAGATGCTGAAAGATTTATCCATGATTTCATAGAAACTTTAAAAATGGCGAAGTAATTTTTGTTGAAAGGGGAGGGCTTCCCCTTTTTTTAATAGTAATTACTGACCATACATAACATTTTCGTCCGCACTATTTAAAAGTCGGTCATCAGAAAACCTTCTATGATATTTTTTATCTTGAACCCCCCCTTTCCTGCGGTGTCTCCACAGCACCAAAATTCCAAAATCTGAAATTATATACCAAAAATATTATTTATATTGAATTTTTATGTCATTCGATTTAATGTATTTATGAAAGCGCTATCTCAAAAGCGGCGGTGATTGCTTTGCATACAATAGATCAGGATCCTACCACCTGAAGATCCGCTCGAGCAAAACCAGAAGGAGGAAACAAAACGTGGCTGAAACAAATTCCATAACAGAAGCACAGAATCAAAAAACGATGAAATTGGATGCAATGAGCACCCGGGAGATTCTACAGATGATGAATGAAGAAGATAAAACCGTGCCTGAAGCGGTGAATGACGAAATCATTTCAATTGAAAAAGCGGCTCAGGCTGCTATCCATTCATTTGAAAAAGGCGGCAGATTGATTTATATCGGCGCCGGTTCAAGCGGCAGGCTCGGAATTTTGGATGCGGCAGAGTGTCCGCCAACATTCGGGACTCACCCGGAACAGGTTATGGGGCTGATCGCTGGAGGCGAAGCGGCACTCACTGAAGCGGTTGAAGGGGCGGAAGATGATCCTGAGGAGGCGCGGGCGGAACTGAAACACATGCACCTAGATGAAAAAGATACTGTCATCGCTCTGGCCGCAAGCGGGCGCACCCCCTATTGCATCGGTGGGTTGGAGTACAGCAGACAGACCGGCGCAAGTACTGCAGCAATCAGCTGTAATAAAAATGCCAGGATCAGTGATTATGCAGATATTCCGATTGAAATTGAGGTTGGTCCGGAAGTTTTAACAGGATCCACGCGGTTAAAAGCAGGCACAGCACAAAAACTGGCACTGAATATGATTTCAACAAGTGCCATGATTGGCATCGGCAAAATCTATCAAAATCTGATGGTCGATGTGCAGCCCTCTAACGAAAAGCTTCGCAAACGGGTCAAGGATATTGTCTCGCTGGCTACACACATCGATGCCGAGTCCTCAGCCGCGTATCTGGAAAAGGCAGGGCAGGATCCCAAAATAGCCATTATTATGATCGAATTACAATGCACATATAATGAAGCGAAAGCGCGTCTTGAACAAACGAATGGATGGGTACGGGCAGCGGTTAAATTGGAGGATAAGGAAGGTGACGCCCATGAATAATAAAGAACTGGCGCAAATTATTGTCAAAAATCTTGGCGGTGAGGGGAATATTGCCAGCCTCACCAATTGTATCACCCGGCTGCGGATTAACCTTAAATCTCGGGATGATGTTCATCTGGATGTAATTAAGGGATATGACGAAGTGCTGAGTGTCATCGATCAAGGGACAATTCAAATTGTTTTGGGACCCGGAAAAGTCACAAAAGTGGCTAATGAAATTCATGACAGCACACGCATCAGTGTCGATGTCGAAGGGGAGGCTGATGACGATGAATTCAATATCGCTGAAGATACGAAGGCTTCCTATAAAGCGAAACAAACTTCCCGTTTTCAGCAGCTGTTCAGGCATATCGGAAACATTTTCGTGCCAATTGTGCCGGGGCTGGTCGCTTCGGGTTTAATGCTCGGTATTGCCAATCTGATTTTGAATATGGCAAATGCTGGCATGATCGATCAAGCGGTGCTTGAATCGGACTGGTATATGCTGCTGCAATCGATCGGCGGTCTGCTCTTTGGTTCACTCGGTGTGTTCGTCGGCATCAACACGGCCAGAGAATTCGGAGGTACAATGGTACTCGGTGGTATTGCAGGTTTACTGATTTATGCACCAATATTGGCTGACATCAGCACATTAAGTTTATTCGGGCTGGATTTGAGTATCAATTCAGGGCTCGGCGGATTGTTAGGTGTGATTATAGCTGCCTATCTGTTTACAAAGTTAGAAAAGTTTGTCCGCAATCGTGTCCATGACAGTCTGGATCTCATATTAACACCGCTGATCACGGTAATGGCAGGATCACTGGCAACAATCGTGGTTATACAGCCGATTGCCGGCATATTGATGGACGGCATTACATGGTTCCTGGTTGACGGCATGCTTGAAGCAGGCGGTGTCTTTGGCGCATTCATCCTGTCAGCGACATTCCTGCCCCTGGTCACCGTTGGCATGCACCAAGGCCTGATCCCTGTCCATCTGGAATTGATCGAACAGTTTGGTTCCACGACACTGCTCCCAATTCTCGCAATGGCAGGCGGCGGTCAGGTTGGTGCGATGATCGCAATTTATCTTAAAACAAAAAGCCAGCGTCTGAAAAACACCGTCGCGAGTGTTACCCCGGTTGGCTTTCTCGGCATTGGCGAGCCGCTGATCTATGGGGTCACGCTGCCGCTCGGCCGACCGTTTATTACAGCGAGTCTTGGTGCTGGTTTCGGCGGTGCATTTCTCTCCCTGTTCAACGTAGGAGCGATTACGGTAGGGCCGTCAGGGGTTGTAATGATCCCGCTTATCGCAGACGGTAATTATTTACTATATATCATCGGGCTTGTGATATCTTATATCGGCGGATTTTTACTCACGTATTTATTTGGCTTTAAAGAAGAAATGGTCTATAAGCTTTACGGGGAAACGCCGGATAAAGCCGCTGCTGAAAAAACGAATGACGAAGCATTGATTAACAGCCCGCTGACCGGAGAAGTGCGCGCATTGAGCGAACTGACCGATGAAGTCTTTGCCAATGGACATGCTGGCAGAGGCGTCGCCATTTATCCAAGTGAAAGCAGTTTGTATGCACCGGTTGAAGGGACTGTGTCTGCTGTCTATCCAACCGGACATGCTGTAGGAATAACCACCGCAAGCGGCATCGAAATCCTGATGCATATCGGTCTGGATACAGTCGATATTAAAGAAGAGATATTTGACCTGCACGTTTCCCAGGATGACAGGGTCACAGCCGGCCAGCTCTTGTGCACATTCGATACAGACGCAATTAAAGAAAAAGGGTATGACATCGCTTCACCTGTTGTCATTACCAACGCAAATAATTATGAAGCAGTCACCCCTGTAAATGAAAGACATGTTGAAGCAGGCAGCAGACTGCTGGCAGTGAAATAAGAAATATATTGAACGATCGGTCTTTCTTATCAGTCCTGCCAGCTGGGTCACAGGGATGATGCGTCAACCCATCTGAAAGTAAAAAATAAGATAGGTTAGCAGCCATTGGACCGAGTAATAATCCAGCCCTCATTCCATCAGGGCTGGATTTTATGTCCGAAAGTTTGAGTATGCAACTTTAAATTTTGCTCCACTCATTTTGTTTTGAGAAGCAAGTGACAACTAGCAAAACAGCTATGGATAAGGGTAGACCGATAAAAATAGGGTGTAAACCAAAGGGGTGCCCTAAAATCTGCCAGACAGTGGCTACGATCAAACCGCTCCACATGGAAGCAATGCCCGCGGTGTTCGTTACTTTTTTCCAGAATAAGCCGAATATTATTGGTGCTAACAGTCCTGAAACCGTCATCGCCGTTCCGGTAACCATCAGATTGACCAGCTCTGGAATTGACAGCGCCAATACAAGCGCCACAATGGATACGATCAACACGGAAAGTTTACTCCAGACCAACATCTTTTTATTATCATAATGTGAAAAATTCGGTCTGATAATATCGTTTACGATCGAAGATGACCCTGCTAAAAGGAAGGAGTCCGCGCTTGATATGACGGCTGCCAGTAATACAATAATCATCACCACCACTAAGGAGAAGGGAAATACATCTTCAACAGCACCATAATAAATGAAGACCGGATCAATATCTTCCAGCCGTAAACCATATCGGCTGAATACACCGATGGCAACAGCAACAACACCGAGTAATACAGCAATGGTCATAGAAATCCAATACGCATTACCCGCGGTCTTCACACTTTTAGCGGCCCACGTCCGTTGCCAGAGATCTTGTCTGACAAATTGAAAAACACCTAACGTCAAGAGATATATAAATATTTCGCTCGGCGCGATATTCATCACGCTGAGCATATTTTCCTGATCTACAGAGCCTGCATATTCTGCAACTGTATTCCATCCCCCCGAAGCGACCAGTACCGTGACCAGCAAAAGGATGGTGCCTAATGTAAGGACGGTTCCGTGAATCACATCCTGCCAAATGACAGCCTTCAATCCGCCAAAATAAGTTTTAAGCGTTAACAATAACCAGCCGATAAAAATGCCTAAAGTAACATTTAATCCGATTGTCAAATTCAATATTGTGGCAATCGCAACAAACTGCATTCCGGTCATGGCACAATATGAAAATAATATACTAATGACAGTCGGGATGCGGGCTTGTCCGCCATAACGCAAAGCAGTATAGTCACCCACAGTGACCATATTATGAGTTTCTCCCAGACGCCTGATCCGCTTGAGTAAAAAGGATGCGAAAATAACCACGCATATAAACATGGTAATATGTATCCACTGCTGTCCCATTCCCAAACTGTAACCATTCTCCATGTAACCTAACAATGTAGATCCGCCAACGCCAGTCCCGATAAATGTCAAAATGATAGGGAAAAGCGAAACAGATCTGCCGGCAAGCGTATAATCTTCATACGTTTTTGTTTTTCGATTCATATATAAAGCCATTACAAACAGGAATATAAAATAAACAAGAACAATGACCGATAATATGATTCTTTCATCTCCGCTAAACATACAATAACCCACCTCTGTAAAATTCAAATGATGTAAATCTTAAGCTCATATTTCTTTATTTATAGATAACTTTAATAATCTTAACATTAAGATTCAGATTTGTATTTTACTAATGATGCAAAAGTGTAATTATACTATGAAAATTGTTTGCATATTTTATTGGATCAAGGGCTCCAGTGTAGGCCAGTCAGTCTGTGACAGTCTTCTTATATGAAAAACGAACAATTACTCTCACTTTAAAAAGAAAGAAGGTAATTGTTCGTTTTATTTTACTTTTTTTACTGGGGTCCATACTATCGTACAAATCAGATTATTCTGTTGCAGCTTTCTTATTTGATGAATCTGCAATAGATATAATAACCATCACAACAAAATTGGATATAATGCCGTATATGATTGCGTTATTTGAAGTGAGTCCTTCAACAGCCAATGTGATTAATACGACTGCACCACTGATTATAATTGATACGAAAGCTGCTCTGCCTGTTGCTTTTTTCCAAAATAAACCGAGCAGGATAGGAACGAAAATTGAGCCTGCTAATAATGCATACGCGATATCTATAGCAACTAAAAGTTCTTGTATCCATAATGCAATGAGAACTGCAATAACACCGATGATAAGGGTTGTGATTCTGGAAATAATCAGAAATTGTCTATCAGTCGCATTCGTAAATACGTGATCTTTAAGTATATCTTTAGATATAAGCGTCGATGATGCTAAAAGCGTGCCTGATGCTGTGGACATAATAGCGGCTGCGACCGCAGCAAAAACAATCCCCAGAAGTCCATTTGGAATGGTTTCAAACGCCATTTCTGTGAACACATTTTGGGTATTTTGAATATTTGGTATTACTATTAAAGCACACATACCGATAACAATCATGGCTAAAGAATACAGCAGGCTGTAAACACCAACTAACACACCACTCATTTTAGCCGTTTTAGTGTCTTTAGCAGTAAAATATCTTTGCCAAATGTCTTGTCCAACCATCATTCCCAGCGTGTAAGTCAGTAAATAGCTCACAATTTCTGTAAAACCTATGGCTGTCACATCGAAGTATTGTGATGGCAGTTGTGCAGTTAATTCATTGACTCCTCCAGCTGCGCTCAAACTTTGTGGCAGCATGATTATAAATATGCCCAATGTCATGATTGAGAATTGTATGACATCAGTCACTGATAATGTCCACATGCCTCCCAAAATGGTATAGAAGAATACCACACCGCCGCCAACTAACATGGAAGTTGTCAAATTCCAATTAAATATTCCGGATAATAGGGCACCGATCGCAATCACTTGGGTAACACTGATCATTAAAGTATATATTGCAGCGATAACAGCGCCAATGAGTTTTGATTGAGTGTTAAATAATTTTCCTAATAATTCGCTTATGGTCAGCAGTTTGAACCCCATGACTCGATTGAGAAAAAGAAGACCAAATAATGTAATGCCTAACCCCATAGAGAAAACGAACCATATTCCGCCCAGTCCCATTTCATATCCGAGCTGGGACGATCCGATGGTAGAGGAACCGCCTAAAAATACAGCTGTCAAACATCCGAATAACATGAACACGCCTAAATTTCTGCCCGCGACCATGTATTGTTCTGATGTTTTTGCTTTAATGCTGCCTATGACGCCAATAGACATTAGGATAATGAAATATAAAATGATGATAATGAAATCAATAGCTGCCATTTAGATTGTGCCTCCTGTTTAAAAACTGTATACGATTTCAAT
Source organism: Salinicoccus albus DSM 19776 (assembly GCF_000385175.1). Classification (GTDB taxonomy): domain Bacteria; phylum Bacillota; class Bacilli; order Staphylococcales; family Salinicoccaceae; genus Salinicoccus; species Salinicoccus albus. The sequence goes on along the minus strand of NZ_ARQJ01000033.1, from coordinate 108,178 downwards.
AATGAGTTTGAAGCGGGTGATTTAAAAAATCACTCGCCTGAATTATTGAGAATCGCGTTTTTTCATAGCGATTAGACTGATCATTTCAAACATTACAGAAGAAGCAGCCACAGCTGTGATTTGCCCGCTATCATATGCAGGAAGCACTTCTACCAGATCAAATCCTTTAATATCCAGACCATGTAAACCTCTTACATATTCCAGTCCTTCAAAGCTGGTTGGACCGCCTGCCTCTGGTGTTCCAGTGCCGGGCGCATATGCTGGATCAAGGAAATCAATATCATATGAAACAAAAGCTGGATTGTTTCCAACTTGATTGTGAATCTGTTTCATTACTTCACTGATCCCCAATTCTCTGGCCTCTCTCATGGAGATCACTTTATATCCAAGGTCCTTGGCATCCTGGATATCTTCAGGGCCATATAAAGGCCCGCGCATACCTATTTGTATGGAATGCTCGACATCGACTAACCCTTCTTCAACTGCTCTTCTGAATGGCGTACCATGCATATACTTTTCACCGAAATAATTATCCCAGGTATCACCGTGAGAATCGAAATGTATGAGAGTTATTGGCCCATATTTTTTTGCAAATGCTCGCAGGTGTCCCAATGATATCGAATGATCTCCGCCCATCATTACTGGGGTTATCTCTTTTTCCAGCAATGGAGACAGAGATTCTGTTATATTATCGTATGTCCTGTGGATATTACCTGGTATTACGTCAATATCTCCATAGTCTACGCCCGAACAGTAATCGAAGATATTAATATCCTGGTCTGGGTTATAAGGACGTAAAAGCACTGAAAAATCTCTAATATGCTGGGGGCCATACCTTTGGCCTGTCCGGTTAGATGCTGCAGTATCGAAAGGTACACCGAGGACTGCGAAATCAATATCAGTGGTATGGACATGTTCTAATCTCATAAACGTTCTGGGTCCGACAAATCTTGGTGACATGGATGAATCTTTTGGTTTATACATAAATAAGTTCTCCTTTTATTGTATTCGATATCCCTTTACAAATTCCCTATTGATAAATATTTAGTCTCCAAATAGGGTTCTATGCCTTCTGTGCCGCCTTCACGCCCAATCCCGCTTTCTTTCATCCCGCCAAACGGTGCATGGGCGGCCGATGGTGCGCCGTCATTCCAGCCGATGATCCCAAATTCGAGATTATCATGAATGTATGTCGCAGTTCGATAATCGTTTGTAAAGAAGTAAGCGGCCAGGCCGAACGGTGTGCTGTTTGAAATGTCTATCGCTTCATCTAAATCATTAAATGACACCATTGGGATGACGGGTCCAAATGTTTCCTCCTGCATGATACGCATGCTTTGATCTACGTTTTTGAGTACAGTGGGGTGGATATAGAAATAGTTCTTATCTGAGTCGGAATCGTATTTGTTGCCACAAAGTAATTCGGCCCCATTATCCAACGCATTATCGATTTGGAAAGCGACCTTATTGAACCCTGCTTCATTAATGAGCGGTCCCACATCTGTATCTTCATTCATTCCATTGCCGACTTTCAGCTGCTTTACTTGTTCCACCAGTTTACGGGAGTATTCTTCTATAATGTTTTCATGGACGAGTATGCGGTTGGCACATATACATGTCTGCCCGGCGTTGCGGAATTTTGAAGCGATTGTCTGATTGACCGCAAAATCGATATCCGCATCCTTGGCAACAATCAGCGGGGCATGACCACCCAATTCCATTGATACGCGTTTCATCGTATCGGCACTATTTTTAATCAGCGTTTTACCCACCGGTGTAGAGCCGGTAAAAGTAATCTTTCTGATCTGCTTGCTTTCGGTAAAAATATCACCGACTAGCTTGCCGGAATGATTGACGCATTGGATGACATCTTCAGGAATGCCTGCATCATGTGCCAGCTGGACTAATTTTATCGTTGTGAGCGGGGTTTCTTCAGCGGGTTTTATGATAAAAGTACAGCCGGCGGCCAGGGCTGGTGCCGCTTTTCTAGTCATCATCGCCGCGGGGAAATTCCATGGCGTAATTGCCGCAACCAGACCGACAGGTTTTTTGGACACAAGGATCCGTTTGTCTTCTGAATTGGCTGGAATTCTCCGGCCATATACCCGTTTCGCTTCTTCAGCATACCAGTCTATATAGCTTCTGGCATAATCCACTTCCCCTAAAGACTCATTGATTGTTTTCCCGCTTTCCAGAGTCATGACTTCAGCGATTTCATTCTTTTGTTCGTGTATGCGTTCGGACCATTGATATAACAGTGACGCTCTGTGATGCGCATCCATGCGGGCCCATGATTTAAAAGCGTTGTGCCCCTGTTCAATCTGATCCCTGATTTTTTCCGGTGTGTCCTTCTCAATTTCTTTAATGATGCTTCCATTGGCCGGATTTTTAATTGGTATTGTATGATCAGTCATGATTCGCCTCCTGTGCGGTTTCAAAAGCGCCTTCCAGTATTTCTAAGCCTTTTTCAATCTCATTGTCCGTGGCCACCAGCGGGATCAGGAAACGGATCACATTGCCTTTGATACCGGCAGACAGCAGGAGCAGACCGTTATCATTGGCATATTTGGTGATGGCACTCGTCTTTCCTTTATCTGGCTGAGGTTCATCTTCGCCATTCATAATTTCAACGGCCACCATCGCTCCTAATCGGCGTATTTCACCAGTAAAGTCATGATGTTCTTTCAGCTGGTGCAGTTTATCCTCAATCTTTTGCCCTTGAATTTCCGCTTTCTCCAGCACCTGTTCATCATTAATAATATCGATCACCGATAAGGCGGCGGCACAGGCGACCGGGTTCCCTGCATAGGTGCCGCCAAGTTCGCCCGGCTCTGAGGCATCAAGAATCTCACTTTTCCCGACGACACCGCTCAGAGGCAGACCAGCCGCCAATGACTTGGAAACCGTAACCAGATCCGGTTCCACGCCGAAGTGTTCCATCCCGAACAGTTTCCCTGTTCTGCCGAAACCGGTCTGAATTTCATCGGCGAGAAAAACAATATTATTCTCTTTACAGAAATCGGCCACTGCAGTCACAAATTTTTTATCCGGTATGATAAAGCCGCCTTCGCCCTGAACCGGTTCCATAACCACGCAGGCGACAGTTTCCGGGGCGACTGTTTCTATGAAGAAATTTTTGAAATCCTCAATCGTCTGCTCAATATAATCGGCTTCTGAGACACCCTCAGGGCGGTAGTTGGTGTAAGGGTAGGGCGCCTGATAAATTTCCGGTGCAAACGGACCAAATCCGAATTTATAAGGTTTCACCTTACTCGTCATGCCCATCGTCAAATTTGTCCGGCCATGGAAGGCGCGTTTAAAAGAAACGACTGCCTGCTTACCTGTATATTTTCTTGCTGCTTTAACCGCATTTTCCACGGCTTCTGACCCGGAGTTCAGCAGCATCGCTTTTTTGTCAAAGCGACCGGGCGTCATTTGACTTAACTTTTCTGCCAGCTCTATATATCCTTTATACATCATGACATTAAAGCCCGGATGTAAAAACTTATCTATCTGGTCCTTGACCGCAGCAGTGACTTTGGGATGGCTGTGTCCCACATTCAAAGTGCCGATGGCACCGGCAAAATCGATAAATGGAGTGCCGTCTATATCTGTTATGGTGGCGCTTTCAGCTTTGGCGGCAATATTTCTGTTCCCATTGCTAACGCCTCTGGGGATGAATTTGTCTCTTTTATCCTGCAGCTCTTCAGTGTTGTCATTTTTTAATTCGTTGATTTGGGTCATGGGAATACCTCCTAAATAGTCTGAGAATTATTTATTATGTTAACGTATTTTGATATGATTAAAAGTACCAATTTTAATTTTTATATGGGATCAAAATGAGGGGGATAGAATGATCATTCATATTGATAAAAGCGATAACAGGCGATTTGTCTACCAGCAAATATATAATGAACTCAGGGATATCATTCTGGAGAAGAAATTATCAGCGGGTGATCCATTGCCGCCCAAACGACGCCTGGCATCCGAACTGAAGGTCAGTATTAACTCTGTGACAAATGCCTATGAACAACTATTGGCCGAGGGATATATTTATTCTAAAGAAAGAAGCGGATATTATGTAGAGGACATCACCCAATTCACCGGATTAGAGCAGAGTGGCCCGGATAATCGCTTGCCTAAGGATTTAAAGGAAGAAAGGGTTCAAAGGGAATCCTATCAATACTCGTTATCCCATATGAGCACTAATCTTAAATTATTCCCATTTAAAGCGTGGATAAAAAGTGAAAAATTAGCAATTGAGCATCACAAAGATGAAATGTCGGATATTTCTCATCCCCAAGGCCCTTATATGGTAAGGGAAACCATCGCTAAACTGGTGAGCTTGAATCGGGGCGTGGTATGTGAACCCGAACAAGTTGTCATCGGTCCGGGGACCCAGCCATTAATCAGACAAGTATTAGACATGGAGGAATTTAAAAATTCAACTGTCGGTATGGAAAATCCAGGTTACGGGAGAATGCATCAGTTGTTTAAGGATATGAATCTGGATGTTTTACCCGTCTCATTGGACCGGCAGGGCTTAAACATCGATGAAGTGAAAAGTAAAAAACCAAATGTTTTATATATCACCCCGTCCCACCAATTCCCCACCGGTAAAATAATGACCATATCAAGACGGATTGAGATTTTAAACTGGGCAGCTGCTTCCGGTGTTCGTTATGTCATAGAAGATGACTATGACAGCGAATTTAAATACGGCACGGATAATATTCCTTCACTGCAAAGTCTGGATAATAAAACCAACGTGATTTACTCAGGTACATTTTCGAAGACCCTGACCTCCAGCCTGAGAATCAGTTATCTTGTCCTGCCGCCCGAATTATTGAGGGCGTACAGAGCGAATTATTCCAGCATCATTCAAGGCAGCAGCACTCTAAATCTGTTCACCCTCCATTATTTCATAAAGTCCGGTGAGTATGATAAACACTTGAAAAGAATGAATCATTACTATGAGAAAATCCGGAGTGCATTGGTAAAAGAAATAAAAAATCAATATAAAGATAGAGTGGAAATCACGGATATCCCGGCAGGGCTGCATTTTATCGCCAAGTTTAAATCGGGTAAAAGTTATGCGGAAGTCGAACAAAAAGCGAAGGCGCACAGACTGGAGCTCTATACTTTGGAAAGATTTAAAATTGATGACAGTCCAACAGAAGAAGACCGGATTTCGTTAGTCATCGGATTTGCTAAGCTGCAGGAGGAAGAGATAAGGCCTGTAGTGGATGTGTTAAAGCAGATTGTTTAAGAGTGTAAGAGAGATTTCGTTTACACAGTAAAAATTAATATTGACTTTTATATATCCATATCCTACCCTTAATCTTGTAACATGTCACATGTTACATATTTAATTGGAAGCGCTTCATAAAGATGTTTGATTTTTAATACCATTAAGCCAAGGAGTGAATCGAATGAAAGCGGTTCAAATTACAGAAGCACATCATATGGAAGTATTGGAGATGCCGGAACCTGCTTTAACGCATAAAAATGAAGTGAAGATAAAAATTAAAAACGTAGGGGTCTGCGGCACCGATATGCATATCTATCATGGCACCAACCCGCTTGCCACTTACCCAAGAATTGTTGGACATGAAGTGGCCGGAGAAATAGTAGAAACAGGTTCAGGAGTGGAAAATGCATCAGTCGGGGATCATGTGGTCGTAGAGCCCATCAGCTATTGTGGCGAGTGTTATGCATGTAAAAGCGGGCGTCCGAATGTGTGTAAAGACTTGTCTGTTTTTGGCGTGCATGAAAACGGCGGCATGAGAGAATTTGTCGTGCTCCCTGAAAGACAAGTGCATAAAATTAATGCGGATATTGATTGGGATGAAGCGGTGATGGCTGAACCTTACACAATTGGTGCGCAGGCGACCTGGCGGGGCAACGTGCGAACAGGCCAGACTGTGTTTATCCAGGGGGCGGGCCCAATCGGTATCACTGTCTTAAAGATGGCAAAATTACGCGGCGCAACGACAATAGTCTCTGATCTCACCAACGAGCGATTATCTTTTGCTGAACAAAATGGCGCGGACTATACGATTAATCCGTCTGAAGCGGAAACCAAAGATCAGATAGATGAAATGACTGACGGTGAGGGCGCTAATGTGGTGATTGATGCCGTTGGCACACCGGAAACATTTGAATTGAGTGTGGATGCTGCTTCACCAGCAGGGACTGTCGTTACGTTAGGCTTCAATGCCACCCCGTCTTCCATCGCGTTGATGCCAATTACTAAAAAAGAGTTGACGATTGCCGGGTCGAGACTGCAGACACATCAATTCGAGAAAGTCGTCGGTCTCATTAATTCAAAAGAATTAACACATGACAATCTGATCACACATAAGTTTCATATTGACCATATTCAAGACGCTTTCCAATTTATAAAGGACAACCCGGATAAAGTGAGAAAGGCAGTTGTAGATTTTGAGTAACAACGCTTGAGATTATGCAAAGATGGAGAATTAATAAAAAATATTACTTAATATCGTAACAAAGGAGCGAAATTTATGCCTCTAATAATAACCGCCTTAGGTATTTTACTGCTGTTGATATTGATCATGAAATTTAAAATTAACACAGTAATTTCATTAGCTGTCGTTTCATTCTTACTGGGGGTGGCCCTGGGTATTCCGATCGATGAAATTATGGGGTCGATCGAAGCAGGTCTCGGCAGCACGATCGCCAGTACAGGACTGATTTTTGGCTTCGGCGCGATTCTTGGCCGGTTAATTGCTGATGCTGGCGGCGCCCAGCGCATTTCCATGACTTTAATCGATAAATTCGGGGAGAAATGGGTGCAGTGGGCTGTCGTCCTGACTGCATTCATTCTCGGCATCGCATTGTTCTTTGAAGTCGGCCTTGTACTACTCATACCGATCGTCTATCAAATTTCAAAACAGACCAACATATCTTTTCTATGGCTTGGGATGCCCATGGCCACCGCATTGTCAGTCACACATGCGTTCCTGCCGCCACATCCCGGCCCGACTGTAATTGCTGATCAATATGGTGCGAACATCGGGATGGTCCTGGTGTATGGGATTATCATTGCGATTCCGACGATCATCATTGCCGGTCCTTTATATACAAAATTAGCGAAAAAACTGGTGCCTTCTGCTTTTGAAAAAGCTGGAGAGGGCAGTATCGCAAAATTAGGCGACGTGAAACAATATAAACTGGAAGATACCCCTCGATTTGGAATCAGTGCATTCACTGCGCTATTCCCCGTCATTTTGATGGGTTCTTCTACCATCATTACTTTAGTACAGGATACAATAGGACTGGAAGATAATATCGCATTTGATATCATCACGACCTTAGGTACACCTTCGATGGTAATGCTGCTATCGGTATTACTGGCAATTTATACAATGGGCATCGCCCGCAATATCCCAATGACCAATCTTATGAATTCAGCAGAAGATGCGGTCAAAGCCATCGGTATGCTGCTGTTGATCCTTGGTGTCAGCGGTTCATTGAAGGAAGTACTGATGGATGGCGGCGTCGGTGACTATGTGGCAATGATTTTTGAAGGCAGTACCATCACACCGATATTCCTGGCCTGGCTCATCGCCGCTATCATCCGATTGGCACAGGGCTCTGCGACAGTATCTGCATTAACAACTGCCGGGCTTGTACTCCCGTTGATCGAAGGGACAGATGTTAACCTGGCTTTGATGGTATTAGCCACTGGTGCAGGCAGTATTATTGCTTCCCATGTAAATGATACAGGATTCTGGATTGTCAAAGAGTCATTTGGTTTAACGATGAAAGAGACGTTTGGCACATGGACCGTATTGGAAACGATCATTTCAGTTTCCGGACTTATCTTTGTTCTGATGCTCAGTTTATTCATTTAAGTATAATTGATTATAGAAATGTCCCAGGAATCTCCTGGGACATTTTACTATATTTATCCATAAGTATTCTCATATAAAATTGTTGCTTCCTGCTTCATACTTTCAATATGTTTATCAAGGACGGTTGAAAATGCTTCAAGATTGCGGTTTTCCATTGCATCGTATAATTCCCAATGATCCCTATGTCGTTTTATCGTGCTCTCAAATGAAGTCGATTGCACAATGCGTGCCAAAGCCACATGAGTGTTTAACGAAGAGTAAAACGCCTTCAGAGTTGTACTGCCCTCCCAATCGATGAGTGCAGCATGAAATTGCATATCCAGACTATTGTACTTTTGAAAAGGGAAGGGATCAATATCAAGCAGATCATCCATCTGTCGAATCACCTGTCCCCATTCTCGAATTTTACTGGCTGATATCGTATGTATCACTTTTCTGGCAGCCCATAATTCAACCATCAGCCGTGCATCCAATTTTTCTAAAAAAGTCTCCAATTTCACTTCTGTTACATAGGTGCCCTTACGAGGAACAATTTCGATCAACCCTTCGTACTCCAGTTGATTGATAGCTTCCTTTATAGGGGAACGGCTAATTTGGAATTCATCCGATAAATCATAGATGTTCAATTTTTCTCCAGGCATGTATACTCTGTTAAGAATTTTTTTGCGCAAAATATCATAGGCTTGCTCTACTAAAAGAGAAGACTTTATCTCCGTCATAAAATTAACCCCTCAATTCATCTATTACCCAATTCATCAAACTCACGAATGTCATCATTCCAACCTTTATAAATAATTATATACGTTTGTAAAAAGAAAGGAAACAGGAATTGGATGGCAAAGGGGTTGATATATAGTTAACAAAGTATCAGAAAGTGAAAGACATTCGGTCATTTGAAACTGGATATGGTCGTTTCCCGCCAGGGCAAAAGTAAAGAGTGCCTCCCTATTTTGTTGAACGGAAAACATGGTGTTATGTCACCTTGAAAATGAAAGGCCGTTCCGCCTTTTCCATAGAACAGGTGGGAAGAACACTTCATCGTGAGTTACACGCCGGTACATTTCGGACGTCGACCGTAGCTCGGGATAAGAAACTCATGTGTCATAAAACACTGGAACAAAAACTCGGAATATCGATATACTTCGCTGCCCCTCTATGCATTGGGGTAACGGGGCAGTAGTGAAAATGCCAATGGCCATCTGTAGAAATTCTTTTCAAGTGCACTGCCCTTATGATATCAGACGATTCTGTCCGCCAGGCGTTGTCTCTGATTAATCAGAGACCTAGGAAATGTCTGGGAGGAAAATAATATACGAAGCGCTTCAGGAAGAACTATTGCATTTAAATTGACAAATCGTCACATGAAAAAGTAAAGAAATTATATAAACTTAGATAAATTCGGAGTATTTTATAACGAATTTATTGAAAACAGTGCAGATTTCAAATATATGTATTGTTTTTTTATGCAGTTTGATGAAAAAACATTTTCTGTTGTACAACAATTGCGTTATTGCGTTTTTACAAAAAAATTTTCCCAGGATATCATGTATAGAAATGATGCGGAGGAGATTTAATGTTTGTGATGATAATTTTGGGAGGTATTTGTGCTTCATTTGTTTATGCTGTGACTTCAATGGAAAATGTTAGTTTCATTTACCGTAGAAGTGAATGCGATAATTGTAAACATAAATTAGGATGGCATGAACTCATTCCGGTGTTAAGTTATTTTTTCCAGAAAAGAAAGTGCTTGTGGTGCAAACAGAAAATTGATATCAGTTACCCGGCCTGCGAAATTCTAATGATTGTCCTGTATATTGTCCCTTTGTTTTTTAGTTTAGGGCTTAAAGATTATACACTCTACTATTTGATAGTGACATTGTTGCTACCAATGTCACTATATGATTTCAGAACTTTGATTATACCGAATCATATGAATTTACTATTTCTAATTACTGGGCTTTTTCTAACTAACTTATACTATGTTGAGCCCCTATGGGATATTGGCGCTATATTAATCCTACATCTTGTTTACTTTTTATTTTCAGAATCCATTGGTTATGGGGACATTAAATTATTCACTGTACTAACACTAGTAACACCTATCAACTTTTTTATTTATGCGTTTTTTCTGACTTACATTGTAGGCGGTTTATTTGTCATCATTTTAACTCTTTATAGAGAAAAGATGATACCGAAAATACCTCTTGTACCATTTATCTCTACTGCAATAATTCTTAATTTCTTTCTATACGAAGAAATTGACCAAATATACTATGGAGGGTTTCTATGACATTAATGATTAAGGAAATGCATATTGCCGATAAACCTAGAGAAAGACTAATGACCTACGGTGCGGATAAACTCACAAATCAAGAATTGTTAGCTATTATCATAAATACTGGAAGCAGGGACGAATCAAGTATTACAGTTGCAAATAGAATCATTAGAGATATGAAATCTATAAGAGATTTAAGGCATTTAACATTCCAGGAATTGATTCAATTAAAAGGAATAGGGGAAGCAAAGGCAATAACAATCCTTGCGATGATAGAGATTGCGATACGGATGCATACACATTCCATGGAAGAAGATGTATATATCAAAAGTCCGTCTGATGTTTGTGACTTGTTGATGGAAAAATTGAGATACTATCAGCAAGAACACTTTGTTGTTCTTTATTTATCAACTAAAAATATGGTTATACATCAGGAGACAATGTTTAAAGGATCACTTAACAGTTCTATTGTTCATCCACGAGAAATTTATAAAGAAGCAGTAAAAAGAAGTGCTGCTGCCATTATATGTGTACACAATCATCCAAGTGGAGATCCATCTCCATCAAGGCAAGATATTGAAGTAACAAAAAGACTTCACGAGTGTGGTGATATTATCGGCGTAGATTTTCTCGATCACATCATTATTGGCTCTGGTAAGTATATTAGCTTAAAAGAAATGAATTACATAAAGTAAAAAGGGGTGTTTCATTGGGGCTCGATATGTATATTTATCTTGAAGACAGAGTTACAGAAGAGGTTATAGAGTATAGTTATTATAGGAAATTTAATGCACTGCAAGGTTATTTTGTGAAGCATTTTGAAATAGAGAATTGCGGTAAAGTAAAGTTGACCTATGACATTATTAACGAGATTTACTTAGTACTGAACGAAATCAGACATCATCCAGAAAAAGCACACTTGCTAATGCCAGCTTTTCCAGGTCCATTCTTCGGGTCATATAAGTATGATCAAATCTATCATGGCTATATTCATCAAGCAGCGTGTGATTTTTATCATGCGAAATTTCTGGATTACAGTAAGTATGAACTGTATTTTACATCGGATTGGTGAAGAAATTCCAAAACCATCTTAAAATCTAAAGATGGCGTATTTATTTTCTGATTAAAATGGATAAATATTATTTCATCAATTAGATGTGCATTCGTGTGGATGGAGAGCGGCAACTTTTTCGAAACGTGTTTTGAAATGCTATCCTTACACCCAGTACACAATTTCTGATGTGCTGTTAGAAGTAAAGGGAACGATTGATATTAGTAGCTTTATATAGATAGTGAAAAATTTTTGTCACTGGTGTGAAAAAGGTTGAATTGAACGTATAATGTATTGACTGCATTCAATTTTGAATGGTACAAGAACATTTACAAACAATATTATATACGGATTATAGCGAGATTTTCTAGATATATATAAATAATTAGATGTTCAGGCACCATTAATATTCCTGTGTTTTTCTGTTTGATAAAAACAATTTACTCAAGCGTTTCAACTCTCATAAAACGGGAATTTTAAATCCTGGAGGGATGAAAATGGATTATAATTTACTTGGTAATTCTGGATTGAATGTTTCTAAATATGCACTGGGTACGATCCCGTTCAGCGGAACGAAGGGGTTTGAACCGGCGGCTGATATGAATCAGCAGACGGCGGATTATATCGTGGATTATGCTTTGGATAAAGGGATCAATCAGTTTGATACGGCGAATCTGTATGCCGGCGGTGATGCTGAGATTGTGTTTGGCCGCTCAATCAGGAACAGACGTCATGACATGGTGATCAGCAGCAAGACCGGTTTCCAGCTGACTGATAACCCCAACGATGGGGGAGCCACACGCATCAACATTGAATCTTCTATCGATGAAACACTGGAGCGTCTGGGAACGGACTATCTGGATCTGTACTATGTCCATCTGTGGGATGGTCAGGTGCCAGTGGCAGAGACGGTCAATGTGATGAATGATCTGATCAGAAAAGGTAAGATCCGCTATTGGGGCGTCTCCAACTATAGTGGATGGGCGTTGGGTATGACGCACACCTATGCAAAAGAGAATGGATTGATTCCGCCAATTGCCCAGCAGATATACTATACGCCTGAGTCGAGGGAGGCGGAATATGAACTGCTGCCGGCCGGTAAAGCGCTGGGTATCGGCAATAGCATCTGGGCTCCGTTTGGTGAAGGGCTTCTCACAGGTAAGATTACCAGGAATAAAAAAGCAGAACCCGGCACAAGACAGGGCAATGACTGGCCGGAGCCTTATATAAAGAACGAGGACTTTTATTATGACCTTGTGGATATACTGATTGATACAGCCTCGAAATATAATGCAACGGTGCCCCAGGTTGTTCTTGCCTGGCTGAGGGACCGGCCTAACGTGGATTCCATCGTGATTGGCGCTAGAAATGAAGCACAGATGAAAGAGAATATGGAATCATATACGCTTGAGCTGACAGAAAAGGATAGACAGCTAATTGACGATTTTACCAACCCTGAACCCATTTATCCGTTATGGCATCGTGCGATGACCGCAATGGACCGTGCAACGGATTCCGAGAAAGTCTATCTGGCGCAGTACAAGAAAATGATGGATAAAAAGAATAAAGATATATAAAAATAGGGAAGCTGGAGCTTGATTCCAGCTTTCTTTAACTTAATAAAACGGTCAAATGAAAAAACGGAACAAGAACAATTAAAACCAAATTTATATTTTACACGAAATTGAGCGATAATTTTGAAGTTTTTCTGAATCACGTGTTGAAAGGATGAAATTATTACGATAAGATGAACTTAGATTGTTTTCGACATAACAGGAGGCGATGACATGAACATCACAGTTGGAATGATAAATATTGAATTGAATCGCATTGCCTCCTTTGATAGAGCTTAATTATTCATCAAATTCTGCTCTAGATATCATATATATTATTTTTCTGTGTATAGGGAGGCGGCCTGCCTCTCTATTTTTATGCAATTTTTAAGTGTGCACAAGAAGAATGTGCACTTTTTTATTGATAATTTAAATAGTATTCTGAAATAAAAGAGTTGATGTAATGTGTAATATTATTAATGTATGAAATGCAGCTAAGCGGTGCGATTGACGCGCATTTAAAACGGAATGGAGGGATTTTAAAATGAATGAACTGCTCAGGAGTATTCCGCCCAGTTATTTCGGGAGCACTATGGCCCGGGAACTGGAAACCGGAGATTTACCGCTGTTAAATCTGGCAGTAGGTATTCCCGATGGTGACACGCCGGAGGGGGTTCTCAGGACTGTCGCAGCATCCGTATATCAACCGGAGAACCAGAAATATGGTGTCTTCAGAGGAAAACAGTCTTTCAAGCAGGCCATCATCCAATTCTATCAAGATCATTATGATGTGGTCTTGGATGAAGACAATATCGCCATACTATACGGCACAAAAAGCGGGCTGGTCCAATTTCCGATGACTTTCATCGAACCGGGGGAAGGCGTTTATCTGCCAAACCCCGGATATCCGGATTATCCGGCGGGCGTTAAACTTGCCAGAGGCTTGGTGTATGACCTGCCACTCCTTAAAGAGAATGATTTTTTGCCGGATTATGACGCTTTGGACAGAGAAGAACTGGACAACGCCAGGCTGATGTATTTAAACTATCCTTCTAATCCACTGGGCGCTGTGGCGACAAAAGATTTCTTCAATGATACAGTGGCAAGGTTCAAAGATACCCGGACGAAAATTGTGCATGACTTTGCCTACGCCCCATTTGCTTTTGACCGGAGACATCCGAGCATATTGGAAAGTGATAAAAACCTGGAGTGTGCGATGGAAGTGTATTCACTCTCCAAGGGGTTTAACATGTCCGGCTTCCGGGTCGGTTTTGCCGTTGGCAATAAGGAAATGGTCGAATCGATCAATGTGTATCAGGATCACACCCAGACAGGCATGTGGGGAGTGCTTCAGGACGCGGCAACAGAAGCGCTCAGGCATGAGTCAGATATGTTGGATCACCAGAACGACAAGTTTAAAAAAAGAAGCGCACGTGTAGAAACATCATTTAAGAACATGGGGATTCCTTTAAATCCTGTTAAAGGCGGGATTTTCGGCTGGGTATCCGTACCGCCCGGATTTGATGGTGAAAGTTTCACCGATTTTCTCCTTAAAGAAGCGTCCATCCTGGTGACCCCCGGAATCCCATTCGGCTCTCTGGGACGAAACTTTATCCGCATCTCCCTGGCGGTTGAAGATGATGTACTGACATCGGTCATTGAACGGTTCGACAGGATAAAATATTTATGGCAATAGAAACTGAAAAAATCCAAATTCACCCTTGAAACTCACCGCACTTACATGTAACATAAAAATTGTAATGAACACGACATAAAAAGGGATGTATAAAGACTCATCATCGTATATGCATTACCTTTGATAGAACAGTGATTTCATTCATGTTCTAGATATCATATATATTATTTCTTATCTGTGTAGAGGGGCGTAAGCCCCTCTATTTTTTTGAATTTCTTTATAAACATGTCCGGAATATGGTATTCTTTTAATCAGATATAATGGACTTTGGGAGCGTGGAACTGTGAACAGGCTTTTCAACCGAAACAAAATGCTGATCATCCTATTCGGCATCATAGTACTCATTTTACTGATTGGTTTTTCGATGACAGACAGGGACTCAACGACGAAAGCTGAACAGTTCACTGCTGATGCTGCAGCAGGCACACAATCAGTCATCGGTGCACCTCTGAATATCATCACAAATATTTTCAGCTCCATATCCCAGAGCTTTAACGCAGTCAGTGAAAATGAAGATTTGAGGGAACAGCTCGATATGCTGCCTCAGATGGAAGAAGATATAGAACGGCTGGAAGCAGAGAATGAGGAGCTGAGGGAAGCGCTGGATGTCAGTTCCAAAAGGGAATATGAAAGCATCAACGCCCGTGTGATTTCACGCTCTCCCGATCAGTGGCTCGACAGCTTCACGATTGACAAGGGTACGAGTGATGGTGTCGAGGAAGACATGGCAGTGATGACTTCCGAGGGGCTGATTGGTACTGTTAACCGTGCCAACGGCGGTTCAAGTTACATAGAAATGATTACAACGAACACTTCCCAGGACAATCTTTCTGTTGAAATCACACATGATGGGTCACCGGTTTACGGGACGATCAGCCACTTTGATAATGAACGTAATCTGCTTGTCATAGAAAATATCAAAAACAGAAGTGAAATTGAAGAAGGCGATGATGTATTTACAAGCGGGCTTGCCGGAGACTTCCCTGAAGGTATCATTATCGGTACAGTGGCGGAAGTGGAAAATGATGAGTACGGACTCAGCCAGAATGCTTATGTACAACTGGCCGGCAATGCGGATGATGTTGATTCGGTATTTGTCCTTCAGAGAGATCCGGAATCGATGGAGGAGTAACATGAAAGCTATTGTTATCTTTATCGCATCGCTGGTGTTCATGTACGCGGATTTTTTGTTTGCTGAAATCAGCCCGGTGACCATCAGCGGTCTTGAAGTCTACTTTGTCCCCAGATTGCTGCTGATGTATATATTATTGATTTCGATATATATCAGTCCGTCCATGAGTGCGTTCACAGGCATCGTATTCGGCATCATGCTCGATGTTTATATCGGCTCCGTCTACGGGGTCCATACTTTTGGCATTGCGGCTTTTGTTGCATTCATGCATACCGCTTTCAGAGTGTTCTACAGGGATGTCGTCGCCATGGCTTTCGTAATACTGCTGCTGACGTTCGTTTATGAATCATATATATTCCTTATCTACAGGGTGCTTGATCTGGTCTCCCTGCCGGTATTTGATTACCTGGCGTTAAGAGCCGCGCCGAGTCTGCTGCTCAACGCGCTGTTGTTTATCATCATTTTTGTCACTGCCCTGAAAACGTCCAAGGTTCGGAATAACCTCCAGTCAAAGCATTGACATGCCTGTTTTGACACGGTATAATGTAATAGTTGGTGAATTTGTAGACATCAACCGCACAAGTTTGGGTATGAAGTGACGGCAGTCCACCTTTAGTTGGCGTGTCTTAGAAAATCAGGAGGTGTAAGTATGTTTGCAATCATCGAAACTGGTGGTAAACAGTTGAAAGTAGAAGAAGGCCAGACAATCTTCGTTGAAAAATTGAACGCGGATGCCGGCGATACTTTTACGTTTGATAAAGTGCTTTTTGTTGGCGGCGACGCGGTGAAAGTCGGTGCGCCAACCGTGGAAGGTGCTACTGTTTCCGCAAAAATTGAAAAACATGGCCGCGGCAAAAAGATAAATGTAATCAAGTTCAAACGCAGGAAAAACTATCATCGTAAACAGGGCCATCGCCAGGCATATACAAAGCTGACAGTCGAAAAGATTGAAGCTTAATGATTAAAGTAAATATCAATATCAATGACGAAGGCCGTGTTGAATCGTTTGACATGTCTGGCCATGCGATGTTTGAAGAACATGGCAAGGATATCGTCTGTGCCGGTGCTTCGGCCGTGGTGTTCGGTTCAGTGAACGCAATTATCAACATGACTGAGGCAGATCCATCCATTGATATGGATGAGGCATCCGGGTTTTTCAGCTTCATTGTCGATGAAGCTGAAGACGAGAAGATGCAGACACTTTTGGAAGGCATGATCATTTCATTGAAAACGATAGAAGAAGAACACGGTGAACATATCAAACTTGTATACAAGTGAGGTGAAAACAATGCTCAGACTCAATCTTCAGTTTTTCGCATCCAAGAAGGGTGTCGGTTCAACGAAAAACGGACGTGATTCAATATCCAAGCGTCTCGGAGTTAAGAGACAGGACGGTCAGTTTGTTACCGGCGGTTCCATCCTTTTCCGTCAGCGCGGTACGAAAATGCACCCGGGTGAAAACGTAGGAATTGGCGGCGATGATACATTATTCGCCAAAATTGACGGTGTTGTCAAATTCGAACGCTATGGTAAAGACAGGAAACGCATTTCCGTATACCAGGAAGCTAAATAATTGAACAGACGGGCATCAGCTTCAGCTGGTGCTCTTTTTAATTAAGAGATAAATCACGATATGATATAATATAAAGGAATCGGGGTGAAGTCATGTTTATAGATCAGGTAGATATATATGTGAAAGCCGGGGATGGCGGCCATGGACTGGTCGCCTACAGAAGAGAGAAATATGTGCCGAACGGCGGTCCCGCCGGCGGCGACGGCGGACATGGCGCGGACATCATCTTCGAAGTGGACGAAGGTCTGCGGACATTAATGGATTTCCGTTATCAGCGCCACTTTAAGGCAAACCGCGGAGAAAATGGCATGAGCCAGAAGGCCCATGGTAAAAACAGTGCGGCGCTGGTATTAAAAGTGCCGCCGGGCACCATTGTCAAAAGAAAAGATGATACAGAGACGATTGCCGATTTAACACAGCACAAGGCGCGTGCAGTCGTTGCCCGCGGCGGTCGCGGCGGGCGCGGCAATGCACGCTACGCCACACCCAGAAATCCCGCGCCCGACTTTGCTGAAAATGGTGAACCGGGCGAAGAATTGGATGTCATTCTGGAATTGAAACTGATGGCTGACGTCGGACTCGTCGGTTTTCCCAGCGTGGGCAAATCCACGCTGCTGAGTTCGGTTTCAAAAGCAAAACCTAAGATAGGCGACTATCCGTTCACAACGCTCAAACCGAGCCTGGGTGTTGTGGAGACAAATGATAGCAGATCTTTTGTTATGGCTGATCTGCCGGGATTGATAGAAGGCGCCTCAGAAGGTACAGGGCTTGGTCATCAGTTCCTGCGGCATGTGGAACGCACAAAAGTCATTGTACACGTCGTGGATATCAGTGAATCCGAAGGCCGGGACGCCCTGGAGGATTATCGGACCATCCGGAGAGAGATGGCTTTATATAATGAATCGCTGATCAAACGGCCGGAGATCATCGTCCTCAATAAGGCGGACCTTATAGAGGACGGAGATACATTTGAACTGTTCAAAGCTGAAGCCGGTGAAGATAAGGAAATCTTCCATGTATCAGCTGCCACGCAGGAAAATCTGGAAGGTCTGCTTTATCGGATCGCGGATCTGCTTGAAGAGACAGATGAACTGGAAGCAGCTGAAGAACATACCGATGAAAGGGTCGTCTATAGATATGAGAAAGACGCGGATGCATTTGAAATCACGCGTGATGATGATGGCGCCTTCGTTGTATCCGGCGATTCGATAGAACGGATATTCAAGATGACCGATTTCAACCGTGACGCAGGGGCACGGCGGTTTGCAAGACAGATGCGCACGATGGGCATTGATGATGCACTCAGGGAAAAAGGCATCGAGCCCGGGGACACTGTGCGTATTCTGGGCGGAGAGTTTGAATTTGTAGAATGATGGTGATGTCATGTATCAGTATATAAAAGGGGCGCTCAAAGAGGTCACGCCCTTGTATATCATCGTGGAAACAGGCGGTATCGGGTATATCGTCCATGTGCCCAACCCGTTTCGTTTTGAATCAATGACAGGCAGTGAACTGACAATTTTTACGGAGTTGATTGTGCGTGAAGACAGTCATACTCTATACGGTTTTAAGGATATGCCGGAAAAAGAGCTCTTTCAGTCACTTCTGAAAGTGACTGGTATCGGTCCCAAAAGCGCAATGGCGATACTTGCCACTTCGACACCGGACGGTGTGATCAGCGCGATTGAAAATGAAAATTACGCTTTTATGCAGAAGTTTCCCGGGGTCGGCAAAAAGACGGCCAGCCAGATTATTTTGGATCTGAAGGGCAGACTGACGCAGAGCGGGGATCCCCCGCAAGCTGTGACTGAATCCGGCAACTATGAACATTTCATCAGCGAAGCACTGCTTGCGCTTGAAGCGCTTGGCTATTCCAAGCGTGAACTCACACGTATTGAAAAGCACTTGGAAACAGTCGAAATCAATTCTGTGGACGAAGCAGTCAAAGCCGGATTAAAATTTCTAGTACAATAATGGGGTGCTGCTATGGATGATCGTATTTTGGACGAATCCCAAAAAGAAAATGAGGAAAATGAAGAAATGTCACTGAGGCCGGAACGCTTAGCCCAGTACATAGGACAGCATTCACTGAAGGAAAATTTGGGTATTTTCATCGAAGCTGCAAGGATGAGGGAGGAAGCACTGGATCATGTGATTCTTCATGGACCGCCGGGGCTGGGTAAAACCACGCTCTCAAGCATAATTGCCAATGAACTTGGTGTAAACATCCGCACGACTTCCGGACCGGCTGTGGAACGCGCCGGTGATCTTGCTGCCATTCTTTCAAGTCTGGATGCTGGAGATGTCCTGTTCATCGATGAGATACACCGGCTGCCGCGGGCGGTGGAGGAAGTGCTGTACTCCGCGATGGAGGACTTTTTCCTCGATGTCGTCATCGGTAAAGGCGAAGAGGCGAGAAACATAAGGATCGATCTGCCGCCGTTTACGCTCGTTGGTGCGACCACACGGTTCGGCAGTCTCTCGGCGCCGCTCAGAGACCGTTTCGGTGTCCAGCTCAGGCTCGAATACTATGATTTCAGGAGTCTCATCACCATCGTGAACAGAACGGCTGAAATATTCGAAGTGTCCATTGATCCGGACAGTGCCGAGGAATTGGCCAGACGTTCCAGAGGAACGCCGCGTATTGCCAACCGCCTGCTCAGACGTGTCCGGGACTTCTCCATCGTCAAAGGTGAGCCGTCCATTAAGCTTGAAACGACAAACCATGCGCTAAAAGTACTTGAAGTGGACCCGCTCGGCCTGGATCCGACCGACCATAGAATTATGAGAACAATTATTGAAACATACAAAGGCGGACCGGTCGGCCTTGAAACTGTTGCTGTCTCCATAGGTGAAGAAGTCATTACTCTGCTCGATGTTTATGAACCGTACCTGATTCAGCAGGGGTTCCTTGAAAGGACACCGCGGGGCCGGCGGGCCACAGGTAAAAGCTTTGACTACTTTACAGAAAGCGAAAATGGAACGATTGATATATTCAGAAATGAGGAATAGCGTTTGAAACTCGATGACTTTGATTTCGAACTGCCGGATGCGCTGATTGCCCAAACACCGCTTGAGGACAGGTCAGCCAGCCGGCTGCTTGCACTGGACAAGAAAACCGGCCGGATTGCGGACAGGCTGTTTACAGACATAACGGATTATTTCAATCCCGGTGATGCCCTTGTATTAAATGATACAAGGGTACTGCCAGCACGCCTTTTCGGCGTTAAATCCGAAACTGGGGCGAATATAGAAATGCTTTTGTTAAAACCGATTGAAGGCGGTTATGAGGTGCTGGCAAAACCTGCAAAACGTATTAAAGAGGGCACGGAAGTCATTTTCGGTGATGGACTTTTAACAGCGGTCTGTACAAAAATATTCGACGAAGGTGTCAGACATATGGCCCTGAAATATGACGGTATACTGGAAGAAATACTCGATCAGCTGGGGGAAATGCCGCTGCCGCCCTACATCCGTGAAACGCTGGAAGATAAGGAAAGGTACCAGACCGTTTATGCAAAGCATTCCGGTTCGGCGGCAGCGCCCACAGCAGGCCTGCATTTTACAGATGAACTGCTCGATGACATCAGCGCAAAAGGTGTGAATATCGTTCACATCACACTGCACGTGGGGCTCGGTACGTTCAGGCCGGTCAGTGTGGATCATATTGAAAATCATAAGATGCATGCTGAATTCTATATTATGGATGAAGATGCAGCAGCTATTCTGAATGAAACTAAAAACAGCGGCAAAAAAATTGTAAGTGTCGGGACGACCAGTACACGGACGCTCGAGACGATTGTTCAGAATCATGGAAAATTCAAAGCAGCGAGCGGCTTCACTGATATTTTTATCTATCCGGGTTTCGAATACAAAGCGATTGATACGCTGATAACGAATTTCCATCTGCCGAAGTCGTCGCTTATGATGCTCGTCAGTGCGTTTTGTGACCGGGATATGATTTTGAACACTTATCGGCATGCCATCGAAAAACGCTACAGGTTTTTCAGCTTCGGGGATGCGATGATCATATATGAGGGTGAGTATTAATGTCAGCAATCGAATACGAACATATAAAAACATGTAAACAGACAGGCGCCCGCATCGGCAGGCTTCATACGCCGCAC
Organism: Salinicoccus albus DSM 19776; assembly: GCF_000385175.1. GTDB lineage: Bacteria > Bacillota > Bacilli > Staphylococcales > Salinicoccaceae > Salinicoccus > Salinicoccus albus. The sequence continues at coordinate 86,891 of NZ_ARQJ01000033.1, read as the reverse complement.
GGGACGATCGACACCCCGGTATTCATGCCCGTTGGCACACTGGCCACTGTCAAGTCGATGACGCCGGAGGAACTGGCGGAAATCGGCAGTCAGATTATTCTGAGCAACACGTACCATCTGTGGCTAAGACCGGGGAGTGACATTATCCGGGAAGCCGGCGGACTGCATCAGTTTATGAACTGGGATAAGCCGATACTCACGGATTCCGGCGGTTTTCAGGTATTCAGTCTGAGTGAACGGCGGAAGATTGAAGAGACCGGGGTTCACTTCAGAAGTCACCTGGACGGTTCAAAGTTATTTCTGAGCCCTGAAGGAGCGATGGATATCCAGCACCACTTGGGTTCTGATATCATGATGTCGTTTGACGAATGTCCGCCGCATCCAGCTGAACACGGTTACGTCAAAGACTCGATAGAGCGTACTTCCAGGTGGGCGGAGCGAGGACAGAATCACCACCTCAAGAGCGGTCACGACAGAAAACAAGCTCTCTTCGGTATCGTCCAGGGGGGTGAATATACGGATTTAAGAGCACAGAGCGCGAAAGAATTGGCTGCCATGGATTTTGATGGTTACTCGATCGGGGGGCTTTCCGTCGGTGAGCCGAAATCGATTATGTACAGAGTACTTGAAGAAACCATGACTTATCTGCCTGAGCATAAACCCCGTTATCTGATGGGGGTCGGCTCGCCCGATGCGCTGATCGAAGGCGTAATCCGCGGCGTGGATATGTTTGACTGTGTGCTGCCGACCCGTATCGCACGCAACGGTACGACAATGACATCGAAGGGCAGAGTGGTTGTCAGAAATAAGAAATTCGAGCGCGATTTCACACCGCTTGATGACTCCTGCGACTGCTATACATGCCGGAATTATACGAAGGCTTACCTGCGCCATTTATTCAAAACAGATGAAATTCTGGGATTGAGACTTACTACTTATCATAACCTGTATTTTCTGGTAAAATTAATGGAAGATGTTCGAACTGCGATTTTAAATGATAATCTTATGGATTTTAAAGAAGCATTTTTCGAATCATACGGATTGAATGTTGAAAATCCAAAAAACTTTTAATAAGGAGAGATTTATTAGATGGAATTCTTCATGGCCATCCTGCCGTTTCTGGTACTCATCCTGGTAATGTATTTCCTGATGATCCGGCCGGCACAGAAAAAACAGAAAGAAGTAAAGAATATGCAGGACAACCTGCAAAAAGGCAATCAGATCATAACAATCGGCGGTATGCATGGCGTTGTTGAATCATTCGACCAGAATTATATGTATGTCCGTACAGAAGATGAGGATGGAATGGTCCTTAAATTCGACCGTGTCGCGCTTAAACAAATCGTAGAATAATATGCCCAAGCTGACATACTATTGTCGGCTTTTTTTAGTTTCACTTTAAGTGTACAATGATATTATTGATGTGTTGAAGATCTACATAAAATAGAGGTGTGCCAATTGAAAACGAAATCCAGTAAAATAATAATGTCTTTATTAATTGTGGTTGTATTATTTACGGCCATTGCTCTGACACTGAAGGACGTGGTCAGTAATGTTAATCTGGGTCTCGACCTGCAGGGCGGTTTTGAAGTGCTCTATGAGGTGGAACCCCTCAATGAAGGGGATGAAATTGACAATGAAGCAGTCACCAGTACGGCAAGCACTCTGGAATCCAGAGTTAACGTGCTGGGTGTGTCAGAACCCAATATCCAGGTGGAGCAGGGCAACCGGATACGCGTCCAGCTGGCTGGTGTAGAAGACCAGGCGCAGGCGCGTGAGATGCTCAGCACCCAGGCTGAACTGACCATACGTGATGTCGATGATAATGTGCTGCTGGATGGAGACGACCTCGTTCAGGGCGGTGCCAGCCAAAACTTCGACGAACAGGGACAGCCGATGGTGTCGTTGGAACTGGAAGACGCCGGTAACTTTTCAGAAATTACACAGGAGATTTCCGAACGTCCGCAGGGTGAGAATATGATGGTCATCTGGATGGACTTTGAAGAAGGGGAAGACAGCTTTGCGGAAGAAGTCCAGAAGGAAGATCCCAAGTTCGTTTCAGCACCGACCGTTTCCCAATCGATTAACTCCTCCGAAGTTATGATTTCCGGTGGTTTCGGCGGGGAAGAAGGTCTGGAGCGTGCACAGAATATCGCAGATCTCCTGAATGCCGGAGCACTGCCGGTACAGCTGAATGAAATCTATTCAACTTCTGTCGGTGCCCAATTCGGGGAGCAGGCACTGAATGAAACGGTGACTGCTGGCCTGATCGGTGTCGCACTTGTACTGCTGTTCATGATCGCCTTCTACAGGCTGCCGGGTGTGGTGGCTGCTGTAACACTGTCAGTATATATATTCCTGACCATCCTTGGATTTAATTTTATCAATGGCGTACTGACCCTGCCTGGAATTGCAGCATTGATTCTCGGCGTGGGTATGGCCGTCGATGCCAATATCATCATGTATGAACGGATCAAAGATGAATTGCGGATCGGCAGGACTTTGAAGCAGGCCTATAAACGGGCAGCCTCGCAGTCGATATGGACGATTGTCGACGCTAATCTGACAACATTGGTTGCGGGTGTGGTATTATTCATTTTCGGTACGAGCAGTGTCCAGGGATTCGCTACCATGCTGCTGCTTTCCATTTTGATGAGCTTCATCACCGCCGTTATCCTGACAAGAATCCTGTTATCCCTGCTGATTCAATCCGGGTTCTTCAATAAACGCCTGGCCTGGTTCGGCGTCAAGGACAGGAATCGTCACAGTATCAATGAAGGAAAAGATATTGAAGATTTAAGTACCCCGTGGGACCGCCTTGACTTTGTCAGGCATGCCAGGAAATTATTTACATTCAGCATTGTACTCATAGTGGCTGGCGCGATCGTTCTTTCTATATTCCGATTGAATTTGGGTATCGACTTTACCAGCGGTACGCGGGCGGATATACAGACTAACGGCGAAGCCACTGCAGAAGAGGTGGAAGAAGAACTCGTCTCCATGGATATGCAGCCTGAGAATATCACGACTGCCGGTGAAGGGACGGTCGTGGCCAGATATAACACAGATTTGTCTCAGGATCAGGTCACCGAAATGCAGAGTACGTTTGATGAAATGTACGGCGAACAGCCAATGATCAGTACGGTAAGTCCTGTCATCGGGCAGGAACTGGTCCGAAATGCAATATACGCGTTGGCGATTGCTTCTGCAGCCATCATTCTGTATGCCACGATCCGTTTTGAATGGCGCATGGCGCTGCCGGCGGTCATCGCGCTGTTCCATGATGTTTTCATCATAGTGGCCATGTTCTCCATACTGAGACTGGAAGTGGACATCACATTCATCGCAGCAGTACTCACGATCGTAGGTTATTCCATCAATGATACGATTGTGACATTCGACCGTATCAGGGAGAATCTGCGCAAGATCAAAGTCATCCACAAAGCGGAAACGATTGACATGATCATTAACCGTTCGATGAAACAGACATTAACCAGATCGTTGAATACAGTCATTACGGTCATCCTTGTCGTCGTATTCCTGGTGCTGTTTGGTTCAAGCGCAATACTGAATTTCTCAATTGCCCTCTTGATTGGTCTGATCAGCGGCATATATTCATCAATGTTCATCGCAGTCCAGATCTGGGGCGTGCTTAAAAAACGTCAGCTCCGTAAAAATGACGGAAACCTGACGGTATATGAAGAGAAAAAGAAAGATGAAGAGAAAATTCTAGTGTAATAATATAGAAAAATATGGACGCTCAGGGGAAGCCCTGAGCGTTTCGTAAAGGTGGAAGGATCTGATGTTCCAGTCCAAATATGAATGGAAAGTGCGTAAGAAGACGGCGGATATTGATGACAGCGACGCCGCTGATTTCAAGTTAAACACGCTTGAACAGACGATTTTGGAAAATCGTGGATATGTCAATGCCAGGCATCTGGATAAAATATTTAAACCAAAGTCTCATGATGCTTCACAGATTTACGCCATCGATGAAGCGGTGAACCGGATCAATACCGCGATAAAAAATGATGACAGCATTTTGATATATGGTGATTTTGATGCGGATGGCATCACAAGCACAGTGCTTCTGTTAAAAGCGCTTAAGAAGAGAACCGATAACGTTGATTTTCTCATTCCGGACCGTCTGACAGATGGATACGGACCGAACCGAAACCTGTTCGAAGAGGTGGCTGCCGATCAGTTCAGCCTGGTGATTACTGTGGATAATGGAATTTCAGGCAGAAAAGAAATAGATTTCCTGCTGAGGCAGGGTGTCGATGTCATTGTCTGTGACCATCATACGTTCGGGAGCAGCGTGCCTGAATGTATCATCATCCACCCGGCTCACCCGCAAGGGGAGTACCCCTTCAATGCGCTGGCCGGGGTGGGTATTACATACAAGCTCACCGAAGCGCTCGGACTTGCAGACGAAGCTGGCATGTCTCTGGCTGCCATCGGCACTGTGGCTGATATGGTACCATTGGTCGATGAGAATAAAAGGCTGGTCATAGATGGTCTGCGGGTACTGAATGATAGCCCGCCTGAAGGTATCAGGGCGTTGTTGAACAGTTCAGGACATGACGGAATCATCGATGAGGACACCATCGGTTATTCCATCGCCCCGAGATTGAATGCTTCCGGCAGACTGGGGGAGGCTGCCATTGCTGTGGAACTGCTGATTGAAGAAGACAGGAGTACAGCATACGAAATGTCCATGGTGCTGGAACGTATGAATCAGGAACGCAAGGAATTGGTCGATCATATTTATGCTGAAGCAGAAGGCAAAGTAGACGGCCAGGACCAGGTCAATGTTATCTATGGCGAAGGCTGGCACCCGGGGGTTATTGGCATTGTGGCTTCAAAATTGGTCGATCGGTTTGGCAAACCCGCCATTGTACTTACCCTTGACGGGGAAATCTACCGGGGGTCTGCCCGTTCCATCGAAGGCGTGGATCTTCACAGTGTCATCGGCGGTCACTGTAAATCTTATGAAAACTTTGGCGGGCATTCCCAAGCACTTGGAATTGAAGTTTCAAAAGATGATGTCGAAGATTTCAAAGCTGAACTGGGCGATTATTTCAACAATCTGGGACTGGATCTGCGGCCGGTGAAATATATTGATTACCAGCTCAAACCGGGCAATATGACCATGAAGGAATTTGAACGATTCGGCAGACTTAAGCCTTTCGGCCAGTCGTTTTATCCCCCGCTATTCATGATCAATAATGCCCGTACGGGGCTTGTCAAACAAGTCGGTAAAGACAAATCCCATATTAAAATGACCATTCCTGAACTGGATATGGATGTCATCGGATTCAGTTTCGGCCACCTGAACAGCGAAGTGCGGGCCGGGGATACCATCAGTCTGATCGGTACGGTGAACATTAATGAGTTCAATCAGAAAAGGACTTTGCAAATGGTGCTGATGGACGCGGCCATAGATACTGTACAAATTATAGATATGAGAAGCAAATCGGACCAGAATTTTGATATCATTTCAAAAGACGATGTTTTTCTGATCGAAGAGGGCAGGGAGACACAAGGGCCCAACTACTATAATTATGGCGAAAGACTGCCCTTTGTGACCGGCAGCGTGATCCTCAGGGATCTGCCCGCAAGTCTTGACAATCTTTCCTATTCATTGAATGATATCCATGTTTCTAAAATAATCATGATATTCCACAGTAAAACCGAGTTGTTTTTCACAGGCATACCAAATCTTAATGATGTGCAGAGCGTATATGAAATCATCAACAGCGCTGAAGATGGGTCCATCGATTTGGCCCGGCATGCGCCGGCATTATCAAAAAAACTGGGTATTTCTATGATTTTTCTAAAAATGACGATCGATATATTGGAAGAATTAAAGAATATTGTGCTGAAAAATGGTATAGTATACAAGGTGGATGATAAACCGTCCTGGGACATGTTTGAAACAAAACATTACAGATGGCTTGCCGGCAGGATGGATGCTGAAACCCATCTGAAAATGTCGTCGGCAAATGAACTGAAACAATACGTCAGAACATTAATTTCGAATTGAGTGGTGTTTAAATATGGATTTAAGACAATATGTATCAGAGGTTGAGGATTACCCTGTAGAAGGGGTTAGTTTCAAAGATATTACAACGATAATGGATAACGGGGAAGCTTATGGCTATGCAACCGACCAGATTGTGGAATATGCCCGGAAGAAAGCGGTCGATGTAGTCGTCGGACCGGAAGCCAGAGGTTTCATCATCGGCTGCCCGGTGGCATACAGCATGGGGATTGGTTTCGCACCAGTGCGCAAAGAAGGCAAACTGCCGCGCGAAGTGATCAGCTACGAGTACGATTTGGAATACGGGTCAAACGTTCTCACGATGCACAAAGATGCAATCAAACCCAACCAGAGGGTTCTGATCACCGACGATCTGCTGGCGACCGGCGGCACGATTGAAGCATCCATTAAAATGGTGGAATCGCTGGGCGGTATTGTCGCCGGGATTGCGTTCCTGATAGAACTCAGGTATCTAGAAGGCAGCAAACGGCTCGAAGGATATGATACCATTTCCTTGATATCCTATGATGAATAATGTTAAAAAGTCTGTGAAAACAGGCTTTTTTTGGTCATTTATTTATTTGAAAGTTATTTTATAGTATGATGATGCTAACTATTTATTTTAAAGAGGCGGTGAGGTCATGAATAAGGAGTATCCATATTCAGAAGATGATGTTCTGGACATGTGCAGTCAATATATGGATGAAGATGATATGCGCATGGTCAGAGATGCCTACGAACTGGCCGAAGATGCACATGAAGGCCAGTTCAGAAAAAGTGGCCTTCCGTACATTCTTCATCCCGTGCAGGTGGCAGGGATTCTGGCTGAGTTGAAGCTGGACGGACCGACAATTATTGCCGGCTTCCTGCATGATGTGGTGGAGGATACCCCTTACACATTCGGGGACCTCGAGACCATGTTCAATGAAGAAGTTGCTGTGATTGTAGACGGTGTCACTAAACTTGAAAAAGTGAAATACCGTTCCAAACAGGAAGAACAGGCTGAAAATCACCGCAAATTATTTGTAGCAATCGCCAAAGATATCCGGGTGATTCTGGTCAAACTGGCTGACAGACTGCACAATATGCGGACGTTAAAAGCAATGCCTGAAGCAAAGCAGATCCGGACCTCCCGGGAAACGCTTGAAATTTACGCACCGCTTGCCCACCGGCTGGGAATTTCCAGCATAAAGTGGGAGCTTGAAGATACGGCGCTCAGATATATGGAGCCGCAGCAGTATTTTAAAATTGTCAGCATGATGAAGAAAAAACGGAGCGAACGCGAGAAAGTGATCAATAATGCGATTGAACGTATTGATGCTGAGATGGACAATACCAGCATCGAAGGAAAATTGTCCGGCCGTCCCAAGCATATATACAGTATCTATAAAAAAATGAATAAACAGCATAAGCAGTTCGAGCAGATATTCGACCTGCTAGCAGTCAGAGTCCTCGTCCATAACATAAAGGACTGTTACGCAGTGCTCGGTCTGATTCATACCATATGGAAGCCGATGCCGGGCAGATTCAAAGATTATATCGCCATGCCGAAGCCGAATATGTACCAATCCCTGCATACCACTGTAGTTGGACCGAACGGGGACCCGCTCGAGTTCCAGATCAGAACGTTTGAAATGCATGAAATTGCTGAACACGGGGTAGCAGCACACTGGGCATATAAAGAAGGTAAAGAGGTGAAAGGCGACACCTCTATCGATAAGAGAATCCACTGGTTCAAAGACCTGATTGACCAGGAGACATCCTCTCCGGATGCCGAAGAATTCATGGAAACGTTAAAGACTGACCTGCTCAGTGATAAAGTGTATGTATTCACACCAAACGGCGATGTGATTGAGCTGCCGAAAGGTGCTGTGCCCATCGACTTCGCATATTCCGTCCACACCGAAGTCGGCAATAAAATGATCGGCGCCAAAGTGAACGGTAAAATTGTTCCCATCGATTATGAACTCTCCACAGGTGAAATCGTAGAAGTACGTACGAGCAAACAGTCATACGGGCCAAGTATGGATTGGCTGAAGCTTGTCAAATCCTCCAGTGCCAAAAACAAAATCAAAGCGTTTTTCAAGAAGCAGGATCGTGCAAGCAATATCGAAAAGGGCAAATTTGCCATTGAACATGAGATAAAAAACCGCGGTTATAAACCGGATGATGTGTTAAAAGACCAGTACTTGAATCCAGTGCTTGACCGCTATAACATCTCCAATGATGATGATCTTTTCGCAATGGTGGGGTTTGGCGGTGTGACGGTTCAGCAGGTGTCCAACCGCCTGATGGAAAAGTTTAAAGTCACTGAAGAAAAAACAAATCAAATCGAAGAAATAGACCGCTCACACCATTACAAAGAAATATCCACCGAATCCGGCGTTTACGTCGAAGGTATGGACAATCTCCTGATCAATCTTTCCAAATGCTGCAATCCGATCCCGGGCGATGATATTAAGGGGTATATCACAAAAGGACACGGGGTAAAAGTGCATGTGGCGACATGCCCGAACATAAAAAATGAGACAGAACGGGTCATCGATGTTGAATGGGTCAAGAATAAGTACAAAGACCGCAAATATCAGGCTGATTTGGATATTACAGGCTATGACAGACAGGGACTTGTCAATGAAGTGCTCAACGTCGTTGCCAGCACCAAATTCCCGATCACCAGAGTGAATGGTGTGGCTGATGTGGATAAACATGCAAAGATCAGCCTGTCGGTAATGGTCCAAAATGTTGCGGACCTGTATAAAGTAGTCGAGAAGATCAAACAGCTCCCGGATATCTACAGCGTAGAACGCGTATTCAAATGAGGTGAAAATAATGAGAGTCGTGCTTCAGAGGGTTTCCAATTCGATGGTGATCAGCAATGAGTTATATAATGAAATCGGACAGGGTTATTGTCTTCTTGTAGGTGTTTCTTCAGACTCAACTGAAGCGGATGCAGTCAAACTGGCCGAGAAAATTGCTGCGAGCAGAAATTTCGAGGATGATGAAGGTAAGATCAACCGTTCCATTGCCGATGTCGGCGGGGAGATTTTAAGCATTTCACAATTCACGTTGTATGCGGATATGAAAAAAGGGAACCGGCCCAGCTTCACTAAAGCCGCCGGGAGAGAACATGCAGACAGACTTTACAAGCTGTTTAATGAAACATTGCGGGACGCCGGCCTCGTTGTCAAAGAAGGGTTTTTCGGAGAAATGATGGAGGTCAGGATCAATAATGACGGACCGATTACTATACTCTATGAAGCTGCAGATGGAAAGATTCTGTAATGGACACTGTCAAACAGCTCTTTAAGACCATCGGCAGCGGTGTACTGTACTTTTTCAAGTACAAAAAGCATCTTTATATTCCACCGCTGTTTTTTTTAATTCTGGCAGGCATCATCATCGGTGCTGCGGTCTTTGTTTACAATACATTCATAAAAGCAGAAGCGGAACAGGTGGACATGTCATTTGAAGAAACTGCCGGGGCGTACGATTTTTCGGGTACAACGATTGTGCTTGATCCCGGCCATGGCGGCAAAGATCCCGGTGCCACCAGTGCGACGGGTGTTACAGAATCCGAGGTTGTTTTCAACATAGCGAATACACTGCGAAACCGTCTGGAAGAAAGCGGCGCCGAAGTGATTCTGACAAGGGAGAAAAATGAGTTTGTTACACTGGATGCCAGAGGCATTGAAGGCGATCTGTTCATCAGCCTTCACAGCGATGCGATGGAGGACCCTTCGATCACCGGTTTTACCACCTACTATACTTATGCCAATCAGGAAGCATTTTCACAGAGCATCAATGAATCACTTGATGAATATTCCTACTTCCATAACAGGGGGAATAACCAGTACAATTTCCAAGTCATATGGCAGCTAGATTATCCGGCCGTGCTAATTGAACTGGGTTACCTGAGCAATGCGTTCGATGACCATACGCTCACGGATGAATCCTATCAGGACCGGATGGTGACGGCGATTCTGGAAGGCATCAGTAATTATTTGAATTGAATGCTTGACTTGTGAGCATTTTATCAATATTATATTATTTAATCGAATCATAATATAAAAGTATTCAATGACCCGAAGAGGTGGTGCTGGAGATGACACAGAGATATCTGCCACGGCTGAAAGCAGATGCATCGAAGGGGCCGGTGAACCGACACTTCGGCAGAATCCTCTGGAATGGGGCGGTGACGATCGTTAAACGGCAAGAGGGTCTGAATGTCAGGCCGAATCTGGGTGGCAACGCGGCTCGACCGTCCCTTATATCCCGAACCGGGATATAAGGGACTTTTTAATTTACAAAGGAGTGTGAAAACATGATCCAAATTCCAAGAGGAACGCAGGACATTTTACCAGCTGAGTCATACAAATGGCAGTTCATAGAAAAAAAGCTGAATGAAATCGCTAATAATTACAATTATAAAGAGATCCGGACCCCTATATTTGAATCCACAGATCTGTTTGTCAGGGGAGTCGGCGGTTCAACGGATATTGTCAATAAGGAGATGTACACTTTTAATGACAAAGGTGATCGGAGCCTGACATTAAAACCTGAAGGGACAGCCCCAGTTGTCAGAAGTTACATTGAAAATAAGATGCAGCATGATGTGACTCAGCCAGTGAAAGTCTATTACCTGGACCCGATGTTCCGGTATGAGCGGAAACAGAAAGGGCGCTATCGCCAGTTTGTCCAGTTTGGTATCGAAGCCATCGGAGTGGAGGACCCGCTGATAGATGTCGAAGTCATCAGCATGCTGATGACTATCTATCGCTCTTTCGGTCTTGAAAACCTCAGGCTCTATATCAACTCCATTGGCGACCAGGACAGCCGCGCCAACTATAATGAAGCACTGGTTGGACATTTTAAGCCGTCCATCCATGAGTTCTGTTCGGACTGTCAGACCAGAATCGACACAAATCCGATGCGGATACTGGATTGCAAGAAAGACCGTGATCATGAACTCATCCAGACAGCGCCGAGGATGTACGATTATTTAAATGATGCATCGAAGCAATATTTTGAAGCGGTGAAATCCAATCTGAAAGCCATCGGTATTGAATACGAAGTGGACTACAACCTGGTTAGGGGGCTGGATTATTATACCCATACAGCATTTGAAGTGATGAGTGATGCTGAAGGCTTCGGAGCAATTACAACGCTCTGCGGCGGCGGCCGATACAATGGTCTGCTCGAGCTGCTGGACGGTCCGGAGGAAACCGGCATCGGTTTTGCGCTCAGTATCGAAAGACTGCTGCTTGCACTTGAAGCCGAAGGTATAGAAATCCCGGAACCCGAAGGTATCGATCTCTATATCTGTACGTTGGACGATAAGGCGATGGAAAAGGCGAGCCATCTTATACATTCATTGAGAGCGAACGGCATCAGCTGTGATATCGACTATAAACGCCGCAAGCTGAAAGCGCAGATGAAAGATGCGGACAGAAAAGGAGCCGCCTACACGATTGTGCTGGGTGAAAACGAACTGTCTGCGGGGAATGTCGAACTCAAACACATGGCAACAGGAGACTCAAAAACAGTTCATCTGGATGAACTGGTCACTGTACTGGAGGAAGAACGATGATTAGAACATATGCGACAGACATAACAGAAAGCAATACGGGTGAAAGTGTTAAGTTAAACGGATGGGTGCAAAGACGGCGTGATCTTGGCGGTCTGATCTTCATAGATCTGAGAGACCGGTCAGGTATCATCCAGGTGGTCTTCAATCCGGAAGTTTCCAAAGTGGCGATGGAAACCGCAGAGGATATCAGATCGGAGTATGTGGTTGAAGTCTCCGGTGAGGTGCTGACCCGTGATGAATCCCAATTCAACGAAAATATATCGACGGGCACCATCGAAGTGATGGCGGATACTTTAGAAGTCCTTTCCAAGGCGGAAACACCGCCTTTTCAGGTCTCAGACGAAGATATCGGGGAAGATGTGCGTCTCAAGTACCGTTACATGGATCTCCGCAAACCAAGACTGCAGAACATATTAAGGCTCAGGCACCAGATTAACCGCAGTGTGAGAAGTTTCCTGGACAATGAGGCTTTTACAGATGTGGAGACACCGGTACTGTCAAAATCCACACCGGAAGGCGCGCGGGATTATCTTGTCCCTTCCCGCGTCCATGAAGGCGAATTTTACGCCCTGCCGCAATCCCCGCAAATTTATAAACAGCTGCTGATGCTCTCCGGTATGGAAAAATATTACCAGATCGTCAAATGTTTTCGCGATGAGGACTTGAGGGCAGACAGACAGCCGGAATTCACACAGATTGATATTGAAATGTCATTCGTCAGCCAGGAGCAGATGCTCGAGCTGAACGAACGGATGCTCAGCCAGGTAATGAAGGAGGTCAAAGGCATCGACGTCAAATTGCCGTTCCCGAGGATGACTTACGGCGAAGCAATGTCACAGTACGGTTTGGATAAACCGGATACACGTTTTGGCATGAAACTGATTGATCTTTCTGAGTTCAGCCGGGAAGTTGATTTCAAAGTATTCCGTGCGGCGGTAGAAAACGGTGGCATGGTCAAAGCAATTGTCGTCAAAGGGGAAGCGGATAACTACTCGAGGAAAGATATCGACAAGCTCGAGGAATATGTTAAAACCTACGGGGCTAAAGGGCTCGCATGGCTTAAAATGAAAGAAGATGCGCTGAACGGGCCGATTGCTAAATTTTTCAACGACGATAATCGAAAAGCATTGTTTGAAAATATGAATCTGGACAACGGGGATCTCATTTTATTTGTTGCTGACACAACCAAAGTGGTGCATGCATCCCTGGGTAATTTGAGGAACAAGCTGGCCAGAGATCTGGATTTGATCGACAAGGATCAATACAATTTTCTGTGGGTGACCGACTGGCCTTTATTCGAGTATGATGAAGACTCAGGGCGGTATACAGCAGCCCACCATCCATTCACCGCGCCAAAGAGAGAAGATGAAGACATGCTCGAAAGGCATCCGGAAAAAGTGAAAGCCAACGCTTATGACATCGTACTGAATGGCTATGAACTCGGCGGCGGCTCCATACGTATCCATGATGCAGAACTGCAGAAGGAAATGTTCAGGGCATTGGGATTCACGGACAAAGAAAGGGACAGGCAATTCGGTTTCTTGATCGAAGCATTTAAATACGGCACGCCGCCGCATGGCGGTATCGCTTACGGTCTGGACCGTCTCGTCATGCTGCTCGCAGGGACCGACAATATCCGGGATGTCATCGCGTTCCCTAAAACCGCCAGTGCTTCAGATCTCATGATGAATGCACCGTCTCCTGTGAACGAGGAACAGCTGAAAGAACTGCACATTGAAGTGGACAATGAAGAATAATTTAAATTTATATGATAAAGGGTAAAGCCAATTAAAAGCGGGCTTACCCTTTTTTATTTCCAGACTTCTTTCTGTTATCATACAGAAATGTAGGGTATATAAGCACTGAAAGGTGGTCGTTCATAATGAAGACAGCATTTATTTCTGATATTCATGGAAACGCAACAGCTCTGGAAGCTGTGCTGGCAGATATTGGTAGGAAACAGGCGGATAGAATCGTTGTGCTTGGTGATCTGTGTTACCGCGGTCCGGAACCGAAAAAATCACTGGATCTGGTAAGAAATTTAAATACGGATGTCATCAGAGGCAATGCCGATGATTGGATATATCGGGGTGTCAGGGCCGGTGAAGTACCCCGGCAGAACCTGGATATCATGAGAGAAGAGCAGCAGTGGACGCTTGACCGATTAACCGCAGAGGACGTGGAATATCTCGGTCACCTGCCAGCTGAAATCACCGTCGGACTGACAGAGAACATCACTGTCCATGGATTTCACGCAACACCCGATAGTGTGTTTGAACCGGTCCAGCCGAACGAACCGGACGAAGTGCTTGAAGACAAATTAATGAAAAAACAGGAATCGGATATTTACCTGTATGGGCATATCCATCACCCGTATGTGCGTCATATCAAAGGCAAATGTGTCGCAAACCTGGGCAGTGTCGGACTGCCATTTGATGGATTGAACCAAGCATCCTATCTGATTGCAGAAGGTGATGGCTCGCAGTTTAATGTCGGTATTCACCGCGTTAAATATGATATTGAAAAAGTTAAAAACCAGCTGAAGGCAGCGGATTACCCCAATTTGGAATTCCTGAGCGGCACCATCGAACGCGGGTCTCTTCCACAATAATTTTATATCAGCTCAATAAGAGTCACTGAGGAAACTAAATGCCCGTTTGATTCTTATTGGGTTCTTTATCGTTTCATAAAATGGCAATTGGAAGGTGATTTCAAGTGGTGATAAACAATTCAGTTGTTACTATAATATATCAATTACCATATAATCCATATTTGAAAAGAGGGGTTAGATGATCAGATTTGATACTGATTACACTGAAGGGGCACACAAGCAGATTCTTGAACGTCTGATTGAAACGAATGATGAGCAGCTGCCGGGTTATGGCACCGATCATTATTCCAATACAGCGAAAGCGTACATAAGAAACCTCTGCGGCAATGAGGTGGATGTCCATTTCATGATGGGAGGGACGCAGGCGAACATGACCATCATTTCATCAGCACTCAGGACGCACCAGGGCGTCATTTCTCCGGATACCGGACATATCGCTGCTGATGAAACGGGAGCCATCGAGTCGACCGGACACAAAGTACTGCAAGTGGCCAATGAAAATGGCAAACTCTCTGCCGGCCAGGTAAATGAATATGTCGAGGATCATTGGAACAGTATCGAACGCGAACATATGTCCCAGCCAAAAATGGTCTATATATCACAACCGACCGAATCAGGCACCTTATACTCAAAGGCGGAGCTGGACGAATTGAGAGCGGTATGCGATACGCATCATCTATATCTGATGGTCGACGGGGCAAGACTCGGATATGCACTGGCGTCCGAAAAAAATGATGTCGGCTTGGAGGATCTCGCCAATTTATGCGATGTCTTCTACATCGGAGGGACGAAGATAGGCGCCCTGTTCGGAGAAGCGGTGGTCATCAAGCATGAAAATCTCAAAACGGATTTCCGCTATATCATAAAGCAGAAAGGCGGGATGCTGGCCAAAGGCAGGCTGCTTGGCATCCAGTTCAAAGTGCTTTTTGAAAACGATCTGTACCTTGAAATATCCAAACATGCCTTGGAGATGTCGAAACGTCTGACAGAGGCATTTGAAGACCAGGACATCGAAATGGCTTACCCATCCCAGACCAATCAGCTTTTCCCTGTATTGACCACACATCAGATGAAACAATTGAGTTCAAAATATGCATTCCAGCCTTGGGAGCCTGTGGATTCTGACAGAACGGCGGTACGCTTCTGCACCAGCTGGTCAACTGACATTCAGGATGTCGATGCTTTAATCGACGACTTGGCGAAACTTCAGAAAGGGAATGCAGGCAGCTGAGGACTCTATAATAGCCGAAAGCAAGGTGACAGCTTTTAACATAAATGCATTTAGTTTTAAGTACTTGGAGGTATTTAGTGAGAGTTATTTTCTTATCAATCATATCATTATTGATTTTATCCAGCTGCCAATCTAATGAAACATCGGAGGAAACAGCAAATAATGCAGCGGACAATACAGATGAAACGACAGCAGAATCTTCTGATGAGAGTACCAATAATGAGACGTCAGAGGAAACAGCCAGCAAGGAGCAATCTGAGACAAATGAAACATCGGAGGGACCCACTGAGGAAAATAAGAATAGCGCAAATGAAGCAGAGGAACAAAAGTCTGCGAACAACTCTAATGATAACGAAAATAATCAAAACGCCACTGCGTTTGATATTCATTCCGATGCGGTTCAACAAGCATTATTTTCCCCAAGCAGTATTGAGGAAGAAAATTTAACATTTTCACAAGATGTCA
Organism: Salinicoccus albus DSM 19776; assembly: GCF_000385175.1. Lineage (GTDB taxonomy): Bacteria > Bacillota > Bacilli > Staphylococcales > Salinicoccaceae > Salinicoccus > Salinicoccus albus. The sequence goes on along the minus strand of NZ_ARQJ01000033.1, from coordinate 70,954 downwards.
TTACCCAAGGGATGTCCCGGGCTGAAGTCGAAGAACAATACGGTACTTATGATCTGATTTATCCAGGTGAAGGGGCCCCCGTAGTTATCTATGGAAATCTGGGGGTGGTTTATTCAGACTCACGTCCTTTCATTCCAAATAAGGATCCCGGTGAGGAAAATACAACCCCCGATGAAAACAATGTCGAAGATGTTTTATTCTATGCTGGCTTGCCATATAACGAAGTGGTAGAGGCATTGGGAGAACCTGATGTTGGTGTTTATGAAACCGAAGGGGGACCCGTCGGTGGTGTGCAACGCATGGAGTATGTAATCGAGGACAAAGAAACCGCCACAGTCAAAGGTGTATTTGATTTACACGAAAACGAAGCAGGGGAAGAAATAGTTGGTAGTATGCTAGTCACAGAGGAGCCAGACGATGCTGATGAATCTACAGCACAACAGCCAGAAGAATCAGGTACTATTAATAGAGACAGATTTGATGCATTTATAAGTAATTATATCAATAGTTTAATGGCATATTATAATAACGGCAATGACACTATACTGGATTATATGCGTGAAGAATCACCAATGTACGAAAAAATCTCATCCAACAAAGCTTCTGGAAATTATCGGAATCATGAAACGTATCATACAGAAATTATTGATATTACAAATGTTGAGGGGAATGTATATGAGGTTATTGTTAGCAGGGAATATTCACATGAAACTTCAAATGGAAGGAGCACTACAGAAGTAGAATATACAATCGTTGAAACACCTCAAGGATTTATGATTTTTGACTATCAAGCGTTGAATAATGACTCGAATGGCTAGTCGCAATTTCATTCTATGAAACATAGTAAGACTCATTTTGATTAATTTTCCAAAATGGGCCTGTTCTTAATATAGAAATTGACATGAATTTAAAATATTTGATAATATGAACATATACTAATATTATCATATAAATAACTTAACATTAATAAGGAGGCATTCATGTGGAAGAGTCAAATGGGAATATGTCGCCTGAAGACAAAAAAGAACTTGATGAAGAAACCTTATTTGTTGTATCCCAGACTTTCAAAGCGCTTGGTGACCCCACGAGGATTAAAATATTGAACTTACTGTTCCATGGCGAGTACTCTGTCAATGATATAGCGGTTACGCTGCATCTTAGACAATCCACTGTTTCACATCAGTTAAGATTTTTGAAAAATTTACGATTGGTTAAGTATAGAAGAGACGGGACGACATTGTATTATTCACATGATGATGTCCATGTAATGAATGTGCTGAAAGAAACAATTGATCACGCCTGCCACCACTAGTGCATGAGTGTAAGATTGAATTATACTTAAAACATGTATGAGTGCACATATTAACATATATTAAAAGGAGGGAGATAAATGAGTCACGAACATGCCCACACACATGGTGCAAATAAAAAGGTATTATTGATCAGTTTTATTATTATTACGCTCTATATGTTCATTGAGACAATCGGTGGATTACTCACCAATAGTCTGGCCCTGCTGGCGGATGCGGGACACATGCTGAGTGACGCGGTATCACTCGGGATCGCATTATTAGCTTTTACGGTGGGAGAGAAGCTTGCAAATCACAGTAAGACATATGGATATAAGCGTTTTGAAATATTGGCAGCAGTCCTTAACGGATTGACACTCATAATCATCGCACTGTATATATTTTATGAAGCATTCCAACGTTTTCAGAACCCGCCGGAGGTTGCTTCAACAGGGATGCTGATCATCGCAATCATTGGCTTATTGGTTAATATTCTTGTGGCCTGGACCATGATGCGTGGTGCAGATGTCAAAGAGAACTTGAATATGCGCGGCGCATATATGCATGTGATTAGTGATATGCTCGGTTCTATTGGAGCAGTTGTTGCAGCTTTGCTGATCATGTTCTTTGGATGGGGCTGGGCAGATCCATTAGCCAGTGTCATTGTTGCGGCGCTGGTACTTCGCAGTGGCTATTATGTTGTGAAGGCAAGTCTTCATGTCCTGATGGAAGGGACACCGCGGAATGTGAATTTGGAAAATGTAATCGACACCATCCGAAATACGAAAGGTGTTCAAGATATTCATGATTTGCATGTATGGAGCGTAACAAGTGGATTAAATACACTTTCCTGCCATGCAGTTGTAGATAACCAGATGTCAGTAGCTGGAAGTGAGCGTGTCCTCGAGGCACTTGAACATAGGCTTGAACACCAAAATATTCATCACATGACGATACAGGTGGAAACACCTGAACATCAGCATGACAATTCGATTTTATGCAAAGTAAAAGGTAAATTACCTGAAGGACACTCCCATGGACACAGTCATCAGCATTAATAAAAGTAAAATTTTTGAAGGGGAGAAAAAAGAGGCGTGTATGGCAATGATTTTAAACCTTTGCCAGGGGACTGAATTATATTTGAGATATCGGTTTTTGTCAGTATCCGAAGATAATGATATAGATAAAAGCGATAATTGCCATAGTGATAAGACTTATTGCATAATATTTGCGCGGATTCTCTTCATCATCATCCGGCAGTCTATTTAAAATTGTTCCGATGGCACCACCGCCAATCAAACTGACTGCTATAGACCCGATCATTCTAGGAAATGTATAGAAAGTGATTACTTCCATAATTATGTATAAAAAGCCGAAGAGTGCCACACCTAAAAGGGTTGCAATACCATACTTTTTTGTATTCGGATTTGTCATTTTCTCCTCCTGCATTCCTTATACTCCTTAACTAAAAGTTCATATTACAATATATGATCAAAGACTATCCCCATCATAACAATACTGGCAATGATTGTCAGAGATTTTACTTATCCTGTCGTTCATGGGAAACCTTACACTCATCCATCAACAATAATAAGACACGTACGCAGACATTGTGCCTCGTATCCGCCACTCTAAATATGAGCTGTAACAGGAGCAGATAATATTTCATCTTTCAACCACCTGTGTACCTGTGCCCATGTCGCCCAAGTGACGGCGGTCTTTTCGCAGTATCATCATCCCGGCCAGAATGAGCAGAAGCAGGATGCCGGAATTGCCGAACATGAACCAGCTCATTGAGTAATCCCTGTAGATTCCGGCAATGACCCCGGTATGGCCAATCTGCCAGGGCAGAAATTTTACCGTGTTGCGGATCAGGCTGTGGAGATACGTATGTCTGCTGAAGATGACTTTCAAGTTCATTTTTCTTTTTCCGACAGTTCCATATGGAAATTTATACTCCATGATGGAGAAACAGAGAACAACCGGCAGAACAGTGGTCACGAAGGAAATTAAATGGGCATTCATTTCGCTGAATTCCGGAATATCTTCGAAAAGAATCAGGTAAAGCAGCATCATCGTGATGAATAACAGGCAGAGATAGATCACTATGGCGATATAGTCGATCGCTAGAGCAATCAGACGCGTTTTATTTGCAGCAGGATTCTTCATAAACACATCTCCCACGGACTTTATATAGTATAATATTACCATGAGCAGTTGTCTGATCCTATAGCGATCCGCTAATAAACGGAGGAAATATAATTCCCGGAGCACCGTTATCACTGAATAATATTGGCCGTGTGTTTTCAGGAGATATGATGCTGGTTTGTGAACGGTTCGAACTCATTGATGTACATGATTATGATGTGCTATAAATGACTGGCATTGCACGGGAGATGCGATTCGATATTTAGAAGGAATGATATTAAATGGCAGAGCAACACGGTGAACGCTGGCTGCAGGAAAAGTATGGCACAATGAAGCAGGCAGCTGCTTTTTATAACAATCAGATGCTGGATCATGTCAATGATGTGATGATAAATTTCATCGCCGGACAGGACATGATGTTCATATCAACCGCAGATTCAAAAGGGGAATGTGATGCGTCATTCAGGGCTGGCATGCCGGGATTTGTCAGGGTGATCGATGAAAAGACACTGATATATCCTGAATACAAAGGAAATGGGGTAATGGCGAGCCTTGGGAATATTACTGAAAACCCGCATATCGGATTAATGTTTATCGATTTTACCGAAAATCAGATCGGCCTGCATGTGAATGGCAAAGCCTCAATCATTGAAAATGATCAATTGGCTTTATCGGACATTCCTGAAGCGGTAAGGGAAGAAATGAAAACTGAAGAAGGAAGCAAAGCGCTGCGCTGGGTGGTCATCGAAGTGGAAGAAGCGTATATCCATTGTTCGAAACATATCCCAAAACTAAAAAAGCTGGATAGATCAATACACTGGGGCACGGATAATGAAAAACAAAAAGGCGGGGATTTTTTCAATGCTAAACACAGCAAAAAGGATTAGGCGCACGAATGCGCCTAATCCTTTAATGGTAAGATTTAAGCCTCCAGAGCTGACTCCGGGGGCTTAAATCAATGGAAAATATTATCAGACTTTCTTTTTCCCGAAATAGAGCAGGCCGGTAAGCAGACCGATCAACAGCATAACTGACGCAAAGATGAGGAAGGGCACCGGACCGAACATGAAGACGAGCGGTGCAGATAATGCTGTGACCAGACCGCCGCCAAGGAACGGTTCGAAAACAAGCTGTTTATAACCGAAACCTTCAACTGCGGGTGACTTCATTTCAGGGTCCGCCACACGCATCAGCATCAAGCCCGTAGCTGTAACCCCAGTGGACTGTCCAAAATCACCGACAGCTCTTTCAAGCCAGTATGCAGGCATCATCCGGGGACCGAAAACGAAGAAGCCGAAAACGTTCCAGGCAATGCCGGCGAGCGCCAGCAGCAGGAATGGCACAATATATTCACCAAGTACTGAAAGTGAGACGGTGGCAATCGCACTTGTAATCAGAATATCAAGGGAGAAGCCCTGGATTCTTGTGATAATCTGTCTGTTTACGAGACGCGAGGTATCCAATCTGTTAAGAAATACTTGTACAATGAGCCCGCCGATCATTGCCAATGGGAATAATGGTACGTATGTCATAAAATCGGAACCAAACAGGGCACCCTCCACCCATGTGATGGCCTGTAATATAAGGTAGCCGATAAGAATGGCGAAACCGACGATTGAAAAATGAAAAGTGAGTGTTTCAATCGATTCGGGTCTGACTGTCAAATCCCCGGATGTTTCACGGTTCTCAGATTCGACAACGCCCGCTTTTTGGGTCGGGGACATTCCTTTTACATCTGTGATGACGTTTGCGTGATTTCTCCGTACGCCCCAGTTGATGAAAGCAATGCCGACAATGACCCCGGTCAGAATACCAACTGTGGCCAGTCCAACAGCAAGGTCATATGCTTGCGGGAATCCCAAATCTTCAAATGTCCCCTGCAAACCGGCAGCGGTCCCGTGCCCGCCTTCAAAACCAATCTCAATGAGGGCACCGGTAAATGCCGGCATATTATAGAAAGGCACGAGTATGAGCAGCGCCAGCAGCAGACCGATGACATACTGTCCCCAGCCGAGTGTCCAGCCGAACGCCAGCTGCGGTCCGCCAACTTCCCAGACTCGTTTCAACCCTGGCAGGACTGTACCTATAAAAAGGGTTGCAAAAACAATGTTGATCATCAGACCGGGAAGTGCCGACCATACTTCGACAATCTCTGTGGTCATCACCCCGGAAGCCCAAAACGAGTCTCCCCCGGTGAAATTAGCAAGTATCTGGCCGAGGGCTTCAGGCCCCAAGAGCAGTGCCAGAAACCCGCCGATGACTGAGGCGGGCAGGAACAGGTTCTGCATCCATTTTGAACGCATCCTGATCCATTTGCCGATTAATAGAAATATTCCTAAGTATAATAATGCAAAGCCAATCTGTTCAGGACTCATATTTTCATTCCTTTCTTGTTCTTTAAATACCGATATTTACTCATTGTTACATAACATAATCATAAGTGCATAAAAATTGACTGGATTTTGAAGCGGATGTTTATTCCAGCAACCCTGCAGCGTCCAGGTATTCCTGTGCCACCTGATAAGGATCTCTGTCTTCCACGGATACCTGATAGTTCATGTCCTGCATCTCCTCGTCCGTGATCTGGCCGCCGAGTTTGTTGAGCGGTTCGATGATGTCCGGATGTTCATCAAGGAACTCCTGGGTGAATAAAGGGGCGCCCTGATATGGCGGGAACACGTTTTCATCATCTTCCAGCGTCACCATTTCATACTGCCTGAGTTCTGCGTCGGTGGAATACGCATCCAGCAGATTGATATCACCATTATTGATTGCCTGATACCTCAAACTGGGTTCCATGGTCCTGACATTGCTGAAATCAAGATTATAGGTCTCCTGTATGGCTGGATAGCCGTCTTCACGGTCATTAAATTCCAGAGTGAAGCCCGGGTTTATGTCTTCTTCTATACTTTGCAGGTCACTGATCGTCTCGAGGTTATTTTCTTCTGCGAACGTTTCTTTAACAGCCAGTGTATAAGTGTTATTAAATGCCATCGGGTCCAGGAGCGTCATATCGTATTGTTCTTCCAGACTCGATTTTGCCTGCTCATAGACGGCCGCTTCTTCATTTGATTCTGGTGTTTCATTTGTGAGTTCCCCAAGGACTGTACCGGTGAATTCCAAATATCCGTCAATATCCCCGGATTGCAGTGCATTGAAAAGGAAGGTGGTCTTACCCAGTCCGTCTTCGACCTGGACCGTGTAGTCCGTTTCTTCTTCTATCAGGATCTTGTACATGTTGGTGATGATTGACGGTTCCGCCCCCAGTTTGCCGGCGATCGTAATCGACTCGCCCCGCTGTGCCAGAAGGGGGGCACTAATGATTAACACCAGTACCAGAAGTACTGAACTTAAGGTGGCGATAATTTTCTTATATGAGAGATTCTGTATGACGCGCAGCAATATATCAAATAGAATTGCGAGCAGTGCCGCCGGGATGGCGCCGATCAATATCAATGATGAATCATTTCTGTCGATACCGAGCAGGATCAGGTCCCCCAGACCGCCCGCGCCAATGAGCGCTGCCAGTGTCGCCGTACCGATGATCAGTACCATAGCGGTACGGATACCTGCCATGATAACCGGCATGGCAATCGGCAGCTCAACTTTAAGGAGGCGGCGCATGGTCTTCATGCCGATGCCTCTGGCCGCTTCCACAAGTGATCCGTCGACTTCCACAATACCCGTGTATGTATTCCTCAAAATCGGCAGCAGTGCATAGACCACAAGCGCAATGATGGCGGGCAGCCGCCCTATGCCGAACAGGGGAATCATCAGGCCGAGCAAAGCAAGGGAAGGAATCGTTTGCAGCACCGCAGTGATATTGATGACAATTTCAGATGCCCTTCGTGCTTTAGTCAGGAGAATGCCAAGAGGAACCCCAATTAATACCGCAATCAGCAAGGCGATAAACGACAGTTGTATATGCTCAATCAGGGTGGTGAAGAGTTCTCCTCGCCTTGAATTGAGTGTTTCGAAAAATCCATTCATCGTTCGTCACTCTCCTTACTGTCTGCAAGATATTTGAAAACATCTTTGTTTTTCAGTACTTTTCTTTTGTCATCTTCCTTTACGATGATGCCATCAGACTCGGATAGATACTGGAAGGCATCATTAATGGATGCTTTGGATGAGACAGTCGGATAGCCGGATATATTTTCGGATGTTGAGAATGGGTGTGTTTTTGCGACATCTCCCACGGTGATATGCTGAAACCCGCCGGCACCGGCATCCCCGATGAAATTTTTTACAAAATCATTTTGCGGCGCACCCAGAAATTCCTGCGGGGTGCCAATCTGTTCCACATGGCCTTCTTTCAGCAGACAGATTCTGTCTCCGAGCTTCAGCGCTTCCTGTATATCATGGGTAACAAAGACGATGGTTTTGTTAATCTGCTTTTGGAGATCAATAAGATCATCCTGCAGCTTCTCCCTGCTGATCGGATCGAGTGCACTGAAAGGTTCATCCATGAGGATGACAGGCGGATCTGCAGCCAGTGCCCTGGCAACACCCACACGCTGCTGCTGGCCGCCGGAAATTTCATCAGGCCTGCGGTCCCTGAACTGTTCCGGTTCCATACCGACCATTGTAAGCAGCTCATCAATCCGTTCGTCTATTTGTGCTTCCTCCCATTTTTTCATCAAGGGGACCTGCGCAATATTTTCTTTGATGGTCATATGCGGGAACAGGGCAATCTGCTGAAGTACATAACCGATATCCCAGCGCATTTCATACACCGGGTATTCACTGATGGGTCTGTCTTTGAAATAGATATAGCCGGTAGTCAGATGGATCAGGCGGTTGATCATCTTCAGTGTGGTCGTCTTACCACAGCCGGACGGACCGATCAGGACGAAAATTTCACCTTCTTCGATATTAAAACTCACTTCATCAACCGCAACTTTATCTCCATATTTTTTCGTCACATTTTTAAATTCGATCATTGGCTCGCTCCTTAATGATGTCATATTTAGAATTATAAATAATTTTATGTATAATTAAAATAAATGCCTATGTAAGTAATCAAGATTCCAATGAAATATACCCTCTTTTGAGTGTAAAAAACACATTCTGAGGGCAATTATATAGATTAATGAAACGAAAGAACAGGGGTGATTGGTATGATAATTCAAGCATCAGAGGAAAATATTGAAGATATGACAACTTTGGCTTTTGTTTTATGGCATGAGGATTATGATGTGTTAAGAGCGGAAATGGCAGATCATATTAACGATGACGCATGTGCGTATTATATAAAAATGCTGGAGGGTTCGCCGGTCGGATTTGCAGAGTGCCGGCTCAGGCATGATTATGTTGAAGGGACTGATTCTTCCCCGGTCGGATATCTGGAAGGGATCTTTGTTCTTGAAGCTTACCGCCATAGAAACTACGGAAGTGAGCTGGTGGAGGCCTGTGAAAAGTGGGCGAAGGGAAAAGGATGCTCGGAATTTGCGAGTGATTGTGAGACGGATAATCCGGCGAGCCTGCAATTCCATCTGGACACTGGCTTTGAAGAGATGAACCGTATCATATGTTTCAGAAAAGACCTGTAATAATATATGCGGGGGTTTTATACGGGGTAAAAGAAAAGGGATACAAATCAGTATCTTTTTTAAAAGAAGTATGATATTATAATTGTAACAGGAATACCTGGGAAGTGCGTGATGTGTTGAATTATATTTTGACCTAACACTTTTTTTGAAAGGGAGCCCAATAGGTTTTCCTGCAAAAAACAAGCCTGCATAAGACAGGACGTTTGGAGCAGGGAACAGGGCACCCACCTGCACTTAGCAGGCCAAAATAATCAACAATAACACACGGCTTTTCCCGGATATTCCGATAAGTACCGAATGCTTGCATTCGGTGCTTATTTTTATATATTAAATGAATATGCCCATTGGCGTTTCGTCAATGGGCATATTGCCGTTACTCCTGTATATTATTGAGTTTGCTGTACACTTCCGCGAGCTGCTTTTCATATTTTGTCTGATCTGAGGATTGGAAATACCCTTTATCTTTTAATGAATCGGGCAGGTACTGCTGTTTGACGAAATGATTCTGATAACTATGGGGATATTTATATCCGATAGCGTTGCCAAGTTGTTCCGCACCGGCATAGTGCCCGTCACGCAAATGTCTTGGCACTGCTCCAATATGGCCTTTTTTGATATCTCCGAGCGCTTTGTCTATGCTGGTGATTGCACTGTTGGATTTAGGTGACAGCGACAGTTCGATGACTGCCTGGGACAGAGGTATCCGTGCTTCAGGAAAACCCAGCCTTTCAGCAGAGTGTATGGCATCCAGCGTACGGCTTGCCGCCTGAGGGTTCGCCAGACCGATGTCTTCATAGCTGATGACAAGCAGCCGTCTGACGATGGTCACCAGGTCACCGGCCTCTATCAGCCGCCCGAGGTAATGCAGTGCCGCATCGACATCACTGCCCCGTACAGATTTCTGAAACGCACTCATTACGTCGTAGTGCTGGTCGCCATCCTTATCATGGAGAAAGGCGGTCTTCTGCATACAGCTCTTGGCATCTTCAAGTGTAATCGTCACTTTTCCGTCGTCATCTTTGTCAGTGGAAAGTGCAGCGAGCTCCAGCGCATTCAGCGCTGTTCTGACATCACCGTGGCTGGAAAGGATGAAGTGTTCTTCTGCCTTGTCCTCGAGTGCCAGATCAATATCACCCAGACCTCTGTCCTTATCTGCCATTGCCCTGTGTAAACCGGTTCTGATATCCTCATCTGCCAGCGAATTCAGTTCGAATATCTGACATCTGCTCCTGATGGCGGGATTTATCGCGTGGTACGGATTTGATGTTGTCGCACCGATCATGACGATGCTGCCGCTTTCCAGATGGGGGAGCAGGAAATCCTGCTTGGCTTTATCGAGCCGGTGCACCTCATCAAGCAGCAGAATGACAGAACCGCTCATCCTGCCTTCCTCAGCCACCGCCTGCATATCTTTCTTCGTATTGGTGACCGCATTGAGCGTTCTGAATTTAAAGCTTGTTGAACCGGCGATGGCACTGGCAATGCTCGTTTTACCGATGCCGGGCGGCCCGTAAAGTATCATAGAGGAAAGGCGGCTGGCCCGGACCATCCTTCTTATGATACCATCCCCGCCGACCAGATGTTCCTGTCCCAGGATTTCATCTATGGAAACGGGACGCAGTCTGAAACTGAGTGGTTGTGTTGTCATTTTTTCACCTGCTTCCGGTAATATGTTATATTAATATATATTACAGTAATCTATTTTAACATGAACTGAAACGATGGGGTGCTTTATGAAAATCTCTACAAGAGGAAGATACGGCTTATATTTCATGCTGGCTTTGGCAAAAGATTATCAGGAAGGAAAAAGAAGTGTGAAATCTGTCGCAGAGGAACGCGGGATCAGCGACCTGTATCTGGAACAGATTGTCGCCAGCCTGAAAAAGGAAAAACTCGTGAAAAGTACACGCGGTGCCTATGGCGGTTACGAATTGAATTTTCCGCCGGATGAAATAAAAATTGGCACCATTTTCAGATCGCTTGAGGAGAATATCGTCGCGGTCGAAAGTGATGACAAGGATACTCAGACGGAAAGGTATCTATGGGGCAGGATCAGGGATGCACTCCGGGACGTACTGGATCATACGACCCTGCAGGACTTGCTCAACCATGATGAGGATGAAATTGATGACTATATGTTCTACATTTAAAAAGCACCCGTTTCGGGTGCTTTTTCGCGTCAGAACCTGCCTGACCTGAGGATCGCGTAGATCATACCCATGAAGAGGAGGAGTGCCACGGCCGAACCGAATTCAATCGCCGGCAGACTCCAGAGGACTGTCGTCTGTCCGCTTATTGCTGTGCCGATGATCAGCCCCACCAGGATGATGCTGAATGACAGCAGTACGATACTGAATGACAGTCTGTTGCCAATACGATCCAGACGTTTCAAGTAGGTTTCACTGCGTTTTAATTCCATTAATATCGGGACTTGGCGATCTTTTAGTCCTTTTGAAAATTCGTGTACATTGCTGGAGAAGCTGGAAAAATCATCGGTGAAATCATTCCAGCCTCCCCACAGGCGGTCAGCCATATTTTTAGGGTTATATCTTTCCCTGATCAGCTGTCTGCCGAAGGGTTCAGCGACATCAACGATACTGAACTCTGGATCGAGCTGGCTGACGATACTTTCCAAAGTCAGAATTGTTTTGCCAAGCAGCGTAAAATCGCTGGGCAGGTTGATATGATGTTTATTCGCAACGTTAAAAAGATCCTGCACAGCCTCTCCGAGATTCAGTTGGGACAGCGGCACATCATAATACTTGTCCCTCAGAAGTTCCGTATCCTTTCTGAGCATTTTCATATTCACATCATCGGGCACTGCCCCCATGTGTGTGATTGCCCTGACAACACCTGAAGCATCACTTCTCATCATCGACAGAATCAGGAAGCCGAAGTTAGATTTCATATCCTGTGTCAGGCTGCCGGCCATACCAAAGTCCATAAGCGCAATGGTTTCATCTTCCAATATATTGATATTACCGGGGTGGGGATCACCGTGGAAGAATCCCTCGATAAGAATCTGATGGAAAACAGCGTTTGTCAGCCGCTCTGCAAGCACTTCCCTGGAATATCCGTGTGTTTCGATGCCTTCAAAATCATTGATCGGCACGCCGCTGATGAATTCCATCGACAAGACATTTCTTGTCGATGCGTCCCAATATATTTCGGGAATTTTGATGTTGTGATCATCTTCAAACTGTCTGGCAATCTTATCTGCATTTCTGCCTTCGATCGTATAATCAAGCTCATTCAAAATAGCGGTTGAAAATTCCTCGATCATCCCCACCAGCTGATATTGCTGTGCCCAGCTCGTCTGTCTCTCAGCGAGGGCTGCCAGTCTGTGAAGTATCTCCAAGTCGTTTCTGACAGTGTTCTCGATATTGGGCCGTTGCACTTTAACTGCCACCGTTTCTCCAGTGACGAGCTTTCCTTTGTGTACCTGACCGATAGATGCAGAGCCGAGGGGTTCTGCATCCAGCGTCTCAAACACATCCTCCAATTTGGCGTCAAGTGATTCTTCTATGATGTTGACGGCATCTTCATATGGAAAAGGGGGGACATGGTTTTGAAGCTTTTCCAATTCTTTTAAAATATCTACAGGAACAAGGTCCGGCCGCGTACTCGCGATCTGGCCCAGCTTGACGAAAGTGGGGCCCATTTCTTCGATGAACAGACGAATCCGTTCCCCGCGTGTCTTTCCTTCCGCCTCGCTTTTTTGTTGCTTAAGCAGCAGCTTCCTGGGTATGGACAATATTTGATCCAGGCCAAGCTCTTCAACGATGAAATGAAATCCGCTTCTAGAAAATGCAACGGCAATTTCCCTGTATCTCTTAATGTATTGTATGCGTTTTTCGAAAATCATTTTATCCTCCGCCTATCACTTTTTCCTTGTCATTATTTCCAGTATAACCCGACTGGGCGGGTGACATCATCCATAAAGCATGAAAAAGGCTCCCATATTTTGAGAGCCCCGGTGCCTAACCGTCAATTTCTTTGAAATAATTACTATAGATTGCTTTCAGAGCTTTCTCTTCATCTTCCAGACGAATCGCAAACATCATGCTGATTTCTGAAGATCCCTGATTGATCATGCTGATGTTGATGTTACCTTCACTGAGCGCTGTGGTGGTCTTTGTTGCGATGCCGATATGTTCCTTCATGCCTTCGCCGACAATAACCAGAATGACCAGGTTATCTTCTACATACATCTCTTCAGGTTCCATGTGTTCTTCGATTTCTTTCAATATGTTTTCAAGTTTAGTGTTACCTTCAAACTTACTGGAGCGGATGATTACAGAAAGGTTATCGATGCCCGAAGGCATGTGTTCATAAGAAATATCATAATCTTCAATAATCTGCAGCAGTCTCCTCGTAAAACCGACCTGCTGGTTCATCAGATATTTTTTCAGTGTTATGGAGGTGAAACCTTCGTCGCAGCTGATGCCGATGACTGGCATCTCAGGAATGAATTCCCTGTCCGCAACAATTTTTGTACCTTCGATTTCCGGCTGATTCGTATTGCGTATCATAATCGGGGTTTTATTTTCATAGAGCGGCTGAATAGCTTCATCATGGAATACACTGAACCCGGAATATGATAATTCACGCATCTCTCTGTAGGTGATCTCCTTGATGGCGTGGGGGTTTTCAATCATCCCTGGATGTGCAGAGTAGATATGGCTGACGTCAGTGAAGTTTTCATATAAATCTGCATCGGTCCCCCGGGCAACTATTGCACCTGTAATGTCTGAACCGCCTCTGGGGAAGGCCACGATGCGATCATTTTCAGATACGCCGAAAAACCCTGGGATAACCAGGACATGTTCCTCATAGTTCAATTTTGACAGCGCATCATATGATCCAGCCAGCAGCTGTGCATTAGAAGGTTCATCCGTAACTTTGATGCCGGCTGCTTTTGGTGATACATATCTGGCAGGCACGCCCGACAGGTTCAAATAATCGCTGAGCAGCTGTGCATTGAAGTCCTCGCCGCACGATTTTAATGCATCGAGCAGACGGTTTTCGTCATCGATGGTATCCAGGTAGTGATTCAAAGTTTTTCTGTAAGTTAAGAGCAGCGATTCCGACAGCCCCAGTTCATTAATGATGGACTCAAATCTTTCGATGATTTGATTGATCGCCTCGTTCGTATCGAGTCCGGTTACCTTATTCCTGCGAAGTGCGATCAACAGATCCGTCACTTTGACATCACCATCGAAACGTTTGCCTGGAGCAGAAACGACAACGATGCGTCTGGTTGGATCATCTTTGATAATATTCGCTACTTTTTTCAATTGTTTGGCTTCAGAGAGGGAACTGCCTCCGAATTTTACGACTTTCATATATAAAACACCCCGTCAATTGGATTTTAGCAATAATAATACATGAAAAATTATGAATTGTGTAGACTTTTCTATATAATAGACCTTGAACTTTTTAATTTTACGGGGTAATATGTTATCTTAAATGATAATTTAAAATAGGAGGTCTAATGACAATATGAATATTGCTTTACTCGGTTTGGGTACAGTAGGCAGCGGTGTCGTCAATGTACTGACAAACAACAGTGACAAGATTACCAAGCTTACAGATGAAAAGATCATCATCAGCCACATACTTGTCAGTGATGTGGATAAACAGCGTGATGCCGATACAGGTGCGGCTGTCATTACTGATGATGTCAATGATATTATAGAAGATGACACCATTGATATTGTCATTGAGGTCATGGGCGGGATCGAAAAGACAAAGGATCTCTTGCAATCGTTTCTCAAACGGGGCGTTCACGTGGTCAGCGCCAACAAAGATATGCTGGCCGAACATATAGATGTACTGACTGAAACGGCAAATGAAAATAACGCCACACTGGCTTATGAAGCCAGTGTGGCCGGCGGACTCCCGATTGTCCGAAGTATTGAAAACAGCCTGAACAGCAACAGGATTACAAAAGTGCTTGGTATTCTGAACGGTACGACAAACTATATTCTGTCAAAGATGGCGATTGACGGCTGGGAATACAACAAGGCACTGGCGGATGCCAAAGAGAAAGGCTATGCAGAAACAGATCCCACAAATGATGTGGAAGGCATCGATGCCAAGCGGAAGATTGTTCTGCTTTCCCGTCTGGCGTATGATAGAAAGATTAATATGAGTGAAGTGCAGGTCAGGGGAATCAGCGATGTCAGTATCGTGGATATTGACAATGCAGCCAGGGAGAACCTGACTTTGAAACTCCTCGGTAAGAGCACGTATGATGCGGGCGGGCTCTGCGTCAGTGTAGAACCGGTGCTGCTGCCGTCAACGCATCAGCTTGCCAGTGTAAACTATGAGATGAATGCGGTCTATGTGAATGGCAATGCCGTTGGAGAAACAATGTTCTACGGTCCGGGAGCGGGCAGCCTTCAAACAGCTTCAGCTGTGGTCTCTGACCTGATCAACGTCATCCGGTATAAAGATGCCGGGGTGAAAAATTTTGCACCGGATGAAACCGTTGAAGTGAATCCAGATTCAGGAGCCGGCAGACACTATATCAGATTTGCCAACGAACAAAATGAAGCAGAAGCTGCACTTAACGGGATGTCGGTGGAATTTAAAATAGTGGACAGCGATGAGTTTGTAATCATTACAGAAGCAATTACGAACAAACAATTAGATGATTTGAAAGCAGATAGATTACTTGATATCAAAGCGTCATATCAAATTGATGGAGTTGAATAGCATGTTAAATTGGCAGGGTGTGCTTGAGGAATACAAAGACTTTCTCCCCACAGGAACAGAAACACCGGAACTCACGCTGTATGAGGGCGCCACACCTCTCATACATCTGAAAACACTGAGTGCCCAGTATGGTGCGGAAATTTATGCCAAATATGAAGGCGCCAATCCGACCGGTTCATTTAAAGACAGAGGCATGGTCCTGGCGGTTGCCAAAGCAAAAGAGCAGGGGGCACACACAGTCATATGCGCTTCTACAGGGAACACATCGGCCTCTGCAGCTGCTTATGCAGCGCGTGCAGGGCTGAACACGATTGTGGTCATTCCGGAAGGCAAAATTGCACTCGGTAAACTGGCGCAGGCGATGATGTACGGTGCCAGGATCGTATCGATCGAGGGCAACTTCGATGAAGCGCTGAAAGTGGTACGCAAGATTGCCGAAGAGAAGGATGGCATCACACTTGTCAATTCTGTGAATCCTTACAGGCTCGAAGGGCAGAAAACATCGGCTTTTGAAATCGTCGATCAGCTTGGCAGTTCTCCGGACTATCTGACAATCCCGGTAGGTAACGCGGGGAATATTTCCGCTTATTGGAAAGGATTCAAGGAGTATAATGAGAAGAAAAATGCTGCACTGCCCAGAATCTATGGTTTTGAAGCTGAAGGTGCAGCCGCGATCGTCAACGATAAAATCATAGAACAGCCGGAAACCGTGGCCACTGCCATCCGCATCGGCAATCCGGCAAGCTGGGAATTTGCCAAGGCTGCCCGGGACGAATCCGGCGGCATGATTGAAGCAGTATCGGACGACGAAATTCTCAATGCATATGAGACACTTGCAGCAGCCGAAGGGGTTTTTGCAGAACCCGGGTCCAACGCAAGTGTCGCCGGCATGCTGCGTTCACTGGAGAACGGTAAGATAGAACAGGGGGCTACGGTTGTGACAGTATTGACCGGAAACGGGCTTAAAGATCCTCAAACGGCTGTTGATCAAATTACTCAAAAACCAAAAGTCCTGCCAAATGATGAGGACCAGATCATAAAGTACATCGAAGGTATCACAGAAGATGGAAGCTACTGAGTTTAAAATACCGGCAACCAGTGCGAATCTGGGCCCGGGGTTTGATTCGATCGGTTTGGCGCTGGAGAAATTCCTTTATATCAAAGCGGAAAAAAACGACCGGTGGGAAATGAAATTTGAACGTGAAAGTCTTGAAGTCCTTCCTTCTGATGAGACGAACCTCTGTATTCGGACAGCGATGAATATCGCAGGAGAGTATCATAAAACACTGCCCAAGCTCAAAATCACCATGGACAGCGAAATACCGCTGACACACGGTATGGGCAGCTCTGCGTCAGCCATTGTTGCAGGCATAGAACTCGCCGATCAGTTCTGCGGTTTACATTTGAGTGAATATGAAAAAGTGCAGAGAGCCAGTGAAATCGAAGGACATCCGGATAATGTGGGACCTGCTGTAACAGGCGGTTTCTTTGTTGGATATTATAAAAACGGGGAACTTTTCTATTATAGTCATGACTTGAAAGGTCTGGCCGCCATTGTCAGTATACCTGGGTATGAAATCGATACGAAAGCGGCAAGAGCCGCTCTGCCGCAATCATACATAAAGCAGGATGCTGTGGATCAGAATGCCGTAACCAACGTCCTGCTGATGGCCATGATCAACCAGGATTACAACACGATGGGGCAGCTGATGATGAAAGACAGTTTTCATGAGCCATATCGCAGATATCTGATCCACGAATATGATGAAGTCAAAGCTGTTTCACTGAATCATGGCGCCCATGCAACAGTCATCAGCGGTGCGGGCCCCACACTTCTGACGCTGTGTGACACGAATGATGCAGCGCTTATAGTGGATGCATTATCCGTCATCCCGGATTGTGTCCATGAAGTGATTGATATACACACGAAGCGATAGAACAGGCGCATGGGAGTTCCCATGCGCCTGTTTTCAATTATCATTATACCTTTTCACGACACGTTCCCACATATCATAGGAAGCATGCTGTGCATGGGTGTCGTATATATAACTGACAGCCATGACTTCATCAACATGATACTGATTCTGGAACAGCCTCAGCTTCTCAAGTACCGTTTCCTCTGAACCCAGCATGGCTACAGGGAATCTGCTTTCGACTGCCTGCTTTTCCTGCGGGGACCATAATTCTTCCATATCATCCACAGGCGGCTGCAGCTTTTGACGGCCGCCGCGCATGATATTAAGAACAAATTGAGACATCGTCGTATTCAAATAGTTGGCGGCTTCATCCGTATCCGCACAAATAACATTCAGACAAGCAATTTTGTATGGTTCCGACAGTTGATCGGAAGGTTCAAATTCCCGTTCATAAATTTTAAAAGCTTCTCCCATCTGCTGGGGCGCAAAGTGGGCAGCAAATGCATAAGGCAGCCCGAGTCTGGCTGCCACGTGCGCTGAATCAGTCGAAGAACCAAGTATATACAGCGGGATATTGGTGCCTGTACCCGGAAATGCAACCACCTGTGTCTCCTCGACAGATAGATATTTCTTTATTTCCCCGACCTCAGAACCAAAACTGTAGACCCCTTCATGATTATTCCGCCGGATGGCAGAAGCTGTCCGCATATCAGTGCCGGGTGCGCGCCCGAGTCCAATATCCAGACGATCTCCAAATATTGCATTCAACGTACCGAATTCTTCAGATACAACCAGGGGAGAGTGGTTGGGCAGCATGACACCGCCGCTGCCCACACGGATATCATTCGTACTGTTCAAAATATGATGGATGAGCTGTCTTGTCGCTGATGAAGCAATGGTGGTCGTATTATGGTGTTCAGCCACCCAGTAGCGCTCATAACTACTCCCATCGACATGTTTGGCCAATTCAACCATGTCTTCTATCGCTTGAGAAACATCTTTCCCTTCACGCACTGGCACAAGGTTAAGGACAGATGTAGATAATTTCTCCATCATTTCAACGCCTCCTCTTTTAAAACAATTATCAGTGAATGTGTTTGAATTGTCTAACGAACGAGTTTGGAAAGTATAAAAATTGGCTGTTCCATGTTAGAATCTAATAATGTATAATAATGCTATTTAAGAAAGTGAAAGGTGATATCAGTGGGAGTATATGCAGATTATGCAGCAACAACGCCTCTGGATAAAGATATAATTGAAAATGTGATGGTTCATTCTGATGAATTTGGCAATCCATCCAGTATCCATAAACTCGGCAAGCGTGCGAAAGCACATCTTGAATCCTCACGCAGGGCGGTTGCTGATCTGTTGAATGCTTCCCCGCAGGAAATCATCTTCACCAGCGGTGCGACTGAAGCAAACAATATGGCAATCAGAGGGATTGTATCAAAATATGACCGTCCCCATATAATTACCACAGAAATAGAACATGCTTCAGTGCTCAACACTTATAAATCGCTGGAAGCACACGCTGAAGTCAGCTATATAAAAACCGATGAGAACGGTGTCATGAATATGGATCACTTCAGACAGGAACTGAGAGAAGATACGAGACTCATTTCCGTTATGTTTATTAACAATGAAACAGGTGTCATGCAGCCTGTCTATGAAATCGGGCAGATGCTGCATGACCACGCCGCACTGTTTCATGTCGATGCTGTCCAGGCATTCGGCCATATTGGCGTTGATGTCAAAAATCTGGGTATCGACCTTCTTTCCCTCAGCGGCCACAAGATTTACGGACCGAAAGGGGTCGGCGTGCTCTATCGCAAAACCGGGGTGATGATGACACCGTTGATTACGGGCGGTTCCCAGGAAAAAGATGCCAGAGGCGGCACAGAAAACAGTATGTTCATCTATGCCATCAGCCAGGCGATGCAGAAAGCACACGATGGCAGAACTGAGAGAACGATCAGGGAAATGCAGATGAAAGAGAAATTTCTCAATGATCTTACACAAGCTGAAATCCCGTTCAAGGTAAATGGTGACGTCAACCAGTCAGCCACCCATATCATTAATCTGTACTTTCCGTGGGCAAAATCGGAATTTCTGCTCACTGCACTTGATATGGCGGATATTTATATTTCCGCAGGATCAGCATGCCATGCGGGGACGGTTGAACCCTCCCATGTGCTCGCGTCAATGTATGGTGAGGATGAACGGGTAATGAAATCTTTGAGATTCAGCTTTTCCCATCTGACAGAAACTGAGGAGATCGAGCGGATTACAGAAGCGTTAAAGGAAATATACGAGAGATTGGTATAGATACATTTTGAAAGGATGTTGACAGTGGATAATTCAAAAACAACTGTAGTGGTAGGCATGAGCGGAGGTGTAGACAGCTCTGTTACGGCTAAATTGCTGAAAGATCAGGGGTACAATACCATAGGGATCTTCATGAAGAACTGGGACGACACAGACGAGTTTGGCATGTGTACTGCAACAGAGGATTATGAAGATGTGAGACTGGTCGCCGAGGAAATCGGCATCCCGTATTATTCGGTCAATTTTGAAAAGGAATATTACGACAGGGTCTTCCGTTATTTTCTCGATGAATACGAAAAAGGAAGAACGCCGAACCCGGATGTTATGTGTAATAAAGAAATTAAATTCAACGCGTTCCTGGACCATGCGATGCTGCTCGGTGCTGATTATGTCGCCACAGGACATTATGCACGGGTGGAACATGGAAGTGACGGTGTCAGGATGCTGCGGGGCATCGATGATAATAAAGATCAGACGTATTTCCTGAACCAATTGTCGCAAAGACAGCTTGCGCGCGTGATGTTCCCGCTCGGTCATTTGAATAAGTCCGAAGTGAGGGAACTGGCACAATCCTATGATCTGGCGACCAAGGACAAAAAAGATTCAACGGGCATATGTTTCATCGGTGAAAGGGACTTTAAGGAGTTCCTCAGCGGTTATCTGCCGGCGAACCCCGGACGTATGATCGATATGGACACGGGCGAAGATAAAGGCCAGCATGACGGTTTGATGTACTATACTATCGGCCAGCGTCAGGGACTGGGCATTGGCGGAGACAGCGGCCCTTATTTTGTTGCGGGCAAGAATCTTGAAACCAATGAACTTTACGTCGTGTCAGGCGCTGATAATCCTGCCTTGGATGCGTCCAGTCTCACGGCATCTGAACTTAATCTGATCAATGACATGCCGGAGACATTTGAATGTACAGCCAAATTCAGATACCGCCAAAAAGATGTTCCGGTCACAGTGAACAGGCTGTCGGACGGCAGGGTGAATGTGGATTTCCATGAATCGTCACGGGCAATCACACCAGGCCAGGCTGTTGTATTATACGACGGTGATGTCTGTCTTGGCGGTGCCACGATAGATACGGTCTATATGAATCAAAAAGAACTGGAGTATCTTGGATAATGGGTCTGGAATACGAAAAACTGATGCGTGACGGAAAAATGGAAGCGGCGATAGAAGCAATTTTCAATTCAATCGAGGCAGAACCCCGGGAAGAAGTTCATTATATCAATGGTGCAAACATGCTTCATAAGGCAGGCAGAGATCAGGAAGCGGAAAATTTTCTGCAGAAAGCCATCACTTTGAATTCTGGCAGTACAAGCGCATATTATTCCCTGGCAAACATCTATTTTGACAGCGAACGATACTCTGAAGCAGTGAGGCTGTATCTGCTTGCTTACAGCAGAAATCCTGAGGACGGCGATCTGAATTTCATGCTGGCCATGTCACATGTCCATCTGGATTCACCGGAGAAAGCGATTCAATTTTTTGAAGCGGCGCATAATGCCAAACCGGATGATTTGGATATATCATTTCAGTATGGTCTTCTGTGCTGCCAGGTCTCGCTGTATGACCCTGCGGAAAAACTGCTTGGCAAAGTGATCGATAAGACGGATCATGCCGACGCAGAGTACAACATGGGGCTGTTAAAACTGATGAAATATGATGATCAGAATGCTGCAATACATCATTTCAGAAATGCATCAGAAATTCAAAATGATCATCATCTTGCCCATCATGCACTCCGTAAGCTGACTGAAAGCAATGGATAGTGACAACCAAGGACAGTGATTTTGTATGGAACAATCGACAATTTATGATGACACTTATGTGACCGGTGAAGTGGAGCGTGTCATTTTCTTGAGTGAACAGACCCGTTTTGCCGTCCTTAAAGTGAATATTACCGAGACGAATACCCATTTCAATGACGACGTTATTGTGACGGGATATTTTCATGCAGTTACAGAAGGGGAGAGCTACCGCTTTTCAGGCAAAACAACTAATCACACCCGGTATGGCGAACAATTCAGTGCCGACTCTTTTAAGAAGGCACTGCCCAACACAGTGCGGGGCGTCATACATTACCTGTCGGGAGACACTTTTCCGGGCATCGGTGAAAAGACCGCAAAAAAAATCGTGGACACCCTTGGAGTGGATGCCCTTGAGAAAATATCCGACGACCCGGCAGCTTTAAAAACGGTCGACGGATTATCCGGAAACAAAATCGACATGATCCACAGAACGATACTGGAGAACCGCCAGACGGAGCAGATGATCATCAAGCTGACAGAATTGGGCTTTGGCGCCCGGATGAGTGCCAGGATCTTAAAGACCTACGATGAAGACACTCTGAATATCATTGATAAAGAACCCTACAGGCTGGTCATGGATATTGAAGGCATCGGTTTTGCGACAGCGGACAGGATTGCGCTCAGCTCCGGGATAACCTTGGATGACACCGGCAGGCTGAAAGCGGGGATCATGTATGTCATGGAATCGCTGGTCATGTCTGACGGACATACCTATATCAGAATGGAGGATCTGGTCAGTTCCGCTGATGAGCTCCTTGCGAAAGATGATACAAGCTATTTCGCCGATACGGAGATCATTGATGCTGTCCATGCATTGTGCGACAGTGATCAGCTGATCGATTTTGAAGGCAGTATTTACATCCCGTCGTTGTTTTATTCGGAGTATAAATCCGCGGAACAGATATACCGGCTTGTTAATGACCGTACTGACATATCAATCAGTACTGAAAAAGCGGGAGAAACGGTTGAGGAAGTCGGAGATCATTTTGATATTTCATATAATAGGAAACAAAAAGAGGGGATCATCCGGGCGCTGACACAAAAGATCTCAATAATTACGGGCGGACCCGGTACAGGTAAGACAACCATTGTCAAAGGCATCATCAATGCTTATCACAGAATTCATAAACTTAAGGACTATGGCGAATATTCAGCCGATGAATATCCGGTCAAACTTATCGCACCGACCGGCCGCGCCTCCAAACGGTTAAGTGAAACTGCCGGCATTTCAGCATCCACAATACACAGATTGATCGGCTGGGGCATGGAGACTGGTAAAGACGAACTGATCGATGCGGATCTGGATGCGGAGCTGATTATCATCGATGAAATGTCCATGGTTGATACTTGGCTGTTCTACCAGTTCATGCGCAATGTAAAACCTTATACCATACTTGTTTTTGTCGGGGACCGGGACCAGCTGCCCTCGGTCGGTCCCGGTACTGTATTTAAAGATCTGATAACATCGGATGTCATCCCAGTGACTGAACTGGATACCATCTATCGTCAAGGGGAAGGCTCCTCAATCATCCGTCTGGCGCATGAAATCAAAGAAGACAGACAGATGGATATACGGCAGAAATTCACCGATCGGCTGTTTATCCCGGCCGGGATAAACCAGATCCCCGAACTCGTAGAAAATGTCGTGGACAAGGCAGTGACTAAAGGGTATGATATGCGTGATATCCAGGTGCTTGCCCCAATATACAAGGGAAATGCTGGCATCACAAAACTCAACCAGATACTCCAGCGGATTTTAAATCCCGGTGAAGATGATAAGAATGAAATCGAGTTTGGTGATCTGCGCTTCCGTGAAGGTGATAAAGTCATCCAGCTTGTTAACAGAGCGGAGGACAATGTATTCAACGGGGACTCCGGGATCATTGACTCTATATTATTCAAAGATCAGGATGGAGCGGAGAAAGATACCATTACGGTTGACTTTGACGGCATTCATATCGCCTATGAAAGAAAAGAACTGATAGAACTTTCACATGCATATTGTACAAGCATTCATAAGGCACAGGGCAGCGAATATCCCATAGTCATTATGCCGGTCGTTAAAAGCTATCGGCATATGCTGATGAAGAACATCGTCTATACCGGCATCTCCAGAGCCAGGGAGTCCCTGATTATATGCGGGGACGACACCGCTTTTTACGATGCCTTGAAGCGGGAAGGTATTCAAAGGAATACATCGCTCACGGAAATGATCCATACCGTCTTCGGTATGGATGTAACGGGCAGTGACAGGGAAAACGCCTTGCCTGAAGAGACGGTTTTGACCGAGGAGAATATGGTAAGGATACCGGCGATGATCAACATGGGTGAGGTGTCACCATACGATTTTAATTGACACAGTATCCGTTTGAATCTATAATCATTGACAAGTGAAAAACTGGACTATCAATTCTTAGGAACGTAATTTTACAGAGACATTGTGGCAGCTGGAAACAATGATACGCCTTTTGACGTGCTGTAGTTCAGTAAAATGAGATAATCTTAGAGTGATGGCATCTGCCATAACCTGGGTGGTACCGCGGTTAAGACCGTCCCTTTATTGAGGACGGTTTTTTTATTCCGTAATTTGACAAGGAGTGAAAACAATGGAGCAATTATCAGGAAATGAAATCCGAGACCTTTTTATCAATTATTTCAAAGAAATGGATCATATGGTAGAGCCGAGCGCGCCGCTCGTGCCGATCGGTGACGATTCGTTACTGTGGATCAACTCAGGTGTAGCGATAATGAAAAAATACTTTGACGGCAGAGTGAAGCCTGAGAATCCTAAAATAGTCAACGCTCAAAAATCAATCAGGACCAATGATATTGAAAATGTAGGGTTCACAGCCAGACACCACACCTTCTTTGAAATGCTCGGCAATTTCTCGATTGGAGATTATTTCAAGAAAGAAGCAATCGAATATGCCTGGGATTTCCTGACAAATAAAAATTGGATCGGTTTTGATGAAAATCTGCTTTATGTCACAGTCCATCCTGAAGATGAGGATGCCTATGGTATCTGGAGAGAGACGATTGGACTGGCACCGGAGCGGATCATACGTATTGAGGGCAACTTCTGGGATATCGGTGAAGGCCCGTGCGGCCCGAACAGTGAGATATTCTATGACCGGGGAGATGCTTATGGGAGCGGAACTGCCGCTGAAGAGATGTATCCGGGCGGAGAAAACGAAAGGTATCTGGAAATCTGGAATCTTGTGTTCAGTGAATTCAATCATAATAAGGATGGTTCGTACACACCCCTGCCTAAACAAAATATTGATACTGGTATGGGACTCGAACGTATCGCAAGTGTCATGCAAGATGCTCCTACGAATTATGATACGGATCTGTTCACACCAATCCTTAAGAAAATCGAAGCGCTGAGCGGCATTAAATATGGGACAGACAGAAAAACAGATGCAGCATTTAAAGTGATCAGTGACCATATCAGAACAGTGAGCTTTGCTGTTGCGGACGGGGCGCTGCCTTCTAACGAGGGCAGGGGCTATGTGTTGAGAAGGCTGCTCAGACGGGCAGTCAGATTCAGTAAGGATCTGAAGATAAAAAGGGCTTTCATGTTTGAGCTTGTAGATACTGTGTCTTCAGTCATGAGCGGATTCTACCCGAATGTTGCCGATCGGAAAGATTTTATCAAGGAAGTCATCAAAAAAGAGGAAGAGAGATTCCTTGGCACTCTGGATGAAGGGATACGCATTTATGAAGGCCTTAAGGAGAAAGCTCTGGAACATGGTAGAATTATCAAAGGTGAAGATGCCTTCAGACTTTATGACACCTACGGCTTCCCCTTTGAACTGACTCGGGAATATGCCGAAAATGACGGATTGAGCATCGATGAAGCCGGATTTAAAGCTGAGATGGATAAACAGAGGGAAAGAGCGCGCAATGCAAGAAAATCCGGAGCATCCATGCAGGTCCAGTCTGAAACTCTGGCAAACATCGATTCTGACAGCATATTTACAGGCTACAGTTCAAAATCAGAACATGCGAAACTGCTTCATATTATCAATGAAGATGAAGCAGTCAGCCAGGCCGAAGCGCCCGGCACCGTCGAGCTCATTTTTGATAAGACACCGTTCTATGCAGTCAGCGGCGGGCAGGTGGCAGATAAAGGCATCATTTCCGGCAGCGGCACTGAGCTGGAAGTGACTGAAGTCTATAAGGCACCGAACGGTCAAAATGTTCATGTCGCCGATCTTAACACTGGGATAATCAAAAGAGAGCAAGGATACGACCTTGAAGTGGACCGTGATGAACGGAAATTTATCGTGAAGAACCATACCGCGACTCATCTGCTGCATCAGGCTTTAAGAGATACGCTCGGAGACCATGTCACTCAGGCAGGTTCGCTCGTCGAAAGCAGCCGGCTGCGTTTTGATTTTTCCCATCTGGACGGTCTTTCTTCCAAAGAACTCAAAAAGATTGAAGATACAGTCAATCGGAGCATTTTTGAAAACCTTGAAGTGTCAATCTCGCAGATGCCGATGGAAGAAGCCAGAGAAAAAGGGGCGATGGCCCTTTTCGGGGAAAAATATGGCAGTACTGTCCGCGTCGTCGATATTAATGCGTATTCCGTCGAACTGTGCGGCGGTATCCACGTAAGGAATACCTCCGAAATCGGTTTATTCAAAATCACATCTGAGACAGGAATCGGTGCGGGGATAAGAAGGATAGAAGCGGTCA
Organism: Salinicoccus albus DSM 19776; assembly: GCF_000385175.1. Taxonomy (GTDB): domain Bacteria; phylum Bacillota; class Bacilli; order Staphylococcales; family Salinicoccaceae; genus Salinicoccus; species Salinicoccus albus. The sequence goes on along the minus strand of NZ_ARQJ01000033.1, from coordinate 44,480 downwards.
CAAGCAAGCATGCTGTCCGCCTGTATCAGGAAAAAGAAGATCGTTTATCTGAAATCGCTTCTCTGTTGAAAGTCAAAGAAGACCAGACAGAAAAAAGGATAGATGCACTGCTTGATGAAAATAAAACACTCAAGGAGGAGAACCGGGCGCTTAAGTCTGAAGTGCAGGACGAGAAGCTGGCCAATATCGATGATATGATCGAAGAGATCAATGGTGTGAAACTGATTGCCAGCGTTGTTTCCGCCGACAACGCAAAAGAACTCAGAGGGACCATGGATAATATTAAATCTAAAGCCCAGGATGCAATCATCGCCCTGGCTTCAGTTAATGATGGCAAAGTATCTCTTGTGGTTACTGTACCAAAAGTGCTGACAGACAGATATAAAGCAGGAGATATCATGCAAGGTATGGCCGCCGAAGTTGACGGCAAGGGCGGCGGACGTCCCGATATGGCCCAGGGCGGCGGCACGAACCCCTCTAATGTAACAAATGCATTACAATTTGTTAAAAATCATCTTTGACGTTCAATAGATTCCTTAAAAATGCTATAATGAAGGGCAAATGCTAGTAATGATGGGAGTGCTGAATTTGAATCAATTCGACGAGACAAGGAAGTTCAGTGTTGAAGATACGCAGGCACATAATGTAAAAGAGATTCTGACTAACGTCTACAAAACTTTGGAGGCGCGCGGATACAATCCAATCAACCAGATTGTGGGTTATCTTCAAAGTGGAGATCCTGCGTACATTCCACGCCATAATGAAGCGCGCAACAACATACGCCACGTTGACCGCGATGAAATTATGGAAGTTCTCGTGAGAACATACATCGAGCAGGAGATCAATGAGTAGGACACTCGGCCTGGATGTAGGCACTAAAACAGTAGGAGTGGCGCTCAGCGACGCTTTTGGCTGGACTGCTCAGGGACTGACAACTTTAAAGATTGATTCTGAAAACGGAAACTACGGTATAGACAAAGTCGAAAAGATTACCAAAGAGAATGATGTCACCAAAATCGTAGTCGGACTTCCAAAACATATGAATAACAGCATCGGTGAAAGCGGGGAACGATCCATACACTTTAGTAAATTGCTTGAAAATAGACTGCCAGATGTTAAAATACTATTGTGGGATGAGCGTCTCAGTACTGCAGGTGCTGAGCGGACACTGCTTGAAGCCGATGTATCCCGTAAAAAACGAAAAGCTGTAATCGATAAAATGGCTGCTGTTTTCATACTGCAGGGCTATCTCGATAATCCAGTAAAAGGAGAATGAATCATGAGCCAGGAAGAAATGGATTTCAATACAGATGAAGAGCTGCTGACTCTGTATGACGAAGAAGAAAATGAAGTACTTTATCGAAAAATGCTTGAATTTCATCATCCTGAATTTGCTAAGGATTATGTAATCCTGGCTGAAGAGGGCAATTTCTCAAACGACGAGGAAGAAATAGAGCTGATTCCAATGATCAATGTTGTGGATGAAGATGGTGAAGGCGGCAAGTTCCTTCCGGTTGAAACTGACGAAGAGTGGGACATGATTGAAGAAGTGGTCAATACTCAAATGGATGAACCTGAAGAGTAAATCATTGACATGTGATTCAGAATGGCTTCCAATTGCTAATTGGAAGCTCTTTTTGAGATAGGAGTTTAGTATGAGCAGACATGATGATATTAAATTTTCAAAAAATGTATCTTCCTACCTGTCCTTATTCATAATCGCTGCATTGTCGGTTATAATTATCGTCGTTATAATTATGCTCTATATGTACTTCCAGTCCAGTACGGAACCGCTGGATCCGAACTCGACCGAGACGCAGCAGGTGACGATTGAAGAGGGCGCCTCAGCAAGCATGATCGGCCAGCAGCTGGAAGAGGAGGAAATTATTAGAAATGGCACTATGTTTCAAATATTTCTTCGGCTAAACAACATTACGAATTATCAGTCAGGAGAATATGATTTATCTCCGGCGATGGACTTTGAACAAATTGCCCGGACGCTCGAGACCGGCAGTGTTTATGAGGAAGTACAGTATCGTCTGACAATACCGGAGGGCTATTCGGTCGAAGAGATCGCTGCCCGTGTTGAAGAGCAGCTGCCCGTCTCATCAGATCAATTTCTTGAACTGATGAATGATGAGGAATTTATACAGTCCCTGATCGAAGACTATCCGGACATGCTGAGCGAAGAAATTTTGAATGAGGAAGTGAAGTATCCGCTGGAAGGTTACTTATATCCTGCGACCTATGAGATAACCCAGGAAAGCCCGGACCTTCAGGCTCTAATAAGAAATATGCTCGATGCAACACAGAATAACAGTTATTCGGTATACACTTCAGCAGACGGTTATACGATCAATTATGAAGGTGAAGAGACTGACTTGTCTTTCCATGAATTTCTGACATTTTCTTCTATCATTGAAGAAGAAGCGACTTCAGTCGCAGACCGTTCAAGAATTGCCAGTGTTTTCCTCAACAGGATGAGTGAGAACCCGAGCATGCCGCTGCAAACTGACCCTACAGTCCTCTATGCTATCGGAGAACATCAGGAAACAACTACGTTTGAAGATCTTGAGGTTGAAGATCCTTATAATACCTATATCAACAGCGGCCTGCCGCCGGGACCGATTGCTTCCCCCGGTATGGAATCACTGCAGAGTACCATGAACCCTTCGGATACCGATTACTACTACTTCCTTGCCGATAGTGAAGGAAACAACCACTTTGCTGAAACGTTCGAAGAACATGTGGAAAATCGGGAAGAGTATATTAATAATGAGTAGAAAGATAAAATCTTCTTTTCAAGTGAATTAAACTATGCTACTATAAAACATGATAAATACAGCAACTGATAACTCTGTTATCAGTTGTATTTTTTATATGTGGTGAGAATATTGGATATATATGATTATGTTGCAGCGCTGAACAGTTCGGACGAATTGTTTGTGGATGTACACACAGATGCTGTTGAAAACAATGTCCCGATCATGGACCGGGATGCGCTTGAGGTGATGAAGCATTATATACATCTGACGGGGACCAGGCATATCCTTGAGATTGGCACTGCCATCGGTTACAGTGCATTGCATATGCTATCTGTCCATCCCGGTGTTTCAGTGGTGACGTTAGAAAAGAATGAAGACAGCCACCGGGCTGCAGAAGCAAACTTTGAAAAATATAATGTCACCGATAGGGTGAAACCAATACTTGGTGATGCCGCCGACACTTTGCATAAAGAAATTGCTGATCGTACTTTTGATATGCTTTTTATCGATGCTTCCAAGGGCAACAACCAGAAATTTTTTGAAATGTACAGCCCTTTCATTAAACAGGGCGGGCTTATCCTCGTTGATAACTTTCTTCTCAGGGGGATGGTGGTCGACAGGCATATACAGTCCAAAAACAGACGTAAAATGCAGGCCAGGGTGGATGCTTTCAATCAACATATCGCATCCTCCGAAATGTTCAGTTCATTTTTACCGGTGGGGGATGGACTTTTGGTCATCAGTAAGAATAAAGAGGTAAAAAACAGATGAAAAAGCCGACGATAATAGGCATAGCCGGTGGCTCGGGTTCAGGCAAGACATCCGTTACAAGAAAGATCATGGAGGCGTTGGACGAGCACAGTGTCGCACTGATTGAGCAGGATTATTACTATAAAGATCAGAGTGACAAAACATTCGAAGAAAGGCTCAATACAAACTATGATCACCCATTCGCTTTTGACAATGATCTTCTGACAGCCCATATCAGCCAGCTGCTCAAGCGTCAGCCGGTAGAAGTGCCGACATACAATTATGAAATACACACAAGGAGTGACACAACGATCTATGTCGAACCCAGGGATGTGATCATCATCGAAGGTATATTTGCTCTGGAAAATGAATCGTTGAGAGATCTGATGGATGTAAAAATATACGTGGATACTGATTCCGATATCAGAATTCTGCGGCGCCTGCAGCGGGATATCGAGACCCGTGGCAGAACACTCGATTCTGTCATCAATCAGTATTTGAATGTTGTGCGCCCGATGCATCTTCAATTTATCGAACCGACAAAACGTTTCAGTGATGTAATTATACCCGAAGGTGGAGAAAATAACGTAGCAATCGATTTAATCACGACCAAGATCAGAACTTTATTGAATAAGTAACCAATTTAATTTTACGAATACATGGAGGAATATTTAATGGATATGCAAAAAGAATTTCCAATGACACAGAGCGGATATGTACAACTGCAGGAGGACCTGGAAGAACTTAAAACTGTCAAACGGCCTGATGTGGTCGAAAAGATAAAAGTGGCGAGAAGTTTTGGCGACCTTTCCGAAAACTCAGAGTATGATGCCGCGAAAGATGAACAAGGCTTTATCGAACAGGAAATTACAAAGATTGAGGACATGCTCCGCCATGCGAAGATCATTGAAGACAACGGGAATAATAATATCGTGCAAATCGGCAAGACAGTGACTTTCAGCGAGGTGCCTGACGGAGATGAAGAAAAATATCAGATTGTCGGCAGTGCTGAAGCCGATCCGTTTGAAGGGAAAATTTCAAATGAATCTCCGATAGCAAAAGCCCTGCTTGACGCTGAGCTGAATGACTCCGTCATCGTGCCCCTCCCTGACGGCAGCGAGATGACAGTGAAGATTATTTCCATTGACTGATCATCAGGGTGTCATTGGAATCATCGGCGCCATGAAAGAAGAGACGGATATCCTCAGGGAGTGGATGGATGTATCATCTGTCGATACTGTCGCACACGCCGATGTTTACAGAGGCACACTCGAAGGCAGGGAAATTGCGCTTGTTGAGAGTGGTATCGGCAAGGTGAATGCGAGTATCATTACGGCACTCATTATCGACAGATATGATATAAAGATTGTCGTCAATACAGGTGTGGCCGGCGCTTTGTCAACAGCACTGGATGTCACCGATATGGTGGTAAGTACAAATGTACTGCACCATGATGCGGATGCATCCGAATTTGGTTATGAACCCGGGCAGCTGCCAGGCATGCCAAAGTTTTATATTGCAGATAAAGGTTTGAATAAGCTGGCGTTACAGGCGGTCAAAAAGAACACTGAAATTACGGGGCACAGCGGCCTGATAGTCAGTGGTGATGCTTTTGTCGGCAGTGCGCCACAAAAAGGAATGATCACTGAAAAATTCAGACAGGCGCTTGCCGTGGATATGGAGTCTGCCGCCATTGCACAGACATGCTATCAGCATTCGACAGCATTTGTCATCATCCGCTCCATATCCGATAAAGCGGATGATACCGCCGATATGTCATATAATGAATTTTTATCTAAAGCTTGTATTCATTCGTCTGAAGTTGTAAAATCATTACTGAAGGACTTGTAACTGGAGGGATATCCGTGACTTTTCTTATGATTATTGCATTCGTCATTACAGTTGTAATCGGATACTTGATATACAGGGATACCGAAACAGAGGATAATGAAATTAACGAGTAATCCATAAGTGCCTTAATTTATTAAGGCGCTTTTATTTTTGTGTTAAAATATAATAAAGCCCGATTGAGGTGCAAAATGTTGAACTTTTTGGAAAAGTATTTTCTGCCAAGCGATTATTTTGTCAATTTCAATATCATAACACCTGAATATTTGAAAGAACGTAATATAACGGCTGTCATTACCGATCTGGATAATACGCTTGTCGGATATGATGAGCCGCACGCTAATGAAACGGTGACCAGGTGGTTTAAGTCCATGAAAGAAAATGATATAAAGATTACGATAGTATCAAACGGCAATAAAGTCCGGGTGAGTGAATTTTGTGACCCGCATGATATCAACTACATCTTCAGTGCCAAAAAACCGCTGGGCAGGGGGTACAGAAAGGCAGTGAGAATGATGGGCACCAGAAAATCAGAAACGGTGATGGTCGGCGACCAGCTGATGACTGATATTCTAGGTGCGAACATGGAGGGTGTAAAAAGCATACTTGTGCTTCCTGTCAAAAGCAGGGACGGCTGGTCCACACGGGCCAATCGCAGTATCGAAAGAATTATTATGAGATATTTTAACCGCAAAGGTTTAATCAATTGGAGGCAGTAAAATTTGGAAGACGTAAAATGTATCGGCTGCGGGGCAGTACTTCAGTCTGAGCATGAACACCAGCCGGGGTATATACCCGCCAGCGGCTTGCGGAGGGAAGATGCTATCTGTCAGCGCTGCTACAGGTTAAAACATTATAATGAGATAATGGATCTGGATGTGGATTCAGGGGATTTTCTGACAATGCTGAATGCACTTTATGAAACTGAAGGCCTCATTGTCAAAGTGATCGATGTCTTTGATTTCCACGGCAGCCTGATTCCCTCGTTCAACCGGATTGTAGGAGATAAAAACGTGCTTGCCGTCGTCAATAAAATAGATCTCCTGCCGAAATCAGTGAATCAGAACAGAGTCGTTCACAGAGCGAAACATATGCTGAGTGAAGCAGGTATCAAAGCCCAGGATACTGTAGTCATCAGTGCGGAGAAAAACGAAGGTATCGACAGACTGATCGATAAAATATCTGAACTTGCAAACGGTCAGGATGTTTACGTTGTGGGTACAACGAATGTGGGCAAGTCCATGCTTATCAATAAACTGATTGAAAATACCACCGGCGATAAAGAAGTGATAACGACCAGCCGTTTCCCGGGGACTACTTTAGATCTGATAGACATCCCGCTTGATGAAGATACTTTCATCTATGATACTCCGGGGGTAGTCGTCCCCTCCCAGATGGCGCATTATATCAAACAGGAATCATTGAAGTCCATCATGCCTGAGAAAGAAATCAAGCCAAAAGTATTCCAGCTGAACAGCGGACAGACACTGTTCATATCTAACCTTGCAAGAGTTGATTTCACAGAAGGGGAAAAAGCATCCTTCACAGTTTATGCGGCTGATAAAATAACCATCCACAGGACAAAGCTCGATAATGCTGACGCGTTTTATAAAAATCACTATGATGGACTGCTGGCGCCGCCGGATATCGAATCTCCTTATCTGGAAAACGATTTTACCAGTTATGAATTTACCGTAGATAATGACAGTGATCTTTCAATCAGCGGACTGGCTTTCATATCAATCACCGCCGGTGCGAAAATTAGCGTGAGAGTTCCGAAAGGTGTAGATGCCGTCCTGCGGCCGACCATTTTTAAGGGGGGGTATAATGGGTAAATATGCAGTAATCGGGCATTCGATTGAACATTCGTTCTCCCCGACGATCCATCAGGCAAATTTTGATGCTAAAGGTACGGACGATGTATATAAAATCCTTGATATCAAACCAGAAAATTTACAGTTCATCCATGATATCGCCAGGCGAAACGCGCTGGATGGGTTTAATGTCACCATCCCCCATAAGGAGAAGATCATCGAATTTCTTGATGAGGTTGATGAGGGCGCTCAAAAAATTGGTGCAGTAAATACAGTCTCAATCATAAACGGACGTTTTGTCGGCCATAACACTGATATTACAGGGTACATGCACGCGTTTATTACACATTTTGGCAAGCAACAGAGAAATGTATTGATTATTGGGGCCGGCGGCGCAGCAAAAGCTGTACACCGTGCCCATGCAGATCGTGATGACCATGTAACTGTTGCTGCGAGAAGAAAGGAGAGCTTTGAGAGATTTAAGGAAACTGATTTTGAAGCGATATTAATTGAAGACATAAAGGAAACGGCAGCGTATGACGTCATTATTAATGCCACGCCGATAGGTATGAAGGGCGAGGATGTATTTGAAACGATGGACATCCCGCGCACACTGGTGACAGAGAATGTGCTGGGGGTCGATTTAATATACCAGCCTGAAAAAACCGAATTTCTGGGTTATTTCAATGAACATTCATATATGAATGGACTTTTCATGCTCGTGTCCCAGGCAATGGATGCCTATAAGATCTGGACCGGAGAAACAGGCAGCTATGAAGCTGTCAATAAAAAATGTAAGGAATATTTTGGAGGTAAGTCATGGACAAATTAACATCCCGTCAGGTAAAACAGCTCAAATCGGAAGCACATCATCTGAACCCGATTTTTCAAGTCGGTAAAAATGGAGTCAATGATAATTTTATAGTACAGATTGATGATGTATTGGAAAAGAGGGAACTGATTAAAGTATCTGTTCTGCAGAACTGCATTGAAGATAAGGATTCCATTGCGGAACAGATCAGCCGGCGGACGGACAGTCATATTGTAAATGTAATCGGCAGCACGATCGTGATCTACCGGAAATCAAAAAAGGAAAATAAGATAGAGCAGGCATGAAAATAGCGGTTTTCGGAGGGTCATTCGATCCGATTCATATCGGACATATCCACGCGGTCGTTGAGGCGAAGATTAAGATGGATTTTGATAAGATCATTTTTATCCCAGTGAAGCAGTCGCCGCTTAAGACATTAAAGCCGATTGAGGATGAACACAGGATAAATATGCTTGAAATGATTACCCGTGAGTACGATTTTATGGCACTGGATAAATACGAGATAGATCATGAACGTGCCAGCTATACGTATGACACCGCCAGGTATTTGAAGACTGAGTATCCCAATGACGCTTTGTATTTTCTGATGGGCTGGGATCAGTATCTCAATTTTGATAGATGGTATAAAAAGGATGAACTTCTGGAATTGATGCATTTTGTCGTTCTGGACAGGATAGGGGAGGGGCCCCATATCCAGGAACCGTTTATCCAGCTGAATCAGCCTGTGGTGGAAGTATCCTCAACTGTGATACGCAGCCGGATAATGAACAATGATCCGGTAAGACATCAATTGGACGCAGGTGTGTTTAAGTATATAAAGGAGCATGGGTTGTATGAATCATAAAGATGCAAAAACACTGGCAAAAGAAAAACTGCCTGAAAAAAGGTATAAGCATTCTAAACGTGTTGCCGAGACAGCTGTTGAAATGGCGAATATATTCAAAGGTGATGAGGAAAAATGCTTCCTCGCAGGCATACTCCATGATTATTGCAAGCACGATGAGCTCAGTGAAATGTATCAGTATGTTACTGAATATAAACTGGATCCAAACCTGTTGAGCTTTAAAGCGGAAATTCTCCATGGACCTGTGGCTGCCGTCAGGATGAGAAATGAGCATGGCATCGAAGATGAAGAAATCTATCAGGCGATCATGAACCACACATCCGGCAGAAGCCGGATGACATTGAATGAAAAGATTATTTTTGTGGCGGATTATATTGAACCCAAGAGATCACAGCCGGGAGTGGATGACATCAGATCAATCATCTACGACGATGAAGATCTGGATCTGGCGGTTTATGAAATAACCAAAGCAAATATGCTCCATCTCGTTTCAAATGATCGCACAGTCTACCCAAAAACTGTAGAATGCCTGAATTATTATAATATGGTGAAGGAGTGACAGAATGCAAAGCGAGGCACTTGTCAATTTAATGATAAAATCGTGTGATAATAAAAATGCAGAAAATATAATGAAATTTGATGTGACTGATACGAGCAGTGTAACCGATTATTATATTATATGTCATGGGCATTCCGACAGGCAGGTTCAGGCGATTGCTGATGAAGTGAAAAAAGCATCTATAGACAATAATCTTCATACGGTTACAGAGGGCTACAGAGAGGGCAAGTGGATACTGGTAGACGTAAACAATGTCGTCGTTCATATATTCCATAAACCTGAGAGGGACTATTACAATCTGGAACGTCTTTTCAAAAATGGTGAACACGTCGATGCCTCATGATGCCTATCAGAAATTCAGCAGATATTATGAGGAACTGACATATGATATGCCTTATCCTCTATGGCTGGATATCATTCACAGCTATAAGGACGGCAGACATTCAGTGCTTGATATCGGATGCGGTACCGGCGCATTGACAAGGGCGCTTGACTTTGACGAAATTCAAGCATTTGATCTGTCGGCCGGCATGATTGAAGCAGCTAACAGCTATCCGGAAAAATCCATTGATTATTTCACGGATGATATGCGGACATTTCAATTGAATAATCAATTTGATATCATCACGGCTACTGTTGATGTATTGAATTACGCAGCAGATGAACAGGAATTAATGCAGATTTTTGAACAGGTCAAAAAACATTTAAGTCACACCGGCGTATTTATATTTGATATACACAGTGTGTTTAAAATGGAGCAGGATTTTAATGATATGACCTATAGTGATGAAACAGAACATATCACATATATATGGGATTGCGTTAAGGGAGACGCGCCGCATTCGGTCATTCACGATATGAGTTTTTTTATCAAAGAAGATGATTCCGGTCTCTATACGCGTTTTGATGAAATCCATCATCAGAGAACTTATAATCATAAAGATATGCTCCGCATGATTGATAATTCAGGGATGTCGCTCGATATCGCATTCAGCGATTTTGATATGAGCAATCCTGTGTCTGAAATATGTGAACGTGTTTTTTATGTTATCAAAAAAGCTTTGTAACTATTAAGTTACAAAGCTTTTTTGAGTTAATAAATTTATCTGAACGTAAAAAAGAGCAAATCGACCATTTTTCACCATATATAGATAAAGACCTTTTTAAGGAGGACATCTATGGATATGAAAGAATTATGGAATCGCTACAATCTTTATATTGCTGGCGGGATGATGCTCATAATAATAATTATTATTGCTGTGCTGATTTTTCCCGGAAAAGGTGCGGTTGAAATTGTGGAAGAAACATCTTTGGATAACATTCAGGAGGAAAGTGAAGAAGCGGAGGGCAAACCGGAGTCTTCCAGTATTTTCGTCGAAGTTAAAGGCGCAGTGAAACACCCGGGAGTTTACGAAATGGCAGCAGATGCACGTGTGAAAAATGTTCTTGAAATAGCTCAGCTTGAACATGCCGCAGATTTGATTTCAGTTAACCAGTCCATGAAGCTCTCGGATGAGATGGTGATATACATTCCGACAAAGGAGGAATCTGAAGATTTCAATCCCAGTGAAGGGTATGATCCTCCAGCTGAAGAGGGAGCTGACAATACAACGGTTAATATTAATACCGGAGAAATCGCGGAATTGACCACTTTAAATGGAATCGGTGAGAAAAAAGCACAGCTGATTGTTGATTATCGTGAAGAAAATGGATTATTTATGAAACCTGAAGATCTGATGAACATACCGGGCATCGGTGAAAAAACGTTTGAAAGTCTTGAACCGTATATTACAATAGATTGAAAATATATAGATGAAGAGGGATAAAAAAATGAGAATAGGCTGGAATGAGTATTTTTTGGCACAAAGCCATCTTTTGAGTCTGCGTTCTACCTGTGAACGATTGAAAGTAGGCGCAACGATTGTGAAAGACAACAGGGTTATTGCAGGTGGGTATAATGGCTCAGTTTCCGGTGAGGACCACTGTATCGATGTCGGTTGTCTGCTGGAAGACAGTCATTGTATAAGAACAATACATGCTGAGATAAATGCCCTGCTTCAGTGTTCAAAATTTGGTGTCTCAACTGAAGGAGCGAGTGTGTACGTCACTCATTTCCCGTGTGTTCACTGTACAAAGTCGTTGGTGCAGGCAGGCATCAAGAATATTTTTTACGCCAAAGGCTATAAGAATCATGAGTACGCACTGAATCTTCTTGATAAGACAGGGGTCAATTATGAACGGATCGATTTTGATAATCACAGAGTAGCAAAATACTTTGAATCAGAAATATGATTATATTTTTAATTTTCTTATCCATAGTAAACGGGTATATCACATTGGTTTCTCCGGCACTGGGATTATTCGGTCTTACTGTTACAGCATTCATCGCATATCGGAAAATACACTTACTGAGATTTAATCTGCTTCTTATTTTCATAACAGCTGTCACGATGACAGCTGTTTTTATTTTGCCTGAAAGTCTTGAGGAAAAACGGGTGAATTCTGTAACCGTTACCGGTTATAAGTATTATCAGGACCACACCGCACACATCGTCGTCCATGACGGAATGACCTTTGATATGTTTTTGGACGAAGAGACAAAGATACCGATCGGGAAAACATGCAGCGGTCTGTTTGATGTGACGGTGCCTTCTGAGCAAAGGAATTTCATAAAAAAAGATAACAGGCTCAATTTAAAAATAAATGGACTGGATGGGCGGATCTATCATGAATCGGTCAAACTAAAACATTGTTCAAGCACCCCATTGACCCTGAATATGAAAGTGTCACAGCTGCGTGACAAATATATAACAAGAGTGCATTCCAAGTCCCAGTATGACTATACTTACGATATACTGACACTTTCCATCGGCAATAAGTCCTATATCGAATCCGATTTCTTCGGTGCACTGCAAAAACTCGACATTTATCATCTTTATGTTATATCCGGTACACATGTCGCCTTTATCAGCGGTATTTTATTCTTTATGTTGAAAAGACTGGGACTGACCATCAACGTGATAAAACTCATTATGATTATAGTGCTTTTGCTGTTTCTGGCGATCAACTTTTTCAGCCCGAGCGTGTTAAGGGCTGTGCTTATGGCCGTGCTGCTGATCATGACCTCATTTGCGAGAAAAAAGCCGTATCTGGCCGTCATTTCACTGACAGCTATCGTCCAGGTGATTATCAACCCTTTCATAATGTATCATGCCGGATTCCAGCTGTCCTACATAACGACATATCTGATCATATTGACTCGAAATTTCTGGGTGAACTGTCCGTCGCCGGTTCAACTCTTCGGCATAACTGCGATTGCTGAAGTATCCACACTGATGATCGTGCTCATCCAATTCAATGAAATAAGCATCAGCGGGATATTCATGAATATGATCTTCGTCCCTCTGTTTTCATTCATCATTTTCCCGATGGTCATCCTGTATAATATAATGATTTTTGCTGGTTTCCCGGCACTGTTTGATCAATTGTATGACTTGGTCTTTACGGGATTCAAAGCCTTGATACATTTTCTGTCTGGTCTGGGCAGGCATCGATTTTCCGTACAGAACATCAATACATTATGGATGATATTTTTAATCATTCTCTCATATATGATGATGAAAGAGATATGTATGAAGAATGCAGGGAAAGTACTTCTGTACAGTCTGATATTCGCACTATCCCTGACGATAATCAATCGGTTATCATGGTACGACTATACGATGACAATGGTCGATGTCGGGCAAGGGGATGCTTTTATCATTGAAGATCACAGGAACAGTAATACTGTGATGGTTGATACGGGCGGCAGATACTATTCTCAGGCATCTGCCTTGCGTCTGTCGGATCAGACAGTGCTGCCTTATTTAAAGGAAAGCGGCACAGACCAGATCGATCTCTTGATTCTGTCCCATATGGATATGGATCACAGCGGTGAAGCGGATCATATTATCCAGAACAAAGATGTGAAAAATGTGATGGTAAATCCGTTCGACCCGGGGTTTCAGGAATGGTACCAGACTTCTGTGACCGAGGATTACCAGGGCGGATTCATCAATGGAACAAAAACCCGGACAATGACAGTCGGTGATATAGATTTTGAGATCCTATTCCCGCATGGCAATCTGAACAGCGATGATTCCAATCAGCATTCGCTTGTTAAACGGGTCACTTTAGGGAAATTTGAATTTCTATTTACCGGTGATACAGATACAGAAATGGAGTCTGCACTCATCGATTTATACGGAAATCTTTCTGTTGATGTGCTGAAATTGGCGCATCACGGTTCAAATACTTCAACAGGAGATAAATTCCTGAAACATACAGACTTTAATTATGCACTTGTTTCTGCAGGCACAGGTAACCGTTACAATCACCCGCATCCGGAAGTCATCAAAAAGCTGGATGGAAAGACTGTCTATGACACTTCTAAAGAAGGCATGGTCAAATTCAAAATCAGGGGAGACGTTATGTGTGTGGAATCAAAACTCACACCCGAGCGGAATCATTGTATAAAAAAAGAGCTGCCGCAGCAGCCCTTTGACGATTAGAGTAAATCTGAGACAATCTGGAAGACCTGAGCAATGATGTAGATGGCTGAAAGTCCCACAAAACCTACAATAAAGCCCATGCCCGAATCGATGATATCATTGTTCTTGGATTGTACATTTTTTTCGAATTTATTCATGAGATTACCTCCTAAACATATCAATATCAGTATATGATATTCTCTTTAAAAAAGCTATAATAGATTAAGAAATATTATGGGAGTGACGTATTTATGGAACGACTGCAGCTTGTCTATGGCAATAATACCATGCGTGTAACCGAAGTGGCAAAGGAGCTGGCGCGTTCATTTTTAAAAGAACCTGACGAATTCAGTCTCGTCACTCTGAACTACAGGGAAACCTCCATCGAAACGATTATGGAAGAAGCACAGACGCTGCCGCTTCTCTCAGATAGGAAGGCAGTGATCGTGAATGATGCATTTTCATTTACAGGGGCCCGAGTCAAAGCGGAGGTTACTCATGATATCGACCGGCTGGCAGACTACTTGACCAACAAGAATGATGATGCGCTGGTAATTTTTAAAGTTTTCAGTGAACAGCTCGACAAGCGTAAACGGATTACAAAAATCATGAAACAGCGCGGCAATATTACAGAAGTCGGTGAGATGAATGAGCAGGAAATCAGAGATTATCTGCAGAAAACAGTGAATGACAATGGAGTTTCCATGGACCGGCCGGCCATGGACGCATTCATCCACAGAACCGGGATCGATTATGAAACGGTGACGAATGAAATCAACAAGCTGATGCTGTTTGCAGATGATTCAATCGTAAAAGCGGATGTTGAATCAGTTGTCAGCATCAGTCTGGAGCAGAATATTTTCAAACTGACCGACCTGATCCTGAAAAATCAGAAAGCTGATGCCGTCAATCTGCTCAGAGATCTGCTGCTTCAGAAAGAAGAACCGATGCAGCTGCTTCATCTGATCATCGGTCAGTTCAGATTGTTATATCAGGTAAAATTGATGCTCGGAGAAGGGTATCAGCAGGATTATATTGCGAAATCTTTAAAGGTCCATCCGTACAGGGTGAAACTCGCTTCAAAGGATGTCAGAAAATACGACCAGGCTGTACTGGAAGGCAAAATGGTCATGTGCAGGAATATGGATTATCGTTTCAAATCAAGCTATCTTGACCGGCAGACACTGTTTGAACTGTTTGTTCTTGAAATTTAGACAAAAATTTAGGATTCGCTATACCTTAATTACGCTTATTCAGTAAAAAAGGCAAAATAAAAAACCTTCATCGTAATGAAGGTTTTATTTTGCCATCAGTTTTGATTTCATACGGGCAGCTTTGTTGGAATGCACCAGGTTGTTCTTGGAAGCTTTATCCACACGTTTGACAGCACCGGAAATAAGGGTCTCAACGTTTTCAGAATTATTCTTCTTTGCTGTCATTGCGCGTTTCACTGCAGTACGCATCGCATTCTTCTGAGCGATATTTTGATGCTCCTGCGCCTGGCTGGTTTTTACGCGTTTGTTAGCTTGTTTAATATTAGGCATATCTTTCACCTCCAGTTGAATCTTGTACAACGTTTATTGCAACATGATTCATTTTACCAAAACCGGTTGCGATATGCAATAAAAAAATAGAAAAATCAATTGAATGAGTATGGTATAGTTGATATAATACTATCATTGTAAAACTGAGAAAGTTGGAAGATATATGAATGATTTCGAGCGTATTGAAAGACAGGAAAACATCAGAAATTTCTCTATCATTGCTCATATCGATCATGGCAAATCCACGCTGGCTGACCGCATTCTGGAAAATACGAGCTCGGTCGCCTCGAGGGAAATGAAAGAACAGCTTCTGGATTCGATGGAATTGGAGCGTGAGCGGGGGATTACAATCAAATTGAACGCTGTTCAATTGAAATACACGGCAAAAGATGGAGAAGATTATATTTTTCATCTGATTGATACGCCGGGCCATGTCGATTTTACATACGAGGTTTCCCGTTCACTTGCGGCTTGTGAAGGCGCTGTGCTGGTTGTCGATGCTGCCCAGGGTATTGAAGCCCAGACGATGGCGAACGTCTATCTGGCACTGGATAACGATCTCGAACTCCTGTCGGTCATCAACAAGGTTGACCTGCCAGCGGCTGAACCCGACAGGGTGGCCCAGGAAGTTGAAGATGTGATCGGGCTGCCGAAAGAAGACGCAATCAAAGCATCAGCCAAAGCGAATGTTGGCATTGAAGAAATTCTTGAGAGCGTTGTTGAAAATGTTCCGGCGCCCGCCGGTGACCCGGCCCAGCCGCTTAAAGCATTGATTTTCGATTCAGCCTACGATCCATACAGAGGAGTAATATCCTCGATCAGAATTATCGACGGCACTGTAAAACCCGGCGATAAAATTAAAATGATGGCAACGGGTAAGGAATTCGAAGTCGCTGAAGTGGGGATCAACACGCCGAAACCGATGGCCGCGAAAGAATTGACTATCGGTGATGTCGGATACCTGATGGCATCCATTAAAACTGTATCGGATTCAAAAGTGGGTGATACGATTACGCATGCAGACCGCCCGGCGGAAAAACCGCTGGAAGGTTATAAAAAGATGAATCCAATGGTGTTCTGCGGCATGTTTCCGATTGATTCCGGCAGGTATAATGATTTGAGGGAAGCCCTTGAGAAATTGGAACTGAGCGATTCCTCCATAGAATATGAACCTGAAACATCACAGGCGCTCGGCTTCGGTTTCAGAACAGGATTCCTTGGCATGCTTCATATGGAGATCATCCAGGAGAGAATCGAAAGAGAGTTCGGTATCGAACTGATTGCCACTGCCCCCTCAGTGATCTACGATGTCCATATAACAGACGGCAGTAAAATAGTTGTGGATAATCCTTCTGAGATGCCGGATCCGCAAAAGATCTCACATGTTGAGGAACCTTATGTGCAAGCGACGATTATGGTACCGAATGACTATGTCGGACCGGTGATGGAGTTATGTCAGAAAAAACGGGGCAATTTTGTCAACATGGATTACCTGGATGATATCAGGGTGAATATCATCTATGATATCCCACTATCTGAGATCGTATTTGATTTCTTTGACCAGCTGAAATCTCAGACGAAAGGATACGCATCGTTCGAATATGACTTTATCGGCTATAAGGAAAGCAATCTCGTGAAAATGGATATTCTATTAAACAATGAAAAAGTGGATGCACTGAGCTTCATCGTCCATAGGGATTTTGCATATGAACGCGGTAAAGTCATCGTTGAAAAACTGAAAAACCTGATCCCTCGGCAGCAGTTTGAAGTGCCGGTTCAGGCAGCTATCGGACAGAAGATCATTTCCAGGTCCAACATCAAATCGATGGGGAAAAACGTTCTTTCCAAATGTTACGGCGGAGATATCAGCCGTAAGCGTAAACTGCTGGAGAAACAAAAAGAAGGTAAAAAGAAAATGAAAGCCGTCGGCAATGTTGAAATACCACAGGAAGCATTCCTGGCAGTATTAAAAATGGATGAAGATTAACACCTTGAATAGCCACTCTCAAAGTGGCTATTCATTATGATTGGAGTGAACACAATGCCAAAAAGCATGTATATCCACATTCCTTTTTGTAACCGTATATGTACCTATTGTGATTTTAATAAAGTGCTGATTAAAAATCAGCCTGTCGATGCGTATGTTGACGCGCTGATTAAAGAAATTGAAATGATCGAACCGCAGACATTGAAAACAATCTATGTCGGTGGAGGCACACCGACCGCACTGTCAGAACAGCAGCTTGAAAAACTGCTGGCGGTCATTGATGGCCGGTTTTCTGTGGAGGATGAATTTTGCTTCGAAGGCAATCCGGATGAACTGACACTGGATAAATTGGATCTGCTGCACAACTATGGTGTAAACCGGATCAGTCTGGGGGTGCAGACTTTTAACAATGATCTGCTTGAAGTGCTGGGCCGTTCCCATAATTATGATGATATTTTCCGTGCCATCAATCATATGGAGAAAATCGGCCTGGATAACTATTCCATCGATTTGATGTACAACCTCCCCGGCGAAACGATGGATGATCTCGATCAGAGCCTCAAATATATAGAGGAACTGAAACCCCGGCATATTTCATGGTATTCTCTGATCATCGAACCTCACACCGTATTCTATAACCGGATGCGCAAAGGGGAGCTGACAGTGGATGACGATGAAAAAGAAGGCGAAAAATACCTTTACGTTATCAAGGAATTGGAGAAGCTCGGGTATCCCCAGTATGAGATCTCGAACTTCGCACAGCCCGAGTTTGAATCTTCCCATAATAAAACCTATTGGAAGAATGATAACTATTATGGTTTAGGCGCCGGCAGCCACGGCTATATTAACGGCACAAGATATTACAACGTCAAACCGGTCAACCATTACATTCAAGCGATGGAAGAAAAAAGCGATGCATTAAAAGAGTCCCTTGAACTCTCTGTGAAGGAACAGATGGAGGAAGAGATGTTCCTCGGTCTGAGGATGAACCGCGGCGTGGATATCACCCGCTTTGAAGAAAAATACGGGAAGACACTGGACTCGGTGTACGGCAGTGTGATCGAGGAGGAATGTGCCAAAGGCAATCTGGTCAGAGACAGCGGTCATGTGGCTCTGACACCTCAGGGCAGGCTTGTCGGAAACAGTGTATTTCTTGGTTTCTTAGACTGAGCAAAATAAATCAGCCTTAATAATTGACATACTTTGACCATTTTGTTAGATTATCATTAGCACTTTAAGAGGCAGAGTGCTAATGAGGTGATGTCAATATTAAC
This sequence comes from Salinicoccus albus DSM 19776, assembly GCF_000385175.1. GTDB lineage: Bacteria > Bacillota > Bacilli > Staphylococcales > Salinicoccaceae > Salinicoccus > Salinicoccus albus. The sequence continues at coordinate 25,734 of NZ_ARQJ01000033.1, read as the reverse complement.
AAGTAGACAGGAAATCATCCTATTTTCAGTTGTGGATGATTTTTTGAATGTTATGATGCCGATTAGCTCTAAACATCTAATTGACAAGTATAACCTTGACATTTCATCAGCAACTGTCAGAAATGAGATGGCTAAGCTGGAATCCATGGGGTTTTTAACTAAACCGCACACTTCAGCAGGCAGAATACCTTCCCGGCCGGCATTAAGACATTATGTCAAGATGCTGGCTGACAAGCTGGAGAGGCACCCTGAACACAATAGCTTTTCTTTTAATACACATCTCAGTGATGACATGAAGCAAAGTGAGAGAAGTCAGTTTCTGGCTGATGCAATCAGCGGAATGACAAGTTATCTGACTCAGGTTTCATTGTCACAGGAAGACGAATTGGTCAAAGGGATGTACCTGACGCCAATCACTGTCTCAACTTTACTTGTAATCATTGTTCTTGAAACGGGGAATATTAAAAAGGTCCCGATTAACATGGACGAAGGAATCACTATTACAGACCTTGAAAAACTGAGTAATGAATTGAATTCAATTGTTATCAATGAACCGTTGAGCCGGATTTCGATGCGTATGCAGCAAAAGGTAACAAATGATCGGGTCAATGTTTTAGTGACGAGCATCATTGAAGGTGTTTCGGAAGGGATTAGCAATCAGAAGCTGATCAGTGGCCGTTCCGGCTTTAATCATTTGATGCATCAGATCAGCAGGGATGTCTACACATTACAGCATCTGTATGACGATATGGAATCAGATCAGTTGAATGATATCATCGATCTCAATACAATAGACAATGTTGATGTCTATTTTGGGGATGAACTTAAAAGAGACTATGATTCAATATCGGTCATAACAACCAACTTTGACATATTGGGTCAGAGAGGCAATCTGATGATCATTGGTCCTGAAATTATGAGTTACAAAGAAGTCATAAGGCTGTTGTACTCTTTCCGGAACCAAGAACCGAAAGGAAGTGACTGCAATGGCAGAGGAAAAAGAAAATGAAGATCTAAAACAGGACGAAACAGTTGACAGTTCTGAAGAAAAGGTGAATGTTGGCACAGATGAGCCAGCCAGCGATTCATCAGAAGAAACAGCTCAGTCCGATGAACAACCGGACACTGATGAAAAAGATGAGGAAATCAAAGATTTAAGGGAACAGGTAGAGGCCGAAGAAAATAAATTTCTGAAACTTTATGCGGAATTTGAAAACTACAAGAAAAGAACCAAACAGGAAATCGATTTGAACAATAAGTACAAAGATCAGAAAATTGCTGAAGGTCTCCTGCCGATTCTCGATAATTTCGAAAGAGCACTTTCAATCGAGGGTGACTCCGAAAGTTTCAATTCCCTTTCCAAAGGTGTAGAGATGGTCTATAATGACCTGGTCAACCTATTGATGAGTCATGATGTGACCGAAATCAAATCGACCGGTGAAGTCTTTGATCCGAACTACCATCAGGCAGTAATGACGGAGCCGTCGGACGGTGAACCTGGCATGGTCATCGAAGAGTTCCAAAAAGGATATATGCTCAAAGACCGCGTAATACGTGCCAGCATGGTTAAAGTAAGTGAATAATCTATTTCAATAATATTATTATGTATGCAACTTCAACTAGGAGGAATTTTATTATGAGTAAAGTAATAGGTATTGACCTTGGTACGACAAACTCTGTTGTGTCAGTACTCGAAGGTGGAGAATCCAAAATCATTCAAAATGCGGAAGGCAATCGAACAACGCCTTCGGTAGTATCGTTTAAAGATGGTGAAAAACAGGTAGGTGAAGTGGCCAAGCGCCAGGCAATCACCAACCCAAATACGATCATGTCCATAAAACGCCACATGGGTACGGATCATAAGGAAACAATTGAAGGTAAGGATTATACCCCTCAGGAAATCTCTGCAATGATCCTGCAAAACCTGAAGGAAACTGCGGAAAGCTATCTGGGTGAAGATGTGTCCAAGGCTGTTGTTACAGTACCTGCCTACTTTAACGATTCTGAAAGACAGGCGACGAAAGATGCCGGTACGATTGCCGGACTGGAAGTCGAACGTATTATCAACGAGCCGACTGCTGCAGCGCTGGCATACGGTCTCGACAAACAGGAAAACAACGAGAAAGTCCTTGTATTCGACCTCGGCGGCGGTACATTCGACGTATCCCTTCTTGAACTCGGGGACGGTGTATTCGAAGTACTGTCCACTGCCGGCGACAATAAATTGGGCGGTGATGACTTCGACAATCTGATCATCGATCATCTCGTTGATATCTTCAAAAAAGAAAACGGTATTGACTTATCCCAGGATAAGATGGCCATGCAGCGTTTGAAAGATGCAGCTGAAAAAGCGAAGAAAGACCTTTCAGGTGTATCTTCAACACAAATTTCACTGCCGTTCATTTCTGCCGGTGAAGCCGGTCCGCTGCACTTTGAAACCAATCTGACACGCGCCAAGTTTGAGGAGCTGACCCACAAACTTGTTGAACGTACAATGGGGCCTACACGTCAGGCGATCAAAGATGCCGGCATCGATAAAAGTGAAATCGACCAGGTCATCCTTGTCGGCGGGTCCACACGCATCCCGGCTGTACAGGATGTCATCAAGAAAGAGGCCGGCAAAGACCCCAACAAAAGTGTCAACCCTGACGAAGTCGTGGCGCTGGGCGCGGCAATCCAGGCCGGTGTACTTTCCGGAGACGTACAGGACGTTGTCCTCCTTGACGTCACGCCATTGTCTCTTGGTATCGAAACGATGGGCGGTGTTTCCACAGTTCTGATTGAAAGGAATACAACGATCCCTACAAGTAAATCACAGGTATTCTCAACAGCGTCGGATAACCAGCCGGCAGTGGATATTCATGTATTGCAGGGCGAGCGTCCAATGGCTGCTGATAACAAGACACTCGGACGTTTCCAGCTGACGGATATCCCGCCGGCGCCAAGAGGTGTGCCTCAGATCGAAGTGACTTTTGACATTGATAAAAACGGTATCGTGAATGTTGGAGCGAAAGATCAGGGCACCGGCAAAGAGCAGAAAATTACAATCGAATCCAGCTCTAACCTGTCTGATGACGATATCGACAGAATGGTTAAAGAAGCCGAAGAAAATGCTGAAGCGGATAAATCCCGCCGTGAAGAAGTCGATCTCCGCAATGAAGCAGATCAGCTTGTATTCACAACTGATAAGACAATCGAAGATCTTGGCGAAAATGTAGAAGCCGAAGAAAAAGAAAAAGCGGAATCAGCCAAGGAAGAGCTCAAGAGTGCACTGGAAGGTTCCGATATGGATGACATCAAAACCAAAAAAGATGCGCTTGAAGAGATTGTTCAGGGTCTGTCAGTGAAAATGTATGAGCAGATGGCTCAGGAACAGCAGGCTGAAGGACAGGAAAATGCATCCGGTGAAGAGTCTCAGGATGATGTCGTAGATGCTGATTATAAAGAAGTGGACGACGACGGCGAAGAAGAAGAAGAAGATAAGAAATAAAAAATATGTAATGGAATCAGTGATGAAAGTCAAAGCCAACCGCATTGGCTTTGGCTTTTTTAAATGGTATAGTAAATGAGTTGGAGGCGATAGAATGGCTAAAAAAGACTATTATGATGTACTTGGAATTGACAAGAGTGCCTCAAAAGATGAAATCAAAAAGGCATACCGCAAACTTTCCAAGAAATATCACCCGGATATCAACCAGGAAGAGGGCGCAGATGAAAAATTCAAAGAGGTGTCGGAAGCTTATGAAACACTGAGTGATGATGATAAGCGTGCACAATATGACCGTTTCGGACATGAGGGTATGAACCAGCAGTTCGGCGGTGGCGGAGGATTTTCCGGAGCGTCAGGGTTTGGCGGTTTTGAAGATATTTTCAACTCGTTCTTCGGCGGTGGCGGAAGAATGGACCCGAATGCACCGAGAAAAGGTGACGACCTCCAGTATACGATGACCATCAACTTTGAAGAAGCCGTGTTCGGTGTGACCAAAGATATTACGATTAAAAAAGAAGTCGCCTGCGATACTTGTGACGGCAGCGGCGCTAAACCAGGTACTTCCAAAAAGACATGCAGCATGTGTTCAGGGGTCGGCCGTGTTGCAGTAGAACAGAACACACCGTTTGGCAGGATACAGACGGAACGTACCTGCCCGACATGTAATGGTGCAGGGGAAGAAATAGATGACCCTTGTGACAACTGTAAAGGTGCTGGAACGGTCACTGAGAATGTTGAAATTGAAGTGACTGTTCCGGAAGGTGTTGACAACGGTCAGCAGATCCGTTTGCAGGGCAAAGGCGAACCCGGTGCTAACGGCGGACCAGCCGGAGACCTGTATATAGTATTCAGGGTCAGACCCGATTCAAGGTTTACCAGAGATGGAGATGACATTCATTATGAACTGCCAATCTCATTTGCACAGGCTGCATTAGGTGATGAAGTGAAAGTGCCTACCCTAAGTTCTGAGATCGTACTGACCATCCCAGCAGGTACACAGACTGGCAAAAGGTTCCGCCTGAAAGAAAAAGGGGTTAAAAATGTACACGGCTATGGCTTCGGTGATCAGTTTGTAACAGTCAGAATCGTTACGCCGTCAAAACTGTCGGATAAAGAAGCAGAGCTGTTCAGAGAACTTGCTGAACACGGCGGGGAAGAGATCAATGAACAGAATGAAAATTTCTTTGAGAAAACGAGACGATTCTTTAAGGGTGACTAAGTATGAAATGGCATGAAGTATCCATCAGCACCGACAAAGCCAATGAAGATCAATTGTCATTCTTCCTGGGCGAGATTGCCGGCGGTGTCTCTGTGGAACATTCATTGGCGCTGCTTAAAGCAGACATAAAGGATTTTGATGATAAATACCGGCTGGATGCTAGCAGCCTGCCCGCAAGCGGAATAAGGCTGCTGGCATATTTTGACGAATCAGGAAATATTGAAGAACGGATGGCCCAGATCACAGCCTTTATCGATTCTTCTTCACTCAAAAACAAGGATGATATAAAAATCAGCCGTCAGATCATCGATGAAACTGACTGGGAAAATGAATGGAAAAAATATTTCCACAGTTTCAGGGTGTCTGACAAATTTGTCATTGTACCTTCCTGGGAGATGGATGATTATGAGTTTTCCCCGGGCGACAGTCTGATCAAGCTTGATCCCGGCATGGCTTTTGGCACCGGCGATCATCCGACCACAGCCATGTGCCTGAAATTCATAGAACAAGTTGTAAAACCTGAGGATAAGATTATCGATGTCGGTACTGGATCAGGAATCCTGTCAATCGGCGCCCATCTGATGGGGGCGCAACAGCTTAAAGCAACGGATATAGATGAATTGTCCATCAGAGTTGCCATGGAGAATTTTGTATTGAATCACTGTGCTGATGATATTCTTCTGGAAACAGGCGACCTGCTAAAGTCAGAAGGTGATCAGCACGATATCATCATTGCGAATATACTTGCTCATATCATTGAGGATATGGCCGCCGATGCTTTTTCTCACTTGAACCCGGGGGGCAGTTTTATCGCCTCGGGGATCATAGTTAAAAAGAAGGATGCTGTCATCAGACGTATGGAAAATGCAGGATTTACCATTATAGAAGTGATGGAAGATAGCGGATGGATCAGTATACTAGCCCAAAAGGCGTGATATTTTGCAGAGATATTTTACCAACCAGCGACTCACACAAGACCACACTTTCATTCCGGAAGACACAGATATTCACCACATGAAAAATGTGATGAGATTCAGGCCAGCCCATCAGTTTCATATGGTGGATGCCGACAGGAAAGCTTTTCTGTGCGAAGTGACCGATGTTGATGATACCGTCCATTATAAAGTAGTTTACGAATTGGATGAGCATCCGGAACTGCCTGTAGAAATCTCGGTATTCTGCCCCCTTTTAAAAGGTGAGAAATTCGAGTGGATGATTCAGAAATCGACAGAGCTCGGCGCGCATCATTTTGAAGTTTTTGACGCCGACAGAAGCATAGTAAAACTCGATCATAAAAAGCGTGCAAAAAAGCTTCACAGATATCAGAAGATCATCAGGGAAGCCGCTGAACAAAGCCGCAGGAACACACTGCCCGGGATTGATTTTTGCCACAGTCTGAAAACGTCTGATTTCAGTGACTTCAATGCAGTATTGTTTGCTTATGAGGGTAATGTGGACCAGCCGGCTGCGAGCATGCGCAAAGTGCTTAACGGTTTAAGCGAAAATCATAGGATTGCATTGGTTTTCGGGCCTGAGGGCGGCTTCAGCGATTCGGAAGTGAAAGCCATGGTAAATCATCATTCAATCCGTCTCGGCGCACGGATACTTCGTGCGGAGACAGCACCAATATATGCGCTGTCTGCGATCAGTTACCATTTTGAACAGCCTGCCTCTAATTGAATTAGGGCGCAGGCTGTGCTATTATATTCAGCAGATGAAATCAATAAATATAATAAGAAAGATTTGATTTAGATGACTGAAAAAACAATCGCATTTCACACTTTGGGATGTAAAGTAAACCATTATGAAACAGAGGCCATGTGGCAGGTGTTCAAAAATGATGGATACAGCCGTATTGATTTTAATCAGAATGCAGACGTTTTTGTGATTAATACCTGCACAGTTACAAACACCGGCGATAAAAAGAGCAGACAGGTAATCAGGCGTGCGATTCGGAACAACCCTGATGCCGTCGTATGTGTGACCGGATGCTATGCGCAGACTGCGCCAAAAGATATTATGAATATACCGGGTGTCGATATTATCATCGGTACTGAAGATCGAGACAAACTGCTGGATTATGTTAATGAATACCACCAGGAACGCCAGCCGATTAACGGTGTCAAAAACATAATGAAAAAGCGTACATATGAAGAAATGGATGTCCCTTACTTCACCGACCGTACAAGAGCGACGCTTAAAATACAGGAAGGCTGCAACAACTTTTGTACCTTTTGCATCATCCCATGGGCCCGCGGCCTGATGCGCTCCCGTGAGCCTGAGAAAGTGATTGAACAGGCATCGCAGCTTGTCAGTCAGGGATACAAGGAAATTGTACTGACCGGTATCCATACCGGCGGGTATGGGGAAGATCTCAAAAATTATAATCTTGCACAGCTGCTTCGTGACCTGGAAGAAGTCGACGATTTAAACCGTTTGAGAATTTCAAGCATTGAAGCGAGCCAGCTGACTGATGAAGTCATTGATGTGATTAACAATTCCAACAAAATCGTCCGGCATCTGCATGTACCAATCCAATCAGGCAGTGATTCCGTCCTGAAACGTATGCGCAGGAAATACACGATGGAGTTCTTCGAATCAAGAATTATCAAACTTAAGGAAATCATGCCGAATGTTGCGATTACCAGTGATGTCATCGTTGGTTTCCCGGGAGAAACCGAAGAGGAGTTTATGGAAACATACAGCTTTATCAGCAGGCATCATTTCTCCGAACTGCATGTCTTCCCTTATTCAACCCGCACGGGTACCCCGGCGGCCAGAATGACGGACCAGGTGGAGGAAAATGTTAAGCATGAACGCGTCACACGTCTGATTGACCTGTCAGATGCACTGGCAGAACAATACGCAGAACGTTTCAAGGATGACGTGCTTGAGATCATCCCTGAAGAAGAAAAGAATGGTAAACTGATCGGTCATTCAGACAACTACCTGAAAGTTGAAATCGACGGGGATGAATCACTGACAGGTGAACTGGTAAAAGTGAAGATCACTGAACCCGGTTACCCGGTCTCTAAAGGTGAAGTCGTCAAAGTTCTCCAGCAGCCAATGGTGAAGAATTATGCATATCTGGAACGCACAATCTGAGGCTGGACATGAAAAGCTGATTATAATTATGAAAAAAGGTCTTAACAGACGAATACGGAGGGGCAGTAATGAAACTATCCAAATATATCGACCATACCTTGTTAAAACCTGCAGTCACACAGGATGAAATCTTTGCATTGTGTAAAGAAGCAATCGAGTATGATTTCTGCAGCGTGTGTCTCAATCCTGCCTGGGTATCCACGGCTCAGGAATTACTCCAGGAAAGTGATGTAAAAGTATGCACAGTCATCGGTTTCCCGCTTGGTGCAAGCACATCAGAAGTTAAAGCATTTGAGACAATGAATGCCATTCAGAACGGCGCGGATGAAATCGATATGGTAATCAATATCGGCGCACTTAAATCCGGCAATGAAGACCTTGTATTCAACGACATTAAAGCAGTTTGTGATGCTGCCGGCAATGACGCACTGATTAAAGTAATCATTGAAACTGCACTGCTCGACAGCGATGAAATTGTCAGGGCATGTGAAATCAGTAAAAAGGCTGGTACTGATTTCGTTAAAACATCAACAGGATTTAATGGTGAAGGGGCAAAAGTTGAAAATGTTTCACTGATGCGGCTGACTGTCGGTGAGGATATGGGTGTTAAAGCCAGCGGCGGCGTACGTTCTTATGAAGACGCAAGACAGCTGATAGAAAGCGGTGCGACTCGTATTGGCGCATCCAGCGGGATAGCCATCGTATCAGGAGGCAGCAGTGACAGCGTCTATTAATTAGCAGTTGACCGACAATTTACATTGTATTATAATATGTAGATACATAGAAAATTTCTATGTAAAAATAGAAAGCCTTTTACTTATTCGGAGGGAGGGAAGACGATGTCTAAAGTTGTGAAAAAGACAAATGAACCAATTGATGACGCACTGCGCCGTTTCAAACGTACAGTTTCAAAAAGCGGTACGATTCAGGAAGCGCGTAAAAGAGAATTTTACGAGAAGCCCAGCGTAAAGCGTAAAAAGAAATCTGAAGCTGCCCGCAAGCGCAAATTCAAATAGTCCGAACTCCCTCGGATAAATTTATGATACGAAAGACAGCATATACGAAATATGCTGTCTTTTTTTAAACTTGTAATTATAATTTAAATAATCATACAATTGATGTATAATAAAATTAATGGAGGGGATACAATTGGCATTTTCGGATACATTCATACTGGGAAGCTTGCTAATCAGCTTCAGAGATGTCGTCACTATGCCATTGGTTGCCTTTATTTTACTTGCTTTATTCTTCCTCGGGTGTATTTATCAATTGTTTTCGGAACGGGTCAGTATTATCGGTATACTATCTGTGGTTGCCATCCTTGTCTTTTACTCGGCACACCTGCTGGTTGGCGGCAATAACGGAATTGCCCTTATTCTGCTGATTGTCGGTATTGTATTCCTCATAATGGGTTTTTTTATCATTGGGGCGTTTCTCGGTCTTTTCGGCGCCATAATGATGCTGATCAGCATCATTATTGTCAGCGGTAATGCTTTGCTGTTCAGTCTGTTTCTGCTGGTCATCTTCATACTAGGAGCTATTGAATTGGTGATATTTATGAAATTCAAAAAAAGAAAAATACCTTTTCTCAGCCGTTTTATCCTGACGGATGCAACAGACGCGGAATCCGGATACACTTCTTTTGATGACAGGTCCGATCTTGTCGGGGAAACAGCGACAACAATGACACCGTTCCGTCCAGCCGGAATCATACGGCACGGGGAGGAACGCATAGATGCTGTAACAGAAGGGGCATTCATCGAAAGCAATGTGAAAGTTAAAGTCATAGAAGTGGAGGGAACAAGGATCGTTGTCAGGCCATTGGAAGAGTAAGAATAATTTAAAGGAGAGTTGAACATGGATTTATTCTTTATCACGGGAAGCGGGCTGCTGATTGTTTTTCTTGTCATCGTAGCCTTCATCCTCATTTCGCTCTTATTTACTTTTGTTCCGGTCGGGCTGTGGATTTCAGCCATCTCAGCCGGGGTAAATGTAGGGATCTTTTCCCTTGTCGGGATGAGGTTGAGACGTGTCAGGCCCAAGCGGGTGATTGAACCAATGATCAAGGCCCATAAAGCAGGCTTGAAAATCAAAACAAACCAGCTTGAATCACACTACCTGGCTGGAGGGAATGTAGACCGTGTGGTCGATGCATTAATTGCTGCACAACGCGCAAACATCAACCTGACATTCGAACGGTGTGCGGCGATCGATCTTGCCGGCCGTGACGTACTTGAAGCAGTTCAGATGAGCGTCAATCCAAAAGTCATTGAAACACCGTTCATCAATGGTGTTGCAATGGATGGGATCGAAGTTAAAGCCAAATCGCGTATTACTGTACGTGCAAACATTGACCGTCTTGTCGGGGGCGCCGGCGAAGATACAATTGTCGCCCGTGTCGGTGAAGGGATTGTCTCAACCATCGGTTCCTCTGAAAAACATGCTGCCGTTCTTGAAAACCCGGACAGCATATCCCAGACGGTACTTTCCAAAGGTCTGGATTCAGGGACAGCATTTGAAATCCTGTCTATCGATATTGCTGATGTCGATATCGGCAAGAACATCGGTGCCGATCTGCAGACTGAACAGTCTGAGGCTGATAAGAACATTGCGCAGGCTAAAGCCGAAGAACGCCGTGCGATGGCTGTAGCCCAGGAACAGGAAATGAAAGCACGCGTTCAGGAAATGAGAGCGAAAGTTGTAGAAGCAGAATCCAAAGTACCGCTCGCATTCGCGCAAGCGCTTGAAAATGGAAATATCGGCGTTTCTGACTACTACAATCTTAAAAACGTTGAAGCAGACACGAGCATGAGGGATTCCATCAATAAGATGACTAACCCGACGCATTACAATGAAGAAGACGAATAGGTCGTGATACTATGGAATTACTGCCTTTGCTTATTTTTATCGGGGGCATCGTGTATACTGCTATCGCCAGCCAGAGTAAAAAAAAGTCCAACGAAGAAAAGAGAAATATCGATCGCAGCAAGATGGACAGACAGGCTGGAAAAGTCAGGCAGCAGGTACAGGACAGACGCAGTTCCAGCACTCAGCAAAATTCCGATCGAGGCCTGTTTGACTCATTGAAGGGTGAAATCGAACGCTCTTTTGGCGGGGGAGATGAATCGGATTCAAAGTCTTCATCTGAATCTTCCAGAGCACAGCCCTACTCGCGACCGAGCAGACAGGCCGCCAGTTCAGATTCAGATCGTCCCCAGTCGAGCGATGGTGGCAGAAATATAGAAGAGACTGCCAGAGAGTCACAGCTCGGACAAAAGATTGGAGACACTTACAAGGATAAGGTGCCTGCAGATCGCTCCAAACAGCGTGAACGTGCAGAAAAAGCCAGAAACACTGTGTATTCAGGCGGTATAGACCAATCGAAAGCAGAACAGAAAGTCAGTGGATTAGGAAGAGAAGCTGCAGAAGAGTCAGGATACAGTCTCGATGAGGAAGAAATTTCATCTGATTCTGAAAATAGAGAACGTACCGATAAACCCGCACCTGTGCTTACAAAAGGAGACCTTAATTTTGACAGGAAGGCGGTTGTCAACGGTATTATCTTCTCTGAAATATTGGGCAGGCCTAAATCCAAAAAGTAGCACCAGCTTGTACTGGTGCTACTTTTTTGTAATTACTGATTGAAATTGAATTATTTTGATTGACTATGATCGTATTTTACATTACAATTAAATTGGTGATGATATGATAACAAATCAGAGATACGAACGAATTTTGGATTATCTCAATACCCATGGGACAGGTTCTGTGAATGATCTGGTGGAAATAACAGACAGTAGTACAGCAACAGTGAGGAGAGATCTGACATATCTTGAATCAGAAGGCGTCTTAAAAAGAATTCATGGCGGCGCAACTCTGGGCGGACTGCAAAAAGAGGAGGACTATTCTGACAAGTCTGTCAAGAATCTTACTAAAAAGATCAGAATCGCTCAAAATGCTGCAGCATTGATAGAGAACGGTGACACTATTTTCATAGATGCTGGTACAACTACATATGAAATGATGCCATTTATAAGAGCAGCTGACATCACTGTAGTCACCAATAACGTCACCCTGATAGCGCAGCTGGTTAAAAACGGTCATCAGACACATGTTTTAGGCGGTAAAGTCAAACCGGCCACCAAAGCGGTAGTGGGCTATGATGTTGTTGAAAAATTGAAAGCGCTATCCTTTGACAAATGTTTTGTGGGTGTCAATGCAATTGATTTGAATCACGGGTTTTCAACACCGGATGACGATGAAGCATTGATCAAAAAGACAGCACTCAGCCAGTCCCGTTACGCCTATGTGCTTTCTGACAGCTCTAAATTCGAAAGGAGTGCGTTCGTGAAATTTGCAGATTTGGAAGAAGCCATAATTATAACAGATACAGAAAAGCATCCTTTTATTCAGCAATTGAATACAAAGACCCATATTATCGAAGGAGGTGGAGATGGATGATCTATACGGTGACTTTCAACCCTTCGGTGGATTATGTCGTCAGGCTTCCCAAAGTAACTGTCGGCGGTCTGAACCGTACGGATGATACCGAAAAATATGCTGGAGGGAAAGGCATCAATGTTTCGAGAGTATTGAAACAGCTTGATACAGAAACGACAGCGCTTGGCTTTTGCGGTGGATTTACCGGACAATTCATTAAAGATGCTCTGGAATCAGAGGGGATCAACCAGAATTTTATAGAGGTGGAAGGGGATACCAGAATCAATATCAAGCTCAAAACCGGGGCTGAAACTGAAATTAATGCCGCCGGCCCTTCAATCAGAGACCGCCATATTATTCAGCTGAAAGCGCAGTTAAAGACAATGACAAAAGATGATCATGTCGTATTTGCAGGCAGTGTGCCGAATGGTTTTGATTATCTTTATCAGGAACTGGCAGACATTTTATCTGCAAAAGGTATACCATTTACCATTGATGCTGAGGACAGTAAATTGACTTCAACATTACAATACATGCCTAATCTGATCAAACCCAATCGTGTTGAACTGGCAGGTGTAGTCCGCAGAGAATTGACCAGTGAAACGGATATTACAGCCGCAGCTATGGAAATGGTTGAAAAAGGCGCGCAGAATGTGTTGGTTACATTAGGGAGGGAGGGTGCGATATTCGTCAATAAAGATTACCAATACCGCATACCTTCTCCCAAAGGCATCCTCAGAAATTCTGTCGGTGCCGGTGATTCCACGGTCGCTGGTTTCATCAGCCGAAAAGACTGTTCGATAGAAGAACGCATAAGATACGCGATCGCTTGCGGCAGTGCCACCGCATTCAGTGATGATCTGGCACAGAAGGAGAATATCGGCGCATTGCTGAAAGAAATAGAAATCCAACCTATTTAAGAGGTGAAAAAATGAGAATAACAGAATTATTGACCAGAGACACAATCACGATGGCATTGGCAGCGGATGACAAACAATCTGTAATCGAGGAATTGGCCGCAGGGCTGTATGAAGCGGATAAAATCAATGATAAGGATAAATTCGAACAGGGAATTTTCAGCAGGGAAGCACAGAGCACCACCGGTGTGGGTGATGGTATCGCCATTCCCCATGCACAAACCGAAGAAGTTAAAGTACCCGCCATTATGTTCGGCCGGAGCAGGGCGGGCATCGACTATGATTCCATGGACGGTCAGCCTGCATTTTTATTCTTTATGATTGCAGCGCCTGTAGGGGAAGCCAGCACCCATCTGGATGCATTGGCCAAACTTTCTACAATTCTGATGAACAAGGACGTCAGGGATAAATTGATGGAAGCACAAAGTGCGGATGACATCCTCAGCATCATCGATCACTATGATGAATCAGAAAGCAGCGGAGAAGCAGAAACAGGCGAAATGAATGCTGATGATCCAGCGCGGCCATTCATCGTCGGGGTTACTGCCTGCCCTACAGGAATCGCACATACCTATATGGCCGCCGATGCCATAAAGCAAAAGGCTGAAGAGCTGGGTTATGACGTCAAAGTGGAAACAAACGGGTCTGCCGGCGTTAAAACTCCGCTTAATGACACGGACATCGAGCGCGCTGATGGTGTGATCGTGGCGTCTGACACCAACGTACAGATGGCACGCTTTGACGGCAAGAGTGTCGTTGAAGTACCTGTCGCCGACGGCATGCAACGTCCCGGGGAACTGATTGAGCAGGCGCTCGATAAGAACAGACCAGCATATAAGGCAGGAAAGAATGAGAGCCGGGAATCGGATATGGAAGGCAAAGGATCGAAAGGCCGGCCGGCGGTTTACAAACATCTAATGAATGGTGTTTCCAACATGCTCCCCTTTGTCGTTGCCGGCGGTATACTGATTGCAATCAGTTTCATGTTTGGCGTCAACGCAGCGGATCCTTCACATGAAAGCTATAATCCGATTGCTGAAATGCTCAGTTTTATCGGAAATAATGCATTTGATCTCATGATACCGATTCTGGCTGGATTTATCGCCATGAGTATTGCAGACAGGCCTGGGCTTGCACCCGGTATGGTCGGCGGCATTATGGCTTCTGTGATGGGCTCAGGATTTCTGGGGGCACTGGTCGCCGGTTTTCTTGCCGGCTATCTGATGGTTGGCATCAAAAAGATGCTGGAAAGTCTTCCGCAGGCACTTGACGGCTTAAAACCGGTATTGCTCTATCCATTAATTGGTGTCTTTCTGACCGGTGTCATTATGTATTATATCGTTGACCCGCCGGCAACAGCACTTAACGAATGGATGAATACAACGCTCGGTAATATGAGCGGCGGCAACATTGTATTGCTGGGTGCAATCGTTGGGGGCATGATGGCGATTGATATGGGCGGACCGATTAACAAAGCCGCCTATGCCTTCGGTATTGCTGCATTGTCTGCCAACAATCCTGAACCGATTACAGCTGCGATGATTGGCGGCATGGTACCGCCGCTCGCAATTGCTGTCGCCACAATGATGTTCAGAAACAGATTTACGGAAGTCGAACGTTCATCCGGCCCGACCAACCTGATTATGGGGGCATCGTTCATTACAGAAGGAGCGATCCCTTTTGCAGCAGCAGATCCGCTCAGAGTCATTCCAGCGATGGTAGCTGGATCAGCGACAGCCGGCGCCCTTGCCATGGCATTCACTACAGCTGTCAATGCGCCGCATGGCGGACTGTTTGTCGCGTTGACCATCGGGGAAGGCAGACTCATGTTTCTGCTGGCATTATTAATCGGCACAATCGTCGGTGCATTACTGCTGGGGGCGGCCAAGAGAACTGCAAAACAGTAGTTGAATATACAAAAACAGAGCTGCGGGGTTCCGCAGCTCTGTTTTTGTATTCCTCTGTCTATTGATCCAAATAACGATTCAGGAACCGGAGATCGTCCACCCCTATAATATCGACCCCAAACTGTATCAATATAGAAATGGTGACTGTTGATACGATGACACTCAACGTCACCCACCAGAAAGTCGCTTTTTGGGAGCCGCCCAATATTACGGCGGTAAGTGCGGCGAAATGGCTGCCGACAATGAAAGGACCGAAAAAACCCAGTCCGGGCACCCCATATTTTTTGAATATCCTTTCCGCTCTTTCAGACTGTCTGCTTTTTCCCTTACCCTTTCGCTGCCTTCGCCTCAGATACCAGCGTTTGATACGGTCCATCATGACGATTATGATGAACAGTGTAAGGATATTCCCAGCAATACCGATAATATTGGTCAATAAAAAATTCATACCTCCGAGTACACCAATTGGCACCACGATAAATGCCTCAAGCAGCGGTATTGCTGAAAAAGTAAATACGACCAGATAGGCGATAATCGCTGATGTGTTCATGGTAATCCTCCAATAACAGTCGTACTTCATGTGAAAAATTGACTGTAATATAAATTATAAATGATTTTGAATGTAAGTCTATGGATACGGGATAAAAAGTTCGATTTTCATTTCGAATTCAGTTGAATTTATCAAGCCGCAAAGCCTATAATATAATTAAGAATATTCTAAAATTATACAGGGAGATGAACTTTTGAAAATCCGAAGTGATATCGTAGAAGATGCTGTAGAATTCAGAAGACTGCTGCACAGAAATCCGGAACTCAGTAACGGGGAGCATGAAACATCGGAGAGAATACAGGCACAATTGGATACACTCGGCATCCCTTATACGACAGGATATGCTGGAACTGGCGTGCTTGGTGTCATTGAAGGCAGCCACCCGGGGAAAACGGTGGGACTGAGGGCCGATATAGATGCCCTGCCCATTACGGAAATATCGGGAGAGGATTTCAGTTCTCAAAATGAAGGGGTTATGCATGCATGTGGTCATGATGCGCATACTTCCATGCTGATTGGCACAGCCAGAGTGCTGCTTGAACGCAGAGACGAGATAAATGGAACGGTTCTGCTGATATTCCAGCCCGCGGAGGAACTGTCTCCGGAAGGCGGATCCAGAAAAATGATGGCGGACGGCGTGTTTGAAACATACACCCCTGATGTACTCATCGGCCAGCATGTATGGCCAGGGCTGCCTGTCGGCCAGTTTGGTATCATGTCCGGACCGATTATGGGCAATTCGGATAAGTTCATTCTGCGTATCAAGGGGGCTGGCGGCCACGCCTCTATGCCGCACGATACGGTGGATGCCATCATCGTGGCGAATCAGGTGGTGAGCAGTCTCCAGACTATCGTCAGCAGAAATGCTGATCCCGCAGAGCCTGCAGTCGTCACCGTCGGCAGGTTCGAGGGGGGGACGAAGCATAACGTAATCGCCGAATCTGTGGAAATGGAGGGGACAATCAGGACACAATCTGATTCGATGAAAAAATTGGCAAAAGACCGTTTTTATAAAATTGTTGAGCAAGTGACCGCGGCAATGGGCGCAGCGGTTGAAATAGAATTCTATGATGGATATCCCGCCACCGTCAATTCAGAACGATGGGCAGACGAACTGTATAAAACAGTGAGCGGGCTGTATGGAGAAAAAGCTGCACCAAATCTGAATCCCAGCCTTGCCGGTGAAGATTTCAGCCGATTCCTGCAGCAATATCCAGGGGTTTACTACTGGCTGGGCAGTTCAGTTGGCGAGGATCAGAAACCATTGCATAACCCTGCTTTCAGATTTAATGAGGCGGCTGTGCCGTACGGTATCGAAGTCATGTCGCAGGCAGCAGTGGATGTATTAAATGCGTTGGAGGAGGATGTTGAATGAATTATGGAACACTGCAGGATTTTGCAGTAAAAAAACGAAAACAGCTTCATCAGACACCGGAAACTGGATTTACAGAATTCATTACAACCTACGAAATTTATCAGGAAATCAAAGATACCGATTTCCAACTGCACATAGGCAGAGATATACTGGTTTCTGACAAACGGATGGGGATACCGGGGGAAGAAAAAATAAGTCAAAGCCGTGACCGTGCGCTGGCTTACGGTGTCCCCGAAACATTTCTGAGATTCGTTGATGACGGACATACCGGTATTGTTGCTGTGCTGGACACACAAAAACCGGGCAGCCATACTGCCTTAAGATTTGATATTGACGGCCTGCCGATAAATGAAAGCGAGGCAGACAGTCATATCCCGGAATCTGAAGGGTTCCGGTCTTTACACTCAGGTGAAATGCATGCATGTGGTCATGACGGCCATGCTGCCATCGGTATTTCTGTGGTGAAATTTATAAATGACCATCAGGAAAAGCTGTCCGGTAAATTCACTATTATCTTCCAACCGGCAGAAGAAGGGGGCAGAGGTGCCCGAAGTGTCGTGGAAAAAGGATGGCTTGATGATACCGACTATTTCATCAGCGGCCATCTGGGTATAGGCGATCACCCGGCCGGAACGATTTCAGCAACATCCAAAGATTTTCTTGCGAGTACGAAATTTGATGTTGAATTCAAAGGTAAAAGCGCACATGCCGGTGTTGAACCGAATGAAGGTAAAAACGCAATCCTTGCTGCTTCAACTGCAGTACTTAATTTGAATGCCATCCCGAGACACCGTGACGGTTCAACACGCATAAATACCGGCGTGTTGAAAGCGGGCAGCGGCAGAAATGTGATCCCGGACACAGCCCATATGATGATGGAAACGCGAGGTGCAACTTCTGAACTGAATGATTATATGTATCATCAGGCCGAAAGAATCATGAGCGCTTCAGCAGCAATGTACGACCTGCAGGCAGATATAAAATTTATGGGACATGCACCGGCTGCGTGTTGCAGCGAAGAATTCATCGACATAGTCAAAGCAGCCTGCAAAGACAACAGTGATATCGATGAGATTCATGATGTTCTGCCTTTAGGTGCTTCTGAGGATGCCACATATATGTTGAACAGGGTGATTGAAAAAGGCGGCAAAGCAACTTATATGGTCTTTGCTTCACCGCTTCAATTTGGTCACCACCATCCGGAATTTGATATAGCGGAACATTCAATCAGAACATTCGTATCTTCAGCATGTGATATTATCAAATATTTAAATGGTTCCGGTTAAACCCCCTTCAATGTGATGGGGGTTTAACTGATTGTATCTATCTTCAGGCGGCAGAATTCAATTGCTTCTTCCGTGGCATCTATCAAATCGATCTCATTTTTCTCTTTCCTTAATTTCAATGCTTCATTAAAAGCATCCAACGCCAGCTCGTATTTCTGCAGTTCAAGGTAGTATTTACCCATATGCTGTGCTTTGAGGTCGAGGAGTTCGAAGCATTCTCTCTCATTAATGATAATCTCTGCTTTTTCAAGGCAGAGCAGTGCCATTTTGTAGTCACCAGCATATTGATAACCCTCCCCTAAGCTTATGAAGGCTGTGATCTGCTTTTTTGGATCGTCCGGGACATTTCTTAAGTATTCCGAATAATAATGTATGGCCTCTGACGGCTTGCTGATCACTTTATACAAATGGCCGAGATCCATTAGAATATCCAGTCTGTCTTCATCTGCTAAATAATCATCCAATTGATCTTCCAGTTCAAAGATAACGTTAAACACATGAGACTGCTCCGCAATCTGTGCGCTTAAATTCCGGTCTGGATTAAAAAATGTCTTCTGTAATATGAAATTCACTCTTTCTTTTTTCAATCGGTTCATCCATATCATCCCCTTCATTTGATGAGATCACCATTAACTTTTTACACATTCATCATACCACTATTCACCCTTATCAGAAAGGAATGTTAATAATGACTGCCGGCGGCTGTTTTCTGTATAATGGTATTGATTCCAATTGAATCGAAAGGATGAATAACTGTGGCAAAAAGTGTAGTACTTGCTGAAAAACCTTCAGTGGCACGAGATATTGCAGGTGTGCTGAAGTGTCATAAAAAGGGAAATGGCTTTCTTGAGGGGGAGAGACACATCGTTACATGGGCACTCGGCCATCTGGTAACACTGGCAGACCCCGAAAGCTACGATGATAAATATAAACAATGGAAATTGGAAGACCTGCCAATGCTGCCGGAAAAACTCAATCTCTCGGTCATAAAAAAATCGGGGAAACAATTCAACACCGTAAAATCACAGCTGTTAAGGAAAGATGTAGATAAAATCATCATTGCAACTGATGTGGACGTATCTCTATAAATAATTATGGGCATACAGTAATTATTTATCCTCTCTACTGTATTTATAGTGTGGAAAAGCTTATTGTTACGTGTACAAAAATAAAATTATGTACAGAAACATTTTCGAGATACTAATTATGTACAGTTTTATTAATCTCGGCTACGAAATTAACTGATAAATATAATATTTTAGTTTATTCTATTCCATTATTTATTTTAATAATGAGATTTTCAAATTAAAGAGGATTGATATTTATGAATGCAAAAAACTTTGAATATTTAGATTGGCTATATAATGATACAAGTGGTAAAAAGACATTGTCAACAGGTGAGGTCGTAGACATATGGTTTTTTACGTACGACGAAAAATCGACTATTATGAGTAAGTGGGCAAAACATTTGCGAAATCATTATTGTGATGATTATGAAATTGATTGTATGAGAAGGGCAGAAGGCTTATCCAGAACAGATTATTTAAGATTGAGAAAGTTTCCAGATGAAATTTTTCCACCTGGCCCTGCGACACGTTCAGGTGATTTTAGTGAGATTATGATTGCAGATTTTCTTGAGTATTTCTTTGATTATTTCGTACCCCGAACGCGTTATGATAGAAAAGTTAATCCAAACTCATCTACACAAGGAAGTGACCTTATAGGATTTAAGTTCACAAATGACTTCCGAACTCCTTCACCAGACGATGAGCTGATTGTTTACGAAGTAAAAGCAAATTATACTGGGACAACAAAACCTGATGCAAAACATACTCTACAAAAAGCTGTTGATCACTCAGCAAAAGACCTAGCCAGGTTAAGTGAATCTTTAAACGCGGTCAAACAAAGATACAAAGATAAAAACAAAAAAGATGAATTTCAGATGGTTGAAAGATTCCAAAACTTAGTAGATAGACCGCATAGAAGAATTTTTGGGGCTGCAGCACTGTTCTCATCAGATATCTATAATCCGGATACTATTTCGGAAGTTGATATTTCAAAACATCCAGAAAAAGAGAACTTAGAATTACTGGTTATTAGTGGCGACGATATGATGAACCTTGTACATAATCTTTATAGGAGGGCTGCTGATGAAGCCTGATACAGATTCTCTGGATATCTTAAACATAACACGGTCAAAGGCTAAAATGTTTGAGTATAACGTAGATTTTAAGGATCAAATTAAACTTCAAGTAGACAGGCACCCCTCTCGTCTTTTTGACATCTCAATAGGGATCTTGGGTGATCTGACTTATCTAATTAATGAAACACCATTTAAAGAAGATGAGTTAGACAATTTGGATAATAGTACAGTCCAATTTTCTGCGCAATTCTTTGATTACTATCTAAAAGCTCGTTTAAATGAGGAAATGAACCCGTACCTTTTGTTAATTGGGGCTGCATCGTATTATCTTTGTGATTTACCTGGTAGCACACGTGTTTTAATTGACCAATTAAAAGGACATGATATTGATTTAGAGGTACAAGGTATAGAAGATTTATTACACTGGATTCTTAAAGGAGAATTTAGTAGTTTTTTATATGTAAAAAATACAATATTTGAAAATAATCTCATGGAAATTTATGACGGATACCGTAAATTTTATAAAACAGGAGCTGGTTTAAATGAACTACTGGAAGCAACCAATAGATTAAGAAAAGAAAGTTATGAATATGGGACAGCCAGGGAACTGTTGTTTGCCGATGTAATCTGTGCGCTTACAAAAAAAAGATTAAGAAACTCTGTTTGGTTTACTTTGCCAAAGTACTCGAAATTGCCATTGGAAGTGTGGAGAAATGTATTTGAAAAAGATTCCTTTATACAAGAACTTTGGCCAGCGCAACATATGATTGGTAAAGCAGGTATTTTTAAAGGTGATTCTGGACTTATACAGATGCCCACCAGTGCTGGTAAAACAAGGGCAACAGAAATAATTGTGCGTAGTGCTTTCCTTTCTACCAGAACTTCATTAGCAATAATTGTTGCTCCTTTTAGAGCACTTTGCAATGAGATCAGTACAGACTTAAAAACCAAGTTTTATAATGAGGAAGTTAGTGTGAACGAAATGACCGACGTTTTTCAGATGGATTTTGAGATTACCGACATTATAAGGCGAAAACAAATATTAGTAGTTACTCCAGAAAAATTATTATATATTTTAAGAAACTCTCCAGAATTAAGTAATGAGATTGGTTTAATTATATATGATGAAGGTCACCAATTTGATAATGGTTCTAGAGGGACTACGTACGAATTGCTTTTGACCTCATTAAAGTTTTTAATTCCTGAAAATGCTCAATCAATACTTATTTCAGCAATAATAAATAACGTAGATTCACTTAATGAATGGTTGAATGGTGAAAAAGGTGCGATAATTTTAGGTAATAATCTTTTACCAACGTATAGGAATCTAGCACTAGTAAGATGGTATGAAGATAATAATGATTTAGTGTTTTTTTCAATAGATAAAAAGCCTGAACTAGATTTTCTTATACCTAACGTACTTATGGAATATCCTTTAGAGTTAAGTAGTCGAGAAACAAAAGAAAGATTCTTCCCTGACAAGAATGATGCACATAGTATTGCCCTATTTTTGGGCGTGAAACTTGTCGGAAAAGGTGCTGTAGCAATTTTTTCGGAAAGAAAAGATTCCATCAATTTGATGTGTAATTTGATAATTGACGCCTACGAAAGAGGGTTTTCTTTCCCAACACCAGTAGAAGAATCAGATTTTAACGAGATTAAACGTCTTCATTTTTTATATGAGAAAAATCTTGGTGTCAACCCTACTACACGTGCTGCTAAAATTGGCATTCTTACTCACCATGGTGATATACCTAGAGGAATTCGTATCTCGGTTGAGTATGCGATGAGAAAAGGATTAGCCAAATATTTAATTTGTACATCCACCTTAGCCCAAGGAGTGAACTTACCAATAAGATACTTAATCCTATCTAAACTTAACCCAAACCCAAGATATGGAGGACTTAGAGTTAGAGATTTTCATAATTTAATAGGTCGTGTGGGTCGGTCTGGTATGCATACAGAGGGAAGTATAATTTTTGCAGACCCAGAGATACTAAAAAATTTAGTACCTAGAGGAAATGGTAGAAAATGGAAGCAAATAAATACATTACTTAACCCAGATAATACTGAGTCCATTTCAAGTTCATTACTAAATGTATTTAAACCTATCTATGCTGATAATGGAGGTGGATATTTCGAAATTGATATTCCACACCTTGTCAAAATTAACTATGAAAATATAGAGGACGTGGATGACGAGCTTCAAAATATCGCCTTGGAAAATGAGGATTTTTCACTAAATGGATTAAGAAGACAAGTAACTCAACGATTAAATGTCATCTCTTCCGTAGAAAGTTTTTTAATGGCGAATTGGGAAGATTCATTTGATGATGATGAGAATGAAATAGACGAACTAGCTAAAAAGACACTTGCTCATTTTTTAACTACGGAAGAACCAGATAAAAAGAACGATAATATTGCGCAAGAAATAATTAAATTATTTAAAGTGGTTGCAAAAAATATTTCTGATAAAATACCAGAGAATAAAAGAAAAAAAGACTTTGGAACAACATTATATGGAACGAATAAAGTTCTTGGTATAGAAAACTGGGTCTTCACCTATGTGCATGAAATAAATGAGTGTGGTAATGAAGAGGAATTGCTAAAAACTATTTGGCCTTTAATAGAAGAAAACATACAAAACAGCTATTTTAATAACTTTAATAAACCTGAGATTTTGCAAGATATGGCAATTAATTGGATGAATAGTACTCCTTACGTTGAGATTATTGAAATAGAATCTATAGACAAAATAATGATAGGTCAAAGAAATCTCACGATGAATCATATCGTAGGAATTTGTGATAATGCCTTTGCTTACGATGCGACATTAGTTATTGCATCTATCATTAAAGTTATTGAATCACATGAAATGGATGTAGATCCAGAGACAATTGAAAGGTTAAAATTACTCCAGAAAAACTTAAAATATGGTTTAAGATATAAAAAGGAAATATCAATTTTCGAACTTGGCTTCTCTGATCGTATTATTTCAAATGAAATATATTCTCTTTTAGATGAGAACTATATAAATAAAAACTCTTTAATAGCTGAAATAAAATCCAACAGGAAGAAAATAGAAGAAAAATTAACTGCTTATCCTTCATATTTTTCAAATGTATTAATTAACGTACTAGAATAACAATAAACTATTGCCTAATTAACAATCCGCATTGTATCTATAAATGCGGATTGTTTTATGTTAACTAGCAAGAAATGAGTTTAAAATATATTTATTTAATCTTTAAGTTTTGATAAAGCTT
The DNA here is from genome assembly GCF_000385175.1 of Salinicoccus albus DSM 19776. Classification (GTDB taxonomy): domain Bacteria; phylum Bacillota; class Bacilli; order Staphylococcales; family Salinicoccaceae; genus Salinicoccus; species Salinicoccus albus. The sequence goes on along the minus strand of NZ_ARQJ01000033.1, from coordinate 2,036 downwards.
CTGCAAATGGGTTATTTACAAATTCATCCTCTTGATTATTTACATATTTATCAATGTCTTTCTTAGATACCTTAGATTTTTGATATTTTTTGCGTCTTTCTTCGAAAGTAACTAGTTTTTCTCTATGTCCACATACACATGTAAATGTTTGTCCATCACCTTCACCCTAGAGCTTTAACCGTTTCTTACATTTAGGACATCTAGCATTAGTGTTTTTATAGATATTTTTTTATGATTACATGATTGGTTTTTACACCTTAAAAATTTACTCTGTTTATTTTCTACTTCTAGCATAAAATCATCACAATTGGGACACTTAGTTCCAGTGATATTATCGTGTTTAAAAGTTTCTTCCATATTCTTAATCTGGTGAACAATATCTTTAGTATATGACTTTATTTCAGAGATAAATTGACTTTTTCTCAACTCGCCTTTTTCAATTTTGAGCAGTTTTTCTTCCCATTCTGCCATCAGCGCTGGGGAACATAGATCTTCAGGAGCAAGATCCAATAGTTGTTTTCCAGTTCTAGTTAGATGCAAATACTTTCCTCTCTGTTCTATATACTGACCGTTTATAAGCTTGTCTATGACATCAGCACGGGTTGCTACAGTGCCAATCCCTCCAACAATTTGAAGTGTCTTTGCCATTTTTCGATCAGTTTCTTCCATGTATTTTGCTGGATTTTCCATCGCTTTTAATAATGAATCTTCTGTATGTCGCTCAGGTGGTAATGTGCTTCCTTCTCTAAGAAGAAGCTGACCTTTGATGTGTTGTCCTTGTCTAAGGTTGCCTCCTTTGGTACTTTGTTTCTCTCCGTAAATCTCTTTCCAACCTATCTTTGTAGTGAGGTTTTCCTTAGCGATTAGTGTTTCTCCGTTAATTTCTGCTATCATTTTTATTTGTTCATATTCAAAAGGTTCACTAAGTACTGCTAAAAACCTCTTTGTTACTAAATCATAAATTCGTTTTTCATTGCTATTCAATGTATCGATTTTTGATAAGTGAAAAGTTTTATGAACTAACTTACTAGTATATTTATCATATTCACCAAAACTACATGCTTTAATTCGGTCTTTAAGTGTCGGTACAATATCTGATGAAATAACTCGAGAATTAGTTCTCGGGTATGTTAAAACTTTATGTCTCTCATAGAGTTGCTGCATGATGCGCAACGTTTGTTTCCCGGAAAACCCATAGATTTTATTGGCATCTCTTTGTAACTCGGTTAAATCATATAACTGTGGTGCAAAGTTTTTCTTCTGCGCCTTTTCAATAAAATTTATAATTGATGTTTGGTTATTCATCTTATTATAAAGGTTGTCTGCTTGTTCCTTATTAAAAATTCTGGAATTATTTTTACTATCGTTCCAGACGAAAGTTATTCCGTTGTCTGACTTAAAAGTAACTTCATTATATTTTCTTGGAGTAAAACTTTTTATTTCTGTCTCACGTTGAGCAATTATCCCCAAAGTAGGTGTTTGTACACGTCCTGCAGATAACTGGGCGTTAAACTTAGTAGTAAGTGCTCTTGTTGCATTCAAGCCAACATACCAATCGGCTTCAGATCGCGCAGCTGCTGCGTGGTATAAGTTTTCATAATGTTTACCGTCTTTTAAGTTTTTGAACCCTTCTTGAATTGCCTTATCAGTCACTGATGAAATCCAGAGCCTTTTAATAGGCTTACTTACGTTAGCTTTATCAATTATCCATCTTGCGACTAATTCTCCTTCTCTTGCACTATCGGTTGCTACTACAATCTCATCTATATCCGAACGATTCAGTAATCTCTTTATTGAGTTGAATTGTTTTTGAGTTTTCTTTATTGTAGTTGTCCTTAAGTTAGTAGGGATCATAGGAAGGTCTTCTAAGTTCCACATTTTATATCTAGTGTCGTATGATTCTGGATCTGCGAGAGTGACTAGATGACCAAGTGCCCAAGTTATAATATATTTATCGCTTGGTGGATTTTATAATGAACTTAGCCACCTAAGGCATAAAAAACGCCATGTGAATTTCATGTTATATTGAAGTTAGC
>NZ_ARQJ01000032.1 GCF_000385175.1 Salinicoccus albus DSM 19776 | reverse complement strand
TTCCGGATGGACAAGATGGACAGCCATACCTTCCGGATCAATGCAGCGAAAATGATGGTCAGCCTGTTGGCCTACAATCTGACGAACTGGCTGCGGATCCTCTGTTTTCCAGACGGACAAAAGAGTATGCAGATTGAGACCATTCGAATCCGCATCATCAAGGTGGCCAGTAAACTGGTAAAATCCGCGCGGTCGCTTCAATTTAAGTTAGCCAGCAGTTTTGTATACAAGGATTTTTTCAACCAGGTCCTCCAGCGGATTCAAACACTGAAACTGGAGTGAATGAGACGAACATCCATTTTTCAAACAATGATTTTAAACCAAGGGTGTAGTCTGTCCAAAAACAGATCAGATTTAGATATTCATACTGAAACGCCGTTCAAAATAAGACAATGACTTTGATTTTGCCCAGTCAATAGAGAAAATTTCAGAAAGCATATGATTTTGACTCAAACGATGATTCAACTCGGAAGTATGAATAATTCAGGATTAAATATATTTCTATTATAGACTTAAAATGTTATTTTGTTTATGTATTATAGCCTAATAAAGACTTATTTATTATTGAAATAATGTACAATATTTTAGAATCATCATTTATTAGATATTCATTTAAGGTTAATTTTGATTTTTAGATTAATGTGCAATATATCTTAGAATTTTTTATCCAGATTATATTGATATTAAAGCATTTAAAGTACCAGTTGGGTTAGTTTTTATGTACACTTTAATTATGTACATTTTTATATAGATAAGCCGGCCGTGAAGGTGAGCTGGTAGCAAGATGGATCATCGATAAAGCAAGGGCCAAAAAACCGATTGAAAGACTCTGGATATCCTCTGTAACGGATAAAGCAATCAAAGAAGGTTTCAATCGATTGCAGCCAGGCAAAAATTATGAAAACCTGTACCGCGCAGCGGCAGCACGGTCGGAAGCTGATTGGTATATCGGATTAAACGCGTCACGTGCGCTGACGACCAAGTTCAATGCCCAGCTGAACTGCGGGCGTGTACAGACACCGACACTTGCCATCATTGCTTCGATGGAAGAAGAAATAAAGAATTTTAACGCCCAAACCTTCTATGGCATAGAAGCGAAAGGGAAAGATATCAGTTTTACGTGGATGGACGATAAAGGGAACAACAGAAGTTTTGATAAAGAAAAGACAGATGCGATCCTCCAAAAAGTTTCCGGTAATGATGCGACGATAACATCCGTTGATAAGAAGCCAAAAAAATCATTTGCGCCCGGCCTGTATGATTTAACAGAGTTGCAGAGAGAGGCTAATAAGCAGTTTGGCATGTCGGCCAAAGAAACACTGAATACGATGCAGTCCCTTTATGAACGTCACAAAGCAGTGACTTATCCGCGTACAGATTCAAGATATCTCTCACAAGATATCATTCCAACGATACCGGAACGGCTGAAAGCCTGCGGCATCGGTGAATACAGGGCCATCACAGCTAAAATACTCAGAAATAAAATAAAGACAAATCATTCATTTGTCGATGATAAAAAAGTCAGCGACCACCATGCAATCATACCGACGGAAAATCATGTGCATCCTTCGGACTTCAATGAAAGGGAAAGACGTATTTATGATATGATCATCAAAAGGTTCCTCGCAGTCTTTCTTCCCCCGTATGAATACGAACAAATGACAGTCAGGGCACTGATTAATGCGGAACATTTTATCGCCAGGGGAAAAACTGTAATCAGCGCAGGTTGGAGAGCAGTGTATTCAAACAATTTTGATGATGAAGCGGTTGATCAAACGCTCCCTCAGTTAAAAGAAAACTCACAGATCAGCATTCACAGCATCAACCAGACCGACGGCCAGACAAAACCGCCCAGCCGTTTCACAGAAGCTTCATTGCTGTCTGCCATGGAAAACCCGGCAAAATATGTGGAAGTCCAGGATAAAAAACTGAAAGAGACCCTTTCTTCAACAGGTGGTCTCGGGACCGTAGCGACAAGAGCGGATATTATCGATAAGCTCTTCAATTCATTTATGGTGGAGAAAGAGGGACAGCAAATTAAAATCACATCAAAAGGGAAACAGCTGCTTGACCTTGTCCCCGATGAATTAAAGTCCCCGGCCACTACGGCAATCTGGGAACAAAAGCTCGAAAATATAGAAAAGGGAAAACTCAAAAAAGAAATTTTCATCAATGAGATGAAAGATCATACAAGAAATATCACCACGCAGATTAAAAATAGTGATAAGAAATATAAACATGATAATATTTCCGGTAAATCATGTCCGGATTGCGGGAAACCGATGCTTGAAGTGAACGGCAAGAAAGGGAAAATGCTCGTCTGTCAGGACAGGGAATGCGGTCACAGGAAAAACATTGCAAAGATAACAAATGCCAGATGCCCTAAATGTAAAAAGAAAATGACGCTCAGCGGGGAAGGCAGCGGCCGGATCTTCACATGTGTATGCGGCTACAAAGAAAAGATGTCTGCGTTTGAAGAAAGAAAGAAAAAAGAAGATAAAGGTAAGGCAGATAAACGCACCGTCAATAAGTATATCAAAGAACAGGATAAAGAAGAGCCAATCAACGATACTCTGGCTGAACAATTAAAAGCTTTGAAACTCGATGAATGATCTTGAATTGCCGATCCCTCATCTCAGGTGAGAGTTTGTTTATTTAAACAATAGTATGTAATAATAGAGTGTATAAAATACTCACCATGGGGATGGTTAAATGGAAAATCAGAAAATTTTATTTTTACACAGTGCGGGTCCACAAACTGAAAATGAAGGCAGTACAGGTCTGCTGAATTATTTAAAAGAGTATCTCCCGGAATATTATAAGATCATTGCACCGCAATTGCCCAACCCGAAGGATCCTTCATATGAAGCATGGAAAGATGAAATTTCTTTGAATCTTCAAAATCAGGGCGATCTTATCATTATCGGGCATTCTCTGGGCGGGTCTTTTTTATTGAAATACCTGTCAGAAGAGCAGATCCACACCTCATTAAAGGCAATATATATAATCAGTGCGCCCTTCTGGGGCCTGGATGAAGAGTGGCAGAACAGTGATTATGTACTCACTGAGGATTTCGGCAGCCGGCTGCCTGAGACGGGCCACAAGGCAATATACCACAGCGATATGGATAATATTGTTCCTTTGACGCATTTCAGAGCGTACAGCGACGCTGTAAAATTCAATGAATCCCATATTGTAATGGATGAATCCCATACATTTGAACGGGGGCTGCCCGAACTGGTTGGAAGTATTAAGCATTTAAATGACTGACCATGAATCAGGAGGAAATGCAAATGAATATTCTTTTTATGATCATATTCATAATATTAATGGTCCCGATATTAATCACCGCATTCATCTATTTGCTTGGCAATAAAAAACAATTCAATAAGTATATATTCTACATTTGGCTTATCGCTATATTGATTGCAGGCGTATATGTGTTATACTATTTCACATCCCTTTTTTGGCGATCATAGCAAAGTGAAAACTTATGGTTTGAGGAGAGAAAACTTTGGTAAAATGTACAAATTGCGAAAATAGATGGCCGCTCAGGGCCATTATTAAAAGATATTCAACTTTAGAAGCCGGGATGAACTGTCCGCATTGCGGCGAAGTGCAGTATCTGTCCAGAGAATATCGCAAACGAAGTCTGCTTGCGACACTGCTGATCCCGCTGCTGATTTTAATCCCTGCATTCATCAACGTGTCATTCATTGCAACCGCATTTATCTTTGTCCTTGCTTTTATGGCAATTGTCAGCATTCATCTGTTTACCATGGAACTTGCAGGTGGAGAAGAAGCAGGCTGGGGACAGGAATCATATGGGGAAAGCCGGGCCTATTTCGGGCAATAAAAATACAGTGATCCTCGGGGGTTGTCCCTGAGTTATAATAATGAACCAAACCGCCATTGCTGGTGGTTTTTTATGTGGGTAAAATAATGAAACCACTTTATAAAGAGGTGTCGATTTTGGGATTTGATGAACTATACAATGCAGCACGATCCAAACTTAATACAACCAGGACTACACGCAACGGTAAAATGGGGCATGTTGCTGCAGCTCTGTTAACTGATAAGGGCAATGTTTATACCGGTGTAGCGTTGGATCTTCCTTCATCCATCGGTTTTTGCGCCGAGCATAATGCTATTTCCACGATGGTGACCCAAGGAGAATATCGCGTTGATAAAATTATTGCAGTATATGAAAGTGGTAATGTCCTCCCGCCTTGCGGCAGATGCCGCGAGCTGATCAGTCAGGTCGGGGATTCAAACTACAATTGTGAAATCGGCCTGCCCGACAGACGGGTCGCAAAATTGAAAGATCTTCTTCCGGAAAGATGGGATGCGAGATATTTGCAGTAATCATTTGAATTCACATCCGTCACGATTCATTGATATAGTATGATTATAATCAATAAGGAAAGGGCGGATTAATATGGTTAACTTCAAAGAGATAAATACAGTGGCTCAAGGCAATACGAAAAGGCTCCAAAAAACGCTCCCGGATACGATGAAAAACTTCAAAGAATTGCAGGATTCAGCTTATGCAGCAGGCGCTCTGGATGAAAAAACCAAGGAAATAGCAGCATTGTCTTATGCCATTGCAGATAAGTGTGAAGGCTGCATTGGCAATCATGTTAACAAGCTGATCAAACTGGGTGCGACACGGGAAGAGATTGCTGAAATCGCAGGCGTGGCCATCGTCATGGGTGGCGGCCCCGGCAGTGTATACGGCGGCAAAGCCGTGCAGGCGTATGATGATTCAGCAGAAGAATAATATGATCATAACCGGGTTCCATATCATCTACCTGATATGGAACCCGGTCCCTCTATATAATCATTGTTCATTCGAGCTTGTTTCCTTTTGCCGGAATGGGATTTTCCTTTAAAATTTTCGCCATATGCATCAGATTATAACTCAGCATATCAGTGTGCTTTTTTGTAAATTCATTATCCTGGCCGGCCTCAATGTATGATGGGCCGGGACCGGCTTCGCCTACCCAATATGCATTGGTGTTTGGCGGAATTGTAAAACCAAGGTTTGCCATATGCGATTGGATGGATCCCCCGCTTTTTTAGCACCGTCCTCATTACCTGTAACAATGGTACCGAAAACTTTATTATAGTATACGGATTGTCCGTTTGAGGCCGTCTCACCACTTTGTGCATAGATTCTTTCCATAACCAATGTGGCCAGGCTGCTCATATGACCATTCCATATCGGTGTGCCCATCACGATGATGTCAGCTTCCAAAATTTTTTTAAAGATTTCAGGCCATTGATCACCGCTGCCCATATCCGCATCCATTCCAACCTTGCTCAATTCTTAAAATTTCAGTTTCTAAATTTTCATTTTGTAATTTAACCAGTGAGTTCTGCATCAATGCCTCGGTGTTTGAAGCTTCACCACCATGCTTGAGTGATGTGTTTAAATATAGCGCTTTTAGTTTTACTTGTATATTCTCTCCTTAAATAATGATTTATAATACAGGTTCCCCCGGTCATATCTTTTAAACTGTATTTCATGGGTAAAGATAATTCAGGGAGGTGAATATATGGGGAACATCAGCACAGATAATGGGGTACAGGTCAATTAATGTCACAGAAATTAATATACGAAGCCTCATCACCCACGGTAAGGATGCTGCTATAGAATGCGTTTTCACCTTTGACGTCAGAGAATCAATGGATCTTGGGATTTTCATTACATTTAAAAGTGCAGGGAAGAATATCATCACTCGGATGAATATCTATAAAAAACCCATGAACAGCACATGTAGTGTGTTTAAACTGTAGCAATTCATTGCAGTCACTGTATCTAAGTGGTAAATTTATATTGAAAGAGACTATGAAGAAGGGGTTTGCGAATGCCTAATATTATTAGTATTGACAACCTTGAAGAGGCCCAGGCACTGATCGGTGCCAATGACCAGCATCTTACTTATCTGGAAGAGGAGTTCAACGTAACGATCCACACACTGGGTAATGAAATTACTGTCAGTGGTGACGATGATGAAAATGTTGAACTTGCAGAAGATGTGCTGATCAATCTGCTCAGAATTATACAGCGGGGCATGAAGGTCAACCTGCGTGATGTCCAGTCCGCTGCCATGATGGCACGCAAAGGTACGATTGAATATCTCGCGGATCTATACAATGAGGAAATTGCCAAAGATATCAAAGGCAAAGGTATCCAGGCCAAGACGACGGGACAGCGGCTTTATATTGAGAATATCAGGAAGAATGACCTGACTTTCGGCATCGGCCCTGCCGGGACAGGCAAGACATTCCTGGCTGTTGTATTGGCGTGTCAGATGCTCAGGGAAAACGATGTTAAACGGATTGTGCTGACCCGGCCTGCAGTCGAAGCCGGAGAAAATTTAGGCTTCCTTCCCGGTGACCTGAAGGAAAAAGTAGATCCATATCTGCGTCCCCTTTATGACGGTCTCCACACAGTATTGGGTGTGGAACAGACGGACCGCCTGATTGAACGCGGTGTAGTGGAAGTGGCGCCGCTGGCCTATATGCGGGGGCGTACACTTAATGAAGCGTTTGTCATTCTTGATGAAGCCCAGAATACAACTGAAATGCAGATGAAAATGTTTTTGACACGTCTCGGATTCGGTTCCAAAATGGTCGTCACTGGTGATGAGACACAGATCGATCTGCCGGGAAACACAAAGAGCGGCCTGGTTGAATCTGTTAAAATCCTTTCGAGTGTCAGAGGGGTTGCGGTAAACAAAATGGACGAATCTGATGTCGTCCGTCATCCCCTTGTTACAAGAATTATAAAAGCATACGAACAGGAGTGACAATTATATGCTGACTGTTGATTTCATAGACGAAGAAAATCGAACAGAGCGCCTGCAGCAGCAAGATATCGATCAACTTCTCAATTTTGCATATGATTACCTGAAACAGGACGACGATGCGGAACTCAGTATTTCTTTTGTAAATGAAGAAGAAATTCAAAATTTAAACAGTTATTACCGTAATAAGGATAAGGTGACTGATGTCATCAGCTTTGCCCTGGAAGATGATGTGGATAATCTGGTTCATGGAGAAGCATTTCGCACCCTGGGGGATGTCGTCATCTGCACTGATGCAGCTAAAGAACAATCAGAAGATTACGGTCACAGTTACAGACGTGAGTTGCTGTTTTTGAGCCTGCATGGTTTTTTACATCTGCTTGGCTATGATCATATAAAAACCGATGAGGAAAAAGAGATGATGCGGCTCCAGGACGATATATTAGAGGCATACGGCGTATCCAGAGAGGTTTAACATTATGACAGGTAGATTGTTGAGGCGATTCAAATTTGCCTTTATGGGTTTGAAGACAATGCTTAAAAAAGATATGCATGTCCTCGCTCACATGATATCCACAGTCCTGGTAGTATTGCTTGGGCTGTTTTTTAGCCTTGAAAAAGTGGAATGGCTGTTTTTAACCAGTGCAATTTTTGCTGTTTTGGTCACTGAGGTGATGAATACCGGTGTCGAATTTACTGTGGACCTGGTGACAGAGCATTATCATGAATATGCAAGAGCAGCTAAGGACGTCAGTGCAGCAGCAGTATTCCTTGCGTGTCTCTATGCAGTAATCATTGGGTTAGTCATTTTTATACCCTATATACTATAAAATGAATGGGATGGATATTATGAATGATGGGATTTTTCAGCAAGAATGGCTGAAGGAAGTTCAAACAGCACAAGCGAGCGCATACACGCCGTATTCCAAGTTCAATGTCGGCGCGCTGTTAGTAACGAAAGATGATAAGTATATCTATGGTGCCAATATTGAGAATGCGGCATACTCTGCAACGATTTGTGCTGAACGCAGTGCGCTTGTCAGTGCCTATTCAAATAATATTACACAGTTCAAAGCGATTGTCATTGTGACAGATGCAGAAAAACCAGCAAGCCCTTGTGGTGTATGCAGACAGGTCATGAAAGAATTGTGTGAAGATAATATGCCGGTCTATCTGACAAACAGATCAGGAGATGTCATCAAACGTACGGTGGATGATCTTCTTCCGCTCGGCTTTTCCGGAAAGGATATGGATTAAATGAACGAAAAGGAATTTAAATCAGGATTTATCAGCATTATCGGCAGACCCAATGTCGGCAAATCAACATTCATGAATAAGGTGCTGGGTCAGAAAGTGGCAATTATGTCTGATAAACCTCAGACTACAAGAAATAAGATACAGGGCGTGCACACAACTGAAGACTCTCAAATGATCTTCATTGATACACCGGGTATTCATAAGCCGAAGCACCAGCTCGGAGAACATATGATGAAAGTCGCACGCGATACACTCCGTGAAACTGAAGCCATTCTGTTTCTGATCAATGTCTCTGAAGAACTCGGACGCGGGGATCAGTTCATCATTGACATGCTGCAGAACACAACAACACCCGTGATTCTTGTATTGAACAAAATCGACCTTGTACATCCGGATAAATTGCTCGAACAGATTGAAACTTATAAAGATAAATTCGATTTTAGCGACATCGTCCCCATTTCAGCGTTGCAGGGGAACAATGTTGACAAGCTGCTGGAAGTGATAGAAAGTTATCTGCCCCAAGGTCCGATGTATTATCCTGAAGACAGGATTACGGACCATCCCGAACATTTTATCGTGAGTGAACTGATCAGGGAAAAAGCCCTGCATTTGACCAGCCAGGAAATACCACACGCCATCGGTGTCGAAGTAGATAAAATGCTCGCTGATGATCGTGATATGGTCCATGTGAACGCGACGATTTATGTTGAACGCGATTCTCAGAAGGGCATGGTCATTGGCAAAAATGGTAAAATGCTGAAAGACATCGGCAGCCTGGCAAGGGGAGATATTGAAAGTCTGTTAGGCAGCAAGGTATTCCTGGAACTCTGGGTGAAAGTTCAAAAGGACTGGAGAAACAAATCCCAGTTTATGCGATCACTTGGATACAAGGATGAGGAGTATTAGAATCCGATGATATATCAGCAAAAAGGGGTGATGATCCGGCAGACGAACTATAGTGAGTCGAGCCGGATCATCACTGTATTGACCGAAGAAGGATCACAGATCGCACTCATGGCCAGAGGTTTTAATAAGACACAGAGTCCGTTCATCGTTTTGAAGCAGGGGATCAAGGAAGTGCTTTTCACATACAGCCGTTTTAAAGGCATGGGAACTTTAAACGAGGTGGATGTTGTACAGCCATTCATAAAACTGAACAGTAATTTTGATCTTTACAGCCATGCTGCCTACGCAGTCGAATTTATTATGAAGGCGCTGGATGAAGCACATTCTCAGGAAAGTTTTTACCGGCTTCTGATCAAATCTTTGGAATTGATCGAGTCGGGCAGCCAGCCATCCGGCGCAGTTGCATTTTGTGCGATAAAAATGCTGCCATACTACGGTGCGGGAATGAATGTCACTGAGTGCGGTATATGCGGTTCGCGTGATTACCGAAACTTTACTCATTATTCATTCAAATATCACAGTGTGGTATGCGATCAGTGTCTGAATGATGAAACTGGCTACCGTTCCGTTCCGATCGGCAGCCGTGTGATTTATCTTTCCAATTATATGAAACATGTTCCAGTCAACAAAGTGGAATCCATTCATATATCTGAAGACAACGCAAAAAAACTGTTGAAATTTGTTGAACTCATCTACGATGAATATACTGGTGTGTATTTCAAATCAAGAAAACTGGTCCATGCCGGCGAAGACACATAAAAAGAACAGAGCATTTCACTCTGTTCTCATCAGCAAAGTATTAATAGACCATTTTTTCTCTAAGGAAGCTGTTCACTTCTTCAATAGCTACACGGCTTTGTTCCATCGTATCACGGTCGCGGATTGTCACTTTACCATCCTCAAGTGAATCAAAGTCGAATGTAATACAGTACGGCGTACCGATTTCATCCTGTCTTCTGTAACGCTTGCCGATGGATTGGGATTCATCAAATTCGACGTTGAAATCCCCGGCGATTTTTTCATATACTTTTATCGCATCGCCACTCAGCTTTTTCGACAATGGGAGTACTGCCGCTTTAAAAGGTGCAAGCTGTGAATGAAGATGGAGCACCTTGCGTGATTCCCCATTTTCAAGTGTTTCTTCTCTGAAGGCATCACACAGGAATGCGAGCGTCATCCGGTCGAGGCCAAGCGCGGGTTCGATACAGTAAGGGACATACCTTTCGCCTGTTTCCTGATCATGATACGTGAAGTCCTCACCGGAAAGTTCCATATGCTGACGAAGATCGAAATCTGTGCGGCTGGCTATCCCCCAAAGTTCTCCCCAGCCGAACGGAAATTTATATTCTATATCTGTGGTTGCATTGGAATAATGACTGAGTTCATCTTCATCGTGGTCCCGCAGTCTTCTGTTTTCCTTTTTCAGGTTCAAGTCATCCAGCCACTTCTGGCAAAATTCCTTCCAGTAATTCTGCCATTCAATTTCAGTGCCTGGCTTACAGAAAAACTCAAGTTCCATCTGATCAAATTCACGTGTTCTGAAGGTGAAATTACCCGGTGTGATTTCATTACGGAATGATTTACCGACCTGGCCGATACCGAACGGCAGCTTTTTACGCATTGTCCGCTGAGCGTTCTTGTAGTTGACAAAAATGCCCTGCGCAGTTTCCGGGCGCAAAAAGAGTTCGTTCGTTGAAGATTCGGTTACGCCCTGGAACGTTTTGAACATCAGATTGAACTGGCGGATTTCAGTGTAGTCATGAGCTCCGCAGACCGGGCATCGGATATCCCTGTCGCTGATAATCCTGCTCATTTCATCGAAGCTCAGACCGTCCGCGACAAATGTTTCATCCTCTTTCTGAATCACATTTTCGATAAGCTTATCCGCCCGATGACGCGATTTACATTCCTTACAGTCAATCATCGGGTCGTTGAAGTTACCCAGGTGGCCGGAAGCCTCCCATGTCTTAGGATTCATCAGAATGGCGGAATCAAGGCCTACATTGTACGGCGATTCCTGTATGAATTTTTTCCACCAGGCGTTCTTTACATTATTCTTAAGTTCCACACCAAGAGGGCCATAATCCCATGTATTGGCCAGACCGCCGTAGATTTCACTGCCTGGGAATACAAAACCTCTCGTTTTTGCTAAATTTACAATCGTATCCATTTCCATCAAGATCGACTCCTTTAAAATTTGGCTTTAGGATGGTGATTCAAATACAAAAATCCCCGGACAACAGAAAATTTGTTATCCGGGGACGAGCAAAGCCCGCGGTTCCACCCCAATTAGTGTCAACACTCCGCTTTTATATTTATAATTTCAGTCAGTTTTACGCCATATTTACTGTTAAGCTCACACCATCCTTAACTCGCTTAGTCACTATTATATATCGAGTTTAATAGTTCTGCAATCTTTTGCTCATATTTCTTTATCCTCTTATATGTATTATAATTAATTTGTTGGGAGTGATGGCATGGAACTGAACGATAGACAGGAAAAAATACTCAAAATTGTAAAACAGCACGGCCCGATCACCGGCAGGAAGATTGCAGAACAGCTGTCATTGACAAGAGCCACACTGCGTCCTGATTTAGCTATACTGACAATGTCGGGCTATCTCGATGCAAGACCGCGTGTGGGCTATTTTTATACAGGAAAAGAAACTGAAGAAGTGATGAGTTCCAAGATAAGAAACATCATAGTCAGCGATGTACAGAGTGTACCCATACTGATCAAGAAGGAAACTTCCATATATGAAGCCATCGTTACAATGTTTTTGGAAGATGTCGGTACATTATATGCCATTGATGAAAGCAACGGACTGGCAGGTGTCATATCCAGGAAAGATCTCTTGAGAGGCACCATGGGCAATAATGATATTGAAAAGACACCGGTCAGTGTCATCATGACCCGCAAGCCGGGCATAACAATTTGTTATCCGAATGACCTGCTGATATATGCTGCAAACCAGCTCATTGAAAAACAGATCGATTCGCTTCCTGTTATAGAGGAACAGGAGGGGGTTGAAGTCGTTATCGGTAGAATCACTAAAACAAATATCGCACGCGTATTTGTGAATCTTATGGAATAAGGATGTGTTTGAATGTCTCATTTGAAAGTAATCATTGCTTCAGATTCAGTCGGGGAGACGGGAGAACTTGTTGCTAAAGCATGCCTTTCACAATTCAACATTGACGAATCCGGTGAAGTTCTCATCAGATATCCATATATTGAAACAGAAGAACATGTTGATGATGTGGTGGATCTTGCCAAAAGTAAAAGCGCTATCGTAGTATTTACGATTATTACCCCCGAACTCCGCAAATATATATACGAGGAATTGCAAGCGGAAGAAATACCTTCAGTGGATATCATGGGACCGCTGATGAATGTTCTCAAAGGCAGAACAGCAGAACAGCCATATTATGAACCGGGCCGTGTGCATAAATTGGATGAAGATTATTTCAAGAAGATAGAGGCAATTGAATTCGCCGTAAAATACGACGACGGTAAGGACGCCGGCGGATTGGATAAGGCAGATATTGTGCTGATCGGTGTTTCCAGGACTTCAAAGACGCCTTTGTCACAGTTTCTAGCACTAAAGAAATACAAGGTGATGAATGTGCCGCTTGTACCGGAAGTGGTGCCGCCGAAAGAACTGTTCCATGTCGATAAGAAAAAATGTATCGGATTGAAAATTAACCCTGAAACTCTGAACAAAATTAGAAAAGAACGTCTGCAGCAGCTTGGCTTAAAAGATACAGCCAGCTATGCCAACGATAAAAGGATACAGGAAGAACTTGAGCATTTTAATGCAACAATCGATAGGATTGGCTGTCCGGTGATCGACGTTTCGGAAAAAGCGATTGAAGAAACAGCCAACGAAATCATGAAGCATGTAGATGGCCGGGTGGACATTAAAGGATGATGAAATTTGAAAATTTCCAATGACACAGTTGAAACTGTGAAAAATGGCACCGATATTATCGATCTGGTGTCCAGTTATATAAAGCTTGAAAAGAGGGGACGGAATTATGTCGGTCTCTGTCCTTTTCACGATGAAAAAACGCCTTCTTTTACAGTCAGTGCTGATAAACAGATCTGTCACTGTTTTGGCTGTAAAAAAGGGGGCAACGTCTTTCAGTTTTATATGGAAATGGAAAATAAGACTTTTACCGAATCCGTCAGGGATTTAGGGAAACCTCTCGGAATGGAGATCGCCAGGGAAGAATCCAATATGGATGATACCCACATGCAGATGATTCGCCTGCATGAATATTTAACCGATCTGTTTCATCACATTCTGATGCACACAAACGAAGGTCAGGAGGCACTGGATTATTTAACAGAACGCGGATTTTCAGCCGATATTCTACGCAAAGAGAAAATCGGCCTGGCCCCGGATATGCGCGATTTCACGAAAAATGCGGTTTTGGATAAAGGGTATTCAATGGAACTGGCTTATCAGGCAGGTCTGGTCTCCAGGAATGAAGATCATTTCTCCTATTATGACCGTTTCAATGGAAGAATCATGATCCCTATACAAAATCATCAGGGCTACACCGTGGGCTATACAGCGAGAAGTTTAGACGGTCAGGAGCCTAAATATTTAAATACACCTGAAACGCCGATCTTCCAAAAACGGCAGTTGCTCTATAATTTAAGTGATGCCAGAAAAGATATACGTAAAAACGATGAAGTAATATTGATGGAAGGGCACCTGGATATTGTAAAAGTAAAGATGACCGATATCTCCAATATCATCGGTTTGATGGGAACAGCACTCAGCGATGAAAATGTAAGTACTTTAAACCGGCTCGCTTCAAATATTACATTGATGTTTGATGGAGACGAAGCAGGCCAGAGCGCGCAGATGAATTTAGGGGGACAATTGCTCGCGTCCGGTCTCAATGTGTATGTTATTACAGTACCCAAGGGTATGGATCCTGATGAATATATAGAGAAAAATGGTAAGGAGGCATTTGAAACACTGGTTAAAAATGAAAAAAAACATTTTATTCATTTTAAAGCAGACTTTCTGCTTGAGGAAAGTCTGAATAACGATATGGCTTTTACCAGCAATATGAACACACTTGCTGAACATTTAAGATATGTAAATGATGCAATGATAAAAGAAAAACTGATCCAGCACATCAGCAGCAGATACAAAGTAGATAAAAGATCCCTTGAAGATAAAGTGCCTGTATCAAACCATCAGCAGGCGCCTTTAAGCACTCAGAGCACTGTAAGGCAGCTGCCGCTGAGGCCGCGAAAAGAACGCTATTTTTTGTGTGCACTGATGAAAGACAAAGATTTGTTTAAAGTTTTTCAGCATAATATTAATGAAGAAGTATTAACCACACCTGAATATTATGTTATATTTAAAGGGTTGTGCACATATTTTGACAATTATACCGATTTTGATATATCATCGTTTAGCCAATACATTGATGGAGAACTATTCAGCGTTGCGCTTGAAATGGACAGTATCCTGGTAAATGAGGATATAACAAAGGAAGAGATCAATGATTATCTCGAGGACCTAAGTGGTATTAGATATAATGAGAAAGAAAAACAATCTCTTTATATTCAGCTTCAGGAAGCAGAAAATAACAATGATATAGAACTCCAGGCAAGATTGGTGCAACAGTTGAATGAATTAAACAGTGAGTATAAAAGGTGAGTGCAAAGTCTTATTAGGAGGGCTTTAAATGGCAGAGAAGAATGAACAAGCAACTGAAACGAAAGATGTAGAGCTGTTCACTTCCGTTGATCAGGTAAAGAACTTTTTACTGGAAAAAGGGAAGAACTCCGGGCAGCTTTCCCACGAGGAAATCGCGGATAAATTGTCCAGCTTTGAACTGGATGCCGATGCAATGGATGAGTTTTTCGATGAGTTGAATGAAAATGACATACAGCTCATTAATGAAAAAGATTCCTCAGATACAGATGAAAAATTAAACCTCCACGATATGAGTGCACCCCCTGGCGTTAAAATAAATGACCCGGTGAGAATGTACTTGAAAGAGATCGGCAGAGTCGATCTTCTCAGTGCACAGGAAGAAATCGAACTGGCCAAAAAGATCGAAGAGGGTGATGAAGTTGCCAAAAGCCGTCTGGCTGAAGCAAACTTGCGCCTTGTCGTGAGCATTGCCAAGCGTTATGTCGGCAGAGGTATGCTCTTCTTGGATCTCATCCAGGAAGGAAACATGGGACTGATTAAAGCTGTAGAGAAATTCGACTTTTCCAAAGGATTCAAATTCTCAACTTATGCCACGTGGTGGATCCGCCAGGCGATTACGCGTGCAATAGCAGATCAGGCCAGAACGATCCGCATACCGGTTCACATGGTCGAAACGATTAACAAGCTGATCAGAGTGCAGCGTCAGCTGCTCCAGGATCTGGGCCGTGAACCTGTACCGGAAGAAATCGGTGAGGAAATGGACCTGCCGGCTGAAAAGGTAAGAGAAATTCTTAAAATTGCACAGGAACCTGTATCCCTCGAAACACCGATTGGTGAAGAAGATGACAGTCATCTCGGGGACTTCATCGAAGACCAGGAAGCACAGAGTCCGTCTGACCACGCTGCTTATGAGCTGTTGAAAGAACAGCTTGAAGGGGTGCTGGATACTCTGACCGACCGAGAAGAAAATGTGCTCAGACTGCGCTTTGGACTCGATGATGGCAGAACTCGCACACTTGAAGAAGTGGGCAAAGTTTTTGGTGTGACGAGAGAACGAATTAGACAGATTGAAGCAAAAGCACTTAGAAAACTCAGACATCCCAGCAGAAGTAAAAGGCTCAAGGATTTTATGGACTGATAAAAATTACAACAGTGTAATTTTTATCGCAAAAATCTTTTGACTTTATGAGTATTTCATATACAATTATAATTGTGATTATGTAAATGGTAAGAGATTTGGGGGGAAATTAAGATGAACAAAAATCCTGTTGTGCCTTTTTTACTTATTATTTTCCTGGGAATAGGTCTCATTTTCCTGCTTTCTTCTCAAGGAGCAAACGCTCCGGAAGATGAAGGCGGAGGAACTGCATCTAATGAACAAAGCGGTCAAGGAGACAGTGGAGAAGGCGGTGAAGAAGGCGGCGAAGGCGGTGGCAGTGAACAGGCATCTTCCGGCGACTTCGATGCTGAAGGTTTTGCCCGCGATAACTGTGCGTCATGTCACGGTGGGGACTTCTCCGGCGGAATGGGACCCGCACTGGCAGGTACAAGCTTGTCTGAAGAAGACTTCTCTTCAACTGTCAGAGAAGGACCGGCTTCCATGCCCGCGTTCAGTGAAGACCAGATCGCCGATGAGGATTTAACAGCGCTCTATGAATATTTAGCAGAGCAATAACTGATTTAAAACTTCCGCATATATAAGTGTGGAAGTTTTTAATTTTTAATGGATGGCGAAGGAAAGATTCTATGCTTGATAACAGACTGGAAACAGTCAGCACATACATAAAAGGAACTGTTTTGGCCGATATAGGATCAGATCATGCATATCTGCCTATCTTTGCAATCAAAAATAAAATGACAAACCGTGCCATATGTGGTGAAGTGGTGAAAGGGCCATATGAATCAACAAAAGAGAATATTAGACGTAATGAGCTTACTGATCTCATTGAAGCCAGACTGGGCGCCGGCCTGGAAATCTTAACACAGAATGACAATATAGATACGATAACGATATGCGGAATGGGCGGCCCTCTGATTGCAGAGATACTTACATCTGGTTTTGATCATGTGAAAGGTAAGCCCCGGCTGGTACTGCAGCCCAACACATATTCATTTCCGTTACGAAATGCGTTGGTTGGCCTGGGGTATAAAATAATGGACGAAACAGTCGTTCAGGAGGGCGCACATTTTTATGAAATTATTGTTGCTGAACCGGGATATGAAAATTATACAGAAAAAGATTTGAAATTCGGCCCGATTCTGCTGCACAAACGGGAAAATGCGTTTATGGAGAAGCTGAAACGGGAAGTTGCACATCAGAGACGTATTTTATATAATCTTGAAACCCATTCGAAAAATGATTCGAAAGTTGAAGAGACAAAAAGAAAGATACAACTGATTGAAGAGGTGTTATAGATGGATGTTTATGCACTGATGGAAACGCTCGATGAAATTGCTCCCTTTAAAGACAGTGCATCCTGGGATAATACAGGACTTCTTGTCGGAGATGGAAATACGGAAGTTACCGGTGTGCTGACGACACTTGATTGCCATCCAGAAACTGTGGACGAAGCAATTGAGCATAAACTTAATGTCATTGTTGCCCACCACCCGGTCATATTCCCTAAAATCTCTGCTGTGACAGAAAAAGGGATCGGTCCAGTCATCAGGAAATTAATCAAAAATGATGTCAATCTGATTGTAATGCATACAAACTTAGATCACCAGCCGCACGGTGTCAGCCATATGATAGCGGAAAAGCTCGGATATACTGAAACGAACACTTTGATCAGCCACAAAGAGAGTTACAGAAAGCTGAGGATAAATATACCGAGGGAAAGTGTAGAACAGCTGAAGAGTGATCTTGCTGAAGTCGGTGTCGGCGAACAGGGAGACTATTCAGACTGTTTCTTCGAATATCCGGTCAAGGGACAGTTCAGACCGGGCAGGGATGCAGATCCTCATACAGGGAAAAATAATGAACTTAAAACCACTGATGAATATGTTGTAGAAGCAATTTTTGAAGCGTCAGAGGAACAGAAAGTTATCAATACGTTATACAAAACCCATCCTTATGAAGAACCCGCATATGATATAATCAGTCTGCATAAGCGCGGGGAAAAAGGTCTGGGCGTTTCATTTGAATTTGAAGGTTCCCTTGAAGATTTGGTCTCAACGATAGAAACGAAAACCGGTCTGGCCGCCGTCAATATTGTCAAAGGGAATAACCATCCCATCAAAAAAGTTGCACTCATTGGCGGCTCCGGAATGAGTTACATCGATCAGGCGTTTAAGGAAGGTGCAGATGTTTTAATCACCGGTGATGTAAAATATCATGAAGCATATGATGCCAGGCTGATCGGCCGGAATATTATTGATACAGGGCATTATATGGAATATGTAATGGCGGACGGACTGAAAGAGCTGATTGATGAAAAGATCGAATTGAATGTCCAATCTACTGAAGTATCTACAAATCCATTTTCATAAAAAAAGCCCTTATTTGAGGGCTTTTTTTATGAAAAACTTAATCCATAATCTTAACCGGTTTCGGTTTTTTGATGTTTGGCAGTATCTTATGTTTCGGTACTGTTGATTTTGGCTCTTCTCTGTTTTCTTCATCAAAGTTTTTAATAAAATCAGTAACCTCTTTGACAATCGGTGTCGGTGTGGAAGCGCCGGCTGTAATTGCAACAGAATCAATACCTTCAAACCATGATGTATCCAGTTCATCCAAAGAAGTGATGCGGTGCGCATTTGTATGTGCAATATCTTTAGAAACCTGGGCAAGACGTTCTGAATTGTTACTCTTAGGGTCTCCGACCACAATCAGGAGTTCAGCCTGTCCTGCCTGTTCTGCGACAGCCTCCTGGCGGACCTGTGTGGCCAGACATATTTCCTTATGCACTTCTATATGCGGGAATCTGTCTTTCAATTCATCCATCAGATGGCTGACATCCCACTGGCTCATTGTGGTCTGGTTAGTAACAAGCAGTTTCTTTTCTGCAATTTGAGCAGGCAATGCTCTCACATCCTCAATTGTTTCGACCAGATGGACGTGCTCTGGTGAAACACCGACAGCACCTTCTGGTTCCGGATGGCCTTTTTTACCTATATATACAACATCATAGTCATTCTCTGCCTTTTCTCTGATTAAATCATGTGTAACTTGAACATCGGGGCATGTGGCATCTATACAGGTAAGTCCTTTTTCTTTGGCACGCTGCTTCACCTCAGGCGATACACCATGAGCAGTAAAGACAACTGTGCCTTTTTCGACCTGTTCAAGAATTTCCAAACGGTTCGGACCGTCCAGGGTAATAATGCCATCCTCTTCGAAAGCATCTGTCACATGCTGGTTATGAACAATCATACCAAGAATGTATATCGGGCGGGGCAGTGTCTTATCCATTGCAGCATTACGTGCAATGACCATTGCATCAACTACACCGTAACAATATCCGCGGGGGGTAATTTTAATAATATCCATGAAGAATTCCTCCTTAATCTGTATTATAACGAATATCAAGCGTCTTTTAAATCATTAGATCGTTTGAATAAGTGAATTATAGCGTCCCGGACACATTTAAGTTATAATTGTAATCGAGTTTATAAATAGGAAACAGGTGAAAGAATGAGTAATGCGTTCAAAAGGTTTAAATTTGATGAAGCTATGCTAAAGGCCATAGAAGACATCGGCTTTGCACAACCGACCCTTATACAGGAACGGGTCATCCCGAAAGTCCTGAAAGGTGAAAATGTTGTCGCTCAGTCTGAAACAGGCAGCGGTAAATCACACGCTTTTCTTCTGCCGCTCATATATCGGGTGTCAGCAGAAAAGAGACATACTCAGGCTGTGATACTGACACCGACCAGGGAACTCGCCAAGCAGCTTCACGCTATGACAAATGAGATCCTCAAGTCATTTCCAGCGATACGTGTCCAATCCTTTATCGGCGGTACGGACTTCACAAGAGATGAACAGAAGGCCGGGAATGCCCCTCATATTGTCATCGGTACTCCGTCCAGAGTTAAAGATTTGATGTCTTCAGGCAGTCTGGATATTCATCATGCAGATAATGTTGTCGTAGATGAAGCCGATCTGATGATCGATCTCGGGTTCCTGGAAACGGTGGATAAAATTGCTACAGCACTTGGAGAAGACGCCAGATTGCTCGTATTTTCTGCCACAATCCCGGAAAGGCTGCGTGTATTTCTTAAAAAATATGTCGGTGAGGTGGAACCGATATATATCGAACAGCAGAAGAATCAACCTTCAATCCATTACAGCCTGGTGCCGGTTAAAGGGAATCAAAAAACAAAAAAGGTGCTGGATATCGTACGCGATGTAACGCCTTATATCGGTTTGATATTTGCAAATTCCAGAGAGCGTGCTGATGAGTTATTTGACTATTTAAATGCCGAAGGTGTGAATGCAGGGCTTTTCCATGGCGGATTGAACCCCCGAGAACGGACAAAGGAAATCAAGAAAATACGTTCTCTCCATTATGAATGGATTGTCGCCAGCGATCTCGCATCACGCGGTTTGGATATTGACGGAGCATCACACGTGATAAATTATGATATCCCGAAAGAGATCGAATTTTTCACCCACAGAGTCGGCCGTGTCGGCAGAGGGACATATGAGGGCACAGCCATTACACTGTATACACCGGATGAAGAACATCAGGTGAACCTTATAGAGAAAAAGGGATACCACTTGAAGCATGAAGATCTTAAAGGTGGAGAACTTGCGCCCATCAAACCTAGAAATAAACGGGCAGCCAGACAAAAAAGAAACACAGAGACAGAGAAAAATATTGAAACCAGGGTCAAAAAACCTAAGAAAGTCAAACCGGGCTACAAGAAAAAAAGAAAAGAAGAGCTGGAAACACTTAAACGTCAGGAGAGACGTAAATACGCAAAGCGCAATAAGAAAAAAAGAAGATAGAGGATGGATAAAATGCTTTTAGGATCTCATGTATCAATGAGCGGTAAAAAAATGTTGGAAGCAGCCAGTATGTCCGCTGAAAGTTACGGGGCCAATACATTTATGATCTATACCGGCGCCCCCCAGAACACAAGAAGAAAAAAGATAGAAGATCTGAATATAGAAGCCGGCCAGAGACATATGGAAGCACATGGTATTTCCAATATTGTTGTACACGCACCTTACATCATAAATATCGGAAACTCGGAAAAGCCGCATGTATTTGAACTTGGTGTTGATTTCCTGCAGGAAGAGATAAGACGTACTGAGCATCTGGGCAGCAATCAGATTGTACTGCACCCCGGCAGCCATGTCGGAGCCGGCGCAGAGACAGGCATCAGGAAAATCATTGAAGGATTGGATGAAGTCCTCTCCTCAAAACAGAATGTGCAGATTGCACTGGAAACGATGGCTGGCAAAGGTTCTGAAGTGGGGAGAACGTTTGAAGAAATCGCACAGATTATAGATGGCGTTACAAATAATGACCGTCTGAGTGTGACTTTCGATACATGCCACGTTCATGATGCCGGTTACGACATCGTCAACGACTTTGACGGTGTACTTGAAGAATTCGATCGCATCATCGGTAAAGACAGACTCAAAGTACTTCATATTAATGACTCTAAAAATGCGCGCGGTGCACATAAAGACCGCCACGAAAATATCGGGTTCGGCCACATCGGGTTCGACCCTCTGACGTATATCATTAATCATCCTGAATTCAAAGATATTCCTAAAATTCTTGAAACGCCGTTCGTCGGTCCGGATAAGAAAAACAGAAACGCGCCATACAAACATGAAATAGCAATGATTCGCAATGGAGAATTTATACCTGAACTCAAAGAACAGATCAACCCGATGATGAAAGATTTGGAAGTTTAACATGCTGAATTAAGAGACTGCATCTGATTTTACAGATGCAGTCTCTTATATTTCGTAATCATTCCTATTTACAAATCGTAATGATTACTGTATGATAACACAATGACTATTGTAAAGGGGTACTCGGCATGGAACAGCCAATATTTGAACTTAGAAATATTTCCTATACGTATAAAGATAAGTTGGAGACTACTCCTGCACTCAGAAATATCAATCTGAAAATCGACTCGGGTGATTTTGTAGCACTTCTGGGACCGAATGGTTCTGGAAAAACGACTCTGATCAAACTGATGCTAGGGATCATCAAACCTCAAAAAGGTGAAATACTGATAAATGGTAACAGTTTAAAAAGTTTTAATGCATGGCAGGAAGTTGGCTATGTATCACAAAAATCCGGCAGCTTTTCAAAAGGGTTTCCTGCGACTGTGAGTGAGGTGGTCCTCAGTGGCCTGACAAAAGAAAAGGGCTTGTTTAAGAGGTTCAACAGGCAGGATAGAAAAAAACTGCATGAAGTACTGGATCTGTTAAACATTAAGGATTTAAAGGATAAAAATATTTCCTTGCTCAGCGGCGGTCAGACCCAGCGTGTCTTTATCGCCAGGGCCTTAATCAATAATCCCGCCATTCTGGTTCTGGATGAGCCGACAGCGGGGATCGATGCAAAGCACGTAAAAGCGTTTTATGAAGTGCTTCTGCGGTTGAAAGAGCGTAATGTAACAATTCTTCTTGTCTCGCATGATATCGGTGTGGTCGTTGATCACGCAGATGAAGTCGCCTGCCTGAATGAACATCTTCATTTCCACGGCACAAATAGCGAGTTCAAAAATCTGGGCGAGGCCGAACTTTCCAAAATATACGGATTCCCGCTGCAGCTGGTCAGTCATGATCACGAGAGGAAGTGCTGCAATTGATAGAAGCACTGATGGAATATGACTTCATAAGATTTTCATTCATCAGCGGTATGATTGCTGGCCTCATCGCTCCGTTGATTGGCACTTTCATTGTTATCAGACGCTTATCGCTGATTGCGGATGCATTAAGCCATGTAACTTTAGGCGGTATCACATTTGGTGTTTATCTCTCTGCCCTGATCGGCACAACCATCAACCCGCTCATTACCGGCATCATATTTTCAGTCACGGGGGCACTTGGGATAGAAAGACTCAGGACAGTGTACAAACATTATCAGGAACTGGCAATTCCAATTATTATGAGCCTTGGGGTCGCACTGAGTGTACTGTTCCTGTCACTTGCTGACGGATTCAACCAGGATCTGTTCGGTTATCTATTCGGCAGTATCAGTGCTGTAAATATTACTGATCTGACACTGATTGCTGTTATCGGCGTGTTTGTTTTACTGTTTATTTATTTTTTCTATAAAGAACTGCTGCTTGTATCATTTGATGAAGAATACGCCAACGTGATGAATATCAGCAAATGGATACATTTTTTGTTTATCATCGTCGTCGCCCTGGTCATCAGCGCATCGATGAGAATCGTGGGCATTTTGCTGGTCAGCGCTTTGATGACATTGCCTGTGGCTGCTGCGATGAGAGTGACATCAAGTTTTAAACAGCTCATGGCAATCAGTGTCATATTGGGTGAAATCTCCGTTATTTCCGGTTTGTTCCTGAGCTTTCACCTGAATATCTCGCCTGGAGGTACAATCGTACTTGTATCCCTCCTGATATTATCAATTACAATTATTCTCGATCGCTTAGGAGTGAGTAAAAATGAACGGACAAATGAAACAATACAAGAGTAAATTAAAGGATAATGGATTGAAAATCACTGAAAAAAGGATACGGATGATTGGCATTTTCCTGGACGAGGAGAGATATTTAAGTGCCAGGGAACTACAGGGTAAAATGAATACAGAGTATCCCGGGATCAGTTACGATACAATCTATCGCAATCTTTATACTTTAAACGATATCGATATCCTGGAACAAACAACTCTTGATGGGGAAATGCAGTATAAAATCTCATGCACCACCCGCCATCACCACCATTTCATATGTGAAAACTGTGGGGATACAAAAGTGATTCACTACTGCCCGGTCCAAACCTGGCAGAAAGAATTGGAAAATGTCGAAATCACGAATCATAAAGTGGAATTATATGGATTATGTGGAGAATGTAAAAATGTTTCTGCATAAGAAATGCCGCCTTATCAGTAAAATATGATAAGGCGGCATTTCTATATCCAATCTATTATTTTGCAGCTTCTTCTTTAGCTTTACGTGCTTTTTCATAATGTTTTTCTGCAAGTATGTCGACTTCTTTCTTAAGTTCTTCCACCATCGTTTCTTCGGGTACCTTACGTACTGTTTTACCATGCATAAAGAGCAGACCCTCACCCCTGGCGCCGGCGATGCCGATATCTGCTTCTCTGGCTTCGCCCGGGCCGTTTACGGCGCAGCCAAGTACTGCCACTTTGATCGGGGCCTTGATGTTGGATATATATTCTTCAACTTCATTGGCAATTGAAATCAGGTCGATTTCTATCCGTCCGCATGTCGGACAGGCAATCAATGTTGCGGCGTTACTTGCCAGTCCGTAAGTCTTAAGGACCTCTTTGGCAACTTTAACTTCTTCAACTGGGTCGGCTGACAATGAAACCCTCATTGTACTGCCGATGCCTTTGGAAACTATGGCTCCAAGCCCCGAAGCACTTTTAACTGTACCTGCGAACAATGTGCCGCTTTCTGTAATCCCTAAATGCAGCGGATAATCAAATGCGGCAGCTGCTTTTTCATATGCTTCAATTGCAAGATTGACATCTGATGCTTTCAGAGATACAACAATATCATGAAAATCCAATTCCTCAAGAATCTGAATATGGTGGAGTGCACTTTCTACCATGCCGTCAGCTGTCGGGTAGCCATATTTTTTTATAATGTGCTTCTCGAGACTGCCGGCATTCACTCCAATACGAATTGGAACGCCTTTTTCTTTACAGGCCTCTACAACAGCTTCCACTCTTTCACGTTTGCCGATATTCCCAGGATTGATACGAATTTTATCCGCGCCGCCCTCAACTGCAAGAAGTGCCAGTTTATAGTCAAAATGTATATCTACAACAAGCGGTATGTTTATCTGTTTCTTAATTTCAGGTATAGCGAGCGCATCTTCTTCTTTTGGACAGGCCACACGGACAATCTGACATCCGGCTTCTTCCAGACGGTGTATCTCGCTGACAGTCGCTTCAACATCATGAGTTTTCGTCGTTGTCATACTCTGTATAATAATCTGATCAGCGCCGCCAATCGTTAAATCGCCAACTTGAACCTCTCTAGTTTTAGTACGGTGTGTTAATTGAGACATAACCAAAACTCCCCATATAAAGTAATACTCTAAATCAAATGTCATTATACTAGATATTCTTTCAAAATGTAAATGTAATGCTTCGAAACATACAGCTTATCTTTTGCGCTTATCCAGTGGTATTTTCTTAAAGTAATGCCAATAGAAAGGCAAAGATAACAAATACAGCCACCATAGAGCGCTGCCGGTGGAAATCTGTATGGCAACAATCGGAATCAGCATCAATACTGTGACAAATGTCGAGAATTTAAACCAGCTCATGAATCTTGACTTTTTATTATACAATAATGATAGCAGGTGGGGGAAATAGTTTGCGGTTGTCATTAAAATTACTGTAAAAAACATGATGAGTGATACATAAAACGCAATATAGACCATTACATAGAAATATAGACTTGAAATCTGGCGGTCGATGAAAGTTTTTAAATCTTCATCATTGGAAATCTGCGATATATATGAATAGTCAAAGCCTGAATCCTGGATATCCTTGATATAAATGCCATTTTTTAAAAATCCGAATAACACCGCTTCTCCGATCTCCTCCGATTCATGAGTCGTGTACTGATCGGTAAACAATATATCGTTGTTCCCTAAAGATACCGTCTTACTCTCGCCAGTATATTCACCCCCCAATATTTCGAATTCAGGAATTTCTTCATCAAATTCCGATAAGCTGGAAACTGCCTGCACCGAATTTACAAGCGTAATGATATTCGGTGCAGCAATGAGGAGTGAAATGATGAAAATATTCAGGATTAAATACCTGAAATGCGCTGCTCTGAATAATGCATAATTTTCAAAAGTAACCAATCTTTTAAAATAGCTGATATATTCTTTCATGATTTCATTTTGTCCTTTTTCCTGTGAAATTAATATAGGTCCGGGCCATTAGTTAAATTTTGGACACATTTCATACCTATGGCCGATTCGCTCCATCGTAAAGCATTACATTTGTTATTTTAACACTGCATTGATATATTTAGTATGTAATCATTAAATTATGGAGGGGAATTAGCTATGGCTTTTGAATTACCAGAACTACCTTACGCTTATGATGCGTTGGAACCAACCATTGACAAAGAAACAATGGAAATCCACCATTCTAAGCACCACAACACTTATGTAACGAAATTAAATGCTGCAGTAGAAGGTACAGACCTTGAAAGCAAGTCAGTAGAAGACATCATCAGAAATCTGGATTCAGTGCCGGAAGATAAGAAAACTGCTGTCAGGAACAATGGCGGCGGCCACTTGAACCACTCTCTATTCTGGGAAATGCTTACACCTGACGCAAAAGAAATTTCAGGTGACATCAAAGATGCCATCGAATCCAAATTCGGCTCTGTAGAATCTTTCAAAGAAGAATTTGAAACTGCAGCTGCTGGCCGTTTCGGCTCTGGCTGGGCATGG
Source organism: Salinicoccus albus DSM 19776 (assembly GCF_000385175.1). Lineage (GTDB taxonomy): Bacteria > Bacillota > Bacilli > Staphylococcales > Salinicoccaceae > Salinicoccus > Salinicoccus albus. The sequence continues at coordinate 167,915 of NZ_ARQJ01000032.1, read as the reverse complement.
CTTGTTGTAAACAACGGTGAACTTGAAATTGTTTCAACACCTAACCAGGACAACCCGGTAACAGACGGCAAACAACCGGTGTTCGGTGTAGATGTCTGGGAGCATGCTTATTATCTCAAATATCAAAACAGACGTCCGGAATACCTTAAAGCAATCTGGAACGTTGTCAACTGGGACAAAGTAAACGAACTTTATAAAGCAGCAAAATAATTTCTGAATTAAGAACGGGACAAATCATTTGTCCCGTTCTTTAATTTTTTAAAATTCTCGATGTACATCAAAGTAAATAAGCGCTGCCCTTAATGAAATGATAAAAAGCCAGTGTTTCATAAAGAAGATTCTATTGAGTCTGGAGACAGATAATTACAAATATCTGTCTTTTAAAACATTATCGATAAATATTCACTCCTTTTCTCTTAAACAATGAATATCATTGTTATAATATCTACAGGAGTTTATGCTAGAATAGCTTTACGGAATGAGAGATATAAAGGAATGAGTGGTATTGAAAAGAGCAAAGATTAAAAGCCTTCAAGCAATAAACAGGCAGATCCTTAAATCAAGGGTAAATATAATAATGATTGCCGTATTTCTGCTGTGCCTTGTGCTTATTCTCAGGTTGGGATATCTGCAGATTTTACAGGGTGATACATACCAGGAACAAGTTGAAAATGCGCAATATGTCGAAATTAATCAGAGTGCCCCCCGCGGTGAGATATATGACCGGAACGGCAACCTGCTTGTCGGTAATGAATCACAACGGGCCATTTATTTCACACGGCACAGGAATATGAACAGCAATGAGATCATGGAGGCAGCCGAAGACCTGAGCGGTTATCTGGATATGGACACCGAATCGATCAGTCTGAGGGATAAGCAGGACTACCTGGCCCGGGAGTACCCTGAAGAAGTAGAAAGTCTTATGGGTGAGGAATCAACCCTGTTGGAAAACGGGAACATCACTCAGGAAGCGTTCAATGAGGAGCTTTATAACAGAGTAGGGGAAGAGCAGCTGGATTCGATTTTAACTGATGAGGATTTAAACACACTTGCGATATATGTAGAAATGATTAATGCGCCGGAATTGAATCCCGTCACTGTCAAAGGTGAAGATGTTTCAGAAGAAGAATTTGCCAGAGTGAACGATAACTTGGAGAATCTTGATGGCATCACTACGGGCATGGATTGGGAAAGAACCTATCCGTATGATGATACTTTAAGAACCATTTTCGGGGAGGTCTCCTCCTCAGAAGAAGGATTGCCGAGAGAACAGGTCGAATATTATATGTCGCGCGGCTATTCGAGAAATGACCGGGTGGGCCAATCCTACCTCGAATTCCAATATGAAAACACCCTCCGTGGAGAAAAGGAAGAGGTGAAATATTCCACAGACAAGTCCGGTGAGATTATTAATCAGGAAGTGACAGAGCCCGGGAAATCGGGAGATGATCTCTACCTGACTATAGATATGGAGTTGCAGCTTGAACTTGAAGAGGTTGCAGAATACCATTTAACAGAAATACGTGAGATGGCAGAGGAGATCCAGCAGAGAAATGAAGAGACCGGGGAAATCGATTATACAATTATTCCTGAACATATTGATACAGTAGTTCTGGCTGTACAGGATCCGAATAACGGCGATCTTCTGGCCATGGTCGGCAAGCAGATCAACGAGGAAGGGGAAATTGTGGACTATCATCATGGTGCGCTTACCTCCACTTATACTGCAGGTTCATCGATCAAAGGTGCTACCGTGGCCACCGGATACCAGAATGATGTGATTGAAACGGGAGAAGAAATTGTCGATGCGCCGATGTCATTCAGCGGTGAACGAACGATTAGCTCGTTCTTTAACCAAGATGACTCAGTCACCGTCAACGATCAGACTGCTTTAATGGTTTCATCCAACGTCTATATGGTTAATACCGCCCTGAGAATGGCTGGTATAGATTATTATGACGGCATTTCTCTGCCAAATGATATTTCAGATGCAGGCCAGACACTGAGAAACGGCCTGAGTCAATTCGGACTGGGCGTATCAACAGGTATTGACCTCCCCAATGAAGCGACAGGTTTAAGCCCTGAATTGACCAATAATCCGGGAAACTATCTGGACCTGTCCATTGGGCAGTATGATACTTATTCGGCACTGCAGCTGTCACAGTACGCTTCAACGATTGCAAACGATGGCCAGCGGATCCAGCTTCATTTGGGTAACGAAGTCAGAGGGAGTGATTCCAATGCCAACGGTCCTGTGCTGCAGTCGTACAATGGCAATGTACTGAACAATGTTAATCTGAGCGATGAACAGCTAAATCAGATTCAGGCAGGTTTTTATGATGTCTTCAATACTCACGAGCAGCAAAGAGACTTATATGGTACCGGCTGGGATGCATACCATAATCTTGAACCTGCTGCTGCCGGAAAAACTGGTACAGCAGAAGCGTTTAAAGAAGGTGACCCAGTACTGAATCAGACTTATGTAGGGTACGCGCCATATGATGATCCCGAAATGGCTTTCTCAATAATTTTCCCATCAACACCAAGTACCGAGCCGTTCTTTCCGACACAATACATGGGTGCCGATGTTATAAACAAATATTATGAAGTTGAACACGATGCGGAACCGGTCGAGCTCCATCAATATGATACAAATGACTTCTATCAGCAGCTCGTTTACGGCAGCTATGATTAAAACCACCCTTTGAGGTGGTTTTTTTCTGCATTTACATAATCTTTACAAAGCATTCATTCGATATTTACATTCAACTAATAGAATATACATGTAAGCACAACACATATTCTACTGGAGGAATTTAAGAATGAAGAAGAGTACGTTTCTCGCAGCTCTGCTTATGAGCTTAATGTTTATCCTCGCGGCCTGCAGCGGTAGTGGCGGATCTGCTGAAGAAGATTCTGCCTCAGGTTCATCTGACGAATCTGCTGACGCTGGTTCGGAAGGAGAATCATCCGAAGGGTCCGGTGACTTAAGCGGTGAAATTGTCGGCGACGGTTCATCAACAGTTTTCCCTATCATGGAAATCATCAACGAAGAATTCAATGCTGAACATAGCATGGCTGCTGAAATCGGTGTTTCCGGTACAGGCGGCGGATTTGAAAGATTTACAGAAGGTGAAACTCACTTTAATAACGCTTCCCGTGAAATTTCTGAAGAAGAAGTCTCTCTCTTGGAAGAGAATGGCATCGACTATACGGAATTCCTCGTAGGTACTGATGGCCTGACTGTTGCTGTCAGCCAGGATAATGATTTTGTCGATTCCCTGACTTTCGATGAACTGTACACAATCTACAGCGGTGAAGCTGATTCCTGGAGCGACGTTCGTGAAGATTTCCCGGATGAGCCAATCACAGCTTACGGCCCCGATCAATCACACGGAACGCATGACTTCTTTGTTGAAACAGTGATGAATGATGAAGATATAGACGCTCAGCTCATCCAGGATACCAACCAGGTAGTAAGTTCTGTAACGCAGGATACTTCATCCATCGGTTTCTTCGGATACAGTTTCTATCTGGAAAACCAGGATTCACTTAAAGCAGTGCCTGTACAAGGCCCTGACAATGAAGAAGCGATAGAACCGACTGACGAAACAGTGCAGGATTATTCCTACCCGCTGTCCCGTCCGCTGTTCGTCTATGCGAATAACGAATCATTGAATAATAATGAAGCATTCAGGACATTTATGGAATTCACTTTAGAAAATGCAGCGGCTGCAACTGAAGAGTCTGGATATGTTGCATTGCCGGAAGAAGACTATCAGGAACAGATTGATCAATTACCATAAGTGATTTAAATATCAATGGGCGGGATCATACCCCGTCCATTTTTAAAGTATTTTTAAGTGAGGGTATATTATGGCAGATTATAATATTCAAGAGATGGTTCAGAAGAACAAAAATAATAAACGTACAAAAATAGTTGAAAAATCCATTCCAATAATACTCTTTCTTATTACTTGTATATCCATTCTTACTACTATTGGAATTTTATATACTTTAATTTCAGAAACATTCATATTCTTTACAAGAGTATCATTCATAGATTTCATCACTGATACTGAATGGAACGCGTTCAGTTCAGACCCTTCGTGGGGGATCATCTCATTGATCATGGGCACTTTGAAAATCGTTGTCATTGCGATATTAGTTGCAATACCCATTGGTCTGGGCGCAGCAATCTACCTGAGTGAGTACGCAACTGATCGCACCCGGAGAACCATTAAACCGATACTTGAAATCCTTGCCGGGATACCCACGGTTGTTTATGGAACATTCGCCATTACATTTGTAACACCTCTGATCCGGGGGATATTTCCGGAGGTTAACCTGTATAATGCCATCAGCCCGGGCGTCGTTGTGGGTATAATGATCGTCCCTATGATTGCCAGCCTGAGTGAAGATGCGATGAGTTCTGTACCGAACACTACGAGAGAAGGTTCCCTTGGGCTGGGCGCTACACGCCTGGAAACTGTGTTCAAGGTAATAATACCGGCAGCGGCATCCGGTATTATTTCTTCTTTTGTTTTGGGGATATCCAGGGCAATTGGTGAAACGATGATCGTATCCATTGCAGCCGGCAGTACGCCTAACGCCAGTCTGGATATAAGGGAATCACTTCAGACAATGACTGGGTTTATCGTACAGGTGACCTCAGGTGATGCTTCTTACGGGACTGATCTGTACTACAGTTTATATGCGGTAGGTATGACATTGTTCCTCTTCACCCTAGTGATGAACATGATTTCTCAATGGATAACGAGAAGATTTAAGGAGGAGTATTAATTATGCAGCTGGTAGATAAAGACCAAGTATCCAAATCACTGGGCGGCCGGTTAATCCGTAACAATATCATGAAGTTCCTGTTTCTACTCTGTACTCTGGTTGGACTTGTTGTACTGGTCACATTAATCGTAGATACGGTGCTCGATGGATGGAACTATCTGACCTGGGATTTCCTGACCAGTTTCAGCTCAAGCAGACCTGAAAATGCCGGTGTATACGGTGCGATTATCGGTTCCATCTGGCTGATGGCGGTGACTGCGCCAGTTTCAATCATCCTTTCGGTCGGTACAGCAATGTACCTTGAAGAATATGCCCCCGAGAACAGACTCACGGATTTCATCAAAATCAACATTTCAAATCTTGCCGGTGTACCTTCTGTGGTATTTGGCCTTCTGGGTTTGACAATTTTCGTCAGACAGCTGGCTTTAGGTAACTCAGTGCTGGCAGCTGGCTTAACATTATCCTTGATGATCCTGCCTGTCATTGTCGTTTCTTCTCAAGAAGCAATCAGATCCGTACCAAGCACAGTGCGCGAAGCTTCTGTCGGCATGGGCGCCACAAAGTGGCAGACAGTGTCCAGAATTATATTACCGGCTGCAATCCCAGGCATTATCACAGGAATTATTCTTGCTTTATCGCGTGCCATCGGAGAGACAGCCCCACTGGTCGTACTTGGAGTGCCGGTCTCACTGCTTGTCACACCAAACAGTGCCCTTGATACATTCCAGGCACTGCCTATGCAGATCTATAACTGGGTTAAAATGCCTCAAGAGGAATTCCAGTATTTGACTGCAGCGGGAATTATCATACTGCTCATCATACTTTTCCTGATGAATTCAGTGGCAATCTATATACGTAACAAATTTTCTAAAAGGTATTAACAAGCGGATTTAATTGGAGGTTTTTAATATGACAGATTCACAATTGAAGGAAGATAAAAATATGGGGACTGAGATGGGGACTGAGATAGGGACAGAAGTTAAACAAGCGGATAATGCTTCGGGCATCATTGAATCAGGTCAGCCTGTTTTTCAGGCAAAAGATTTCAACCTTTGGTATGCTGACAATCACGCATTGCAAAACATCAACCTGACATTCAGTGAAAATGAAATTTCTGCAATCATCGGTCCGTCAGGCTGCGGTAAATCCACATTCATAAAAGCACTGAACAGAATGGTTGAACTCGTGCCCATCGTACGTACAGAAGGACATATTCTCTATCGCGGTGATAATATATTCGACAAGAAAATGACGGTTGAGGAACTGAGAACAAAAGTTGGAATGGTTTTTCAAAACCCGAACCCTTTCCCAAAATCAATCTATGATAATGTGGCATACGGCGCAAGAGTTCACGGCATCAAAAAGAAAAAAATTCTCGATCAGATTGTAGAAAAAAGTTTACGAGGGGCTGCGATCTGGGATGAAGTGAAAGACCGGCTGAACCAGAATGCATACGGTCTGTCCGGCGGACAGCAGCAGCGTGTCTGTATCGCCCGTGCACTGGCAATTGAACCGGATGTCATTCTGATGGACGAACCAACAAGTGCACTGGATCCAATTTCAACCACTAAAATCGAGGATCTTATACAGCAACTTTCAAAAGATTACAGCATTGTCGTCGTCACACACAACATGCAGCAGGCAGCACGTGTTTCTGACAAGACCGCATTTTTCTATCAAGGCTATGTGGTCGAACATGATGATACCAGTGCCATCTTTGAAAATCCGAAAGATAAAAGAACGGAAGACTATGTGTCGGGAAGATTCGGCTAATGGTGTATCGGGAAAAATTTGCTGCAGAAATGGATGCTCTTTACGACAACGTCATTGAACTTGCACGCGAGTGTCACAGACGTCTTCAGGGCTGCTCCGAAGTTTTGACGGACAACAGTACAGAACCTGCCAGAGCACTGGTCACCGGTGATAAAGATGTGAACCGGATGGAGTTTGATATCAACACACAGGTGGTCAACTTGATCACCACTCAGCAGCCTGTAGCGACTGATTTAAGGCTGATCATCTCGAGTATAAAAATTGCAGATGATTTAGAACGCATCAGCGATAACATCAGTAACATCGGGGAAGTGAGAAAAAGGGTCAGAATTACCAATGAAAAATTGATACTCAGGCTCTCTACAATGGAGAAACTCGCCTCTCTCATGCTCGAAGATGTTTATACAGCGTATGAAGAAAAGAATACCAATCTATGTATGGAGATCATTACAAGAGACAAAGACATAGATTCTTTATTTGTCCAGATTACAACTTCGGACATTATTGAAGAATCAGACGTCTTTGTCACAGGACAGATCCAGCTGTCAGCCAAATATCTTGAACGGATTGGCGACCATGTTAAAAATATTGCTGAGCATGTATATTTCATCATCACCGGTGAAAAATATGAGAAGATAAAGCGCGACGAGTTATAAGCTCCGGATCTTTAATCCGGAGCTTTTTTATTGCATGAATACAGCACACTTTCTAATTCCAATGGATAGTACTATAATAAATATAACTGATAAAGTTGAAAAATTTATTTGTAATTGAAAGAAGGGAACAATTTGTCTAAAAAGAGTTTGCGTAAAGATATGATGGCCGTTCTTTCATCATTGGACGAACAGTATAAGGCCTCCTGTGAGGAACAGCTCAAATCCAAATTCGTTGAATACATTAGACAGAACGATGTAAATTCCATCGGCATTGTTCTGTCCATGCCGCATGAAATGAATACAGATGACATTATTTTGTGGATGAAAGCGCAGGGGATAGCAGTGTATACACCCGTATGCGATTACAGCAGTAAAGAAATGAACTTCATCAAATTTGTTTCCTTCGATGATGTTCTGTCAGATGAAAAAAATTTACGAATACCATCGGACACTTCCGTTATGAATAACCAGCCCGACCTCATCGCAGTCCCGGGTCTGATATTCTCAAGAGAAGGCTACAGAATTGGCTACGGCGGTGGATTCTATGACAGATTTCTGAAGAATTATAATGGGCTGAAACTTTCTCTTCTATTTGACGAACAGCTTGGTGATGTCGTCAAGGAAACACACGATGTGCCGGTTGATATACTCATTACGCCGACAGAAACGGTGGATTCACGTGCCAGGAGGCAGATAAATGAGGAGTAAATGGCATGCTTCATATGAAATGGTCAGATATACCCCATATTCATTTTTCAATTATGACAGGAACAGCGGCACAATCTGGTTGAAGAATCCAAAGAACCGCTCAGTCATCTGCATCAATGATTTTACCCCTGCGGAAGATGAGATGACGCGTATGACCGATGAATTATTCGATATCCGGGATCAAATAGCCAATCAGGCGGGTTTTGAAATCGCCTCGATTCAACTCATCTATCTGTCCGATGAAAAGGTCAATATAAAAACCGAAACTAATGGGCTGATTATTCAGCACAGAGGGGTGCATGACTTAAAAAATGTCATCCGCAATCCATTTTTCCGTCTGGATATGGAATATAAAAATCTAAAGGATGATGCTTACTATCAGAGAAGATTGATGGGGCCGCACCCGTTTGAAAAGTACATGATCAAATTCACACCTGTGACATATCTTCTGATCTGCATCAATTTAATCGTATTCCTGTTCAATTACATCGTCATCAATTTTTACGATTCATATACACTGACAAACGGTCTGGCACTCAGTCATTTTGAAGTGATGTCAGGTGATGCATACCGGCTGCTGAGCAGCACTTTCCTGCACATTACCATTGATCATTTTATATTTAACATTTTTGCACTGTATATCTTAGGCAAATTCATCGAAACACTTTACGGTAAACTGCTTCTGGTTACCGCCTTTTTAACCACAGGGATTCTATCAAGTATGTTCTCCTTGATGTTCATCACTGAGGAAGTGTCACTGGGGGCGAGTGGCGCCGTTTACGGACTTCTCGCTATCATCATTGTCCATCTCCTGGCAAACAGACGAATCAATTTAAAACTGGTGGGGCAAATTGCAGTCATCTTCATCGTTATTTCAGTACTCTCCGGCCTGTTTGCCAATATCAACCATTATGCACACATCGGCGGACTTATTTTCGGTGTATTACTCGGTGTATTATTCAATCCGCGGACATTCGGAACAAAGTGGTTACTGGGCGCCGGCATGATGATCGTGATCCTTACAGGCGTGTCATATTACGTCATATCTTCACAGGAGTCCCGTCAGCCGTTTGATGAAATGGCTCTGGAACATATTGATGACGGGGAATATGAAGAAGCATTAAATGTTCTGAATGAAGCACTCAGATCAGGGAATGATACGTCGATGACCTACTATGGGCTCGGCCTCCTGTCGGAAATTGCCGGCAATCAGGAACAGTCGGATGAATTTCATTCAAAGAGCTACAACATGGACCCGGAAAATGAACTCGCTGCAAAACACCGGCTGATAGAACTCAGGAAAGAACGCAATTATGAGGGAATGGGCAGAATACTCGATAATTTCGATACCCCGGATATTGAGGATGATGGATTAAAACTTCTGGCAGAGGAATATTACAATGGTGAATGATGATTTAACTTACGTCAATGAACTGCTGCGGCGTTTTGGGATCTATGTATATGACAAAGATATGAAAAACAGACTGAGCCTTATGGAAATGGAAATCAGGGAGCTGTATAAATACGAACTGCTCACCAAAGAAGAATTTACCAGAGCAATTTGGATCATAAGGAAAAGGGGTTAAGGAAATGAGCGTAATTCTTGCAGCAGATATCGGGGGGACCACATGCAAGCTTGGTATTTTTGATAAACATCTGCAACTCCTTGAAAAATGGCAGGTAAACACTGATATTGCAAATAATGGTGAAAATATACTGACTGATATACACGAATCTTTTATGGCAAAAGAAAGGGAAGTGGGTTTTTCAGTCAGAGAGAGCCTTGGGGCGGGGATCGGAGCCCCCGGCCCCGTCAATTTTAAAGACGGTGTACTAAATGGCGGTATAAATTTGAACTGGGAAGGCAGGATCCCCATTGCTTCGAGATTTGAGAAATTGAGCGGTGTAAGCACCATTGTCGACAATGATGCAAATCTGGCCGCACTTGGTGAACAATCCAAAGGAGCGGGTCACGGGCATGCGGATGCAGCGATGCTGACACTGGGCACAGGTGTTGGCGGCGGTATTGTCTCCGACGGTATGCTGATTCACGGCTTTGGGGGCGCTGCCGGTGAAATCGGTCATATTATGGTCGATTTCAAGCAAAGATTCAGCTGTAATTGCGGAAAAAAAGGATGTCTTGAAACGGTTGCATCTGCAACAGGGATTGTAAATATTGCTGAATTCAAGCACCGTCATGAAAATATTGAAACAAAGCTGGCAGATCAAATAGAACATGGTACAATCACTTCAAAAACGCTTATGGAAGCTGCTGAAGAGGGAGACGCCCTCGCAGTGAGTACTGTGAATGAGGCCAGCCATTATATTGCGATTGCTATCAGCAGCATTTCTGCAGTTACAAACCCGGGATACATTATTTTAGGCGGTGGTGTCAGTGCAGCCGGTCAATTTCTCATTGACCGGATCGAAAAATACTATCGGCCGGTTACCTTCCCGCCGGCGTCAGAAGGCGTGGAAATTGTTACGGCTGAACTCGGAAATGATGCAGGCATGTACGGTGCAGCCAAGCTGGTAAAGCAATACCTGATACAATAGACTCCCGATAAAACGGGAGTCTATTGTATATATTCACTGATGTCGTAATGTCCTTGATCTTTGAAATTTTCAGCCGTAATGACGGTTTTTAACGTTTGGGCAACTTTTTCAGGCGGAATGAGCTGCTCAGATGCTTTATATTCTTTGAACTTTTCAATACTCGGGAATTGTTCCGGATCTGAGCTTCTGATTGCAGTCTGCATATCCGTGTCTATTACTCCCGGGCGGAATGTTGCCGACTCTATATGAGTACCGTGGCGTGAAGATTCAAGACGTACCACATCACTGATCATGTTAACAGCCGCTTTTGAACTGCAATACGCTGCCCAGCCCTCAGTGGCTTTTACCGCGGCGCCGCTGGACACTGTCAATATCCGCTTGGTTATATTCTGATTTTTATATTCATCGATAAAAGCTTTTATCAATAATGCAGGGGCAAGAACATTGACTTTATAACTGTCAAGATATCCCGCTGCATCTATATTCTCCACTGACTGAACAGGCTCGACTGTACCTGCATTGTTGATCAGGAATACTTCATCTCCTTCATCCGGCGTAACTGAGCTGAAGATTTTGGATGATTCCTGTTCCAGTTCGGATTCATTTTTAAGATCAAGATGGAACGTTTTGAATAATTGAACATCACTGTCGACCTCAGATCTCGAAAGACTGATGATTCTGTCTCCCTTGAATTCATTTAACAGCGCTTTTCCCAGTCCTCTTGAAGTGCCGGTGATAAATACGTATCTCATTTACATAACTCTCCTTTTCTGATTAACTACAGTATAGATAATAGGACATACGATGTAAAACAAAACATATTTATGTAATGAATAAATATACTTGATTAAGTATGTTTATAATGATAATATTTAGAGCATGATACTAATAACTGAGGTGAATCGGAATGAAGGAAAAAGTGGTATTAGCATATTCAGGCGGCCTGGACACCAGTGTCACAATTCAGTGGTTTATCGATGAAGGATATGATGTGGTGGCTGTCTGCCTTGATGTAGGGGAAGGGAAAGATCTTGATCTGGTAGATCAAAAAGCGTTGGAGATGGGCGCCAGTGAATCCCATATCATCGATGCAAAAAAAGAATTTGCGGATGAATTTGTGAGTTTTGCGATTTATGCCAATGCAATGTATGAAGAGAAGTATCCATTGGTCTCAGCACTTTCGAGACCGTTGATTTCCAAAAAGCTAGTTGAAATTGCGCATCAGTCAAATGCAGAGTACGTCGCTCATGGGTGTACAGGCAAAGGCAATGACCAGGTGCGTTTTGAGGTGGCAATCCAAGGACTCGATCCGGAATTAAAAGTACTTGCCCCTGTGCGTGAATGGACATGGAGCAGAGAAGAGGAAATTGATTATGCAAGGGAAAAGAGTATCCCTATTCCTATTGATTTGGATTCACCATATTCCATAGACCAGAATCTGTGGGGGCGAAGCAATGAATGCGGTATTCTTGAAGATCCATGGAATACACCGCCGGAAGATGCATACGACCTCACTAATCATGTTGTGGATGCTCCAGATGAACAGGAAGAACTTTTCCTCACCTTTGAAGGGGGACTGCCCAAAACAATCAATGGGGTAAGTTACACGCTTGATGAGCTGATCTTAAAACTCAATAGCATTGCCGGCGTTCATGGTATCGGAAGAATCGATCACGTTGAAAACAGACTGGTCGGTATTAAATCCAGAGAGATCTATGAAACCCCCGGGGCGAAAATCATCCTTACAGCTAAGCATGATCTGGAAACCATTACTTTGACGAAAGATATTGCACACTTCAAGCCGGTCATTGAGCAGAAATTTACGGAACAAGTATATAACGGACTCTGGTTCTCACCGCTTTCCGATTCTCTGAAAGGCATGCTGCAGGACATGCAGAAACCGGTAAACGGTGAAGTCAGGCTGTCCCTTTACAAAGGTAATATTACAGTGACAGGCAGACGTTCTGAAAACAGTCTTTATAATGAAAAACTGGCAACATACACAAATGAAGATGCATTCAACCAGAATGCTTCTGTCGGATTCATCGAAATCTTCGGTCTGCCGACTAAAGTAAAGTCAATGCTGGATAATGGGGTAAAGCTCTATGACTGAGAAAGCATGGGGCGGCAGATTTCAGGGTGAAGCAATCGAATGGGTGGACGATTTCAACGCGTCCATCCATTTTGATAAAATTCTCATCGATATGGATATTGCAAGCAGTGTGGCACATGCCAAGATGCTGGCATCTAATCATATAATTACCGACAGTGAAAAAGATCAAATTATCGATGGACTGAATGCTGTATTAGATGATTATAACCAAGGACATCTCGAATTTTCCACCCAGCATGAAGATATCCATATGAATATTGAGCGCGCGCTAATTTCAAAAATTGGAGATACTGGCGGAAAACTTCATACTGCCAGAAGCAGGAACGATCAAGTCGCAACTGACATGCATCTGTATGTCAAAGGCAGAGTGCACGAGATGATAGAACGCATTGAATCACTTCAAAAAACGATCCTTAACCTGGCCAAAGAGAATATCCATGTCATCATGCCCGGCTATACACACCTGCAACGTGCACAACCCGTGCTGTTTTCCCATCATATAATGGCGTACTTCTGGATGTTAAAAAGAGATAAGGAGCGCTTTTGGGATTCTTTGAAGCGCATTGATATCTCTCCACTCGGCGCTGGTGCGATCAGCGGCACCACTTTTAACATCGACAGGGAACAGACCAGAGAGATACTGGAATTTGCCGATATTTACCAGAACAGTATGGATGCGGTCAGCGACCGTGATTACATCGTGGAAACATTATCGAATATCAGCCTTGTCATGGTTCATCTATCCAGACTATCCGAAGAAATTATATTCTGGATGAGCGAAGAAGCAGACTTTATCACATTATCCGATCAATTTACTACGGGCAGTTCCATGATGCCGCAGAAGAAAAACCCTGATATGGCAGAACTGATCCGTGGGAAAAGTGCAAGAACCGCCGGATCATTAATGAGCATGCTGATGCTGCTTAAAGGACTTCCGCTCACCTACAATAAGGACATGCAGGAAGACAAGGAAGGGCTATTTGACGCTGTCACTACCGTTAACGGTTCACTTCAAATTATGAACGGCATGCTTGGTACGATGGTCATCAACGAAAAAATTCTGAAAAAAACTGTCCAGGAAGACTTTTCAAATGCGACGGAACTGGCGGACTATCTTGTCCAAAAAGGTGTATCCTTCAGAAAAGCGCACGAAGTCGTCGGAAAAGTGGTCTTGAAATCCATCAATGAGGGAAAATATTTAAAAGATCTTTCCCTGGAGGAATTTAAGCAGGAGCATGAGAGGATCGAAACAGATGTTTTTGACATACTGGATCCGAAAATCGTTGTGGACAGAAGAAAAAGCAGCGGCGGGACAGGTACAGAAGCTGTCTTGAAACAGCTGGATGCTGCAGAAAAATCATTATGAATAATAAGCAAAAAGGCGGACTTCAAAGTCCGCCTTTTATGTAACCGGTATGCCATCAGTTTATATTACTGTCCGAATTCCGGATATCCGAATGTAAATATAGTAGCAATCGCAAAGAAACCAAATGTAGCGACTGTCGCAAAGCTGAATAATACCGCAAGCAGATTTTTGTTTTTAAAGGCAGCAACAAGCCCCCAGATGCCGAGAATGAAAACCATCAGCATTAATATTGATAGAGCGTTTACCCCAATGTGGATGGTAATGCCGCCAATTTCAAACAATTCACCCGTATCGATGAATGGCATTATTTTCAACCTCCCATTATTTCTCTTTTGCCTCATACATATTGTATAATTAAATAAGACCTTTGTCGAGAAGATTTTATGGGGAGTGAGATAAATGGAAATAAAAACATTGCCTTTAGGCATGCTGGAGACCAATTGTTATATTCTGAATAATGAAAAAAGCGTACTGATCATAGACCCATCCGGAGAACCGGAGGTCATTCGGCAGACGGTGGAGGAAATCGGAAAACCGGTGGAAGGAATACTTCTCACCCATGCCCACTTTGATCATATCGGTGCACTGGATAGTATTGCAGAAACATACAACACAGCTGTATGGCTGGGCGGTGAGGAGTCGGACTGGCTCAGCGACCCATCAAAAAACGGCTCCGGTAAATATAGAGATATGGGGATAGAACCGATTGTTTCAGACATTTCTCCTGAAGTACTAAAAGAAGGGGCGATGCATATTGGCAGTTTCAGCTTTGAGAGCATCCACACACCGGGACATTCACCGGGCAGCATGAGCTTTCTTTTTGAGGATTTTATCATCTCCGGGGATGTATTATTCAACGGCGGGATTGGCCGAACCGATTTATACAGGGGAGATCATATGACGCTGCTCAACACAATTGAACAAAAACTTTATGCTTTGGATGCAGATACAGAAGTCTATCCCGGACACGGCCCGTCCACCGTCATTGGCAAGGAGAAAACTTCCAATCCATTTATCAGAAGATAAGCAGCTGAAGGATAAAAAAACAGGCAGATTCGAGTCGAATCTGCCTGTTTTTTTATCCGAATGAAGGTTCCAGCAAGAAAGTAGAGTAGTATGTAAATCCTACAAAGAAAAGGACTAAATATGCTGCAAATACATACATATACATTCTTTCAGTCAGCTTCATGTATCCGACAAGTACAAAGAAACCGGTTTGTGCAATGAAGAACAGTGACATCATTGTCATATCCCCGACATAGAATAGGATTGCGAACATTGCCGTCCAGAATCCAAGTGTCTTAAATACCTTATCCATAGGAACAATCCTTTCATCCTTACTAAACAATACATATCTCATTTAATTATATATAAAGAGCGGGTCAAAGTAAATACTAAATCAGATAAATATACTGTCATCAATTTCCATTATTCATCATTATACACAAAATCTTGCACAGAAACACAAAATTTGTGTATTTAATTCTGAAAAGAGCAAATCGGCCTATTTTTTGTATATATAGAGTAGGAGGTGATTTTATTGAAAGCAGTTTTAGATGACATTATTAAAGATGCAATGCATCAGAATGCGACAGATATACATATAACACTCGAGAGTAATACCGGTCTCATTAGAGTGAGGAAGCAGGGCGAGCTGGAACCGTTGCAGGAAGTGCCCCTGGATGCATATAAAAAATTGATCAACTATTTAAAGTTCATTGCAGAACTCGATATTAACGAACATCGGATACCGCAGAGCGGCAGAACGATGATACAGATTGAAAATGACCGGATAGGAGTCAGAGTGAGCACACTGCCAATTTCTTTGTTAAATGAAATTATTGTGATCAGAATACTCAATCCGATGGCAGACAAAAAGTCCGGCGACTTATTTTATGAACAGTCCCATTACTTGTTCCTTAAGGAATACATGACAAGAATGCAGGGGCTGATCCTGTTTACAGGACCCACAGGTTCAGGTAAATCCACCCTGATGTACCGGCTGATTTCCGATGTCATAAATGAACAGGGGAGACAAATTATCAGTATTGAGGACCCGGTTGAACATGACCTAAACGGGATGGTCCAGGTGGAAATCAATGAAAAGGCGAACATGGATTATGTTTCACTGCTGAAAGGCGTCATGCGCTGTGACCCGGACATTATCATGTTTGGTGAAATCAGGGACAGTCATATTGCTTCAGAACTTTTAAAAGCAAGCCTCTCCGGACATCTGGTGCTCACCACTTTTCACAGTAAATCTGCAGTGAGTACATTAAGCAGGTTGAAAGATTACGGTTTATATATCGAAGAGATGATTGAAAGTATCACTTTGATCATTAATCAGCGGATTATTCATACAAACAAAGGCAGTTATATCATCTATGAATTTATGGATAATACCCGGATAAAAGATTACCTGCTGAATAAAAAGACAGATTTGATCACTCTGGAGATGCAGCTTGAGGCTTTGAATGAAAGGAAGCGTATTACTGACGATGAATTTAAAAACTTTAAAGAGAAATTCAAATAAGCTTGGAAGATATGACGCCCACTTTTTGATGAAACTTGCAGATCTGACTGAAAGTGGCTTTACTATGCACAATGCCCTGATTTTTCTACTGGAACAATACGATGTGCTTAAAGCAAAGGATAAGGAAGATTGTCTGGAAATGGCAGGAGCCGGCGGAAGCTTGAGCAGTATTTTAAGAAGGCTCGGGTATAAAAATTCCATCATCATACAGATTTCATTCGCTGAAATACATGGGGAATTACTGACCAATTTAAGACAATCTGCGCTATATCTGGAAAACATGAGGGAGACAGCCAAAAAGCTGTTGAAAGCGATCCAGTATCCCCTTGTACTGATCGGCATTTTTATCACAATGCTGGTCGTCCTGAATTACACAGTGATCCCACAGTTCGAATCACTGTATGGCGCAATGGGAACTGAATCGGATGGTTTTGTAACCTTCCTCACGCAATTTTTACAGCGTCTGCCCCAGCTCGTATTTGGCTTTTTATTATTGATGGCGGTTTTCATACTGAGCGTCTGTCTGGTTATGAAAATGCCGGATATTCGTCTAAGATGCAGAATATTGCTCGCCACGCCATTGATAAAATATTACTTCTCAGGATACCAGACCTACCGATTTTCAAGAGAATTTGGATTCTTTATCAACAACGGGCTTGAGGTCAAAGAAATCCTTGACCTCTTTAATCATCAAACTCTGAACGATTACTTGAGTTACACATCTTCACTGATAGAACAAAAACTGATCCAGGGGGAGAACCTTTCGACTGCGATTAAAAGCATTAAAATGCTGGATGAAAAACTTTCGGTATTTGTCAGCCATGGCGAACAGAACAGCAGTGTCGGAAAAGAACTGATTCTTTTCAGCGAGTATACTCTGGAAAGACTCATTATGAAAATTGAAAATGTCACAAAGAAAATACAGCCGGTAATCTTTTTAATACTGGGGCTGCTCATCATCTGCCTGTACCTCGTAATTGTCTTACCGGTATTTGAGATGATGTCTGAAATTAATTAGAGGAGGAAATAAGATGTTAAACAAACTGATGAAAAAGAAATATAACATGAAAAAAGAAGAAGGATTTACATTGATTGAAATGCTGCTTGTACTGCTTGTCATTTCTGTACTGATCATACTGATCATTCCCAATATAGCTGCTCAAAGTTCCAATGTACAGGATACAGGGTGTGACGCCCAGGTTAAGATGGTGCAGAGTCAGATCCAGGCATATACGCTGAATGAAGGGGAAGCACCGGCTTCAGTTTCTGACTTGGTGCCTGCATATTTGAATTCTGACCAGACAACATGCGCAAATGGTGTACAAATTACAATTTCAGGTGGCGAAGCTGTCAAACAGGAGTAGCGGTTTCACAATGATGGAAATGCTGCTGACTTTATTTATCGTCAGCGTCATGCTTATGATTACTGCGCATGCCATACCTGAAAATAAAGAACGGCGGATCGACAATGAAATTGAAAATATCTCATTGGTTTTCCAAGCTGTACAGACAGATACATTGAGTAAAAAAGAATCTCATATTGTAGATTTCGATCGAAAACACCATAAAATACTGATCAAAAATATCAGAGGGAAAGTGATTAATGAATACCAGCTCTCGATCTGTAAGATGGAACAGGGTTCGCTGGGACGATTTATGTATAAAGCAAATGGCGATACCAATGACTTTGGCACACTCAATTTCAACTGCCTGGAGCAAAGGATCAGCTTCGTTTTCCAGATCCAGAAAGGGAGGTTTAGAATTGAAAGATAATGGTTTTATGATGATCGACACCATGCTTTCGATGGTGATATTCTCTATCATTACTGCCGTACTCATCCCGGCGGTAATGATGATCACGTCCCTTTCTCATGAATCTGAGACCGATTTGAATTTTCACAGAACGGTTTACATTGAGCTGCTGATGTATGAAGACTTCAATGATTTCGAAAATAATACGAAAAATTTTTATGTGTCGGGAGATGCGATATGTGATAAGGAAAAGATTGAGTTATGCATTGCCATTGAATAGTCCATCCGGTTTTACCTACATCGAAGCACTCGCCGCTTTGTCAGCTGCAGCTGTAATCATGTCGTTGATGCCCGCAATATTCACATTCTTCCAAAATGTAAATCAGGAACCTGCAGCGTTTGATACAGATTTCTTTGTGCTGGATATCACCGAAGTTTTTCAGGAGAGTGAAGGAATAGAAGTGACCGGTTCAAAACTCGCAATCACTTTCAAAGGGGACAAAACAGAGATCAGTTATCGCAAAGCAGGGGACAGGATCATCAGAAGTGTCGACGGGAGCGGATTTGTGACTGTGATGTTCGGCGTTGATCGGTTCGATATTGAAGAGTCGCCGGAACGTATAGAACTTACAATCACTGCAGAGGATGTGAATTTTGATGAAACGCTGTCATTTCGGAAATGATGGATTTTTCAGCCTTTCAGTATATGTTGTCCTGATATATTTGATAGGGCTTTACTATCAGTACTATAATGAGATAATGATAACAATTGATATCCGTATGAATTTCATAGAAATCTACCAGGAAAAAATACGCGGAATATTGGAACAGGAGAAAACAAATGATTCTGATTGGCTTCATGGGCAGCGGTAAAACAACTGTTGCAAATGTGCTCGGTGAAAGGCTCAAACGAAAAGTGGTTGAGATGGATGAAGAAATTGCACAGTATGCCGGCAGATCCATTCCACAAATCTTCAATGAAGAAGGAGAAAATGGATTCAGAAAATATGAGTATGAAGTATTGAAGGATTTCTCACATACTGACGCCATAATATCCACCGGCGGCGGTGCGGTCACTTTTGATGATTCTTTCAAAATCATCAAAGCGACTGATAAGAAAGTGATCTTTTTAAATGCTGATTTCGAGCTTTTATATTCCAGAATTTCAGGGGACAGTTCAAGGCCTCTGGCCGGACAGCCTGTCGAGGAAGTGAAGCGGCTGTATAACAGCAGAATCTCAATATACAGGGACTGTTGCGACCTGGAAATAGATACTTCCCCAGGTCTTGAAGAAACAATACAGAAAATTGTTGACTTTATGGAATGACAGGGCTTACATTAAACATAGAAGAATCTTGCTATTTATTCTTTTGCAGGGTTATAATAAGAATGAATTGAATATTAGAAAATTCTTGCGAATGAACAGTGCTCGAGAGAACGAGTGATCGTCGCCGAAGGAGCAAGCCAGCATACTGGTGAATCTCTCAGGCAAAAGTACAGCATTGGGACGCAATCCTGAAGATTATTCAACAGGGCAGCATAACGCTGTCCTGTTTTTTATTATAAAGGAGGAAAAAATCATGTCTGAACTGAAAAAGACACCCTTGTATGACTATTATCAGGCCTCCGGAGCCAAAGTCGTCGACTTCTCCGGGTGGGCGCTGCCTGTACAGTTTTCAAGCATCAAGGAAGAACATAAAGCGGTCAGGGAAAAGGCCGGTATATTTGAAGTCAGTCATATGGGAGAAATCCGTGTGTCCGGCTCAGAAGCCGAAGCTTTGTTAAACTATGCACTGACCAACAACATCACCAAATTGACAGATGTCAAAGCTCAGTACACAATGCTGTGTAACGAACGCGGGGGCGTCATTGATGATCTTGTCGCTTACAGGATTGACGACAATGATTATCTGCTTGTCGTCAATGCCGCTAACACAGATGCGGATTATAACGCTTTAAAAACAATCGATGGTTTCGATGCAGTGGTGGAAAATGTGACTGACAGATACGGCCAGCTGGCGATACAGGGACCGGAGGCACGCGGGCTTGTTCAAAAATACGTAACGGAAGACATCAGTGAAATGAAGATGTTCCGGTTCAAGAAAGACGTTAATCTTTATGGATCTACAGTGATCCTATCTCAAACCGGGTATACTGGTGAAGACGGATTTGAGATCTATTGCGACATTGAGGATACCCGGAAGCTCTGGGAACTCTTCCTGGAGGAAGGTGCCGTACCATGCGGTCTCGGTGCCCGTGATACACTGCGCCTTGAAGCCGGTCTGCCGCTTCATGGACAGGACCTGACCGAGAATATCTCACCGATTGAAGCAAATATGGGATTCTCGGTCAAAACAGACAAGGGACCGTTCGTGGGCCAGGATGTTCTCACGGATCAAAAAGAGAATGGCACCTCCAGGAAACTCGTTGGTTTTATACTGCTTGACAGGGGCATTGCACGTACGAACTATGAAGTGACTGACTTGGAAGGTAATCAAACGGGCACTGTCACAAGCGGCACCCAGTCCCCTCTGACCAAGGAATCCATCGGTTTTGCTCTGGTGGATGCTGATTTTTATGAACTGGATAAGGAATTTTATATAAAAGTACGCAACAAGGATGTTAAAGCAAAATTTGCTAAAGCACCCTTCCATAAAAATTAAATTTAAGGGAGTGTAGAAATTGAGTCATCGTTATTTACCACTAACTGAAAAAGACAAAAAGGAAATGCTCGACACAATCGGTATTTCCGACATTTCCGAACTGTTCGGTGATATCCCTGAAAAAGTCAGATTCAACGGTGAACTGAACCTTAAACCACAGAAGAGTGAAACAGCACTGCTCAGGGAACTGACCAGAATTTCCAGCAAGAACATCACAACGGATACTCACGTTTCATTTCTGGGTGCCGGGGTTTACGACCATTATATCCCGACTGTTGTCGATCATGTCATTTCACGTTCAGAATTTTACACTGCGTATACCCCATATCAACCAGAAGTTTCCCAGGGCGAACTGCAGGCTATTTTTGAATTCCAGACATTAATTTCTGAGATGACTGCAATGGATGTGGCCAACTCATCCATGTACGACGGCCCAACAGCCTTTGCTGAGGCTGCCACCATGGCAGCAAGCCAGACGAAAAAGAAAAAAGTAGTGGTATCCAAAGGGGTTCATTACCAGGCGATTGAAGTTTTGAAAACCTACTGCAAAGGCCAGGATATAGAAGTTGTGGAAGTTGACCTGGACGGTACCTATACCGATATTGAAAAGCTCGACGCAGCTTCAGATGAAGACACAGCAGCAGTGATGGTCCAGTATCCTAACTTCCTGGGTTCAATTGAAGATCTGGAGGAAATAGAAAAGATTGCGCATAAGCATAAGGCATTATTCGTAGTGAACAGTAACCCATTGGCGATCAGTATACTGACACCGCCGGGCGAATTTAATGCAGACGTTGTGACGGGTGATACCCAGGTATTCGGTATACCGACACAATTCGGCGGGCCGCATTGCGGATATTTCGCTGCTACGAAAAAACTGATGCGCAAAATGCCTGGACGGCTTGTCGGTCAGACTCAGGACGATGAGGGCAACCGTGGATTTGTGCTTACACTGCAGGCGCGTGAACAGCACATCAGGCGTGATAAGGCGACCAGTAACATCTGCTCGAACCAGGCGCTGAATGCACTGGCTTCTTCGGTCGCTATGAGCGCACTCGGTAAAAAAGGTGCCGTAGAAATGGCAGAACACAACATTCAAAACACCAACTATATGAAAAAACAGTTGAAATCTGCCGGTTTTACTGTCAGCGACGGCCAATCATTCAATGAATTTGCTGTAAAACTTTCAAAAGACATTGATGAGATTAATGACACACTCTATGATGATGGCTTTATCGGGGGCTTCAATCTTGCTCATTTAGGGGACAGCTATAAGCACCACATGCTGATTGCTGTAACTGAACTGCGCACTAAAGACGAAATTGATTCATTTGTTGAAAGGTTGGGTGAATACCATGCTTAAAGGATCCAGTCCATTGATTTTTGAAAGAAGCACAGAAGACCGTTTCGCATATTCACTTCCGGATCTGGAAGTTGAAAGAGAAGAGCTGGCTGATATCATCGACTCAAAATTCCTTCGCAGGACAGAGGCAGAACTGCCAGAAATCAGCGAACTTGATTTGATACGGCACTATACTGAACTGTCCAATAAAAACTATGGTGTGGATTCCGGCTTCTATCCACTCGGGTCATGCACCATGAAATACAATCCTAAGATGAATGAAAAAGTGGCACGGCTGCCCGGTTTTGCCAACAGCCATCCATTGCAGAACGACAAGGCAAACCAGGGATCCCTGGAGATCGCCTACGATATGCAGGAGCATCTAAAGGCACTCACAGGTATGGATGAAATCACTTTACAGCCTGCTGCAGGTGCCCAGGGCGAATGGACCTCCCTGTTAATAATTAAAGCATTCCATCAGGCGAATGGTGATTATGATCGTACAGAAGTTATTGTCCCTGACTCCGCACATGGCACAAACCCTTCAAGTGCCAAAGTCGCAGGTTTTGATGTGGTCACTGTAAAATCTAATGACAGAGGGCTGGTCGACATCGACCACCTTAAGAGCGTTACAGGAGAAAAGACAGCAGCCATCATGCTGACCAACCCGAACACGCTTGGGCTTTTTGAGGAAGATATCATCGAAATTCGTGATATCATCCACGAGGCAGGCGGAAAAATCTACTATGATGGTGCGAATCTGAACGCAATCATGGCAAAAGTACGCCCTGGGGACATGGGCTTCGATGCGGTCCATCTCAACCTGCATAAAACATTTACAGGTCCGCACGGCGGGGGCGGTCCGGGCTCAGGTCCGATCGGCGTCAAGTCTGAGCTTGCAAAATTCCTGCCGAAACCGATGATTGTTAAAAACGATGACGACAGCTATAAAGTAGAGCACAATGTGCCTGACAGTATCGGGCGAATCAAACCATTCTTCGGTAACTTTGGTATTTTCCTGCGCGCCTATACCTATATCCGCACAATGGGTCCGGATGGTCTGGAAGAAGTATCGGAAAATGCAGTGCTCAATGCCAACTATGTGATGAGAAGACTGGAAGGAACATACGAACTTCCTTACCAACAGCACTGTAAACACGAATTTGTCATCAGCGGTTCCAGACAGAAGAAAATGGGTGTGCGTACAATGGATATAGCCAAACGGCTGCTTGACTATGGCTACCATCCGCCGACAATCTACTTCCCGTTAAATGTCGAGGAATGCATGATGATCGAGCCGACTGAGACAGAATCCAAGGAGACACTTGACGGCTTTGTCGATGCACTAATTCAAATTTCCAAAGAAGCAGAGAAAGAACCTGACACAGTGCTGGAGGCGCCTTATACCACAGTTGTCAGCCGCCTGGATGAGACTCAGGCAGCGAGGAAACCTGTACTGAGATTCCAGCATGAAAACATTGTTGATGAAAAATAACTCCGTAAAAAAAGGACCTGAGAGGTCCTTTTTTACATATCATTTCATTTTGATTTAGACTTAGACTTGATCTTTCCACTCCATTTTCTAATGCCACTTTTCAGCATATAAATATCAGTATAGCCTTTTTTCCTGAGCATTTTAGCTGCTCGGATAGGAAGCCGGCCATTTTGATCATACAAGTAGATTGGCTGATCTTTTCTCAAAGAGTTCATCTTCATGGAGAAATTCATCATCGGTATATTTCTCGCGCCCATGATATGGCCATACTCATATTTCTCTTTTTCTCTTAAATCAATGAGCTGAACTTTCCTCAAATTTTTTTTAAACTCTTCCTCCGGCAAAGATGTCACATTTCGCATATTCCTGTATCCATTTAATAAAAACAACAGGATTATCACGACAGCGACAATCAGAATGATCATCCAAGTATCCAAAACTTATCTCTCCTTAAATTTTCACATAAGTATATTATAGAGATTTTTGGTATAATTTTAAAGAGATATCGATAAAGAGAGATTAAATAAAAACAAGTCATAGTGATTTGACCTGTCTTTTGTCTAGCTATTTCTGTTTTTATATTTACGTTTGGACTTTCTCAAAGCTTTTTTATATTTTCTCTGACTCGGTGTCAGTATGAAAAAATAATATATTCCGTATATGATTAAACCTAGGACAAGCAGGAAAATAAGTGAACTTACAATCATGTTCATGAAATAGTCGAGGTTGGTGATCAGTCCAACCAGTGCGATGATCAGTACTAGATACAACAGGATTTTCTTCAATATCAGCCTCTCCTTACCAGTTGATTGAATGAATGTATCGCAACATCCACCTGTGAGTTATCCGGCTGTTTTGTCGTCAAATATTGCAGCAGCAGTCCCGGTATACCCAGCCATTTTAACACAGGAATGTTTCTTAATTTATTCGTCAGCTGCAGAAATTCAAACGATAGTCCGATGACCACAGGAATCAGAGCTATTCTGTTTAAAACTCTAACATATAAAGGATCTACAGGTACAAACATATACACTGCAAACCCTACAAGGACTGTAAACAATATGAATGAACTGCCACATCTGTAATGCAGTCTTGAATATTCCTGGACATTGTCGATAGTCAGTTCCCTGTCACTTTCAAACGTGTTGATCACCTTATGTTCGGCGCCGTGATATTGAAAAAGCCGCTTGATCATCGGTGTCATGGAAATGACATAAATATAGCCCAGCAGAAGTACCAGCTTGAAGACAGTTTCCAAAAGAACCTGTCCAAAATGTGAACTCACAATACCCGAGAATACTTCGGCGACAAATACCGGGATCAGTGTGAACAGAAACTTACCGAGCAGAAATGAGAGAATACCGACAATAATTGTCGATAAAACAATTTTAGCGGTGTTTGCCTCCTGTTTTTCCTGTGCAATATTGGCATCATCTTCAGGGTCCCGTTCATACCTGTCTGTGGCAAACTCCAAATGCTTCATCCCGTAGATGCTCGATTCAATAATCGCGACATTTCCCCTTAAAACAGGGACCTTTTTCAGTTTCGCCACCCATTCCTTTTGTGGACGCTGCATTTCAAAGTATTCGATCTCTTCATTATTTCTGCGGATAGCTGTCACCATGTGCTCCTTATCCTGGAACATTACCCCTTCGACAACGGCCTGCCCGC
Organism: Salinicoccus albus DSM 19776; assembly: GCF_000385175.1. Taxonomy (GTDB): domain Bacteria; phylum Bacillota; class Bacilli; order Staphylococcales; family Salinicoccaceae; genus Salinicoccus; species Salinicoccus albus. Next base: position 142,484 of record NZ_ARQJ01000032.1, on the reverse strand, counting down.
CGATAGTTGGTTTATCCATTCATTACGCTCTTTTCTTTTAGTAATATTCACTGGCACTTTTCAGTTGCTCTGTGCCTTCATTTACAGCTTCCATGGTACTGCTGTCTGCGCCGTTTTCGATGTTGTCCAGTGCGTCGCTGATCTCTTCATTGGCCAGCTCCAGCGAACTGTGTTCCCTTTTTAAATAGTCGTTCAACTCCAGTGCCTCTGCCGCACTTTGATACCTGTTCATTGCCTCGTCTATATTCTCGCGTATATCACCAATGTCTTCACTGATAATGGAAAGGTCTTCGGATTCTTTCGCTTCTTTTACCAATCCATCCAGTTTTTCAACTTCTTCTTTAAGCGCCGATGAATATTCCGATACCTCAGAGACATATGTATCAATATCCGAATTGCCGATGACCGACTGCATCTTGGATATATCCTCTTCCAGCGCCTCCAGTCTCATCTGATTTTTTTGGAGGTTCACCTCCTCAGTCTGCAGCATGGATTCAAGTTCCTTATTGCGCTCTTCTGCTTCTGCAAGTTCCTGCTTCGGAGAATTGCCGCCACATGCGGATAATACGATTATTGGTAATATCAAATAGATTAATCTTTTCATTTATAAATCTCCTGTATGTCATCCTATTATTTTACCATTATTTCCGTATATATAAAATGATTATCTAATCTATATCAGGTATAATACTGAAATCTCAAGCAATTTGATGTAAAATAAACTCGAAAGGTGGATGAAAAATGATTAAATTCGAAAAAGTCAGTGCTTTGATTGAAAGGAATAACCTTGATGCACTGCTCATCATGAGTCCGTATAACCGTCGTTATCTGTCGGAGTTTACCGGTTCAAGCGGTGCAGTTATCATAACTAAGGACAGCAGGTATCTGATATCTGATTTCAGATACAAAGCTCAAGGGGCAGCAGAAGCCAGACATTTTGATTTTGTTCTTCAGACAAAAGGGCTGCTTGACTCTGTTATGGAATTCCTTCAGGAAAAAAACATCAAAACTTTAGGATTTGAAGGCGAGCATGTAAACTTCAATACATATGATCAGTTGAAAAAAGAATTTGAACTGGTACCTTTATCTGGTGAAATTGAAAAAATCCGTATGTATAAAACACCGGAAGAAGTTGAGCTGATCCGAAAGGCATGCGGGATTGCAGATGAGGCATATGACCATATCTTAAAATATATCCGACCGGGTATGAGTGAACTTGAGGTGCAAAATGAACTTGAAAGCTATATGAGAAAACTCGGCGCCTCCGGCTCCAGTTTTGATATGATCGTTGCCAGTGGTTACAGAGGTGCCTTGCCACATGGGAGCGCGTCCGGTAAAATCATCGAATCAGGGGAAATGGTCACTCTCGATTTCGGTGCTTATTATAAAGGCTATGCGTCTGACATTACACGCACATTCGGTGTAGGTTCAGTATCAGACGAAATGGAAAAAATCTATAGTATCGTTTTGGATGCTCAAACATCCTCAGTCGGAGAAATCAAAACAGGGATGACCGGGCAGGCGGCTGATAAGATCGCCAGAGATATCATAACTGAAGCAGGCTTCGGCGAAAATTTCGGACATTCGCTTGGTCACGGTCTTGGCCTTGAGGTGCATGAAATGCCTTCAATCTCTAAAAGAAGTGAAAACATACTGGAAAAAGGTATGGTCATTACAGTTGAACCCGGCATCTATCTCGATGATATCGGGGGCGTAAGGATTGAAGACGATTGCCTGGTCACTGAACTAGGACTTGAAAAACTATCCCGCAGCAGTAAAGAACTATTCATTATATAATGATCAATCGTTCGATTGAGGAGGAAAAACTATGATTTCAGTAAACGATCTTAAAACAGGACTTACAGTTGAAGTAGAAGGCGGCATCTGGAGGGTGATCGATTTCCAGCACGTCAAACCGGGTAAAGGCGCAGCATTTGTCAGAAGTAAACTCAGGAATTTAAGGACCGGTGCAATCCAGGAGAAAACTTTCAAGGCAGGAGAAAAAATCAACAGAGCCATCATTGATAATAGAAATATGCAGTACCTTTATGCGGACGGGGACAACCATGTCTTCATGGATAATGATACCTTCGACCAGATTGATCTCCAGGGAAATTCAATTGCAGAGGAACTTAAATTCCTGAAAGCAAACATGAATGTTTCAATAATAATGTATGAAGGAGAAATCATTGGTGTCGATCTCCCTAAAACGGTTGAATTGGAAGTGACGGAAACGGAACCGGGGATAAAGGGGGATACCGCAAGCGGTGCGACCAAATCAGCCACGCTGGAAACAGGTTTGACATTGCAGGTGCCTCTGTTTGTAAATCTCGGGGATACGCTTGTGATCAACACGGATGAAGGGTCTTACGTTTCCAGGGCCTAAATGTTAAAAGCAGAGTCTCTGCTTCTATTATTGCTTGAATTGGTATGACCACTGACGTAAAATAAAAACTAGAAATTTTATTGTTAAGGAGAAGTAAGCATGAATCTGGAATATATCGATGAATTGATAAACAAGATGGAGAAAGCTTCGCTGACAGAGCTCTCCTATAAGGACGAAGAAGTAGATATTAAATTGAAAAGAGAGACAGGGGAGTTCCGTGAGGTACAGACCGCTCCGGCACCGGCAGTCAGTCAGTCGCCTGTATCACAGGAGGAACAGCCTTCTGATATAGAGACAGGCAACTTAATCAAGGCACCTATGGTCGGCACCTTCTATAAAGCTTCCTCACCAGAATCAGATCCTTATGTAAAGGTTGGAGATAAAGTCGACAATGCGAGCATAGTCTGTATATTGGAAGCCATGAAGCTGTTCAACGAAATCCAGGCAGATACTTCCGGTGAAATTGTTGAAATTCTAGTTGAAGACGGAGAAATGGTTGAATACGATCAGCCATTGTTTGTGCTGCAATGATCAATAAGATACTTGTTGCCAACCGCGGAGAAATAGCAGTAAGAATCATTCGGGCATGTACTGAGCTTGGCATCGATTCTGTAAGCATATACTCAGAAGCAGATGAAGACAGCCTTCACCGGAAAATTGCCGCTGAATCATACTGCGTCGGTCCCAAACTTTCAAAAGACAGTTATCTCGATATGATCAGCATTATTACAATTGCCAAAAAATCCGGATGTGATGCGATACATCCCGGATATGGATTCCTTGCCGAGAACAGCGATTTTGCAGAGATGTGTGAAGCATCCAACCTGATTTTTATCGGTCCGATGCATGAAACCATTTCACTCATGGGTGTTAAAGATGCCGCAAAAGATACGATGATAAAAGCAGGCGTGCCTACGGTGCCGGGCAGTGACGGGATCGTGTCATCAGTTGAAGAGGCGAAAGCGATCGCTGAAGATATCAACTACCCTGTCATCATCAAAGCCAGCTATGGCGGTGGCGGCAAAGGTATCCGGGTCGCCCGCACAGAGAATGAACTGATACAGAATTATAAATTGACTGAACAGGAAGCAGAAAGTTCTTTCGGCAACAAGAGCCTCTATATTGAAAAGTATATCGAAAATTTCAGACATATAGAAATACAGGTTTTTGGGGACTACCATGGCAATGTTATACATCTTGGGGAACGGGACTGCACCATTCAAAGACGCATGCAGAAACTGGTTGAAGAAGCGCCAAGCCCGATCCTTGCTGAAGAAAAACGCAGGGAAATGGGTGATACTGCAGTTAAGGCCGCGAAAAGCATCGACTACATTGGTGCGGGAACGATAGAATTCATCTATGATCTGAACGATGATCGCTTTTACTTTATGGAAATGAACACCCGCATACAGGTGGAGCATCCAGTGACTGAAATGATCACTGGTATCGATCTGGTCAAGATGCAGATTAGGGTCGCCATGCGAGAACCTATTCCATATAATCAGGAAGATATAGAATTCAACGGTCACGCAATTGAGTTCAGGCTCAACGCAGAAAATCCGAGCAAGAACTTTATGCCTTCTGCAGGTACGATTACAGATTTCCTCGTACCTGGCGGGTTTGGCATCAGGCTTGACACAGCCTGTTTTGCCGGCTATAGAATTCCGCCTTACTATGATTCGATGATCGCCAAACTCATTGCACATGGCCAGACGCGCGAAGAGGCAATAATGTCCGGGCTTCGTGCACTGTCTGAATTTAAAGTCGGCGGCATTGATACCACGATTCCTTTTCATATGAATCTGCTCCTCAACGATCACTTCAGAAATAACGATTATAATACGAACTTCCTGCAGGAACATGATGTGATGAAATAGTCCAAAAAAAGCCATCTTTTCAATTCTGAAAAGATGGCTTTATCTTTACATAATAAATTTTCAAGAAGCGACAAGTTGTTTCTAATTTGTGCCTTAATCATGCTATAATAAGTTGACGGGGTGATGAACATGAGAATCCAGGAAGATAAATCAAATCTCGGATTAATAGAAATCTCTTCTGAAGTTTTAGAAGTCATCGCAAGCATCGCTGTCACAGAGACTGACGGTGTCCATGCATTGCAGAATAACTTCGCCAGCGGTAACTTTGAGAAGATCGGAAAGAAGTACAGAGGACGCGGCGTCAAAGTCGAAACAAGGGACAATGAAGTATTAATTTCAATCTATGTCTCACTTTCCACAAATCGAAACGTACATCAGACTGCTGAAAATATTCAGAAAAATGTCAGCCAGACGATAAAGAACATGACTGAACATGATGTGGAAGAAGTGAATGTTCACATCATAAACATTAAATAAGTATTTAGATAGGTGCTATTATGAACAGACACGAACAAAGGAAAAAAATATTTCAACTCATTTTCCAAATGGATCATGGGAGTGTTGAATTGGAGAATACCGCCTTTTACGATCTATATAATGAATATGAATATATAAAGCGAATTATAGATTTTTACCTGGATAACAGTGAGACGGTCGATGAAAAAATCAGCAGACATTTGACCAATTATACTTTGGAGCGTATACCAAAAGTGGACCGTAATATTTTAAGAACATCAATAAGTGAAATCGAAGAAGGCGACTCACCGGAAAAAGTTGTGATCAATGAGGCGGTGCTGCTGTCTAAATCTTACGGTGAAAATGACAGCTTCCGTTTCATCAATGGCGTTCTTAAAAATTTCATTAAAGAAACGGATGAAAATCCAGATGGCACAGAGCAGTAAATATCTTTCAGTGAGTGCTTTAACCAGGTATCTCAAATATAAATTTGACCAGGATCCGTATCTCACACGGGTTTTTATCAAAGGAGAATTGTCCAATGTAAAAAAACATACCAGCGGACATCTCTTTTTCGCTTTAAAGGATGGAAATGCTGTACTCAGGGGTCTCATGTTCTCACGGAACACCACTGGTTTGAAATTTAATCCGGAAGAAGGCCAGAGTGTATTGATTACCGGGCGGATCAGCATTTACGAACAGAGCGGACAGTACCAGGTTTACGCTGATTCTATGGAAATTGACGGGATCGGGCGCATGTTCGAACAATTGGAAAAGGATAAAAAAGAACTGCGTGAAAAAGGGTTCTTCAATCCCGAATATAAAAAAGAAATACCTGGTTATCCTTCCGATATAGTGATCATCAGTTCGGAAACCAGTGCAGCGTACAGAGATATGATTACAACACTTAGAAGACGTTATCCGCTCGTAAGTATTAAGGTGATTAACACACTGATGCAGGGAGCGGAAAGCAGAACATCCGTCATCGACAGCCTGAATTATGCCGACAGCCTGAATAGTGACCTGATCATTCTGGCCAGAGGCGGAGGTTCCATAGAAGATCTGTGGACATTTAATGAAAAAGCAGTGGCAATGAAGATCTTTGGTGTCAATACGCCGCTGATTTCCGGTATCGGCCATGAGACGGATACAACGCTGGCTGATTTTGTTGCCGATATGCGGGCACCGACACCAACGGCAGCTGCTGAACTTGCTGTACCCAGCACTATAGATATCAAAGACCGTATTCATCAGAACAGATCCTTTATGCTGAGAATGATGACCAGAAAGATCGAATCACACAGTAAAGCGCTCGAAAACTTGTCCAATTACTATAAATTTAAAAATCCGGGTTTACTGTATGACCAGCAGACGGAAAAGCTTGCCAGCCTGCAAACAAATTTGGAGAATCGCATGCAAACATTGCTGAGAGAAACAGGATATAGACATACAAATCTAAAAGAGCGTATCCAATACCAGAACCCGATGCCTGCCATATCAAGATACAAAGAAATATTGATTGAACGCAGCAAACGCATGGATGATGAAATGCAGGATATGTTGACGGACAACAGAAAAAAACTCGCTTCAACATTGGAACTGCTGGATTCATTGAGCCCTTCCAACATCCTGCTCAGAGGTTATTCATATACCACCAAAAATGACAATATTATCAAAGATGCAAAAGAGGTGTCCCCGGGTGATAATATTGAAACGACTTTAGGCACCGGTAAAATTTCTTCTAAAGTAACAGAGGTGAAACAACTTGGCAGAGAAAAAGAATGAATCATTCGAAACGAAAATGACTGCGCTTGAGGACATCGTCAAAAAGCTTGACGAGGACGAGGTATCATTGGAAGAATCTTTAAAACTGTATCAACAGGGCGTGGAACTCTCTTCCGAATGCGATAGGATACTTAAGGATGCAGAGTTGAAAGTGGAGTCTTTAAACAAGAAAGAGGCTAATCAAGATGCCGATGAATAATATTCTTGAGGCATATAATCACAAAGCCGAAGCACTTGCGATCAGCCACCTTGAAAATAATAATGTGGCAGAACATATTAAAGAGGCAAGCGTCTATTCCATCCAGGCAGGCGGCAAACGTTTCAGACCCTATCTGCTGTTTGCCGCCTTAAAATCCTTGAACATCGAACTTGATAAAGGTGTGAGTGCTGCTGCAGCGGTCGAGATGATTCATACGTATTCACTGATACACGATGATCTGCCCGCAATGGATAATGATGATTACAGACGCGGTAGGCCGACAAACCATAAAGTATATGGCGAAGCGACAGCCATACTGGCCGGAGATAATCTTTTGACTGAAAGCTTCAACATCCTGTCAAATGATGAATCACTTCCTGCGGAAATACGGCTTGAACTAGTGAGCATAATATCAAAAGCCGCAGGACAGGCAGGCATGATCGGCGGACAGATGCTTGATCTGGAAGCTGAAGGGAAGTCCCTCGAAATTGAAGAACTGGAAAAAATCCATAAGCATAAAACCGGCAGAATGATCATTGCACCGATTGAGTGTGCCACTGTCATTGCCAAAACATCTTCTGATGTGTCTGAAGCATTGATTGATTTTGCCGGATATCTTGGCATCCTCTTTCAAATTAGAGACGATATTTTAGATGTTACCGGAGATATGTCTGTAACCGGAAAAGCGTCCGGCAGTGATGAAAGAAAGAAAAAAAGCACTTATGTCAGCGCTTATGGTCTCGAAGGTGCCACGGAGCATCTGAATATATTAAGAAATAAGGCAAATATGATACTGGATAATTTATCTGCAATATTAGATACCAAGGAACTTCACAAGGTCTTGGAAATGTTTGCTGTAAGAGAACTTTGATAATTCATATTGATGAATTATCTTTTTTTGTTTTTTAGTCCCCTGTATAAGTGGTATAATTAAAAATAGTAAATTCAAAGGTGGTTGCTATATGAATCTGTATAGTATAGAAAATCCATCATTTTTGAAAGGTAAAAGTGATGAAGAACTGAAAGATCTGGCACAGGACATCAGAGAATTTCTAATCCAGTCATGTTCTGAGACCGGCGGCCACATTGGCGCCAATCTCGGTGTAGTGGAGCTGACCCTGGCGCTGCACAAACATTTTGATTCCCCGACCGATCGTTTCATATTTGATGTCGGTCATCAGGCATATATTCATAAGATTTTAACAGGCAGAATTCATGAGTTTGAAAGTCTAAGACAATATAAAGGGTTGTGCGGGTTCCCTAAAATGCGTGAATCAGAGCACGATGTATGGGAAGCCGGCCATTCATCCACTTCCCTGTCATCTGCAATGGGCATTGCCAAAGGCCGGGATATACTGGAGGATGATTATCATGTGGTCCCGGTTATCGGTGACGGTGCATTGACAGGCGGAATGGCGCTTGAAGCACTGAATAATATCGGCTCTGATCGGACGAATATGACGATCATCCTTAACGATAATGAAATGAGTATCGCACCGAATGTGGGTGCGATGCACAATATGCTGGGAAGGATGCGCACAAATAACCAGTATAACCGCGTAAAGTACGATATTGAAGAGTTCATCAACCGTTTGCCGCAGGTCGGTTCGAAACTGCGGGACATGGCCGACCGGATGAAAGACAGCATGAAATACCTCGTCGTCGATGGTATATTTTTTGAAGAACTCGGTATTAAATATATCGGTCCGGTGGACGGTCATGATTTTGAAGACCTGACACAGGCAATTAAATCCTCCAAGGATTATAAAGGACCGGTTATTGTCCATGTCGTTACGAAAAAAGGGAAAGGCTACCACCCTGCAGAAGATGACAAGCTAGGAAAATGGCATGGCCTGGGTCCTTATAAGATTGACACAGGCGAAGTCCTGGGCAGTAAATCAACTCCTTCATGGAGTGAATTCATGTCAGATTCCCTCTTGTCACGTGCCAAGGAAGATAGACGCATTGTGGCTTTAACACCGGCAATGCCGGTCGGCAGCAAGCTGACCAGATTCCAAAATGAACTCCCTGGACAATTTTTCGATGTCGGAATCGCTGAACAGCATGCTGTGACGATGTCCGGCGGACTTGCTTCAAATGGCATGAAACCGTACCTGGCAATCTATTCAACATTTCTGCAGCGCGGTTTTGACCAGTTGCTGCACGATGTAGACAGACAAAACTTAAATGTATTTATAGGCATAGACAGAAGCGGGCTTGTCGGCGCGGATGGCGAAACCCACCAGGGCGTATTTGATATCAGTTTCATTACGCCGCTGCCGAATATGACATTGATGATGCCCAAGGATGAAGTCGAAGCAGCATCTATGATCGATCTGGCACTTGAACATGATGGGCCGATTGCACTCAGATATCCCAGAGGCAACGTGAAAGGCCTTGATTTCGACGAAAAAAGAGAACCAGTCAGTGTCGGTAAATGGGAAGAAATCTCAAGCGGCGAAGATATTGCACTCATATCATTCGGCCCGACCTTAGATCTTGCGATTGATGCCGCTGCTGCATTGAAAGAATCGGGCATCAGTCCCAGAGTGATCAATGCCCGATTCCTTAAACCTATGGATGAAGAAATGCTGCTGTCTCTCGGCGCCAGTAATATACCTGTGCTCTCTGTGGAAGAGGCCATATTAAACGGCGGGCTTGGCAGTATGATAGCCACATTTATGGCAGACCATGGATTCCATAATCCAATCAAACGGATTGGTATCGACAATGAATACATCGAACATGGTGATGTAAATAAATTGCTCAAAGATATCGGAATCTCCACTGAAAACATCATTCTTCAGTCAAAAATACTGCTGGAGCAGACACATGAAAAAGAAATCAAGAATTGACCAATATATACAGCAGGAATACAACCTCGGCACACTTGAAGATGTGCGCAGGATTATTATGGCGGGTAAAGTGCTGAATAATAACCATCCTGTGTATAAGCCTTCAGAAATTATTGAGATAAAAAAAGCCGATATCCGTTTTAAAAATATTAAACCTTTCGCATCCAGAGGCGGTATAAAATTGAAACATGCTCTATCTGTCTTCGATGTCACCATTAAAGATAAAACACTGGCGGATATCGGGAGTTCTACAGGCGGGTTTACCGACTGTGCACTCAAGAATGGAGCCTCCCGTGTCTATGCTGTGGATGTCGGAACAAATCAACTGGATTACCGGCTGAGAACAGATGACAGAGTCATTGTCATGGAACGGACGAACTTTAAAAATACAACAAAGGATAGTTTTGAGCCGGTACCTGCCGTATTGACAATCGATGTATCCTTTACCTCCATCATTCCGATCCTGAGGCACATCGTTACTTTATTCAGTCATGAATATACTGTGATTGCATTGATAAAACCCCAGTTTGAATCTTATCTCGAGGAGAGGGGCGCAGGCGGTATTCTCACATCTTTAGAAACCCATGAAAAAGTGGTCATGAGAGTGCTCGATGAATGCGCTGCACTCGGACTTTACGCATGGGCACTCGATAGGTCTCCAATCAGAGGCAGCAAGGGAAACATCGAATATCTGCTGCACCTGGAACATGGCGATAAAGCACAAAATACTCTGGGCGAAAAAGACATTGAGCCGATCATTCACGGTTAAATGTCTTTTTTATGTTATATTTATGAACTTTATGATATTATATGAATAAATATACAGGGGAATGAGGAGGACAACCATGTCAAACAAATCAATCCGGCAGATAAAAATCAGAGAAGTCATTTCAAATAACAAGGTGGAAACCCAAGAAGATCTGGTAGATGCTCTGAATGAATACAATTTCGATGTTACGCAGGCAACGGTATCCAGAGATATCAAGGAACTCCAGCTTATAAAAGTGCCTACACCAAATGGATCTTATGTCTACAGCCTGCCAAAGGACAGAAAATTCCATCCGCTGGAAAAGCTCGGCAGGTACTTGATGGACAGCTTTGTCAAACTCGATTATGCTGATAATCTGCTGGTGTTAAAAACACTCCCCGGAAATGCCCAGTCCATCGGTGCCATCATCGATCAGCTGGATTGGGAAGAAGTGATCGGCACAATATGCGGGGATGACACATGTCTGTTAATCTGTAGAAATGAAGAGGCACAAAACGAAATCAGGGATCGGATATTCAATTTGATCTAAATGGAGTGTTGATGTTGCTTTTACGCTTGAATATTAAAAACTTTGCGGTGCTGAAAAATATAGAACTGGAGTTTACAAACGGCCTTACTGATATCTCTGGTGAATCAGGCTCCGGTAAATCCATGCTGATTGAAGCGATCAGGTACCTTTATGGGAAAAGAGCTTCAGTTGATGACATACGATTTGAAACCGAAGGCGCTGTAATTGAAGGCGCGTTTGATTTTCCGGAGACCCCTGAAATGAAGGAGCTGCTTGTTGACAATGATATACAAGAAGATGAACTTTACATTGTGAGACGGGAGATTATGCAGAACAGAAAAAGTATCATCAAGATTAACTCCAGCATGATTACGCTGGGGACGCTCAGGAAAATTATGAATGAGGTCATCAGTATCCACTCCCAATCCTCACAGAATGAAGCGCTGGAGAAAAAACTTCATATTGCATATCTTGACCGTTTTATCGGCCTGCACGAAGAAGATATCCTAAAGAGATACAAGGACAGCTACAGAAATTACAGAGCGCTTGAAAACAGGATGAACGACCTCGAGTATAAAGACCGTAACAGAATTCAGCAGCTTGAACTTTACCAGCATCAGTATGACGAGCTGGCCTCTATGAACCTGGTACAGGGTGAAGAGGAACAGTTGGAAGAGGACATCAGTTATTTCAATAATTACGAAAAAATTCACGACACACTTTCACAGATGCGATTCCAGCTGGATTCAGAATATTCACCTCAGGCGGTGCTGTATGAAATTCAAAAATCCATCGATTCATTATCAAAATTTGATGAAGGTTATCTGCAGTTTTCTGATACGATTCTGGAAGCCTACCACCTTCTAAACGAACTGGATAGCAAAGTAACCGCTGACCTTTCAAATATTGATTACGATGAAGCAACTTTTAACGACAAACAGATGAGACTTGCCGAAATTAATAATATGAAACGCAAATATAACAGATCCTATGAAGAATTGATAAGCTTGAAAGACGCTCTGGGTGAAGATATTTCACAGCTGGAGAATATATCCCAGTCATTTGAGAACCTTGAAGCAGAAAAAAATGAAGCGTTTAATGAGATGGAAAGTTATGCAGGCGCTCTTCATAATTTCAGAATTGAACGGAAACATTTCCTGGAGACGCGTATCAGAAAAGAGCTGCAAGAGCTGGATATGGCAGATTCAGATTTTGAAATTCAGGTTAAAGAGGGAACATTCAATCAGGAAGGATATTCCGATGTTAATTTTCTGATCTCAGCAAATAAAGGAGAGCCTTTAAAAGAAATGAATCAGGTTGCTTCAGGCGGGGAAATATCCAGGGTGATGCTGGCCATCAGAACAATATTTACCGAATTCGACAGCCATTCCCTGCTGATTCTTGATGAGATTGATTCCGGAGTGAGCGGGTCAGTCGCCACACGCATGGCTGAGAAGATGAAACGCCTGGCAAAAACAAGACAGGTCCTGATCATATCTCATCTGCCACAGGCCGCGGCAACCAGTGATCACCACCTTTATGTTTCCAAAGAAACTGTCGGAGAGCGTACTGTCTCCACAGCCAAATATCTGGATGCTGAAGCACATGTCTATGAAATAGCAAGAATGCTCAGTGGCGCGGATGTTACCAATGCAGCACTGGAAAATGCCAAAACACTCATATCAAACAGCAGGCAGGCGTCCGTATAATCATTCGGATTCCTGCCTTTTTGCGTTTTCTATTTCCTTTTCTCTTATTTTCTCCTGGAATCGTTCCTGAACTCTCCTGTTTTTCCGCTCCCGGTGCAGCAAATAGCCGCCGATAAACCAGACGCCGAATACCGTCAGCAGAAGTCCAGCGGCAAACTGCACAAACGTCAGAGTGAACGGATCGTTGACGACACCGAATACACTGTCCCTCATGAATTTAATGCCGAATCCGGCCATAATGACAGGGATGAACAGTATGGCAAGCGCTATTATTTTCCTCATATAATCACCTTAATCGGATAGATAAATTTATTATACATCATCGGGATACAGCTTTAAAATGAACAATTATTGAAAAACTTCTGAATATTCGACATTTATTTAAATCCATGTATTTTATCATCGGTATATGTATAATGAAAATTAAGGGGAGGTACTAAAAATGGAATTTGATGCAATATTTAATGAATACAAAACTGAAATGGTAACGATTTCAATTTGCAGAGCAGCGGACATGGATGTACTGAAACCGGTGCTTCGTCTTTTTAACGAGTCGAAGATGACATTCCATCTGGTGGATGACAGGTCCACTATAGAAAAGATGTTAAACTCAGAAAATGAGGGATATCTTTCTAACGAACGTCTTGTGATTCATCATGCCGATTCCGACGAAGAGGCGGCAGAAATTGCAGTAAAACTCGTCTCAGAAGGCAGGGCGGATATTCTCATGAAAGGGCTTATTTCAACCTCGATTATTCTGAGGGAAGTCTTAAACAAATCACATGGACTGAAAGGGGACGGGCTTTTAAGCCATGTCGCATTTTTCGATCTGCCCAATTACCATAAGGCAATATTACTCAGTGATGCAGCAATGAATATTGCACCGGACGCAGGTGAAAAAGCCGAAATATTAAAAAATACGTTACAATGCAGTTATAAACTGAATATGAAAAAGCCAAAAGCAGCATTCTTATCAGCAGTTGAGAAGGTCAACGAAAAATTGTCTTCTACGACCGATGCTGAAGCAGTCAAATCAACCGCAGAGATAAAATCTATGGATGTCATCCTTGATGGACCACTACAGTATGATCTGGCTGTTTCAAAGCAGGCGGCAGAACATAAAGGCTTGGAATCTGAGGTTGCGGGTGATGTGGATATACTTATCGCACCGGACATAGAGGCGGGTAATATATTGTACAAATCTCTGGTTTATACAGCGGGTGCCCGCGTAGCTTCTATCATTACAGGGGCCAGAGCCCCAATCGTCCTTACCTCAAGAACAGACTCGGCAGAAGATAGATATAACTCGATCAGCCTGGCAATACATGTTGCAAAATAAAAACCGATGGGAGTTGCTTGAAATGATATTTGATAAAATGGTGGAATTGGATTATGAACAGCTCGTATTTTGTCATGATGGGGCCAGTGGCTTAAAAGCAATCATATGCATCCATGATACTACACTCGGGCCGGCGCTCGGCGGGGCAAGGATGTGGAATTATGAAACAGAAGAGGAAGCAATCCAGGATGTCCTCCGCCTTGCAAGAGGAATGACATATAAGAACGCTGCAGCTGGATTAAACCTCGGCGGCGGTAAGACTGTTATAATCGGAGAAGCTCCAAAAGAGAAATCCGAAGCGTTCTTCAGAGCACTGGGAAGATATGTGAACAGCTTGAGTGGCAGGTATATTACTGCCGAAGATGTGGGAACAACCGTTGCTGACATGGATTTCATATATCAGGAAACGCCATACGTATGCGGCATCAGCGAATCATACGGTTCCGGAGGAAATCCGAGCCCAATGACAGCGTACGGTGTTTATACGGCAATGAAACGCACCGCAAAAGAGGCATTCGGTGATGATTCCCTGCAAGGCAAAACAGTTGCACTGCAAGGCGTTGGCAACGTTTCATACAGCCTGTGTGAGCACCTTCATGAAGAAGGTGCCAGTTTGATCGTTACTGACATCAATCAGGATTCCATTGAGCGTGCCGTTAATGATTTTGGGGCACAAGCTGTCGGTATTGAGGAAATTTATGAAGTAGATGCGGATATATTTGCCCCGTGTGCACTAGGGGGCATTTTAAACGATGACACAATTCCGAATTTAAAAGTCAAAGCCGTTTGCGGCAGTGCCAATAATCAATTGCTTGAAGACGACCGGCATGGGAAGATGCTGCAGGAAAAAGGCATTGTCTATGCCCCCGATTATGTGGTCAATTCCGGCGGTGTCATCAATGTGGCAGACGAATTGCAGGGCTATAATGGGGAGAGAGCCAAAGACAAAGTGAAAGAAATATATAATCAGATGGATAAGATTTTCAATATTGCAAAACGCGACGGTGTAACCCCTGCTGCTGCAGCAGACAGACTTGCTGAAGAAAGGATCGACAGCATGATGAGAGTGAAAAGTACTTTTTCACAAAATGAAGTGACGACACTCAGCAGGAGGTAACATTTTATGCAATATCATATACTTGTCCTCAATCTGGGGAGTACATCCACTAAATTGGCGATATATAAAAACCTGGAAAAAGTCTGCGATGAAACCCTCAGACATCACAAAGAAGAAACAATGAAGCCTCTGCCGGAACAGATAGACTTCCGGCTTCAGGCGGTTTCAGATTTTATCGAGTCACAGAATTTTGAACCTTCAAGCATTGATATTGTAAGCGCAAGAGGCGGGGTACTCAAGCCTATCAAAGGGGGCACTTACAATATCAATGCTAAAATGGTATCAGATTTGAAAGAAAGTAAATACGGCAGTCATGCATCCAGCCTGAGCGCATTGATTGCCGACAAATACAGAAAGACATATGGGGCTCAGGCAGTGATTACTGACCCGGTGGTGGTTGACGAACTGATAGACGAAGTCAGATTGACAGGACTTAAGGATATTGAAAGAAAATCTGTCTTTCACGCATTGAACCAGAAAGCTGTAGCAAGAAAATATGCGAATGATACGGGTGAAAATTACGAGGACATCAATGTTATCGTTTGTCATATGGGCGGCGGCATTACTGTCGGTGCCCATAGAAATGGCAGAGTCATAGATGTCAATGACGGCCTGTCCGGCGAAGGGCCGCTCAGCCCGTCGCGTACCGGTTCACTGCCTAATGCCCAATTGGCAAAATACATCATTGATAACCGAATGAGCTATGAAGAAGTGTTTGAAATGCTGACCCAACAGGGCGGTTTTATCTCACTGGCAGATACCCAGAATGCACTGGAACTGGAACAGAGGGCAGCAGACGGTGACAGGGATGCCATCTTGATCTTTGAGGCGCTGGCTGTTCAGATTTCAAAGGAGACTGCCTCACGGGCAGCTGTTCTAAAAGGCAGGGTGGACCGTATTATTTTTACCGGCGGCCTGGCATACAGCGACTATCTGATCGATTTAATCAAACCGTATGTATCGTTTATATCAGAATTGACGGTCTACCCCGGGGAAGAAGAGATGCAGGCGCTCGCCGAAGGAGCATTCAGGGTCATTTCCGGTGCGGAACGTATGAAGACATATGAATAGGAGTGTTAGTTTTGGCACATGAATACGATCTGGTAATCTTAGGCGGCGGTACTGCAGGGTACGTTGCTGCAATAAAGGCCTCTCAGCTGGGGGTGAAGACCGCTTTGGTTGAAAAGGAAGCGCTTGGCGGCACATGCCTCCATAAGGGATGTATTCCAACAAAAAGCATGCTGAAATCTGCTGAGGTGGTAAACACGATGAAAAATGCCGGAAATTTTGGCATAGAATCATTTGAACCGGCAATTTCAATGGATAGGATTCATGAACGCAAAAATGAAGTCGTCGAGCGGATGCATAACGGCATAAAACAACTGATGAAAAAGAATAATGTTGATGTGTTTACCGGTCATGGCCGTATACTCGGACCTTCCATCTTCTCACCGATGGCAGGCACTGTGGCAGTGGAAAATCCGAATGATGATGAAGCAGAAAGTGAAATTCTCATCAACAATAACGTTCTGATCTCAACAGGTTCCAAACCGAAACCACTGACATTTTTGCCATTTGATCATAAAATGGTACTTTCAAGCGATGATATGATGACGCTTGAAAATGTTCCGGACAAAATAGCGATTATTGGCGGCGGTATCATCGGGCTGGAATTCGCAAGTCTTTTGAGGGACCTTGGCGCTGAGGTCACTGTCATAGAAGCAGGCGGACAAATCATTCCTGCTGAAGATAAAGATATGGCCGATCAGCTCAGAAATTCCCTTGAAGACAAAGGGATTATCTTTAAAACAGAAGTGGTGCTGAGTGAAGATGCCATCGAAAAAAATCCTGACACTGTCACTCTCGACATTGAAGGTGAAAGAGAGTCATTTGATAAACTGCTTGTGTCAATTGGCCGCACACCGAATGTTGAGGACATCGGGCTGAACAATACCAAAATCGAACTCGATAACGGTTTTATTGCTGCTGATGCACATTATCAGACAAAAGAGAAAAATATCTACGCTGTGGGGGATGTCATCGGCCATCTCCAATTGGCCCATGTAGCTGTGAAAGAAGCGATCGTCGCAGTGGAACATATGGCAGATAAAAACCCACTGCCGCTTGATTACAGAACAGTACCCAGATGTATTTATACTTCTCCAGAAACAGCCTCAGTCGGCTATACTGAGAAAGAACTCAAAAAAGAGGGCAGAACGTTTAAGACACATAAAGTACCTTTGGCTGCAATTGGAAAGGCAGTGATCTCCGGAGGCGGGGGAGGAATTGGGAAATTGATTGCAGACCCGGAAACAAAAGATATTCTGGGGGTTACCCTGATTGGCCCCGGCGCAACAGAACTGATTAATGAAGCTGCATTTGCTAAATTCCTGGATGCTTCGACGCTTGAACTGGGGATGTCGGTCCATGCACACCCTTCTGTCGGAGAAGTATTGATGGAACTCGGACTCGATGCAGAGGACGCAGCGATTCATGTATAAGGAGGATAACCACTTTGATAGATTATAAAGAAGCGGGTCTGAATGCAGCGGACCTGAAAGAAATGTATCGTACGATGCTGCTTGCCAGAAAACTTGATGAGAGAATGTGGCTGTTGAACCGTGCCGGAAAACTGCCGTTTGTCATTTCATGCCAGGGGCAGGAAGCGACACAGGTTGGAGCCGGATATGCATTAAATAAAGAAATGGATGTCATAAGTCCTTACTACAGAGACCTTGCGCTTGTGACCCACTTTGGTATGACCCCGCAGGAAACAATGCTGTCAGCCTTTGCCAAAAGAGGTGACATCTCAAGCGGAGGCAAACAGATGCCGTCTCATTTCAGCAAGAAAGAGGCGAATATCCTGACCCAGGGATCCTGTGTGGCAACGCAGCTGCTTCATGCTGTCGGTGCAAGTTATAAATTTAAAATGGATAATGAAGAAAGAGTTGCTGTAACAACTTTGGGTGAAGGCTCCTCCAACCAGGGAGATTTCCATGAAGGCTTAAATTTTGTCGGTGTGCATAATCTGCCATTCATCTGTATCATTGAAAATAACAAGTACGCCATCAGTGTCCCTGTAGACCTTCAATACGGTGCCGAAAAACTTTCAGATCGGGCCATTGGTTACGGCATGCATGGTGATCATATAGACGGTAATGATCCCATTGCCGTCTATAAAGCGGTAAAAGAAGCCCGGCAAAGAGCAATCAGCGGAGAAGGCGGCACATTGATTGAGGCAATGTCTACAAGGCTGACCGCACATTCATCAGACGATGATGATTCCTACCGCGAGAAAAAAAACCGGGAAGATTGTCTGGTGAAATTCAGAGAATATCTGGAATCCTATGATATCGCTGAAGAATCATGGTTTGAATCTATGGAACAGGAATTGAAAAGTGAGATCAATGATGCGACCAAACATGCTGAGCAGGCCCCTTATCCAGATCCGGCTGAAACTTTGACGAACGTGTACGAGGAGGTAAACAATGGCTAAAATATCTTATTTACAAGCCATACATCAAGCACTCGACTTCGAAATGGGTCAGGATGAAAATGTATTCGTGCTTGGCGAAGATGTGGGTAAAAAAGGCGGAGTATTTAAAGTGACTGAAGGGCTTCAGGAGAAATATGGGGAGCTGAGATGTCTGGACACACCGCTTGCTGAATCGAATATTGTCGGTACAAGCATCGGGGCTGCAATGATGGGTAAACGACCGGTTGCTGAGATACAATTTGCTGAGTACATACTTCCTGCTACAAACCAGATTCTTAATGAAGCTGCCAAGATCAGGTACCGGTCAGACGGGGACTGGGATTGTCCGATGGTTATCCGCGCCCCGTTTGGAGGCGGCATCCATGGGGCACTGTATCACTCTCAGTCCATCGAAACAGTTTTTACATCAACACCCGGACTGAAAGTCGTGATACCGTCAACACCTGCGGATGCCAAAGGCTTGCTGATTTCTTCAATCAGGGATAATGATCCGGTGCTTTTCTTCGAACACAAGAAAGCATACCGTCTGCTTAAAGAGGAAGTGCCTGAAGACGACTATACGGTGCCGATCGGCAAGGCGGATGTTAAACGTGACGGAGATGATATAACAGTCATCACTTATGGCTTATGTGTAAACTATGCCTTACAGGCAGCAGAAAGACTGTCAAAAGATGGATATGAAGCTGAAGTCCTGGATTTGAGAACCGTTTATCCGCTGGATAGGGAAGCTATTATAAAAGCGGCTTCGAAAACCGGAAAGGTGCTGCTTGTAACAGAGGATAATCTGGAAGGCAGTGTCATGAGTGAAGTCTCTGCGATTATAGCAGAGAACTGTCTGTATGATCTCGATGCGCCAATAATGAGACTGGCAGGGCCTGATGTTCCATCGATGCCGTATTCACCGCCGATGGAAGATTATTTCATGCTCAACCCGGAGAAAATCGAAGCTAAAATGAAAGAAATCGCAGAGCATTAAGAGGGGGATAGGTTCATGGAAGAGATATTAATGCCTAAACTTGGTGAAAGTGTGACTGAAGGCACAATTGAAAACTGGCTCGTAAAACCCGGGGACAGGGTAGAAGAATATGATGCACTTTGCGAAGTGATCACAGATAAGGTGACAGCAGAAGTGCCTTCTGTACTCGATGGTACAATTGGAGAATTGTTAGTCAGCGAGGGAGATACGATAGAAGTGGGCACACCAATCTGCACATTGGAAACAGATGGCACCTCCGGGAAGGAAACTTCCACGGATGAACCCGTTGAATCTGAGCCTGAGCAGACCGGACAAGCCATAAAGGCTGTACAACAAGCAAAAGAGGGCAGAAAAAGTAAACAGAATGCAGCAAAAGGAACAAGAATTTCTCCTGTCGTAATGAGACTTGCGAATGAGCACAACATAGACCTTGGAACCGTTGAAGGCAGCGGGATTGAAGGTAGAATCACGAAAAAAGATATTCAAAAGGTCATCGAGGGAGACTTCTCAGCCAAATCTCAAATGACACCTGCTCCACAGTCAGATGATATCGGAGAAAAGAGGGAAATCAGCGCGGGTGAAGAGATTCCGGTTACCGGTGTCAGAAAAGCCATCGCTGATAAAATGTCCTATTCTGCACAGGAAATACCGCATGCCTGGCTGATGATGGAAACAGATGCAACAAACCTTGTTAACGTAAGAAATAGATACAAAACATCATTCAGGGAAAATGAGGGTTACAATCTGACATTCTTCAGTTTCTTCGTCAAGGCTGTTGCAGAAACACTCAAAGAACACCCCATGCTCAACAGCTCGTGGCAGGGGGATAAAATTGTTATTAATAAAGATATCAACATCTCCATTGCGGTTGCCGGAGATGATAAACTCTATGTGCCAGTAATCAAAAATGCAGACGAACTTTCAATCAAAGGAATCGCCAGAAAGATCTCCGAACTTGCAGACCTCGGAAGAAAACACCAGCTGACGACCAGACATATGGAAGGCGGCACTTTCACAGTCAATAATACGGGCGCCTTCGGTTCTGTAGAGTCTATGGGAATCATCAACCATCCTCAATCCGCCATCTTGCAGGTGGAATCGATTGTAAAACGTCCGGTGGTCATTGATGATATGATTGCAATCCGGCATATGGTCAATCTGTGTCTGTCCATTGATCACAGAGTACTTGACGGTCTTGCAGCAGGTGAATTTCTTAGTGCTGTAAAACAGCGCATCGAAAATTATTCGGTGGAGACAACATCAATCTACTAATCTTTACAAAATTGCTGTTTCACTATAGAATAAACTAAAAGAATACTGAATAAACTTATTGACTATAAGGTTTATTTTCATAGAAGGAGTTTTAATATGAACATGGATTTCAATTTGTACATGAATGATGTTGTCAGCCAGGCTAGGAGCGAGATAACTGAATCAGGATATACAGAGATGACGACACCGGAAGCTGTGGATGAACATTTAAGCAGCGAGGGAACATCACTTGTAATGGTCAATTCCGTATGCGGATGTGCAGGCGGCATTGCAAGACCCGCTGCCAAACATGCACTCAATTATGATAAGCTGCCGGATCAGCTTTTGACCGTATTTGCCGGGCAGGATAAAGAAGCGACTGAACATGTGCGTGAAAAAGCTCCGGATTATCTCCCTTCTTCACCGTCATTTGCACTTTTCAAAGATGGCAGGATCGTAGACATGATTGAACGTCACGAAATTGAAGGCCACGAAACAATGAGCGTCATCACCAATCTCCAGGCATGGTTTGAGGAGCACGGCAAGGAAATATAAAGCGATAAAATAGAAAAAGCGGTCCCGGGAGGACCGCTTTAATTTGATTAAACACCCGCAAGCATACTGACTCCAAATAACAGACCTGATACAACGATTAAGAATATCATAAACCAGATTACTATTTTCTGAACTTTACTATTGCTCAATACTATCATCCTTATCATTTGCTTTTTTCATTATAATATATCACACATGAACATTCAAGAAAGTATGGAGGGAGAACGATGAATAAAGACAGGCTGATCGACCAGTTCATGGAAATGGTCAAAATTGATTCGGAAACAGGGCAGGAGAGAGAAATGGCGGACTACCTGCTTAAACGCTTCGATGACCTGGAAGTGGAAGTGATTGAAGACGACACACAGAAAGAAACCGGTTACGGGGCAGGAAACATTCTTGTCCGTTTTAAAGGTGATGATTCGTCAACAGCTCCGGTCTATTTCACATCACATATGGACACGGTGGCCCCAGGCACCGGTATCAAGCCATTCATCGATGGGGACGACATCGTCAGCGACGGCACTACCGTCCTCGGTTCAGATGATAAAGCGGGGATTGCTGCGATGATTGAAGCGGTCAGATCAATTTCAGAGGCGGGTGTCTCTCACGGGGATGTAGAATTTGTCATTACAGTCGGAGAAGAATCAGGCCTTGCAGGTGCGAAATCCTTTGACACATCAACACTCAAATCCCGCTTCGGATATGCAGTGGATGCTACCGGCAGAGTCGGTACGGTGGTTACCACAGCGCCGACACAGAGTAAAATTGAAGCACATATACATGGCAAAACAGCGCACGCGGGTGTAGCACCGGAAGAAGGTGTCAGTGCGATCAAAATAGCTGCCAATGCCATCAGCCGGATGAATCTGGGACGTATAGATGAAGCAACGACCGCTAATATCGGTAAGTTTGAAGGCGGCGGCCCCACGAATGTAGTTACTGATTATGTGCATATTGTTGCTGAAGCCCGCAGCCTTGACGATGATAAAATGCATGCACAGACAGAGCACATGAGGAAGGCTTTTGACAATGCAGCAGACGAACTTGGCGGCAAAGCGGAAATCGAAACTGAAATTATGTATGCTGCACTTAATGCACCGGCGGATTCTGAAGTTGTGAGCACAGTTTCAGAAGCGATTAAAAATATTGGCAGAAAGGCGGATCTTATCAGTCTGGGCGGTGGCAGTGACGGAAATATTTTTGCAGGTAAAGGTGTCAGCACAGCCATCCTTGGTCTTGGTTATGAAAATATCCATACAACTTCTGAACGGATGCCGATAGAAGAACTTACAAAAATCACAGAACTGATTATTGAAATCATCAAAGTTCAAAAAGATAAGGGGAATCGCCCATGATATACGATATCGGAATAATTGGCCTGGGCGTGATGGGTACTAACATCGCTAAAAATATGTCCAGAAATGGTTTCAAGGTTGTCAGTTTTGATTTTTTTGAAGATGTCCGCAGCAACAGGGATGACGAACTTGCATCCGAGGGTATCGATATTGCAGATTCACTCAAATCATTCGTGGATGGTCTGAAGTCACCGAGGAATATACTGATGCTTGTGAAAGCAGGTGATGTGACGGATCAGACAATCGAAAAAGTTTCACCCTTACTCTCTCCCGGAGATACGCTCATCGACGGCGGTAATGAAGGGTATGAAAATACAAGCCGCAGAAACAAGGCATTGACGGCAATAGATATCAATTTTATCGGCATGGGTGTCTCCGGCGGGGAAGAAGGTGCTTTAAATGGCCCTTCATTAATGCCGGGCGGCCAGAAACAGGCTTATGAAAATGTCAGACCGTTATTGGAGAAAATAGCAGCTAAAGCGGATGATGGCAAACCATGTGTTACTTACATCGGGGAAGATGGCAGCGGCCATTATGTAAAAATGATCCATAATGGGATCGAATATGCTGATATGGAGCTGATCGCTGAGAGTTATTATTTCATGAAGCATGCTCTGAAAATGTCCAACGATGAAATGAGTGCAGTTTTCAGTGAATGGAACCAGGGGGAATTGAACAGTTATCTGATCGAGATCACTGCCGACATCCTAAAATTCAAGGATGAAACGGGCAATTATGTACTGGATACAATCAAAGATAAGGCAGGTCAGAAGGGCACTGGAAAATGGACAGGCATTGAAGGATTAAAACTTGGCATCCCCTCATCCATAATTACAGAAAGTGTCTTTGTCAGATATTTATCCAGCCTGAGTGAAGAACGTGCACGCATCAGTGAAACATATGATTCAGAAATGGGGAGTCTGCCTGAAAACAAGTCGGAAATACTTGAAGATTTGAAAAAAGCCTTATACATTAGTAAGCTGATGAGCTATTCACAGGGGTTCCGGCTGCTTAAGGAAGCCAGTGATACTTATGGATGGCATCTCAACCTTGGTGATATAGCAATGATCTGGAGGAAAGGGTGTATCATTCGTGCGCAATTTCTTGAAGATATCAATCATGCTTTTAAAAGCGATACAGAATTGAGTCATCTGATACTCGATGATTACTTCAAAGAAGTTGTCTCAAAAAATCACATCGGTTTACGAAAAATCGCTTCAAGAGCCATAGATAAAGAAATCCCGATGCCGGCATTTCTAAGTGCCATTTCATATTTCGACAACATGAAGCAACGTCGTGGGTCGAGCAGCATGATTCAGGCACAAAGGGATTATTTTGGTGCTCATACTTATGAAAGAACTGATAAGTCGGGCGTATTCCATACAGAATGGTATTAAAAAATCAGGGATCGGTTAAAGGCGCCGATCCCTGATTTTAGTCTTCGTAGAGTGCCTGCCAGACCTGGACTGCAGCATCAGGAGAATGGATGTCAAAGGTACTTTTCAACACTTCGATGGAAAAGCTGCAATCCAGTTCCTTCTCCTCTTTAAAACGCCACCGCCTGAAGATGTACCTGTAAATATCTTCTATCACGGTTCTGGCCCTGCCCCGGGATTCAAAAACAGCAAATTCACTTGATGCAGTATATGTTTCTTCAAACGGTGCTGCCAACGTAGATGCCACTCCGGTAAGCAGCTCAATTTCATTACCGACAAACCTTTCATGCAGAACGATCCCTTTTACAAGTCCATTATTATATCTCAGCAGTTCATCAATAATACCATTTTTATTGAGGTACTCCAGGAACTGATACCTGCTCCCGGTGTTGTATTCGGACAAGGTGAATTTTTTAGC
This sequence comes from Salinicoccus albus DSM 19776, assembly GCF_000385175.1. GTDB lineage: Bacteria > Bacillota > Bacilli > Staphylococcales > Salinicoccaceae > Salinicoccus > Salinicoccus albus. The sequence goes on along the minus strand of NZ_ARQJ01000032.1, from coordinate 117,994 downwards.
GACTCCGACGATCCTGAATCCTTCTGTAAACCGTCTGTTCACCCGATATTTCGGCTTGTCTACAGGCACAACCTCAAAAGATACTCTTTCCAAAAGGTCCATATTTCTGAAGTACCTTTCCGTTTCATAAGGGGAAATACCGAAGGATGCCTTATACACTTCTTTGAAATGTTCTATATCAGAATAACCATAATGTTTTGCAATATCTATAATTCTTCTGTGCCCAGTATACAATTCATATGCGATTTCTGTCATTTTCCTTTTTTGCTGATACTCATATGGCGTCACGCCGACAAGGGATGAGAATATGGTGATAAACGATTTCTGTTCAACCCCAAAATTTGAAAGCACCTGGTTGTAATCGATGTTATCCCTCAAATGATCCTCTATATATACAATGAATTTTTCTACAAAATTAACTGTTTCCATGATATCCTCATTTCAATTATCATACATCCCACCATCTAAAACCATCACGTGACAACAACAGGCTGCTCTTTACCGGCCCCGAAGACCCTGACTGGTAGTTAGGAAAACTGGGGAGATCCTGCCCCCAAACTCGATTGACAGGATCTACAAACGCCCAGGCCGCCATAAGTTCTTCCTGATGGGTGAAGTTCGTCGCGTCCCCATTCAGGCAATCGTAAATCAGGTTTTCATAAGCATCTACAGTCTGAGACAAATCCTGCTGGGCTACAGTATAGGACAGTTTAATTTCCTTCGTATCCTGCCCGCTGGCATAATCTTTGACGTTGAGATGCAATGACACACTTTCATCCGGCTGAATCCGAATGACCAAAAGATTTTTCGCAAGATCATCATAAGTGTCCTGTTCTTTTTGATAATAAAGGTTTTTAGGCACCTCTTTAAATTCCACAACAATTTTGGTTTCTTTTGCTTTCATCCTTTTGCCTGTTCGGACATAAAACGGTACACCGGCCCATCTGAAATTATCAATGTATAGTCTTGAGGCAATGAAAGTCGGTGTGTTCGAATCTCTGGCAACATTCTTTTCATCACGGTATTTAGGCACAGTGACACCATCCGATATCCCTTCGTCATACTGACCCCTGACAAAATACTTTTTAACATCTTTCTCAGCAATCTTTCTCAGACTCTTTAAAACTTTTATCTTTTCATTTCGGATATCTTCGCTATTTAAACTGATCGGCGGCTCCATACCTAAAAGAGAAACAATCTGGAGCAGATGATTTTGGAACATGTCTCTGACCGCGCCGCTCTTATCGTAGTATTCTCCCCGGTCGAGCACACCAAGGGATTCGGAAGATGTAATTTGTATATTTGATATATAATGGTTATTCCATAATGGTTCAAACAGGCTGTTACTGAATCTGATGACTTCAATATTCTGTACCATTTCCTTACCGAGGTAATGGTCGATCCTGTATATTTCATTCTCGCTGAAAGTTTTGGTTATCTCATTGTTTAATTTAAACGCGCTGTCATAATCATGACCGAAAGGCTTTTCAATAATCAGCCGCTTGTACCCGGAAGTTGAGGTGATACCGGCACGACCCAGATTATCAGTGATTATTGTGAAGTACTCGGGCGGCATGGCCAGATAGAATAATCTGTTGCCGGCTGTATCCCATTCCTTTTCTACAGCTTCAAACTGATCTTTTAACGCCTTATAGGACTTGCTGTCTGAAATATCAAGTCGCACATAATGCAATTTTTGAATGAAAGACCCGAGACCATCCAGATGTTCGAGGTTTTCATTTTCTCTGATTGAATCTTCCGCCATCTGCCTGAAAGCATTATCAGAAAGATCTCTTCTGCCAACGGCAATCAAACCGAAATTATCATCAAAAGATCCTTCCTGAAAAAGATGGAAGATGGACGGAATCAGTTTTCTTTTTGATAGATCACCGGTAGCACCAAAAAGTGCAATGGTTACTTTAAATGGTTGTGTAGTCATATCCAACAAGTCCTTTGGCTAAATTTTTCCTTATATTATTATTCCACTGAACACTGAAAAATACAACTCTTTGGTATGATATAATAGACCAAAAATTAAACACAGGTGATCATATGAAATTTACAATTTTAGGTTCTGGGGCAGGTATACCATCCAGAACAAGAAATACACAAAGCTATATACTCGATGTCGTCGAAGAAATCAACCAGTACTTTCTCATAGATGCTTCAGAAGGGCTGCAGCATAGAATTCTTCATACCAACTACAGACCCTCCAAGATAAAACACGTGTTCATCACACACTTGCATGGCGACCATACTTTTGGTCTGCCGGGGTTTCTTCTGTCAAGAGCAAACCAGGGCGGAGCGGGCATTCCGCTGACCATTTACGGACCCAAAGGATTGAAGGAATGGATAGACATAACGATGAAGATGAGTCATTCGTATGTCAATTATCCGATTCAATATGTTGAATTGTCTCATAATGAAACCTATGAGGTCGAAGGGTTTGAAATAACCACCCGGCTTCTGGATCATACGGTCGACAGTTATTTATACGTATTTCAGGAGCCTGACAAAAAAGGAAGCCTGAACAGCAGCAAGCTTAAGGAAATCGGAATAGAGCCGGGACCTGCCTATAAAGAGATAAAAGAATCGTCCACCTTTGAATTTGAAGGCAGTACTTACTGCACTGAGGAATTTTTAAGCCCCGGGATACCCGGCAGAAAAATTTCAGTGCATGGAGATACAAGGATCATAACAAAAGATGATTATATGTCCCTGGTTGACGGTTCGGATTTAATCGTTCATGAAGCCACTTATCTTGATGGTGAAAATGAAAAAGCACATAAGTATTTCCATTCGGAAATACAGAATGTGCTCAATAATTTTTCTGAAATAACGTACGGCAAAATATTGATGAGCCATGTAAGCAACAGATATGATGACAAATTTATTGGAACATTAGCAGAAAGTCTCCCTGAGAATGTCTTTGTCGCCCATGATTTTATGGAGGTCACCATCCCCCGTATTTATGGATAAAATCGCCGACAACCTGACGATATTCCCTGGGATTTCGATTATAGCTTTCAACGTGCCCGCCATGCTCTGGATACCATGCCATTTTTGGCGTTTTTTTCTTCTCATATAATTTCCTGGTCTGTTCATACGGTATGAATTTATCAGGCTTGGAATGGATAAAAAGCATCGGCTGTTCTATATGATCGATCACACGGATCGGTGAGACTTTAAATAGAGAGAAGCTGCTTCTTATCCTGAAAAATATATTTGTAAACAGCAGTACCAATGGAGAGCCAATTTTCGTATACTGACTGAATATATTGGTCAGCTCATCCCCAAGCGTTGAAAAAGAGGCATCGGAAATATAAAATTTCGCTTTATTTGAGAGTTCTCCGCCATACAGAATCATTGTTGCTGCACCCATGGATTCCCCATGTATGCCAAACTCGATATCCGGCCCGTAATGTTCAAATAAATAATCAACAACTGTTTCGAGATCATACTTTTCATAAAAACCGTAAGTGGAATGTACACCGCCTGTATTCCCGTGACGTCTTGCATCATAGATGACGCAGTTATACCCCATTTCTGCAAACATGTTCAAATATTTGATTGAACTGATTTTATTTTCGGTGACACCGTGGCAGAGGACAACCCACTTTTTTGAATCGTTGGGATGGACAAAAATCGCATTGATGCTGTAATCAAACTTCGAAGGTATCAGTACATCGTCCTGCTTCAGCTGTTTGAACTCTTCCATATTCAATCGTTTTGCCCTTGTCTCCCGCCTTTTTATCACTTCTACATCCCGCAGTTTAAAGAATAGAATTTGATTTGAAGCATAGTATCCCAAAGAGACAAATAGTGCAACCAAAGAAGTGGCTGCTGTAATCAGCCACGTTGCCAGGGACTTCATAATCTATGCGCTCCATATTTTATTGGCTTGATCTTGTTGAAAATATCTTCATATGATTTTTGGCTGATATCTTCAATCCTATTGTAACTTTGCAAGTTAGCCTTCAACTGTTCAAAACTGCTGACACCATTTACGATTACTGAATGATGTGCCCTCAAAAATCTATACGATAAGGCGGTAAGGTCATCGTTTAATGCCGCCAGTCCTTCTACAGACTGATTGAGCTCATGATGCGTGTAGTCAAGCAGGCCAGCCTTGAATTTCCGCTCAAGCACTTCATCGGACTTATCACTTAACAACCCCTGCATTACCGGACCTCTGGAGAGTAACCGTATGGAGTCATCGAGATCTTTGAGCATTTCTGCCGGGCGATTATCAATCGGATTGAACTGCATCATCAGCGTGGCGATTGAACTGTGTTTTTGATAATAGTCAATCACATTCATACGTATGGACGAAATACCGTAAGCCTTAATTGTGCCCTCCTGTTTCAACTCATCAAATGCTTGTATTGTCTCATCTTTATCATCTTCAATCATACCTCCGTGCAGCTGGTAAAGGTCGATCTGGTCAACGCCGAGACGTGACAGGGAATCTTTCACAGCAGATTTGATATAAGGGGCTGTCGGATTCCACGCAATTTTTTCTTTCTTTGCGGCATCAAATTCATTACCGACCTTTGTACCGATGGTGAAATTATACCGGGAGCGGTATTTGTTGAGAATCTCTCCGACAACTTTTTCATTTTCACCGAATTGATAAAAATCTGCGGTGTCAAAATAGTTGATCCCGGACTCAAGTGCAAACGCTATAATTTTTTCCGTCTCAGCCGGATCATCAATCGGCAGATTCATACATCCCAGTGAAAATTCGGACACTGGGGGAATATCTTTAATTTCCAAGTAATTCATTTAAATCATTCCTTCGTTAACAATTTCTATTTAAGATGCTTTAAATTAATTATACCAATACTGAACTCATTATTGCATTAATCTGCTGAGCGTATCATAATATAATGGTTAAAGTTTCCGCAGATTTTTATCAATAAATTATTTTTATGATAACATGTGTATATCAACACTTGAAATTTCGACCATGGGAAGGAAGATTAGCGGCTATGACAATGGAAGATGAACACTTGAAAGAAACCACCATTCATACAGACAGGATTTTTGACGGGAGAATCATCCAGGTTGACCATAGTACTGTTCAATTACCAGACGGCTCTGAATCAAAGCGTGAAATAGTATATCATAATGGGGCAGTTTCTGTAATCGCGGTACACAGGGGTTTGATGTATTTTGTCCGACAGTATCGAGTGGCTCCGGATGAAGTCCTGTTTGAAATACCCGCGGGAAAGATTGAAAAAGGCGATATACCTCACGACGCTGCTGTGCGGGAACTCGAAGAAGAGATTGGTGCGACTGCTGGGAATATTGAGCAGCTGTTCGAATTTTATGTTTCACCAGGCTTTTCAAACGAACTGGTTTCCCTGTATGAGGCGAAAAATATCCGGCTGAAAGATCAGAAGCTTGATGAGGATGAGTTCCTGGACATTGAAAAGGTACCTCTCGACCGTCTGCACAGCCTGCTCATGAATGGAACCATCAGAGATGCTAAAACAATTATTGCTGTGCAATATGTATTATCAAAGTATAATTTAGAATGATTATAAATAAGACTTTTAAAATATTTATAAATTAGGTATAATGTTTGTGATAAACAAACAAAGTAGGTGAACTTGTGGAAAACAGGATTCAGAGTATCAAAGACGCGCTGCAGGAAGCCAGATATAAACTGACTCCCCAGAGGGAAGTTACTGTCAAAGTATTACTTGAGAACGAAAAAGATCATCTAAGTGCGGAAGATGTCTTTATGAAGGTAAAGGACAAGTACCCTGAAATTGGATTAGCGACAGTATATCGTACGCTTGAACTGTTAAGCGACCTTAAGGTCCTCGACAAAATCAACTTTGGAGATGGGGTCAGCCGTTACGACCTCAGGAAAGAAGGCGCAAAGCATTTCCACCATCACCTCGTCTGTATGGAATGCGGTTCAGTAGAAGAAATAGAAGAAGATCTGCTTGTTGAAGTTGAAAAGACAGTAGAGAAAGATTATGATTTTAAAATTTTGGATCACCGTCTTACTTTCCATGGAATATGTAAAAAGTGTCAGACGAAGGAGTAGATGATGAATTTTGAAAGACATATGGATGAATATCTGCTCTTTTTGAGCGTGGAAAAAGGGTTAAGCCAGTCTTCGATAGAATCTTACAGCCAGGATTTAAAACAGTACCTTTCGTTTTTAGAAGACAACGGTGTATCGGAATACAATGATATTGACACAGAATTACTTATTTTATTTTTAAAAGTTTTAAAAGAAAGTGGCAGGAGCGGGAAAACGCTGAGCCGGATGCAATCCACGCTCAGGAATTATCATCAGTTTCTTCTAAATGAAAATATCACATCAAAAAATCCGGCGTTAAGACTTCAATCCGTTAAAGAAGATAAGAAACTGCCGGTCTATCTGACTGTGGAAGAAATGGAGACACTATTACGGACACCTGATGATTCCCGAGCCGGCTCGAGAGACCGTGCGATGATGGAGCTTCTCTATGCTTCCGGGCTGAGGGTCAGTGAAATCATAGATATCAGCATGACTGATTTGAATATCGCTCTCGGTTTCATCAAAGTCAGAGGCAAGGGGAGCAAAGAAAGAATTGTACCGATGACGGATTATGTGGGAAGGCTGCTGCAGGAATATATGGAGACCCATCGATTGGAACTGTTGAAAGATGATCATACTGATGCATTATTCATCACCAACCGGGGTAAAGGGTTTACAAGACAGGGGCTTTGGAAAACAATTAAAAAATATGAACTGTTAAGCGGGATCGGTAAGAATATTACCCCGCACACTTTCAGGCATTCCTTTGCCACTCATCTGATTGAAAATGGTGCAGATTTGAGAGCCGTCCAGGAGATGCTTGGACATTCAGATATCAGTACAACTCAAATCTATACGCAAATCTCTGCCGTAAAAATCAGAGAGATGTATAAACGATTCCACCCAAGAAAGTAGGAGATATTATGTTTAACAGAATTCATCTGATCGTTCTGGATTCGGTTGGCATCGGTGCCCAGCACGATGCTGAAGCATTCGGCGATAAAGGTTCCCACACTTTAAAAAACACGCTGGAGACCCATGGGGTTGAACTGCCTCACCTGGAGAAGTTTGGCCTGGGTTGTATAGATGCACTTCCAGGAGTTGGATGCCCTGAGGAGCCTGAAGCCTTTTACAGTAAAATGGATGAGATTTCAAAGGGTAAAGATACAATGACAGGGCACTGGGAAATTGCCGGTTTAAATATTACAGAGCCTTTCAAAGTATATCCTGACGGATTTCCGCAAGCACTTCTGGATGCCATTCGTGAAGCAACCGGCAGAGATATCGTGGGCAACAAACCGGCAAGCGGTACTGAAATCATTAAAGAATACGGTGAACACCAGCTGGAAACCGGCGATCTTATTGTTTATACTTCCAATGACCCAGTGCTGCAGATAGCAGCCCATGAAGATGTGATTCCATTGGAAGAACTTTATCAAATCTGCTCAAAGGTCAGAGAAATGACTAAAGAACCTGAATTTCTGGTCGGGCGTGTTATCGCCAGACCGTATGTCGGGGAATCAAGAGAGAATTTCACACGAACAGAAAACCGGCATGACTATGCACTTGAACCATTTGGCAGAACCGTGTTGAATTCACTTGATGAAAATGACAAAGATGTGATTGCCATCGGTAAAATTGAGGATATATTTACCGGCTCGGGTGTGACTGAAGCCGTGCGGACTAAAAATAATGAAGACGGTGTCGATAAACTTCTTGAAGTAATGGACAAAGAATTTGAAGGCTTATCATTTTTAAATCTTGTGGATTTCGATGCTTTATATGGCCACCGGCGTGATCCAAAAGGCTACAGTAACGCCTTAAAATCATTCGATGACAGGATCCCGGAGATTCTCTCCAAATTAAGGGAGAACGATCTCCTCATTATCACTGCTGACCATGGCAATGATCCCACTTTCACCGGAACCGACCATACGCGTGAAAGTGTCCCGCTTCTGATCAAAGCTGGCAGAGCCATGAATTACGGACGAATTCGCAATTCTGAAACCTTCAGTGATATTGCAGCAACCATCGCAGAAAATTTTGGAATTGAATATGCGACTCACGGCAAAAGTCTGACAGGAGTGTTAAAACAGCATGAAGAATAGATATTCCATCTTTATCACACTCTTCATACTTGCACTCATCTGGGGCCTTGTATACTGGTTTGTCATTGTTTAGAAAACATCATTTCAGATGTTTTCTTTTTTTAAGCACATTTTGTCCCGATTCGTGAACATGGTCTTTGTTTCTCAGCAAATGCTTATGGATGATGAATTCATCATTGTTTTCATATGTTTCCGCCCACCGTTCAAATTCATCAAAGCTTGAATGGGTGCCGTACTCGGCGTAAAGTTGGTACAGGACACTGTGTTTCAATGGAAAGATCATTGGCTCGAAAGATTTCTCTCTGATGTGATTCTTCCGACTCGTGATTCTGCAGATCACATCACTGTCAAGACCCAGTTCATCAAGATCATACTGATTATCATTGTAGAGCTTCAGCGCACGTTCCATCAGTTTTTCAGCACCTTTTATGTTCTGTCTTCTGTAATGATATTCGGCGACAGCAATCTTAATCAAGAACACTTCAGGATCTTCTTTCGTCCTTACCTGTTTCTCATTCCATGCATCTTCCATGATTTCATGGCATTCAAAGTAATCTTGCTTTATAATGAGTTCGTTATAGAATTCCAACAGCACTGACAGTTTCAAAGTAATACACTCCCGTGAAGAGGTAATTTTATGGATGAATACAAAGTAAAACTCGATATATTTGAAGGCCCCCTCGACCTTCTCCTACACTTAATAAATGAGCTGGAGATTGATATCCATGATATACCCATGAAGATCCTTACCAGACAGTATATGGAATATATCGCTCAAATGAAAGAACTTGAAATCAACATTGCAAGTGAGTATCTTGTAATGGCAAGTGAACTTCTGAAGATTAAAAGTCGTATGCTGCTGCCTGAACCCGCTTATATGGAAGAAGAGGAGAGCGACCCGAGGGAAACGCTCATGGAACAGCTGTTGGAGTATCAAAATTATAAGCATTACGCCGAACAGCTGGAGCAATTAAAACAGGAAAATGACAAAATATTTATAAAAGCACCGCACGATCTTCAAGAACAGGATACAACAGGGACAGAAATTGAAATTTCCCTTTCGGATTTAGTTTCAGCGTATCAGAAAGTATGTTCCAGGGTCACACTTGAACGTCCTAAAAATATAACAATCCAGAGAGAACCTGTTTCAATGGAAGATGCAGAAGCGTTCCTCAGCACAAGATTTAATGAGAAGGATACACTCACATTAGATGAAATTTTTACTTTTCATGAGTCTAAACAGATGGTTGTGGCCGTATTCATGACCATATTAAATCATGTTAAATCAGGGGTACTTGGAATCATAATGCACACACAGGGAAGTTTGGAAATTGAAAGGCTGTCACATGATGGAGAAAATTGAGATTATAGAAGGTCTGCTCTACATTGCCGGCGACACCGGCTTGACTGAAGAGCAATTGATTATGCATGTCCCGATTACGAAGGAACAATTAAATATTGAAATAGGCAATTATGATAAAAGTAACTTTTTAATCAAGCGGCATGGAAACAATTATTTTTTGGAGACAACAAAAGATATGGAAAAATATATAAAAAGAATCCTTGATGATAAACCCTCATCGAAGCTGTCACAGGCATCTTTGGAAGTACTGTCCATCATTGCCTACAATCAGCCGGCAACAAGGAACGATATAGAAATGCTGAGAGGAGTTGCTTCAGACGGGCCTGTATCCACTTTGCTCAGTAAAGGTGTCATCGCAAAGAAACAGATGCAGGATGAACGGGCAGACCATTTTGTAACAACTGACTACTTTCTGCAGATTTTCGGCCTTCAGTCTTTGCATGAACTCCCTTCACAGCAAGAAATCGCCGAACAGGAAGAAATGGATTTATTTTTTGATAGCTTAGAGGAGGAAAAATGATGGAAATGGAAAAAGTAAGATTACAAAAAGCAATTTCCCAGGCCGGTGTCACCTCGAGAAGAAAGGCTGAGACAATGATTGCCGAAGGCAGGGTTACTGTCAACGGAAAGACGGTCACTGAATTGGGGACAAAGGTCGCCTCAGTTGACAGGATAGAAGTGGATGGCGTGCCGCTGACGACAGAAGAGCGGGTGCACATTCTCTATTACAAACCCGCCGGGGAAATTTCGGCTGTTGAGGATGACAGAAGCCGTAACACAGTCACGGACGCTTTCAAGGAACTGGATGTCAGATTATATCCTGTGGGAAGATTGGACTATGATACATCAGGCATCCTGCTTCTGACCAATGACGGTGAGTTCACACAATACATGACACATCCAAAATATAAAATGAGGAAAACATACCGGGTGAAGATAGATGGTATCTTAAAAAGGGAACAGCAGAAGGAAATGCGCACGGGCATTATGCTGGATGATGGCAAAACTGCCCGTGCCGGTCTCAGGGTAATCAGGGACAAGAAGGACAGGCAGATGATTCTGGAACTGACGATCCACGAAGGCAGAAACAGACAGGTCAGGCGAATGTTCGAACACTTTGGTCTGAATGTTGTCAAATTGACCAGGATCCAATATGATTTCCTGAACTTGAACGGTCTTGCAGAAGGTGAATACAGGTTTTTAAAACCTTTTGAAGTAAAGAAACTGATCAGTAATGCGAAAGAGACTTAAAATGGCGCCAATTGTCATAATACTGTCATACAGGACCCTTTTATAAAATGGTATAATGACATTCATGATCATATGCACAGGTAGGTGAGAAAATGCAGAAAAAGACCCGTAATTTCCTGAGGATCAGTATCATCCTGACAATCACAGTCCTTATAGGGATAACACTCTGGTTTAATCTTACTTCTGACAATAAAACAGTCGCTGTCGGTGATGATGCTGTGGATTTCCAGCTGAAGACATTGGACGGTGAAGACTTCAGACTGTCGGATCTGACAAATGACAACAAAGGTGTCATATTGAACTTCTGGGGGACGTGGTGTGAACCCTGTCGTGAGGAAATGCCCGATATGAACCAAATATATACTAACGATTACAACGATAACTATGAGATCGTGGCAGTCAACGTTGCTGAAAATGAACAGCAGATTCAACAGTTCATTGCCGGACTCGATGCTAATCTTGAATTCCCGATTGCACTGGATAGCTCCAGAAGTGTGACCGAAGCATACAACATCGGTCCTCTGCCGACAACCATTGCAATTGACAAAGAAGGCAAGGTTGTCAGAAAGCAGGAATATCAGCTCACACAAGATGACATCTTGGCATTTATAAATGATGCCACTGGATAGGATGAGTGAATGATGGAATTAAAAGAAATCAAATGCGAATCCTGCGGTCATGTCAATCCGCCGGGCACACAATTGTGCCAGTCCTGCGGAAAAATGATCAACAGCGATTACGATAAAAAGAAAATAAAGGATGTCATGAGGTATGACGGCAGTGCGGTAAGGTCAAAAGTGAGACAAAAGAGTATTTTTGACAAGATTTGGATCTTTTTCACTTCCGTTAAAATCGGCATCTCCATTATCTTACTAATTGCAATCGCTGCTGCTATCGGAACAATCTTTCCGCAGGAATATTTTATCCCGATAGGTGCCGACCCCGCTGAATATTACAGTGATACATATGGTACTTTAGGTTATCTGTACTACACCCTCGGTTTCCACAATCTTTATTCATCCTGGTGGTTCGTACTTCTGAACGGTATGCTTGCCCTGTCCATCATTGCTGCAAGTATCGACAGGGGCGTACCGTTGTTCAAATCACTGCACAAACAGCGGGTGAAGAAACACGAATCATTCTATAGAAGGCAGCGTCTTCACAAGCAGACAGATCACACAGCGGATACTGAAAAAATTGTCGAAGGGTTATCAGATAAAAGATATAAAGTACGTAAAGACGGGGATAATTATTTCCTCGAAAAAGGGAAATTGTCAAGATACGGACCCTATATCAACCATGTCGGACTGATCATTCTCCTGTTTGGAAGTATGCTGAGATTTTTCCCCGGCATGTATGTCGATGAAATTGTCTACGTCAACGAAGGCGAGCAAGAAGCGCTGCCGGCAACTGACGGTGAATATTATGTTGAAAATAATAATTTCACGCTCGATACTTATAATGAAGATGCAAAAGAAGTATTCGATGAATCATTGAATCAGAGAAATATGGTAGTCAGCAATTTCCAGACAGATATTACCGTTTATGAGAATAGCAGCGCGGATATTGTCGGTGCAGAGCCGGAATTGGAAGAAGTCGACCAGCACAGTATACAGGTCAATCATCCTTACCGTTTCGGTTCTTATGAGCTTTACCAGTCCAGCTACGATAATACACAGTTGAAATCACTGACATTCAGGCTTGAGGATAGTGATGGAAATACGCTCGGGGAAAACTTCACAGTCAATTTGGATAACCCTGAAGAAAGCTACCAGATTAATGAGGATATAGAAATTAATATGAGGGCCTATGCCCCGGACTTTTTGGAAATTGATGAAAATGGCAGCCTGGTTTCCGAAACCCCTGTACCGAACGATCCGGCATTCGTTTTTGAAACAAACGATGGTGAAGATAGTGAGCTAAGCCTTCTGCAAGTAATGAACAGTACAGACATTACGGAAAATAACGATTACAACATTCGGTTTGTTGAATCCGAGGAACATATCGCCAGCGTGCTCACACTTAAGAAGGACTTGACGGTGCCGTTTATCGCAAGCGGTTTTATCATTTTCCTCATCGGGCTGTTCACCGGCTCATATGTTAATCACAGGCGTATATGGATCAGTGCGGAGGACGGATTCACCCTTGGGGCTCATACCAACAAGAACTATTTTGGCATGAAGAAAGAATTGAATCAGGTATTGGACTCAATTGGATCTGAGCCGGTATCAGACAGATTAGATGACGAACATAACGGTAAAGAGAAGGAGTAATAATATGGAATCCCAACTCGTGACACTTAGCAGCAGTTTGCTGTTTGCAGCGTTTATCATATATCTTGTTGCCATGGTGCCGCTTGCAACAAGTATTAAGTCGAAATCGAAAAAACCCGGCCAAATATCAATAGTTATGGTAATAATTGGTTTTATTTTGTCGCTCTCCTACTTTATACTAAGATGGATAGCACAAGGACATGCACCGGTATCAAACATGTATGAGTTCATTACAATGTTTGCAATCATGATGATTGCCGGTTTCCTGATTACGTACTTTTATTTCAAAACTCAGCTCTTTGGGCTTTTTGCTCTGCCGGTTGCCATGCTGCTGATGGCTTATGGCAGTATGTTTTCAAGGGAAGTGGAACCGCTGATTCCAGCATTGCAGAGTAATTGGCTGGCGATACATGTTATTACAGTCACATTGTCATATGGTATACTTTCCATGAGTGCGGTAGCCGGCTTGATCTATCTCTTAAAATCCGTACCGTCAGATGAAAAATCCTGGCGCGCAAGATTTCTGGAATCCATTATGGCTCTAATCATTATCGTGATCGCCTATATTGGGACGACCATTCTCATGCAATCTATCATAGGCTACCAGGACGATTTTTATTACACGGATAAACAGGGGCAGACACAAATAGCTGAATATCATCTGCCGAGTCTGGTAAACTATGAAGATGCGATACCTGTGGAGAACGTCGGTGATAATAACTATGAGGAAGCAGATCATTTCCACAGTGGCATCAACCTGCCCCCAATCATCAACTCACAAAGCCTGAACACTGTCATCTGGGCAGTCCTGGCCGGTCTTGTACTTTATGGCATCATCAGACTGGCAATCAGAAAACGAATTACCGCTCTGATTAAACCATGGACCGATCGGGCAGACCTTAATCTGATGGATGAAATTGGCTATCGTTCGGTGATTATCGGGTTCCCCTTGTTCGCGCTGGGCGGCATATTCTTTGCAGCGATCTGGGCACAGATTGCATGGAGCAGGTTCTGGGGTTGGGATCCGAAGGAAACCTGGGCTTTCATCACCTTTATGTTCTACACAATATTCCTGCACCTGAGATTGAACAGAGGTTATGAAGGTGAAAAGTCAGCATGGCTGGCGATCATCGGATTCCTTCTCATCCTTTTCAACCTCATCGCAATAAACCTGCTGGTCTCGGGCCTGCATTCTTACGCATAATAAGGAAAGAGGGTTTGTATGGCTGAAAAGATACTCATCGTTGATGACGAAGAACGCATTAGAAAATTATTAAATATGTATTTGGTACGGGAAGGCTATGAAACTGTTGAGGCCGCTGATGGACAGGAGGCGCTTGATTTGGCCATGGGGCAGGATTTCCACTGTATCCTGCTCGACCTTATGATGCCGAAAGTGGACGGGATTGAAGTTGCCAAACAACTGAGGAAGCAAAAGTCCACACCAATCATCATGCTCACTGCAAAAGGAGAGGAGAACAACCGTGTGGAAGGTTTCGAAGTTGGCGCAGATGATTACATCGTCAAACCATTTTCACCACGGGAAGTCGTCCTCAGGGTAAAGGCCATTTTAAAACGGTCATCGGAAACTGCATTCATAGAAGCCGATGCTACAGCGAAAGATGTCATCGCCTATGACCATCTTGTCATTGACAATGATGCCCATAGGGTACTTGCCAATGAGGTCAAAGTGAATCTCACGCCGAAAGAATACGAACTGCTGCTCTTTTTAGCAAAAAGTCCTGACAAAGTCTTCGATCGGGAAGTGCTGCTCAAGGAGGTTTGGCACTATGACTTCTACGGTGACCTAAGGACAGTGGATACCCATGTCAAAAGGCTCAGGGAAAAACTCTACAAAGTCTCTCCGGAGGCCAGTGAAATGATTCATACTGTATGGGGCATCGGTTATAAATTTGAGGTTAATGAATAATGAAGAAGTTAAACAGTGTGGTGATGAAACTGTGGTTGACTATCATATTGATAGTGACTACAGTTTTAATTATATTATCTGTAATTCTAAGTTTATACTTCAGAAATTATATGTTGAATTCAACAGAGACACTGCTTGAGGAAGAAATAACAAGAGCCGAAGAAAACATACTGGCAGAACATGATATTGAGGATTTGAATACCAGTCTGCTGCGGGAAGAAAATCTGATCGTCTACTATGACGGACAGATGCTCTCCCGGCAGTCTGCAACTGACAGGGCAGTTTTCCAACGGGTGATGGACAGCGGCAGTGAAGGAAATACCTATATTCTGGATAATATTAACGACCATAGCTATATGGCTAAAGTATCCGATCTGAGCGATTATTTCGCCAGTGATGCTGCAGTCATTAAGTACAGTGATTTGGAAGATATCAATGAGTCCATGGCTGCAGTCACTATGATTATTGTCGGCAGCGCATTGGTCCTGTTCCTGATTACCACATCATTTGCTTTCTTTCTCATCAGCAGAATAACCAGACCTTTGATCCGGCTGAAAGACTCTGCCTTTAAAACTGCCCGAGGAGACTATAATACCCTGGAAGTGAAAAACAGGGACGAAATCGGTGAGCTGACGCTCGCCTTCAATAAAATGAACAATGACATACAAAATAATATCAATCAGATTGTCCATGAAAGGAATCTGAGGGAACAGATTTTCACTTCGATGAATGAAGGGGTCCTGTACTTCGACAGCGATGCCAGTCTGATCTACAGTAACAGAAAAGGTAATCTCCTTTACGATTCCGCCCAAAATGAAAAAGATAAATTTGATACTCTGAACAAAGATATAAAAGATGTCGCAGAAACAAAAGCTTCTGCCGTAGAACGGGTAGAGATCAATGACCGGCATCTGCAGTTTGCTTATACGCCTGTCGAAAAGGACAGTGAACACTTTGGTGTAATATTACTGATACGTGACATTACGCAGGAAGTAAATACAGAAAAAATGCGTTCAGAATTTATCGCCAATGTGTCCCACGAACTTAAGACACCGATGGTCATGCTGAGCGGGTACTCTGAAGCGCTTCAGGATGAAATCGTGACAGATCCAAAAGAAGTCAGAGAAATGGCAGGTATCATTAAAGATGAGTCCGATCGTATGAATACGATGGTCAACGAATTGATTACCATAGCCAGAATGGACAGCAGGTCAGACTTTTTCAATATTGGGGAAAATGACCTCGGTGTGCTTTTGGATAAGCTGAAATCAAGACTCAGAAAGGAAATGGATGATAACGATATTGATTTCTTAGTGGATATCGGAGGCATTGACCCGGTCTTTGACTTCGATTATGATAAATTGGATCAGGTACTGACAAACCTTGTGGATAATGCGATTCGCTATACTTCAGAAGGAGACCGTATCAGCATTCTGGCAAGAGACAGCGGTCACTTCAAAGTGATTGAAATCTCGGATACCGGGACCGGTATTATGCCGGAGCACCGGGAGAGAGTGTTTGAGAGGTTCTATAAAGTGGATGAATCAAGGACACGCGGTAAACACGGCACCGGCCTCGGTCTTTATATTGTACGAAGCATCATTCACAGACATAATGGCACAATCGAACTTGAAAGCGAGTACGGCGAAGGAACGACATTCCGTGTCATACTGCCCAAATCAAATGCAGAGGGATGAGAATTATGAAACAAAATAAGTTAACACGGCTGATCATCATAAGCATCCTCGGCGCACTGTCTTTCATTCTTATGCTTATTCAGTTTCCGCTTCCATTTCTGCCGCCTTTTTTGACAGTGGATCTATCTGATATACCGGCATTTATAGGATTCATGCTGCTCGGAGGTGCTGCAGGTTCACTGGTCATCATTTTGAAAATTGTCCTGTTCGGACTGCTGATGGCTAGTGAGCCCGTCGGTCCGCTGGCAAATATGCTTGCAGCTTTCGCACTGCTTCTGCCGATATATTTCGTCTATATGAAATACCAGAGCCGAAAATCATTACTGATTGGTTTCGCAGCAGGCACACTGTCGCTGACATTGATGATGGCAGTGCTGAATTACTTTATACTGCTGCCAATGTACGGTTTGATCATCGACCATACCGATTTGATTGCCAATATCAGGACAGTGGTCACTGCAGGCATTATTCCGTTCAATATTGTAAAAGGTATTATAGTATCACTGGTGGCATATCTGATTTATATTAAACTGCTGCCAAAGCTGAAAAATCTGTATTATGACAAGTAAAACCGGGGCATTCAGCCTCGGTTTTAAAATTTATTCAAATTTGAATGGATCACCATCAAATGGCTCTGTTTCAACTTTTATAGAATCTGTAGGACATCCATCGAATGCATCTTCCAGGGCTTCTTGCAATTTTTCAGGCACAGCAGCCGTTCCTGCGTTATCATCCAGTATGACATAAGCAATGCCATCATCGTCATAGTCGTATATATCCGGAGCCGCAGCTCCGCAGGCGCCGCATGCAATACAGGTATCCTGGTCAACAATGGTATATTTTCTCAAGCTCAAATTTCACCTCGCAAAATTACTTCCATATAATTTTAAGATCAAATGCTATTTATTTCAATGAAATGCATCTATATGTATGAAATAATCAACCATCTGAATGATACTGAGTCTGTTATCTCTTTAAATTGTAATGAAAACGTAATATAATTAATCAATAACATACTGTTTGAGGAGAATGTCTATGAAGGACGATTTTTACAAAGATTTAGAACATAAACGTGCTCAAAAAGAGACAGATGATGCTCACGAAAATAATAGTGATAAATCCGAAAATTCCACAGAAGATAAAGAACCTGTCATGACACGGGCTGCCCGCCACCGTCCAAAACAGGAAAAAAAAGAAAAGCAAAACAAAGAAAAAACAACGCCTTTTAAAAATATTGGCCAAAGAGTGACGGGTTATGTGAATAAGGAGAAACTGGGCAGGGCAAAAGCTTTTTTTGCAGGCAGACTATCCGCTTACAGAAACCGTCTGAAAGAGGAATTGAATGTATCAAAAACAAAGCTGTCCGAGATAAGAAACAGACAGACAAATGATGATAATACAGCTGAAGTCAGCCAGGACAGCACTGATGCAAACGGTGGAAAAAAGAAAAACATTGTACCCATCATCATCGGCGGCATCATCATACTCCCGATTACGATCATGCTCTTTGCAATGATCACATCCAACTTCTGGCCGTCCGACACCGGAACTGAAGGACAGATCGCAGGGGGCGGAGATGAAGAATCAACATCAGAGGAAGCAGCATCAGAAGAAAATACCTCTGAAAACGTGGATGAAGATATGCAGGAACAGAAAGCAGAGATGGAGCGTGAACTCGCTGAATCCCATTCCGATGAAGATCAGCCCGAGGACAGTGGCAGTGAGGACAGCGGCGGCGAAGACTCCGGAAATTCAAATTCAGGCAATGATTTAGGCACCGGGGATGTACAGGTTGAATATTCAGAGGAAGAGCAGGATGAACTGGAGGATGCTTCAGAATCAGCAATCGCTGACAAAGAATCCGGCAGCAGCACCAATGACAGCGAATCTTCAGACGAAGAAAACACCGAGGAAGAAAGTACTGAGGAAGAAAGTACTGAAGAGGTAACTCAAGAATCCCCAGAAGAAGAAACAACTGAGCAGCCTGCCGAGGAACAGACTGGAGAAAGCACTGGAGATGCCGTATCACATGTGGTGAGTGCCGAAGATAATTTATACAGGATTGCGATCCGCTATTATGGCAGCGGCACCTCTGAAAATGTCGACAGGATCAGAGAGGCCAACGGTGGTATCAGCAGTGATGCTCTGACCGTCGGCGAGGAATTAGTTATACCACAGTAGAAAGGTGCTATCAATGAAACACATCGAAACGATTATTGTAGGTGCCGGTCCATGCGGTTTATCAGCTGCGATAGAACTTGAAAAAAATGGACTGGATTACCTGGTTATAGAAAAAGGAAACATCGCACAGGCAATATTTAATTATCCGACACACCAGACATTTTTCTCATCAAGTGAAAAGCTTTCCATTGGTGACTTTCCATTCATCACCGAAGCCCATAAGCCGAAGCGAAATCAGGCGCTTGTCTATTACAGGGAAGCCGTCAAACATTTTGATCTCAACATCAACACCTATGAAGAGGTCACCTCAGGCAGAAAGGAAAACAGCAGATTCATACTGGAATCTTCAAAAGGCAGGTACAGCTGTAAATATTTGATCATCGCTACCGGCTATTACGGTCAGCCGAATGCATTGAACGTTCCGGGGGAACACAAGGCCAAGGTCTCTCACTACTTTAAAGAGGCACATCCCTTTTTCAACCAGAATGTGCTCATTATCGGCGGTAAAAATTCCAGTGTGGATGCAGCGATCGAACTTGAAAAAGCTGATAGCAACGTGACGGTTGTATACCGTCAGGATGCATATTCCCAAAGTGTTAAACCGTGGGTGCTGCCCCAATTTGATTCACTCGTCAAACATGAGAAAATCAATATGCACTTCAGCACTGATGTTAAGGATATCAAAAATGACAGTGTTGTACTTGAAAAAAATGGAGAAACATTTGAAATTGTCAATGATCATGTATTTGCCATGATTGGGTACCGCCCGGATTACCGGTTTTTGCAATCACTTGGTATCGAGTTAAATGAAAATGAATTCGGCACAGCGCCGTATCATAATCCCGGGACAATGGAAACCAATGTCAATGGTCTGTATATCGCGGGCGTAATTGCTGCCGGTAATGATGCCAATACGATATTTATTGAAAACGGCAGATTTCATGGCGTCAGGATAGCGGATGATATTTTCAGGAAGGAAAAGGAATCATAAAAGCTCCCGTCCGGGAGCTTTTTAATGTTTGAATACTTCTTTTATATCGCCGTATCCCAAACCGTCAGAGAGGGCGAGCAGTAATTTGATCCTGGCTTTCTGGCCGTTGAGTCCGTTTGAAAATATAACTCCGCGTTCTGAGAGGTCATGGCCGCCGCCTTCATAATCGTAATAGCTCCCGACGATTCCGTTGAAGGCGCGGGACACAAGTACTACAGGCAGCTGCCGGTCCAATATGCGCTGCAGGCCACCGAGGGCATCCGGAGGGATGTTGCCCTGACCGAGCGCTTCGACAACAATACCATCGTAACCAGCGGCCAAAAAGGCATCAAACAGCGTGCCGTCCATATCGGAATGTGCTTTAACCAGACCAACTTTACAATAAATATCTGCTTTGACGAATAGATTCTGGGGATTGATCTGATGATGATACTGTATATCATCCTTCGTTAAAAATCCGATGGGTCCATGGTTCGGACTCTGGAATGTGGCTATATTTGATGTGTGCGTCTTGGTTACATTCCTTGCAGTATGTATTTCATCATTAAAGACAATGAGTACACCACGATGATATGATTGTTCATTCCGGGCGGCTCGGAGGCTTGAAATATAGTTGTACAGACCGTCAGATCCGATTTCGTCAAACGGCCGCATGGCACCGGTAACAATGACTGGATGCGGCAGATTCAGCGTCAGATCCAGAAAATATGCAGTTTCTTCCAAAGTATCAGTGCCATGTGTAATCACAAATCCATCAAAATCATCCTTTTCATCAAGGATGGTATCTTTTACAATCAGCATATCGTTCAGTGTGATGTGCGGGGAAGGTTTTTTCACCGGGTATCTTTCTTCCAAGGTGATATTCAGATCTATTGCACCGCCTATTGATACAGGATTTTCATTACTCTCAGTCACCAGGCCGCCGGCTGAAGACATGCTGATTGTACCGCCGGTATGAATTGCTAATATTTTTTTCTGCACACTGCTTCCTCCTAAACGATTCATTTAAATATATGATAGAATAAACTGGAACATTCAACAAGGCGGGTTTATATGACAAAGAATATCAACATTGCGATCGACGGTCCTGCAGCGGCAGGAAAGAGCACAATTTCAAAACGCATCGCGGAACGTCTGCAATATATCTACATTGATACGGGCGCGATGTACCGTGCAATCACTTTACATGTATTAAATAACGGCAGAGAGGCGCTTGATCATCTGGATGGACTGGATATCAGATTTTCCAATGACACGAACCGTGCGATTTTCCTGAATGGCACAGATATTTCAGAAAAGATCCGTTCCCGGGACGTTACAGCCAATGTCAGTGAAATATCAAGCATCAGCGCTGTAAGAGAATATCTTGTAAAAATGCAGAGAGTCATAGCAGATGAAAAAGGGGTGGTTATGGATGGCAGAGACATAGGCACAACAGTACTGCCCGAAGCCGAACTTAAGGTTTACATGAAAGCTTCTCCCGAAATCAGGGCAAAGCGCAGGCTGAAGGATGAAAATCAAAGAGGGATTGATGTCGAGCTTTCAACGCTTGTGCAGCAGATCATCCGGCGTGATGACCTGGATATGAACAGGGATATCTCGCCACTTAAAAAAGCTGCTGATGCAATACTTCTCGATACCAGCCACATGAGCATAAAAGAGGTTGAAGACAAAATCGTCCGCATGGCTGAAGAAATACTGAAGGGAGAGTAATTGATGTTCTATAAGATTGCCAGGGGAGCTGTAAAAAGGTTTTATCATGCAAGATACAAGATAAATGTGATTGGCAAGGACCGCATCCCCAAAGAGGGACCGGTGATCATATGCAGCAATCATATTTCAGAATTTGATCCGCCGCTGATTGGCATCAGTGTTGACAGGGAGATGTCTTTCTTTGCCAAATCTGAACTTTTCAAAATTCCAGTCCTTGGATACTTGATCAGTCATCTCAACGCATTTCCAGTCGAAAGAGGCAAAAGCGACCGGGCTGCTTTGAAGAAATCCGTAGAAGTACTGAAAGACGGCAATATGATGCTTATGTTTCCAGAAGGCTCACGCAGCAATACAGGAAAACTCAAAGATCTGCAGCAGGGCGCAGGGTTCCTGGCGGTTAAATCTGAAGCACAGATTGTTCCGGCAGCCATAAAAGGCAGCTATAATCGAAAAAAAGGAATCACCGTAGTATTCGGGAAACCTATCGATACAAAAGCACTCACAGCAGAGGGTTACAATCGTAAAGACATCACCGTGGAAATCACAGAAAATATAAATACTCTTTTATTTTCTGAATAATCACTTGACAAATCAATATATTTATAAGAAGTTAGGTATATATACTTTTTAGTAATGTAAATGGAGGCAGGCACATGACGACAGATAATTTTAAAAACGAAGAAAATCAGGAAGAGACCAACATCTCTACTGACAACCAGGATTCCCCTGAAACCAGCGAAGATGTATCTTCACTGGAACATGGCAATGATGAGGAAGTAAGCTCAACAGAAGAAAATAACGGAGATCCTACTGAGGAATCTCAGGCTGCATCTGATGAAGTCGCAGATGAGGCAGCCCATCAGGCAGAATTCGAAGTTGGACAGACTGTCAGCGGTACTGTCTATAAGATAGAGGACAAATTCGTCAAAGCTCATATTGAAGGCTCTGATTTTGAAGGTATCGTTCCTATCAGTCAGCTTACAAGCAAAAGGATTGAACGTCCGGAGGAAATCATCTCTGAAGATGATTCCATTGAAGGTGTTGTGATTAAAGTTGAAAATGAACAAGACCGCAACAATGTAATCCTTTCGATCAGAAAGCTCGAAGAATCTAATGCATATGACTCTCTTCAATCGGCAAAAGATAATGACGAGACGATTACAGGAACAGTGATGGAAGTTGTAAAAGCCGGACTCGTAATTGACGTTGGTGTAAGAGGTTTCATCCCTGCATCTCTGCTGTCAGATGCTTACATTGAAGATCTGGAACAATTCGACGGACAGGATCTTGAAGTGAAAGTCGAAGACATCGAACCGGAGAAAAACCGTGTGATACTCAACAGAAAACGTATCGTTGAATCCGAGAAGGCTGCAGAAAGGCAAAAACAGCTTGAATCTCTTGAAAACGGCAGTATCATTGAAGGCGAAGTTGTACGCATCACAACGTTTGGCGCATTCATCAACCTTGGTGAAGTGGATGGGCTGGCCCACATTTCAGAGCTCAGCTACCAGAGAGTCGAAAAAGTTGAAGATGCGGTAAGCATCGGTGACACGGTCCAGGTTAAGATTCTCGATGTGGACCCTGAGCAGGAAAGGATCAGTCTGTCACTTAAACAGGCACAGGAAAGCCCATTCGAAGGCTTTGCAAAAGAATATTCTGCCGGTGATGTACTTGAAGGCACTGTTAAAAGACTTGTGGACTTCGGTGCTTTTGTCGAAGTGACGCCGGGCGTTGAAGGCCTCGTACACGTATCTGAAATCAGCCATGATCATGTGGCTGTGCCATCAGATGCTCTGCAAGAAGGTCAGACTGTCGATGTCAAAATTCTTTCCCTTAATGAAGACTCCGAAAAAATTTCTTTATCCATTAAGGAAACAACTGAAAAGACTGCGGCATCGACAGAAGATCAGCCAAAAGTTTACCGTGATGATTCGCAGGATGAAGGTCCCACGCTCGGAGATGTATTCGGAGATCGTTTCAAAGATCTTGATATTTAAATTGTTATAAAAATGACATGATTTGGATTCAATAAAGGGCGATGTTTATCGCTCTTTATTTTATTTTTGTGTTAAAATAAATTTAAAATAGGAGGGAACCTATGTACAAACCGACCATCGCAGTAGTAGGGAGACCAAATGTTGGGAAATCCACTCTGTTCAATAGAATTATAGGAGAAAGGAAAGCCATTGTGGAGGATACACCGGGTGTGACCCGGGACAGACTCTATGCTGCAGGTGACTGGTTGAACTATGAGTTTAATGTCATTGATACAGGCGGTATAGAATTGAAAGGGGAGCCTCTGCAGGAACAGATTAAAATGCAAGCTGAAATCGCCATCCTTGAAGCAGATGTCATCCTGATGATCACCAATGGGAAAGAAGGTGTGACAGAGGATGATCTTCTTGTTGCACGCATCTTGCAAAAATCCAAAAAACCGGTAGTACTGTCCGTTAATAAAATCGACAATTATGAAATGCGAAGTGAGATTTACGAATTCTATCAGTTGGGACTGGGAGAACCTTTTCCTGTATCAGGCTCACACGGCCTGGGACTTGGCGATGTACTGGATGAATCGGCAGCACACTTCAATGCGCTGGAAAAGGAAACGGAAATTGATACTTCCGTAAAGGTTTCATTGATCGGACGGCCTAATGTGGGGAAATCAAGCCTGATTAATGCCATTTTAGGAGAGGACAGAGTCATCGTCTCTGATACTGGCGGCACTACTAGGGATGCCATTGATACACCATATACTTATGATAATGAAGAATATACACTGATTGACACAGCCGGCATGCGTAAAAGGGGAAAAGTCTATGAAGCGACAGAAAAGTATTCTGTTTTAAGGGCAAACCGCGCAATAGAACGTTCGGATGTTGTACTTATGGTAATTAATGGCGAAGAAGGTGTTTTGGAACAGGACAAAAAAATCGCTGGTCTTGCCCACGAGGGGGGCAGGGCAGTCATTTTCCTTGTTAACAAATGGGATGCAGTAGAAAAAGATGACAAGACCATGAAAAACTTTGAAAAAAAAATCAAAAAGGAATTTCAATTCCTGAATTATGCGCCTGTCGTTTTTGTTTCCGCTTTAAAAAAGACCCGGCTTCTCACCGTATTTCCCATGATCCGATTAGCCAATGATTCCCATAAAAAACGTGTGCAATCGAGTACGCTCAACGAAGTGATCGTTGACAGTGTCAGCATGAATCCAACACCAACTGACAAAGGCAGACGTTTAAAAATCTTCTATGCCACACAGGTCAGTGTTGCTCCGCCAACATTCGTCCTGTTTGTCAATGATGTTGAATTAATGCATTTTAGCTACCGGAGATATATTGAAAATCAGCTGAGAAGTGCCTTTGATTTTACCGGTACTCCCATTCATGTCATTACTAGAAAACGTAATTAAGGAGGGCATGCCCATGAAAATCTCTGTCATTGGCACAGGAAGCTTTGGAACAAGCCTGGCAATGGTGCTTTCAGATAATAACCATGATGTACTGATGTATGGAAGAAATGAATCGGTGGTTAACGAAATCAACACTGACAAAACGAATAAAAGTTTTCTCAGGGACATTCAACTGCCATCAGTGATAACAGCAACTTCAAATCTAACAGAAGCAGCATTACATTGTGAGATGATTGTACTTGCTGTTCCTGTAAAAGCCATCCGGTCCATGTCCAGTAACCTGCATTCCATTTTAAAAGAAAACCAGAAAAAAATTCTGCTCGTCCATGTAGCAAAAGGGCTCGAACTGAACACCCACATGTGTGTGTCAGATATTATCGCTGATGAAACTTCTGATGAGACGGTTTCAGATATCTGTGTGCTGAGCGGACCTTCGCACGCAGAGGAAGTCGCCCGGAAATCAGCCACAACTGTCAGCACTGCATCTAAATCTTTAGAAAACGTGGAAACTGTCCAGGATGTCTTTATGAATAAATACTTCCGCGTATATAGAAATGATGATATGACAGGTGTTGAAATCGGTGGCGCATTAAAAAACATTATCGCCCTCGCGATTGGCGTGCTGCACGGTCTGCAGTTTGGTGATAATGCAAAAGCTGCAATCATTACAAGAGGACTGCAGGAAATTGCCCGTCTCGGTACACGGATGGGAGCAAATCCATTAACCTTCCTCGGTCTCACCGGCATGGGGGATCTGATCGTGACCGCAACCAGCATGCATTCAAGAAACTACCGTTGCGGCATCATGCTTGCTGAAGGTAAGAGTGTGGAAGAAGCCCAGGAATTAATGGGCATGGTTGTGGAAGGTGTCAACACTACTAAGGCAGCGTATGAACTTTCTGCCAAATATGAAGTGGAAATGCCAATAACTAAAGTGCTTTATCAATATCTTTTCCAAGAAATCAGTGAAGATGAAGCATTTTATAAATTGATGATGCGTGAAAAAACCGGGGAAACAGATGAATTGAAAGAAGTGTTGGAGAAGCAATACAAAGAATGGACGAGAGAGTGATACTATGTTTGATATATCAAGAATGAACCTCATGTGGATATCTTTTTATTCTATTGGTGCAATGGCGATGGCTGCCGTATTAATCTATGTTGCACGATATGTAATCCACAATAGATTTTTCAGTTTCATCGTCTCGG
This sequence comes from Salinicoccus albus DSM 19776, assembly GCF_000385175.1. GTDB lineage: Bacteria > Bacillota > Bacilli > Staphylococcales > Salinicoccaceae > Salinicoccus > Salinicoccus albus. Next base: position 91,829 of record NZ_ARQJ01000032.1, on the reverse strand, counting down.
CTGCTGCATGGATATTATTAATCGTTGCCTTCATTCTGATGATACCGGTACTTGGAGGCAGCACTCATGCGTAGTATTAAAACAACGCTACTCTTCATTCTCATTCCATTCATAGCGGGATGTATGCTCCCTGAGGAGGAGAAAGCCCAGAACCAGATTTCTGACGAATCACAAATCCAGATGGTACAAAACGCGGTCGAACAATACCGGGAAGACTCGGATGGCCTGCTCCCGATAAAAACGGTGGAAAATCAGAGGGATTATCTGCAATACCAAATAGATTTTGAACAATTAGTGCCGGACTACTTGAGTGAACGCCCTGGAAATGCTTATGAAATGGGCGGGAAGTATCAATATGTCATCATCGATGCAGAAGAAGATCCAGAAGTTAAGCTGGCTGATTTGACTCTTACTGATGAAATAAGATCACTGACCATCCGTCTGGATGCGATGGGTGAACATGTGGAGCTGGATGAACAAGTCGGACCGAATGTCTATCAGCTTGATCTCCAGTATTATAATCTGTCAGAAAATCCTGTTGTCACAAGCCCCTATACGGGCACATCATTGAATGTTTTTTATAATGGCGGCCAGCAATTTCTGATCGATTACAGGGAAGAAATCGGTAAAATCATCCACGATAATGACCTGGAATTTGAAACAGGGGAAGATGTCAGACATGTCCTGTATGAATATACACCTATTGTTCCAATTTATTCTCCCGAGATTACAGTTGATGAAGAAAACAACCCGATTTTCATGACAAACCAGCACAAAAGCGATACGTAAGGCTTTTTTGCCCTGAAAATGGGGAAATCCGTTGCAGTTCAAAAACCACTGTGTTAAAGTCAAAACATAATGATAATGCAGATTGTCATTATAGTTATATAAGGAGGTGGATCTGATGAACAAGACAGACTTAGTCAATGCAGTCAGCGATGATGCTGACCTTACTAAAAAAGAAGCAGGTGCTGCGGTAGACGCAGTATTTAACACGATCCAGGAATCTTTGAAAAAAGGTGAAAAGGTACAGTTGATCGGCTTCGGCAACTTCGAAGTCCGTGAACGCTCAGCAAGAAAAGGGCGGAACCCACAATCTGGAGAAGAAATCGAGATTGCAGCATCTAAAGTCCCTGCATTCAAAGCAGGTAAAGCACTTAAAGATGCAGTTAAATAATTAATTATTATTAGGCCTAACGACTTGGTTAGGTCTATTAATTTATAACAAGGTGATATTTGTCATGAATTCTCTACAGGAAGAACTTGAAGCAGACCTGGGAGTCAATGCTCAACTGCTTGATATACATAATGATCCATTTTTTGAATACTTTTCTGTTAATGAGAATATCGCCCGCCAAAAACACGTAAATGAGGCCGTTCTTCTTTTTAACAAGGCTTTAAACTTATTGGATCAAACCCCAAATGAAACAAACAGAGAACCTCATGTTTTAGCCGGCGATTATTTATTCAGCCGTTTTTATATACTTTTATCCTCAAATGAGGAATATGAAGTCCTTGGGGATATGATGAACATTTCAAGAGCATTGAGTTCCAGAAAATCTGAAATAGCCCTCAGCTGTAAAAACCCGGATCCCCAAGAAATTAAATACCTTCTGTATGCACCGCTGTTATACCTCATAAAACATAAATATACAGGTGTCCGACTGGAGAGTCTTATTGAACAGCAGATGGAACAGCTTGATATCACAACTCTTCCGTACATAACCCAAAGATAAAGGTGAATTTTATGGATAAAGAAAAGAAAGTACAAACGATATTTAACACCATATCTGATGACTATGACCGCATGAACAACATCATCAGCCTTAATCAGCACAGTGTATGGAGAAAGAGGACGATGAAAGAGCTGTTTGTCAAAAAAGGGCATCAGGTTCTGGACGTATGCTGCGGCACCGGTGACTGGTCGATTCAACTTGCAGAAAAAGCACCGGGGGCACAGGTGACCGGTCTGGATTTCAGTGAAAATATGCTTGAGATTGCAAAGGATAAGACCAAACATCATAAAAATATAGAACTTCTTCAAGGCAATGCAATGGATATGCCATTTGAAGACGGCCTTTTTGATTTTGTAACCATTGGGTTTGGTCTGCGCAATCTGCCCGGCTATAAAAGTGCTATAGATGAATTTTACAGGGTTTTAAAACCCGGCGGCGTCCTTGTGATTCTGGAGACCTCCAATCCGGAAAATAAGCTTGTTAGCAGCGCTTTTAACTTTTATTTTGGTTCAATAATGCCTAAACTCGGCGGATTTGTCGCAGGGAGTACAAAGGAGTATGAATGGCTGTTTGAATCGACCAGCGGCTTCCTCTCCAAATCAGAGTTAAAAGACCTGGTGAAATCCACTGGTTTCACAAATACTAAAATGATTTCCCACACAATGGGCACAGCAGCGACACACATTGCCTATAAACCACTCGGACAGGTGGGGTCCAAGTGAAAACAGCCAGGGAGTATCTTAATCAGGAATTTGAAGATGTAAAACAATTAATCAAAAGCAGTTTGGATCCAAATGAGATCCCCGTTAATGACAGCAGCTATGAGCTGTTTGAATCTGGCGGCAAAAAGCTCAGGCCGACATTTACTTTACTGGTCGGCAAGCTCGGCAATCCGGATAAATACGATGACATCATAAAAACGAGCGCAAGCCTGGAATTGATCCATATGGCAAGTCTGGTTCATGATGATATTATCGATGACAGCCGCTTGAGGCGTGGAGAACTTACAGTATACTATAAACACGGCTACCTCCAGGCTGTGAATACGGGAAATTATTTGTTATCCACGTCACTGCTCCTGGTCAGCAGTATAGAACATAGGGCATTTCATGAAATATACTCACATGCTGTGAAGGATATCGTAAGCGGTGAGCTTTTTCAGTTTGATCACCAATTCAATGCAGACCAGACACTGGATGATTATTACGAAAAAATTTATCATAAGACCACGCTCCTTATCGAACTCAGCATCAGAATGGGTGCCTATGCAGCTGAAGTTTCAGATCATACGACAGAAGCATTGATGAAATATGGCCGTCACATCGGCATGAGCTTCCAGATCATTGATGATTGTCTAGATTTCATCGGTGACGAAAAGCAGCTGGGAAAGCCTAAGTTTTCAGATCTGGATAACGGACATTACACGCTGCCCGTGCTTTTACTCAGAGACCGGGACGCGGCGTTCAAAGATAAACTGACCGCCTATAAAAATGACCATTCACTGCTGAGCAGCCTTATCGATGATCTCATGAATGCTGATACTATAGAAAAATCGATAGAAATCAGCAATATGCATCTCAAACAGGCAGTTGAAGCGATAGAAGATGTGGATGAACCGATTAAAACTTACCTTGTACAAATTGCAGAAAAGTTATCAAATCGTCTGAATTAAATTGAAATTATAAATTTAATAATGTTAGAATAGTAAGGAATTCACAAAAAGGAGACTCAAAATGGAAAAGACATTTTTAATGATCAAGCCGGACGGCGTACAAAGAAATCTAATTGGACCTATTGTTGAACGCCTGGAAAATAAAGGGTTTAAAATTGCAGGAGCCAAATTAATGAAAGTTTCTGACTCGCTAGCAAAGACACATTATCAAGAACATCAGGATAAGCCTTTCTACTCAGAACTTGTTGACTTTATCACAGCAGGTCCTGTGTTCGCCATGGTACTTGAAGGTGAAAATGTCATTGATACTGCCCGTCTGGTTGTTGGTGCTACAAATCCCCAACAGGCTGATCCGGGAACAATTCGCGGTGACTTTGGTCTCACAGTCGGCAAAAACATCATCCATGGTTCAGATTCTCCTGAAAGTGCAGAAAGGGAAATCGGCCTTTTTTTCGATGAATCAGAAGTAATTGATTACGATTTAATCAACAGCTCCTGGATATACTAGAACAATACGGCAGAGGCTGGGTACTGGAACTCAGCTTTTTTTAATATCATGAAATGGGCAGGTGTTTTAAAATGAGATTTTTAACAGCAGGTGAATCGCACGGACCAAAACTATCAGCGATCGTAGAGGGCTTTCCTTCAAATCTGGAAATTGACAAGCAGCGCATGACAGAGGAATTATTAAGACGGCAGGGCGGCTACGGCCGTGGAAGACGCATGCAGATTGAAAAAGATACTTTCAATTTTGGCAGCGGCATCCGGCACGGTAAAACATTAGGCAGTCCAATAATGATAGAACTTAATAATGATGACTTTAAACATTGGAGTACAATCATGAGCGCTGAGCCTGTCTCACCGGAAGAGCTGGATTCCATGAGACGTGTGGTAACAAAACCAAGACCCGGCCATGCGGACCTTGTCGGCGGCATGAAATACAATGTGAGAGATCTGCGAAATATCCTCGAAAGATCTTCTGCACGGGAGACAGCAGCGCGTGTGGCAGTCGGTGCATTGTGTAAAGAGCTTCTTCATGCACTGGACATTCGTGTTTCGAGCAGGGTAAATCGGATTGGCAGCGTCATGGATGATGCTCAATATAATCTGGAAGATATCAAAGTATTCGGCAGCCAGTCTTCAGTACGGATGGTTTCTGAAGAAAAAACCAAAGAAGCGGAGCAGCTGATTGATGACGCTAAGAAAAATGGAGATTCCATCGGCGGCATCGTTGAAGTGATTGTTGAAAACCCAATACCCGGCCTTGGGAGCCATGTCCACTATGACAGAAAACTTGATTCTAAAATTGCAGGCAGCGTGGTCAGTATCAATGCCTTTAAAGGAGTGGAGTTTGGCTTAGGGTTCGATGCAGCCTCAACACCAGGCTCAAAAGTACAGGATGAGATCCTGTACGATGAAGATGAAGGGTATATCAGACGCACCAATAACCTGGGTGGTTTTGAAGGTGGTATGACAACCGGCATGCCGATTGTTGTAAAAGCAGTGATGAAGCCGATACCTACGCTTTATAAACCGCTCCTCAGTGTAGATATCAATTCCAAAGAATCGTTCAAAGCAACGATTGAACGCAGTGACTCATGTGCAGTGCCTGCCGCTTCTGTGGTGTGTGAACATATGGTGGTCATAGAAGTGGCCAGAGCGATTTTAGACAAGTTTCCGCATGATGATATGGATGAGTTGAAGAATGCTGTCAAAGAATATAAAAAACGCATTAAAGCATACTGATAATTATGAAAATCAGTACGGATTACAACAGCGGTAATTATTCAATTGAAGTGGCTAGAGGCATGCTGAAGGATTCCATCACTGCTTATACAGGCGGATACAGTCAGGTGCACTACTTGATTGATGAAAAGGTGTTTGAACTTCACAAAGGACGCATGCTGGCGTTTATTGATCATCCCATTCTTATGGGGAGCGGTGAGACATCAAAATCATTCGAGGCGTTTCATTATCTATTGGAAACACTGCTGGCTAAGGGCGTCAAAAGAAATGACTTGATTGTTGTTATCGGCGGAGGCGCAGCCGGGGACGCCGGTGGTTTTGCCGCTTCATGTGTCCTGAGGGGGCTGGACTATATCCATGTCCCGACTACACTGCTTGCCCACGACTCTTCAATCGGCGGTAAAACAGCAATTAATTCGAAACATGGAAAAAATCTGATCGGTGCTTTTTACAGACCGGCCGGGGTCATTTACGACTTGGAATTCTTGAATACGCTGCCTGACTCTGAAATTCTGAGCGGTTTCGGCGAAGTGATCAAGCATGCAATGCTGAAAAACCAGGAAACAGTTGATCATCTGGTCGCATTGACCCGCAATGGGATAGATTTAAGACGCATCGAACCTTTTGTCATCTCCGGGATTGAAACCAAAATGCAGTATGTGAACAGAGATGAAAATGAATCGGACATCCGAAAATACCTCAATCTGGGGCATACGCTCGGACATGCTGTTGAATATAAATATAAAATACCGCATGGGATAGCAGTTGTAATCGGAATATATGCTGCGCTCCATATTTCCAACCAGGTGGAACAATATGAAATATTTGATTTATCATACTATTACTGCTTCTTTGATAATCTTGGATATCCAATGGATATCCTTAAGGACATTGATGCGGAGGAAATGCTTTCCCTTATTTCCAAAGATAAGAAAAATCAAAACACCCAGACTGCGGGATACGTCATTCTTAAGGAATTTGGGGAAGCCAAATTCATAGAAATTGAAAAAGAAACGCTCGGAAAATATATTAATGATATAAAGGAGAGCATATGAAAAATCTTTTGAATCATGCTTTCAACGGTACAATGCGTGTACCGGGAGACAAGTCGATCACTCACCGCTCGCTGATGTTTGGTGCACTGGCAAACGGCAGAACTGTAATTAAACTGCCGCTCAGAAGCGAGGATACCCTGCGTACTATCGAATGCATGCGTGCATTGGGTACAAAAATTACCGAAAAAGAGGATGAGTGGGTCGTGGAATCCGGGGGCGCTTCGTCACTAAAATCTCCACACACACACCTTTATACAGGCAACTCCGGTACGACCACCCGTCTGATTACCGGCCTGATCGCTGGTCTCGGTCTGTATGCCGAAATCAGCGGGGATGCCTCCATCAATAACCGTCCGATGGATCGTGTCGTAACCCCGCTTTCTGAAATGGGGGCGGATATCAAACTTAAAGAAAGCCGATACCCGCCTGTCGTCATCCATCCTTCTGTGCTCAGCCCAATTTCTTATCATATGCCTGTAGCCAGTGCGCAGGTGAAAAGTTCAATACTGCTTGCCGGATTAAACACCTGGGGGACAACAGAAGTCATCGAATCCTCACCTTCCCGCAACCATTCTGAAATAATGATGAAGCAATTCGGTGCTGAAATAGATGCAGGAGAGGGCAGGGCCACAGTGACGGGCGGAAAAGATCTGACTCCGGCAGAGGTCATCGTCCCCGGCGACATATCTTCAGCCGCATTTCCGATTGCATTAGCAGTGCTGAAGAAAGGTTCTTCAATTACAGTTGAAAATGTTTCATTGAACACGACACGCTCCGGGATACTGGATGTTTTGAAAATGATGGGGGCAAATATTGAGATTGAGGAACTGCCGGGTGAAGGAGAGGCAATCGGTAATATTACAGCTTCCTATACACCCGGATTGAAAGGTTTCAATATATCAGGAGACATAATTCCAAGACTGATTGATGAAATCCCGGTACTGGCCATGCTTGCTGCATTCTCGAATGAACCATGTACAGTGAGCGACGCGGGTGAGCTCAGATATAAGGAAACAGACAGGATACGTGCCACTATAGACGAGCTTTCCAAATTTGGTATAGAATTTGAAGAAAAAAAAGATGGATTCAAAGTAATCTCCAGCACTGTCAATGCAATAGAAGGCACGACAGTGAAAGGGTATCATGATCACAGAATAATTATGATGCTCATTGTACTGTCTATCGTGACTGACACTGAAATTGATATTGATGACATTTCCGCGATTGATAATTCATATCCTGGATTCATAGATGATTTGGAGCCATTACGGAAGGATGCTTAATAATGCAGGAGCAAATCTATTCAGTTATCGACGATCTGAAATCAGGTAAATACCCTGAAGAAGATCTAAACCAATTGCTGAACAGTATCAGACAGTTAACAGATGAAGAGAGCATGGAATCTCTGTTTACATTAGGAGATGCCCTCGTTCAGGCAGGTGCGATGGAAGAAGCTGAAACCATTTTCATGCACATATATAATCAAATGGACCACGATGATGAAGTCATCGCGTATATGACAGATATCTACATTGCGGACGGCAAGCTGGATGATGCACTTAATCTCATCAACCAGGCTCCGAAAACCAAGACTGTACTCATGTCGAAAGCTGAAATTTTTCAACAGCTGAACATGAATGATGTCTCAATCCGGCTCATAAATGAAGCCAAAGAGATAGAGGATGAGCCTGTCCTTGATTTTGCCCTGGCTGAGATTTATTACCAGGATGGTGATTTTGAATCAGCATTGAGATACTACAGACCACTGATCGATCAGAATTTTGAAGATCTCAACGGTGTAAACCTTAACTTGCGCCTGGCTGAATTATACATGAACCAGATTGAACTTGAGGAATCCAGAGCATATTTCGAGAAAGTGGATGAAAAACAATATTCAAACGATGACTTTTACAGGAAAGCACTTGTCGAGTATCAGCTGGAATCATATGAATCAGCTAAAAATCTTCTGGATAAAGTGATTGAAAATGAACCATATTATATCAATGCTTATATTCTTCTGATGAATGTTCATGAAACAGAACACGAACTGGATGCTGCAATATCCACACTTGAAAATTATCTGGCTGAGGACGATACGAATCCGCTGATCTTTTTCCATATCGGGAGACTGAATTTCAGATCTAAGAATTCAGACAAAGCGATTGAGGCTTTCAAAAAATCAATTTCACTGGATCAGGATTACGACGATGCATACCTGATGCTTTTTGAAACATTGCTTCAAACTGAACGGACAGATGAAATTGCAGAGCTTTATCCAAACCTTGACACCCATGCACTATCAGGCGAATCATTGTACCTGCTTGCTAAAATCGAACAGGAAAATGAAAATGATGATAATGCGCTTAAATTTTATCAGGACGCGGAAAAATTGATCGGAGAGTCACTTGAATTCTATACTGATTATTATAAGTACCTGACTGAAATCGGCCATTCCCAAAAATCTCCGGTATTGGATAAGCTGATTCAGCTGGATCCAAATAATATCGAGTGGCAATTTGAAAGGGAGCGATTGGAAAATGAGGAAGATCAGTTATAGGAAAGAATTCATAGATTATATTCTTTTTAACTATGAATTCGAAGACCGCATTGCCGTCTGGATCTTGAATTTCCTGAAATCACATCCGGTGATTTCTAAAAACATTACTTTTACCTCAGATGAAAATATAACAAGAAAACTTCGCATTTCAGTGACAGGAACCAGCCGGCCGACACTGGTCCTGGAAAAAAATAATACTGTCACAGCGGATGGGGAAGTGATATTTCATGAACTGAACATGAACCAGGAGGCATTGCTTCATCTAGAATTTAATCTAACAGATGAAGACAGTAAGTACGAGCATGTTAAAGCGATTGAATCAGATTTGGATAAAGACCTGCATGCAATCAAAAAAGATACACTGGAGAAACAGATAGATCATGCCTTAGACGCACAGGATGAACACGAATTCCTGAAACTGACTGAAATTTTAAAGCGAATAATTTAATTGCAGGTGAATCCATGCTTTACAACCAAAATGATCTGAAAATATTGAAAGATGAGATTGAATTTGTCGATACAGCTGTGATCCCATTTGCCAGTTCAGACATGACTGTGCACGCTCCGTTAAATTCCAGCAACATCGAAATGCTCCACCTTGTATCCATACAGCTTGAAAAGCAGTTTAAGGGGCGTCTGCTCATCACACCCATGATGACTACCGTCGATGAAAATATCAGTGTGCTAGCTTCATATGTCAAACAGCTTCGCACATATGGATTTAAAAATATCGTAGTCCTGACCCATCTGAAAGCAGAAATAGATGATGCCCATCGCATAAAACTTAATGAAATACCACTTGAAAATATGAGTAATGAGATGAAAATTGAAATGATCAACGATGAAGTAAAAACTGTGATGAAGTCTGTCATTTCAATCTGGAATAAATAAAAGTATTATTACACAATTAGGCAGAACGCCGACATCAAAAGTTTATAATGCTTATTGACCGCCCTATGGTAATAGGCTAAAATTGAACTGTCCTAGTATTATTTTCATGTAAAAGAACGTGCGTTTTGAGGGGGGAAAGATGAATGTCGCAAAAAGTAACAAGACGCCAGTTCCTAAACTATTCCCTGATGGGAGTTGGGTCTTTCATGGTGGCAGGTATGGTATTGCCGATGGGCAGATTTGCTGTCGATCCGCTTTTTCAGTCCGACGCTGAAGGTTCCATGATCCAAACAAGCATCTCAGCTGATGATATTACAGAGGAACCTACACAGGTGGACTTTTCGTTCATTCAGCAGGATGGCTGGTATGAGAGTGAAGTCACAGATTTTGCCTGGGTCTATAGGGACGGCGATGAAATTATTGCTTTATCACCTGTATGCAAGCATCTGGGCTGTACAGTTTCATGGGCAACTGATGATGCCAATCCAGAACGTTTCTATTGTCCATGTCATAACGGGCTTTATGAAAAAAATGGGAATAATGTCCCGGGAACTCCGCCAACAGGACCGCTTGATCAGTATGAAGTCGGTGTGTCCGATGGATATCTCACAATTGGGCAAATATTTCCAAATGAACTTGTATAGGAGGGAAACCAGTGCTTAATAGAATCTATGATTGGATAGATGATCGAATGGATATCACTCCGATATGGAGAGATGTTGCTGATCACGAAGTGCCGGAGCATGTTAACCCTGCCTATCACTTTTCAGCTTTCGTCTACTGTTTCGGAGGATTGACTTTTTTTATTGTAGTAATTCAGATAATCTCGGGTATGTTTCTGACAATGTATTATGTGCCTGATATTGTTAACGCCTGGGAGTCAGTCTACTATCTGCAGAACGAAGTTGCAGCAGGGGTAATTGTAAGAGGTATGCACCATTGGGGTGCAAGTCTGGTCGTCGTCATGATATTCCTACATACACTAAGGGTCTTCTTCACCGGGGCATATAAAGCACCGCGTGAGCTTAACTGGGTTGTCGGCGTCCTATTATTCCTTGTAATACTTGGGCTGGCATTTACAGGCTATCTGCTGCCTTGGGATATGAAAGCCCTGTTTGCCACCAGGGTAGGATTGGATATTGCAGCGAGTGTGCCGTTTATCGGTGACTGGATTCAAACACTGCTGGCCGGCGATGAGGAAATCATCGGTGCCCAGACCCTGGCACGTTTCTTCGCCATCCACGTGTTCTTCTTGCCAGCTGCTCTGTTTGTACTAATGGCAGTACATTTCATCATGATACGCAGACAAGGGATTGCTGGTCCACTATAGGAATCACAAGGGAGGTAAATTGATATGGAGCGTGGAAAAGGGCTGACCTTTGTCGGCGACTCACGAATTAAAAAATATGACAAACCAAAACTTAACCGTGACTATTCGGAATTTCCCGGACGCACAGAAGAGTTTTATCCTGATTTCCTTCTCAAGGAATGGATCACCGGTGCAGTTTTCCTCATCGGTTTTCTCTGCCTGACGGTTGCACATCCGGCTCCGCTCGAACGTGTAGCCGATCCGACAGACACAGGTTATATACCATTGCCAGACTGGTATTTCCTGTTCCTCTATCAGATACTTAAGTATACTTATGCATCCGGCCCCTTCAATGTAATTGGGGCAGTCGTCATTCCGGGTATTGCTGTCGGCGCATTGCTGCTGGCACCATGGCTTGATAACAATAAGGAACGTCACTGGAAAAAACGCCCTGTGGCAGCAGCAACAATGCTGCTTGCATGCGGCCTGATTTTCTATACGACGTGGGAGTCTGTCGCTTATCACGATTGGGAAACTCAGGATGCTCAGGGGCAGATTGTCTTCTCAAACCTGGATACTGAAGATCCGGTATTTGATGATCTGATCCGAACCAACTGTACAAGCTGTCACGGCGGTGAACTCACCGGCGGTTCCGGACCGAACCTGGTGACAGCCGAGCTTTCGGAGGAGGCAGTTAACTCATTCGTAACGAATGGTTCAGGGGAGATGCCCGCATTTGAAGGTCAGTTGACAGAAGACCAAATACAAGCAATTTCTGAATATGTAGCAAATCTTGAAGAAGTCCCCAGGGATGATGCCCAGAATACCGGGGATGAAGGAGAATAAAACCCTAGCAATAGGGTTTTTTTTAATAGGAGATCTATTTATGTCAAAACTTATTGACCTGATGTATAACAGATATTTTTTAATATTTCTTTTAATATGTAACGGTGCCGGTACGATCTATGGGTACTGGTGGTACCGCGGACAGCTGTCCGAAACCCCCTGGCAGTTCATCCCATTCGTACCGGACAGTCCGACAGCAACATTATTTTTATCCATTCTAATCATCCTTATACTCGCCGGGCGTAAATGGGGCCTCATTGATGCGCTTGTATTTACCACTTTGATAAAATATGGTGGATGGGCGGTGATTATGAATCTGCTGACCATTGCTGAAACCGGTTTTATCTCCTGGGTTTCTTTGATGCTTATCGCTTCTCATGGTGCAATGGCCCTTCAGGCATTCATGTTTCTCCCCCATCTGGAAATCAGAATGAGTCATTTTCTGGTTACAGCCGTATGGCTGTTCCATAATGATGTGATCGATTATGTCTACGGTCAGTATCCGACATATGGACAATTATCGCAGTATGCGGACCACATTGGTTATTTTTCGTTCTGGCTGACAGTTTTCGTTCTGGTGTTGCTGTATCAGCTTGTGCCAAGACGTTCCAGTTGACTATCAAACCAGCATTCAAGTAAAATAAGATTATGAAAATTTATGGAGGTTGACATAAACGTGGGTATTATCATCTATTTTATAATTCTGATGGTTGTTCCAATGCTCGCCCAGATGAACGTCAAATCCACTTTTAATAAGTACTCCAAAGTACGGTCAACAAGTGGTCTGACAGGTCGGGAAGTTGCTGAGGAAATTTTAAGAAACAATGGAATCTACGATGTTGAAGTCGTCAGAGGAGAGGGATTCTTAAGTGACCATTACGATCCGAAGAATAAGAAAATCGCGCTGTCACCAGACAACTATGATACACCAAGTATTGCCGGTACAGCAGTGGCAGCACACGAAGTGGGCCACGCCATTCAGCATGCGACAGGATACGCATTCCTGAACTTCAGATCTGCGTTGTTTCCCCTTGCCCAGCTGGGCAGCAATCTTTCCTATTTCCTGATTATAGCAGGTATGTTTGTCACCTATGCTCAAGGGGTCGGAGGCACATTTGGCAGTATGATGCTGTGGGGCGGTATTGCTCTGATGGCATTTGCAGTGCTATTCCAAGTGGTTACACTGCCCGTTGAATTTGACGCATCCAAACGGGCAATGAAACAGATAGAATCACTGAATATTGTCAACGAGAAAGAATATCGACACGCTAAAAAAGTGCTTAATGCAGCGGCTATGACATATGTGGCAGCAACTGCAGTTGCGGTCGCTGAACTTGTAAGGTTCATCATGATTGCGCGTGGGAGCAATTAGTCAGTGCTTGAGACCGGATATCCTCAGACAGGGTATCCGGCTTTTTTTATCTTTAAAGTGTCTGTTATGATTATAAATGATGTGAAGGAGGGACTTTCTATGGATGCAGGATTCAAATCCGGGAAAAATATATTTAGATACAGGGTCGCAATGATTATTATAGAGGATGACCATCTGCTGACAGCCAAAAACAATATGTCCGATTATTATTATACACTTTCCGGTGCTGTAAATTTAGGAGAATCCAGCGAGAATGCTGCACGGAAACTAACTTTGGAAATGATAAATGAGAATTATGATGTCGAACGGCTGCTTACCATTGTAGAAAATTTCTTTAACTACGAGTTCAACGACACTCAATATGATTTCCATGAGATTACATTCTATTATCTAATGGAAGAAAAAGGGCGGAAAGATATTATTCAAAAAAATGACATCGGGGGAGGCAGGAAAGAAAGTTTCACCTGGATTCCTATGAATGAAATCAAAACAATTGAAATGCGCCCGGAGATTGTGAAAGAAATAATTCAGAAACTGCCTGAAAATGTTGAAACAATTATAAATGATGAAAGAATATAACAATTTAGCAGGATTAAGTTCACTTCCTTAATGAATTTCTCTATAATCGAGGTAAGATATTCAGGATTGGATGATAAATATGAAAATCGCACTAATTGCACATGACAAGAAAAAAGATGATCTGCTGAATTTTATATACACACACCTGGACTTCTTTAAGAAACACGAATTGTTTGCCACCGGCACAACCGGACAAAGAATTATTGAACATTCGGGGCTTGCTGTCCATCGCTGCAAATCCGGTCCTCTAGGCGGAGACCAGGAAATCGGTGCAATGGTCGCAAACGAAGCCATCGATACGATAATATTTTTCAGGGATCCATTGACAGCACAACCTCATGAACCCGATGTAACGGCGCTTCTGAGATTGTCAGATGTTTATGATGTGCCCCTTGCCACCAATGAAGGAACTGCATCGGCGGTTATCCAGTACTTAAGTAATAAGAACCGAGAGTGATAATATGAAAATAGGAATAACATGCTATCCTACTGTTGGAGGCAGCGGGGTTATTGCAACCGAATTAGGCATTAAGATGGCTGAACGGGGACATGAAGTCCATTTTATAACATCCAATGTTCCCTTTCGTTTGAATATCAGTCACCCCAGCATCCATATTCATCAAACTGATATAAACGACTACAGCGTGTTCAAATACCCGCCTTATGACATCACACTTGCCAGTAAAATTTCGGAAGTCATCCTTGAACATGAGCTGGAAGTGATTCACATGCATTATGCAGTGCCGCATGCGATCTGTGGAATTTTAGCCCGGCAGATGTCCGGACGTGACGTTAAAATAGTTACCACGCTTCATGGGACAGATATAACAGTACTCGGCTACGATCTTTCCCTTGTCAATGCCATACGTTTTGGCATTGAAGGTTCGGATGCAGTAACAGCAGTTTCCGATGGTCTGAAGTCGCAGACAATGGAACTGATTTGCCCCGATAAAGATATAGAAACAATATATAACTTTGTTGAAGAGCAACAATTCAATATATTCAACAGAGCAAATGTAAAACATGATATGAAAGCCAGGTATGGGCTCGCACAGAACGTTAAAGTGCTTATGCATACATCTAACTTCAGAAATATCAAACGCATCGATGACATTATTTATGCGTTCGCCATTATCAAACAAAAAATCGATTCTGTGCTCGTGCTTGTGGGGGATGGTCCGGAAACTAACCGTTTAAGATTGCTTGTAAGGTCACTTGACCTGGAATCCTCAGTCATTTTTGCCGGTCAGCAAAATGATGTTAAATCATTTTATATGATGAGTGATTTATTTTTACTGCTAAGCCAGAAAGAGAGCTTTGGTCTGGCGATGCTTGAAGCAATGCACTGCGGTACGGTGCCTATCGGTTCAAGTGCCGGCGGTATTTCTGAAGTGATCAATGACGGTGAAACAGGATATATTGTCCAGACAGGTGATTACGAATCAGCTGCAATCCGTGCCATAGCACTCTTGACGGATGATGAACTATACAAGGAAATGCAGAATGGAATGCTGCAGAATATCTATGACAGATTTCATTCGGATGTCATTGTCCGTGAATACGAGTCTCTTTATAAAAGTCTGACAGGAGACATTTCATATGAATGAATTGTTTGAGACAGGGAAAAAAATTATAAAAATTTTAAATGGCCACGGCTTTCAGGGTTACTTCGTCGGCGGATGTGTCAGAGATGTGATTCTTAAAAGAACGGTCAATGACATTGATATCACAACTGACGCCCTGCCGGCCGATATCGAATCCATTTTCGAAAAAACAATAGATGTCGGCAAAGAACATGGGACCATCATCGTAGTGATGGATGACAGTCCGTGTGAAGTGACAACTTTCCGTGTAGAGTCCGATTACAGCGACCATCGCAGACCGGACTCTGTAACGTTTACCAACGAATTAACCGGTGATCTCAAACGCAGGGATTTTACAATCAATGCAATGGCAATGAATGAAGATTATCAGTTGACCGACCCATTTTCAGGCCGGGAAGATCTTGATAACAGGTTGTTAAGAACTGTTGGGAATCCTGACGAACGCTTCGATGAAGATGCCCTGAGAATACTCAGGGCTGTGCGATTCATGGCTCAACTGGATTTCAGTATTGCCATGGATACAGTAGCTGCAATGACGAGAAAAAGCCCCCACCTGAAACATGTTGCTGTCGAGAGAAAGCTTGTGGAACTCAGAAAGATCTATGGCCGTGACAACATTTTACATGTAAAGCACATGCTGGTTTCAACAGGCGTAAAAAAGGAAATGCCATTTTTATGCGAAATATCCGACAATGACTTTCTGAATGTCATCGCTCATTCCCTCTCAGGTGAAGCAGCGATCCAAATTTACCATCACCCTGACATTGAAGAAAAACTGTCTGAATTGAAAATTTCCAATGAGGAAAAATCCATGATAAAAAATATGACAGCTTTATTAAATGAGCTGAACCAGGAAAGGGATGCGATTAAATTGTCCTATCTGTACTCACCAGAGGTGATCAGTACGGTTAAGACACTCATTGAAATTAACGGAAGCAAGGCCGACGACCGGGACTGTAAAATCCAACTGCTCATCGACTCCCTTGAACAAAGCCAGAAACTGCCCATAAAGAAAACAACAGATATAAATATCAACGGCAGGCAGCTGATGAAATACTTCAACCAAGAGGGCGGTATCTGGATCAAAGAGTTATTGGGCATACTGGAAGAAGAAATATTGTATAATCGACTTGAAAATGATTATGATAAAATAGTGAAATGGATTGACGCGAATGTCGAAATTGAAACAGGAAATATTAAAGTTAATTGAGGACGGTAATTTTATATCCGGAGAGAAAATTGCAAGGGGACTGAATGTTTCCAGAACGGCAGTCTGGAAATCTATCCAGATCTTGAAACAGGAAGGTTATGAGATTGAATCTGTGACCAATAAGGGATATCAACTGAGACGGAAGCCTTCTGTACTCAGCCCGACAAAGCTTTCTTCCCTCGTTACCCGCTCCGAAGTTTTTGAAGGCATGGAATATTTCACATCCACGGAGTCCACACAGAAAGATGCCTTCCGTATCCTGGAGGAAAATGACAACACGTATTTAGTTATTGCTGAGGAGCAGACGAAAGGCAGAGGACGATTTGACCGTCAGTTTGAATCGCCAAAGAAAAGCGGACTTTATGTATCCATGGTATTTCGCCCAAGTATTTCGATCTCTGAGATTATACGTTTCAATCTTTTCATCTCCATGGCCATTTCAAACACGCTGGATGAAGCATTTGGACTCAGGAGTGGAATAAAGTGGCCGAATGATATATATATAGACAATAGGAAAGTATGCGGTTTCCTTACTGAAGTCGTGAGTGAAGCGAATATCATCAATGCCATAGTATGCGGCGTGGGGATCAACCTGTTTAAAAATGATGCACTCTCAAACGTAGAATCGGCCACCTCTGTTGAAGAAGAAATGACCGAAGGACAGTCACTTGATACTGATATATTTTTGGAATACTTTTTTAACAATATAGAAAAGTATTATGTTAAATTCTTAAATGAACCATTCTCTTCAATCCGGGGAGAATGGATGCGAAAATCGATCATATTCAACCGGGAAATAAGCATCAGTGAGATTTATAACCATTATAAGGCTGTAGCGTTGGATATAACAGAAGATGGCTTTCTTGAAGTGCTTGACAATGAAGGAAATATAAAAAAGATAATCAGTGCGGATATCGAATTATAATAGAAACCGGTGATCAGATGTACAGAGGGAAATTTGCCGTTGTTGATTTGGAAACAACCGGCAACAATAAAAATAGAGACAGCATCATCCAGCTGAGCATTGTCTTTGTTGAAGATATGCAGATAGTGGATCAATACAGCACCTTTCTCTCTGATGATACAAACTTGAGCCCGTTTATCAGAGAGCTGACCGGCATCGAACCCAATATGTTAAAAGGTGCGCCAAAATTTAATGACGTAGCAGAAGAAGTGGCAGCTATGCTTCAGGGATGCATTTTCACAGCACATAATGTTGAATTTGATTTCGGTTTTTTGAAGACTGCACTGAAAAACGCAGACATTCGGTATGAACCGGTATATAAAATCGATACGGTGGAACTGACTAAAATATTTATGCCAACTTTGGAGAGGTTCCAACTATCGGAAGTTGCCCGGGCGATTGGACTGGATCTGTCAAATGCACACAGGGCTGATGAAGATGCCAGAGCGACATCAGAACTGCTGATAAAACTTTTATATATGATTACCAGTATGAACACTGAAACACTGAAGCAGCTCTACACCCTCTCTAAACCATTGAAATTCAATCTTTCCGATCTGCTGTTTACAGTAATCGCCGATCAGAATGACAGCGTCCCCAAAAATCTCAAGAAGATAGGTTCAGTTTATCTTAAAAAAAGGGCGTCACACACTAAAGTGATCGAACCCATAAATGTAAGGGAGCTGTATCAGAAGTATATTGATTATACTGGAAACGATTATCGTGAAGACCAGCTCAGACTGGCACTGAACATCTATACCGCATTTGAGGAAGGCAGACATATGGCTGTCGAAGCATACACAGGGCTGGGCAAGACCGTATCGTTCCTGATTGCTGCAATCAGTTATCATTCTATGTACGGCAAAAACATTCTCCTGTCTACGAGCAGAAAAATTTTACAGAACCAGATTATCTCTCATGATTTTGATACCGTTCAAAAAGCCGCGGGATTCAATATAAATGCTGTCAGCCTGAAAGGACGCAAAAACTATATCAGCCTTGACGCCCTGGAACTGCTCCTTTCCTTCGATGATGATAATAAAGAAATCATATATCTTAAGATGAAACTGCTCGTATGGCTGCTTGATACTGATACCGGCGATCTCGCTGAAATCCATTTGAGGGGGCCTGAACAAGCTTATTATAAAACAGTGGAAATACAATCCGGGCACAGTGGTTCCCACCCTTTCTTTGAAAAAATGATGGCTGATGCGAATGATTCAATGATCATTATTACCAACCATTATTTCCTCATGGACTGTCTTGAATATATTCCCGATTTCGATGCGGTGCTGGTCGATGAAGCTCATCAGCTGAAAAATGCGCTTGTTGAAAGGGTGCAGACATCATATAATTATCAGGCGATGAAATTCTTTATCGGACAGGTGGGCTTGAGCAGCCAGGACCGCCTTTTATCTTTGTATATTAACCACAACAATGAATCTCATATTTATCTGCTCGAGGATCTGCTGTCACATCTGAATCAGAACATCGATCTTCTGTTCAGTTCAATTTCAGCAGGCCGGTTTGATGAAGCAATCAGCCATTTGAATAATGGAATCAAACATACTTCTACTTTTCTTGGTACAATCAGAGGGACGAAAAATTATCAGATATTATACAACCATATCCATTATTACCAGGAACTTTTAAAAGCTATAAAGCAGGGGATGGAAAATGATGATTTCACCATTGCTGCGAATAATAACTTTCAAAAGATGACAGTATATGTTCATGATCATTTTAAAGAACCAATTGCATCAGTGATTGACAAGATTTCATCCTCTGTGTTGCTGTCAGGCACACTCGAAGTCGGCGGCAGCTTCAAACATCTGGATTTCTGGTTCGGCGATCATCCATATGACACCCAGGTAATCAGTCAGGACAATCTATTTGACAAAACCAGCCTTTTTATCCCGGAAGACATACCGGATTATGATACAGGTGACGAACAGTACATTGAAGCCATTGTGGAGTATATCGCAATGTACCTGACTGAAACAGACAGCAAACTGATGGTATTGTTCTCCAATTATGATCTGCTCGATAAAGTGTCCGATTATACTGGAGAACTCCAAATGTTTGAGGAGTATGTCATCTTGAAACAGTCCAGAAGCACATCTTCGGAGAAACTGCTCACTCAGTTTAACCAGCTTGATAAATGCCTGCTGCTCGGAACTTCAGGATTTAACGAAGGTATAAATATAGAAAGCGGCAGTGCCAAATGTCTAATGCTGACAAAGCTGCCTTTTCCGGTTCCCAAAGAACAGGGATTCAGAAACTTTTATAAACAGGATCTCCCTGAGGCAGTATTCGCTTTCAGACAGATTGCAGGCAGAATCAGAAGAAATCCTGAAGATAAAGGGATTATCCTTCTTTTCGATAACAGGATATTGACAAGGAATTACAAAAAGGCTTTTTTAAAGTATTTTCCAAATGAAAACATCATACATGGGACGAGAGATACTTTCAAAGGTCTCCTCCGTGATTTATAATGACTGTATATCATATTTAAAAGGAGCAGAGCTATGCAAATATCAGAGAGAATCAGAAATGTCACTCCCAGCCAGACTTTGGCAATAACAGCAAAATCGAGAGAGCTTAAAGCCGAAGGCCTGGATGTCATTGGCCTTGGTGCCGGAGAACCTGATTTCACTACACCCGACGAAATCATTGAAAAAGCGCATTCGGCTCTAAAAGAAGGTAAGACGAAATACACTGCGGCAGCCGGCATCCCTGAACTTAAAAATGAGATCATCTCCAAAATGGACCGTGACCACAGCCTTCTGTATGACCCCTCCGAAATATTTGTTGGTACAGGCGCAAAACATGTATTGTATAACCTGTTCCAGGCAACTCTGGATAAGGGGGACGAAGTTCTTGTGCCCGCTCCGTACTGGGTCAGCTATACAGAGCAGATAAAACTTGCCGAAGGCAGCCCTGTCATTATGGAGACAGATGAGTCCACTTCCTTTAAAGTGACCCCCGAAATTGTAGATCAGTACATCACAGGCAAAACCAAAATGCTCCTGCTCAATTCTCCAAGCAACCCGACCGGCATGATTTACACAAAAGAGGAGCTGGAAATGCTCGCTGAATACCTCCTTGAAAAAGACATTGTCGTTGTCGCCGACGAAATTTATGAAACGCTTGTATATGAGGGTGAACATATTTCCATTGCATCATTCAGCGAACAGATGAAAGAAAATACATTGGTTGTCAATGGTGTGAGTAAATCCCATGCAATGACCGGATGGAGAATCGGTTACTGCTGCGGCAACAGAGAAGTGATAAAAGCAATGAGTGATCTGAGCAGCCACTCCACTTCAAATCCGGCCACCCCTTCCCAGTGGGCAGCGGTAGCTGCTTACCAGATGGATGAATCATTTTTAAAATCATACAATCGGACATTCCATGAGAGAAGGGATGCAGCTTATGATAAACTGATGGAAATTCCGTATATCGAATGCATCAAACCCCAGGGCGCTTTTTATCTATTCCCGAATTTCAGAACATGCTCAGAAAAATGCGGTTTTGAGACTGTGGATGAATTTGCGGCCGCTGTACTGGAAGAAGTATACGTCGCAGTTGTACCGGGCTCAGGGTTTGGTTCACCGGATAATATCAGACTGAGCTACTCATTAAGCATAGAAGAGATGACAGAAGCATTGGAACGTATAAAACAATTTGTACTCAGTAGAACAGAAGGAGCTTAACATGAAGATTTCAATTAACCAGGCACCTCAATACGCAGGAGAAGAAGTCACCATCGGCTGCTGGCTCCTGCAGAAACGGGGCAGCGGAAAAATACAGTTTCTGCAATTGAGAGACGGCACAGGTTTCATGCAGGGTATTGTTGTGAAAGCATCAGATGAAACATTGTTTGAAAAAGCAAAGGGCTTGAATCAGGAAACATCGATGTATGTGACAGGGCTGATTAAAGCGGATGACCGTTCCTCCTTTGGATATGAGATGGAAATTTCCAATATCGAAATCATCCATGCTGCGGAAGGCTATCCAATCACACCCAAAGAACATGGCCCTGAATTCCTTCTGGACTACCGTCATCTATGGCTGCGATCCAGAAAACAGCATGCTGTTATGAATATCAGAAACCAAATCATTAAAAGTACCTATGACTTTTTCTTCGACAATGGATATAAGAAAATTGATCCTCCAATTTTAACAAGCAGTGCACCCGAAGGTACGACGGAGCTATTCCATACCAAATACTTTGAGGAAGATGCTTTTCTGTCACAAAGCGGGCAGCTGTATGCGGAAGCAGCGGCAATGGCCCATGGCAAAGTGTTTACTTTTGGTCCGACATTTCGGGCGGAAAAATCAAAAACCAGAAGGCATCTGATTGAATTTTGGATGATAGAGCCTGAGATGGCTTTCTATAATCATGAAGACAGCCTGCAGGTACAAGAACAGTACGTAGAGTACCTTGTTCAGAATGTAATCACCAGCTGCCGGCTGGATTTGGAGGCGCTCGGCAGGAATACTTCAGTATTAGAGCGGATTAAGGCGCCATTCCCTCGTATTACGTATACAGAGGCAATCGAACTCTTGAAAGAGAAAGGATTTGATGACATCGAGTGGGGGGAAGATTTCGGGGCGCCCCACGAAACAGAAATTGCAACTCATTTTGATCAGCCTGTCTTCATTGTCAACTATCCAAAAGAGATCAAATCATTTTACATGGAAGAAAACCCTGATGACCCAAGAACAGTGCTCTGTGCCGACCTGATCGCACCCGAAGGGTATGGCGAGGTTATCGGCGGCAGTGAACGTATACATGACTTTCATAAACTGAAACAAAAAATAATAGACAGCGGACTGGATATCGACGCTTATGAATGGTATCTGGATCTGCGCAGGTACGGCAGCGTACCCCATTCAGGTTTCGGTCTGGGTCTGGAGCGGACGGTTGCATGGCTGAGCGGTGTTCAGCATGTCAGGGAGACAGCACCCTTCCCGCGTCTGTTGAACCGACTGTACCCGTAGTAAAATATCGCCTGAGGGCGATATTTTTCATAAGGAGAATATGAATGATTGAAAATTATCTGCACTACATCAACATACCCGTCAATAAAATCCTGATCGACAGGTACAGTGAATTGGGTATTGATGAACAATCCCTTGTTGTCATTATCCGATTGATTGATATGAATACAGCGTCGAAATCCCTGCCCGATTTCAAAACTTTGTCTGAAGGCACCACAATGAAAGAAAATGATATCTCCGGTATTATCCAAAAATTGATGGAGAACGGTCTGATTGAAGTGCAGACAGTGAAAGAAGAAGGTAAATACGTGGAACATTACACGCTTGCCCCCCTTTATAACAAGCTGGAAAAGCTTTTTGGGGAGAGGGAAGCCAATCAAAAAAACACAGCGGCCATCAAGGAATTATTCGAATATGTTGAAGGCCTTTACGGACGAGTCATCAGTCCAAATGAGTTCCAGCGTATAAATAGCTGGCTGGAAGATTCCAATCACTCACCTGAAGCAATTAAAGAAGCAGTGGATATTGCTTATCAAAACCAGGTCACTTCACTTCAGTATGTCGAACGGATTTTAAACAGTACCGATAATAAAAAAGATAATACACAAAAAAGGTCAAGCATGCCTGTACGCTCATGGCTGGAAGGAGAGGACGTATTTGATTAGTGGCAAAAAAACCGTTGAAATGATCGATAAGATCGATCAGATGTTTCCTGATGCCAAAGCAGAACTCGCGCATGAGAATTCATTCGAGCTGACAATTGCTGTGCTGTTGTCAGCTCAATGTACGGACAATCTGGTGAACAGGGTGACAAAAGATCTGTTTAAAAAGTATAAAACACCAGAAGACTATCTTAAAGTGGAGATAAATGAACTGGAAAATGATATACGCTCGATTGGTCTGTATCGAAATAAGGCTAAAAATATACAGAAGCTGTGCCGTGATCTGATCGATCGTTACGATGGCCGTATCCCCGGTAATTACGACGATCTCATCAGTTTGGCAGGTGTCGGCAGGAAGACGGCAAATGTCGTACTCTCAGTAGCGTTTGGCATGCCCAGAATCGCAGTGGACACCCACGTTGAAAGAGTATCAAAACGGCTCGGTATCGCACGTTATAAGGACTCCGTGCTGGAAGTGGAACAAACGTTGATGAAGAAAATTCCAAAAGAAAGATGGAGTAAGACCCATCATCAGTTAATTTTCTTCGGCAGATACCACTGTCTGGCCAGAAATCCCAAATGTGAGATATGCCCGCTTCTCGATGATTGCAGAGAAGGGCAGAAACGCATGAAGAAGAAAGCAAAAGCTTGAAGATGACTAACCGGAAAAACACATTGAAATCTGCCTGCCAAAGTAAAGTGTGTAATCAATAAACTTTATGATATTAAAAAAGACGAACGATCAAGTTATCATTCAATAACTGAAAATCGTTCGTCTTTCTTGTATTTCTGCCATTTTCTTACTGAATCGCAGATTATGCCGCTCCATCTTCGGCTGTTTCCTCTTCAGCCGGTTCCTCCGTCGGTGCTTCCGTTGTTTCCTCTTCGGTGGATTCTTCGGTTGTTTCTGCCTCAGTCGGTTCCTCAGTTGTCTCTTCTTCCGTCGGCGGTTCCTCGGTTGTTTCTGCCTCAGTCGGTTCCTCAGTTGTCTCTTCTTCCGTCGGTTCCTCGGTTGTTTCTTCCTCAGTCGGCGTCTCCTCGGCTGTCTCTGCCTCAGTCGGTTCTTCTGTTTCTTCCTCGGTGTCTGATTCCTCAGTTTCCTGTTCTTCTTGCTGAGCCTCTCTTTCTGCCTGATCTTCTTGTTCCTGCTGTCTCTGCTCTTCTTCCCGGGCAATTGAAGCTTGCTCTTCTTCATAAGAGTCAAGTTCATCCGAACCTTCCACGGCCAGTTCACCGCCATTGATATTAACGACACTGTCCGGCTGCTGGAAGTCCTGTCCATTGTAAGAACTGATTGACTGCATGATGTCTCTGAAGAACCATTGCGGTGTGATATGTTCATCTGCGCCTACGAACGACGTCTCCCCATTTTCTTCAGTGGCTGTGAATCCGGTCCAGACACTCATAGTATATTCAGGGGTATAACCGACTATCCAGGCATCTTTAGCGGCATTATCCGGCAGATTATATTCTTCTCTGGTTTCTCTGTTATAAGAGGTTGTTCCTGTCTTGGCAGCGACATTAAGACCATCCATCTGTATATAGTCCGCACTGCCATAAGGTTCAAATGTGTCTTTTAACATATCTGTCAGCATGTATGCTGTATAGTCCTCCATCGCCTGGTTGGATTCACTTTCAAACTCGATGGTCTCTCCTTCATCATTTTCAACGTAGCGGATGGACTGTGCCTCGTTGTAAGTACCGCCATTGCCGATGGCAGAATATGCTTCTGCCATCTGGAGCGGTGTGAAGGTAGATTGTGAACCGCCAAGTACATCGTTGAAGGTCAATGAATAATTACCATCGTTCTTATTGCTGTAATCCAGCCCGACATTCTGCGCAAATTCCTCCGGTGCATTTTCGCCGGCTTCTTCGCTGACCGTTTCAAATGTCTTTACTGCAGGAATGTTGAAACTCTGCCTTAATGCATCCCGCATGGTGACCTCGCCGTGATCTTCCATATCATAGTTGTAAATGGTGTTGTCATGGCCCTCAGGGGAATATTCATATTCATCCTGTATCGGCTGATCGGTCCGCCATTGCATATTTTCAATAGCTGGCCCGTAAGCCAGGAACGGCTTCATTGTCGAACCTGCGTTTTTAGGCTGCAATGCATGATTGTGCATGACAACCTCCTGATAATCTCTGCCCCCGGTCACAGCTGCCAGATTGCCTGTTTGTGTATCCAGGATCGTGGAAGCAATATTGAAGTCTTCGCTCTGGAATTTCGGGTTATAATAATATTCCCTGTCATCAGCCATAGCCTGCAGATTCCGCTGAGCATCCGCATCCATATTTGTATAGATATCGAGACCGCTGGCCAGTGCTTCGTTCAAGTCCATATTTTCGAACTGTTCATGGTTCTGGAGTTCCTGTTTGACAATGTTGATGTAGGATGCAAATTCCGGATCTTCCGATTCATTCGAAGCCCGTTCTTCCGCTGTACGGTCGACCAGGTTTGCAGTGATGTCCGTATCAATCGCCTGATTATATTCCTCTTCTGTTATCCTGTCGTGCTCAAGCATCATGTTGAGCACTGTATGTGTACGCTGGGTACCGGTTTCTGCATCTTCATATAAATTATATCTGTTTGGCAGCTGCGGCAACCCTGCCAGATATGCAGATTCGGCCAGATTCAACTCAGAGAGTTCTTTATCAAAATAATACTGACTGGCGGTTTTCACTCCATATATCCCATCTGAGTAATAAATTTTGTTAAGGTACATTTCAAATATTTCATCTTTTGAATATTCCTGTTCCAGGCGATAGGCGAGATAGGCTTCCTGTGCTTTTCTCTCGAGCGTCTGTTCTTCCGTCAGAAACACCCGTTTGACCACCTGCTGGGTAATCGTACTTGCGCCCTCGCTGCCAAAACCGTCGGTGATATTGCTGAGCACTGCACCGCCGAGCCTTATGAAGTCCATCCCGCCATGCTCATAAAACCTGTTATCCTCTATGGCCAGGACGGCATCGGTCATTGGTTCCGGCACATCTTCAATGTCCACGAACTCGCGCTTCTGACCCTGATACAACGTGGTAACCAGTTCATCATTCTGGTCATAAATATTTGCAGGCACGGGATCCTTAAGCTTTTCTTCACTGAATGCAGGAGCTCTTGATGCATAAAATGCAAACAGAAAAGAACCCAGTACCAAAAAGACAAGCCCGACGAGAACTATCCACATGAGTATTTTTTTAATTAGTGAGGCTCTCGACTTTTTACCGCTGTTCCCCGAAGAAGTTTTCTTCCGGGGTTTCTTGTCAGCCCTTCTATAATTTTGATCCATTTTCATTCTCCGTTCTCAAAATAAAATTCATCTACTGCAGAAAGATAGTCTATTCTCGGATTGATGCTCTGCTTTAAAAGCATGCTGTTTTCTCTTACATCAGTATAACGGATAGACTTTCTGCCATCATTTTTAAAACACTCCCAAAAGCGGAGGAAATGCTCAAATGGCAGCAGATATGCCTCATCATATGAACTGAATTTGATGATGATGAACACGATGCCGCCTGAATTGTGACATTGTTTCATGTGTTCCACCTGATGGTCATGTATGTTGATGAAGGGGAAGCGTGTCTTATTCTTCGTTTCCTTCGCTTCAAAATCGATATATCTCCCTCTATATATCCCATTATAATCGCTTGTCGACGGCACTTTAAAATATGCTTCTGATATCTTTGCTTTATTTCTTGAAGGGTAATCGACATTAACTATCTGCACCGGCGTCGGCTTTTTATGAATGACAGCTTTCTTTCTTTCAAGGTAATAATTGTTGGTGAAATCCAGATCCTTTTCAAGTGTCATACCGCGTGAGCCATAGCTGACCTCCCCGTCCGGCATACCCGAGCCATTCGGAGAATTAATTCTGTTCCGCCGTAACCCTTTTGGATATTTCATTAACATCGCCTTCCATAATTCTGTATGATGGTATTATAATATTATACAACACATGAAGGGAAATAAACCATTCATAATTATAGGGAGTGTGGCAATTTTGTCAAGAAAACCTGCATATGAAAGCCTGGAAGCATTGCTCCTGGAAGTAGACAGGAGACACGAAGCAGCAAGGGACGGGTATAAATATGACTTTGACAGTGAAATCGCGCCGTTCTTAAATGACAACAAGGACATGGTCGATAACATCAAAATGTATGATACAGATCAGCGGTTCAACGCCGTCACCAGGGATAAAATGATAGAGGAACTGATGGAGCTGTTAATGTCCTGTCACGCAGGCCGTTCGAGCATGAAAGCGTATAAGGAAAAATATAAATTCGTCAATATGTGGGTCAGACACATTAAAAAAGAAGGATTGTAAATGAAGAAAACGCTGATCGCCGGATACAGACCCTATGAACTCGGGATATTTAAAGATTCAGATCCGAAAGTGGATATTCTGACGGATGTTCTCAAATCTCAAATCAGCTCACATGCAGAAGCCGGCACAGAATGGTTTATCATCCAGGGCTATACAGGCATAGAATTCTATGCCGCCCGTTGTGTGCTTGAACTTAAATCTGAGTATGATATCAGTCTCGCTGTCCTAAAACCGTTTCACGGATTTGATGAAAAATATAAGCCCCACGAAAAACTGCAGCTTGAACAGATTTTGAAGGATTGTGATTTCCACCAGTTTATATTTGACCGGCCGTACAAGAATCCCGGAATGTTCAAAATCATTAATCAATTTCTAATCCGCCATACCGATCAGGCGATCATCATATATGATGAAGAAACACCCTCCAAAACAAGATATCTGTACAATGAAATACTTGAATTCCAGGAGAATAATCCGTATAATATTGAAAGAATACAATTTGATGATATCAATACTTTCATAGATTCCGGATATGACAGTTAAGAGGTGAAATGATGAGTGATCAAACGCTGAAATTGTCAGCCAAAGATATTTTTGAAAAGGAGTTTGAAAAATCCCTGCGGGGGTTCAAACCGATTGAAGTGGACAGTTTCCTTGATGATGTGATCAGTGACTACCAGAAGATGGCGGACATGAACAGCAGCTTAAAGAAGCTGGAAGAGGAAAACACCAGACTCAAAAAGGAAGTTGAAGATCTCAGGATTCGGGTGGCGACAAATTCCCGATCTGCTGACAACCAAACACAGAATCATCAGATTGATATCCTTAAACGGCTGAGCAGTCTGGAAAAGAAAGTGTTTGGACAATCAAAGGTTAACTGATCCGCCAAATCATTTGTATGATAAAGAACGGTATCTCTGATAATCGCTATGCGTCATTACGCATAGAGGAAAGTCCATGCTCACACGATCCTGAGATGGTCGTAGTGTTCGTGCCTGACGAAACAATAAGTCAGGGCAGCTCGTTTTATACGGTTGACGGCTGTGAAATGACCTAAGTGCCCGGCATACGGTCTCAGTAACTCTAAAAGTGCCACAGTGACGTAGCTTCTGCAGAAATACAGAAGGTGGAACGCGGTAAACCCCTCGAGTGAGCAATCCAAACAAGGTAGGAGCACTTTCCAATGGAAATTCAACCAGCGGAGAGATATTACGACAGTAATATAGACAGATGATTATCACCAATGTGCGAGTGTAGCTAGTGCACGTCTGCAGCACAGCGGTACAGAACATGGCTTATAGAGACACCGGACTAGAGACGCTCTCCATCACGCATGGAGAGCTTTTATTTTCCGAATATTATTCGTTTACATATATGACAGGGAGTGTTCCAATGCATTTTAAATTGCTCGCAAATACACCGATGGGGCTTGAAAGAGTTGTCGCTGATGAAATAGAATCTCTCGGCTGTGAAACAAGACTGGAAAATGGCAAAGTGTTTTTCGACGGTGATGAAGATGCTGTCATCAGCACGAATCTGAAGATGCGGACTGCGGATCGGATCCGGATTGTTCTGGGTGACTTTAAAGCATTCTCATTTGATGAGCTTTTTGAAAAAACCAAAGCACTGCCATGGTCCGATATATTATCCCCCGCTGCCGAATTCCCGGTGACTGGCAGCTCCCGGAAATCCAAGCTGTACAGTGTTCCCGATGTTCAGAGAATCGTGAAGAAGGCAGTCGTCGAACACTTGAAAGATGCTTTCAGCATCAAGTCGAAACTCCCTGAAACAGGTGCCCGATATAAAATTGATGTTGAGATCCATAAGGACAGGGTACTTTTGACCATTGACACAAGCGGACAGGCACTACATATGAGGGGGTACAGAGTCTCTCAGGGAGAGGCCCCTATAAAAGAAACGCTCGCAGCCGCCATGCTGAAACTGGCCAACTATGACGGCTCTAATGCACTCATAGATCCATTCACAGGTTCGGGCACCATTGCTATCGAAGCTGCAATGATTGCAATGAATATCGCTCCGGGGGCAAATAGATCATTTGATGCTGAGAAGTGGGATGTTATTCCTGAAAAACAGTGGCGTCACCACCGCATGGAGCTGGAAAATGCTGCAGAATACGACAGGGCAGTGGAAATATACGCTTCGGATATTGAAGAGGAAATGATCCGAATTGCAAAGGTTAATGCAACGGAGATCGGGCTGCTTGAAAACATCACGTTTGAAGTCAAAGATATTCATGATCTGCGGTTAGATCATCGGGGTGCACAGATGGTCACAAATCCGCCCTATGGCGAACGCATCGGGGAGGCCAAAGCCGTTGAAGATATGTACCGGAAGATCGGCCGGCTGATGAACCGAGATGAAACGCTCAGTGTGTATCTGATGACTTCAAATAAGGAGTTCGAACATATTGCCGGCAGGAAAGCGACGAAACGCAGAAAACTTTTTAATGGATATATTGAAACGACATTCTATCAATACTGGGGAAAGAGAGTTGAAGACTGATTGGAAAATTCTCCAACACTTGAAACTTTATACAAGCTGAGAAAAGAGATCCTGAAATCAGATAATGAAATGCTTGTATCACAAATTGACCATGCCATTATGAAAACATATAAAGATCAGCTGGTCTTTTCATTCATCGGTCATTATTCTGCAGGAAAATCCAGTCTGATCAATCATATCCTGAACCAGGACATTCTGCCATCATCGCCGGTGCCGACCACCAATAATACTGTATCAGTCCAAATTGGCGGCACCGAAGAAATCCAGGCTTTTGTCGACCAGTATAGATATATTCCCCTTGAGAGTTATGAAGTGCTCAGGAAACTGAATACGAATGATCTTGATATCACATCGATTTCAATGAATGTCAGGCACCCAGTCTTCAGGGAACGCACTGTTTTTCAGGATACCCCCGGAGTGGATTCCAATACCGACCATCACCAGGAAGGGGCAAACCGCTTCCTGCTGAACAGTGATTATATATTCTTCACTGTGGAATACAATCATGTGGAAAGTGAGCATAATCTAAAACTGCTTAAAGACATTTCAAACTTGAACATCCCTTTTTCCCTTGTCATCAATCAGGTGGATAAGCATGACGATGCGGAACTTTCCATGGATTCTTTCCTGTCCAGGGTGCATTCAACGCTTTCCCAGTGGCAAATCAATCCCGGGCATGTGTTTACCACCACGATATATGATTCTCCCTTCAATGAGGTGAACAGCATGACAGAACTGGTTGCCGAAATTGAGGATGCTAAGGAAAAGTATAAAGAAAAGTATCATGAACGCATCGTCTCCAATATTGAGGAAAGACAAAACCAGTATTTAAATGAGCAGCTTGCGGATAGATACAGTGACGAAGAGAAAGCAGCCGATAAAACGCTGGAAGAAGTAGACAGACACATAGAATACCTGGATCAGGAAATCAAAAACAGCTCGCTTGCTGAATTGCATGACAATCCGGACGCCTTTCGGGCACATGTTAAAGAAAAGGCAAAAGGAATTGCCAGGGACAGTTATCTTTATCCGCATCAGGTTAAAAGCGCCATCACGGATTTTCTGAAGGTGCTCTCGGGCGACATTCGCGCCACGGGCATTTTCGGCAAAAAGAAAAAACAGCAGTCGCTGTATGAAGATCACCGTACTAAGGTTGAAGAAGAAATTTCACCGGTGATTAAAACTGAAATCGACGCACCGATCAACAGTTTATTCGGGGAGCTGGGCCTGACAGGAGCACCCTTCAGATATCACTGGGATCAGACACTGCTGTTTGAAGAAGAGATCACAACACTGAATAATACCTATGTGCTTAATTATCTCGATAAGCTGAAGAAACGGCTTGAAACAGATATCATGAATCAGGCGGCGGAACACTTTGTCGGGCTCGATTCAGAGGATATTGACAGTATGAAGACGCCGGGCGACCACCAAAGCGAAAGAGATACCTACCTGGAGATACAAGCATTGTTGAAACTGAAGGCATCCATTGATACAAATAATTACAGACATTTTTATATTCATATGGATGACGAAATCGATAAACTCAATCTGCAGGAACCGATCCAGTTCAATTTTGAAGACAGTGAACAAATAGAACATGTGGCACATGACACGGAAAATGACCCGATTGATGAAGCAGCCATTGACCTGACACCCTACAGACGTCTCCATGGAATGCTCCAATCACACCCAAGACATGAGCGTTTTAAAAATGTACTTAAAGAGAAATTGGATCGGATTGATAACGGACTGATGAACATTAGTGTGTTTGGCGGGTTCAGTGCAGGCAAGACGACGTTTATCAATGCGCTGATGGGTGAATCAAAACTCAAAACCAGCCCGAATCCGACCACTGCCGCCATTACAGAAATAAACGGCAATGAAGACAGCATCGCTGTGTATAAAAGAGAGAAGGACCTCACAAGCATTCTCAAAGCAATAGCGAATCAGGATGGAGAGAGTATCCAGGATTACATGCCCTGGCTAAAAAAAAGCCGCAACACAGTGAGCGAACAGTATATACCATTTGTCAATGGTATATACCACAAGTACGATGCGTATAAAAATCATCTGGGAAAAGAGGAAATACTCCCGGTTGATGAACTGATATATAAGATCAGTGCCGACCAGGATGCTATCTTTATCCATAAAGCACTGCTGTCAATTAAGAACGACATGACAAAAAAATTCACAATTGTTGATTCTCCAGGAATCAATTCTACAAATCAGCGACATACAAAGGAAACCCATAATATCATTACCAATAGTGATCTCATTATATACGTTTCCTATTACAATCACGTATTCAGCCGTTCAGACGAAAATTTTCTGAAATATATACAGTCGATTAAAGGCAGAGACTTTCCAATCATCTTCGTCATCAACGCTGTGGATTTAATGAAGTCCGAAGCAGACAGGGAAAAGGTCGTTGACTACATGAGGCATTCCCTCAGGTCGCTCGACATTAAGAATGTCATCTATCCGGTATCCTCGAAGCGGGCGCTGGAACATGGAGATGGAAGATTTAATTCTGCCAAAAAGAACATCATCTCTCTGGCGGAGAGAAATGCCTCAAAGATGCAGTATGCTGCTCTGAAAGAAACAGGGGCACAGTTTAAATCCGCATTGCAAAGCAATATAAGAAGGTACACCAATCAACAGGCGGAACAGGAAAGGATCAATGATGCCAGGGCATCATTGATAGAACAGTTGAAGGATTTTACTGCTGAAGACTTCGTGCCTCAGCTGGATCAGGAAATTGACATTGTGTATACACATATGGACAGACAGCTGGAACTTAAGCTTTATGACCATCTGAAAGGATTGATCAATGTTTCCAATATTACCGACCGCAAATTTCTAGCCAAAAACGAAGTGTTGCTGACGAATAACATCAATTCATTTTTGACGATAGAGACAGCCACCGCCTTCAATGCGGTTTACCGGATGGCTGACAGCACACTGGAACAGGTCATCCGACAGTTTAATGAAAAATTGCAGGAAGCCAATACCCATGCCCAGCTTGATCATCCGGAAACTGAAGGAGAACAGGTTGAAATCAGGATAGATTCCACAGTACTTGCGAACAGCCAAAAAACGCTTTTCCAAGCCAAAAATAACACGAGGGAATTCAGGGAACAGCTCTTGAACCTTTCGAAAAAACTGGTGAAATCCATCGATCATGTAAAATTGAAATCATCTGTTGAGACAATGGTACGCACATATATGAAGTCAAAGGATGATAAGATGACAGAAGATATAAACGCACTGATTCACTCACTGAAAGAACCACTCCCTGAAATCAGTGCAGAAGATTATAATGAAGACAAAGCCCTGCTGGGTGAAATCAGCAGCCAGAAAGAGGCGGGTGTATGACGATAATAGATAGATACTCTGCAGATAAACTGGGTCAGTCAAACCTTACAGTCCTTGACGCCAGAAATATCATGGATGATTTAAACGGTTCAGCGGAATGGGTCGATAAAGCGCCTGTTGCAGACGCCACCCATATCCCTCAGCAACCATGGATGTTTAGCGATTCAGGTATGAACGGCGGCAGACATCCAATTCCTGTGCAGGAAATTATTGATACACTCTTTTATGCATTCAAGGGTGACGAGAACAGGATCGTTATATTTGCTGATGATGACAGCTTCTTTCATGCGAGACTTTATTATCTGTTTAAATTGTACGGTCATGAAACCTATTTGTGGAATGATACGATATCACAATTGGAAGCGGCGCTTAAGGATAAAAACATACAGACACTGCCGCTGCCCGAAGCATCGCCAGTCAATTTACAGAGCAGGATAAATTCAGCTTTCCACTGTTCCATGAAAGACGTACAATCAGCCATCAGCAGCCCCAGAACACTGCTGATTGATGTCAGATCGCGGCCAAGATATCTCGGGTGCGAGGAACCGGCAGACGACAAGATGGGACATATACCCGGGAGCATCAATATACCGTACCCATCCATTTATAAAAATGGGGCGATAGACTTCAGTGCACTCGATCATATGAACGCGGAGTTTGCCAAATTTGACGAAATTGTCGTATATTGCGGTTCAGGCATGAGTGCGTCATCAATGTTTGTACTGCTTCATGCGGGCGGATTCCCCGTAAAATTATACGGCGGCAGTTTCTCAGAATGGATCACAGATCCTGGGAATACAGTGGAAACAGGGGACTCCCGTTTAAATGAAAGGGTGAGCAGTATTTATGGATAAAGGACAGACACTTGTCATTGATGGCATGGCACTTTTGTTCCGTCACTTCTATGCGACCAGTTTCCGCAATCAGCTGATGATCAATGAACGCGGAATACCGACCAACGGGGTGCAGGGGATGGTCAGACATGTATTGAAACTCATCGAAATACTCAGACCTGAGAAACTTGTTGTCACCTGGGATATGGGGGCAGAAACAATCCGCAATGAATGGTATCCGGACTATAAGAAAAATAGAACAGCGCCTCCAGAAGCGCTGATTCCACAGTTTGATTATGCCAAAGAAGTGATGCGGGATCTCGGTTTTTGCCAGACAGGCATTAAAGGTTATGAAGCGGATGATATCATCGGTACATTGTCGATGAACTACGAAGATATGATCGTCATCAGCGGAGACCGGGACCTGTTGCAGCTGCTGAACGACAACAACGATATATGGCTGATTAAAAAGGGGTTCTCTGAATATCATAAATATACTAAATCGCTGTTCATTGACCAATATCATATAGAGCCGCACCAGTTTGTGGATGTTAAAGCGCTGATGGGGGACCCGGGCGATGGTTATTCAGGTGTTAAAGGCATTGGGGAAAAAACTGCACTAAAACTGATCCAGACATTTGGCAACATCGGTTCTCTGCTTGAAAACCTTGATGCACTCACTCCCTCTGTCCGTAAAAAAATCGAAGCGGACAGGGCTTCGCTTGAAATGTCACTCAAACTTGCCAGAATCATTACAGATGTCCCGATCGATCATTCATTGCTAGAAAAGACAAGTCCGTTGAATTTTGAAATTGAACATATAAAATCAGTGCTTGATGAACACAAACTGTCAATCAGCAGAAGATATGCTGACAGTCTCGATTTATAAAGAGGTATTAATATGACAATTGTTTATATTGATGCCTCCGCTTCGCTGGATCCCAAACAGGCAGCAGGCGCAGCAGTATTCAAAGAAGAAGACCGTTTGATCGAACACACAACTTTTTTAGGCACGATGGACAATCATGAAGCGGAATGGGCCACGCTGCTGTTTACAGCTGAAAAAGCTGTTGAACATGGATTCACTTCACTGATTATCTATACGGATTCAAAAATTATCTCTGACAGTTTTGATAAAGGGTATGTGAAACATCCGTTATTTAAACAATACTTCAAGCAGATAAACCGGCTTCAAAAACACTTCCAATTATTCCTTATCAGTCTCACGCCTCGGAAACAGAACAAACAGGCGGACAGACTCGCTAAAGAACGGCTTTACAAGGAAAGAACAGATTCAGACTGAATTGAAAAGTACTTGCCTTTTTTTATGTCCTGGGATTATGTATAATTGATGGAGGAGGTCGAAATGTGAATACCGAAGTATTGGATAAGATCAATAATCTTGAAGAAAAATATTGTCGCGACTGTATCCTGAAGAAACTCAACCGTGAAAAGGGGAGCAGAACGGCTGCACATAATTTTTGCATCAAAGAATGTTCAGTGGGCATTTCTATCAGAACTCACGGGAATAACCTGCAATAGGAGGAATACAATTGGAAATTGTAAAAATTGAACCGACACCAAGTCCGAATACCATGAAAATCACTTTGAATGAAGAAAAGGAAGATATGAAATCTTCCACATATAGGGAAGTGTCTGATGATGCGCCTGATTTCATCAACAGAATCCTCGAACTCGAAGATGTAAACAGCGTTTTTCATGCCATGGATTTCATTTCGGTGGATAAATCCCCAAAAACTGACTGGGAATCATTGATCCCCGAAATCGAGAAAACATTCCAGGGCGGGGATGATGTAAAAAAAAACTTGAACTAGACAGCACTTTTGGGGAAGTTACAACACAGGTGCTTACATTTAAATCCATCCCGTACCAGATAAAAATCAATGATGGCGGTGAGCACAGACAGGAGCTCCCAAAACGCTTTACAGATGCAATCTCCGAAGCGACGCTGGATGGAGATAATATTATCCTGATGCGCAGATGGGAAGACTATGGCGTCCGTTTCGGAGAACCGGAAGATATATTCGATGAGCTGAGCGAGGAAATCGAAGCGCTTTATGATGCAGAGCGTATACATCGTCTTGTAGAGGAAGCGCAGACAAAAACAACGCCAAAACCTAAAGAATATTTCAAAATATCGCCTGTTGCTTTTGAATCCAGGGAAAATTGGAAGG
Source organism: Salinicoccus albus DSM 19776 (assembly GCF_000385175.1). Taxonomy (GTDB): domain Bacteria; phylum Bacillota; class Bacilli; order Staphylococcales; family Salinicoccaceae; genus Salinicoccus; species Salinicoccus albus. Next base: position 55,368 of record NZ_ARQJ01000032.1, on the reverse strand, counting down.
ACAGACTCTGGCTGCTGGACCACATGGAAAACCCGGATCAGGACGACTATGAAGTGCTTAATCTTGCACTTCATGATGAAAAGATGCAGGTCAGAAGAGAAGCGGTCAGTCTGCTGGCAATGATAGAGGAAAAAGAGACGCTGCCGTATCTGCGCATCGGACTGCGGGATAAATCAGTACCGGTCAAAAGAACGGCAGGCGATGCCTACAGCGATCTCGGTTTTGCCGAAGGCTTGCCGGATATGTACGAAGCACTTGATGACAAAAGCTCGATTGTCCGCTGGAGAGCGGCTATGTTCATTTATGAGGCCGGCAATGAAGACAGTCTGCCATACTTAAGAGCGCATCAGGACGATCCTCAGTACGATGTGAGACTCCAGATCGAAATGGCAATTGCACGTATAGAACATGGAGAGGAAGCACTTGGAAGTGTGTGGAAACAGATTCAGGAAAGGGAGCGTTAATATGAATCCATATGAAGAATATATGAAGGAAATTGCAACGCCGATGCGTGAGGAGCTGACCCGTCAGAATTTTGAGGACTTGACGACATCGGAATCTGTCGAAAATTTTATGAAGGACATCAAGGATGAAGAAACAGCATTTGTGGTTGTAAACAGTACGTGCGGATGTGCCGCCGGACTGGCCAGACCGGCGGCAGTAACCGTGGCAGATCAGAATCCGATTAAACCTGTGAAAAAGGCAACTGTCTTTGCCGGACAGGATAAAGATGCTACTGAGCGCATGCGTGAATATATCGGGCAGGTGCCTTCAAGTCCTTCTATGGCATTATTCAAAGGTGAAGACCTTGTACATTTTATACCGCGTGAACACATAGAAGGCAGAGACATCGAAGATATTATGGCGGATATCAAAGACAGCTTTGATGAAAATTGTTCATAAATAAAACAGGAGAGGCACTGCCTTTCCTGTTTTTCATCTAAAATGATTTTTACTCGTATATGCACATCGAAATCATGTAAAATGAAAGCAGGGCCAGTCCGATTGCAAGAATAAGTTCCATTAGCTACACTCCAGACGATAGTTATATAATATAAGTGAACTCATAACCAATTATATATAAATAATGATAAAAAAGAAAGAGGGGATTCCTTTGAATCCAATTGATCAGGAATATCATAATCTGCTCAAAAAGATTACGAATGACGGCCGGTTTAAAGATGACCGGACAGGTACCGGCACCTATTCCGTATTTGGCTATCAGATGCGCTTTGATATGCAAGAAGGCTTTCCGATGCTGACTACTAAGAAGGTCTTATTCAGGATGTTTGCCACCGAGCTGTTATGGTTTATCAGAGGCGATACCAATATCAAGTTTCTGCTGGAATATAATAATAATATCTGGAATGAATGGGCGTTTAAGAAATGGATTGAATCTGATGAATACGATGGACCGGATATGACTGATTTCGGCAACCGGGCTCAAGCGGACGCCTCGTTCAAGGAAATCTACAAAAAGGAGATGGACAAGTTCAAGGCACGTATTTTAGAAGATGATGCTTTTGCATCAAAATACGGAGATCTTGGAAATGTCTACGGCAAACAATGGAGACAGTGGGAAAATCCGGATGGTTCATTTACCGATCAGTTGAAGAATGTGGTGGAGAGCATCCGTAACAACCCGGATTCGAGGAGACATATTGTGACTGCATGGAATCCTGCAGAGATTGATACCATGGCACTGCCTCCCTGCCACGCCTTGTTTCAGTTCTACGTCAGTGACGGCAGGCTGAGTCTTCAGCTGTATCAGCGCAGCGGTGATGTATTCCTGGGTGTCCCCTTTAACATTGCAAGCTACAGCCTGCTGCTCCATCTCGTTGCCAGGGAATGTCATCTGATTCCTGGAGAGTTTATTCATACGCTGGGTGATGCGCATATTTACAGCAATCATACGGATGCTGTAAACACGCAACTGGAAAGGGACAGCTATGACCCGCCATCCCTGAAGATTAACAGCAGCCGCTCAATGTTTGATATTGAATATGAAGATATAGAAGTGGTGGATTATCAAAGTCATCCATTCATCAAAGCACCCATCGCAGTATAGGAGGTTCATTTCGTGATATCATTGATAGTATGTCATGCCAATCAAAATGTAATCGGCTTTAAAAACCGGATGCCCTGGCATCTTCCTGCTGACTTGCAGCATGTCAAGGAAACTACCGCAGGCCATACTTTAGTAATGGGGAGAAAAACTTTCGAATCTATCGGCAGACCGCTGCCGAAACGCAAAAATGTGATTCTTACAAATAACAGGAATTTTAACAGCATTCATGATAACATCGAGATTATGCACGATACCGATGATATAAAAACACTGCCGGGAAAGGTTTTTATCTTTGGCGGCAGCGGTATATACCAACAGACCATGCATATGGTTGATGAGATGTACATCACGAGAATTTTTGAAACTTTTGGCGGAGACACATTTTTTCCTGAATATGATCTGGCAGACTGGGAAGTCGTATCCAGAGAAGAAGGCGTCGTAGACAATACCAATAAATATCCGCATGAATTTCTTCATCTTGTGCGAAAAAATAATTAGTGGACATGATATATATGAAAGTTTGGAAATGGTTATTCTTCATACTTTTGATTTTTAACATTGCCGTACTTGCTGCCGCAATGTTGATGCTCAGTCAAAGTTATGAAGCACCGCAGACAAATGATAATTACACCGAATCAGATTCGGGTATAAAGGTAAGGATGGATAACCAGGCTGTCGAATCACTGATTATGGACAACATGGGGGACGAACCTTTGGATATCTCGATCAGTGAATCAGGGATAGCACTTACTTCAGAGCATTCAGTCTACGGTCTGGATATTGTAACAGACTTTAATTTGGAACCTGTTTCAACTGGAGATTCCATCGTTTTTGAAGTCACTGATATTGACATATCCGATCTCCCCCTGACACAGGATATGCTTTATTCCATCATTCGCTCATCAAGCAATTTACCTGAGGGACTTTCCTTTTCAGAAGACAGCCGCGCACTGGTCGTTGATACATCATCGTTTACAGATGAAATGGACATGAGTATCAAATCCGATTCAATTGATTATGAAAACAATGAATGGTATTTTTCAATAGAAAGATAATGGAGAGGTGATTAATTTGGCAAAAGCAACATTAGCAGGCGGATGTTTCTGGTGTCTGGTAAAACCGTTTGATCAATTTGATGGAGTAAATTCCGTCACATCAGGTTATTCCAACGGACACGTTGAAAATCCATCCTATCAGGAGGTCGTCTCAGGAACGACAGGGCATGTCGAGGCGGTTCAGATTGATTTTGACGATACGGTAATGTCATATCAGGAATTGCTTGAAATTTTCTTTAAAACATTTGATCCGACAGATACTGAAGGCCAATTCGGCGACCGCGGACCTCAGTATATGCCCGCAATCTTCTATCATGATGAAGAACAGAAAGCAACAGCCGAAACCGTCATCAGAGAACTGGATGATAAAAATATATTCAAGGCCCCGATCAATACACCGGTCTTGCCATATAAGAATTTCTACAAGGCAGAAGAAGAGCATCAGGATTTTCATCAGACTCACGCTGCTCACTATAATGCTTACTATAAGGGCTCGGGAAGAAAAGCCTTTTTAGAATCTCATTGGGGAGTGAAATAATATATGACACTGAAAAAAGATGTAACTAACCTGTCAAAAAAAGAATATGCTGTGATGAAGGAGGATGCTACTGAGGCGCCGTTCCAAAATGAATATTGGAATAACTATGAAGATGGGCTTTATGTTGATAAAATCAATGGCAAACCGCTTTTTACCTCAAGAGATAAATTCGCCTCCGACTGTGGCTGGCCAAGTTTCTCAAAGGCGATTGCAGACGATGTATCTGAAGAATTCGATGATTCGTTCGGCATGAGACGAACAGAAGTCAGGAGTGATTCTTCAGACAGCCATCTCGGTCATGTGTTCGAGGACGGCCCGCAGGAACTCGGCGGTCTGAGATACTGCATCAATTCAGCAAGTTTGACTTTCATCCCGAAAGACGATCTGGAAAATGAAGGCTATGGTGAATATCTCAGCTACTTTAAATAAAGTGATTTGATGATAAAACGACAGGAGATGAATCAGATGTTCAAAAGTTTGTTCGGTAAAAAGAATGATGTCGACAAAAATCTTGAGATTAAAAGTCCGATGAATGGCACCTATGTACCTATCGAAGATATACCAGACCCTGTATTTTCTGAAAAAATGATGGGAGAAGGCTTTGGCATCAACCCGACAGATGGTGAGGTGGTTTCACCTGCTGCCGGGGAAATCATGCAGGTGTTTCCCACACACCATGCTGTTGGAATTAAGACAGACAACGGTGTTGAACTTTTAATACACATTGGACTGGAGACAGTAACAATGGAAGGGAAAGGCTTTGAAGGATTCGTATCCGAAGGAGACCGGATAGAAGTCGGCGACAAACTGGTCGATTTTGATATGGATCTGGTTAAAGAAGAAGCAACCAGCACAATTTCTCCTGTAATCATCACAAACAGTGACGCACTTGAATCTTTTAATGTTGAAACAGTCAGCGATGTTGCCAAAGGAGAAACGACAGTAGTAACACTGGTTGTAAAATAATGAAAAACTATTCCTTTTATCATTATATAAAGACGAGAAGGGGTGAGGATTCAGATGTTGGATCACTTGCTCAGCACATTTCCACGGATACCATGTTTCCCAAAGATGCAACAGAGTATTCCGAAGTCTCCGATTATCTGGAGCGGCACCCCTATGAAGGGGTTCCGCTTTCGATTTTCGATGCTTCATATGATGATTACAAAAACTGGCTGGAACACTGAACTTACATTTATAAAAGGAGAAATTTATCAATGAGTATTCATATCAACGCGGAAAAAGGCGAAATCGCTGATACTATCCTTCTCCCCGGAGATCCTCTGAGAGCTAAATATATTGCAGATACTTTTCTGGAGGATGTTGTCTGTTATAATGAAGTGCGCAATATGTTCGGTTTTACAGGCACCTACAAAGGCAAGCGGATCTCCGTACAGGGGACAGGCATGGGCGTACCTTCAATCTCCATATATATCCATGAACTTATGGAAGAATATGGTGTTAAAAACTTGATCAGGGTCGGTACCTGCGGTGCTATCCAAAAAGATGTCAACGTCAGGGACGTCATACTTGCTCAAAGTGCTTCCAGTGACTCCTATCAAAACAGGAAGCTGTTCAAAAATGTTGAGTTTGCACCGACATCAGACTTTGAACTCCTGCTGTCCAGTTATAATGAAGCCAAGAAAAAGGGGTTGGATGTACAGGTGGGCAACATCTTTACCGCAGATTCATTCTACGATGAGAACGGTGATATCGAACAACTGGCGGATTACGGTGTCCTGGCTCTTGAAATGGAATCCAGTGCACTGTTCACCATCAGTAAAAAATTCGATGCCAGAGCATTGTCTGTACTGACAGTGTCTGACCATATCCTTACAGGTGAGTCAACATCCAGTGAAGAGAGGCAGACGACTTTCAATGACATGATCGAGGTTGCACTGGACGCATCTCTTCCATTCATAGAAGAATAATCACTTTTATAGGGATGAACAGGAAGGCACTCCTTTCTGTTCTTTTTCTTTCATTACCATACATAAACTGTTAAAATATATTTTAATTATACATATAGGAATTAGGTGTGTGTGTTGAGCGAGGAACAAAAGAATGGAAAAGAAACTCAAAATGGCGGACGCCATATAAATATAAAATTGTTCTGGTTCATTATTATCTTACTGACTGCCATCATTGGTACAGCAGTTGTAACTACTCTCAGTCTTGAAGCAGGAACTGAAAAGGCAGTCAATGTCGGAACGGATACAAGAAGTGAGTTTTCTAAGCTGTATGACGTATACGATACAATAACATCCGATTATTATCAGGATGTCGATAACGAAGAGCTCATTAATTCTTCTATAGAGGGAATGGTAGAAGGTCTTGATGATCCGTATAGTGAATACATGACCAATGATGAAACATCACAGTTCGAAGAATCAGTCACCGGTGACTTTGAGGGTATCGGCGCTGAAGTGATGCAGGAAGGCAACCGTATTGTCATAACATCACCGATGAGGGGGTCACCTGCAGAAGAAGCGGGCATAGAACCCGGGGACCAGGTTATCGCCGTCGACGGCCAGTCTATAGAAGGATGGAGCACCCAGGAAGCAGTTCAGCTGATTCGCGGTGAAAAAGGGACAGATGTCACATTGACTATTGTTCGCGGAGATGGCGAACCGATGGACATTACGGTGACACGCGATACCATTCATATTGACAGCGTGACTTATGAAGAAGTTGAAAATGTGGGTCACATCAGTATCAACCGTTTCCAGCAGGGCACGACTGAGGAATTCGAAAACAGCATCAACCAGGCAGCGGAAGATGATGTTGAAGATATCATTATCGACTTCAGATATAACCCGGGCGGACTGCTGGATGAAGCTGTTTCCATGATCAACCAGTTTATTGACCAGGGCGAAACAGCACTCTATCTGGAAAACAGCGCCGGAGAACAGACCGAAATCGCTACAGAAGGAGAATCCAATCCGAACACAGAGTCATTCGATAATATCTATCTATTATTAAATGAAGGATCGGCAAGTGCTTCAGAAGTCTTTGCGGGCGCCCTCGATGATCATATGGATGTGACGATTGCAGGTACTCAGTCATTCGGAAAAGGCGTGGTACAGCAAACCAATGAGTTCGGTGATGATTCAATTCTGAAATATACAAATACGAAATGGCTGACCCCTTCAGGCAATTGGGTTCATGAAGAAGGCATATCACCAGATGTTGAGCTCCCAAATCCGGATTATTACCGTGTGGAGATGCTGAATCCTGGGGATATGTACACGGAAGGTCAGGAAAACGAAACAGTCACTTCCATCAAAGTAGCTTTGGAGACACTCGGATATGAAATGGATAACTTCAATGAAACCTTCACTCCATCACTGACCACTGCAGTTGAAAGTTTCCAAAATGACCAGGAGCTTGAACAGTCAGGCGATGTTACCGGGGAGACCTCTAATGCACTCATGAATGAACTGCGCAGCTATATCAATGAAAATGATGCACAGCTTTCCTATCTGGTCGATTATATCAATGGTGACTACGCTCTCGAAGAAATTGAGGAACGTGCAGCAGATAATGCCCAGCATATTGATAAACAGCCGGTGAATACAGGGGAAGGCAATAATGGTACATCTGAAGATCAGTCCGGTGAAGAACAATCATCTGAAGAGCAGCCGCAGGAAGAGGAGTCAGGTGAGGAGTCAGAATAAAATAAATAGCCGCATAAACTAAGTTTATGCGGCTTTATATTGTGAAAATGCCGTAAATAGTTTAAAGTATTTACATGAATAAAGTTTGGGAGGAAAAAATGAATACCGTAAAAAGAAAAGTAATTCTGACCGGCGGCGGCACCGTCGGACATGTTATGCTCAATAAACTTCTTATTCCCGGACTGATTAACAAAGGGATAGAACCTTTATACATCGGTTCTAAAAAGGGTATTGAAAAAGAAATCATTAATGCAACATCTATAAAATACTATAATATCTCAAGCGGTAAACTCCGCCGTTATTTGTCTAAAGAAAATATCAAGGATTTTTTCAAAGTTTCAAAGGGTTTTTATGACGCTCGGAAAATATTAAAAAGGGAGAAACCTGAGCTTGTATTTTCAAAAGGCGGCTTCGTCAGTGTACCTGTCGTTCTTGCTGCGAGATCACTTAATATTCCGGTATTTATCCATGAATCTGACATATCTCCCGGGCTTGCCAATAAAATTGCCGGCAGGTTTGCAACAAAAATATTTGTCACTTTTGAGAAAACATTGGATCATCTGCCGTCAGCCAAAGCTGAATATATCGGTCCTGTTTTTCGTGACGACTTGGGGCGGGGGAGAAACAATATCGGGTTTGAACTGACTGGATTTAATCCGGAGAAGCCGATCATGCTTATAATGGGGGGATCGCTGGGTTCTGTAACCATTAACAAGTTCATTAAAGACAATTTGAATGAATTGCTTGATAAATGGCAGATTATTCATCTGGTCGGATACGGTAATTATGATGATGCGTTGAATCAAACCGGATATAAACAATTTGAATTTGTGAACAAAGAGCTGCCCCATCTGATGAAAATATCCGATACAGTCGTCGGTCGGAGCGGCTCAAACGCAATCTTTGAATTTCTGCTTAACAAAAAGCCAATGATATTGGTTCCTCTGCCACTGAATCAGAGCAGGGGAGATCAGATTGAAAATGCAGAATACTTCAAAGAAAAAGGATTTGCGGAAGTAATCCATGAGGAACAACTGTCTCTGTCAGAATTTATGCAGAAATTATCTGCCATCGAACAGCACAGAAGCGAGATAATAACCCGGATGAAAGTGTTTGACGGAGGGTATCAGCCTGAGGATCTTGTCAATCGTCTGCTGCAAGAGGAGGGCAAATAGTGAACCGTTCAAAAAAATTATCATTGTTCCTTGTATTTGCATTGATATTTGGGGTCATCGCGTATTTTCATGAATCCAGACTTGGAAAGTGGATCGACACTGAAGTTTATGAATTTATCTATGCATCTGAAAGCTTCATAACAACTGCCTTGATGCTTGGATTTACACAGGTGGGGGAAGTCGTTTCAATGATCATCCTTTCATTGATCATGATCACAATACTCATGCTTTACAGATTGAAATTCCATACACTTTTCCTGATCGTTTCCATGCTGGCAAGCAGTATCCTGATCCCGGTCATGAAAAACTCCTTTGACAGGCAAAGACCCTCTTTTCTGCGTTTGATTGATATTACCGGTTTCAGCTTCCCAAGCGGACATGCGATGGGATCCACTATATTTTTCGGGTCATTAATGACACTGATAAAAAATACGAATCTCAATAACAAGGGGATCCTCTACGCAGTCTGTGCTGCTTTCATCCTAATGATTTCCAGTTCAAGGGTCTATCTCGGTGTACATTATCCAACTGATATCATTGCTGGGATCGTTGCAGGAACTGCAGTTGTGTTAGGTACGACAATTATTTTCCACAATAAACTTGACAGACGGCGGATAACTGGATAAAATGTAATTGAAAATGATTATCAATGAGAATAAATAAGCCCCCCTTATTTAAAAGATCATTTTCAAACTAGAGGAATATATCCAACACACATACGGCGGCATCCTTTTCAGGGTGCCGCTTTCTTTATGAATAATATCCATAGTCATATACTGACAACCGCCTTTATATTTTTTCCTTAACAGTTATTAAATGATATGATATGAAAAACGGAGGATAGGAAGATGAAAATGAAACATATTTTAGTTGTGGAAGATGAGATGAATCTTACCCGTTTTATAGAACTGGAACTCATCCATGAAGGGTATGAAGTGACTGTATCAGATAATGGTTCTGACGGTCTTGAAAAATCCTTGGCAAATGACTACGACTGCATACTTCTTGATCTGATGCTGCCTGAATTGAACGGTCTTGAAGTATGCAGAAGAATCCGCAAAGTCAAGGACGTACCCATCATTATCATCACAGCCAAGGGTGAGACATATGATAAGGTCATCGGGCTTGATTACGGTGCTGATGACTATATTGTCAAACCATTTGAAATTGAAGAGCTGCTGGCCAGAATCCGCGTGATCATGAGACGTTCCGACAGTCATGATGAAAAGCAGGAGGTGCTGAAACTGCATGGTATAGAAATAGACACCTCAGCTTACAAAGTATCCATTGATGATCAGGAGGTCGATCTGACGAAAACCGAATATGAATTGCTGTACCTCCTCGTAAAGAATGAAGCAATCGTTCTCCAGAGAGAGACGATTCTCGACCATGTATGGGGATATGACAGTGAAGTGGAAACAAACGTGGTGGATGTATATATCAGATACCTCAGGAATAAATTAAAACCATTTGATAAGCACAAGCTGATCGAAACCGTACGAGGTGTAGGATATGTGATTCGCTCATGAATAGAAATTCTTTAAAGTTCAAATGGCTCAAACTTTCAACGCTGATCATTACGATCACCTATCTGATTTTCAGTTCTCTCCTGATCTATTTTACAAGTGTCTACTTGAAAGACCAGGAGTATCGTTCTGTTGACAGAAGTATCGGAGAGATTGAATCCCTTTATTCCTCCCAGCCAATCAATACCATCGGACAGAATGAAATCTATTCCAGTCTGTATGACAGACAGAAAATGATTCTTTACACCCAGGACGGGGAAGTTGTATACAGGGCGACAACAGGGACACCTATGGAGATGGAGCCTGAATTCGATCCGGTCTTTGAAACTGATATATCAGAAATAAGCGACGAAGAGGGCAGCTATCTCGTCGCGCGTACGAATATCGAATCACAGTACTGGAATGGTTATCTGTCAGTTATCCATCCGCTTGATTCTTATAACTCTGTAATCAGAATGATGGTTTTCATCGCTACAATTGTTGGTTTCCTTTCTATCCTGTTCACATCGATTATCAGCTATTTCTTTTCAACACAGATGGTCAAACCGATCCGGAGTATTGCAAACCAGCTTAAAAGAGTAGAATCAGAAGGATTTTCAGAGCGTCTGAAGCTGAAGACTAAAATTGAAGAGACAGACTATATGGTTGAATCATTCAATCATATGATGGATTCACTTGAAGAATCATACAACCAGCAGAAACAATTTGTAGAAGATGCTTCACATGAGCTCAGAACACCGCTTCAAATCATCCAGGGTCACCTGAAACTGATCAGCCGCTGGGGTAAACATAAACCGGAAGTGCTGGATGAATCACTGAACATCTCAATTGACGAATTAATGCGTATCAACAAACTTGTGGAAGAATTGCTTCTGCTGACTAAAAATGATGGCAGAACCAATGATAACAAAGAAGAGATTGATATTAATGATGAGGTTGAAAGCAGAGTCAATTCAATGAAAAAAGTACATCCGGATTATACTTTCTCACTCGACCTGGAAAAATCACCAATCACGTTCATGATTGAAGCTTATCATTTTGAACAGATGATGATCATTTTCCTGGACAATGCAATCAAATACGATACTGTAAATAAACACATCATCGTCACTACTGAAAATAAAGAGGATCATTTTGATATCTCAATCATCGATCACGGTATCGGAATACCCGAAACTGAAATAGATTCCATTTTCAACAGGTTCTACCGTGTAGATAAATCAAGGAGCAGACAGCAGGGAGGAAATGGTCTCGGACTCTCAATTGCCAGAAAATTAATAGAGAACTATAAGGGAAGCGTATGGCTCAGCAGCGAGGAGGGTAAATTTACAAAAGTGACCATAAGATTCCCTATGTAAAAAGGCAAATTGAGACTTTTACACGGTTAATTCGCTTTAAAACAGTATATCTTAATGCTAAAATGGTATGTGTAAATTAGTTAATAAGATTCTTAAAGAGGGTGGCATAATGCAAGAAAGAGAACTTGAGAACGCCCCGGTTCGTTTTGGGACAAATCTGGGTATGATTCTCGAGCTTCATGACATGTATCAAGACGATCCTGACAGTGTGAGTGAAGAGATGCGCACACTGTTTGACAGTATTGAATCCGGCCAGTCAGGAGCCGGCGTATTAAGTATGGATCAGAACAAAGTGAAAAGCCTGCTCAGACTGTTGGATAACATCAGGCTTTTTGGACATTTGGAGGCAGATATATATCCGCTTTATGAACCGGATGTCAAAAATGTCCCAAGTCTTAATTTTGAGGATTACAATCTCACAGAAAATGATTTGAAAAAGATGCCTGCTTCTCTCGTCAGCAGACATTTGGGAGATTATTATGAAAATGCATACGAGGCGATGACACAGTTGTATGCCCTGTATACAGGGCCGATCGCCTATGAGTATATGCACATCAATGATACTGAAGAACGCCAATGGCTCAAAGAAACAATTGAAACTCAGAGCAAAGTTGAACTTACCGATGATAAAAGGAAGGATCTCTTTAAAACTCTCGCAAGGGTGGAAGGCTTCGAAAAGTATCTGCATAAAAATTTTGTCGGTGCCAAACGCTTCTCCATTGAGGGGTTGGACACATTGGTGCCGATGCTCGAACACCTTCTCGAATTGATGTCCGACGAAGGGATCCCTAACCTCCAGCTCGGTATGGCTCACAGAGGGCGTTTAAACGTGCTAACCCATATTCTGGAAAAACCATACGAGATGATGATCAGCGAGTTTATGAATACAGACCCTATGCAATTTCTGCCGGAAGACGGTTCCCTGGACATCACCCAGGGCTGGCTCCGCGATGTAAAATATCATTTGGGAGCTGCCAAAGTTCGAAATGATAAGGAAATCTCCCAGCGCATCAGCCTTGCAAATAATCCAAGTCACTTGGAAGTGGTGGCACCAGTAGTCCTTGGCAAGACACGTGCCCAGCAGGAATCAACCGATCATTCCGGTAAACCCGAGGTAAATTATAACAAGGCACTTGCAACAATTATCCATGGTGATGCGGCATTCCCCGCCCAGGGTGTCGTTTTTGAATCTTTGAACTTAGGAAAACTGGATGGTTACTCAGTAGGCGGTTCCCTGCATATCATCGCCAATAATCGCATTGGATTTACAACAGAAGAATCTGCTGCCCGTTCCACTGTCTACGCATCTGATGGCGCATTAGGCTTCGACCTCCCGGTACTCCATGTCAATGCTGATAAACCTGAGCATGTACTCAGATCCATCGGGATTGCACTCAGTTACAGACAGAAATTTAACAAGGATATCATCATTGATCTTGTCGGTTACAGAAGATACGGACATAACGAGATGGATGAACCTACAGCAACCAATCCGATGCTCTATAAAGAAGTTAAAAGCCGTGATACCATTGATGAAATCTACGGCGGCGATCTCGTTTCCCAGGAAGTGATCACAGAGGATGAGAAAAACAATATCATTGATAGTATCGCTGACGAAATGAGAGATGCCCAGGATAAAATTGATAAAAAGGATACCAACATTGACAGTGAGTTGAAGACTCCGGAAGTGCTCATTGAAGGCCAGGAAAACAAAAAAGAAGATATCACATACGACAGATTGGAGAAAATCAATGAAGATCTGTTTAAATATCCAGAAGATTTCACTGTTTTCAGGAAGCTGGAAAATGTTCTAAACCGCAGAAAAAAACCTTTTGAGGATGACGATGAGCTTATTGATTGGTCCCATGCCGAAGCACTGGCGTTTGCAACAATCAATCAGGATGGTACACCAATCAGACTGACAGGTCAGGATTCCGAACGGGGCACTTTTGCCCAACGTCACTCAGTACTGCATGATCCTGAAACCGGGAAGCAATTTGTGCCATTGCATGCGATAGATCATTCAAATGCCACATTTGATGTCTATAATTCACCGCTTTCTGAATCCGCCGTTGTCGGATATGATTACGGTTATAATGTCGAGAACAACAACGCAATGTCTATTTGGGAAGCGCAATATGGGGACTTCTCAAACATGGCACAAGTGTATTTTGATAACTTCATGGCTGCGGGAAATGCTAAATGGGGCGAGCAGTCAGGCATGACGCTCTTCCTGCCTCACGGACAGGAAGGCCAGGGTGCAGAGCACTCTTCAGCAAGGTTGGAACGTTTCCTGCAGCTGGCAGCGGAAAACAATATGACGGTTGCCAATCTTACCAGTGCCTCCAACTACTTCTATCTGCTTAGAAGACAAGCTGCATATCTGGGTACGGATAAGATGAGACCCCTCGTGTTGATGACACCGAAAAGCCTGCTCAGAAACCAGATTGTAAGTGAGCCTGTCAGTGCTTTTGTAGAAGGCAGCTTTAAAGAAATTATTGTACCTGACTATAAAAAAACTAAAGTTAAAAAAGTATTGATAGCGAGCGGCAAGATGGCAATCGATTTAATCACCGATCTGAGGGAAAATCCGGACGACACCATCCTTGTCATTCGCATGGAACAGATCTACCCATTCCCGGAGGATAAAATCAAAGCCGTGCTAAATGATCTCAAAAACCTGGATGAAGTAAGATTCGTACAGGAAGAACCGAAAAACATGGGTATATATAACTATGCTCTGCCGTATCTTCTTGAAATCACACCTGAAAAAGCTGAGCTGAATTATAACGGCAGAAGCAGGCGTGCTTCAACTTCTGAAGGTGACGGGGAGTCTTATAAACTTATACAGCAAAAAATCATCGACAACGCTCTAAAATCCGAGGAGGCAGAATAATGGCAGAAGTAAAAGTACCGGAATTGGCTGAATCCATTACAGAAGGAACGATCGCAAGCTGGTTGAAGCAAAAAGGCGAATATGTAGAACAGGGCGAGAATGTCCTTGAACTTGAAACAGATAAAGTAAATGTAGAAATCATCACTGAAGAATCCGGAGTGCTCACCGAACTCAAAGCAGAAGAAGGTGACACAGTAGAAGTCGGACAAGTGGTGGCCATCGTTGATGAAAATGCTGAAGAAGGATCTTCAGGATCCACATCAGGCGAAGATAAAGGAAAATCTGAGGAAACTAAAGAAGAAGCACCTGCAGAGGATAAAGGAACAGCTGAAGATAAATCCTCAGAGTCAGAAGAAGCACCTGCTGCAGAGGCTTCGGAATCTGATGAACACGTGGTGGCTACACCGTCTGCCAGAAAAATGGCACGTGAAAAAGGCCTTTCGCTGAATGATATCAACGCATCTGATCCGCGCGGACTGGTGAGGAGCCAGGATGTAGACAACCAAGGCAAACAGCCGGCTAAAGAGGACGCGCCTAAAAAAGAGGAAGCAAAATCACAACCTGCGACTAAACCGGAAAAACCGGTTATCCGTGAGAAGATGTCCCGCAGAAGGCAGACAATAGCTAAACGCCTGCATGAAGTATCCCAGAATACAGCAATGCTGACTACATTCAACGAAGTGGATATGACGAACGTCATGGCACTCAGGAAACGCAAAAAGGACCAATTCCAGGATCGTCATGACGGCACCCGCCTTGGTCTTATGTCATTCTTCACGAAAGCAGCTGTTGCAGCTCTGAGAAAATATCCGGCTGTAAATGCTGAGCTGGACGGAGACGAAATGGTTTTCAAGCAGTTCTATGACATCGGGGTCGCCGTTTCTACAGAAGAAGGTCTGCTTGTCCCGAATGTGCGTGACTGTGACAGTAAAACATTTGCACAGATTGAAAGTGATATTGCTGAATTGGCCGAAAAAGCACAGAATAAAAAACTCGGCCTGGATGACATGACGGGTGGCTCATTCACGATTACAAACGGCGGTGTGTTCGGCTCACTCATGTCCACACCGATCATAAACGGCACCCAGGCTGCAATTCTTGGCATGCATACCATTCAAAAGCGTCCGGTTGCAGTAGAGGACGATAAAATAGAAAATCGTCCAATGATGTACATTGCCCTCAGCTATGATCACAGGATTATTGATGGTAAAGATTCAGTCGGTTTCCTCAAAACAATCAAAGATCTTGTTGAAAACCCTGAAGACCTTCTCTTGGAAGGCTAAAATAATTTTTCACGACAGGCTTCTAAAATGTGAGGCCTGTCATTTTTATGTTAGAATGAATTTAAATTATACAGAAATATGGAGAGATTAATCATGCTTCACGAAACATGGGAGAATAATAACCTCAGAACGGTTAAGGCAGTGCATACTGACGCTGAAAAATTTAAAGTATCTGGTATGCTGACTGCAGGAAATGAATACACTGTCGTCAATGAGACTGAGGAATATATATTTGTAAAAGATGATTCCGGTAAAGTCGGCGGGTACTTTAAAACATATTTTGAAGATGCGGGTTAGTCATGGCTGAAAAATTCCTGCACAATGATGAAAATATTAAAAAAGATGCCAAAAGTATCCTGTCTTTAGGCAAGAACCTATTGCTGAAAGGACCGACAGGCTCAGGAAAAACACGCCTGGCAGAGGACCTTACCGATTATTATGATCAGAAAATGTACAGCATCAACTGTTCCGTGGATGTTGATATTGAAGCTTTGCTTGGCTTTAAGACAATTGAGTATGCAGACGGCAAACAGAAAATTGTCTTTGTCGATGGTCCCGTTATTCGAGCGATGAAGCAGGGGGGCGTTTTATACATTGATGAAATCAACATGGCTAAACCTGAAGTATTGCCCATACTGAATGCTGCCCTTGATTACAGAAGAACCATTACGAATCCTCTGACAGGTGATATACATGAAGCAGATAAGAACTTCAACGTAATCGCTGCAATTAACGTCGGCTATGTAGGAACTATGCCGATGAACGAAGCCCTTCTGAATCGCTTTAATGTCATTGAAATCGGATATGTTTCCAGAGATGCTTTAAAGACTGTCTTATCCAGTCAAAGCATTCAGGAAGATGAAGATATTCTTGATGCTCTGACTGCATTTCATCAGGATCTGGTAACAATGACAGAGCAGGGGCAGATATCAAGAGAACCTTCAAGTGTCAGAAGTCTGCTCGATATGGCTGATTTAAGTACTGAAATGCCCATCTCCCGGGCATGTTACAGAGCAATCGTTGATAAGCTCGACAGTGTACAGGAAAAGAAAGCGATACTGAATGCAGCAGAACTGCATTTTGGAATGTGATTGATATGAGTAATTCTTTTATTAAATTCAATGATGAAATCATAGACTCAAATGTCATGATGGAATTGACTGATTTGACACGTCTTCTTTTCAAAGATAAAGACGTGTCTGTTTCTGTGCGCAAATTCAGTTATTTCAATCCGAAAAACAATACGATGAATGTGAGTAACTTTTGGAAACATAGACACGATATCTCTGAACTCGAGGGGTTCAGGCATGATATACTGACGAGATTTCCATCACCCGGCATATTCGATTATGCTGCTTTTGAAACCCTGCAGGAGACTTCACTGCTATTCAAACAAATTTTCCTGTCAATAGAACACTACAGAAACCGGCTTGAATCATTTTCCCAGAGGAGGCTGGCTAAAACACTTATCAAACGGGATGATGAAATCCTGAGTAACGAATACCGGAAACTTTCAAAGAATGAAGCCGAACAAATCCTTAAAGACTTGAACATAGCAATATTAAACAACGCAGAGAATGTCAACGTTCATCGAAAACAATTTAATATTATCAGCCATAGTACAATGGAAAGTATATCGATAGCCAACGCCATCTATAATGCAATTGATGACAAGAAATTCTATAAGCATCAGCAGATTCATGAAATGCCTTTTAATGATATTGTTGAATATAACCATACAACCCCATATAGAAAAGACAGCAGTGAACTGACATCGTCACAACGGGAGGAATCCGATGAAGACACAAGCCGGGTTGATACTAAGACTGGCAGAGATGCTGAGGCCGCCAATGTTATTGGTGAAGCAGGGGAAGACAACACTTCCAAAAAAAGTGACCACAACCTTGAGAACCCTTATGATGATGACGTGTCAGATTTTACAGAAGGTTTTGGCACGAATAAGGGAGATAACAGACTCAAAGACCGTTCTCCGAGTAATAATAATGCCGAACTCATCGTAAAGAAACCGAAATTGAATCTGAAGTATTACAATAAATACAAGCAAATTTACGATTCTTACAATGATCTGGCTCAAAAGGTCATTGGAGATATCACCAAACTGCTTAAGTATAAAATGGACGCGTTACAGACTGGCAGAAGTTCCGGCAAACTGATGAAAAATCCGGTCAGTCCAATAATTAACGGCAGTCATAAACTGTTTACAAAGAAGAATGTTGAATCAAAAGAAATCGATGCCGTATTCAGTCTCGTACTGGATCAGTCATTTTCAATGGCCGATCATCTTGATGAATGTGTAGACGGCATAATTATCATCAATAATATCCTTAAATCGCTTGGTATCCCACACCGTATTACTTCTCATCATGAAGATTCAGTCCAGATCATTTCCAATCAATATCCGAACTATATTTATGAGCATATGACTTTCGGCAACTCACAATATTACTATCCCGTCTCACTCCTGGATATTGAGGCTTCCGGCGATAACAGAGACGGCTTTGTCTTTAGGCATGAAACTGATATTTTAAACAAACGGCCGGAAAAGGATAAATTCCTGATCATTTTCTCAGATGGTCTTCCGAGTGCGGAACAATATAATCAGACAGGTGTTGTGGACACTCATCAGGCGGTTAACGAAGCTAAAAAGCGGGGGATAAACGTCATTAATATTTTTATCGACCATGAGAATGATGAAAATACAAGAATGGCGATAAAAAATATTTACGGTCAGAATACTGTCATAATAAGAAATGTTAAAGAAATCGCTGTCATTTTGCCGGATGTTTTTGAGAGGATTATAAAGACACTATTATTATAAATTTGCATTAAAATGCTATATCTGAGAATTAGAAATATTATAGACTTTAAAGTGTTTATCCTGTAAACTGAATCTTATAAATCATTTCACAAGTTAGGAGGTCGCTTGATGAGCACAAAAAATAGTTTTGTAGTCGGATTTATGCTTTTTGCCATGTTTTTTGGCGCCGGTAACCTTATTTTCCCGCCGGGCCTTGGCTATCAAAGCGGAGACTACTTCTGGATAGCAATCATTGGATTTGTCCTGACGGGTGTAGGACTTCCGTTGGTTGGTGTTATTGCAGGGTCAATTTCCAAAGAAGGATACAGGGAATCACTGAAAGTTGTTCATCCTGCTTTTGCAATCATATTCATGGTGGCAATTTACTTAACCATAGGCCCTTTCTTTGCAATTCCGAGAACAGCAACAACTGCTTATGAAATGGCAGTGCTGCCATTCATGGATGGTACGGGATGGGTGAGTCTCCTTATATTTTCAATTATATTCTTTATAATTATATTTGCACTCAGCTATAATCCCACCAGCCTGACAGACAGTATAGGTAAAGTGCTTACCCCGCTTTTGCTGGTAACAATCGTCGCACTTATTGTACGGGCTTTCATGATTTATTCAGGAAATGCTCCAAATCCTTCCGCAGAAACTTTCAACACTGAGGCACCGTTCTCCACAGGGTTTACTGAAGGCTATCTGACAATGGATGCCATTGCAGCAATAGCATTTTCCGTGATTGTTCTGACTTCAATCCGTAATTTGGGAGTAAACAACAGGAAAGATCTTTTGATCGGTACAGTTAAGTCAGCATCAATTGCTGCTTTACTGCTTGGTATTGTCTACGTATCACTGGGCTGGATTGGAAACAGGGCTGATTTAGGCAATGTAACACCGGATGACCAGAATCTGGGTACATTCCTGCTTACTTTTGCTGCAAACGATGCTTACGGGCAATTCGGTGCCATACTGCTTGGAGCAATCGTATTATTCGCATGTATTACGACAGCTGCAGGTTTGATCGTATCCGTAAGTGAATATTTCAACAGTATCATTCCGCAGGTACCATACAGAGTATTCGCTGTATTATTTATCCTGATTTCTATGGGTCTCGCCAACCAGGGGCTTGAACAGGTGATAAAAACAAGTGAGCCTGTACTGTCAATTCTTTATCCGATCGCAATGGCTTCGGTTCTGCTGCTTTTCGTGACATACTTTATCCCATCACCGAGAGCAAGTTTCCAGCTGCCTGTTCTGCTAGTGATCATTGTAAGTGCACTCGCTGTAGTGCACAGAAGCGGCTGGGTTGAAATGGCCTGGATGGAAAGCCTGCCTTTATTTGCAAATTCATTTGAATGGGTGCCGTTCCTGATCATCGGTTATATCGTCGGCTATCTGATCGGGCTTAAGAAAGAAAGAATTCAATACACATAGGATGATGATAAAAAAATCCACAGCTTTTTCCGGCTGTGGTTTTTTTAGTTCCTATAAAATTTAATAACGGTGCTCATCTTTTAGCTGTAACAGCCTTGATTTTAAATCATCCTCCATCTGGACCAATTCCTTCTCGGCAGATTTCCGCTTTTCTGAACCTTCCTGTTGGATTTTCAGCGTTTCTTCGATAGTCGAAACTAAGTTTTCCTGGGTGGTTTTAAGCGTTTCTATATCCACAATACCGCGTTCGTTTTCCTCTGCTGTCCGCACCGAGTTTGATTTCAGCATCTCGGAATTTTTAGTGAGCAGTTCGTTTGTCGTATTTGTTACCGCCTGCTGGGCCTGTGATGCGGATTCCTGGCGGAGCAGTGTCAGTGCAATGGCCATCTGGTTTTTCCATAATGGGATACTGGTTAGAATCGAACTTTGGATCTTCTCAGCGAGTGTCTGGTTGATATTTTGAATCATACGGATCTGAGGGGCTGATTGAAGTGTAATCTGTCTGGAAAGTTTCAAATCGTGTATTCTTTTTTCCAGCCGATTTTCATACTGCATCATATCATTGACATCCTGAACATGCATCTGATTGTTGGTCTGCTCAGCCTTTTCCTTTAGTTCAGGGAGGATTTCATTGTTGATTTCTTCTCTTTTCTTATCTGCCGCTGCAATGTAGATATTAATGGCATCAAAATAATCTTTATTTTGATCATACAATTTATCCAGCAGATGGACATCTTTCGTTAATACTTCTTTTGCATGTTCAAGCTGGATGCTTATCCTGTCAACCTGGGAAGCTACACTCTGATGTTTGGAAATCACTTCATTTACAGAACGTTTGACACGTCGGAACAATCTATTGAAAATATTCTTTTTTTCATTGGAGAGTTGATCCGGATCAATTTCCTTAAGTTTTTTCATCAGATTTTCCAAAGTATCTCCAATCGGTCCCACATCTTTAGATTGTACTTCATTCAACATTTGATGTGAGAACTTGGATAATGCCTGCTGTGCGCTTGATCCATATTGAATCAGAGCATCGTTATCAAGTGGTTCGATCTGCTCTTTAATTTCTTCTATTTTCCTTAAATCTTCATCGCTGAATTGCTCTTGATAAGTCGTCAGGGCATCCTCTGAAGTTTCTTTTGAAGTTTCTGTTAACTCCTGGGTGCTCTCCGGCTGCAGCGCCAGCTCCGAGTCCTCATCTGTGTCAGTATTCATATCTGTTTTAGCAAATGGATCACTTAACAGTTCATCTTTCAGCTTTTTCTCTTCCTTCATCATCTTCACCCCTGTTCGCTTTTACTGGTTCCGGTTCTTTTTCCTTTTTGTCGAGATTCACTTTCTGTTCATCCAATTTATTGCTCAGTTTCAATGGTCCGCGGGTTCTTTTCCGATTCATTTTAATCACATCTTTTTCTACTTCCAGTGATTGGTAGTTGCTTTTGTTCATTGCTGTCAGATTCGATTGTATCGTCCGTTTCAGCTCCAGCAGTGAAATTCTTGTTTCATGCAGTTTAACTTTCTCATCTTTGGTCTTCCCCGGCATTTTATAAAGAAACAGATACTGCTCAATTGTATTTACAGCAGAATCCAGATTGGAATGGAAGAATTGCTGAACGTTAAAAAATTGCTTTGGATTCTCTTCAACAGACTGATAGATAGTCCTTACGATTTTATTGATGTCGTATATCAATTTGGCGTCCTTTAAAGTCCGTACATTCTTATAATTTTTTCTCAATCTTTGAATCTTTTCTTTTGCCTCAGCAAGTTCCTTTTTTACATGACGATACTCGCTTTTTGTCATTCCCATCTTATCCAGCTGGGATTTCATGCTGTATGATTGGGATGGGAAATAAGCGGCAAAAAATCCACCTGCACCGATCATCATATCGAAGACAAGATGGATATCAAATGCAATCATTGATGCCAGCCCTGCTACGATTGCAGCCGGTATGGAGACCATTGATGCAAACCAGTGTGATAAATTGTGTTTCATGTGATATTACACCTTCAGTCAGAACTATTTGGTTTCAAATTGCTTATAACTCTCATCCAGCGGTAATTGTTTAATGGAGTAGTCTTCAACCTTCGAAGAAGGGGAGGCCCCCTGTATCACTCTATCGGTAAAAGTGTCCAGATCATCTTCGGTTCCGGTCGCCAGTATCTCCACGTAATCCTGTACATTTTTGGCATATCCTGTCACACCATATTCATCAGCTATTCTCTTAACAGAAAATCTGAAGCCCACTCCCTGTACACGTCCAATTACAATAATCATCCTGGATTCCATATTCAGCACCTCTTTACTTACATTATAAGTTCTTTGAGTTGATAATGCTAATTATACGCGTATATAATACATATATTATCAAATATGAATGGAGTTTTTAAAATGTTTCATATTGTCATAATTAAAGCTGACTATGAAGGCTGGTGGCTTTTCGATAGATGGCAGGATGATATCACAGAAAGATACACATTCAAAGATGAAGATGAAATGAAATTTAAATATGATGAACTGATAAATGACATGAAAAAAACATACCATAGTTTCAAAAAAGGCAAATATGAAATGGTTGCCTTTTTTAACGCATGTGACCTTGAATATTGCGATGATTGCGGAGAAGACATCCAAATCTATTACACACCGATCATGTTAAAGGACAATGAAGTCTATATGTGATTCTAAATCTACTTATCTGCAAAACCATCAAATATAGGTTTGCAAAATATGGACTGATGCAGTATAATCATAAGTGCAATAGGCATTATTAGAAAGGTTTAGACGTATTAAAAGTTAATACTTGTGTCTTCCTGGAATAATTTGCATATTGAATATCGTCTTTGGAGGATTTAATTAATGAAACAAGGTACAGTAAAATGGTTCAACGCAGAAAAAGGATTTGGCTTTATAGAAATTGAAGGCGAAAACGACGTATTCGTTCATTTCTCAGCGATCAATCAGGAAGGCTACAAATCTCTTGAAGAAGGTCAATCAGTTGAATTTGAAGTAGTTGAAGGCGACCGTGGCCCACAAGCTGCAAACGTCATTAAACTCTAATATAAATCATTTAAATGTTAATTGATTTGTATCATCAGAAATCCCGGCGCGTTTCGCGCCGGGATTTCTTGTTTTCATTCTAAAAAATATCATTCTCAATCAGCTGATCCAGCGTCTGTCTTTTAATCACAGTTCTTGCGCCATTGTCGTTGACAAATACAACTGCCGGTTTTCTCATCTGATTATAATTCGACGCCATGGAATAATGATAGGCACCTGTCGTTTTAACTGCCAGCAGATCACCGCGTTTTAAATCTCCCGGCAGTGTTAAATTTTTACCGATAATGTCCCCTGATTCACAGAGTTTTCCGACCACATGAGCATTGGCAGGAGTATTTTGGGTCCTTTTTACTGGAATGACTTCATATTCCGCATCATATAAAGGTGTCCTGATATGGTCACTCATGCCACCGTCTATGGAAACATAGCGGGATATATCAGGAATATCCTTGATCATTCCAACTTCATAGATTGTTGTACCAGCTTCTGCAGCAATGGAACGCCCGGGTTCAATCATCACGTGCGGCAGCGGTCTCTGATAAGTTTCTGACAGAGACTTTAACCTTTCAATAATATCATTAAAAGCAGCTTCAACAGGAAACCTGGTATCTCCCTCTACATATTTTACACCGTAGCCGCCACCCATATTCAGTATATCGATCTCGATGGATTCTTCATACAGCCACCCGTAAACGGCTTCCAGCGCATTGATGAAAGGGGATTCTGTGGAAAGCTGTGATCCCAGATGATAGTGCACGCCTTTAAAGATCAGATGATCACTCTGAATTATATTCTGAATAGCTGCTTTGGCCGAACCATTATGTATGGAAAGTCCAAACTTGCTGTCTTCCTGACCGGTCTGTATATATTCATGCGTATCCACGTTCACACCCGGGTTTATCCGAAGCAGCACATTCACACTCTCCGAAGCATTCTCGTCGATCAGCGTCACTTCATCAAGCGCATCGACAACGATCAGTCCTATGCCGGCGTCAAGCGCATATTTTATTTCCTCTTCTGTTTTATTGTTTCCATGGAAATGAATATCTTCTGGATTGAACCCAGCTTTAAGAGCGGTATATAATTCCCCCTGGCTGACAACATCCAGTTTCATATTTTCCTCTTTTAAGAGCTGTATCAGCTGTACTGATGTAAAAGCTTTTGAAGCATATGAAACTGAATAATCAAGTGAGGAATCCGCCAGAACCTGATGATATTTTCTGCATTGATGTCTGATTTCATTTTCATCGTAAACGAAGAGGGGCGTACCATAATTGTTTGTGATTTCAGTAAGGCTGAAACCGTTGACGGTGAGTTCATCATCCAAATACTTCAGCGTCATTTAAGATCACCCTTTTTAAAGATTGATAGTTGAGTGCACCGAGCTGCTCTGAGTTTGCTCCGACACCCTTATTTGTAAATTCATCTATTCTCATTCGATTGCTGTAAATGATAACTTCGTCATCAAGTGTTACCGAATCATCAACTTCAACAATCATATGACTCATCATCAAGGATTTTATCGGATAGCGTTTCCCAGCAATAATACAGTCAAACGCAGCGCGCTTTCTCAGTATCCCATCTCCATAGCCGATATCAGCCACCGCAATTCTGGAATCCTTTTCTGGAGCGTAGGAACCGCCATATCCCACTTTCCGTTTTGCTTTTATACACCTTATTTGTACTATTTCCGCTTTCAGTTCAAGACTCTGGACATAGTCTGCAGCTTCCAGCTCAAAGTAGGGGCGTGAGCCGTACAGACTGATACCCAGCCTCAGATGTGTATGTCCTTCAAACAGTCCGTCACGTGCGAAGCTGGCACTGTTCTGCGCATGCACAATATCAAAATCATATCCCTGTGATGACAGATTATCAAGCAATGAAAACCAGAGACCGCGTTCAATCTCATATTCCTCCATCTCAAGTTCATCCGCATAGCCGAAATGCGTCCAGATCCCTGAAATTCTCATCCGCTCGTCCGGGGGCTTATCTGCCTGGTGTCTGAGGATTTCAATCATTTCATCACTATCCTCAAAACCAGAACGGTTGAACAACCCCGCATATTCCAAGTGAACGTTTATCCCTGCAAGCGTATTCTGATATTCATAATAGTATTCGAGAGAGGGGAGGGTGATATGCAGATTAAGTGCCCGGATACTGTCAAAATCATACAAAGGATTCATCATGAATATCATTGCATCGTTATGAATATTCCTGATGCGCCTGGCTTCATCGAAAGAAGTAGTTGCAAATGAATGGATGCCCGCTTCTAAGAATGACCGGACCGCAAACTCGAGGCCGTAATTATATGCATTGTTCTTAACAACTGCAATTACATTTTTACCCCCGGCTGCATGTCTTGCTGATTTTATGAATTGCTCTCTGTCAATTGTAAGTATACCACCCATTCTACACACTCCTTATAGGCTGTTTAATAACGATTCATAATAATCCGCCACACTGATCAATATTTCTTCATCGAAATTGAACGTTGAAGTATGGAGACTGCTGGTGTACCCCTTGGCTGTATTGCGGGAACCGAAAAATATAAAGTATGAGGGCGCAAGTCTGCTGTAAAAACTAAAGTCTTCTCCAAACAGATATGGGTTGTCTTTTTCAATCATTTCAAATTGAAGCTGCTTTAAAGCGCGGTCAACTGCCGGTCGCAGTCCGTCATCATTTTCTACAGGCGGGTAACCCTCGTTGAATGTCACCTCAACTCCGGCGCCGAATAGTTTTTCTGAACTTTCAGCAATCAGTTCAAGGCGGGTTTTAACGATTTTCAGATCTTCCTCATCATAAGTTCTGACCGTACCTTCCAGATAGCCGCTACCTGCTACTGTATTAATAGCTTCACCTGCTTTCAGGTGACCGATATGAATGATGTTCCTGTTTAACCCGTCGAGATGGAAATGCTGAAGCTGGGACAATTGACCGGAAATGTGCATCAGCACCTCTATTGCAGAAATACCCTGATGTTTTGAAGCAACATGACTGGATTCCCCGCTGATATAAAAACGGTATTCTGTGGCACTCGCCGTAATGGGACCGTCTCGTAAAAGAATTTTACCCTGTGCTTCCTCAGGCATCAGATGTACGCCGAATATTGCTTCAATCCTGTACTCAGGTGTCCATGCATGAATCAGCTGGTTTGCCCCGGCAGCTGTCTCTTCGGAAGGCTGGAAGATAAAATAGACATTGTGCACAAGCGCTCCTTTTTCTCTTAACGCTAAACAGCGCCTGACGAACAGCATCAGGGCAGTTGTATGCCCGTCATGGCCGCAGGCGTGCATTTTGCCATTGACTCTGCTCCTGAAGTCAATATTACTTTCTTCATGAATAGGCAGCGCATCAATATCCGCTCTGAATGCAAATGTCCGTTCTGAATTTCCTTCCAGATATGCGACGACCCCTGTAGCCAGGGGACGTACATAAGATATTCCGAGCGCATCCAAAAAGTTGAGAACATGCTCTGTAGTTTTAATTTCTTCCATACTTGTTTCAGGATATTGATGCAGCAATCTGCGGTTTTCAATAGCGAATTCCAGCTCAGTCATTGAGTTTCCTCAATGCTGAAACGATTTCGCGTTTAGAACCTTCAACTTCTGCCGCCTGTTTAATAACTTTAGCCGGTGTACCGGCCACAACCGTACCTTCAGGAACATCATCTGTAACAATGGCACCGGCAGCAATAATAGCCCCTGTGCCGACTCTGACGCCTTCCAGTATGACTGCGTTGGCGCCGATAAGCACATCATCTTCAATAACTACCGGAGATGCACTTGGCGGTTCTATAACACCGGCCAGGATAGATCCTGCACCCACATGTACATTTTTCCCCGTCACGGCGCGGCCGCCGAGAGCAGCGTTCATATCGATCATTGTGCCTTCGCCGACAACCGCACCGATGTTGATCGTAGCACCCATCATCACAACGGCGCCATCTTCAATCACAGCATTTTCACGGATGAATGCACCTGGTTCAATTCGTGCATTTGTATTGGAAAGATCTTTCAATGGAACCGCTGAATTTCTCCTGTCCATTTCGACTTCAACATCTTCGATAATATTCTCATTCTGGCTTTCGAAAGCTTTCCAGTCTGCATAATCTGCAAATATTGTTTTTGACTGTTCGCTGCCGAACACCTTCAGGTTTTCAGGGAAAGTAACATCACCAAAATTTCCGTTGACATAAACCTTCACTGGAGTCACCTTATGAGCATCGCTGATATATTGAATGATTTCTTCTGCTGTGAAATTTTCCATTGTTTTATCTCTCCTCAAATAAATTGTTATAATCATAAAAGTTAGGGGCTTTGTTCACCAGTTCAGACGCGGCCTTAAGTGCACCATTTGCAAAAATTTCTTTGGATTGCGCCTGATGACTGATTTCAATCACTTCATCATCTTTAGCAAAGATTACATCGTGTGTGCCCACGATGGAACCCCCGCGTATTGCACTGACACCGATTTCTTCAGGTTTCCGCTTCTCATGAATGTCAGATCTGTCATACACCGGATAGCTTCCGTCCCTGTGTGCCAAAGCGGTATCCAGTAATTTTACAAGCGTACCGCTCGGTGCATCAACCTTTTTGTTATGATGCCTTTCCATCATCTCCAGATCGAATTCATCCAGCATTGACAGTGCCTTTTTAAGTACTTCGTTCAGCACATGGACACCGTAACTCATATTGGCACTGAAGAATACAGGTGTATTTTGACTTTTGTCATTCAATTTACTGATTACCGTTTCTTTATCACCGGTTGTGGCAATGACGAGCGGCGTCTTCACTTCATCTTCAAGCAGCGGCAGAATCAGTTCAGGATGTGAAAAATCAATAGCAACATCCGCTTGAGCTTCATCAATTCTGTTGAATGCCGGGTAGGGGATATCATGATTTTCTCCTCTGGCAATTACACCTGCAATATCATGACCTGCATCTTCTGCAAGTTTTGCAGTAATTACGTTCATTGTACCATATCCTATGAGGAGTATCTTCATACAAGAGAGCCCTCCCTGAACTGTTTCATAGTGCTGATTACGTTTTTGTAATCACCAGACTCCAGCTGCACAAGCGGCAGCCTCAGTTCATAATTGCCAAATCCCAGTGCGCTGGTCATTGCTTTGACAGGGATCGGATTGACATCCACCTGCACAGCTTTTATCATCGGCATGATTCTGTCGAATCTTTTCTCAGCGGAAGAGTCTCCCTCTTGAACCCTGTCATAGACATCCTGCAGTTCACCGGGAATAACATTTCCGACAACTGAAATGAGGCCTTTACCGCCCAGTTTGGTGAAATCATGCATGTTGTCATCATTGCCGCTGTAAAGGACGAAATCTTCATCTTCAATGAGTGACAGAACTTCCTTTGTATATTCCAGGTCACCGACAGCATCTTTCATAGCGGCAATTTTGGGATGCCTGCTCAAATCCCTGACTGTAGAAGTTTCTATCGTCATTCCCGTCCTGCCGGGAACATTATAGAGGACCACCGGTAATTTCGTACTCTCCGCAATTGTAGTGAAATGACGGATCAGCCCTCTCTGGTTACTTTTATTGTAGTAGGGGGTGATCAGCATGAGAGCATCTGCACCGACGCTCTCAGCATATTTTGACAGCTCTATAGATACGCTTGTAGAATTGGTGCCAGTCCCTGCAATAACTGGGACTCTCCCTGCTGCAGTTTCTACACCGACACGCAGCAATTCGCGAATCTCTTCATTTCCAAGTGTGGGGGATTCACCTGTCGTACCGTTGATGACCAGACTTTGTGCATTATTATCAATCAGATATTCAATATGGTTCCTGAATGCTTTGTAATCAATAACATCATTTCTGAATGGCGTGGTCATTGCTACGCCAACACCTTCAAAGATTTGAGTGTTCATATGAAACTACTCCCTTTTCATCATTTGTTTGAGAATTTGAACTGTATTCTGCGCTGCGCCTTTTAACAGATTATCTGACGTGCACCATACGTGGAACGTATTTTCAAGTGAGTTATCCTTCCTTATCCGTCCCACGAATACTTCCGGTCTGCCTGTTGAATCGGCCGGCATCGGGTATTCTTCGGCTGCCGGGTTATCAACAAGCGCAATGTGATCGAGTCCTCTGAATGCATCTCTCACTTCTTCTTCGTTGGCTTCTTTATCCAAAGTGACATTGATTTGAACGCCGTGGCTGTTTGATACCGGGACCCGGACACAAGTCGCAGAAACAGGCAGTTTCGGGAGGCCGAGTATCTTTTTAGTTTCATCAATCATCTTTTGCTCTTCTTTTGTATAGCCGTTTTCCAGAAACACATCTACATGCGGCAGCACATTGTCATGGATGGCATGCGGATAAGTCGTTGGCGCCTTGCCTTTAGCACCTTCTTCCAGGTCCCGCAGTCCGCCTGAACCAGAGCCTGAAACCGCCTGATAAGTTGTATAATTCACCCGTTTTAATCCAAATGCCTGAGCCAGCGGCTCAAGTGTAACAACAGACTGTATAGTAGAGCAGTTCGGATTCGCAATTATATTTCTATTCAGTTCCGGTTCATTGATCTCCGGAACAATCAGGTCGACGTCTTCATGCATCCGCCATTGACTCGAATTATCAATGACAACTGCACCGTTTTCTTCAAAAAGCGGAGCAAATTCTTTACTTGTTCCACCGCCTGCACTCATTACTACATAATCAAAACCCCGGCCGGCAGTTTCTTCAGTGAGTTCTTCAACCGTATATTCCTTGCCGAACAACTCCAATTTCTTCCCGGCAGATCGTGCTGAGGAGAGCAGGGAGATTTCATCTGCACTGATCTCATATTGTTCAAACATTTCAAGCATTTTACTTCCAACGACACCAGTTGCTCCAACAATTGCCACTTTAACCATATAACTTCCTCCTAAGATGTTCCTGTAATAACGTGCATACCGGTTTATAAAAAAACAAGTCCGGCGGAATGCCGGACTTGTTATCATTTTATCTACAAGTGATGCACTCCATTATTTCCCAAAAATAATGACAAATCTGTAGCTCTTAACCTTCAGATCCAACGCTGTCCTGCTGCAACAGAACACCATCTCGGCATCTCACCCTTTCACCCGCTCCAGTTCGCAGACTGTTAAGAGCAGTTACTCATGATTGATGCGCCTCATCCATGCTATTTAATTAGTTATAATCGTCATTATACATAAACAATATTGCTCTGTAAACTCATTTGTCTAAAAATTATAAAATACTCTAACTATTTTATGAGCGTATCAGACCTTTATCCTTCAGATATTCTTCGTAGGTCGATTCTTTTACGATGGCGCCTGTATCTTTCAGTTCAATCACTTTATTGGCGATCGTATTTATGAATTCGAAATCGTAGGAAGTAAAGATGATTGATCCTTTAAATGCCTTCAATCCGTTGTTGACTGCAGTAATACTTTCAAGGTCAAGGTGGTTTGTCGGCTCATCAAGCATGATTACATTCGCTTTTGACAGCATCATTTTAGAGAGCATCGCACGGACTTTCTCACCGCCGGACAGGACATTTGCTTTTTTCTTTGCTTCTTCACCGCTGAAGAGCATCCTGCCTAAAAATCCGCGCAGGAATGTTTCAGTCTGCTCTTCAGGCGGAGCATATTGGCGCAGCCAATCAACCAGGTCCGTCTTTACACCATCAAAATAACTGGAATTGTCTTTCGGCATATAGCTCCGGGAGGTTGTTACCCCCCATCTGACTTCCCCTTCATCAGGTGTGATTTCACCAGCCAGAATGCGGAGAAGGGTAGTGCGGGCAATTTCACTTGAGCCGATGAGCACTGCTTTATCATCCGGATCGAGTGTAAAGCTTACATTATCCAGTACTTTCTCGCCATCAAAGCTGTGTGTCAACCCGTTAACATAAAGTAAATCATTACCGATTTCACGTTCTGGACTGAATCTGACAAACGGATACCTCCTGGACGATGGCTGGATATCATCAAGTTCAATTTTATCAAGCATCTTCTTGCGGCTCGTTGCCTGCTTGGACTTGGAAGCATTGGCACTGAAACGTTCAACGAACTCTTTGAGCTGCTTGATCTTTTCTTCTTTTTTCTTGTTCTGTTCCTGAGCCATCTGCTGAGCAAGCTGACTGGACTGATACCAGAAATCATAGTTGCCTACATAAAGCTGTATTTTACCGTAGTCGAGGTCTGCAATGTGGGTACATATATTATTTAAAAAGTTCCTGTCATGTGACACGACGACTACTGTATTCTCAAAGCCAATCAGGAAATCTTCAAGCCACTGTATCGCTTCAATGTCAAGACCATTTGTCGGCTCATCCAGAAGCAAAACATCCGGATTGCCAAAAAGACTCTGTGCAAGCAGCACTTTCACTTTCTGATTGGTCTCAAGATCTGCCATCTTATTATCAATCAATTGAGAACCGATACCCAGGCCATGGAGCAGCTCTTCTGCATCAGGTTCTGCTGTCCATCCGCCCATTTCTCCAAACTCGCCTTCGAGTTCAGCAGCGCGGATGCCGTCTTCATCCGAGAAATCAGGCTTCATATAGATTTCATTTTTCTCTTTCATTACTTCCCAAAGCTTTTCATGCCCCATGAGTACGACATCGAGCACTTTCTCATCTTCATAAGCGAAGTGATCCTGTTTCAAAACGGCGAGCCGTTCATCTTTCCCCATGCTGACATTTCCTGTTTGAGCATCCAATTCTCCGGATAAAATCTTAAGGAAGGTTGATTTACCTGCTCCGTTCGCACCAATCAGACCGTAACAATTCCCCGGAGTGAATTTGATATTAACATCTTCAAATAGTTTGCGGTCACCAAATCTCAGACTCACATCAGTAACCTGTAGCATAGGCATTCTCCTTTAGTATATTCTTACGCGATGATATCACATTTATGATACGATTGTAATAGTAATCGAGGAGGCTTGTTACTTATGGACAGCGAATTGAGACAATTTAAGGAAATAATGGATGCATCCAGCCGCATTGTCTTCTTTACAGGGGCCGGTGTGTCTGTAAAAAGTGGCATTCCGGACTTCAGGAGTATGGGCGGTCTGTTCGATGAAATTTCACAGGAGGGATACCCGGCCGAATATCTGCTCAGTAAAGATCACCTGCATGATGATCCTGATAGTTTCATATCATTTTACCGGAAACGCCTGTTGATTGCTGATAAAATCCCCAACATTGTGCATGAGTACATCGCACGGATGGAGAAGGCTGGAAAATCCCCCGGTGTGATCACCCAGAATATCGATGGTCTTCATAAAGATGCCGGCAGCCATAATATCGATGAACTTCACGGTTCGCTCAGCCGTTTCTATTGTACATCATGCAACAGGCAGTTCACAAAAGAGACGATATTGAGCGAAGATCTGACACACTGCAGCTGCGGTGGTGTGCTCAGACCGGATATTGTGCTGTATGGTGAAATGCTGGATGAAAAGACGGTGATCTCTGCCATAGACAAAATTTCCAGAGCAGACGCGCTGGTAGTCCTCGGCTCATCACTCGTTGTCAATCCGGCAGCTTCCATGGTAGATTATTTCAACGGAGAAGATTTCATCATCATAAACAACGACGAAACTCCGTTTGATCAAAAAGCAACACTTGTATTCAATAGAGATATGACGAAAATTATAGAAACTATTCAACAGTAAGGAGACACAAAATGGAGCAAATTTCAGGCACGGTCCAGTTTTTGGAAATCATAAAAAAAGAGGGATCCACATATCATCTGAAGTATGGGGCCGATATGTATATCCGCATGAACGCCTCAACGACAGAAAGAGAGTATGATATCGGGGAAGAAATCAGTGCTTTCATCTATCCGAACCACAGCGGCGAGTTATTTGCAGCGCCCGCTATTCCTCCAGTCGGTATCGATAAATACGGATTTGCGGATGTATCCGAAGTGAACAGGGACGGCGCATACGTAGATATTGGATTGCCAAGGGACATACTCGTACCGTGGGTCGATCTGCCAAAAATCAAGGACGTGTGGCCGAAACAGGGGGATAAAATTTACCTGAAGCTAAGAGCCGAAAGCGATAATCAGCTGTATGGCAAACTGATTTCAGAACAGGAAGCTGCCGAACGGTTCACCCCCTTAAAACAGGCAGATTTCACAGATCTCAAAAATAAGTGGCTTGAAGGCCGACCATACCGACTTTTAAGAGTGGGTACATTCATGCTTAGCGCGGACGGCTACAAAGTATTCATCCATGAATCAGAGCGTGAGTCGGAACCTCGGCTCGGTGAATTGAAAAATTTCAGAGTCATCGGAATCAATGAACAGGGCGAAGTCAACGGCTCATTCCTGAAACCGGCTTATAAAAAAATGGATGATGATAGTGAAAAAATCATGGATTACATCACTAGAAACGATGGATTTCTGCCTCTGAATGACAAAAGTTCACCGGAAGACATCAAAGAAGCGTTGAATATGTCAAAAGGTTCTTTCAAACGGGCACTTGGCCGCCTGATGAAAGCGGGCAGCGTGAAGCAGACAAAAGATGGAACGAATATCAAAGAACAGTCATAAGATCACCCCCGACTTTAAGTCGGGGGTGATCTTATCCTTCTATCTCATCCGTCAATTTCTCAAGTTCATCAATCAGCTCACCGATATAATCAATAGTCTCTCGGAGCGGCTGGTCTGTAGATATATCTACACCTGCCATCTGTGCAAGCTCTACAGGTGTTTTTGTTCCCCCGGATCTAAGTACATTCAACCAGTCATCGACTGCCGGCTGTCCTTCATCGCGTACGCGTTTGCTCATTGACGTAGCGATTGTCAGTCCTGCTGAATAAGTGTACGGATAAAGACCCATGTAGTAATGGGGCTGTCTCATCCATGTGAGTTCCGCGCCTTCTGTGATTTCTACATCGTCACCCCAGAATTGTTCAATGACTTTGCGTTTGAGTCCATTGAGATCGTTAGCGGAAACTGTTTCATAATTATCCACTTTTTTATACACTTCACGCTGGTATGCAGCTTCCAGCAAATGAGTCACACAGTTGTGGTAGTACGTCCTCGAAATAATCGAACTGATCACCCAGCGTTTGAATTTTGGATCTTCAGAATTCTCTAGCAGGTAATTGGCCATCAGCA
Source organism: Salinicoccus albus DSM 19776 (assembly GCF_000385175.1). Taxonomy (GTDB): domain Bacteria; phylum Bacillota; class Bacilli; order Staphylococcales; family Salinicoccaceae; genus Salinicoccus; species Salinicoccus albus. The sequence continues at coordinate 21,364 of NZ_ARQJ01000032.1, read as the reverse complement.
TTTCGTTCATTGTACTTGGTGCCTCGATGAAATACATTGAACTTCTGGCGTCGAATATATGCTGCTCACGGTTGGCATTGTAAAAATGTCCGGCGTGGCCCAGCTCATGGGCCAGTACAAACACTTCTGTCATCAGAGATGTCCACGAGATCAGTATATAAGGATGCGTGCCATAAGGACTGGAGCAGAAGGCGCCGGTGGACTTCCCTTTATTCTTCACGAAATCAATCCATCTTTCATCATAGGCACGGTTGACCATCTGAAGATAATCATCCCCTAAGATACCCAGAGCATCATTGATGTACTGCCTGGATTCTTCAACGCTGATTTCAGGTTCGGATGCGGGGTCCAGCGAAATTTTCAGGTCTTCATATTTCATCTTATCAATACCATGAACCTGTTTGAGAAGTCTGGCATAGCGCCTCATATGCGGTGCCAGGTCATTCATGATCATATCGATCTGACGGTGATACAATTCACGGTCCACATCCTGCGGATGTAACAGATAATCAATCACAGAATCAAAGCCTCTCAGGTCAGCAGCCGTCTTTTCCTGTTTTAGATGGATATCGTAAGTTCCGGCAGCCGTATGCTGATATTCTGCAAGCTTATCGTGAAAAGCACGGAATGCATTGCGTCTGATCTCCGTGTTTTCATGCCCTTCCAGATTACCTTCATAGGAAAGATAGGAAAGCGGGATATCAATACCTTCTGCTTCAAACGTACCGAAGTCCATATCCATCAGTTTTGTTTTCTGATACAGCTTATAAGGACCGTCAAACACATTCGAATATGACGCTAATACTTTTTCAACTTTTGCATCCAACCTGTAAGGCTTCTCTTTCAGCAGCTTATCCACAAATCCTGCCAGGTCAGGGCTTATGGATTTGATTTCTTCAAGATGAGCCTCATCTTTCTCAAGCAGTTCACTGCTCAGAAAACTTGTTTCACTGCCGAAGTATGCAGATAGGTTGGAAGCCGTGCTGGCTATCTCCTGAGCATTGGCGTCACCCTGATCAGCAGCAAGACTCAGACTTGCGTAAGCACCAAGCGGCACCAGTCTTTCAGCCAGAGACATATATTCCTTGATCGCAGTGGCATCGATGGAAGGGTCAGCCAATTTTCCTGCGTATTTGTTCACAAAAGATTCCACCAATGGCCTGAATTCTTCGCCTGCTTTGTAGAATGCCTCATCGGACGCGAATAAATCGGTTAAATCCCACGTGTACTGCGTCTCGACCTGACGCCTTGTATCCAGTTCTTCCATATTAGCATGACACTCCTTTAAATTTCGAAAATCGAAGTAATGATTCAAAATCAATTATACATTAAAAATTCAAAAAATTAAAACCATCAAACATTTATTTAAAAAATATGTTTGATTTCCGCAAGGGCAGGGCATTTATGGTAAAGATGAATGTTCACTTTAATTAAAGTATCTTATTGCTTAGAAAAGAGGATTAAAATGAAGAAAATGGCTTTCCGAACTTCCCTTCGGGACAGCTTCTGGTTTCTCCCGATCGTTTACGGGCTATGTTCAATCATGACAGCAGGCGCTGTGACACTGCTGGATATCTGGTTAGTTCCAATGGTATCTGACAGCATACCGGGCTTCTTATTAATTGGTCAAAGTACGGCCCAGCAGCTGTATGCTGCATTGATTACAGCAATGCTGACGATGACTACAATCAGTTTTTCAACAATCATGGTGATGCTGACCACGTATTCTTCCCAGTTTTCACCAAGGGCATTACAGGATTTTATGAAAAGCAGGATCACACAACATGTTTTGGGCGTATTTACTTTCGGCTTCATTTTCGTCCTCATCAATTTATGGTTATTAACTGAAACAAATCAAAAGGACCTGGTAACACCAATCATCACTGTTATCGTCACAATTATTTCACTTTGTTTCTTTATCCTGTTCATCCATTTTTCAGCAAGGTGGGCGCAAGTAAACTTTCTGATTGGTATCATACGTAACAAAACATCCAAGCTGATCCAGGAAAACTTCGCAGAAAGAATGTACGGGGAACACCAGCATTGGGATCATTCCCAAATTCAACAGTTCAAAGAAAAAAACAGCCAGACAATTTATGCACGTCGTTCAGGATATGTTCAGCAGGTCAACTACGACTTCCTGATCAACTGGGCTGCGGAGAATAACATGGTGCTGGAAGCCACATTCCAAGTCGGCGATTACGTACCTAAAGGCATGCCGGCTTTCTACTTTTGGTCTTCAGCCGTCAGCGATGAGGAAGTAGTCGAACATGACACATTTTTGGTAATAGGGGATGAACGGACCGATCTTCAGGATATTGGATTTTCGATAGAAAAGTTGGTTGAGATTGCTGTAAAGGCGCTGTCCACCAGCATGAATGACCCCAACACGGCCATTAATTGTATCCATCGGATCGGTGCTGTACTTTCAGAATTAGCCGGTAATTATCGGCATGTAACATATTTTTCCGATAACAATGGAGACCTGCGTCTGATCATGGATCAAAAAGACTTCCGTGACTACCTGTATAAAAGTTTCTACCAGATTAAGCATTACGGAAAACACGACATTTCAGTTGTATATAATATTGTAGATTCACTATATAAAGTTGCGCTTGTCAGCAATGAAGAGATTCAAGAAGAGACATGGGATTTCACCAAGTACATTCTGGAATCTGTGGATACAAAAAATTTAGTATCTTTGGATTATCAGCATCTAAAAGATATAACAGAAAAATTCGCTCATTTCTGCGGAAAAGAACTGAATGAGGAAAATTCAATCATCTGAAGAATGCTCGTTTTTGGATTATTTGCGGTTTCTTGTTTTAAAGCAAGTAAAATAGAGGTATATGAACATTAAAGATACAGAAATACGGAGGTGAATATTATGATACAGGGTGCCGGCTTTTATATAATCAGTGTGCTGTCAATCATCATCCTCAGTGCTCTAGTCCCTTTATCGATTAAAAAGTATGCGGTCATGCCACTATTAACCATCGTCATCATGGGGCTTTCAGCTTTCATCATTCCGAACTTTGCCGATGGAACAAATTGGCAGCCGCTTATGGGCTATGCATGCTTTCTTTTCATCCTATCCATTGCCGTAAGTATAATGATGTTTGTTTATGCCCGTAACAGAAGGAAGAAAAAAGAAGTGCTGCATGCTGAAAATGAACATAAATCTTCAGAAAAATAACATTTCAGTGCATTTTAATACAGAGGGGGAGAAATGATGCAGGTTGCCAAGTACAAAAACATTTACCAGATTACCATGCTGCCTAAAATTTTTCCGATCAATTGTTTTGTCATTGAACAGGAGGATTCGCTGATTGTCATTGATATGGGTGTTAAAAATTTCACAAAAAAGGTCGCTGATATTGCAGAAGCAACCAAAAAGACGGTCACACATCTTTTACTGACACATGCTCATGGGGATCATACCGCTGGCGTCAACGACTTCAGAACCATATTCCCGGACGCGCAAATCGGCATCTCTGAACGTGACCAATTGCTGCTGGATGGGGATTTCAGCTTAAAACCGGATGAAGTCCGGACTAAAATTAACGGCGGATTTCCGAAAATAACAGTCCATACGGATTTTACATTGCATCACGGACAGACAATTGGATCCCTGACAGTTGCTGCCACGCCGGGACATACACCAGGTTCCGTGTCGTTCGTCGATAATATAAGTAATGCAGTCATAGCCGGAGATGCATTCCAGACACAGGGCGGCCTGGCAGTTTCAAGGACATTGAAAATCAAATTTCCATTTCCAAAAATAGCCACATGGGATTATCAGACATCGATTAACAGCGCAAAAAGAATTCTGGCATATAAACCGAAAATATTATGTGTCGGTCATGGGGATATGTTAATCGATCCATTGGAAGCGATGGCAGATGCAATTGAGCTTGCGGAAAGGAACATGAGAAACAGATAAGAGGGAAATGGTTATTATTATAACTTACATTGACAAGTGTTAAAAAGCCTTCTTTTACTCTAAAGATATAACTTCCTATAATATATATTATGTAAACTTTATAATGAATTTCTTAAATTTGGTAATTTATCCCATTAAAAAGCTTATTCCGGAATCTTTTCCGGAATAAGCTTTTTTGTGTATTACGATTCTTTAGATTCATTGACGACTTTATATACAGTTGCTCTGGATACGCCTGTCATTTCTGCAATTTTGTTGCCCGTATATTGCTTCGTTTCATACAATGACCTGATCATTGCTTTCTTATCTTCGCTGACTCCCGGTCTGCCGCCGTTTCTCCCGCGTGCTCTTGCGGATTCCAAACCTTTCTTTGTGCGCTCACTCATCAGATTCGCTTCAAGTTCCGCAAATGCTGACATCATTGTAAAGAACATCTTTCCCATCGGATCTTTAGTTGTTACATTCATATTGATGATTTCAAGATCGATGCTGCGTTTTTCAAGTTCAGCCGACAGTTCTATCAGCTGTTTTGTCGTTCTTCCAAGCCTGTCAAGCTTTGCAATGACCAATGTGTCGCCTTCCCGCATGTATTCCATGCAGTTCTCCAGTTCATCGCGCTCTGACTTGCGCCCGCTGATTTTCTCTGAAAATATTTTTATACATCCGGCCTCTTTCAGCATGTCCAGCTGGCTCGTCAGATTCTGGTGCTTCGTACTGACTCTCGCATAACCGATTTTACTCATATTTCCACCACTTCCATATAATGTATTTAAAAGGTTATAGATACATTATATATCAACATTAAATAAAAGACAACAAAATATACAACATTTTTTAAATTTTATTTTATATATTTAACTTTTTGTTAATGTGTGTAAAACCCTCGTTAAAAAGACATTAAAAAACTGCAGTTTTTTAATGATTTGAGATATATTTTTTAAATCGCAGACAAAAGATGCAAAGTTACACCACACCAAGCATCAGACCAAGATATCCTGCAAGCACAAAACATATTGCCATTATGAAAGATGCAGCAGGATGCATTCTGCTGCGGGCAGCATAAAGCATGCACCCAAAAAACAGTGCTGCCAGGATAAACAGCAATATACTGATAAAGCCGAATGACAATGAGACCATCATTTCAGGCGGCACAGCCTGGCCGTAAATCGATTGGAAAAGTGAGGATGTGCCTTCTTCACTGACAATGGTTTCGATTTGGTTCGGCAGAGCCTGTTCGCCCATGAAGCCAGTAATCGCCAGAACGAGAAGAATTAAAAAGGATTCTGTCTTTATCCACGGCTGTATTTGCAGCTTCGGTTCTCGGGCTAACCGTTTTCTGAACAGAATACCATTAATGGTACCAAAGCCCAACAACGTTATCAGCAGCAGATGTTTGAAGAGAAGCGACTGACCATAATCCGTCAGCCATGCATCAGTAAAACGCTGGACTATATTAATCTGCTCTCCGTCGGGATTTGCAGTAACTACATCCATTGTAAAAACACCAGAAACAGCCAGCACAAGCATCGATATTAATGCGAGCGGCGTAAACCAGGAAAGAATCCGCGGCCAATCCGCCTGCACTTTGGTAAACCAGCCCAAAATAATAAGCATACCGCCCCACACCATTACAGCAAGCAAATGAACACTATGAACTGTCACGCCCCAAAAGCTTGCCTGTTCGAAAGCATGGCTGGAAAGTCCTTGGGCAATCGCCATCAAAATGACGATGACCATACCCGCACCAGATACAATGCGATCTTCCCCCAAATCGTTAAATGCAATAAGAACAACAAATACAATGCCAATAAAATAAGTAAAAAGCCATGCGTTTCCGATATTGAATTCAAGCAATACCATTGTGGCAGCAGTCCATACATCCATACCGCCTGATAGATTCATAATGATCTCGAGCGAGGGCGCAGATGCAAAAAGGATTACTCCGCCAACTGCAGTAATCACGAGCCATTTAGGCACATGAAATTTGGGCATGTGCCCGGCAAGCAAAGAATTCCCGAGCATCACACCCATTAATAAGGCCAAAGTTATATATAACAGCAACTGGGAAACAATAACCATATATTTCTCCTGTTTTACGCGCGTTTACGGGCAAAGAAAACTATTGCAGCTATCGCAACAACCGCCAGCCCGACAACCAGAGCGATCACTCCGCCGGACATACCGCCGCTGTTACCGTCATCAGCCCCTGCAGCTCCAACTTCCTCTTCATTTGTCTCTGAATCTTCGTTTTCTGCTGCACTGCTGTCATCGCCTGCTTCAGACCCCTCAGAGTTTTCTTCTGCATTGTCATCAGCGGCTGCTGCCTCTACAGAAAATTCAAATTGGCCATCCACAAGATGACCGTCAGCGCCATAAACTTCCCAATATGCCGTATAATCCCCTGAGCTTAAAGTTTCTGATAAAGAAGCTTCAACCGTATCGTTTTCTATACTGATTTCCTCGGCATCGATTCTCTCCCCTTCTTCATTTTCCACATAGATATCTTCCTCCTGCTGAATATCTGTATCAAATGTCATGGAAACACTGGAAATTTCACCTTCTGCCACAGAACCTTCTTCAGGGTCTGAAGATGTCATTGTGGAATGCGCCTGAACAGTACTTGCAAATACAATAAACATAACGAATGCTGCCAGAATCGTTGTAAACCTTTTGCCCATATTTATCACATGTCCTTTCAATATTTAGGGAAGTGTACCATAAAAATAAATCCAAATGTGGAAGTTCAATAAACTTTCATTTTTCCATTAAAAAACTGCAGTATTAAACTGCAGTTTCCATCATCATTCTTCATTCAATCCTGTTCAATTTTTGGGCGATTTTGTATACAGGGCGGTTAAATGTCTTATAGAATGTACCCGGCAGCTCTTCAATCACAGGATTGTAACCCTTTTTAAACTGATATACACCGTAATCTCCGGACGCTTCTGTAAAATCGCCGGTCAGACCAAAGAAGTTGAACCGTTCCAGACCCAGCGTTTTCGCCTTTTTGATCATTTGCCATGTCGTATAGTTTGTCCCCATAAACATCGAAAACTCAGGGTTGCTGCCGCTGAACAGATAGACCATTTCATGATTGTTATAGTAGTACATCGCTGTTGACAGTTCGATGATATTTCCATGTGCGGCCTGCATTGCTCTGATTTTTTCCAGCCTGTCCCCCTTACTGGTCACCAGATTTTTCTGTTCTCCAAGCCTGTTTTTCATACGTTTGGTACCTTCTCCGGCGTCTATCTTTTTCTGCATATCAAACTTATCGGATTCAAGGTCAGCCAATTCTGTTTCGAGACGTTTCATATATGCTTCCAGATCGACATAACTCAGTGTGACAAACAATCTTTCCTCTAATATACTTATCAGATTCTTTAATCTTTTGACATCTACCGGGTCATAACCAATACGCGCTTCTGTTTCTTTGTACATTTTTATAAACCTGTCATATTCATCTTGCCCCAGATATCTCAACTGCACATTCATTCTTTCGGAGGCACGTGTATTGTAACGTGTTGTTGAGTTCATATGATTTAAGATATCTGTTTCATCCCCGCGGATATCAAGCACTGCCTGATGCCTCAGCAGTTCTTCATTCACCAGCTGTTTAGTGAACCCATGATGAGTGTACCTGAGATCTTTATATACATCTGCAATCTCCCTGTTATTCACTGTGCTGTCCGTCACTTCCCCCTCCGCATCCCGGATTTGATATATATGGTACGGAGAATGGATGATCATTAATGCTTTTTGGTCCTTTACGTAATTTTCTACCTCCATCAGGAAAAATTTAAGTTTTTCATTCGTAAACCCTTTAATCAGCGGTCCTGTATGAGAAGTGAATTGTCTGTACTTTTTCAATATCGGTATCGCACTGAGCATTGATACGCCCATAAGTTCATCATCTTCATACAAACCCAGCAGATGAACCTCCTGGATACTTGAAATGTATTCATAATAGAGCGGATCATGCAGGTAATGATAATAACTGCTATAGGACTCCATGAACTTTTTAAAGGTGTTTTCTTCTATCAGTGACGTCCTCATGATTCACTCCCTCCCAATGATTTGATTACTTTTATCTTACAGGGCTGTTTTAATTTAATATACAGGGACCACTTTTTCTACCTGATTTCTTTACCGCTCATGCTCTGCAATTTACGCTTCACTTTATAAACGTTATATTGCAGCGGACTGATGACTTTGAGGAAATCCCCTACAAGTTCTTCGATTTCTGCATTGAAACCACGCTTGAATCTGAATACGCCATAATCTTCCCCGTCTTCTGAAAAATCACCGCTGACACCGTAGAAATTATACCTGTCTATGCCATGCGCCAGGCAGTATTTCATCATCTCATAGTGCATCATATAAGGGGCGACGAACTGCGGATATTTACTTGAACTTGCGCCTGAATTATAAACCAGTTCATAAGGCGTTTCGAAATAAATGCCTGAAGCCAGGTTAAGGATATTGCCTTCTTTTTCGCGGATTTCACTGGCATCCAAGCGATCGGATTGCAATTTATCAATCTGTTTGTCATGTTCTGCTATTTTATTTAAAGTCTTATCGTTCTTGCTATCCTTCTGCATCAGCTCGTCGCGTTTTGACTCCAGATCATCAAGCTTCTCAGATAGGTTATTTACGTACTCATCCAGTTCTATATAGGCCAGCGGGATTAATACTTTGTCCCCGTATGCCTTTTTAAAATTGGTGAAATATTCCTCCGGATTGGGATGCGTGAAAAATCCCTGCCGTTCACTTGTGTCCAGGTAAAGATCCATGAAAAGGCTGATTTCATCCGCTTCCAAAAACCTTACTTTCACCCCGTACTTCTGCGCTTTTTTAATATTACGCTTCCTTTGGGAATCGAATGATTTAACGAGAGTGTCTGCGTCGTCAAATTCTGATAGATCAAGCACGCTCATCCACCGCGCCTGTGACAGTTTGGAATATCCTACAGAAAAGCCCTGGTGGACGTATCCTTCATCCTCCATGATTTGAATGAGTGCGTCCTGGGCACTGTCATCTTCTTTTTCCCTGACATCTTTGTCATATTTCTTATAAACCCAGTTTGGATCCAGTTTTACATACATGCAGTCATTCCGCTTTAAATACTTCGTCAGTTCCTGCAGGTAGAAACGGACCAGTTCATGGTCATGATAATCAAGCACCGGTCCGCGGTTTGAGTAATAGAAATATTTGCCCAGCAACGCCTTCCGCCTGTCAAACAGGCATGCCGCAATCACTTTTTTGTCGTTGTCTTTGACACCAAGCAGGCGGACTTCCTTATTATCCCATTCTCTATTCTTTTTATTTTCAACCATTTGGAAAAAAGCGGACTCCTCCCCCTCCTCTATATAATTCTGATATTCTTCTTTAGTCAGTTCTACAAATTCCATTAATTCCTACCTCCAATAAAACTGCGCAATTTAGAAAGACTTTGATACATTTTATATCCCGGGGCATTCACCGGTTTGATGAAATCACCGATATATTCATTCACTTTCGCATTAAAGCCTTTTTTAAATTGGATGACACCGTAATCTTCTGCCTGAGGTGTGAATTCCCCGCTGATCCCGTAAAAATTATACAGGTCTATATCATTTTCCAGTGCGTAGTTAATCATATGCCATTGGATCAGATAACTGCCCGCAAAATGTCTGAACCTGTTGTCACTGCCGCCGGCAAGATAAACCACTTCATGGGGAGTAACAAAGTAATAGGCGCTGGCCACCGGCAGCTCTTTGCCGTGATTCTCAAGAAGCGCCCTGCCCTCTGAAAGTTTATCTTCAATATTATGCAGTTGTTCACTTAAGTTTTTAATCTTATTTTCGGCTTTCTTGTTGTCCGGATCTTTCCTAAGATCCTTTTGTGCCTTGTCGATATTTTTGACCAATTGGTCCCTATCGGCCTTTGTGGAGGCGTTATATTCCTCCAGATCCACATATGCAAGCGGTATGAGCACATTGTCGCCAAAATATTTTTTGCGGCTGATGTAATATTCATCATCGCGGTCTGTGAATGATTTCATCTCTGAAGTCTCCCTCATGAAACGCCTGAACACATCGATCTGATCAACTGTCAGATATTTTATGTGCAAACCGTTTTTAGCGGTTTTTTTAATGTTTCTCTTTCTCAGACTGTCCATATCATTGAGCAGTTTTTTGGGAGTTTTTCCTTGTAGCTCCAGCACAGAATGCCATCTAATCTGTACAACAGGGTCAAAACCTTTTGTAAATCCGGTATGCGCCCATCCAAATGCTTTAAAGTAATCAAATATATATCGGTTACCCATATCTTTTATAATTTCACCCTCATGGTTCCTTTCCTTGATCACTTCATATGGATCAACTCTGACATACAGAACTTTTTTAGGCTTTAAAAAATCAATCAATCCTTCGAAAAAAGCATCAAATACACGCTTATCACTGTAGTCCATTACCGGCCCGCGGTTTGAATAGGCATATTTGAATACTTTCATCACTGGAGTCAGCGTAATCAGACTCGCAGCCTTTACCGATCCTTCATCTTTCACACCTACAAGGTACGTTTCTGCAGCTGAATTCTTCTTCAAATCATAATTGGCAGGTGTCTGTGTAAAATGACTGAAATTTTCCTGTGTGAAATTTTCAAACTCCTGGCGTGTTAACTCTGTAAATTGCATAATGGCACTCCTGTCACTATTTTTAATACCCTGAATCATATTAACAGATTTGTACTTTCATCTCCATCATTACCGATTTTCATACTCTGTTATCAGTTTGTTCATTTAGGCGAATTTATATATATTCGCCTATCTAGACGAATTGTTGTATAATCGATATACAGTTGTTCATATTATAATATTCAGGAGGTGGGATAGAATGATTTCCGTCTTAATCATGGACGTCTCCGGCAGTTCTCGTGCCGGAGAGGAAGTGTTCGAACATCTGAGCTGGCTGGAAAAAGAAATCAGCACCTGGGTATCCGATGAAGACTTTTTCCATGTGGACTACCGAATGGGAGATGAACTTTTTATATTATCCTCTACCCGGCATTATACCCTGTTCATCGCAATTTATGCCAAATTGCTGTGGCCGGATAATGATTTCCCGCTCAAATGCAGCTATATTTCTGCAGATACAGAACCACCCGAAGGGGACCCTGAACAATGGAGCAGCCAGGAGATCAAAGATACACGTTCGGCACTCGATGAAATTAAAAAATCTGCCATACAGGACTTTGCATCCCCGGGTATGACAGATGAAATCGATGTTGCAACCATGTACCTGACTGATATTTTAAACGGTATGACCCCTCTGCAGCAGGAAGTCGCTTCACTCAGGCTGGGAGGGATGCGGCAGAAAGATATTTCATTGATGCTGGATAAGAATGAATCGACAATTTCCGCACATTACCGCAAATCAAGAGGCAGACAGCTGGAGCGTATCCTTTCTTTCCTGGTTCAATATCATGATACCGATATTGATAAATTAAACGAGAAGTTTACCGCTTCATTCAACAGGAGGCTTGAATCATGAAAATTGCACTGATCATCTTAAGCGTATTGGTCTACACTGCGAGCGGCTATATAATTAAATTGCTGCTCAGATTGCTGTCAAGGACCACATCAGAACCTGAGGAGACGGACTATATCGGCATGACAATCGGCTACAGTGAAAGACTGCTGACGATAATCTTTGTCGTGTTCAATCAGTACACGGCACTCGGTCTGGTTATAGCTGCTAAATCAATACTGAGATTCCCTTCTAATTCATCAGAGGACGGGATGGACAAAAAAAGTGAATATGTGCTGGTCGGCACGATGCTCTCACTCGTTGTGGGGATATTGAACGGACTGCTTGTGCTGTACGCGATACAATATTAGAAGCGGCTGATGCCGCTTCTCATCTCTTATGCCCGGCAATCAATCCTTCCCGCAATTTAAGTGTCGAGGCCTCCGTCATACTCAACGCACGCATGACACTCAATTGCCCATATTTCAATTTAAGATGATCGACTGTCTTCATCAGGGATTCCTCTCTTTTGACCTTGTCGATATCATCAAACAGGGAACCCTGATTGATGCTGTCAGGGATAAAGTTCGTCAGGTTTACACTGATTGTCCGGTACAGCGCATGAGGATCTGCAATCTTTCTTAAAATTTTCCATATACCGGACATCACATGCCTGCTGTTATTTGTGCCTTCAGCAATCGTGAACTGTTTGCGGTATACATCCCCTTCCTTGGTGCCGAGAGCAATTTGTACGGTTTTAGCCAGGCTGCCCGAGACCCTCAGGCGGTGAATGACCTCATCAACTTGCTCCAGTATGACGACGTATACCTCATCAAAACGGTAGTCACGCAAAAGTATCTGACTCTTGGCGATGGACGGGGAATGCACTGTATGTTTTTCCCTGATTCTGCTGAAATCAATGCCGTTCGCGTGCAGATGCCAGTCCACTCCAGCAATACCGAAGTCCTGCTCCAGATACACTGGGGGATAATCGGCCAGATCCCCGATACGGAATATACCATGTTCATTAAGCTTCACCTCACTGCGTCTATTGATCCCCCAAAAATCTCTGAGCGGCTTGATCGGCCACAGTTTTTCAGGCACATCATGATACCTCCACTCCGCAATACCATCCGTCGTTTTTTTCGCTTCAATATCCAGTGACAGCTTGCTCAGCAATATATTATCTCCAATCCCCACCGTGCATTCTATCTGCGTCTGCCCATATATTTCATCTTTGATCCTTTGTGCAAGTTCATACGGTGAATTTGCAAAAAGATGATAGCTGTTTGTCACGTCCATGAAAAATTCATCGACCGAATACTGATGAAAATCTTCAGGAGCCACATATTTCAGCGCAATCCCGGTAATCTTGTATGAATAGTCCAGATATGTCTTCATCGATGGATTGATGATATAAATATCGCTTCTGTTTGGAATCTCAAACAATCTGGAACCTGTCTTTATGCCAATTTTCTTCAGTTCGGGTGTTGCGGCCAGAACAACCGAACCGATGCTTTTCGTGTCCCCGACAACAGCAAGTTTGGTCGTTTTCGGATCAAGCCCTTTCAATATGCATGACACACTGGCAAAAAAACTTTTCTGGTCTACACAAAATACATCCTGTTGCTCCAGGATATGATAATTATACATGACAACACCTCCATTAATCGAACGTGTGTTCTTATAAATATATAATAACACATGTCATACCATCCGGCTAAATATAATCTTCAAACGTCATGAGCGGACCACCACAAAAAAAGCAGTAATTCAAAAGAATTACTGCTCCTCATTTCCGTCCCCTTCAAGAAAATCATGCATGGCCTCAGAGTTTGCTTCAAAGTCCAGATCAATGACACTGCCGTTATTCGGCGTATCTACAAACTGCCAGGTGTGATCACGGGGCACCGTCATGGACTGAATATCCTTATCTCCCCTTACCAGGAATGACGCCATCATGCGATACATTTCCCCGTTACTCAGACTGGTATTGACATGCCCGATACCCGTGCCAGCAATCTTGGGCAGTCTGAAAAGCCCTCCGACTGAAAGCACTTCATCCTGGAGTGCACTAATCACCTGCTGCTGACGTCTGACACGTCCAAAGTCCCCTTCATCATCGTGGCGGAACCGCGCATAGGCGAGAAGCTCTTCACCATTGAGCTGCTGCTCACCGGCTTCTATTTCCGTGTCAATTTTAGCCGACATATCCTTCTCCACATCAATCGGTATGCCGTTACCGTTGATTACATTCGCAACAGATTCAAATGCCTGATAATCTACAACAGCATATTCTTCAATATCGATACCGAAATTAAGCTGCAGTGTCTCCCTCAGCAGATCAGCCCCGCCAAGGGAGTAGACCGAATTGATCTTCTGGGGCTGATAGCCGGGCACCTCCACAAAAGTATCCCGCATAATGGACATCATCTTCATATCCTTTGTCATATAGTCGTACTGAGCAATCATGATGACATCAGTTCGCTGTCCGCCATCTTCTTCCTTATCTGTACCGAGCAGCAGCATGTTTTTCTTGCCGTCATTGTTATCCGCGCCATTAAATTCATAAGCACCCTGCTCCGCCCCATTTTCTTCTGCAATATTTAAACCGGATTGAAAAGAAAAATATATATAGAGTCCCGCCCCAATCAAAAGGACAATTAATATGAGGGGGATGAACGCCCGCTTGCGCAATTTTTTCCTGGTCACCGTCTTTTTATGTTCCGGCCGTCCGCCACGCCTGTATTCATTATTCATAATCATGCTCCTGTTTATAATCTACGGATTCAGTTTACTCTTTTTCAAATAAATAATAAAGGAATATCCTAAAGTGAAAATCAGATAAAATGCAGGTTCTGGATATTAAAAAGCGGACAGCAGCTGTCCGCTTTTTAATCTATTCCTTCAGATGGCTGAAATCTTCAAAATTCACTTCTGTCACATGACCGAATTCGTTTTCATCCACAACAAATGAGCCATTGGAATATCTGTCACTGACTCTGATCGCTCTGGCATTGGTTTTGAATGTCTTGGAAACTGATTTTAACACAATATCAATATTATTATTGATGATTGCGGCACTGATAAGGCGGTGGGGTCTGGATTTAATTTCTTTTAGGAGCATGTGCCCTGCCTGTGCTCTTAAGCCCATCGGAACCGTCTCAAGCGCTGTCCGCTTTATCGCGCCTCTTTGTGAGACTGTGACAAGATGCGTCTGATCTGATATCAGCTCCGCGGCAATGATTTGATCTTCCGCTTTTACATTCATCGCCCTGACACCCTGTGCTTTTACGCCGGTGTTATTAATCATATCCACTGGATAACGGAGCGTCAGTCCTTTGCGGGTCACAAACAGTACATCTTCATCTTTTTCATCCGTCATATGAACTGAAATGACCCTGTCATCTGCTTTTAACCCAATACCTGTAATCGGCCGTTTAATACGCGCCGCCTCATAGGCATTCAGGCCGGTGAGTTTTATCTGCCCGTTTTTGGTCGCTGTCATCACCGTCCTGTGTTCATCAAACGATTCTATAAGAAATGCAGCGACCGGCTGTTCATCCGATTGAATATTAAACCGGCTGGAGAGATGCTGGCCGTGGTCTTTCCATTTTACATCAGAAAGTTCATGAACCGGGAGGATCATATAATTCCCGTGGGTCGTGAACACAAGACATTGCTCAAGGGTATGCGTCGCACGGGCCATGATGATGCTGTCATCTTCTTTCATCCCGAACTCTCCCAACGCACTGGCGTTGAAACTCCGCATGCTGGTGCGTTTTATATAACCGTCTTTCGTCACCGAAACAATGACATCTTCCTTAGGAACCAGCACTTCTTTTTCAAGTTCAATAGACTCGATCTCATCCTCGATTACACTCATGCGCGGTGTCGAATATTTCTTGCGGATTTCTTTCAGTTCACCTTTGACGACGTCAAGCAGTTTTTTCTCATTCGAAAGTATCTCTCTTAACTGATTAACCGTATATTCAAGTTCATCATGTTCGGTTTCCAGTTCGACAATATCTGTGTTCGTTAAACGGTAAAGCTGCAGCGTTACGATTGCTTCTGCCTGACTTTCAGTAAAACTGAAGGCCGCAACCAGATTATCCTTGGCATTCCGTTTGTTCTCGGATTCACGGATCACGCGGATCACTTCATCCAAAATGGATAAAGCTTTCATCAGCCCTTCAATGATATGCAGACGTTTTTCTGCTTCGGCGAGCTCATACTCGGAGCGGTTGCGGATGACCGCTTTCTGATGCTTGATATAGCCGTCAAGGATCTCTTTCAACCCAAGCACTTTCGGCGCTCTGTCACTGATTGCAACCATATTGAAATTGTATGTCACCTGGAGATCCGTTTTTTTGTACAGGAAGTTGATAATCCCTTCGACATTGGCTTCTTTCTTGGTTTCTATAACTATTCTCAGGCCTTCACGGTCGGTTTCATCACGCACTTCGATGATGCCGTCTATTTTTTTATCCGCTCTGGCCTCATCCATCTTTTTGACCAGGCTGGCCTTATTCACATCAAACGGCAGCTCATCGACAACGATATGTGTCTTGCCACCCCTGACATTTTCGGTTCTCAGTTTGCTGCGTACAATGATTCTGCCTCTGCCCGTCTCGTACGCTTTCCTAATTTCGGATTTTCCCTGTATAATCCCGCCTGTTGGAAAATCCGGTCCTTGAAGAATTGTCATGAGCTCATCAATTTTGACTGCAGGTTTATCAATCACCTTAAGCGTAGCATCTATAACCTCCCCGAGGTTATGCGGCGGGATATCTGTCGCATAACCGGCAGAAATACCTGTTGTACCGTTGACCAGAAGGTTGGGGAATTTAGCCGGCAGCACTGTCGGTTCCACTTCTGTATCATCAAAGTTATTGATGAACTGGACAGTCCGCTTATTGATGTCCCTTAGCATCTCGTTGGAAATTTCAGAGAGCCTGGCCTCTGTGTAACGCATCGCTGCCGGCGGATCGCCGTCGACGCTTCCCTTGTTTCCATGGATATTGATCAGCTCTTCACGCATCTTCCACTCCTGCGCGAGTCTCACCATCGCATCATAGACACTTGAATCACCGTGCGGATGATAGTTGCCGATGACATTGCCGACGGTTTTGGCACTTTTCCTATAGCCTTTCTCAAAGGTATTGCCTTCTTTATGCATCGCATACAAGATTCTTCTTTGGACAGGCTTCAATCCGTCTCTCACATCCGGGATGGCCCGGTCCTGGATGACATATTTGCTGTACCGGCCAAAACGGTCGCCAATGACATCCTCAAGCTGAATCTGCTGTATATGATCAGCCATCCAGTTCACCACTTTCCTCCAATTTTGCCACATCTTCATTATCCAAAATACTATCCTGCTCTTCGAGGGTAAAGCTGACATTGGATTCTATCCACTTGCGCCGCATTTCAACATTATCACCCATCAGAGTAGTGACACGTTTCAGGGAGAGCGCCTCATCTTCGATGCCTACCTGGATCAGCGTTCTTGTATCAGGATTCATGGTTGTTTCCCACAGCTGTTCGGGCATCATCTCCCCAAGCCCTTTATACCGTTGGAGCTCAACCCCTTTACCCATGTCCTTCTGTGCCTCCTGCAGTTCATCATCAGTCCAGACATATCTGACATCTTCTTTTTTCCCGGATTTTTTCTTTAATTGAAAGAGCGGCGGCATAGCAATATAAATTTTTCCCGCCTCGAACAATGGCCGCATATAATTAAAGAAAAAGGTCAGAAGCAGCACCTGTATATGTGCACCATCGGTATCCGCGTCAGTCATGATGATGATTTTATCATAGTTTGTATCCTCAGGCCTGAACTCATTGCCCACACCGGCACCGATAGTATGGATGATGGTATTTATCTCCTCATTTTTGAATATATCTTCAAATTTCGCTTTCTCTGTATTGATAACTTTACCCCTTAACGGCAGAATGGCCTGGAATTTCCTGTCCCGACCCTGTTTGGCCGATCCCCCTGCAGAATCCCCTTCCACCAGATACAACTCATTTTTTTGGGCGTTGCGGCTCTGCGCGGGTGTCAGCTTACCGGAAAGCAGTGTATCCTTCCGGCGTTTCTTCCCATTTCTTGCTTCCTCACGCGCTTTTCTGGCTGTTTCCCTCACATTCCTCGCTTTAATCGCTTTCTTAACAAGCTGTGTACTTACCGTGCCGTTTTCTTCAAGGTAATAGGAAAGATGGTCGGTCATGAGATTTTCAAGCACATTCCGGGCTTCGTTTGTGCCGAGCTTACTCTTTGTCTGCCCTTCAAACTGCAGCAAGTTTTCAGGAATCTTAACAGAGATGACCGCAGTCAATCCTTCCCGGATATCATTGCCTTCAAGATTTTTATCTTTATCTTTTAACTCTTTGATCTTTCTTGCATATTCATTGAACACTCGGGTAAAACCGGTTTTAAACCCGATTTCATGTGTGCCGCCGTCCCTCGTACGCACATTATTGACAAAGGACAGGATGGTTTCACTGTATTGATCATTGTACTGGAAACTGACTTCTGCAAGTATGCCATTGTATTCTCCTGAGAACATGCTGATATCTCCGATGGAATCCTTGCCCTCATTTAAAAACTCAACAAAGGCTCTCAAACCCTCTTCATACTGGAAAACTTCCTCAAGAGGTTCATCAGCACGCATGTCCGTGACAGTAATTTTCAACCCTTTTTCCAAAAAAGCGGATTCCCTCATACGTTCAGCGATCGTTTCAAAATTGAATGCAGTCCCGATTTTAAATATTTCAGGATCCGGCTTGAAAGTCACTTCAGTCCCTGTATTTTTCGTCTTGCCTGTCACTTTTAGCGGACGGTCAACTTTACCGCCGTCCTTAAACGACATTTCATGAATCTTTCCATCTCTGAAAATTCGAAGTTCCATCCATGAACTCAGCCCGTTAACAACAGAAGCCCCCACGCCATGGAGGCCGCCGGAAGTTTTGTAGCCGCCGGCACCAAACTTTCCGCCTGCATGCAGCACCGTAAAAATGACCTCAGGCGTCGGTTTGCCTGACGCGTGCCTGCCTGTAGGCATACCGCGTCCATTATCCGCTATAGTTATGCTGTCGTCCGCGTTCACAGTGATGTAAATTTCATCACCGTAACCATTAATAATCTCATCTACTGAGTTATCGACAACTTCATAGACGAGATGGTGCAGTCCGCGATGATCCGTCGAACCCACATACATTCCCGGTCGTTTCCGTACCGCATCCAGACCTTCTAATATTTGTATCGATTCATCTGTATAAGTGTTCTTACTTGCCAAATCAGGTGCCCCCTACAAACGTACGTTCGTTATATTTAATCTCTTTACTATTTTTATACAAAACTTCATTATTTGCAACCCTTAACCCTATTCTACACGGTTTCTGTATTTTTGACTAAAGTTTACATATTAATGTTATGGTCAACTATTTAATGATATGACTGAATATTATTATATGGTAAACTGTTAGTACCTGATGATAAAGGGGGTTTAAATTTGGAAATTCTCATTACACTGCTGGTCATAGGTTATTTAATCGGCGCCACACCCTTCAGTCTTCTCATCGGGAAATGGTTCTATAAAATAGACCTGAGAGAACATGGAAGCGGTAATATCGGGACTACCAATACATTCCGTGTCCTGGGTAAAAAAGCAGGGATCATCGTATTGATTTTTGATATGATGAAAGGCTTTATACCGGTGCTGATTGCCATACTTCTGGAAGTTGATTTTCATGTATTCCTGCCGGGGCTCTCCGCAGCACTTGGTCATGTGTACCCCATATTTTTGAAGTTCAGAGGCGGTAAAGCAGTAGCCACAAGTGCGGGTGCTGTGCTTGCCTATCATCCATTAATGTTCTTCATATTGCTTGCTATATTTCTGCTAACTTTAAAATTGGGTAAAATGGTATCCTTATCAAGCATTATTTGTGCAGTTTTATTCTTTATACTTTCTTTAATCTTTTGGGATCCATTGCTGATTGGTTTATCATTCATAATTTCCATAGTCATAATTGTTAGACACCGGTCGAACATTAAGCGTATAATAGACGGTACAGAGTCAAAGATTACATTCATGTGATGAAAGGATGATCACCGTGCTCAATGTAACAGACAATGCAGTAAAATGGATGAAGGAAGAATTTGAACCAGAAGCAAACCAAGGCGTGAACATCTCTGTCAAGTACGGCGGTGAAACTCAATTAAAACAGGGCTTCTCTCCTGCTCTGGCAGTTGAAAGCATTCCCGATGACAGTAAAATCTTTGATTACGACGGTATAAACATCTTCATCAAGGAAAGTGACCTCTGGTATTTTAAGGATTCAGAGCTCAAAGTTGATGTCGATGACAATGACGAAATTTCATTTGCCGAGAAATAAAACCCGGCATCAAAATAAGGCTCTATGTCAAATAGGGTTGATGAAAGATTTTAGCCGGAGCGCCTAACTTGCTTTACGCGAGTTAGGCGCTCTTTTTATTTCCGGTTGGTATAACCGTGTCATCAATAATATCCGGTCTCTAAAATGGGCAAAGTTCCGATAGCCAAAAGCCACGCGTTTTAATGCTTTGATACTGTTATTGATGCCCTCCAACGGGCCATTCGTTAGTTTTGGATAGTGTAATGTCTGTTCAATATGCGGCGCATACTTTTTGAATGTCCGTAATACTCTTCGCATACCGGGTGACAGCGGGGCGGCGTGTGATGTTTGTATGAGCGCTTTAAACTGCTCCATATGGCCCTGTCTTAACGCATCAGACAGTGCATGGGCGTAGTCGTAATTGGCGTTTAATGTTTCATCGACATTGAGCAGATACTGCGCAATACTGTCGGTGGACTTCCATTCTGAAAACAGCCGATATTTTTTATATTCCGTTCGCGTTAAGTGGTTCGGTGGTTTTAACAACAGCTTCCAGTACCGTTTAAACTTATTGTATAGTGGCCGGTCCCGATGTCTGTATTGATTCATGACTTGAATGCGCGTACGATTCAGCTCTCGATTTAATGCCTGAACCAGGTGAAACTTATCAATGATAATTTTTGCCTTCGGGAAACACGCCTGAATGACATGGAAGTAAGGGGCATACATATCAACCGTAACGGTCTTCACTTTGTGGCGCACCGACCGGTCATAGCGTAAAAAATATCGGGTTAATGCATATTGTTTCCGGTCTTCCACGATATCAATCACCCGATGGCTGACCGCATCACAGAATATAAAACTCATGGCTGTGTCCACCGATTTCACGCTTTTAAATTCATCAAAGCAGAGGTGTGCCGGTAAGGTGTGCGTCGGCCGCTGACGAATGGCATGCGCTGTTTCTTCAATCACACGACGCACGGTCGTTGTCGAGACACTCGCCATTTCCGAAATGTATTTTTCGGTGAGCCGTTGGTCGCATTGGTGGGCAATCCACTGACGGGTGCGTGTCGAGATGTGACAATATTTCTCGACGATGGGGGTCTCTGCAGTAAAGCTGTGGCCACAATCTTTACAGAGATAGCGCTGTTTTGTCAGTTTTAAGAATGCCGGCAGCCCGGAAATATGCGGCAACGTGATGCGGGAGGCACGGGTCCCGTTTTTGACGATACTGTACTCAGCATTCATGCATCCACAATCGGGACAGTGTGTCGGAATATACGTAAGTTTGGCCGTGATAAACAGGGATTTAATCCCTTTATGGCTGATCTCTTCAACCGTCGTGTTCGTGCAGTCGATATTATTCTCTTTTATTTGGAGTAAAGATAGTATAAAATGCTTCATAGGCGTAAATGTTTCCTTTGTATGGGGTGTGGTGACTTCATTATAAAGAACATTTGCGCTATTTTTATACCTTTTTATAGAAAAATACGATTAATGACATTTCAGTCATCAACCGTATTTATTATAGAGCCCA
>NZ_ARQJ01000031.1 GCF_000385175.1 Salinicoccus albus DSM 19776 | reverse complement strand
TTCTTCCGTGACTGCTTCCTGGGTCGGTTCCTCCGTTGGCACCTCTTCGGTCGCTTCTTCAGTGTTTTCCGACTGAACCGGCTCTGCTTCAGTTTCCTGAACGGTCGCTTCTTCCGCCTCAACTGTTTCTTCCGCCGGCGCTTCCTCAACCAGGCTCAACAGCTGGCCCGGGTGAATCAGATGGTCTGAAATGCCGTTGATTTCCATCAATGCACGGTATGTGGTACCGAACTCGCTGGCGATCTTGCTCAGGGTATCACCCGGCATGACTTCGTATGTATCACTGCCGGCTGCTTGGGACTGCGTTGGTTCTGTTTGTTGTTCGTTACTCTCAGTCTCTGCTGTGTCATTCACTGCCTGCGTGATGTCTTCTGAATTTTCTCCAAGGACCAATTCCTGGTTCACAAGAATCAGATCGGAAGAAAGATCATTCCATTCCTTCAGTTCATCGACTGTGACATTATTCTTGAGGGCTATGCCCCAAAGCGTGTCTCCTGCTTTGACTGTGTAGGTTTCAGGTTCTGCGCTTAGCTTGATCTCCTGATTGATCTGAATAACATCAGAAGAAAGTTTGTTATACTCCTTCAGCTGAGTGACGGTCAGATTGTTGTCCTGCCCAATTTTCCATAGGGAATCTCCGGGTTCTGCGGTATGACTCGCTGCTGATAAATCGCTGGATAATCCTTACGCTGAAAATGCGGCTGTCGCTGTTAATGCAGTAATCACTTTCTTCATGTAAGTAATGTCCTCCAAACAGTTATGATATTTAAATTTTTGCAATATTTATACACATCACCCATATTACCAGACAGAATTTGAATTTGGGCGATGTAATCAAATTGTAACTTAAGTGTAATAAAAACCGATGATTTGAATATAGATGGGTTAAATGACTTACAGCGCATGCTGTTTTATCTTATTTGTAAATTTTTGTTTAGAGTGTGCGGGAAAAGGAAAAATAATAACATAAATGTATTTTTACAATATAAAGGGGAGGTGATCGTGATGAAACCCAGAATGCTGCCCATCGTTTTATTTCTTTTTTTAACCGGCTGCGGTTTTGAAGCGATGCCGCAGGAGAATTCCGATCCGAGCGCAGAAGAGACCGAAGAGGAGGAATCCACTGAAGAAACCGAAGTTTCCGGCAACTCAGTTGCGTTATCCGACACTCCATCTGGACATGCAGATCGCAGCTCAGAGACATCAACTGAGGAAGCATCCGATCCCGGTGAAGACCTCAGCCGGCAGACGGAAACTCAAACCGGAGACATACACACGGACATTGATGTGTTCTCTGAAAGGTTCATCAATGAATATTTCTCCGGCCCCCAGGAATATACGTTTGACGGTATCGAGGAAGGGATGACCCAGACGGAAATCGAAGCGCTGCTGGGTGCTCCGGATAAATATTATCCGGTTGAAGGTGGAGAGTACGCCATCTATGATCATCTGGCTGTCCGTTATTCGGCAGGCTTCAGTCACAGGGAAGGTTTTTACGCATACATCGAACCGGATCGGAACTATGTCACGGATACTGCAGTGTATATGGGCAAAACCTATGAAGAAGTCATTGCCCGTTACGGCGTACCGACACTCGGACTCAGCGATTACGAGCGGGTAGGGACCGGCTACCATGCAATGATCTATGACTGGACGCAGGGGAATGGTTACGCCGTCTATATTGATAATTATCGGGAAAACGTCATGGGACTGATGACAAAACGTGGAGAAATCAATCTCGACCGGCTGCCCTGAAGTGCTGTTTCAGCAATGCGCACATAATCCCAAGCGTCCCTATCCAGGAAATGATACCATGGGTTTGTATAAAAGGAGCTGGGGCTTATGGACATGACATGGGTGACGCGGTCGCTGTTCACATATGAAGGCGGGGTATACACCCTGATATTTGCGCTGATTTTCACATTAACGAATCTGGTGATGATTGACTTTTCGGGTTTGCAGACCGATGTAACGGGGCAGGAGCCATTTTTTATCCTCATGCTGGTCGCTATCCTGGTGTACCAGTATAAAAATTCATATATCGCTTTCTCCAGAGTGCGGATCATTTTCCTGTCCCTGTGGCTGCTGTACGTGCTGTCCATGGGCATCAGCATGGTGGCCGCCGATCATTTCGTCTGGAAGGAAGCGGTGATTCTGATGCTGATCACCCTGATCTTCTGTTTCCGGATGCCCAAATCACTGGTGCGCTACCTCGTCCTCGGCAGTCTGCTGAGTCTGCCGGCGCTTCTGCTGGCAGACCATACGTTAAACGAATCCGGCGCGACGCTGATCTTTGCATTTACCGCCGGACTGATGCTGGTGCCAAAATCCAACCGGGCGATGATTTTCTATATGCTGTCGATGTTTGCCGCCCTGCTCCTCATCACGACGAGCCGGACAGCCATCCTGTCCTATTTTATCATCCTTATCCTACAGCTGTCCTACATCAACCTGTACCAGCGGTTTGCCCGTCACAGGCAACGGTTTATCAAGGGGTTGCTTGCGGCGACGCTGATCCCGCTGGTGGTATTCATCCGGCCGATTTATCGATTCTTTACCACCGGCGCCATCAGCACCGGCGGTATCGACTGGAACGCGCTCACCTCCGGCCGGTCCGAACTGTGGGCAGCGGTATGGCGGGACAGGCAGTGGTTCGGGGGCGGACACAGTTATTTCGATTTCTCACAACTGCCGCATGCGCACAACATTTTCTTTGATACATTGGGCAGATATGGCATCATTACGGCGGTGTTTTTCGTTCTTCTGCTCGCGGGGCTGTTTCTGTTATCCGTCGTTTCGATAAACACCGTCCACATTGCGATGTATATGTTTATCTTCATCGTCATTGGCATGTTCGAGTACAGCTATCTGTTCATGTTTACTTATGTCCTGCCACCCGTCCTGTTCTTTGCACTGGCAAACGCTGTGGTGACGTATCACGAACAATCCGACCATATGATCAAAGCCCAAGGCCGTTAATGAGTGGCCTTGGGCTTTTATTTAAGTGTTTTTGAGGTGGGATGTGAGGTCCCGCCGCTGTTTATATTCTTACAGCAATTTCTTTTTTGTGAATTTGTTCTGTATCCATCTGACCGCCAGCATCAGTCCGATCAGCAGCCCGAGATAGCCGAGCAGCGGATAGACAAAGTTGACCAGGTCGACGAAACCGACGAGGCTGAGTATATAGCCGGCGACCAGCGCGATGAATAGGGCGATCGCATATCTTCTGCTGTAGGGTACCCAGAACCGTGAAAGGAACGGATAGAGCATGCCCACTGCTGTGTTATAGATGACCAGCAGCATGACGATGGTCAATGCAAAGCCGAGGATCGGATGGATCTCCCGGGCGAGCATCAGCGTCGGCAGCTCCGCCATATTGGTCGTATCGATCTGTGCCAGCAGTCCGCCATTCATCAATAAGAGCAGTACGAGCAGGATGACCCCGCCGTACAGTCCGCCGCGGCGGGCGATCTTATGGCGATCCGACTGGGCGCCGACAATGGACAATATACTGAATGCCATGGCCATGACGATCCCGCTGTAAGTGATGGCAGAGAACCACCATGGTCCGGGTGATGTGACACTCGGATCAATGTATTGGCCGACGTCGCTGAATGGTACGCTCGGGCTGAACATATTTACGGCAGCGATGATGAGGACAATCGCAATGAGAAATGGGGTGACTGCGCCGAGGGCGGTCAGTATCTTGTCGAATCCCATCATTAATGTGACCATCACTGCCAGCATCATAATCAGTGAACCGAGCCATGCGGGGACGCCAAAGCTTTCCTGAAATGCGGAGCCGCCGCCGGCCAGCATGATGACCATGACACCGTAGAGGAAGAAGATCAGGACCACATCGACGACTTTACCGAATGTTTTACCAAATAGTACATACGTCGGATCCAGATGGGATTCCGCATCGATGTGATTGCCGAGTTTCGCCGCCTGACGGCCGACGAACATAATCACTAAGGCTGATAAAATGGCCGCTGCATAGCTCCACTTCCCAAAGTTCGTAAAGAACTGCAGAATTTCCTGTCCGGTCGAGAAGCCCGCGCCAAGGACTACCCCGACATAAGCAAATCCAATTTTGATTGCTTCCTGTTGTCCAGATTTCAAAAAATCAGCTCCGAATTCTAGTATTCATTTATGATTTTTATGTGAAAAAATCGAAAAAAGGATGTGCTCAAATAAAAAAGACACCCTAAGGTGTATAGGATAAATAAAAAATCAAATATGAGAACACGTTCACAATAACTATCTTAAACATACAAAACTGCAATTTGTCAAAGTTGTCCAGCGAATTGTGCAAACTTACATTTTAAAAGTGTTTTATCTGATATAGCGTTCATCTATAATGAAACAAAGATTGCGATGAAATTTTCATTTTGGGTGTAGGAAAATGTTAGAAAGCATGTTACAGTTAAAAGCGTTGAACTTACAAATAGTAAGCTTATATTTCCGATGGTGGAGGCACAGTATGGAAGAGACGTTGAATTTAGAAGATATTCTCGAGGTTATTAAGAAACACTTATCGCTGATTGTCATACTGACATTGCTCTTTGGGGCGTTGGCCGCATTTGTGACCGCATTTCTGATGACACCGCAGTATGAAGCGAATACGCAGGTGCTGGTGAGCCAGTCCGAGGATTCGGAGTCCTCAGTGAACAATCAGGAGATTCAGGCAAGTCTGCAGCTGGTCAATACATATAGGGACATCATCACCAGCCCGGCGGTGCTGGATGATGTCGTATCGAACTTGGAATTAAACCAATCCACGAGTGAATTGGCGAATCAGATTACCGTCAACAATCAGGATCAGTCACAGGTAATCACGATCACTGTCACGGATGAATTGGCCGTAAATGCAGAAGCCATTGCCAATGAGGTGGCCACGGTCTTCCAGACACGGGTCGCAGAGGTCATGAATGTCAACAATGTTTCCATACTGGCGCCGGCGGATGTGGGGGAAGATCCGTCGCCGGTCTCCCCGCAGCCAATGATCAACATCGCGATCGGCCTGATACTGGGCGCATTGCTCGGTCTGGGGATCGCATTCCTGCGGGCGTTCCTGGACAAGCGTCTGAAGACGGAAGAAGAAATCCAAAAACATCTGGACTTGCCGGTACTGGGTACTGTGGCGAAGTTCGAAAAGTAAGGAGGGGAACGGAATGTTCAGAAAAAATCAAACACAATCTTCGTCAGATCCGAGAGAGCTGATTGTGGAGCGTGAACCAAAATCTCCAATCAGTGAAATGTTCCGGACGATCCGGACGAATATCACTTATTCAAGCGTTGACACGTCAGTCAAGTCCGTCCTCTTTACCTCCGCCACCCCGGATGCCGGGAAGTCGACGATTGCTGCTAATATGGCGATTGCGTACGCCCAGGCGGGCAATAAGACGATTCTGGTCGATGCCGATCTCAGGCGGCCGACGACACATTATACGTTTGAAATGCCCAACCAGAGAGGGCTTTCCACTTCGATCGTCAATGAAGTGCCGATGGAAAGCATCATCCGGGAAAGTGAAACGGAAAACCTGGATGTCGTCACGTCCGGTCCCGTGCCGCCCAATCCTGCGGAGTTATTGTCTTCAAAAAAAATGGGACACTTCCTGAAGACGGTGAGCCAGCAGTATGACATGGTCATCCTCGATTCTCCGCCGATTTTGGCGGTCACGGATGCCCAGCTGCTCAGCAAGGAAGCGGACGGTACGATACTCGTGACGGACACCGAAGCCAACAACCGGGATAGCCTGGCCCAGGCCAAGGATCTGCTTGAAAAGGCGGATGCGAATATTCTGGGTGTGGTCCTCAACAACAAAAAGATGGATAACAAAAAAGACAGCTACTATTACTACTACGGGAGTGAGTAACTGATGATTGATATCCATAATCATCTGCTGATCGGTGTGGATGATGGTCCGCAATCGGAGCAGGAAGCGATCGATCTCTTAAAACAGGCAAAAAACAACGGCATCACAGACATCATCACAACCCCGCATCATTATGGCGGGGATTATGTGAACCCCAAAAGTAAAATAATGGCTAATATGGATAAACTTACTGATATTATTGAACAACATCAGCTCGATATTAATGTCTATCCCGGTCAGGAAATCAGGATCAATGGTGATTTGGTGAAGGAACTCGAAACCGGTGTCAATCTCTCGCTCAATCAAACAAAATATGTGCTGATTGAGTTTTCGTTTACTGAAGTTGCGAATTATACCGAGCGATTGTTCTTCGATCTTCAGATGCAGGGGTACATGCCGGTGATTGCTCACCCGGAACGCATCCGTCCGATCACCAAGGATCCGAATCAGCTATATCATCTGGTGGAAAAAGGGGCGATTGCCCAAATCACCGCCGGCTCTGTGGCCGGTGCCCTGGGGGAAGGGCTGCAGCAGCAAAGCCTGGAGATGATCAGACACAATCACATCCACTTCGTCGGCAGTGATGCCCATCATGCCACCATGCGGCCGTTCATGCTGAAAGAGGCTTATGAAGTCATTGAAAGAGAGCTCGGCACTGATTATGTGGCGTATTTACAAAAGAATGCGGAAGCGATTCTGCATGACAAAGAAGTGACGGTCAAAGCACCGAAGCAATTTAACACCGCTGAACAGACAAAAAAGCATAAAAAGAAACGATCCATCTGGAGTTATTTCAAAGGAAAGTAGTGTGGTGTTATGGGAGCGAAACAGCGGTATTTTCTCCTGTTATTGGTCGATTCAATTATAGTAACCTTTTCGGTGTTTCTGGGCTATTACATCCTGGCACCGTTCTTCCTGCAGTATACGCTGCCGGTACTGGCAGTGACTTCAATTATACTGCTTATCAGTCACCACGTATTTGCATACACTTTCAATTTATATCACCGGGCATGGGAATACGCCAGTGTTCGGGAGCTCATCTCCATCGCCCAGGCCGTCACAGCAACGATACTCACGACATACATATTGAACATGTTACTGTTTCAGACGACGTTTACCAGACTGATGATCATCACCTGGATGATGCATCTGATCCTGATCGGCGGCTCCCGTCTATCGTGGCGGGTGAGCCGCAGATATATCGTGGGACAGAATTCAAATAATGAAAAGATGACCAAAACAATGATTGTCGGCGCGGGCAAAGGCGGGGTCATACTGATCAAGCAGATTATGGACACGCCGGGCATGGGCATGGATCCGGTTGTGGCTGTGGATGATGATCCGACGAAGCAGCGGATGGAACTGATCGGCAAAGTGAAGGTGGAAGGCACCCGGAAAGATATACATCGACTGATTTCC
Source organism: Salinicoccus albus DSM 19776 (assembly GCF_000385175.1). Taxonomy (GTDB): domain Bacteria; phylum Bacillota; class Bacilli; order Staphylococcales; family Salinicoccaceae; genus Salinicoccus; species Salinicoccus albus. Next base: position 177,447 of record NZ_ARQJ01000031.1, on the reverse strand, counting down.
AAATACGGGATTAAAAAAGTGGTCATCGCCATTCCGTCCCTCAGTAAATCCGAGCTGAATGAAATTCATTCCGTCGCGAATGCCGACGGGGTGGAAGTCATGATCATGCCGAACATCGATGATATCATGACCGGCAGAGTAGAAGTGAATGCGCTGAAAAAGGTGGAAGTCGAAGACCTGCTCGGCCGGGAGCCGGTCGAACTGGACACGGACGGCATCGAAGACCAGGTCAGGGATAAGAGCATTCTGGTCACCGGTGCCGGCGGCAGCATCGGGTCGGAAATCGTCCGGCAGATCTCCAAGTTCCAGCCGAGAAAAATCGTACTGTTGGGACATGGGGAAAACAGTATTTATACCATACTGGAAGAAATGTCGCAGATAAAGGCAAATGTAGAATACTTTCCGGTCATCGCCGACGTGCAGGATAAAGAACGGATGCAGGAAGTATTTGAAGCTTACCAGCCCCATATCGTGTACCACGCCGCCGCGCACAAGCATGTCCCGTTGATGGAAGCCAACCCGAGAGAAGCGGTGAAGAATAACATCGTCGGTACGAAGAATACCGCAGAAGCCGCCTGTGAGTTTCAGGCAGAGAAATTCGTGATGATTTCAACAGATAAGGCAGTCAATCCCCCGAACGTCATGGGTGCAACGAAAAGAGTCGCAGAAATGGTCGTCCAGGCATTAGACGCAGAGGCAGAACATACAACACTCGTCGCAGTCAGGTTCGGCAACGTACTCGGCAGCCGCGGATCAGTTATTCCGAAGTTCAGGAAGCAGATAGAAGCGGGCGGCCCTGTCACAGTCACAGACGAACGAATGACCAGGTATTTCATGACCATGCCAGAAGCGTCAAGACTAGTCATCCAAGCGGGCACTTTAGCTGAAGGCGGAGAAGTATTTGTCCTGGATATGGGAGAACCGGTAAAAATTGTTGATCTTGCAAAGAATATGATTCGGTTTAGTGGGTTTAAAGAAGACGAGATAGGTATTGAAATTAGTGGGATAAGAGCTGGTGAAAAGCTTTATGAGGAACTGCTGGATGAAGATGAAATACATTCAGACCAAGTATATACAAAAATATATAGGGGTAAAACATTGACCTATCCTATTTCTGAAATTGAAAAAAATATTAATCGATTAGGAAATGAAAGCAATATTAAAGAACTGTTGCTGAATTATGTAAATCAAAGAGCGTAAAATAGTTTGTGTAAATGGATAAATAGAAAAAGGGGTGGGTGTAATGGAATTAAAAATGTATGCCCATGCTTTTTTGTCAAAATCCTAAAGAGGCACGGGGACGATTCAATAGTGGCACTTCTATTCGCAAACGGCCGAAAGCAGTCAGAAAAGCGGAAAGCGTTCGGTCACTGGGAGCTGGATACGGTGGTCTCCAGCCGGAGCAAAAGTAAAGGGTGTCCCGCCACTTTCTTCGAACGGAAAACTCAGTGGTATGTTGCCCTGAAAATGAAAGACCGTTCTGCCGACTCCATGGAACAGACATTGGGGGTTTGGTCTATTTCGCTGCCCCCTCTATGCGTCGTGGCAACGGGGGAGTAACGAACCCCCCAATAGCTCCTGCGGGAATTCTTTCCCAAACGTACAGATCTTGTCACTGATTTGAGGCGAATCCGTTCGCCAGGCGCTGTCTCTGATCAATCAGGAACCCAGAAAATGCTTGGGATGGAAAACTACTTTTACGATTGATTATTGCGCTTGATTGAGTCATGTATATATTAGTTGTGCAATCCGTTCAAGATTTCATGGTTGCAATATCTTTTATTTACAGTTATTATAGACTCATAATATCTATAATTAGAGGTGTAGAAATGAAGTTTTCACGAGGCACGGATTATGCATTGCACGCCATGGCTTATCTTGCTTCTCAGCAGGAGAAAGGCGGGAAGATACCGGTGCAGGAGCTTGCTGATAAACTGGCTGTTTCCAGCACTTACCTATCAAAAATCCTTGCGCGTCTGGTGAAAATGAAGTATATCATCGCCACCAGCGGGGCAAAGGGCGGGTATTCACTGCCTGCCGGCTGGGAAGATATATCGGTGTATAATGTCATTGTCGCCATCGATGGTGAACCGACACTGTTTGAAGACAGCTTCAATCATGGAGATGAGTGCAAGATCCAGCGGCTCATGATGGAAGTGGAAACGGATATGATAGAAGCTTTGAAAAACAGGCGTATTGTGGAACTGATATAGGCTGAAACGGTTTGTTAAGCAAATCGTTTTTAAAACCTTTAATTATGGATATTATAACTCTATAATATATTTTAAGGTGGAATGACTATGTATGATGCAATTATCATCGGCGGCGGACCGGCTGGTTTGAGTGCTGCTCTGAATTTTGGACGGGGATTGAAACGGACACTGATCATAGATGCGGAACAGCCAAGGAACAGCGTGACAGAGGTATCGGGTGGTTATCTGACCCAGGACGGTACCAGTCCGGATGAATTCAGGAGTCTTGCACAAAAAGATGTTTTGAATTATGAAGGGGTGTCTCTTGCGCATGACCGGGTAACGGATATTAATAAGAGCGGGGAGTATTTCACCGTATCCACTGCTTCCGATGAATTCACTGGCCGTCAGGTGCTGCTGGCAGCAGGTCTTAGGGAGGAAGCGCCGGATATCAAGAATTTTGAACAGTTTTACGGGACTTCCGTGTTCTATTGTCCCTGGTGTGACGGCTATGAACTGAAAGACCGGAGGCTTGCCGTCATGGTCGATGAAGATGCCATCGGCCATCTGGTCATGTTGATCGCTAACTGGAGCAGCGACCTCCTCATATGTACGAATGGTAAAAATATAATCTCCGAAGAAAATAAGGAAATGTTCGAAAGTAAAGGGTTTAAGTATAACGAAAATGTCATTTCAGAGATGACCGGAGGGGATGGTAGAGTGGAGTCGCTGGTATTCGATGATGGTACAATTGAAAATGTTGAAGGGATGATTGCCAAGATGAGCTGGGATACTCAATTTGATTTCCTGGGAACGCTTAATCCAAAAAGGGAAGAGAGCGGCAAACTGGAAGTGAGTCAGTTTGGCGAGACCTCAGTACCAGGGCTTTTTACAGCCGGCGAAACAAAAACCAATTTCTCCGGACAGCTGATCAATGCTGCGGCTGACGGCGCCGATGTTGCAAAATTCATGATGATGCAGTTGATCCAGGAAGACTTCTAAGGCGCTGGCCACCTTTATTTCCGATATTGAATAACAGCTTTAACGCGCGCGGGTTGTTGAATTCGAAAGGAGTGCAACTGGATACTGATATTTATAAAGTATATGAGCAATTTTTAGATGTCTTATCTTTCCATGAAAATGAAAAAGTGTAACATTTGGTTTGGACAACTTCTTATGAATTCTTTCAAAATCCATTAAATGTCTCTCATTCATTTCCTGCTTTTTTTGGATAAAGGAAGTTTTAACCAAGGATCAGTCATTTCATCATCTAATGGCAGTTTCATTTCTTTCTTCTCCGCAAGTTGAGTCACTTCTGTAACTAACTTTTTGACGAGAATGATTTGTAATCATAGCGAGTCCCCGAAATGAGACACCCCCCAATGTAATTCCAAAATCTTTCGATATGGAAACATAAAAAACTCTTATATTCTTTAATGTCACGCCTAAGATTAATAACTTCCCATAGGCATGCCCAATAAGAATACAAGAGTTTTTATTGATGCTGGTAAATTATTCTGCAACCAGTGGTAAAAATATCCGCAAGATTGGTACAAGTTAGATGCAATAATCAGCGCTCTTCTTTATGGGCAGTATTCTTTGATCAAAATCTGACCCAGGATTATATTGGGTTATAAAATATTTTAAATTTTCTAAAATATATTGACAAGCAGTATTTTATGAAATATAGTTCATATTATATTACAAAAGTAAATTATAAATATAACTTTGTAAAATATAATAAATCTTATAAGAAAGTAGGATTATGTATGAAACAGGTGGATGTCCTGGTGATTGGCGGTGGGGTTGTGGGGAGCGCTATTCTGCACAAGTTATCTTCATTAAACATTAAAGCTGCTCTCATTGAAAAAGAACCAGATTTATGTGAAGGGACCAGCAAGGCAAATAGTGCGCTGCTTCACACCGGTTTTGATGAACCGGTTGATAGTATTGAAGCTGAATGTCTTATCCGGTCACAGGCTTTATGGTTAAATATTATTGAAAACCATAATTTGTCCTATGAGGAAAGAGGTGCGGTGATGGTGGCTTTCACCGAAGAGGAGAGAAAAGTCATAGAGGATAAATATATGGAAAATGCAAGATTGAATGGCGTTATGGTCCGCTGGTTAACCCGAGAAGAAATACTTGCGAAGAACCCTGGTGTTAATAAGGATTGTATCGGCGGATTGTTCATTGAAAAGGAAGGGATCATCGACCCTTTTGAAGCTACTTACACTTTTGCTGAAGTCGCAGTGTTAAATGGTGCTGAGGTTATGTTGAATAGTGAAGCTGTACAGATCTCTCCTGATAATGAAGGGTTTGTTGTCACTTTAGGAAATGATTCCAAAATACAGGCTTCCTACATTGTGAATGCTGCCGGGCTTCATGGAGATGTAATCGCCAGATTGATAGATGATGACAGTTTCACCTTGAAGCCCAGGAAGGGACAATTCATAGTGACGAAAAGCCACATCGATATCGAGAATATTATTTTACCCGTCCCCACCCCTATTTCAAAAGGAAAATTGGTGACTCCCGCGGTTTTCGGAGGGCATCTTCTGGGCCCTACTGCAGAAGATATGGAGGATAAGGAAGATAAATCAACGACGGAAGATGGGCTGGAAGAAATACTAGAAGGATGTGAAAAGATGGTACCCGCAGCGCGGACTTTTACTACGGTGCGGCAATATGCGGGCCTTCGCTCTGTTTATGCCGGCGGCGATTATATTCTTCGGCCATCAGACTATGATAAAAGAATGATCCACGTCGCCGGCATCCGATCCACCGGTCTTTCTGCAGCACCAGGGATTGCGGAAAAAACCGCAGAAATGCTTGAAGAGATTGGGGCAAGTTTTGATGAAAAAAATGACTGGGAACCGAATCTATCAAAATTGACTTCCGGAAAAGAATCGACTGATGAAATGGTTTGCTTATGTAAATCCGTTACTAAGAATGATATTGTTCAAGCTTTAAACCGCTCAATCGCTCCAGCTTCACTGGATGGCGTAAAAAGAAGAACTGAAGCGATGTTGGGAGAATGCCAGGGGAGTTGCTGCATACCTAAAATTATCGACTTGATGGGGGAGAATCAGAATATTGAGGGTTTGCCTGTTAAAGGAGGTCGAAATACCGACATGGCATTTAAAGATTAATTATGGTTAAAAGAATGTAAATAGGAGGGTTTAATATGGTTTTCGATACGGTCATCATCGGCGCCGGGTTGACGGGTTTAAGACAGGCACTTGTCTTGTATGCGGATAATCGGGAAAACGTGCTTATTATAGATTATGAGGAAAAGATGGGCGGATTTTATAGTGATAATGGAATATTGGAAAAGAAGGAAGACAGAAAAATTGTTGCTCAGGCTGAAAATCTGCCTTATGCATTTTGGGGGAAATCAACCGCCATTGATATAGAGACAGATGAAAATGTAAATGTACTCACCGTACAGACGGAAATTGGTTCCCGTGAGGTGAAGGCCTCTCAAATTATAATCACCACCGGCACACTTGAAAAACCGAGAGGTGCAAACTGGATCCCCGGGTCCAGGCCGGCCAGCGAAATGACACCGTCTCTGGCGTTGAGTTTTATCGAACGCGGTTATATCCCGGGAATGCGGCCGTTGATTATCATTGATAATGATATCTCACAAATAGTTGCTGATAGATTAAAAGATCATCCTGACTGTCAAGTGACGAAGGAATATGCAAAGGATGTGGAGATCCTTGATATTGAAGGAGATCCCCGCGTAACTGGTGTAAGAGTGTTGGGTAAAAATGATGGAAAAGAGAGAAAGGTAAGTTGTGATTCTTTCATATACAGTCATGGAAAGATGCCCAATACTGCATTTCTGCGCATGTCTGATATCGGATTGGATGATTTGGGTTTTATCCGCACCAATGCATATGGGGAAACGACGCTTCCCGGCATCTATGCTTACGGAGACTGTGCCGTACAAGTCAGGTAATAGAAACTTTTGTGTTTAATCTAAGGTTTTCCCTGGAAATTTGAAAGCGGTTCCTTTTAATGGACATGAAGCACTGAAAGTTTGCACAGATTACTGGTACATATTAAACAAAATTCGGAGGGGTATACAATGTCTTTTGATGAAGTAATAATCGTTGTTATGGCGCTAGGGATAATTATCGGAGGATTTGACAGGGTCATTGGTAACAAGTTCGGGCTGGGAGAAAAGTTTGAAGAAGGATTTTATGCAATGGGACCGATCGCTCTGGGAATGGTGGGAATCGTATCTCTATCCCCTGTAATTGCGGATGTTCTTGGGCCTGTCCTTATCCCGGTGTTTGGTTTTATTGGTGCAGACCCCGCAGTTTTCGCCTCTATCCTGGCGATTGACATGGGTGGATACCAATTGGCATTGGACTTGGCGAACGATGAGCAGGCCGGCGTATTATCAGGAGCCATACTGGCTTCGATGCTTGGATGTACTTTAGTATTTTCCATTCCTGTTGGACTGGGACTGATTGACTTTAAAGACAGACCATTTTTCGCCAAAGGCCTGTTGGCAGGGCTCACAACCATACCTTTCGGCGGACTTGTGGGCGGACTGGTAGCTGGTTATGATATTGGTCTAATACTTATTAATCTGGTTCCTATCATCATTTTATCTGCAATCGTCATATTCGGATTAATATATTTTCCCAATCTCTCTATCAATTGTGCACTGTTATTTGCAAGATTCCTTGTTATTGTAATAACAATCGGTCTGGCTGCTTCTGCGTTCGAATTTCTGACAGGCTTTGTACTGATTCCAGGGATGGCACCAATTATGGATGGTATTGAGATTGTGGGGAGTATAGGAATAATCTTGCTGGGTGCTTTCCCGATCGTTCACCTAGTCATCCGAGTATTAAAAAAGCCTCTGGAGAAAATCGGAGAAAAATTTGGGATGGATTCCACTTCAGCAGGAGGAATTGTCATTTCCATAGCTAACAGTGTGCCAGTTTATCCAATGATAAAAGATATGAACAACCGGGGCAAAGTGATCAACGTCGCATGGATCGTTCCTGCCACTGCTGTTCTTGGGGACCACTTAGGCTTCATCGGAGGGGTCAATCCGGAGATGATCGTCGCTTTAATATCAGGTAAAGTAGCCGCAGGCATCCTGGCGATTGGGGTCGCTTATTGGTTGAGTGCTGATCTAGAGAGCACCGAGAAACAAAGCGAGGAATTGATGAAGAAACATCAAGAAAGTGTCGTGTAGCAGATACATTAGTGATTTTTCTAATGTCATATCTTTAAGTGAATGAAAGAAGTGAGGAGGAATCCATATGCAAGAGAAAAAGTATTTCATGGGAGTAGACCAGGGCACAACAGGTACAACAACTCTCATACTAGATGAAAAATGGGAAGTTTTTTCACAAGGATATGCTGAACATACACAGTACTATCCTCACCCTGGATGGGTAGAACATGATGCAAATGAAATATGGATAAAAATGAAAGAAGCAATTAACATTGCATTGGAAAAAGGTGAGATAGGAATCAATGATATTACAGCGCTCGGCCTGGACAACCAGGGAGAAACTGCAGTGGTATGGGACGTTGAGACCAGAGAGCCCATCTATAATGCGATTGTATGGCAGGACCGACGTGTCGATAAGGAAGCCGATCGCCTGAGCGAAGAATGGGGTGATGTGATAAAAGAAAAAACAGGTATTTTTGTGGATTCTTATTTTTCGGCTTTGAAAATTAAATGGATACTGGAAAATGTGGCGGGTGCACGGGAAAAAGCAGAGAGAGGCGTGCTGTTAGCGGGGACCCTCGATTCCTGGCTGATTTGGAAAATGACAGACGGCAGACTGCATATCACTGATAAATCTACAGCTTCACGAACGATGCTATATAATGTTGACACAGGCAATTGGGATCAGGAGATCCTGGATAGATTGAATATTCCTAAGCGCTTGATGGCTGACATTCGCTCGACCAGTGAATATTATGGGGATACTGAACCAGACAAATTCATGGGAGGGTCAGTGCCAATTGCCGGTAGCATCGTAGATCAACAGGCAGCTTTATTCGGCCAATCCTGTTTCAAGCCCGGTATGGTAAAGACGACTTATGGGACAGGGTGTTTCATGGTGATGAATACAGGAGATAAAGCTGTTAGTTCTGATAACGGGCTGCTTAATGTAATCGCCTGGGACCTTGATGGACAGACTTGCTATGCATTGGAAGCTGGGATTTATATTGCTGGTGCTGCGATCCAATGGTTACGGGACGGCATAAAAATCATTAATGGACCGGATGAAATTGATGAGATGGCAGCATCCGTACCAGATACAGATGGCGTTTATTTCATACCTGCTTTTACTGGCTTAGCTGCGCCTTATTGGGACCAATATGCAAGAGGAACAATGGTGGGAATTACGGCGGGCACAACAAGAGAACATATCGTACGAGCTACTCTGGAAGGGATAGCTTATCAGGTGAAAGAAAACTTCGATCTCATGGAGAGAGACTCCGGTATGGAAATTGAAGTAATGCGTGTTGATGGGGGACCCGTAAAGAATGAATTTCTCATGCAATTCCAGGCAGATTTATTAGGTGTGCCGATTGATGTCCCTTATATTACTGAAACGACGGCACTCGGTTCTGCATACATTGCTGCTTTGGCAATGGATGAGTTCGATAGTGTAGAGGAAATTGACGCTAAATGGAAATTAAAGAAACGGTATACCCCAAAAATCACCTCTGAAGAACGTAAGGCGCTCATGAAAGGGTGGAGGAAAGCTGTCGAACGTTCGAAAAGCTGGGTGGAGTAATGATTTTCTTCAGTCCTGCCGTCCGATTATGGTGATTGAAATCGAGAGTAATATAGGATAAAGTAGTTATTATCAAAACCTGGTCCAGGGGTTACTTTGTGATGATTTAACTTTACCTGAATCGGGTTCTTTTTCAATATATTAATGCAAAACTTTATGAATGATTGAACTACATATTTTCTATTTAAAACACACATATATTATATGAAGGATTAGGGGTAGAAGTTCATGCTTCAAAACGAGCGTCGAGAAATAATACTTCAAAAATTGGCTAGTGAAAAGTCCGTTCGCACTACTGAACTGTGTGAACTATTTAATATTTCCAGACAAACCGCCCATAAGGATATTGATTTTCTGGCCTCAGAAGGGAAATTGAAAAAAGTCCATGGCGGGGGAATTATTGAGAAGAAATCTGCTGAGCCGCCATTCCAGAGTAGAAATAACTTACATTTAATTCAAAAAGAAGCTATTGTAAAAAAAGCTGTGGAATATGTGCAAAATGGGGACACCATCTATCTTGATATTGGTACCACTATCAATCACATGCTCCCTCATCTAAAAAATATATCTGATTTGACCATTATAACCAATTCAGTCTATGTAGCATATATTCTTGGCAATAACGAAAACATCAGTATTATCTTAAGCGGCGGCATCATGCGGAGTACAGAACTTTCATTATCCGGCAGCATGTCCATGCAAAATTTAGAACGTTATTATGTAGACAAAAGTTTCTTCGGCATTGGCGGGTTCTCCAATACAATCGGGTACACAGATTACCATATTGAAGAATCAGACATTAGAAGGTTGATGCTCAATCACTCCAATAAATCCATCGCATTGCTGGACTATTCTAAATTTGATGTATTGGCCATCTCTCAATTTGCAAAAATAGATGAGATCGATGTGGTCGTCACTGATGAGGATGCCCCGGAAGAATCAATCAAACTGTTGAGGGAAGCAGATGTACATGTGGATGTGGTTGATATATAAGGGGGAATAGAAAAATTTTAGCGTTCTCTCTTTATTACAAATTAAAGTTATTATTTTTAGTAGTATCGGTTATTTTCTAGGTCCTATAATAAACACGGTTGATGACTCAAACGTCATTAATCGTATTTTTCTGTAAAACGGTATAAAAAGGGCGCAAATGTTCTTTATAATGAAGTCACCCCAAATCATAAAAAGGACATCTACGCCTATGAAACAGTTTATATTATCTGTACTCCAAATTAAAGCACATAACATCGATTTCACCCATACAGAGGTGGAAGAAGCCATCCATAAAGGCATTAAATCTCTGTTTATTACGGCCAAGCTCACGTATGATCCGACGCATTGCCCAGAATGCGGCTGTATCAATGCGCAGTTCAGTATTGTTAAAAATGGACCCGGGTATCGAGAATTACCCTGCCGCATATTTCTGGTCTGCCCGCGTTCCTGAAGCTGGCCAAACAACGGTATCTGTGTAAAGCGTGCGGGCCCAGTTTTACCGCTGAGACACAGATTGTCGATCGACACTGTCGTATTTCCACGCGCACCCGGCAGTGGATCGCCCATCAATGCAATCAACGACTAACGGAACAGTACATTTCAGAAATGGCGAGTGTCTCGACAACGACCGTGCGCCGGGTGATTGACCAGACGGCATAGGCCATCCGTCAGCGTCCGACACGCCTTGCCGGAGAATCTCTCATTTGATGAGTTTAAAAACGTGAAGTCGGTCGATTCGGCCATGAGCTTTATATTCTGTGATGCGGTCAGCCATCGGGGGATTGACATTGTCGAAGACCGGAAGCAAGAGGCATTAATGCGGTACTTCCTGCGATACGACCGATTAGCCAGACACCGGATGAAGACCGTAACCATTGATATGTATGCGCCCTACATCAATGGGGTTCAAACCTGTTTTCCGCATGCGAAACTGATCATTGATCCGTTTCATCTCGTCCAGGCACTCAACCGTGAGGTCAATCGGACCCGGATTCAAGTGATGAATCAATACCGGCATCAATACCGGCCGCTGTACAATAAGTTTAAACGCTACTGGAAACGCCTGTTAAAACATCCGAAGCATCTGCCCCGCGCGAAATATAAAAAATATCGCTTATTCCCGGAATGGAAAACCAGCCATGGCATTGTGCAGTATCTGCTCGATGTGGATGACACGCTGGGCAGTAATCATGAATACGCCCATGCCCTGGCCGAAGCATTAAAAAAAGAGACATCGACCATTTCAATACACTCATTCACAACGCCTCCGCGCAGCCGCTCTCACCGGGCATGCGCAGAGTCTTACGCACATTTAAAAAGTACAATGAATATATCACCCATACCCTGGCGTATCCCACTCTAACCAATGGGCCGATCGAAGGCATCAACAACAGTATCAAAACATTAAAGGGGGTGGCTTTTGGCTATCGGAACTTTGTGCATTTTAGAGACCGGATACTATTGATGTCACGGTTATACCAGCCCGAAACAAAACGAGCGTCCAACTCGCAGAAAGCCAGTTAGACGCTCGGGCTTCAACGCCCATCAATCCTATTTGACTTAGAGCCCCTGATCTTCTGGTGTTGCCATTTCATCTGAAGATAAGTCTTTTAATACAATATTATATTAATCAGGAACAGTTTTTTGCCATACTCCAATTGTTGGGCTCATCGTAGATCCAGGTGCTATTACGTTGATTCAAAGGTTTTCTTTGTCGTATTGGAGGGTCATAGAATGAGTCGACTCGATAATGGCAAATTTATATGACGTATACCCTGAAAAATTTGGTACAGCTTAAAGCATCCACTTTCCCGGAGGTCATAGTAAAATTGAACCGCATCATTTTTAGCCATGGCACTCACTACACGCTTAATAGAATAAAATGTTTCATATAAAGCGACCTTCATTTTATTCCAAGTATTAGGGTCTGTATTGTTTCTTTCTATCTTTACTAAAACTGTCTTAACATTATTATGAGTAAAAACTAATTTTCCAAATTTCACTATTTTTCATCAGCAAACATTACTATTACATCTGTTTTTACCAATATGATTGGACTCGTATAGAAAACCCTGGGGAGATTTGTGTCAAAGACCCTGATTTAACTCCCACTAATTGGATTATTGTCTTTCTTTTTATCTCTTAGATTACTCCAATAAATTAGGTAATAACATTGAGACGACAGGTACGTAAGCAATGATTAAACAAGCTAAAATTAATAATCCCCATATTGGTTTCACTTCTTTTATAAATTTATCGATTCTTGTTTTAGTTATGGAACTGGTAATAAACATAATAGTACCTATTGGTGGTGTAATAGTACCAAGACTCATAGTCATAATGAAGAATATACCAAAATGGACTGGATCAATGTTATATGCATCTAACATTGGAATAAAAATAGGAGTTAAAATAATTAATAGCACATTTCCTTCTACAAACATACCCAGCACTAGTAAAATTATTAAAACTGCAAATAAAAATAGAGATGGGTTTTCAATCGATGCGGTTATAATATTTGTCAATGTTTGTGGTAATCGTTCTAACGTAAATACCCATCCTAATACGGTTCCTGCGGAAATAATAATCATAACCGTGGATATAATGTGTACAGATTCTTTAAAAGCGTTAAGTAAATCTTTAAAATTCATTTCTCTATAGATAACAAATCCTAAAAACAATGCATATAAAACAGCTATAGCTCCTGCTTCTGTAGGACTGAAAATACCTAGCCTAATACCACCAATAATAATTACTGGTAAAAATATAGCAAGCAAAGCATCTTTAGAAGCAATTAAAAGTTCTTTGAAGGAAGCCCTTTCTGTAACTTCTGTTTCGAACCCACGTTTTTTTGCCGTGAAGTGTACATAAATTAAAAGCAAAATACTTAGCATTAAGCCTGGTATAATGCCTGCAAGAAACAAGTCACCGATGGAAACATTCCCGATATATCCATAAAGTATTAAGGCGATACCAGGAGGAATAATGGGGGTGATTATTGAACTTGATGCTGTTAAAGCTGTAGAGAAACCTTTATCATAACCTTTCTTGGTCATCTCAGGTACCAGTATTTTGGATTGCATCGAAGCATCTGCTACGTTAGAACCTGACAAGCCTCCCATCAAAACGCTTAATAAAACATTGACTTTAGCGAGACTTCCTGTCATATGACCAATTGCTACTTGTGCAAATCTTACTATTCTAGTTGTAATTCCTGTATAATTCATTAAAATACCTGCAGTTATAAAAAAGACAATGGCAAGTAATGGGAAAGATTCGACTCCACCAATCATCTGTTGAACTAGCGCTTCATTAGTAAAAGCATCGTTTGCTATAAAATAAAATGCAGAAGCAATAAGTATAGATAGAGCAACTGGTACATTAATCAATAGCGATATCAACATAATTATAAAAGTGATAATTAAAAGCATTATTCCACCTCCTCTTGATCAAACAGAATATCATTTTTTCGTTTTACTAAAATCTGTATTATGTGGAATACAGAAAGAGTTCCGCCAACAGGAACAGCTAAATGTATCCATTCATATCCTATTCTAAGTACTGGAGTAACATTCCAAGATGATTGAATTGTTAGTACAAAACCCCATATAACGAAAATTAAGGATATAGCCAAAAGTGTAATAATCATAATTAAATATTGGTTTTTTTTAAAAATTTTTTCAGGTAACTTTTTTACAAAATAGTCAATACTGACATGATCATTTCTTTTCATTACTACACTAAATCCAGTGAAAGTTAACCAAACGAATAATCCTAAACTCACTTCCTGTGTCCATGCAATTGAAGTATTGAAAAAAAACCTGGAGAAAATATTAGCACTAACAATGCCTATTATTCCTGAAAGGGCTAAGATGCTAAGAACCTCGTCTAATTTATTTATCGTTCTGATGATAATTTGCAAACTTACTCCTCCTACTATGATTCTTTTTCATCTAATAAATTTTGTACATGGTCATATAAACCATCACTCCAGGAAGGTATTGAATCATAGACATCTTCAGATTCCTCTGCAAAAAGATTTTGATTCACTTCATGAATGTTCATCCCATTTTCCTCTAAATTTTGAAGGGTTTCTCTTTCCTCTTCTTTAACTAACTTTTGTCCATATTCACCAGCTTCCATAGACGTTTCTTTTAAAATTTGCTCTAAATCATTTGGTAGGTCAGAAACAACAGACGAGCTACCAACCCACGATGCAATTACTGTCATATGGCCTGTCAAAGATAAATGATTTGTTACTTCATGAGTTCTAGATCCAGTAAGGACTGGAAGGGGGTTTTCAGCGCCATCAACGACTCCTTGATTTAAAGAACTATATAAATCTCCCAATGGCATAGATGTTGGGGAGGCTCCCATTTCAGAGAAAGAACGAGTATACAACATATTGTCTGGCACTCTTATTCTCATACCTTGAAGATCTTCTGGGGTTTTCACTGGGTTTTGCGTCATCATATGTCTGTCACCATACAATGTATTTTTGGATATCATTTCTAAACCGAAATCATTTCTAAGATCATTTTCTAAACCCTCAAACCAGTTTGTTTCAGTTAAATAGAACAAGTCTTCTTCATCTTCCGTTAGATAAGGGGCATTTAATATGCCAAAGTCTGGCACATAATCCATCAGAAAATCGTAAGCAGTAAGAACAATAATGTTATTACCGTTAATTGCCATTTCGATCATATCGGCTTCATCCCCTAATTGCGAGCTAGGGTAAAGATTTAGTTCAAGACGTCCATCACTTCTATCCTCCGCTAATTCTTTCCATTTTTCTGCTTGTTTGTGGATAGGTTCATCTGTGTTATTTCCATATGCTATATTTAAAGTATGGACTTCTCCCTGTGTTTCTTCCCCTTGTGTCTCTTCTTTTTTTGTGCAACTTGCTGTAAAAAGAAGAAGAGCTATCAAAATATAAAATATAGATTGTTTCAAAAGTAATTGACACCTCCAAGTAAACGCTTCCAAAAATAGTGAATATTGATTTAACTTGTACCAATAATTGCGGATAATTTCGCCACTGTTTATGGAAGTATTTACCAGAATTAATAAAAACTCTTGTATACTTAGTAGTGGGCATGCCTGTGGTGAATTTATATAGACTCTAACTCTATTTAAGTATACTCTTGTAAGTAGGACTAAAGTTTTAATGAGAAACATCTGGATTTACTGATCGTAAACCCAGTGTTTTTATTAGAAAAGGAACGATAAGTGGTTATACTCTCATTGTTAAGTAAATTTGAATATAATTAGTTGACTTGATATTTTTCTAAGATAGAATCTTTTAATTTACATCCAAGGCCAGACTCTTGTGGAAGTGTATAGTAGCCATTTACAACTTGAATAGGATCTTCCCAAATTTCAGAAAGTGATTTATAACAGTTTTCGACCATAGGTACATTTGATGATACTGCAGCTAATTGGACATGTAATTTTTGTTGGATATTTGTATGAGGAATAACCTCAAGATCATAACAACGAGCTAATGCAGCTACATCCAACCACTCGTCAATACCTGAGAGTTTTGTAACATCAGCTTGGACAATATCTACAGCCCCAGCTTCGATATAATCTCGAAAATCGTATTTTGTATATATTGTTTCTCCCACAGCAATAGGTATGTCAATGTTTCTTGCGAGTCTAGCATGGTCTTTTTTATTAAAAGGGTTCATAGGTTCTTCTAGCCAGTAAATATCAAGATCTTGCATTTTCTTTCCCCATGTTCTAGCTGTCTTTAAATCCCAAACTGTATTTACATCAGTCATCAACTTAACATGTTCTGGGATAGCATTTTTTACGGCTTTAACTCTTTCATAATCTTCACGAGGATCTGGTTTTCCTAGCTTCATTTTTACTGCATCAAAGCCATGGTCAATTAACTGGTTCATATCGGAAATAAGTTCATCGGTCGATGTTTCTAACCAGCCGCCATCTGTGTTATAAGCTTTTACTTTCTCTTTTACGGGACCAAGATATTTCCATAGCGGCAGTTGAACGTCTTTTAAACGAATATCCCAAAGAGCAAGATTTATAGCACAAAGAGCAACACGTGTTACTCCAACTTGCCCAATAAAATGGTTCGTATAGTGTAATTCATTTAATATGTTTTTATACATCAGTGGATTTTTATCTATTAGTAATGAGGCATAGTTATCGTCGATAATAGTTTGGACTGCCCGTGTACCTTTTGTATAATTCCAATTAAACCCCCAACCTGACACTCCTTCATCTGTATCCAAACGTACAACAACAAATTCAACGGAATCTAATTTAGTTTGTGAATCAGTAATAGCCTTTTGACCTAGCGGTATATCTAATAAGTATGTTTCTACATTTGTAATCTTCATTCTTTTCTGCTCCTTGATTTTGAAATAAATTTATTATTGAGTGTACCTAAACTTTCAATATTAATTGTTACAAAATCACCATCTTGGAGATAATTTTGTTTTTCTTTTGGCTCACCTAATACTACTCCTTCAGGAGTTCCCGTAAGAATGACGTCTCCTGGCGTCAGCGTCATATGTTGGGACACATAACTAATAATCTGCGCGCAAGTGAATATCATGTCAGATGTGTTTGAATCTTGACGAATTTCATTGTTTACAAGAGTTTGGATCCTTAAATTTTGTGGATTCTTAATTTCTTCGGCAGTAGTAAGGTATGGTCCTATTGGTGTGAAATCGTCACAAGTTTTTCCAAGCAACCATTGTGGTGTACGCATCTGAAGATCACGAGCCGACAAATCATTAGAAGGTGTATAACCAAATACGTAATTTAAAGCCTCATCTTCTGAGACGTTTTTGGCAGTTTCACCTATAATTAGTGCTAGCTCAACTTCGTAATCTAATTTATCAGTTACTTCTGGAATTTTAATATCGTGCTTGTGGCCGGTCAAAGTGTTATTAAATTTACTAAAGAGAATGGGAACCTCTGGAAAAGATGCCCCTGTTTCATCTGCATGTTTTTGATAGTTTAAACCAATACATATAATTTTTTCTGGTCGTGATACAGATGGCCCAAATCGAACGCTTTGTTCTTTGTAGACATATGGTTTATCTGCTTGTTTAGCCAACTCTTTTACATAATTACTTAGTACTTTTAATAAGGATCCATTAGAATTCATGTATTTATCTAACGTTAGTGGAATATTTTCATCTGGATATTCTTGTAAAGCTTCAGCTATGTTAATAACATAACCATCATCATAGACACCTAATTGCTCAGTATTATTATTTAATAAATTACACAGTTTCAATATAAAACCTCCATAATATTTTATGCATTTTTACCAAAAACAACGCCTCCATCGATATATAAAGGAGAACCCATAATAAATTTAGATTGATCTGAAGCCAAAAATAAAGCTGCATTAGCCACATCTTCAGGTTTGCCTAGTTCTCCAGAAAGTTGACGTTGTTTAACTTTATTAATAGCGGCATCAGGGTCAGAAGATTTACTCAAGTACCCCTCGACAAATGGAGTATAAATTGTACCCGGTAATAGAGCATTTACTTTAATATTGTCGGGAGCATAATCCACTTGCATAGATTTTGTCATTGATAAGACTGCCCCTTTAGTTGCTGCATAAGCAGTACGTTCGGAAAGTCCCATCTCTGCTACGCAGGAAGACATGTTAATAATTGAACCGACCTGTCTTTTCATCATATGTGGAAGCACATACTTACTAGTAAGAAATACTCCTTTTATATTGACGTCAACGATATTATCCCAATCATGCTCTTCAATGTTATGAAGAGGGCCAACGTTACTAATGCCTGCATTATTAAATAAAACATCAATCTTTCCATATTTTTCAATGACAGCGCTTACCATTTTTTCAGTAGAAATAGCATCAGTTACATCTGCTTGGATAAAATATGCCTCATTTCCATGATTATGAATCATATCTACTGTCTCTTCTCCTTTTGTCTCATCAACATCATTAACAACAACAATTGCTCCTTTTTCAGCAAATAACAAAGCTGTTTCACGGCCAATACCAGAGCCAGAACCTGTGATAATTGTTATTTTGTTTTGTAATTCTTTCACAATGATTTCCTCCTTTATTATTCTTTTTATTTAGAATATTTAACTCTGTATGATATGCTATTTCTTAAGATTATATCAGTTGTTTTAAGGTATTATAATGTATTATATAGTTTAAAATATACCTTATTTTAATATTAGGGTTAAGGAGGTAAAAATGAAACCTGTACACAAACCATTGACATATGAAGGAAATCTTCCATTCTCATTCGTGTATCGTAGACCAAAAGAAAGAAAAGAAGAGTGGCCAAATCATTTACATGAATGGTGGGAGCTAATTTATATTCATACAGGCGAAGCAACTTTTTTTATTGACCAGCATATTATTTATTTGAAAAAAGGAGATTTAATATTTGTACCGCCAAATATTATTCACAGAACAATGATAAAAGTTAATCAAGTACTTACTACTTCTGTTCTGTATTTATTTCCAACTCATTTTATAGATAATAATATTAACCGTAACCTTTTATTTGACCTTTTTAGAAGATCTGAAAGAAAACAAAAATTTCGTTATTTTATTCCTATCGAAAAGCAAGATACAGTAGAAAAATATTTAAATTTGATAAATTTAGAAAAAAAGAATGAAAACCCTTTCTGGGAAGAAGCTGCATTTACTCATATTATTCAATTAATGATTCAATTGCACCGATGGGAAGATGTATTTGACAGCGGAGTGGATGAATCTCCAACCAATCCACCTTGGTTAAACATCGTTATTGAATATATAGATGAGCATTTACATGAGACAGTTCGTTTAAAAGATCTATCCGACCAAATATATATGAGCTCTGTATATTTCAGTAAAAAATTTAAGCAAACTGTAGGTATGACAGTGAGTGATTTCCTAATTAAGAAACGTACTTTAAAAGCTAAAGAATTACTAAGGGAATCAGATGCAAATGTCCAAGAAGTGGCTGAACTATCTGGGTACCATAGTATACCTTACTTTCATCGAACTTTTAAAAAGTTAGTAGGGAAGACACCAACTGAATATAGGAAAGATAATTTAAAAACCTAATTCTAGCATGAGTTTCATACACCTTTCTTCAGAATATTGTTATGACAGTCTTTACAGGGATTTTAGTGTATAAACCAAGTATGGCTACTATTAGAAAGCAAAAGTTGGCAAGTATACATACTGGCAAAGCGTTGAATCAAGGCGGGTCAACTGCAACCCCCGTGCGTTCGTTATCATGCATTTAGGAACATAGACCCATTGAATGCAATAGATGGAATATGGACCGAGATAATTGCACGCGCTGCAACGATGACAATGGGCGGCTCACTTGCTGAACGCTATCTACCCGATACAGGGTCACAAGTGAAAAATTCATCAATAATAGGCTCGCTGTCCCTGGAAGAAAGTATGGGGGATATCATTATCAATTCGAAAACCCCTATCAAAAATTTAAAAGAAAAGCTCAATGGCCACATACTTTTTAATGGAAAATTGTAGATGTTGAAAGGAAAACAGATGGTGGATTTGTCAGAGGCAGGGCATTATTCGAAGGGTTAAATGAGGACGCGGGAGCTGAGAGTGTACTGGAATTCCAAAATGAAAATTTAATTTGACTGGTTGAAGGAAATCCAAGATGTCAGTGGTCTTTGTTGGCGGGGGCAGTGCGCTAATTAAAGGTGACATAGAAGGTGCGAGTGAAGTGTTCAACCCTGACAATGGAGGCGTAGCAAATGCGATTGGATCTGCAATATCGGATATTAGTGGTGAGATAGAAAAGATATATAATATAGACCCTTCAAAAAGACAAGAGATCATAGCGGAAATCAAAGAATATGCTGTGGAAGAAGCGGTTAAAGCCGGTGCTGATGGAGATCAAACAGAAATAATTAGTTTCGAAGACGTCCCCCTTGCTTATTTACCAGGTAATGCCACCCGCATTAAAGTTAAAGCATCAGGTCCGCTTAAACAAATAAAGACATAATTAAGATATTTATACTAGATAGGCGACACTTAGTTGGACAGTTTCGTTAAGGGTTTTTGGAAGCGATAATGATAAACAGAAAATTCAATGGATGCGTATCAAGGACCTATAGTAGGTCCTTGATTTATATCTGGTCCCCAAATTTTTTTAAAATTGGTGCTTTTAATTGGAACAATTTATGACATAATAGTCTGTAAATTCAAAATTTGAAAGGGGTTTCAATAAAATGAATTATAGTACAAAGGAACTACAACAAAAAAGAGAAGAATATATACCAAAAGGCGTTTCAAATGCAAATGTAAGTATCGCAGACTATGGAGAAGGAGCGACTGTCACCGATTTAGATGGGAATAAATGGATAGATTTTGCTGGAGCAATTGGGACTTTAAATGTTGGCCATCGTCATCCTAAAGTGACCGAAGCGGTGAAAAATCAGGCAGATAAATTTTTACATCCTGGTTTTAACGTCATCATGTATGAAAGTTATATAAAACTTGCCGAAAAATTATGTAATATTACTCCAGGTGAATTTGAGAAACAGGCACTGTTTTCAAACTCCGGTGCTGAAGCTATTGAAAATGCAGTAAAAGTTTCGAGGAAATACACTGGCAGACAGGCAGTCGTTTCTTTTGATAAAGGATTTCATGGCAGAACGAATTTAACAATGGGATTAACGAGTAAAGTTAAGCCTTATAAATATGAATTTGGCCCGTTTGCTTCAGAATTATATAAAGCGCCGTATCCTGATTTGGCGAACAAACCGGAACAAATGACTGAGGATGAATATATAGATTTTATCATTGAAGAATTTAATAAGGTTTTTGTCTCCCATGTGGATCCGCAAACTGTTTCATGTGTCATACTGGAACCGGTGCAGGGAGAAGGCGGATTTATTATTCCTCCGCAGAAATTTGTTAGGTATGTCAAAGACTTTTGTAATGACAACGGGATTGTATTTGTAGCCGATGAAATACAAACCGGTTTTGGGCGTACTGGCTCTATGTTCGCAGTCGAACAATTTGATGTCGTCCCAGATCTTATGGCTCTATCTAAATCTTTAGCAGCTGGCTTGCCTTTAAGTGCGGTTGTCGGAAAAAAGGAGATTTTGAATGCAGCATCTCCAGGAGAATTAGGAGGCACTTACGCTGGGAATCCAGTCGCATGTGCCGCGGCCCTGGCAGTAATTGACACAATTGAAGAAGAAAATTTAGTAGATAAGTCTGAAAGCATCGGGGAGAGAATAGAAGCGAAACTTAAGCAATTTAAAGAAAAGTATTCTTTTATCGGAGATATTCGTAGAATGGGTTCGATGGCAGCAATGGAAGTGGTTGATCCGGATAATGACAACATGCCGGATAAACAAAAAACAGGTCAAATCGCCCAATATGCGCATAATCATGGGCTTCTATTGTTAACGGCAGGGATAAATGGAAACGTCATACGCTTTTTAACGCCGCTTGTCATTACAGATGAAGAACTGGACAGTGGATTCAGAATTTTGGAAGCGGGATTAAATCAATAGGAAGGGAACGAGTGGACATATTTAAAAACTCATGAATAAAAGGGGCCAAAATGAATGAATGTTGATGTATTAATTCTCTTCATTAATGCGACGTTAGTCACTGTAATCTCATGTGCAGCAGTGATTGGGATCTTAAAGAAACAATATTTACCTGTCATTAAAGAGGAAGAAGAGAAATTAAAGCACGCTCAAAATCAAGAGGAAAATAGTAATACCACTAACAAAGACACTAAACGTGACCAAGGGGAGGGATACTGATGGCAGCGGGAATAATGATTGCAGTACTCGCGATATATGTCGGTGTGGCCATTGTACTAATCAGATACGTCAAAACTGAAGATGACTTTTATACCATGGGCGGCCGAGGCTCTACCCTGCTAATAGTGGGTACTTTAGCAGCAACCTATTTAAGTGCCACGACACTATTGGGCATCGCTGGACAATCCTATGCTGAGGGGCCGTTAGTTATCTCTGCGCTGGGTTCATTTGGTGCATGGATTGGGACCTTGCTTGCAGTCATATATGTAGGCAGGAAAATGAAAGCATATGGGAGTACGACGATGCCTGATTTTTTCGACAAGCGCTATAACAACAAATGGGTCAGTATCGTCGCCATATTAATAATGATTGTCGGTTTGATCGGTTATGGGGTCATCCAGTTTATCGGTGCTGGAATCGTTTTAAGTGAAGTGACGGGGATTGATTACAGATGGATTGTCATTCTGTTTACTTTGGCTATGTTAGCTTTTACAGCCATCGGCGGAATGTACGGCATCGTGGTCACAGATACTTTGATGTTTTTCACTATGCTGACCATATCAGTCGTTATTGCACCCTTACTTATCGGACAGGCCGGGTTTGAACAAATGAAAGGACTGGCGGAAAGTTTACCTGGGTACTGGTCAATCGGCGGCACAGAAGATAGGCATATCGGATGGTCAATTTCACAGTTTCTTGTTTGGATTCTGTTTTTTGCCTGTATACCCGCCTTAGTTTCACGTGTGTTTCCAGCCAAAAACGACTTCGTCATTTTAAAAGTTGCGATCATTGGTGTATTTTTCGCGCCCTTTATGCAACTGACTGTGTTTCTCGCAGCAGCAGCTGTCAGAGTTTTAGATCCGAATATTACAGATACAGATTACGCAATGGTAACAGGTTTCTTGGACTTCACGCCTCCAGCTGTGGCTGGTATCGGTCTGGCAGCATTGATGGCATCCATAATGTCCACAGCTTCAACGCTTTTTGTGCTGGTCGGTTTTGCATTGTCCAGAGACCTTTATGAAAGATTGTTGAATAAAAAAATGAACACTAGACAAAGCTTGAATGCTGCAAGAGTGGGTCAGATTATCGTTGCAATTGTAGTATGTGCAATTACGCTCGCACGGCCCTCAGCGATATACTGGATTTCTATTTATGCTGGATCGATCTTTGCTGTCGGGTGGCTGCCGACGATTGTGGCTTCATTCGAATGGAAACGAATGAACAGCAAGGCGGCGATGGCCAGTATGATCGTTGGTGTCCTATCTTTTGTGGGGATCGGTGAAATTGCTAGATTGGGATGGATCCAGTTACCAGAAGGCGTAGATGAACTGATGATCGCTTTGGTGTTTTCCATAGGCATATTAATCATTGTTGGATTTTCCACGAAACCGAACCAGTATGAAATAGACTATTATCATACAATGAAAGCGACCAGCATGTCTAAAATTACGATAAAAGAATTTTTGAGTAAGCCCGACGGTCTGGCCAAGATCAAGAAGCAATATAAACAGATCTATACGATTGCCATAATTATGACTGTTATTACTGTAGCTGTATGGGGGTATCTTTTCCTCATGTTTGGCTTTAATTAAACGAGGTGAACACACATGAACACGAATTCGGTTACGATAGACTTCAAACGTTTTAAACAGACTTTGGAATCAAGTTCTGATATTGGTAAAGTGAAAGATACAGGGTTATATCGTTTGGCGCTGTCTGATGAAGATAAAAAAATGCGTGATTTGTTTAAGAAATGGATGGAAGCAGATGGATTAAACGTCAGGATAGATGATGCAGGTAATATGTATGGCAGAAGAAAAGGAGAACAAGACCTTCCTCCAGTGCTGATTGGTTCTCATTTGGATACGCAGCCATTTGGCGGCCGTTATGATGGTATTGTAGGTGTTTTGTTGTCTCTAGAAGTCATCAGGACATTAAATGACAATGATATAAAAACGAAACGACCGATAGAAATCGTTAATTTTACCAACGAAGAGGGTGCGAGATTTAAGCCGCCGATGATGGCTTCAGGATTTTTAGTTCAACAATTCAGTCAAGACTTTGTGTATTCACGGATTGATACAGACGGCTTGCGATTTGGTGATCAACTGGAGCGGATCGGTTATAAAGGGAGTCCGGAAAATCGAATTAAAGATATTCATTCTTTCGTTGAAGTTCACATCGAACAAGGGCCTAAACTAGAACAAACAGGTAGTGATATTGGTGTTGTGAAAGGGATCCAAGGGATGAATTGGTTTGAAATCACAATCAATGGACATTCAAATCATGCGGGGTCGACGCCGATGCACCTTAGGAAAGACGCATTGATGGCAGCTGCAGAGATGATTCATAAACTTGAACAGAAAACGGCTGACCAATCACTGCTTTTAACGATTGGCAAGTTTGAAACTTCACCAGGATCTGTGAATGTGATACCGGAACAAGTAAAGTTTTCTTTAGATATTCGTTCTGACAATGATACGGTAAGAAATACATTTATCAATGAAGTGAAAACAGAGATGAAAGAAATATCGCGCCGCAGAGAGGCACAGATTGATATTCAGGATACATGGACGTCGCCGACTGTAAATTTTGATCCAGCCCTCTTGGATATTATAGATTACAATTCAAAAAAACTTGGACTCAAATCTTTAAATCTCATGAGCGGGGCAGGGCATGATGCCAGATATATCAGTGAAATCGCACCGACTGCTATGATATTCACACCTAGTGTGAATGGTATCAGTCATGATATTTCTGAGTATACAACGGATGACGATATTTATAATTGTGGAAACCTATATCTTGGAGTCGTTTGTGAATTGGCCAATAGAGATAAACTTACTGAGTAGGAGGCGTGTTTTAATATGCAGATGAATGACGTTCTTGAACAGTCTATTGAAAAATTATGGCAAGAAGAACTGCTGTTTTTAAAAACGCTCGGGTCTTATGAAAGTACATTGGGAAATGAAAGAAACATCCAGTACTTCATTGAGGAATATTTGAAAGGGATGGATCTAAAAACAGATTCATTCGATGTAGAACCCAGTAGAATATCCAATTATAAAAATTATGGAAAACCTGAGTGGGGGTATAACAATCGTCCTGTGATGGCAGGCACTTTTAAAGCTGATGAAGGATCATCAGGCAGAAGTCTAATTCTCCAATCGCATATCGATGTGGTAGATGCAGGGCCACGCAGCCATTGGGACACTGATCCATATACCCCTGCAATACGCAATGGCAAAATGTATGGCCGGGGCATCCTGGATATGAAAGGGGGGCTGGCCGCTAATATATTCGCCTTAAAAGCGATTGAAAAGGCGGGTATCAAACTCAATGGTGATATTCAGATCCAAACCGTTATAGAAGAAGAAGTGACTGGTAACGGGGCATTAGCACTATTGGATGCCGGTTATGTAGCGGACGGGGCTCTCATACCTGAACCCACTCAGCATAGAATTTTAACTTCCCAAGTTGGCGTTATATATATGAGAGTGACTGTAACGGGAGCTGGCGCTCATGTTGAAAAAGCAGACCAAGCACAAAATGCGATTATGAAAGCTTATAAAATGATTGAATCTCTGGAAAAATACAGGCGATATATCAATGATCAGAAAAAACACGCTGCTTTTAAAGAACATCCGCATCCGTTAAATGTAAATGTCGGTAAAATAATTGGCGGAGATTGGGTATCAAATGTGCCGGTCGAATGTACATTTGAAGCAAGAGTTGGTTTTTATCCTGGAACTGAACCATCAGATGTACAAAAAGAAGTGCAAGAATGGCTGATTAAACACTGTGAATCTGATGAATGGTTGAAAGATCACCTGCCTGAAATAGAATTTTTTGGATTCAATGCTCAAGGTTTTGAAATGAATAAGAACAGTGACTTATATAAAAGTTTATCTGACAGTCATTATTTAGTAGACGATGAAGAGGTGAAGGACCTTCCATTCACAGCTACCACGGATGTCAGGGTGTTTGATGAATTCGATATTCCTGTGACTTGCTATGGTCCATTTGGGGGTAATATGCACGCGCCCAATGAGTTTATAGATTTAAACAGTCTGAAACAAACTACAAGAACCATCGCGTATTTTATCATTGATTGGTGTAATCGAAGCAAATAAAGCTACCAGAGTCTTAATCTTTTACTTCTACGTGAGAAAAGTTCCACCAGTCTCAATCATTTGAGGGCGCCTTTAAATAATGGTACGGTTTTTAATAGAGATTTTATCTGTTAAATAATTCTAAAGGAATTAATTCACATAAAGGAGAACGGATTCAATGACCCAACATGTACCATTAAACTTGCTCGAACTTGTAAGCATTTCCGAAAACCAGACGGTACGGGAAGCGATTGAGGCCGCCATGGAAAATGCCCAGCTGATAGATAAACTCGGATTCAAGCGGCTCTGGTTTGCGGAGCATCATAATACGAAAAGTCTGGCCTCTGCATCAACTGCACAGTTGATTGCGATGGCAGCGGACAGGACTGAAAATATCAACGTGGGTTCTGGCGGCATCATGCTGCCGAACCATTCACCGCTGCAGGTAGCCGAGAATTTCGGCACGATTGCCCAGATGCATCCGGACCGGGTCGACCTCGGTCTCGGACGGGCACCGGGGACGGATGGAAAAACGTCCCAGCTCATTACGCGTACAAACAGCGATGCTCAGACGTTTGCGAATTCAATATACGACATGATGGGCTGGTTCAGTGACGAAGGCCTCGGGAAAAGTACCCCTGTCTCTTCGACCGTCGGCACCGGTACGAACATACCCATCTGGGTGCTCGGCTCAAGCATGAACGGTGCCTCCATCGCCGGTCAGCTCGGTCTGCCTTACTCCATTGCGACCCATTTTGCAGCGGACGACTACAAACAGAAAATCGAGACGTACCGTTCAGCATTCAAGACATCCGCACCGACGGCACAGATTGATGCCCCTTATGTCATGGCGGGTATAAACGTCGTTGTTGCGCCGACGGACGAAGAAGCGGAAAAGATCTGGACGACGACACAGATGATGCTGGCCGATATGTACTCTGGTCAGCAGCGTCAGCTGCAGCCGCCGGTCGATCCCGAAGAACTGGGATCAGAACAGCAAAGAGCCAAGATGGATGGCATGTTCAGCTTAAAAGCCGTTGGTTCGCCTGAAACAGTCCGCAAGAAATTGGAAGCATTCGTGGAAGATTCCGGGGCGGATGAGCTGATCGTCGTAACCTATACCTATGACCCGGAAAAACGGAAGCAGTCGATGGAACTGCTTGCCGACCTCTGGTTCGAGGATTGATCATATGCAGAAGACAGAGAAATAAAGGCTAATCTATAAATTACATTTAATGATTGCTTTTTGACCTATAATAGTAAATGGTTTATAATGTAATTAATATGAAGTGGTGGCAGGGTTAGCCCCACGTTAAAAACAGAAAACCCAATGTATGAAGTGGTGGCAGGGTTAGCCCCACGTTAAAAACAGAAAACCCAATGTATGATTTGTACAGGACCTGAAATACGGTCCTTTTTTTATAAAAAATAACATTACAGAGGGTAAAATGGGAGACAATCATTCGATTATACTGAGGCAATTAACAAAAAGATTTTATGAAGAAAATAACTTAATTGAGATGTTGGATGCACATTTTGATAAGGGGCGAGGTTACGGCGTACTTCTCGTAAAAATTATAGGTTATCAATTTGCTATTCTCCTAAGGTCGAACATGCATATCGGTCATAAAGATGGATATACTACGAGAATTCATCATAAAAATGGTAAATCATACAGACATGGTTTGGATTTTTCTAAGGCAGTTATTATTAAAGAGCAGTCCTACATAAGTTCCGAGCCGTTTATGTTAGATAAGAAAAGTGACTTTGTGAAAATTAGAAAATCAGAGCACCATATCATAACAACATTTGAAAAATACGTTAATAGATATACAGAAGCTGTGAGAGAGGAGGACATAAACATATTAAAATCCTATCGGTTCTCTACTCTTCAAAATTATCACAAAGAATTAAATATTTTAGATAGACAGTAAACAACTACTGAATAATGGCCATGTTAATTTTCTTGATAAAAGAGTGTATATATAATGGCAGTCTGCTGCTATTAAAGCATATACTTCAAAAGGATTGAAATCCACATTGTTGCACATCTAGCCACATCAGAGATAAGTGTCTTTTTTGCTAGTGTCTATGAATGTCTATATTTAAATTGTTGTTTATGAGTTGTCCCCAAAGTTGGAATAAAAAACCAATTTTGGGGGCGTTCTTTTGGAACCCCCTGGCAGCAGCCAATCAAAATTTGCGCGTAAACGATGTTGGAATTTTTGACTCGAAGCGCAGGGTTTCACCAGTGACAGGATGTGTGAACGCAATGGAATGGGCGTGTAATCCAAGTCTGCCAATAACATTACTGCGAGACCCATATTTTTTATCGCCGACGACCGGATGACCTAAGTCTTTCATATGGACACGGATTTGATTTTTACGTCCGGTTTCTAAATTCACTTGCAGTAACGATAAGTCACGATTGGATTTTAAAACTGTGTAGTGGGTCACCGCTTTTTGTCCCTTATTTGGACGCGGGCTGGAGCGCATCGTGAGCGTTTTATCTTCTGTCAGCCAGGAAGTGATGGTGTCATCCTTTTTCACGGTCCCTTCAACAAGTGCGATATACGCCCGTTCCGGAACGACTTCATGCCAGGCATTTTGCAGGGACTGTTGAATCTTTTTACTTTTAGCAAACAGCATCACGCCGGAAGTGTCACGGTCCAATCGATGCACGACAAAAATCCGGTTTTTAGCATGAATGCGTTGGACATACTCTGTCAGTTGTCGATAGGCTGTCATATGGCGCTCTTTTTCTGATGCGATTGACAGCAGACCCGCTTCTTTATCAATCACGATCATGACGTCATCTTCATATAAGATCTTAATCCCTGTCATTTGCGCTTTATAGTTAGTGCCGTGTGAATGAATTTGAACACGGTCTCCGGGCTGGAGGGATTCATTGAACTGGGTCGTCGCTTCTTTGTTTACAACGACTTGTCCGCGGCCCAAAACTTTTTTCACCGCTTTCCGGCTTCGTGACGGCATCATTTTAAATAAGAAATTCAGCAGCTCTGTTGATTCTTCAACAATCCATTCAGCTTCCGGTCCGTTTGACCTATCTTTTTTCTTCATCATAAATTCCTCTGTTTCATATCATTTTCATTTAAATACTAGCTTCCATAGAAGTGATTACAATCTAATACTACTATATTAAAAGCTGTATAGAAATGAATTTTTAAGAATCGGCAGGTGATAAAGTGCGAATTGAAAATTCCTTAGCAGGATAAAAATGTGATTTTAAATATTAGTATAGTAATACATATATACTAATATTTATTAATACAATATTGACATAATTCCTGTTTTAGATTAATATTTTGTATATTATATACAAAAATGAACTAATAAGCGGGGAGGATACCATGTCGAAAAAATATTTAATACTGCCTTTGTCTATTCTTTTAATATTTGTTCTATCCGGGTGCAGTGCTTCAAATGAGGGGGAAGCGGCCCAGGATACAGTGACACTGCAATTGGGTCATGCACTTTCCCCAGGGACCCCGGCTTCGGATAATATTGAGGCACTCGCTCAGACAGTTGAAGAAAAGACGGAGGGCAGAGTGACTTTTGATATATATGGTAACGGCCAGCTGGGTTCAGAAACGGAAATGCTCGAACAGATGAAAATCGGTTCGATGCAGGCCGGTGCGATCATGGTGGGCTCCATGCAGTATTTGGATCAAAGAATGGCTATAGAAGATCTGCCATATATGTGGGAGGATGTTGAACATGCAAGACAAGCGTATCAAGGGGAATTTGGTGACTATCTGGCAGATATCATGGCTGAGGAAGGAATGACCCAGATTGGTTATATGGAGTGGGGGAACCGGCATATCACCAATAACCAGAGACCAATTGTTGAGCCTGAAGATCTGGAAGGGATGAAGATCAGGGTGGCTGAAACGGCGCTCAGAGTCGATGCTTTTGATCAGGTGGGTGCGCTCCCGACGGTCATGGCTTTCAGTGAAGTATACGGTGCACTGCAGCAGGGGGCGCTGGATGCCCAGGAAAATCCGCTGGCTAATATCGTTGCGCCACAGCTTTATGAAGTCCAGGATTATCTCTCTTTAACCGGACATTTTTATAATACCGTGATGCTCACTGTAAATACCGACACTTGGGAACAGATTTCAGAATCGGATCAGCAGATTATATTAAATGAAACTGAAAAAGCATCAGATCAAGTGATTGAAGAAAATGATGCGGCTGAAAAAGAGTACCTGGCTGAGCTTGAAGAATATGGCGTCCAGATTAACGATAATGTGGATACTGATGCCTTCAGGGAAGCAATGCTGCCGATATATGAAGAATGGGAAAACGAAGTCTTCGGTGAAGAATTGATGGAGATTTATAATGAAGCATCCGGTTGGGAAGAATGATGATTCTTCCTGCCCTTTAATATAAGGAGCATCTTACATATGAAACTGACAAAAATACTTGTTAAAACATTGACATGGCTGTGCATCATTGCCATTACACTGCTGACAGCGATTGTTCTGCTTCAGGTCATTTCAAGATTCTTAAACATTTTTATACCGGGCACTGAAGAACTGGCAAGGCTTTTGATTGTATGGCTGACATTTTTGGGAAGCAGCCTCGCCATCTATGAAAAGCGGCATCTGGCAGTGAATTACTTCGTGAGAAAGGTTCGCCGGAACAATCGAAAATTCGTCTATATTTTTGTCAATCTCCTCCTCGTTGGATTTTACGGTGTGCTGACTGTCTACGGATTCACTCTGTCCATAGCATCCATGTCGTCATCGTCTCCGGCACTGCAGATGCCGATGGGAGTATTTTATCTTGCATTGCCGGTCAGCGGATTGTTTTCATTGTATTTCATATTCATAGGCATGAAGCAATCTCCAACTGAAGCGGAAGGAGATGGCGCCCTATGATGATGATCGGCATACTGATCATATTTTTCGGATTGCTGTTTTTAGGCATGCCGATTGCATATGTCATTGGCATTGTTGCGATCGCCATGCTGCTGATGGGCGGTGTCCCGCTGGAAATATTGATCCAAAGAATGTTTGCAGGGGTGAATAATTTCTCCTATCTGGCGCTGCCGCTATTTATACTCGCGGGGAGCATCATGGCACAAGGCGGGCTGACCCGACGTCTGATGGCTTTTTCAAGTGCGGTCGTCGGACGGCTGACCGGCGGCACAGCCATAACGACTGTCGTTACGACGGCATTGTTTGGGGCCGTTTCAGGCTCTACAGTAGCAACAACCTATGCGGTCGGGTCAGTTCTGGTGCCCAGACTGCAGGAAGAACGCTACAGCAACTCGTTTATCGCCAGTATTATCGGCCCGGCTGGTGTGCTTGGACTCATCATCCCGCCGAGTATCACGATGGTGATCCTGGGGATTACAGCAAATATTTCAATCGGCAGTTTATTCATGGCAGGTATCATTCCGGGTGTTCTGTTAACACTGGCGTTATGTCTCTATGTTGCGTTCATTGCTAAGAGAGAGGGTTACGGGGAGATTAAGACCGGGAAAGTAACGGGGAATGAATTATGGCAGACAGGCAAAACAGCTTTCTTCCCGCTCCTTACACCTGTTTTTATCATTGGCAGTATATTTGCCGGGCTGGCGACAGCCACTGAAGCTGCTGTAATTGCAGTGGCCTACGGCCTGATTCTCTCAATGATCTATGGGGAGCTGAATTTCAAAAAGTATAAGGATATCATGGCTTCATCTGCAGTGACATCCGCAACCATCCTTATCATCATCTCCGCGGCCAATGCATTTACATACGTGCTGACCGTGAATCAGATCCCGGCGATGATCACTGATTTCTTTCTGGAGTTTGCGGCTTCACCGCTCATGTTCCTGCTGATCGTATCAGTGATACTGCTCATATTGGGCACACTCACAGAAGTCACTTCTCTGATCATTTTACTCAGTCCAATATTTATGCCGATTGCAGCAGAATATGGTATTGATCCCATTCACTTCGGCATGGTGCTGATCATGAACTTCGCTTTGGCAAACATTACACCGCCAGTCGGACTTTCCCTGATTGCCGGCTGCAACGTTACCGACAGGAAAATGGGCATAGAAGAAACGCTGCCGTATATTCTGCATGTCTTGGCGATTGTGGGAATCATGGTCCTGCTCATCATTTTCTTCCCGGCGATCTCGACATTCCTGCCAGGATTATTTGGATAGAACGGAGGATCGAATATGATATATAAAGAAAGAGACGCGGATAGCCATCAAAATCTGCACAGCGGTAAAGGTGAGGTGGCCATCAACAAGCTGCTCGGGAAAAATGACGTGGAAGGCCTTGACCTTTTCGCCACAGTCACTGTTCCGCCCGGGGGCAGTATTGGATACCATCAGCATCTGGAGGATTCTGAAGGATATTACATTTTGTCAGGTGCCGCTGAGTTCACCGATGCGGATGGTAAAACAAAAGCAGTGGAGCGTGGGGATCTATGTCTGATCACCCAGGGACAATCCCATGGAATTAAAAACATTGGGGAGACAGAACTAAAAATTCTAGCCATTGTATTTTGAATATCGATCATATCAATCACCTCTATCCTTTTGGTAGAGGTGATTTTTATAGTGTTCTTCAATATGGATGTTTCCTGGTGTTGAAAGGCCGCAGGCAGGAAATGTTAGATAACGGCACGAGTATCTATTACAGTTATAAATTTAATCATGGATAATTCATTGATTATTTTGATTTTTATGATAAAATGATTTTATAAATTCATAAATATATTAAAATGAATCATTTGAACCAAATAAAGTTTTAGCAGTTATTACTAAATCTTTCATTAAATTTAAAAAATTATATGGAAGATATTGATGTAATGAAAAAACTATAAATTGTTTAATAAATGCGTGAAATTGAGGAGTGATAATTAGTAAGAATTTTATTGTAATGTTGAAGCAGTTTAAATTTCCCATTTTTTAAGTGAATTTAGAGATAGTTTTAAAAAACCTGAGAATAGCTGACAAACAAAAGGGGCTAAACTAAAAGTATAATAATATTTATTTGAAATTAAAGGTAAATTTCAAAATTAAAAAAGGGGTGTATGGTGTATGTTTCCACTTGAAACAATTGAATCCGAAAGTCTAAATACTTTACTTTTTTACACAGCTTGTCTGGGAATTTTATTATTAATTGGAGTAATAATACGCATTAAATTAAAAATTTTCAAGAGGCTAATTATACCAGCTTCATTAATTGCTGGTTTCATTGGATTAATCTTAGGACCGCATATATTGGGTCTTATACCTGTTGAAATGATGGATACTTGGTCAGGATATGCCGGTGTACTTATAGCGATTGTTTTCGCACCTATGCTCATAGGAATTGAAATTAATGTTAAGAGATTCAAAGAAACACAAGCTGTTTCACAGCTAATGTATTCATGGGGTACAAGTTTAATCCAGTGGGGGATTCCATTAGTACTCATGGGTTTGATTTTCACCCCGATTTTTGGAGTAGATCCCTTATTTGGTACGTTAGTTGAAATAGGGTGGTCAGGTGGTCATGGAACTGCCGGAGGCATGGTAGGAGTATTTGAGGAACTAAATTGGTCAGATGGTGGATCATTGGGCTTAACAACAGCTACGATTGGTTTACTAGTAGGAATAATTGCAGGGACTATAATTATTAATTATGGAGTCAGAAAAGGTTATACTCGATACATGACTAAACGTGATACTGTTGTCCAATCAGACAAACCCGATATTATACCAAGTTCTGATCAACAACCTTCTTCAGTTTCTACAATTCAATCAGAAATTGTTGACGGGTATGGGTTTCATCTTGCGATAATTTCTGTAGCAGTTATTATAGGATGGATTTTACAAGATATAATAGAAAGTTTTATACCTGGTATGCCATTATTTCCTTTAGCAATGATCGGTGGATTTATTGTTGGCATAATGTTAAAAAGAACAAATTTTTACGAAGCTGTAGACCTAGAAACATTTCGACGCATACAAGGATTTGCTTTAGATTTTCTTATTGTTTCAGCAGTTGCTACCATTAGTATTCCAGTAGTTGTTGATTATTTTGTACCATTATTAATTATGTCGATAGTTATGTTAGTTACTATGATTTCCTTCTTTTTTTACGTTGGACCTCGATTGTTTGAAAAGGACTGGTTCGAGCATTCTATTATATTGTTTGGTACAGCTTGTGGAGTAGCTGCTGTAGGTTACATGCTATTAAGAATGGTAGATCCAAAGTTACAATCAGATGCTTTTATTGCATATGGTTTAAGAGCGCCATTTACAAGTCCATTTGCAGGCGGAGGGCTGGTAACTGCATCTATACCTATTTTAACAGTTTCCTTTGGTGCATTAGGTGTGGGTGTTACCAGTATTATAATAATGCTCTTAATATTTATCTTTGCTAAATTTGTGGGGATATTTGGCCGACATGATAATACTTTTTTTACTAAAAATTAAAAAGTTATGAAATAATATCATAAGAGCAAAATTGATGTTAGGAGACTTAACATTTTCTAATAATTAATTGTTGATAAAGGTTATGTTGAAATTTTAGAAAAAAGGGAAGTAACCCTCTGTGAATTTGGTTATATTTTACATTAACTGCCGCTTTCTTTAAATCTATATCAAACATGCAAGTAAACACTGAATACAATTTGGCAGATTAGATTATTTTGTATATATGAATATATTTAAAAATAATAAACCATAAGAGAAGAATGGGAATTTTATTAACGAAATGTGAGCTGAAGTTAATAAAGAAAGAAGGTAAAGCATGCCCTCGGAAAAATTATTTTTAGATTTAGTTAAGCAGAAAAATAAAAATTTAACTAAGTCTGAGAAGTTGGTTGTTGATTATATACTCAAAAATAAAGAGCATTCATCATATATATCTGCAGGTAAAATTAGTGAGAATGTAGGCGTTGGGGAATCAACTGTGGTTAGATTAGCTCAGTCTTTAGGTTACGCTAACTTTTCTCAGATGAAATCTTCTATGCAAGAAGAATTTATCAACCATCAATTAAACAAGAGAATGGAACAAGTAAATCAAACGATTGATAAAAATAATATTCTCTTTCACAGCATGAACGCGGATGTTTCCAATATACAACAAACATTGGATAATATTAATACCTATGATTTTGAAGCTGTTGTTCATTTGCTTGGTAAAGCAGCAAATATTTATTCTTTAGGTTATAGATCTTCTATCGCTGATGCCCATTATCTGGGGGTTTCGCTTAAAAAAATGTTAGGTAATACGTTTCCTATTACTTCTAATGGTGTAATGTTGGATCATTGCCTGCAAACAGCGGATGAAGAATGTGTTATAGTTGCTTTTTCTTTTCCCCGATATACAAAACAAACAATTGAAATAGCAGATTATTTGAAAAGAAATAATAAAGTAAATTTAGTTTCTATAACGGATAGTATCAAAAGTCCATTAGTAGAAATCAGTGATTATGTGTTTATAGCTTCCAGTAACTCTTTTGGACCATTATATTCACATGTCTCAAGTATGACATTAATAAATGCTCTAGTAGCATCAGTGGGCCAAAAATATCCAGAAAGAGTCGAAAAAAATTTAAACATGGAAGAAGAAGATGTTGCTAATAGAAGAATTTTTTATCTCTAAATTGTATCAGCCAGTTATTTGTTTTTACTACTGATTATTCATTCTACAATTTTCTTTAGTCTGAATTCATGAAAGTAAGTTCTTGTACTTTAAATTGTTTTAAGTATATCTTGTTTGTAATTATAGTAATATTAAATGAGAGGAAATGGATATTATGATAAACGAAGTGATAGTAATTGGCGGGGGGATTATTGGATCTTCTATAACCTATCATTTGGCTCAGGAAGGTATTAAGGTTACATTAATCGAAAAAGGCAGCATAGGAAATACTGGAGCAGCATCAAAAGCATCTGCAGGCGGTTTAAGGGAAAATGATAGAGATTCTCGGGAATTATCTTTAGCACAAGCGAGTCTTAAAAGATGGTCAGAGTTAGAACACGAACTTAATGCAGATATTGAATATTCACCTGTCGGACAACTAAAATTATTTAAAGAAGCTCATTCGAAAAATCAAGTAAAAGAAATAATAGATGATAACAAAAACAATGGGATCGAGTCGTATTTATTAGATAAAAATTCAATAGCAAACGAACATCCAAGCATATCTTCTGATTTTCCATATGGTATTTTTTATCCGAACGGAGGT
The DNA here is from genome assembly GCF_000385175.1 of Salinicoccus albus DSM 19776. Classification (GTDB taxonomy): domain Bacteria; phylum Bacillota; class Bacilli; order Staphylococcales; family Salinicoccaceae; genus Salinicoccus; species Salinicoccus albus. The sequence goes on along the minus strand of NZ_ARQJ01000031.1, from coordinate 141,363 downwards.
CATGCTAACTCTCTATTAGCTACAACAGCTTTTGCTAATGCTGCAAAAAGTTTAGGTGCAATAATTAAAACAGGCGAACAAGTTTTGAATATTTCATACCAAAACGGAGAGGTCATTGGTGTGAAAACACAAAATGACCTTATTCCATGTGATGCAGTTGTAAACGCGGCAGGAATATGGTCTGAGGTTTTGCATAATTCACTACAAACAGAGTATAAGTTGCCAATTAAACCGAGAATTCCTCAAATGTCTGCAACCTTTCCTGCCCCTCAATTAATCAATACAGTAATTAGTGTCGAAGGGACAAAACTATCATTAAAACAAACGAAAGACGGAAAGTTAAGAGCAGGCGGCGGTTATGATAGTGGTCCTGGTCATAATAAATTTACTGGCACATATTCAGAGAAGAGTTTGACAGAACAAAGGAAGGCGGTTCTTTCAGTCCTTCCTGAAGCTCAAAGCTATGCAGTTGATTTCACATATAATGGCGCTGAAGCAGAATCTATTGATGGTGTCCCAATTATTGGCGGTGTTCCTGATCTAAAAAATTATTTCCTTGCTACTGGTTTTAGCGGGCATGGTTTTACATTGGCACCGGCAATAGGTCAGTATATCGCTGAGTTAATTCAGGATAAAGAGAATACTTTGACAATAAACGGCTTAAATATAGAAAGATTTAGAGATGGAGCTAAGTTTTACGAAAACCGAGGCAGAGGACATCCAGGATAGATAATAGAATTAAGCGTCAAAAAGTTCAAAAGATTCTTATAGGCATTTGACGGTGTAGTAATTCCATAGATATAAACTAACATTGGGGAGACAGAATTGAAAATTCTTGCCATTGTATTTTGAATATCGAGCGTATACATTTGTATCGGACGTTGACAAAATAATTGATCACGTTTAAAATTTTTTAATATTGAAGTAAATCAAATTTTATAATGATTCTTATCAAGAGCGACTAAGGGACAGGCCCGATGATGTCCGGCAACCTTCTTGTTAAAAGAAACGGTGCCAATTCCTGTGGAATAACTTTTTTGCGTATTCCTGGAGATAAGGTGAATTGATATTTAGCCTCTTGTTTGTTGAAAGAGGCTTTTTTTAATGTATAAGCTTATCTTAAAAGAACGGTCACACAGTAGGATCAGAACAAATATTTCGGGGGCTTCAGAAAATCATCAATGATATTTAACGAAAGGGTGAATAAGCATGAATGATGAGAGTAAAAGGAAAAAGTTATTGGATCGCATTCCCCATCCATTGGCATTATTATTTTTTATAGTCGTCGCTGCATCTGTTTTAACGTATATTATTCCGGCAGGATCATACGACAGGGAGACCGTGGATGATGCCACCCGGACCATTCCCGGGTCATTCGAATATGGCGCGGGCAACCCTGTGGGTATTATGGATCTGTTCACTGCAATTCCAGAAGGCTTTCAGGAAATGGCTGACATCGTCTTTATCACGTTCGCTGCGGCGATGATGTTCGGGCTTTTGGAAAAGACAGGGATGCTTGAAAATACGGTCGGCACATTGATTCGTAAAATCGGTATGAAAAGACGTTTCCTCATTGTGGTGATTATGACATTCGTCTACGGTTTTTTCGGGATTTTTGTCGGTCTTGAAAATAATATTGCTCTCATTCCAATCGCTGTTTTACTAAGTGTTTCCATCGGCGGGGATGCAATGCTCGGTGCAGGTATTGGAATAGGAGGCGTGCTTGTCGGATTCGGGCTGTCCCCATTCAACCCATACACTGTGGGGGTTGGGCACAGGATAGCGGAGCTGCCGCTTTTTTCGGGCTGGTTTTTCAGAAGTGTTTTAGTGGCGTTGGTTTTATCTGTACTGGCTTATTATAATGTCAGGTATTTTAAAAGGATTTTAAAGGATGAGAAAAACAGCTTGGCTCATGATATTGAAACGGGGGATATGCAACTGACTCAGCCGCTGGGTTCGTATCGAATGAGAAAAAAAGATATTGCGATGTTATTTGTGTTTATCTTAGGCTTTGCTGTTATGTTAACCGGTATTTTTACCCAGGGCTGGTATATTAATGAAGTTGCGGCGATATTTCTCATGATTGGTATCGTATGCGGAATCATTGCTGGGATGAATTCCAGCCAGATCGCTGATACATTTTCAAAAGCGCTTGAACCCAGTGCACTAGCAGCCATACTGATCGGTGTTGCAATGGCGACGCAAGTAGTCATGAACCAAGGAAATATCAGTGATACGATTGCTTATGTTCTGACTTCGGTGCTGGAGCATTCGCCAACCACGCTGGCCGCTGTATTTATGACAATATCACAATCGATTATTAATATTCTCATTCCAAGCGGCAGCGGTCAGGCGTTAGTGACACTGCCAATTATGATCCCTGTCGGTGATATGCTGGATATTACGCGGCAAACAGCGATTTTAGCTTTTCAAATCGGTGATGGAATTACAAATTTATTTTCCCCTACATTGGGCGGTTTAATGGCAATGCTCGGTTTATGTAAAGTGCCTTATGGCAGATGGCTCCGGTATATTGTGCCATTTGTGATTATAGCGCTTTTCATCTCCTGGTTTGCCTTAGTCATCAGTGTCTTGGTGAACTGGGGTGGATCAATCTAAACATGATTTAAAACATCGGATGCTGTCATTAATATGTTTCTTATATGCCGGTGAGATTTCAGTGAAAATGTGACTTCTATGGTTTTTGAAGATATTTCTGAAGAAAATATCACTGTGACTGTGAATGATGAAGCCGTTGAGGTCGATTTAAATGATTATGAAAACAGGGTCGGGCCTTACGCTTTTGATGAGGAAATCGAGGTGGGTGCCACGCTGGAATACGCGGATGAAACATTTGAAAGCAGCACTGAAACTGTACAAGTCAGTCCTGACGAAGCAGAAAGCAGCTATTCAATGGCAGGTACAGCACCGGTTCACGGCGTAGCGCTTGAATTTGATGAAGACGCGATCACTGAAGCTGGCGAGACTGAACGCAATCAAGCACAATTGGAAGATGAACGCGAACAGTTTGAAGCGGAGATGGAAGATAATGTTGAAACGTTCGTCACGGATTATCTATTGGCACTTGAAATGATGTATATGTTCGATGATATCAATGAAGTGGATGAATTTGTCGATGAAGATTCTGATACATATACAAATCTTCAAGATAACCTGGATAGCGGTACATTTGAGGGCATGGATATATCTAATATCAGTTTCTCTAATTTTTCACAAGATGGAGATACCATTACGATTGATGTGGCAATTGAAAGAGATTATGACAGTTTAGAATCTCCGATAGACATTAAGACCCGTTACACAGTGGCGTATGATTCTGAAGAAGTGGAACTGGAAATCGCGGGCTTTGAAGATCTGTGATCCATGACTGGCGCACGGTAAATATTTCCCGAACACGGCTAGTGAAACGTCCGTGCTTCGGGTTTTTCTGTGTACGCAGTATCCATTTAAATACGCTTATATTAGAGTAGGGGAATCATAGAGTAATCAAGACGAAAATAGTAATCAACAGTAGACGGATATATTGTGAAGTTATAAAATATGAGTTTGGAGGTGATCGTATCGATCAGCAAAACAATGATCCTGTATTACATAATCCAACAGGTAAGAAGCGGCTGGGTCTGGCAATGCTCCTTGGTTTACTGGCCATTATGGGACCGCTCAATATTGATATGTATTTACCCAGTTTTCCGGGAATTGCCCAGGACTTAAACACGACGCCTGCCCTGGTCCAGGTCAGCTTAACCGCCTGTCTGCTCGGCCTTGCTTTTGGGCAGGTCGTCATCGGCCCGATCAGTGATGCCCAGGGCAGAAGAAAACCATTAATCATCTCCACTTCATTGTTTGTCGTCGCCTCGTTACTCTGTATGCTGGCACCGAACATTTATGTGCTCATCGCCGCCCGGTTTCTGCAGGGATTCACAGCATCGGCCGGTGTTGTGCTTTCCCGAGCGGTTGTGCGTGACGTATTCAGCGGCAGGGAACTGTCAAAATTCTTCTCCCTCCTGATGGTCATCAATGCAGTGGCCCCCATGGTTGCACCGATGGCCGGCGGTGCCATACTGGCCATTCCTTTTGCCGGCTGGCAGACGATTTTCCTTGCCTTAGGCATATTAGGTATAATCATCGTGATGATCGTGGCTGTCAGCCTCAGAGAGACATTACCGGCGGAGAAAAGGATCGCGAGTTCTGTCGGTGCCTCACTCAGAACCATGGGCCGCCTGCTCACGGACCGTTCATTCATTGGTTATGCGGTCATCGTGGGATTTGTCCATGGCGGCAGTTTCGCGTATGTCTCCGGCACGCCTTTTATCTACCAGGACATTTACGGCGTCTCTCCGCAGGTATTCAGCATCCTGTTTGGGATCAACGGTCTTGCCATTATTATCGGCAGCTTTATCATCGGCCGGTTTGGCGCCGTTATTCATGAGAAACGGTTATTGAAAACCGCTGTAATCACGGCGGTAAGCACCACCTTTATCCTGCTGCTCATGACCATCATAGAAGGTCCGCTTGCGGCCATCGTCATACTGATCTTCATTTACATGACGACAATGGGCATGACGATCACAAGCACCTTCACCCTCGGCATGGCTCAGCAGGGGAATCGGGCCGGCAGTGCAAGTGCCGTCCTCGGCATGCTGCCCTTATTGCTCGGCGCCATATTTTCTCCGCTCGCCGGCGTCAACGAAGCATCCGCCGTCCCCATGGGTGTCATCTTATTTAGCACATCATCCATCGGTTTGATCGCATTTTTCACACTGGCAAAATCAGCGGAGTGAATGAATGCCGGGCTCAAATGTCCAACAGCGTTTACCGGGCGTGGAACGAACTTGTGCTGGTGAGCACTACGAATCTTAAAGATTCCAGAAAGCAGCACTTCCCCTTTGAATGGTGAATTCCGAAAATTGGGGAAGTACTTTATGCTGTCATAGCAGACCGGGGACGACGCACCGCTTAATCCAGCGGTGCGTTTGTTATTTTCGACAGTGTTTCATTAATTTCGAAAATCTTGACGCTGACTTCGGTGATGCCAAAATTGGGCAGCCGCTCGAATGCATTTTCAGGTAGTTTTCTGTATCCCTAAAGTTTACCCAAAAATAAAGATTGACTTTAAAATAAAAACAGGCATGGAAAAGTTCGAGCCAAAAATCGATCTTTTTCATGCCTGTTTCAGTTATTCTTATGGTAAATCAAAGGAAAAAGGCTTCTAAAAGTGTTAAGATTTTATTTAGGACAAGACAAATCATAAATACAAAAGAGGCCTTTTCTATGTCTAATATATTATATAACCGCCCAAAACCTGATACAACCATTGTACGAGCTGCAGAGATTCCAAAAATATAAAAGCAAAGAGAAGATTGATTGTGTGGTGAAGATATCACCGAGGCGGTTAAAACGGCAAAGGTGCCGTGGAAGGTCATTTACACAAAAACCGTTCGAAAATTGATTCCGAACGGTTTTTTTGCGTCTCATTTTAATGTCGAACAAGTGATATAGTGTAATCTTCTATTTTACATAGTCATATGACCATTTCCAGTGGGTGCCGTCAAATGAAAAATTAAATTTATAGTCTTTGTAGTGGAAATGATAGTCATAAGGTTTTTCCTGTAATGGTCCTGAATTCAATTTCTCAGGTTCATGCATTGCAAGATAAGCCATTTTTTCTTTTGTCACTTCCACATTCAATGGATTAATTTCATCGTACCATTCTTTATCCCAGTAATTTTTCCCTTCTTTATGATAGTAACCTTTTTCTGAGTGTTTACGATCGTCACCGTGACTTTTTGCTTCGTCATGTTGTTTTACATGCTCCGGCAGATCAGCATCATCTGCCCGATCCATTTCTCTTTGATATATTTCAGCGACTGCTTCGTTGTATTCTACTTGCGATAAATTACCGAAATCTTTTTCATAAGTCAAATCACTAATTTCATCCTGAGCATCCTGAGGCATCCAGCTTGGATCAAATCCCATGTTGGCCCATCCATCACCATCCGGATCCGTTTCAGCAGGCAGTATCTCCCCCCATAAAGTTTTGGCGCCTTCTTCTTCTTCGTTGGCTTGTGCAGTTTCGCTCATACCCGTAACCGTTAATGCACCGGCGACAAACAGTGAACTTAACAACATTCTCTTTTTCATCAGGAAATCTCCTTTCGAAATAGAATACCTTATATTTGTATAATATCAAGAATATTCCTATAATTCAATGTCTTCAGATTATTTGTATTTGACAATTCCCGCTTATCCACCGAATTCAAGGCCGTCCATTTTCTGCAAGGGGCTGAAATTTCTGCTTTTGGACATGGATTTTCTCTTCGATCCGCCACCGGTTAATGTATGCTTTCAGGATAAAAAGCATTGTGACTTTTGTCTGAACCGGTTTGTTGGTCAGAAGCACCATTGGTTCTTTCACACCACGACCATGGTCAGCTTTCTACCTTTTAGGGCAGACACACCGCCGCAGCCGGGCGGCCCTAAGAAAATCGGGGAGGGGGCAATGCGCCATGTTCATGTGGAAGCGGAAAAAATGCCATGGGAAGTGGAGCGGATGCGAAGGGATCACGAATTACTTTATGCATCGTAACTGCGTGGGATATATGATAAAGTTATATTAATTGAAATGTATATAAGCGTACCTGTAATATATGATATTCCAAATCAATTCAGTCAAATGGCAGAGGTTTATACCATGTGTTTCACAGGCTATCTGATATTTGATAAAAAAAGACGGGAGTAAATTTATGATTTCTTATCAGTTGGTGAACGAATATCTGGACAAGATAGAATTGCCTCAAAGTATTGAACAAGTGCTCAGCCATCAATACACAATGGCGGACACGGAGCTGGAATTCATCAATAATGCGAATGATTGTCTGAGAAAATATGAAAGTTATAAGGACTATCGTTTAAAAGATGTGCATTGCATGGGGAGCTGCCTGACCAATCTCACGCGTGTGGGGCTGTATTTCCTGTTGAAAAATGAACTTATTTTTGTGAGCACATCGAATCTTAAAGATTCCAGTATGGAAGATGACTGGAAGATTACCCATTACCCCTTCCGGGAGATACAGGAACTGGATATGGAATTGATGGAGGGTAATGAAGAATCAAAATATAACTCCGGTGTTCTCTATATGAAGCTGCTGAATGAAAAAGGATCGGCTCGCACCCATGTACTGCGTAATTTCAATCCGAATCACTTCCAGTGTTTCAAGGAGTTCCACAGGGATATCATTTCTATGGATCGATTGTAAGACATACGGAAGGCTGTTTACTTGGATATCGCGCATTCAATGTATAAGCGAGAACCAACGGAAAGTATCCTCAGGAAGAAAGAAGCGATTATATGGAAATATTGCCAAGTCTCGCGGTGCTGGCAGTGGGGATTGTTGTCGGATTCGTCAACATCGTCTCCGCGGGCGGTTCCATGCTGACCCTGCCGCTGCTGATCTTCTTTGGGCTGCCATCTACTGTGGCGAATGGGACGAACCGGATTGCTATTCTGTTTCAAAATGGTTTCGCACTCTATCAATTCCAGAAGAAGGGGCATCTGAACTGGCGGCTCAGCCTGCTCCTTGCCATCCCGACAACCATTGCCTCCATTTATGGGGCCCAAATTGCTGTGGATATCGCAGACAACACATTCGATTCCCTGCTGGCGACCTTCATGATCATTTTCGCAGTGTTGCTCATTATTAAACCGCAGCGTTATATCAAAGGGAAGTTTAATCCCAAAGTATCTATGGTGCTGCTGTTTTTGGCCTTTATCCTGATTGGTATCTATGGCGGGGCTCTGCAGGCCGGGGTGGGTTTCTTCATCATCCTGACATTGCTGATACTGGTCCCCAAAATACCGATGTCAGAAATGCACGGCATTAAAACACTGGTGATCCTGATCTATATTTCAGTATCAACTTTCGTCTTCATCTTTAACGGTCTTATCCATTGGCAGTTTGCCATCGCACTTTCCATCGGCTCAGCCATTGGCGGCACTGTCGGCGGCAGATACGCAAGTATCCTGCCGGATAAGCTGTTGGAACGAATTTTGATCATCGCCATCATCTTTTTTGCACTCATATTACTGCTTAGATAAAAGTTGCTCTCTTCATTTTGAAGGGAGCATTTTTTATTATGTTTCCTAAAATTCAAACTTTAAAATATATTTATTTGAATATTCAAAATTCTATTGCATATTTATAAGGTCTTGGATATAATGATGGAAATACATTAATTTTGTAAAAAGTAAATAATTGTGAAATGCATCATCTTAAAATTTAATAGATGAGAGGTGGCAGTATGGAGGAATCTGTCAATTTAGAGAAAGTATTGGAAATCCTAAAGAAAAATATGATTTCCATTCTTCTATCAGCACTATTGGTTGGCGGTGTCGCTGCACTTATTACTTTTTTCTTAATTTCTCCCCGCTATGAAGCACAGACACAAATATTGGTCAGTCAATCAGAAGGAAGCACGCAGGTCGATAACCAGGATATTGAAGCCAGCCTGCAGCTGATCCACACATACAGAGATATTATAAAAAGTCCAATCGTTTTGGAAACAGTGATCAGCAACCTGGGATTGCAACAGACCATGCCTGAACTGTCTGAACAGATTTCAGTGGATAATGAAGACCAATCTCAAGTGCTTAATGTGACGGTGCTGGACGAGAGCGCAGAGGATGCTGAAGCGATTGCCAATGAGGCAGCCGAAGTATTTCAGGCGCAGATTACGGGAGTAATGAATATTGACAATGTTTCCATTCTTTCACCCGCAATTTTGGAAGCGGATACAAATCCTGTCTCTCCACAGCCGCTGGTCAATATCACAATCGGTATCGTGGCCGGTCTGCTTCTTGGTTTGACTGTGGCGTTTTCCAGAGCATTTTTCGACAAATCAGTCAAAAATGAAACGGACGCAGAGAAGCATCTCAATATACCGGTGGTCGGGTCAATCGAGAAGTTTGAAGATTAAGAGGGGACGGATGAATATGATGAGGAAAAAAATGCACCGCGGCGGGGCAGCGGGTCCAAGACAGCTGATTGTCGCTATCAGTCCGCACGCTACCGTAAGTGAACAGTTCCGGACGATCAGAACCAATATCATGTATGCGGGTGTGGATCGACCGATGAGATCAGTACTTTTCACCTCTGACATCCCGGGTGCCGGCAAATCCACCATCGCTGCAAACATGGCAGTGGCCTATGGGCAGGCCGGCAAAAAAACATTGCTGCTGGATGCAGATCTCAGGCGCCCGACTTGTCACTACACCTTTGAAGCGATGAATCAGTCAGGGTTGTCTGCAGCGATTGTCAACGATATACCTATTGAAGATTTTGTTAAAAAGACTGAATTTGATGATTTGGACCTGATCACTTCAGGGCCCATTCCGCCGAATCCTTCTGAACTGCTGTCTTCAAAGAAGATGGCTGAGCTGATGGGTTCACTGGCCGCACAATATGAAATGATCATTATGGATTCTCCGCCGATACTGTCCGTGACCGATGCCCAGCTTTTAAGCAAGCAGGCAGACGGTGTCATCATTGTCACGGATGTGGAAAATAATAATCGGGATCGTCTGATGGAGGCGAAGGATCTGCTTGAAAAAGCAGATGCCAATATCATTGGTGTCGTGCTCAACAATCGAAAGGTCAATCATCGGACCAGTGACAAATACTATTACTATCAGGCGTCAAATGACGGTTGATTTTCATAAAACAGAAGAAGTACATATCTTCTGAAATCGGGTGCATCCATAGTTATCAATCATTCACATCAAGTCGGGATTGAATATGGACAGTTTTTACTATGGTAATTATACAGACTGCCTATAGATAGAGAACGGCGACTGTATGATTTTATAAAATCCAAATGGTCCAATTACAACGGGTGCTGTAATTGGGTTCAGAGGGAAGGGGTTGAAACAACAGCGTAAGAGAAGCTGGCACCCAGTCGTGCTGCAACAGACATAAGAGGAGTAAAAAGGAAGGTATTAGAATCTGAAACGGATATTTTACCGGATGGAGGTCCTGGTGAAAATGTCTGATCGTGGTGTATGTTCAGGGTGCATTTCGGAAAAAATTTAATTATGGGTTTAACGGAAAGAAGAGGATACTATGGGTGCTAAAAAGCGTTATTTTCTCTTTCTCTTTGTCGATTCGTTGATTGTTACTTTCTCTGTGTTCATCGGCTATTTCATACTCATGCCATTTTTCTCGGAGTATTCACTGGCTGTATTAGGGGTCACAGCCGTCATACTCCTGGTCAATCACCATCTGTTCGCCTACATCTTTAATCTGTATCACCGGGCATGGGAATACGCCAGTGTGAGGGAACTGATTTCAATCACCCAGTCGGTCACGTCTGCAATGATTGCGACGTATATACTCACGTATCTGCTGTTTGATATCACGTTCGTCAGACTGACAGTCATTACCTGGATGATGCATATGATATTCATTGGCGGATCCAGGCTGTCATGGAAAGTGATTTACTACCAATTGAACGGCAGAAAATCGAATGGATCAGCAAGGATCAAAACGTTGGTTTTCGGTGCCGGCAAAGGCGGCTCTCTGCTCATCAAACAGATGCTGGATAATCCTTCAATGGGTATGAATCCAGTTGTCGTGGCTGATGACAATTCCGCCAAGCAGAATATGGAGCTGGCCGGAGGCGTGAAAGTAGAAGGTAAACGTGAAGACATCGAACGGCTGGTTAACAAGTACGGCATAAAAAAGGTGGTCGTTGCCATCCCCTCCCTCAGTAAAAAAGAACTGAAAAAAGTCCATTCACTGGCGAATGTTGAGGGTGTAGATGTACTGACCATGCCGAATATTGAAGACGTCATGTCCGGGCGTCTGGAAGTCAACATGCTGAAGAAAGTCGAGGTGGAGGATCTCCTCGGACGTGAACCTGTCGAATTGGATATTGAAGGTATCGAGGCACAAGTGGCAGACAGAACGATCCTGATCACAGGAGCGGGCGGCAGCATCGGTTCGGAGATTGTCCGCCAGATTGCCCGGTTTCAGCCGCGGAAAATACTGCTCCTCGGCCATGGGGAAAACAGTATCTATACAATATTGGAAGAAGTGCTGGATAACAAGCAGGACAATATCAGTTACGTGCCCATTATTGCAGATGTCCAGAACCGCAGGCGGATATTTGAAGTGTTTGAGAAATACCGTCCGGAGGTCGTCTATCATGCAGCTGCACATAAGCACGTGCCAATGATGGAATTCAATCCGAAGGAAGCGGTTAAGAATAATGTGATCGGTACAAAGAATACTGCGGAAGCGGCCTGTCATTTCAAAGCACAGAAGTTCGTCATGATCTCTACAGATAAGGCCGTCAATCCGCCGAATGTCATGGGCGCCACAAAGCGCATGGCAGAAATGATCGTGCAGGCATTGGATAAGGGGTGTGAAGAGACGACACTCGTCGCCGTCCGCTTCGGTAATGTCCTGGGCAGCAGCGGGTCGGTGGTCCCCAAATTCAAGAAACAGATACAGATGGGCGGTCCAGTAACGGTGACTGATCCGAGGATGACCAGATACTTTATGACCATTCCGGAAGCATCGAGACTGGTGATTCAGGCAGGCACCATCGCAGAAGGCGGGGAAGTATTCGTCCTGGATATGGGAGAACCCGTAAAAATTGTCGATCTGGCAAAGAATATGATCCGCTTGTGCGGCTTCAGTGAAGACGATATTGGCATAGAATTTGTCGGGGTGCGGCCGGGGGAGAAACTGTATGAAGAACTGCTCAAAGAGGGTGAGATCCATCCCGAACAGGTCTACGAAAAAATCTACCGCGGCAGAGTCTCAGAATCATCGCTGAGTGACATCGAAGCACACCTGAACACTTTCATGGGGATTGATGAAAATGAATTGAAAGATATGCTGATCGGGTTTGCCGCTCAGAGGGCTCCGGGTCACCAAGCGCTGGAACAGATCAATGCGAGTTAAAATACTGAATGTCATTGGTACCATCCTGCTCGCCATCAACCAGTGGGTGCAGATTATTCTGATCACCCGGCTGCTGGGTCTGTACGAAGTCGGCCTGTTTTCATATTTTCTGGCACTTCTGGGTCCCTTCGTGCTGTTCAGCCGCTTCATGCTCTCGGTGCTGGTGCCGACGCAGCGGAAATTGGCCTATGACTATGCCGTGTTTCATCAGTTCCGTAACATGACCAATTATGCTTTCGTTCTCTGTGCTGTCGTTTTGATGATTACTGTGGACCTGAGTATATATGAAAGCATTTGCCTGTTCATCTTTGTCATCTTCAAATTTTATGAAAACAAAGAGGAATTCATCTATACGGAAAATATTGCCGAGTCCCGCATCAGCTTTCTGGCCTATTCGAAAATCTACAAAAGTATACTCACCATTCTGCTGTTTGCGGGTGCAACGATCACTTTCCAGTCTCTGATAGCGGCCATTGCAAGCCTTCTGATCTCACAGGTGATCATCTACTATCTGTATGATCTGAAATTTTCGTTTTCTGAAGGCAGGGTGAAACCCCGGATGACGTCCAGGGCATTTAGAAATATATTTTATCTCGGTATCGGTCTGTCGATCGTTGAGGTATTGAATTCCCTTGTCAGCAATATCCCCAGGTATATGATCGAACATTTTCATAGCATTGAAACGCTGGGGATTTTTGCGACGATCATGTATTTTGCCACCATTACAAATAATGTGGTGGTGGCAATCTGCGAAAGTGTGGTTGCAGCGCTGTCCAGAGATGCTGAAAACAGCATCAGACGTTTCGGCCGTTCCTTCGTCCGGTTATGCGGTATATTCCTTGTGCTTATCATCATTGGAGAGATCATACTTCTGAGTTTTGGCACTGATATCATCGTTTTCGTATATGGCGACCAGTTCATCGGCTATCAGTATGAAATCGTGCTGCTCGGCATTCTTCTGTTTTTCACAGTCTATACAAAGCTGTTCGAGATGGCGCTCAGCATATTCAATATCTACAACCTGCAGGTCGTGCTGCAGGGCGTCACTTTCATTGCCACTGGTGTTTTTTCAATCGCCGTCATCATTCCCTATGGGCTCCCAGGCGCATTTATCGTGGCAATTATAACGCAGGTCATTCTGATCTCGGGGCAGCTTGTTGTACTGCTTTACCACTGGAAATATAAAGTCGGGACTTAGGAGGCGGAATATGTTCATCATCTGGCTGACCGCTCTAATTTACCTTATCTTGGGGTATCTGATTCAGTATCATATGACAGATACTTTCCATCTGACATTTTCATTCATTATCATCACAGCGGTGCTGTTATTCCTCTGGCTGTTCATCAGATATACAAAGTTCTTCATCATTGTGTATACCGGTTTTCTCCTCAGGCTCACGATGCTGTGGATTGATCTTTCTGACGGCGGGTGGACAATTCCCCACAGCGGGGAGGACACAGAAAACTTCTATGAAACGGGCGTCATGATTTCAGATAATCTGACACTGTTGAATGAAGCGGTCTATGGGGGAATATATTCCAAAGTCCTGGGTGTTATTTTCCATATCTATGGTGACGACCGGCTGTTTGTTCAATTTTTAAACATCCTGGTTACCATAAGCGCCATACTCATTGTGATAAGGATTTTCAGGATGCTTGATGTGCCCGGACATATACAAATGGTCCTGGTGGTAACGATGTCATTCTTTCCGCATTCGATGATATTCTCAAGTATATTACTCAGGGAGTCTGTCATTTCCCTGATGGTTGTGCTGTCCCTCTATTTCTTTATCAGATGGTTTGTCAAAGAAGAAAAAGGCAGTGCCTTACTGAGTATCATTTTCATACTTTTGGGTGCGGTCTTCCACTCGGCCATCATCGGTATACTGATTGGTTATCTGTTCGGGTTCATCTTTTACAGGCACAGGCGGCGAACATTCAGATTTACTGTGGATTCAGTGGTGCCTTTCAGTCTGTTTGCGCTGGTTATGACATATATCCTGGTTTTCCCGGACGTGGTCACTTCACTGCCCATATTCAATAAATTCGAGCAAATACTGAACAGTAATGATGAAGTTTATGAAGCTTTCACCGCTACGCGGGGAGATACGGCCTATTTAAGCGGACTGGAGATCAACAACCTGTTTCAGCTGATTTTGTACTCGCCGATCAAGATCGTATACTTCATCGCTTCACCGATGCCATGGAGCATCCGGAATTTCAATGATCTGATCAGTTTTTTCATGGACGGTGTGTTCTACCTGTCCGCACTGATACTTTTCATCAAAAATCTGAGACTGATAAAAAAACGCCCGCTGCTCGGCATTTTGATTTTAAGCATTTTTGCCGGATGGCTGATATTCAGTCTGGGCATTTCAAATGCCGGGACAGCGTTGAGACACCGGTTTAAATTTTTCTATATCATTATCGTTGCGATGGGCATATTACTGCCGAAAAAGAAAAGATGAAGCCACAGGGTGCATGGTTTAAAATCAAGAGGTTTGGAGATGTAGCCGATGAATCGGAAAATAATTCAGGGGGTCACTTCATCACTGACGATTGTATTAATTGAAGAACAGATCAGATTTATCGAAAAGAATGGTTACCAGGTCAAAGTGGTTTGTAATGAGGATTTTAAGAAAAGTTATGATGATATAAAAATCAGGCATATTCCATTCGAACGGGAGATCAGCATCGTTAAGGATATGGGCAGCCTTTATCGGTTATACAGATATTTGAGGGCTGAAAAACCGGATATCATCAATTTCAGTACACCGAAAGCCGGGCTGCTCGGCATGGTGGCCGGTTTCTTGAGCGGTGTTGACCACCGCATCTATATCCAGCGGGGGCTGCGCTTGGAAACAGTCACCGGACTCAAATACCATCTCCTTTATCTGACCGAGAAAATTGCATGTCAATTGAGCACCCATGTGATGGTCATTTCAGACAGCCTGGAAGCGGAAATGATCAGCAGAAAACTGCTCAGCAGGCATAAGGTGGTCAGGATTGGCAGAGGCAGCAGCAACGGCACGGACATGGAGAAATTCAATCCTGAGCGTATTGATACGCACCAGCTGTCCAGCCTTAGGAATGGACTCGATATCAAACCTTCGGACTTCGTCATTGGCTGCGTCGGCCGGATGACGAAGGACAAGGGGATGAATGAACTGGTTGCTGCGTTCACCCGGCTGGAAAAGAAATATGACCATTTGAAATTGCTGCTCGTGGGGGATTTTGAAAATGGGGATCCGATTACAGAAAGAAATAGAAAGACGATCGCTGACCACGACGATATTATCCATTGTCCGTTTACGGATTCAATCGAATATTATTACAGCCTGATGGACCTTTTTGCTTTCCCGACATTTCGCGAGGGATTCGGCAACGTCAGCATTGAAGCTCAGGCGATGGGGGTGCCGGTCGTGACGTTTGACGCCACCGGTGCCAGAGACACGGTGCTTGACGGGCGGACAGGGATCATTGTCAAAAGGATGGGCGCAGAAGGTCTGACGGCTGCTTTGGATGATCTGATACACGATGCAGAGAAACGGAGACGTCTGGCGGATCAGGCCCGTAATTTTGCTGCCGGTCATTTTGACAGACGTCACATGCAGGAAGCGCTTCTGAAATTCTATAATTCTCTGGGAGAGCAGGGTGATGCGGTTGCTGAAAAGAACGATGGATACCTCGGTGCATAATTTTTACTACAAATCGCCGGTGTTTTTACAAAATGTGATGACCAGTCTCTATGGTTATAAATTACGGCGGGAACGATACAGCCATTTATATCAGGCATCACTCAAACATTTCATGCAGGGCGGTATTGATGAAACCCAGTCCCTGATTAAGTTGATGTATCATTTGAAACGAAACATTCCAGTCTACCGGAATATTGAAATCGATGAAGCGCATATCATTGAAAGTTTTCTGGCCCTGCCGGTGACGACAAAATCGGATCTGCGCAATGCACTGGATGCGCGCTCCCATAAAGCAGGCATATTGCGTAAATCCAGAACGAGCGGCACGACCGGAGCTAATCTGGCTGTCTATGATTCAGAGTATGACCGTGCAGAGCGGATGGCCTATCTGGACTACATCAAAGTAACAAATGGGGTCGAACCTTTCTCGAGACGCGCGTCGTTTACCGGTCAGGAACTGACACCGCCGAAACACAAAAATGTACTCTGGCGGTATAATCTGGCGATGGATCAGATGCTTTATGCATCTTGCCATATTACGCCGCAGAATGTGAAACATGTATATAAAAATCTTCAAAGATTCAAACCGGCTGCATTGGATGGGTATCCTTCAACCATTCATATGGTGGCGAAATATATACTGTCGAATCATCTGAGGCCGGACTTTGATGTTAAAGCGGTGTTCCCGAATGCTGAAACCCTTCTGCCTCATGTGAAAGCAGATATAGAAAATGCATTTGATACGAAGGTCATTGATCAGTACTCTACTGCCGAAGGCGCCCCGTTCATCTATGGGACTGATGATGGCCAGTATCGGATCGGGCATGAGACAGGGCTGATTGAGTTCGAGAAAACCGGACATCATCTGTATGAAATGATTGTGACCAGCTACATCAATGATGCAACGCCGATCGTCCGCTACAGAATCGGAGATCAGGTTGAAATTCATTCCGGGCGGGCGTACCTGAATTCCTTTGTTGACGATGTCCAGATACAGAGAATTATCGGGAGACAATCGGACTACCTGCTCGGCAGCCAGTCCAATAAAGTGACCAGCGTGAACATTTCATGGGTTGCTGACGGCTTTGAAGAAAAAATCATACAAATGCAGTTCGTCCAAAAAGAAAGAGATCAATTTGTGGTGAACCTCGCAGTGGAAGATGATTTTGAAAGCGCGGATGAAACGGTGATCAGAGGCAGGCTGGCTCGTCGGCTGGGCAAGGACAACACCTATGTTTTCAACTATATGGATGAGATACCCAAAGAGAAAAGTGGTAAAATCCGGTTCATCATCAACGAATTGGATGCAGACGCGTAAATGATTAAAGAATCACAGGATCAATACTCTAATTAAGAGGGGAGTACTGATTTATGAAACGACTGTTCGATTTGGCGGCAGCTGTCCTGCTTCTGATCCTCCTTCTGCCTGTCATGGCGGTCACTGCAATTTTGGTGCATCGGGAGCTGGGTGCCCCGCTGCTCTTCAGGCAGATCAGACCGGGTCGAAACGGAGAATGTTTTGAACTGTACAAGTTCAGGACCATGACGGATGAAACCGATGCGTTCGGCAAACTGCTGCCGGATACGCTGCGTCTGAGGCCCACCGGACAGATGATTCGCAAATACAGCCTGGACGAGCTGCCTCAGCTGATCAACGTCATCAAGGGCGATCTGAGTCTCGTCGGTCCCAGACCTTTATTGACAGAATATCTTCCACTGTACAATACACGGCAGATGAAGCGTCACGAGGTAAGGCCGGGGATTACCGGATGGGCGCAGGTGAACGGACGCAACACCCTGCCATGGCCAGAAAAATTCGAAATGGATGTCTGGTATATTGAAAACCACACGTTTCGGCTGGATGTGAAGATCCTATATATGACCGTCCGAAAAGTATTGCAGAGCGAAGGCATCAGCCAGGAAGGGGAGAGTACGGTCCAGGCGTTTACAGGAAATAAGGGAAAAATGGATGAAATATACGTAATTTCAGGAAAGATGGAATCAGACCCTGAAATGAAAAGAAATTCTATTGGGAAATGAGTATCACATCATAAACTTTGTCGGGAAGTCATTATGATACTGAAAACCAATGTAATATAATAATCCAATTAAGGGAGAGGTGCTATAGCATGTCTCAAAACAGGATACTTTTATCGTCCCCGCATATGGGGGGCAGTGAAAAGAAATATGTCAAAGAAGCGTTCAAGACAAACTGGATTGCGCCATTAGGCAGGAATATCGATATATTTGAAAAACAGGTCAGGGAATATACAGGTATAAAAGCAGCCTGTGCACTCAACAGCGGGACAGGGGCAATACATCTTGCCCTGGATCTGCTGGGGGTGGGTAAGGGCGATACCGTACTCTGTTCTTCCTTAACTTTTGTGGCAAGTGCGAATCCGGTCCTTTATCTTGGGGCGGAACCTGCCTTCATCGATTCAGACATGGAGAGCTGGAATATGTCTCCGTCAGCTCTGGAAAATGCACTGGATTTTTATCAGATGAAAGGGAAACTCCCAAAAGCAGTTATCATCGTCAATCTTTATGGCCAGTCTGCGAAAATGGATGAACTCGTTGATATTTGCAACAGATACGGGGTGCCGATCGTTGAAGATGCCGCGGAGTCGCTGGGCGCCATGTACAAAGGGCGGATGAGCGGCTCATTTGGTAAATTTGGTATCTTTTCATTCAATGGTAATAAGATAATCACGACTTCAGGCGGCGGGATGATCGTCTCCGACGAAGAAATACTCATCGAAAAAGCATTGAAGAAAGCGACCCAGTCCAAAGAAAATACGATGCATTACCAGCATGAGAATGTGGGATACAATTATCGTTTAAGCAATGTGAGTGCAGGAATCGGCAGAGGTCAGATGGAAGTGCTGGAAGACAGGATCAGCCAGAAGCGTGCCATCTTTGAACAGTATGTATATGGCCTGGGAGATGTGAATGGTATACAATTCATGCCGGAAATGGATGGCGCATTTCACACCCGATGGCTTTCCACACTTACGATAGATCCCCAAAAATTGGGGACAGATGCCGGTGAAGTGATCAAGTATTTCGCTGAGGGTAATATAGAAGCCCGTCCGGTCTGGAAGCCCCTTCATATGCAGCCGCTTTTCAAAGGTTGTGATTATTTCAGTGACAGGGCGGATCACTCGAAGTACCTTTTTGAAAATGGTATCTGTCTGCCTTCAGATACAAAGATGACCGTAGAGGAAATCAGCAGAGTCATAAGATTGTTCAGACAAATCGTCTCTTCGGATAAAGTGATCGCGTAAGTTTTAGAGTGACCGCTAAAAATATCCATGGGGAGGGCTTACTATGAACAATGATATCTACTTTACGAGGGAATACGCACAGGTCAATGAGCTGATTGAAAGCGGGGAAGCGATCTTTTTCGAAGTAAAGAACAGGTATGGGCATATGACGCTCAGTGCGATCAAACGGGCGATCGATACGCAGGTGGACGGCGAAACGTATTACGATCTGATCACTCCTTACGGCTACGGGGGACCGGTTGTGCATCACTATACGGATCTGGACGGCCTGCTTGCAGCGTTTGAAAAACGTTTCTCTGAGTACTGCAACACGAATAATATCGTCGCGGAGTTTGTCAGATTCAACCCCATATTTCAGAATCAGAATCCATTCAGAAAGATATATGATGTCGAGTATATACGGAATACTGTAGGAACGGATCTGGAGAATTATGAAGATACATTCCAGGAAGAATTTTGTGCGACTGCACGCAGACGGGTCCGGAAACTGTTCAGGGACGAAAGGATTTCATGTACCCTGACTGAAGGTTTTGATCATATCGAAGCGTTCATAAACATTTATAACGAGACGATGAAGCGGAATGATGCTACCGGCTTTTATTACTTTGACCACAGATATTTCTATGAAATGAAGCAAAAGTTTCCAGAAAACATTATTACAACAAGTGTTTCCTATGACGACGAGATCATCGCCATGGGGCTCTATTTCATCTCAGGTAATGTCATACACGATCATTTGAACGGTACGAAAACAAAGTATCTGAATCATTCACCAGCTTATCTGCTCAAGTATACGGCAATGAATTGGGGGAAGAAGAATCATTACTCCGTCATCCATTATGGCGGCGGGGTTTCCAATGATGTGGATGACAGTGTGCTGAAATTCAAGAAAAGATTCTCCAAAAACACAGAATTCAAGTTCCATATTGGCAGGAAAATATGGAATCGGGCGGTGTATCACGAACTGTGCCGGCTGGCAGGCACGGATGAAAATACTGAATTTTTCCCGGCCTACAGAGCGCCAAGAGTACCAACGAAAAAAGTGGCCGGCTGATGTTTATTCCGAAGGTTGTTTGATGAGCAGCCTTCGGAATTTGTATACATATTCGAACCAGACAGCTCGAGTACAGAAAATTGATACGAGCAGGGAATGGCTGTGTCCGGCGTCCAATGCTTAAATGAGGTGGGCCAATGAAGATTAGAATAACAATCATTGTCATATGTATGGTTTTAATGCTTATCGTGGTTGCGTTGATTGACAGCTTCAACCATAGCTATTCAGATACACCGGTCGACAGTGACCTCATTGTACTGGTCGGCGGTGACGCGGGGCGCATGGAAAAGACCGCAGAACTCTATCATGCAGGGCATGCAGACTATATTCTAATCACCCCGGTGATTGAATCTGAAACATCTTCACAAAGTACAGCACTTGCCGTTGCCCACGGTATCCCAGAAGACGCGTTGATCAAAGACTACGAAGCCACCAGCACCTATACCAATGCCGCCATCACCATGGAGGTCATGCGCGCCCGCGGCATGACTTCAGCACTCGTCGTTACCAGCGATTATCATATTAAGCGAGCGAAACATATTTATGACAAAGTGAACGATGGGAGTATTGAATTCCGGTATATCTCTGCATTAAACGCAGACGGAGAGCGCTGGCATGAAGGCGGGAACTCATTCTATATATGGCGGAGCGAACTAATCAAGCTGTGGGGGTACAGACTCGGCATGTACCGATGGAGTGAATGATGATGATTGTTTCATCCGTGTTACGGAAGACTCGAAGTTTTCATCTATAATTCTTCCTCTTTATCAGACTTATTATAGAACGATTAAAAGTATTATACAAAGCAAATTTAACTGTACTATTAATTTACAGCATAAAAACTCTTGCAGTTAGTGTCCTGTATACTGAAAGTTGAATTGTGACTGCAAAGCTGCTTAACATGGCGTTATCCCCAGTCTATGTCCGTAGACTGGGGATTATTAGATGTAATGGCTGAGTCGTCTAATCAGTTATCATAGTTGTCCAGTCAATACCAATAAGCAAACAATGTGGGTATCACACCGACGAGATAGGCGGCGAGAAGATATTCAGTTTTGATCATTTCTCCGACACCAGCTTAAATGTATATTTTATCGGATGGTAGTACACTTTGGAATACTCGAATATTGTACCGTCATCGAATGTGGCGCAGGCTTCCAGACAGAGCATCGGATCCTTTGTTTCGAGGTGCAGCTGCGCCATCAATTCATCGCTTGGCAGGATCGGTTTTAAGTCCGCATATCTTTTACTGATGTTAAACCCTTTTTGATCGATAAATTCATATTTTGATTGCTTCAGCACATCAACGGACAAGTCCGGAAACAGCTCAAACGGCAGATAGGATTCTTCCAGTATCAAAGGCTGCCCGTCAGCAAGCCGTAAACGCTTTACATAATAGACTTTTTGGTTCTCTCCGATATTCAAATATTCTCTGACCGACTCCGACGGTACAGTGAGCTGGAATTCCAGTATCTCATTAGAGGGATTGTTATGTAATCCGCTCATCTCCTCGGTAAACCCCTGCAGTTTATAAATATCATGTTCGATCTTTTTCCCGCTGACATATGTCCCGCTGCCGTGGACACTGTAGATCAGTCCTTCCTCGATCAGAATCTTCACTGCCCGTCTCACTGTCACACGGCTGACTTCATACATCTCTGCCAGCTTTGTTTCTGTCGGGATGGCTTCCCCATCACGGGCATCATTCGCAATGATGTCCGTTTTTATCTTGTTTGCCACCTGCTGATATAAAGGCAAAGTTGTCTCCCACATAGTGCATTCAAACCTCCTGCTTAATTACTTCCATTCTATCATTTGTATCCATTTATTAATACATCTTTGTAAATTTGTATTTTAGTTGTATTGTATTATAAAAAATGTCATGTTATATTTGTATTAAATTAAATGGAAGGGGTTTCATATGGAGAGAAAGAATCTTGTCATTGCCGGTGGGGGCAGCACCTATACACTCGGCATCATCATGAGTCTGATTGAAGAGAAAGAGACACTCCCTTTAAAGACACTGACACTCTACGATACGGATGGTGCGCGTCAGGAAAGAATTGGCCAGGCGACAGCAGTCATATTGAGAGAAAAATATCCGGAACTGGAGTCTTTCAAGTACACGACCGATAAAAAAGAGGCGTTTGAGGATATCGATATTGCCTTTCTGCAAATCCGGACCGGCGGGCTGGCCATGCGTGAGAAAGATGAACAGATTCCGCTGAAGCATGGTGTCCTCGGCCAGGAAACATGCGGCCCCGGCGGCATGGCTTACGGGATGCGCTCCATACCGGACATGATCGAGCTGGTGAAAGACATCCGGACATACGCCAAAGATGCCTGGATTTTGAATTACACCAATCCGGCCGCGATTGTTGCTGAGGCGCTGAAGCGTGTATTTCCGGAGGATGACCGGCTGCTTAATATCTGTGATATGCCGATTGCCATCATGCAGAGCTATGCGGATATGCTCGGCAAAGACGTGTGGAATCTCGTGCCCGGGTATTTCGGTCTCAATCACTTCGGCTGGTTTACGAAAATCGAAGATACACAGGGGAACGATTATACACAGACGATTAAAGACAAAATCATCAGCGAAGGGTTCGTCCCGACCGACAGTGAAATCGCCGATGATGCGTCCTGGAAAGCGACCTTCGCGACCGCCCGGCAAATACTGATGGACTTCCCGGATTATCTGCCGAACACTTACCTGCAGTATTATCTGTACCCGGAGGATCTGGCAGAGAAAGAATCGCGGGATAATACGCGTGCCAGACAGGTCATGAACGGCCGGCAGAAACGCGTGCACGAGACATGCGATCGGATCATCGCAGATCAGTCGATGGCGAGGGCATCACTGACACATGATATTCATGGGGTCTACATGGTGAAGGCTGCCGCTTCCCTCGTTTATCATCTGAATCATATTTTCACGGTCATGGT
This sequence comes from Salinicoccus albus DSM 19776, assembly GCF_000385175.1. Classification (GTDB taxonomy): domain Bacteria; phylum Bacillota; class Bacilli; order Staphylococcales; family Salinicoccaceae; genus Salinicoccus; species Salinicoccus albus. The sequence continues at coordinate 118,397 of NZ_ARQJ01000031.1, read as the reverse complement.
CAAAAATGAAGGCGTCATTGCCAACATTCCGTTTGATGCCATGGTTGAAGTGCCGGCGATGTTGGGCGCTCATGGTCCAAAACCATTCGCGGTCGGAGAGATACCGACGTTTTATAAAGGATTGATTGAAAATCAGTATGCATTTGAAACACTCGTCGTTGATGCCTGCTTTGAGCGGAGCTATAACAAATTGCTCCAGGCATTGACGCTCAACCGTACAGTGACGGACGTTAATAAGGCAAAAGCGATACTTGAAGATCTGATCAAAGCAAACCAGGGATATTGGCCGGAATTGAAATAGGCCGAAAAGGGGATGGAAAAAATGAAACGGTTAATCATCAACGCAGACGACTTCGGTTACTCACGGGCGGTCAATTACGGCATCATCGATGCTTATACTGAGGGCATACTCACTTCAACCACACTGATGACCAACATGCCGGCAGCCGAACATGCTTTCAGACTCGGCGGAGACCATCCGGAACTTGGCATCGGTGTGCACCTGACCCTTACATGCGGCAGACCGCTTGTGGCGGGTCATCACACACTGGTGGATGCAAAAGGAAATTTCAAGAAAAACAGCCACTACCAGGGAAAATTTCATATCGATCCGGAGGAATTGTACAAAGAATGGCAGGCACAGATCGAGAAGTTCTTAAGTTCAGGATTGACACCCACGCATCTGGACAGCCACCACCATGTCAACCATCTTGAGGACGTGCTGCCGGTATTCAAAACGCTGGCCAATGAATACTGTCTGCCGGTGCGAAATAATTTTGAGTCAGCAGTTACAGATTATATCACCACTGATTATTTCCAATATGAACCGGATATCCTGCTCGCGGATAATGACGAGATCATCGATACATTCGGCAGTGCAGAAACCATTGAAGTTCTGTGCCATCCCTCTTATATCGATAAAGCACTTCTGAACGGTTCTACCTATGCCATGCCAAGGTTGGAAGAACTCGATGCGCTGACAGATGACGATATCAACCAGCGCATTCAAAACGATGATAGATTCAGGCTGATCACCTACCGTGATCTAAGCAGGAAGGGGTCATGACAATGAAGAAATTCATGCAGAATTTGGGGAAATCCATGCTGATTCCCATCGTCGCCATGCCGATTGCCGGGATTTTATTCCGCCTGAGTGCCGAAGATCTGCTCAACATTCCATTATTCCAGGCTGCGGGCATCGTCTTCGATAATATGGATGTGCTCATTGCGATCGGTATCGCCATGGGGATGTCGAAAACGAAAGACAGGGGGATTCCTGCATTAACTGGTTATCTGGCAATCACCATATTAAATCAGGGGCTGACTCTCATGAATCCGGACCTCGATATGAGCGTCTTCGGCGGAGTGCTCTCCGGTTTGATTGCCGCCGGGCTGTATAACAGGTATAAAAATACCCAGCTGCCCGCCATATTCTCGTTCTTTGGCGGTGAGAAATGGCCGATCACATTGACCATTCTCATCATGATTCCCGTCGCCGGGCTGGCGTCACTCGTCTGGCCGTATGCCCAGGCAGGCATTGATTCCTTCGCTCAGGCACTGGTCGGCATGGGCGCATTCGGCATCTTCCTGTTCGGCTTCCTAAACAGGTTCCTGCTGCCGTTCGGACTGCATCACGTACTGAACACATATATCTATTTCGGACTGGGCAGTTATGAAACACCGGACGGGGAAACAGTACAGGGCGAAATCACCAGATTCCTCAACGGTGACCCGACAGCCGGTTTCTTCCTCGGCGGGTTCTTCATCGTCATGATCTTTGGTGTGCCAGCGGTTGCGCTCGCCATCACAAGAGCGGCATACAAGCAGAAAAAAGAGAAGACTAAAGCGCTGATGGGATCCGGCAGTATGACCTCCGTCGTGGCCGGACTGACCGAACCCATCGAGTTCACATTCATTTTCACTTCACCATTGCTTTACTTCATCCATGCCATCTACACAGGACTCGCCGGTGCCACCCTATATCTGCTGAGCATCCGGCACGGCTTCTCGTTCGGTGGCAGTGTCATTGACTACGCCTTGAATCTGGGCATCGCCGATAACGGCCTGTTCATACTGCCCATCGGTCTTGCTTTCGGAGCCTTATATTACTTCACCTTCTATATCCTGATCACGAAGCTGGACATCCCAGTGATCGGCAGAGAGAAGGATGAGGAATTCGGAGAAGCAAAAGATGAGGAGGAGTATGAACTGGAACTCAGCCATTCCAAATATGAATATATGGCCAAGAAGATCCTGGAGAACGTTGGCGGCAAAGAAAACATCACAGACTACGAAAACTGCATGACCCGGCTGAGACTCGTTGTTGAAGATATGAGCCGCGTCGACGAAGAGAAGATCAAACAGACCGGTGCCCACGGCGTCGTCAAAGCCGACGACCACAACCTTCAGATCGTCGTCGGGCCCCAGGCCAATAACGTCAATGCCGAGTTTGAGAAGCAGATGGAACAATAGGATAGTGACACAGAGTGCAGACACACACAAGTTTCCCGGTTAAGGGGAGCATGTGTGTGTTTTATAATATAAGAAAGTATAATATTACTATATAAAGTGTAAATCTATTACTAACAGGGAGAAATTCAAAAATTTTAATAACACAGATGTACAAGATTGGTATGGCTTATGTTATAATGAATTTTGGTATTTTCATCTGCCGACATAGTTTAATGGTAGAACACAGCCATGGTAAGGCTGCAATGCGAGTTCGATTCTCGCTGTCGGCTTATATAAACCTATGAATCACATTCTTCAGTCATTTTTCATCTTCCTATTTAAATAATTAAGATGCGCTTTGCGGGGAATCATAAGAAATATAGGTATCAGTAAAATGAGCATAGTCGCAATTGCTTGAACACTCATCACTTGCGCCCTCTTATTTTCGTTATAGAATAATATGTGAGGAGGGGGATTAGCCCCCCGTAATAGAAAATCATTCTTGGTTATCCCTTTTGCTTTCGAGATTACCGAGTTGCCAGAGTCTGAGTTGTTTGATTATTCCTGGAGCGATTAATACTAGTGCTAGTAGTATTGGTTGTTCCAGGATTTTTGTATCATGTGCCAGGATTTTCACCTCCTTACATATATAATTACACTACATTTACTTGTAGTATCTCAGAGTTTTATACCACTTAATTTCACTCCTGCTTTTAACGGTTAAATAGGGAAAGGTGTGCTGAGACAGTACTGTCTCAGCGCACCTTTTTACATGAGATACCAATTAAAATTTATTGACTTCACCTTCTGTATCCACCAATAGCCCATGCTGTGATGCTGTGTGGAGATCCCGGTATATCCGGTTCAATGGATGATCTGCCATAACGACATCCATTCCCAGGTAGCGAATGAGCGTTTGAGCGCCTGTGACCGCAAAGTGGACAACAATTTTACTTTGGTAGAAAACTGTTTCCATTTCTTTGGAAGTGAGGGGAATACCCTTGGAGTGGTTATTCCAGCTTGACTCAATTTTTTCATAAAAATTTGCACGTGATTTCAGGAAATCTGCTTCATTCTCTGCCAGAATTTTCTTCGTATGAGCGTAGTGGTTTGAGCCGTTCTTTGACCACCGGGCTTTTTTCGATTCGATGTGGTTTCGTGCAGCCTCAAAGAAATGGCTGGCGACACCCATAACTGTGGCCGCGATATTTGCTACAGCAAATGGTGTAAAGGGGTAATGATAGACTGGGTGATCAAAATGGAAGTGGGGATCGCTCACGTCGAAACGTCGTTTAGTGGGGACTAATGCATCCTTCACATGAATCGTATGGCTGCTCGTTGCCTTTAGACCGAAAGCGTTCCAATCCGCTTCAACTGTCACCTGATCCGGAGTAAAGGCAAAAGCATACAAACTTCCGTTTTCTGTATCATTGGATTCTATGATACAGCTTGCAGTAAATAGGCTGGCATGGTCTGCACCGCTGCAGAAGCGCCATGTACCGTTGATCATGTAGCCGTCATCCGTCTTTCTGGCTGTACCGTTCGCTTTTTCGCTGCCGGCAATATAGAAATCACGGACAGAAAAATATTTCCTCACCTGGTCCGGTTTTATCGTGGTGGCAAAGAACCCGGCGCCGGAACCAATCTGTACGACCCAGCCGAAACTGCCATCCACGTGAGCGGCTGCCTCGAAAATTTTTAACGCTTCCGGCAGCGGTTTGATGCTGCCCCCGATTTCAGCAGGGACGAATAATTTAAACAGGCCTTTATCATAGATATATTCCAGTGCTTCATTGCTCAGCCGTCCTTTCTGCTCCATATATCCTGCCTGGCTTCTGATCTTTTCGGTCGTCTTTTTATCAATCATTGTCAGCCTCCTCATTGAAAAATGATAATAAAAAACGCCTCACCGTGCAAACCTACACATAAAATTCAATGATTCCCAAATTATCTGGAGGATTTTGCTAAATTTCCAGTTTAACCTTCTCAAATCAGTGAATAGTAGTTATATACGTATATTCTCAATTGATGAATATATTAAATATGAGGAGGGCGAAAAAACATGGCATTGAATGTTGCTCAGAAGTTAATTCAGGATCATTTGGTTACTGGAGAGATGAATCCTGGTGAAGAGATTGGTCTGAAGATCGATCAGACGTTGACGCAGGATGCCACAGGTACAATGGTGATGCTGGAGCTGGAAGCAATGGGCATCGACCGGGTGAAGACGGAAGTTTCAGCCCAGTACGTGGATCATAACTTGATCCAGGAGGATTATCGTAATCCGGACGACCACATATTTCTAAGGAGCGCGGCCAAGAAATTCGGCGTACATTACAGCAGACCCGGCAACGGGGTGAGTCACCCGGTGCACATGCAGGAACTGGCGCTGCCCGGTAAGACACTGCTCGGCTCTGACAGCCACACATGTGCAAATGGCTGTATGGGCATGCTGGCAATCGGTGCCGGCGGTGTTGATGTCACGATGGCCATGGCCGGTGAGCCATACCATATCAAGATGCCGCGCGTCATGGGTGTAGAACTCACAGGCAAAATGCCTGACTGGGTCAGCGCGAAGGACGTCATCCTGGAGATGCTGCGTCGTCACAGTGTTAAAGGCGGTGTCGGCAAGATCATTGAGTATTATGGTCCGGGACTGGACGAGCTCTCTGCGATGGACCGTCACGTGATTGCCAACATGGGTGCAGAACTGGGTGCCACAGCGACAGTGTTCCCGGCAGACGGCGAGATCAAGCGTTTTATGAAAACACAGGGCCGCGAAGATGAATGGTCCGAATTAAAAGCGGATGCAGGGGCAGAATATGATGATCACGACCAGATCAACCTCTCAGAACTGGAACCGCTGGTTGCGAAACCAACGAGTCCCGACAATGTCGTACCGGTGACTGAACTGGCTGGAGAAACGATCTATCAATCCTATATCGGTTCTTCTGCGAACCCAGGCTATCGTGATTTTGCGGTGGCCAGTGAAATGGTCAAAGGCAGACAGATCGCCAACGGCGTATCACTTGATATCAATCCGACATCCAGACAATTGCTGCAGCAGCTGGTTGAAAATGGCCATATCGCCAACCTGTTGTCCGCCAGCGCACGGCTGCACCAGGCCGGCTGTAACGGCTGCATCGGTATGGGACAAGCACCGGCGACCGGAGAGAACAGTCTGCGGACTGTGCCGAGAAACTTCCCTGGCCGTTCTGGTACGAAAGAAGACAAAGTCTTCCTCTGCAGTCCTGAAATCGCAGCAGCTTCAGCACTGACTGGTGTCATCACAGATCCGAGAACAATGGATATGCCTTATCCTGAGATTCCCGAGCCAGCAAGCATAAATGCGCAGGAGATGCTGGAAGCACCGGCAGAAACAAACAGTGAAGTTGAACTCGAAAAAGGACCGAACGTCTCTACAATCCCTGATTTCGATCCGATTCCGGACGACTTCGATCTGCCAGTGCTGTTGAAGATGGGGGACAACGTCTCTACAGATGAGATTCTTGCCGGCGGTTCGAGAGTGCTGCCGTACCGCAGTAATATTCCAAAAATCAGTACGTTCACTTTCGAAGGCATCGACGAGAGCTATTATGAAAGAGCACAGGAAAAACGCGATGCCGGCGGACACATGGTCGTTGGCGGATTCAACTACGGCCAGGGTTCAAGCCGCGAACACGCCGCACTGGCGCCCCGTTATCTGGGATTAAAAGTGGTGCTGACCAAAGACTTTGCAAGGATCCACTTGCAGAATCTGATCAACTTCGGCATCCTGCCGGTAACATTCGTTAATGAAGATGATCATGAACTGATCGAAGAAGGAGATATCCTCGAATTCAGGAACATCCACCAGACAGTTCAGGAGCATAACACTTTCGATGTTAAGTTGAAACGTTCAGGAGATTATATCAAAGTGAAACATAATATGACCCACAGACAGATTGATCTTCTGCTTGCCGGCGGCATCATTAACTGGGTCAAAGAAAGACAATAGGCAGAAAACTGAAAAATTTGGATGAATATAAACAAGCCGAAGCACTGCGATCACTTTTCGTGATCCATGCTTCGGCTGTTTTTATCGCAACGGAAGCCATTTTTACATAAAATGCCCGGCTCTGAAGGCGGAGCCGGGCGTCAGTAAAATGGTCAATCATTTCCTCTATCTGGTTGGATAGTCATCTGTTTCGTATTTTTTCACTGGCGGTGCCATTGACGTATCTGGCATTTCTTCAGGCATTTCTGATTTGAATTGATCTGGCATCTGCATGACAATAGCACCTGAGAGCCCTTTACCTGTCATGAACATATGATGATAGGCTTCTCTTGTCTGATCGTAAGCCGTCTGGTAATCGCCCTCTGCATAAGCATCAAATGCGCCGATCAGCTGGTCAACATGCATTTGCAGACCTTCTGACAGATCTTCACTTGGCAGGTTGCCTTCTGTCGCTGTATCCATAAACTCTGAGAAATTGTCCCTGTACATCATTAGATTATCGAGTGCTTCCTGCTTGGCATTCTCATCGTCTTGCGCTGTGGCATTTACATAGTCGACAAAGTAGCCGATATGTTCACTCCACATTGTTTTAAATTGCTGTCCTGCTTCTTCACCATAAACTGAAGTGACTGCTGCAGCCAGATCTTCTGTGTTGTGATTCAATGCCTCGGTGGAGGCTTCAAAGTCTTCTGAACCGTCGATGCCGTTCTGCATGGCAACAGCTGCAAGGCCAGCATGTTCACTGAACAGATAGTTCAGTTCAGAACGCAAGTCTGCTGCCGGTGTTGCCGGGTCGGTATGGTTATACTGATCCGGGAACTGGTCAGCGATCGCAGTTGACAGCCCTTTACTGACCATGTACATATGATTGATGGCTTCCCTCTCATACTCATATGCCTTTTCGTAATCGCCCATGACATAGGCATCAAATGCGCCAATGAGCTGATCAACGTGCATCTGCAATCCTTCTGCCAGTCCTTCAGCTTCAACACGTTCCTCTGTGGCATTTTCTAAAAACATCGAGAAATCTTCTCGGTACTGTGCCAGCTGATTCAATGCTTCTTCTTTTCCGGACGCATCTTCTTCAGCGGTCGCATTCACATAGTCAACGAAGTAGCCGATATGTTCACTCCACATTGTTTCAAACTGCTGTCCTGCCTCTTCTCCATAGACCGACGTGATTGTTTCCGCAAGTTCTGCTGTGTTCTGATCCAATGCGGCTGCACTTTGGTCAAAGTCTTCAGCACCGTCGGCGCCTTTCCTCATCGTTTCTACTGCAAGAAATGCGTGCTCACTCAACTGATGGTCGAGTGTTGCTCTTAAATCCGCGGCTTCTGTGTCAACTGTGGGCATGTGTTCTTCCCCTTGGTCTGCTTCGTTTGCCTGTGCCATGCCAGCATTTGAAAATACCAGTAATGCGGCAACAGGTACAAACAGTGCTTTCTTAACGTCCATCCTCTCACTCCTTTTATAGTTTTCATAATGTATACGAGAGAGATGGCCGATTGGATCACATTATTTCTGAAAAAACTGAAAAACCTGTTTCGACTTTTTGTCGAAACAGGTTCTGTTCCCTTAAAATTCGCTGGACATAACGATGTCGCCCTGAGGTGTATCATTGTGCGGCGACCCTTCTATCGTGATTGCCACCATATCCCAATTGATATCAGCGGATTCATCAAGGGTGAAGACAATATAGCCGTTCCCATTTTCATTCGGCACGAATGTCCCCGCTCTGTATGGCTGTTCATCTTCCATGAGCCATACCTGATAGACTTCGCCTTCATTCAAGTTGGTGAAGTTATTGGCTTCCAGTACAAGTGTCTGCTGGCCATCTTCCTCATGCATCGCCATCTGAGCATCCATATCCTGGGTTTCCGCTGACGGTTGCAGAGTGACAGCCTCTTCCTCGTTGACGAGTGCCTGTGACAGGGAATCCGATGGCTCCTGGGAGGACCACAGATATATGTTGCCGATTACCGACAAGAAGAGGGCGGCCGCAAGCGGCAGCATCATTTTTTTATAGATGTTTGATGTCCCACTTCTTTTCTTATCTGGTTTAACATCGCCATTTTCCGTTTGTTTTTCGTTGGTTTCTGTATCCGAATCAAAGATATTCGTCAGAATGCGGCTTTCCATATCTTCCGGCGGTTCAACCTGTTCAAGCCCATGGACGAGGTCAGCATTCAGTGCTTCTAATTCCGCCAGTTCCTGCTGGCAGTCGGGGCACTCTGCAAGGTGCTTTTCGAACGCTTCACCGTCTGCTCGATTCAACTGTCCATTATAATAATCGATGAGCTGTTCACATTCTTTTGAGTGTTTGTTATTCATCATGAGTGCCCCCTTTCTCTGAGCGTTCAATATTTTTCTTCAAATGGCCGAGTGCCAGCCGAAGGCGGCTTTTTACCGTACCGACCGGCAGGTCCAAAGCCGCCGCAATCTGGGATTGGGAATAGGCCTTGAAGTAGAACAATGTAACAATCCGCTGCTGTTCGTCATTCAGTGACTTTACGGCGTGCGCAATTGTTTTCTGATCCTCGTGCTTTTCTGCCGTCTTTTCAACAGTTGAATTAAAAGGATTAGTTTCGTTATCCACATCATCCCGTTCATCGTATTCGAACGTATCCAGCTGTTTGCGTCTGGACAGATCAATGACAGCGTTGCGGGTGAGCGTAATGAGCCACGTCGACATTTTCCCCTTAGCGGCATCATAAGCGCCTTTTTTCTGCCATAGTTTCATGAAGACATCCTGAACCACCTCTTCCGATTTCTCGTGGCTTGAGGTCATCTTGTATGCATAGGAATAGAGCAGCTTTTCATACTTCCGGTATAGTCTTTCCAGACAGGATTTGTCACCTGCCAAAAGACCATCATACAGTTCTGAATCCGTGCTGGCCATACGATTCTCCTTTGTTTTGCAATCTTTTTTACTATTATATATTAACACGGAATAAAAAGACATGGAGGCTTTAAATTCAATGGCCTCCATGCAATGATCAGACATCCGTATTCAGTTCAGTATAGATGACCCATCGATTCGGTGTGCCGCCTGCTTCATAGTCGTACGGCCCTTCACAGGTAATCAGGTTTAGCAGACTGTTGTGTGAGTAGCCGAAAATTTTATCCACCGGCGCCGAGTCAGCATCAAACAGCTCCTTATCATAGACGGTGAATGTCAGCGAGGTGCCGTCCTCTCCGTGAACGATGATCTCGTCACCCGCTTCAAGAGTGTGGAGCTGGGAAAACACGCCAGGATTTACCGTATCATCCACGTGGCCGGCAATAACGGAATTACCCGGTGCACCCACCTTATATCCAGGTTCATACCACGCCGCCTCGTGCAGTGTATCCGGTACAGCCATCTCACCGTTGTCCAGCTGGCCGAGATGCTGGGTCGGAGCATCCACATCGATTGCGGGGATTTCTATCCGTTCAGGTATGATGCCCTCGCGCTCATCTTTCAATATTTCAACGGATTCACTTGAAGTATTGGACTGGCTGTTTTCCTCGGAAGCGGAGGCCGTGGGTTTCACTTTGCCGGTGTCTTCCGGGGACTCAGAAGAGGCTTCTGTACTTTCTGTTTCAGAAGCAACATTCTCATCAGCCGTCTCCGTATCCTCACCACCACAGCCCACAAGCAGGAGTGCCATCATCATTATCAACATTAACAGTTTCTGCACGACTTACACCTCGTTTCAAATGATTTATCGTCTCTTACTGTATATACGTTGGAAAGAGTAGATTGGATCACCTGAGGCGGAGAATTCATACGGGAAAGTAAAGAAAAGAGTGGATGGTCAGCTGATTCAGGGTACACAAAATATATTCTTCGCACAATTAGCTGATCCGGATGTTGAAAAATTCTATGAAGGCACTTCCAGGTTCATGTCTGGCCGATTCATCACAATGATGTTCGGTCTGCTTGGTGCAGGTCTTGCAATCTATCATACTGCAAAACCTAAAAACAAAAAGCTTGTCGGCGGTTTGATGCTTTCAGCCGGATTGACATCGTTCTTCACAGGTATTACAGAACCACTGGAGTTTTCATTCCTGTTCGTCGCACCAATCCTTTATGTCATCCACGCGGTTTATGATGGTCTGGCATTCATGATGGCAGATTTATTCAGTATAACAATTGGACAGACATTCAGTGGTGGATTCATCGATTATATCCTGTTCGGTGTGCTGCAGGGCAATGATAAAACAAATTTCCTATATGTCATACCAATCGGCATTGTTTGGTTCCTCCTTTATTACATCACTTTCCGTTTCATGATTACAAAAATGAAACTTAAAACGCCAGGACGTGAAGAAAAGGATATGTCACAGCAAGTCAATGCCAGCGAAAAAACAATGGCACTGGCAAAAGGATTAGGTGGCGGAGACAATATTGAAGAATTTGATAACTGTGCCACACGTCTCAGAATCACCTTAAAAGATATCGAACAAATAGATGAGGATACGATTAATAGTACCGGTCCTAATGGCATAGTTAAAAAAGGAAATGGTGTACAGGTGATTTATGGCCCTCAGGTTAGCAATATTAAAAATGATCTTGAAGAGTATTTGAATCAGGAAAACAATCAAGAAAAAGATAACGACTGATTAAAAAGTAGGAACACATGCACAAGTTGAAGTGTATGTGTTTTTATATGTGAAAATAATATGGCCTGTATGGTTGTATCAGCATGAGTCTATCCATTGATTAAAATTAACAGAATTAAAAGAATATTAAATCTAATCATTGCAATAATGAATGCGGTTACATTATAATGTCCGAAAAGGTAATAATCTATTTTTAAACATCATTACTAAAAATAAGGAGTGTTGCCCTATATTTCAAACTTACGATAAATGATGGTTGTCATTAAAAGCAAACAGCAAAAATTTTAAACAATGGGGGACTACTGATGGGTGAGTTTTTATTCACGATATTGTCCTGTGCGTTTTTCATGTTTTTGGTGGCCTGGTATTCATACCAGAAAACGAAAAACACAATTAGTGATTCCACGGGGTATTTTCTCGCCGGCCGCGGACTGACCGGGGGCTTTATCGCCGGTTCTTTGATCCTGACGAACCTGTCTGTGGAGCAGCTGATCGGTCTGAATGGGCAGGCCTTTGGCGGAAATTTATCCAATATGGCCTGGGAAGTGACGGCTGGTTTTTCAGTCATTGTGTTAGCTTTGGTATTATTGCCCCGCTATCTGGGTGGCGGATTCACTACTCTGCCGGGATTTATCAATAACAGATTTGACCAGGGCACCAGAATACTGGTCGTCTGTCTGTTCATGCTCGGATATGGGCTGGTAACGATTCCTTCCGTGCTGTATTCCGGCTCGATAGCGGTATTACAATTATTTGATGTACCTTCGGCATTGGGGATTTCATTTGAACAATCGATGTGGCTGGTGGTGTGGATCATCGGCATTATTGGCGCCAGTTACGCAATTTTCGGCGGTTTGAAAGCGGTTGCGATATCTGACACGTTAAATGGCATCGGCTTGCTGCTGGTCGGCTTTCTTGTACTTATCCTTGGGTTTGTTGCGCTGGGGGACGGCAATATATTCCAGGGGATGAAAACGATCACGGTTGAAAATCCGGAGAAGCTGAATTCCATCGGTTCCAGTGAGGACGGCGTGCCTTTTGGGACAATATTTACAGGGATGATTTTCGCTAACTTATTCTACTGGGGGACGAATCAGTATGTCATCCAGCGGACGTTAGGGTCAAGGAGTCTGGCTGAAGGTCAGAAAGGGGCATTGTATACAGGGTTCCTGAAAATCCTGGTGCCATTCATCATGATGATTCCGGGTGTTATCGCTTTTCATCTGTATGGTCCCGGCCTGGAGACGATTGATCTTGCCTATCCGACGCTCATTGCAGATCTATTTCCTACTTTTCTCAATGGGTTTTTCCTGGCAGTGCTGTTAGGGGCGGTGTTTTCAAGCTTTAACTCCTTGTTAAACAGTGCAGCAACAATGTTCGTATATGATATATATAAAGTATTGATCAACACGGAGGCCTCCGACAAAAAAATGATCCGGGTCAGCCAGTGGTTTGCGGTTTCACTCGCTTTAATCACCTTTTTCATTTCACCGCTGCTGTTAAACGCACCGGAGGGACTGTGGGTGATTATCAGGGAATTCACCGGATTCTTCAATATACCAATTATCGCAATCGTATTAGTGGGCATATTTTCGAAACGGATTCCGCCGATCGGGCCTAAAATTGCCATCATTGTCCATGTGATTGTGTATTACATGCTGCTGTGGGGGCTGCCGATGATTTTTGGTATCGATGTGCCGATTAATTTTATCCACGTCCAAGGTCTGTTGTTTGTCTTAGCCCTGGCAATCATGTTTATCGCCGGTTTCCTCAGACCGCTGCCGGAGAAGTTTGTCTTCAAGCCAAACGCATCTGTCGATATGACACCATGGAAATACGCGATTCCGGTGTCCATCATACTATTTAGCAGCATGGTGTTTACCTTCATCGTATTCTCAACGATCGGATTGGCGAGCCCTGAAAATATTGTCTCCGGATGGTTCTGGCCGGTAACAATAGTCCTGGTTATTGTCACTGCACTATTATTCTATGTGTCTGTGAAGTCATGGAATAAAAAGTATGGGGACTTTATCTTAACCAAACATGAGGAACAACTGGAAGAAAGCGGTTAATACTTATTTGAAAGGAACGTTTTATGATGGTGAATGCTCTGCATGGCGTCAATGTTGTCAGTGACGGACGTACGTTTGAGCTAAGATATTTTGACAGATTATTATTCCAGCACTCCAGACAAAACCCGGCGCTGTTCATTGGAAAGGGTCATGAAGATATAAAAATGTACCGGGGAAATTTCGAGATGAATGATTATGTATCGGAAAGATTCCCCTTGTATCCGGAGACGATCGAACAAACAGATCATAAAATTCTCATCCAATGGCATTTGCATCCCAATGATGACCATATAGTGGTTACAACGGAGATTAAGGAAGACAAAGGTTCCCTTTATCTGAATTTTGAACAGTGGAATGACTGGTATAACCGCTGCTGGATAAGGATCCCTTCGACCGCAGAAGAAAAAGTCTATGGCTGTGGAGAGCAATTGTCCTATTTTAATCTCAAGGGTAAAAATTTCCCGCTTTGGACATCTGAACCCGGCGTCGGCAGAAATAAGAAGACCTATACAACCTTCCAGGCCGATGTGAAGGATAAGGCGGGCGGGGATTACTACAACACAAACTATCCACAGCCGACATTCATATCTACCGAAAAATATTTCTGTCATTCAGAGACGACCGCATACGCTGATTTTAATTTTGAAAACAATGATTTTCATGAACTGCACTTTTGGGAAGTCCCCAATTCGATTGTGTTTGCTGTGGCCGACACGTTTAAGGATCTTCAGGGGAAACTGACTTGCTTATTGGGCAGACAGCCTGAATTGCCGGCATGGACTTACAATGGTGTCTGGCTGGGTATCCAGGGCGGCACTGAGGTCGTTGAACAGAAGCTGGATGAAGCAAAAGAGGCCGGCTTGAAAGTAGGCGCCGTCTGGCTCCAGGACTGGCAGGGCAGAAGAACGACCTCTTTCGGTAAACGGCTGCAATGGAACTGGCAATGGGACGCGCGCCAGTATCCGGAGTTGGATACAAAGATAAAAGAATGGAATCACAGAAATATAAAATTCATGGGTTACATCAATCCTTATCTGGTGGATGATGGCATGTTGTTCAAAGAAGCGCAGGCGCTGAACCTTTTGGCAAAAAATGAAGCGGGCGCGGATTACCTGGTCGACTTTGGGGAGTTTTACTGTGGGGTGGTGGATTTTACGAATCCAAAAGCCGTGACCTGGTACAAAAAAGTGATCAAAGACTATTTGATTGATTTAGGGATGTCGGGATGGATGGCGGATTTTGGAGAATATCTGCCGACAGATGTGGTGCTCCACGATGGGTCCTCAGCATTAAAAAGACATAACGAATGGCCAAAACTGTGGGCGGAAATTAACAGGGAGGCTGTGGCAGAATCCGATCGGGCCGGGGATATCGTCTTTTTCATGAGAGCGGGTTACACTGGGATACAATCGAACTGTCCACTCCTTTGGGCAGGCGATCAGAGTGTGAACTGGAGCATCGATGACGGGCTGGCTTCCGTGATTCCGGCCGCATTATCTGCAGGGGTAAGCGGCATGGGTCTCCACCACTCTGATATTGGAGGTTATACAAGTTTGCATGGCAACAAAAGAAGTAAGGAGCTGCTTATGCGCTGGACTGAGATGGCCGCTTTTACACCAGTGATGAGAACACATGAAGGCAACCGGCCGGAGGATTGTTTCCAATATGACAGTGACTGGGAAACGTTTAGCCATCTTAAGAAAATGACGGACATTTACACAACACTGTCTCCGTACATTAAGAAATGTGTGAAAGAAAACTCAGAGACAGGTTTGCCAGTGCAGCGTCCGCTGTTCTATGAATATGAAAATGACGCGTACAGTTATGATGTTCAGTATCAGTATATGTTAGGGGCAGAATTACTGGTGGCTCCGGTATATGAGAAAGATGCCGGCGCCTGGGAAGTATATCTGCCAGACGATGACTGGATTCATTTATGGAGCGGCCAAAGATTTAATGGCGGTTTTATCAGTATAGAAGCCCCGTTAGGCAGACCGCCAGTATTCTATAAAGCGCAGTCAGCGGACGCCGGACTGTTTGAAAAAGTCGGAGCGTTAAATGGGTTTCAATCATAATGATCGATGTCAGCGTGAATTCAAAATTTCTTATGAGGAGCGTGTAATCGAATGAGTGATAAAAATATTTTGTACATTCCGGTGGGTAAGAAAACCTTCAATATGGAGGAAGGGGAAAAACAAAGAAAAGAAAGTTCTAAACTGTTAAATGAATTATCGAATTCAGTTTATGAGCCGGACGGTGTGGTCACATCGCCTGACGAACTCAATGGGTTTCTGGATGAAATCGATACTGAAAAGATAGAATTATCCATCTATCAGAGCGTTACCTTTGCCGATGCAGAAGCTGCTGAAGCATTAATCCAGAGCGTCAGCGCGCCTGTTATTGTCTGGAGTATACGTGAACCTGAAATTGGGGGGAGACTCCAACTGAATTCACTGACTGGCGGCAACAGTACCAGCCACCATTTGAGATATTCGAATCACCCTTACGCATTCATACTGGGGAACGCCCAGGAAAAAGACGTGAAAGAAAACTTAGTTGGCTACATCAGCCATTTTGAGGAAAAAGAACAATATCCGACGAGAAATAAAGACCTGACGACTGTTTTAGAACCCCGGGATAAACAGAAAGTCAGCAGCCTGATAGAGGATTTAAAGTCAATTAATATTGGCGTGATCGGCGAACACCCGCCAGGATTTTATTTTTCGGGTGCGGATGATCAGGCATTAAGGAAAACGCTGGGTGTCACTGTAAACTATTATGATTTGGAGGCGATTTTAGAAGACTGTGTCAATATTCCTCGTGAGAGATGGGAAAAAGCGATCGATCGGGCAGAGGAACAGGTGGTCGGCCTCAAAAGAAATGCAGAGACGGTCGAGCGGTTTGCCCAGTTTTCAACTTACCTTAAAGAAGAAATTGAAGAGAAGGATATCAATGGTATCGCGGTCAGGTGTTATCCGGAATTCTTTAACCAGCTGGGGGCCGCTGCCTGTTCAACACTGTCACAATTTACTGAAGATGGCATCGTTTCAGCATGTGAATCGGATATTCACGGTTCAGTATCCATGTATATCCTTCAGGAGCTCTCCGAAGGACATCCGCCATATTTGGGGGATCTTGTCCATGTCAACCAGGAAAGCAACTCCGCAGTGTTCTGGCATTGCGGGGCAGGAGCATATTCACTGGCGCGCCCGCAGGAAGGCGCCAGGGCAGGGGTGCACCCAAACAGGAAGCTCGGTTTTACGATGGAGTTCGGTTTGAAGCCGGGTAAGGTGACCATATTCAGAGTGAGTTATTCGGCGGGTGGATATCAGCTGCTGGTGATGAACGGCAACGCATTGGACGTGCCCCAAAGATTTAACGGCACTTCAGTAGAAGTGGCGTTTGACACCAATGTCACTGAAACTGTTTCCGAGCTGATTGAAGAAGGTATGGAGCCCCACTATGCGCTTGTGTATGCCGATGTTTCCGATCAGCTGATTGAACTGGGGCATCAGCTCGGACTCAAAACGATTGTCTACAGAACGGAGTGAAAGGGAGCAGGCGTATGAAGAATATTGTAATTGGCCAGGCTGGCGGTCCGACATCTGTGATGAACGCAACGCTGGCCGGCCTCACCGAAGCACTGATGGAGGAAAATTCCCTGACATTCCTCAAACAGGGATATGAGGGATTAAGTCAGAACCGTTTTCTGAATGATGATTCGTATGTGCTTGATTGGATACTCAGTCACAAAAATATACCGGGGGCATGCCTGGGTTCAGGCAGATACGCTCTGGATGGGGTAAAGCTGGAAGCCTGTGCAGATAACCTTAAGCGATTGAATGCAGATGCTTTAGTTGTGATCGGCGGCAATGGGACGATGGAAGCATTGAGAAAAATAGAGCAGAAAACGATGGAGAGGAATTATCAGCTGCAGGTCATCGGTCTGCCGAAAACAGTGGATAATGATCTGGGATGTACGGACCATGCACCTGGATTCGCAAGTGCTGCTAATTATATTGCCCGCGCGACACTGGATATGGGCCGTGACCTGTATGCAATGAAAAACTTCGAGCAGGTGCGTATACTCGAAACAATGGGGAGGAACACAGGCTGGCTTGCAGCTGCCTCCGGTTTATTTAAAGCCTATGAGGAAGACGGTCCTCATTTTATCGCTATACCGGAACAGAAGCTTGTAAAACAGGATTTACTAAAAAGCGTTGAAGCTTCAGTTAATAAATATGGATGTGCTTTGATTGTCACAAGCGAAGGGGTACAGTGGGACAGCGGGAGCCAAATGAACCGCAAAGTAATCAATGGGCGTCCTGTGCTGGGCGGGATTTCCGCCGGCATTGAAGCGGAGATACAAAAAGAACTGGGGTTTACTTCAAGATCGGAATTGTTAGGCATGAATCAGCGCAGTGCGTCAGCGCTGGTCACTGAAACAGACAGGGAGGAAGCATACCAGGCCGGAGCGGCAGGCGGAAAATGGGTTAAAGCAGGGCTTACTGATATGATGGCTGCATTTCAAAGGAGTGATGATGCTCATTATCATATAAATATTGAACCGGTCAGTTTGAAGGCAGTGGCTGACTATGGAGAGCGTCAGATGCCCGAACAATTTTCTTCAGATCTATCCGCTTATTACAATTGGTTAAAGCCGCTTGTTGACAACAAAATGGTGTCATATCCTTCACTTGCACCAAGGAGAGAGAACGATGGAAAAAGAGAATTATAACTTCAGAGACGATGAGGCACTTTATCTCCAGGTTAAAGATATATTGGTGGCGCGCATCCAAAAGGGCATATGGGCACCTGATACCCTCATACCCACGGAGCAGGCGCTGATCAATGAATTCCGTGTCAGCCGGACAACCATTCGGCAGGCTATAAATATTCTTGTGCAAAATGAAATGCTCAAAAAAACACAAGGCAGAGGGACCATTGTAAAGCCTCAAAATCTTTTGGGGAGCCTGGGGCGATTGAAAGGATTTGCAGAAGAGGTGCGTTCAAAAGGACAGGTGCCTCATTCAAGGCTGATCCGTTCAGAATTCAGAGCGACTCTGTATCAGGAAAAAACAGAATTGAATGTCAGTCAGGCGGAAGAAATCCTTTTGATAGAGAGAATCCGTTTTGCCGATGATGTACCGATTGCCATAGAAAAGACATCGTGGCCAAAAGACATCGGTGAGCTTTTGATCAGGCATGATCTGAATCAGGTGAATTATTATGATGTATTGGAAGCACATAATATATATTTAAAAAATGCACAGGAGAATATACGCGCCATAAACGCCACGATTGAAGAAGCGGATTTACTGGGCATCAGACCCGGGGAAGCCCTGTTGGAAATGACCCGCCTAAGCTTCGGTATGAATGACCATCCCATAGAATTTACCAAGACCAAGTATAGAAGTGATAAATATCAATACAGCATTGATCTGAAAAGGTAGAAAAAATGCCTCTGACGGTCAAATGATGTTTTGTCTATGAATGATGCATGGTATTTTAATCCTAAAAAGACCATGCATCATGTGAATTTGTATGATTATTTATTTTGTATTGTCATCCTCCTTTTTGGGGATGACTAATATTAGCATCATTATAAGGGCAAATGTCATACCTGCTAAAGCTAAGATTATTAATATTGGCCATAGCGAAAGGCTGGTTAAACCTAACAAGAATAAAACAAAAAATAACAAAACAAATGATAGAGCGATATAATCTTTATTCGTAATCGATTTAAAATCAAATACATGCGATAGAGTGTTTTCTTCTTTGGTAAAAATACTGACTATTACTAAAGAAACTAAAGATATAATAACCCCGATAATCACTGCGTATTCTGAATTTAAAACTTGAGCAAGAATGGTACTGGATCCGCCTAAGATTATACCGGCCAGGGCCCCGTTGGAATTCGCCCTTTTCCAGTATAAGCCGGCGATAATAGGCGCAAAGGTCGCGCCGCCAAATATCTGCATTGTACCTACCAACAGATCCATAATGGAAGGCGTCAATATAGCCGCAATAGTACTAATGACACCAAGTGTGACGATCGCCCATCTGGATAATTTAATCCCCTGTTCCTCACTTACTGCCTCATCTCTGCCTTTTTTGTATCTTTCATATACATCTCTTGAAATATGAATAGAAGCCCCAAGTAAATTAGAATCGACTGTAGACATTGCTGCACCTAATATCCCAGTTACGATAATTATACCTACCCATGGATTAACTACTTCCAAAGCGAGCAAAGGGAATACTGCTTCTGGATTATCCAGGTCAGGTAAGTATATTTTCCCCATTATTCCTACTAAGGCTAAAGCAAAACTCATAAACAGTCCCACAAAGATTACCATCAATAAACTGATTCTCTTAATTACTTTTTCGCTTTTCGCAGAATATACTCTTTGTATTGATGTTTGAGATATTGTATTAAGAGGAAGAAATGTCAGCCACCAACCCATTACAATAAAGAAGGTAACCCCTTTTATGAAACTTAATTGGCCTGATTCTAAATGGCTGCTCAATGAATCAGTAACGTTTGTAAAAGATTCAACAGGGCCCAAATTAGGTTCTATTAAAATAATTCCAAAAATAACAACTAAAATCAAACCTAATACCATTATTACGGATTGTGCCCAGTCCGTCCAGGCTACGCCCATCAGACCGCCGAAAGTTGTATAAACGATAGTGATAACAGCTGTTATTAAAATGGCCAGGTTCGTATCAATGCCTAAAGTGGAATTCAGTATAATTCCTATACCTAAAATACTTCCTCCAGCGCCACCTATTAAGCCGATGAATGAAAAAATTGTAGTCCAAATTGCAACCGATCTGGAATATCTAACTTCCATCATATCCGGCAGAGTAAATACTTCATGGTATTTTGCTATATGTCTTATTTTTCCTGATATGAAAAATAAGACATAGTATGCTGAACCTGCAGCGACTAACATCCATATATGAGAAAAGCCCAGCTCATACACTTCCCCGCTAAAGCCCATATATGTGTTAGCACCGACAACTGTAGAAAAGATTGTTGCAAATAATACACTGGAATTCATTTGATTGGATGCAACGTAAAAATCGGAGCGGCTTTGTTGTTTTCTTGACAGGATAAAACCTATAATCAGCATTAGGATTAAATATATTATAGGTACAATATAGGTTATAGACACAAGAATCCCTCCTTTTTAGAAGTACTTCAGCGTTAATTTTTATAATACTTTATACTTTCATACAACAATTTACTGTAGTTAATGATGTCATCGATAGAGGCGAGCTCATATGCATGGACATAACGGGTGGGGAGACATATGGCGCCGGTCGGTACACCTTCTCCTTCAGTATGGATAGCTGCTCCATCTGTTGATCCTGCCGCCTGCACCTCTAGCTGAAATGGAATATTATGCTCAAACGCAATCCCTTTAAGCTCGTTGATTGTCTTTCTGGTTACTACCTGACCAATCATCGCTCTTTTAATATTATCCATGACTTTTATAGCAGGCCCATCCCCAATACTGGAAATGAATTCACTTTCATGGTTTTTAGGTAAATCATTTGCCATTGTTATATCGAGGGCTAAAGCAATGTCCGGTTTAATTTGATACGTTGCAGTTTTCGCGCCTCTTCCTCCGACCTCCTCTTGGGCAGTAAAAGCGGCATAAATATCTGGAATTTCATTTGCTTCTTCTAAATCAATCATTTTTAATACTTCTATTAAGATAAATATCAGTAGTCTATTGTCCAACCCGGTTCCAGATATTTTATTGTTTAATTTCTGAAAAGAATATTTGAATTTAACTGGCTGTCCAATTTCCACTCCCATATCCCGGATATCCTGAAGATTGTCAGCTCCAATATCTATAAAAAAGTTGTTAGTATCCGGGATAGTGTCATCTCCATATGGTCTTCCAGGATGAATACTATTAATAATGCCGGGAATGTTTGAACGATCTGTTTTTATTTCACATTCTCTGGCATATAAATTTTGCGCCCTGACTCCTCCTACGGGTTCCGCAAATATAAAACCTTTAGAATCAATATATTTAATAATGAGTCCAATTTCATCCATATGTGCTGCGACCATTAATTTTGTCTTTGCATTACCTTTTTTATAAGCAATGATATTTCCTAAAGTATCTGTTTTTATAGAATCGACTAAGGGTGTGGCTGCATTTTTTACATATTCAGCTACATTTTCCTCATTTCCAGTCACCCCGTGCAAGGATAATAGGTTTGGTAATTCTTTTTGGATATTTTCTTTTAATTGAGTTTCAAACTTCCATTCCATAGAAACAACCCCTTTTAAATGTTCAGATATTTCTGTCATTAATATTATTGAATTTAATCATTACAGTCAAATTACAACATTTGTATATCAATTCATATAAAAATGAATGGAGTGGATAAGTGAACACTCAATCGACAATCGTTTGAGTGTTCTTTTTCATGTTTTCGTTTTACGATAATATTGCGTAGGGATTTCGATGTATTTGTAATGATTCGATACGGACAAACGGTGTCCGTTTGAAGGGGGAATTGTGATGGACATTAAACATATGCGTTATTTCACTGCGATTGTCAGATACGGCAGTATGACGGAAGCGTCCAATCAGCTGTATATTTCACAACCGACGATCAGCAAGGCGATTCATGATGTGGAAGCCGAACTTGGGATGCGTCTGTTCGACCGCAACAGCAGGCAGATTGTGCTCACGGATGCGGGCAGGGTTTTTCTTGACCAGAGTGAGGAAATTCTGAGGCGTCACTCGGAGCTGTCGAATGATCTGAAGCACATGGTGGGTCTGCGCCGGGGTCACATCAAAATTGGTCTGCCGCCGATCATGGATGTCAGCCGGCTGATGGGTATCATCAAGGATTTCCATGATATGTATCCTGAAATCACTTTTCAGCTGATTGAAAGCGGCAGCGGAACGATTGAATCCCGTCTCAGGCAGGATGATATTGATATCGGCATCACTGTACTGCCGACGGAAGGACAGTATTTTGACAGTTTCAACTTTCTGACAGAGCCTTTATGTCTGGTGGTGAATCAAGATCACCCGCTGGCCGAAGCGGATACTGTCCAATTGAAACAACTCAAAGCGGAAAATTTCATCATGTTCAATGAGGATTTTTATCTGAATGAAATCATCACTTCGGCATGTAAAAATGCCGGTTTCACGCCGAATATCTTTTCAAAGACTGCGCAACGGCATTTTATCGAGGAGATGATTGATGCCGGACTGGGTATCTGCATCATGCCTCAGAGTGTTGCCAGTCTGTTAAAAAGTTCTTCAGTCACAGTGGAAATTGGGGATCCGGGGCTCCGTTGGCGGCTCGGTGTCATCTGGAATCAGGATCGGTATATGAATTTCACCACACAGGAGTGGCTCAAGTTTTTCCAGGCGTATTATCAATAGCTGAGTCATACCGCTTTCATAGCTTGATTCTATATATGCCATGCATTTTCGCTATTTTTCAGAAAAGGCTTTCATATCTTACCGTGGAAATATATCATAGAAGAAAAGGCGTATTGTCTTAGAGGAGGCCATTTCATGTACGCGAATAAAGACACCATCCAAGCGATACAGACGGCATTGGACAGGATCAGGATGGATGATCCTGAGCTTTACGGCAGAATCGAACATGTGACGAGTTTTGCCCGGCAGCTGCAGGTGAAATACCGCTATCTTGCAGATTTAATTACAGAGGAAGATCGCGAGCCGGAACCGAAGTTCATCAAAGCTTCAGTACTTGCACTGCTTGTCGATGAAGTCGAAAAACTGAGAAGAACGCCTGGGTTTGAAAAATTCCAACAGCTGCTCGCACAGAACAGACACGATAATGCGCCGGAAATTTTCATGCTGATCCTCGGTGCCCGAACTGAAACGGTCGTCAACAATGCGATTATCAGCTGATATAGATAACCCCGCAGCCTGAGGCTGCGGGGTTGTTTAACAAAAAAATTTGTAACAATATCGATAATTTTTATGTTTGAAAAATTCAGCAGCGGATAAATCCCATATGTTATACTGCAATAATGTATAAAGACTAATTCCAATGGTTAGATTTGGTAATGTGATTTGGAAGGGGACAGGCGTATGAAAACAAGAATAATATCCGCTGTGGTACTTCTGATCGGTATGCTGATGATTGGAATTTTAATGAGCAGTTTAAGCCATAATTACACTGACGACCCCGCCGAGAGCGACTTAATCGTGCTCCTGGGCGGAGGAGATGAGGGCAGAATGGCAAAAGCAGCAGAGCTGTATAAAGAAGGCTATTCAGATAAAGTGCTGATTACACCAGTCAGGGTATCGAAAGAAGCCAAGCAGAGTGTGGATCTTGCCAATGAATACGGCATTCCAACAGAAGACCTGATCACGGAAGAAGATGCCTCAAGCACCTATAAAAATGCAACCATCACCATGGATATTATGGATAAATATAATATGGATTCCGCGATGATCGTCACGAGCGACTATCATATCAAACGCTCTAAGTTCGTATTCGAAGAAGAAAACAGCCGGGGCCTTGACTTCAGTTACATCGCCGCCCTCAGTGACGACGGTGAACGATGGTATGAAAGCGAGCATGCCTTGTATTACTGGATAACCGAACTCGTAAAAAACGCCGGTTACCGGATCGGACTGTATCATTGGATCGATCCATGACGGGTGAAAATATAGCTGCGCCCCTTATGCCCCTGGAGCGTCTACACAATTCTTTGGGATCATAAGGGGCGTATTTTTTGTTAAGCATATTTTTTAAGTCGTTAGTTCATAACTTTCGGCAATCAGATCCTTAATATCATCCAAACGTTTTGTCTCACTCAAATCAATACTGACCCAATTATTTTTGTCCATGTGGTAGGCCGGGTATATGTTTTCCTGCGCTCTTAACGGGCCGATGAATTCTTTTCTGGCTTTAACATTCAATACATCGATTGTTTCATCCCCATTAATCCCCAATTTATCTTCAGTAATATCCATGATCAACCCAAACCACTTTCGGCTGTCAGTGTGTCTTAAAGTCGCGAAACTGTCATTTCCACTCCAGGGGTAATCCGGTTCGATCCCATACTTTTCTTTAACAAAATCAAAAATTTCCGCTCTTTTCATCATCGATCCCCCACTGTGTTTCTGTTGTTTATATCATTACCCGGATACCAATTGAATTATTCCAATTTGCATAAATTATTGGATACCTTTGACAGTCCGAATCATGGACTGACGTTCTGCAGTGGTTCATTAGGCGCGAATCCGGATAACGATTTGAT
The DNA here is from genome assembly GCF_000385175.1 of Salinicoccus albus DSM 19776. Lineage (GTDB taxonomy): Bacteria > Bacillota > Bacilli > Staphylococcales > Salinicoccaceae > Salinicoccus > Salinicoccus albus. Next base: position 93,985 of record NZ_ARQJ01000031.1, on the reverse strand, counting down.
TGATATCATCAATACGTTTTCCAGTCGTATACACTTTGCACATGTACGTAATCTAAAACTTTATGACAACGGCAGTTTTATGGAAACCTCTCATCTGATGTCCGATGGATCATTGGATATACCGGGAATTGTCAGAGCATTATATGAATCTGAGTTCAGCGGTTATTTGAGACCGGATCATGGGAGAGATATTTGGGATGAAAACTCACGACCGGGGTATGGATTATATGATCGCGCTCTGGGCGCCATGTATCTGAGGGGACTGTGGGATTCATCAGTGAATTTAAAATAAGGGGGCGTAAATATGATACCGATAAATCCAAATCTGAAAGACAAGGTAGCCGTTATCACAGGGGGGAGCGGTGTACTTTGCAGTACCATTGCGATGGAACTCGCCAGACAAGGCGTGAAAGTGGCCATACTTAATAGGACCATTGAAAATGGCAAGCAAGTAGAAGAAAAGATTAAGCATTTAGGGGGAGAAGCAACAGCGATCCCCTGTGATGTATTGAGTGTCGAAAGTGTGCAGGCAGCTCATCGGCAAGTCATTAAGACATATGGCGGATGCGATATTCTAATTAATGGGGCAGGCGGGAATCATCCGGACGGGACCACCACTAACGAAACATTAAAACCGGAAGATATAGAAGATGAAGCGTTAAAAACTTTTTTTGATCTGACTTTTAACGGATTCCAGCATGTGCTTAATTTAAATCTGCTCGGCACGATCCTCCCCGCTCAGGTGTTTACAAAAACAATGATAAACAGGGAAGGTGCCACAATGATAAATATGTCTTCAATGAGTGCATCATCACCAATGACAAAAGTTCCGGCATACAGCGCCGCCAAAGCAGGTATTGAAAATATAACACAATGGCTGTCAGTACATTTGGCTGATACAGGGATCAGGGTTAACGCCATCGCCCCCGGGTTCTTTTTGACAGCGCAAAATCATAAATTATTAAAAAATGAAGATGGTTCACCAACAGAAAGATCGGATAAAATCCTTTCCCAAACACCGATGAAACGCTTTGGCAACCCTGAAGATCTGCTCGGTGTTGTACTTTGGCTGGCTGATGATCACCTCGCCGGATTTGTCACAGGGATTACAGTCCCTATTGATGGTGGATTTTCAGCATATTCAGGGGTTTAAGTAAAGATGCATTCCACCTATAACCAGAAAGATGTATAAATTGTTGTGCTTTCAAACACAAAATTTCCCTTTGCAACAGGAGAAAATTTTTATTGTTTCGCTCTGTAGCAAAGGGGAAATATCAGATTTTTATTTATATCTTCGAAAAGCTTTGCTCTCCTTGACTATAACGCCTTATATCGAGCCACAATTCTATCAGCTGTGAATCCCTTGGCATTCACGACATCATTGCCGGCCCCGGATTCACCGAATGTATCTACGCTCATAATATCTCCGTCTTCTGTGATATAATGCTGCCAGCCGAGCTTGGACCCGAGTTCTATGGCGAGGCGTTTTCTGATATTCGGGTCTAAAACGGATTTTTTGTAATTTTCATCCTGGGATTCGAACAGTTCCCATGAAGGCATACTGACTACATTCACTTTGATTCCCTGATCTTCCAGGAGCGTCTGTGCTTGTAATGCCAGATGAATTTCTGAACCTGTGGCAAGCAGTATACCCTTGGCATGTTCTTTGTCTTGCAGGATATATGCACCTTTTTGAGTACCTTCGATAATAGAGTTGCAGTCTTGTTTCAATACAGGCACATCCTGTCTGCCGAGTGCCAAAAGTGTAGGTGTCTCTGAGGCATATGCGCTGACGAGCCATGCTCCAATAGTCTCTAGTGCATCGGCAGGACGAATAACATTGATGTTTGGCATGGCTCTGAATGAAGCCAGATGTTCTACGGGTTGGTGGGTGGGACCATCCTGGCCTACTGCAACACTGTCATGGGTGAAGATGTAGGTAATTGGCAGCCTCATTAGGGCAGCCAGTCGGATTGCTGGCCGCATATAATCGGAAAACACAAAAAATGTGCTGATGTAGGGCCTCAGGCTGCTGAGTGACAGTGCATTCCCTATGGTGCCCATGGCGAATTCTCTGACACCAAATTTGATATTCCTGCCGTGGTAATCACTATCACGGTTAAAGTCCGGGAACTTTTCCAGTGTTGTTTTGTTGGATTTTGACAGGTCGGCAGAACCGCCAAGTATGCTGATGTTATCATTAGCGAAATGGTTAATCAGTTTATTCGATGCGGCGCGGGTGGATATTTTGTCTGTATATTCGAATAATTTTTCTAATGAATCTGCATCTACATTTAGTTTCTTGTGTATTACTTGCTTGAGTGCCCTATAGTCTTCAGGGAATTTTTCTTCATATGCTCCCAGCAATGTCAGCCATTCTTTTTCTTTTGTTTTGCCGTTGTTTCTGATTTTTTCAAAATGCTCATATACTTCTGATGGTACGTGGAAATCTTCCGTGAATGCCCATCGATAGTATGATTTGGCTTTTTTAACAGCTTCAGCACCAATCGGGTCACTGTGCGCATTATGCGTCCCCTGGATATGTTCAATGCCATAGCCGATGGTATTTTTGACCTCTATGATTGACGGCTTTTCTGTTTCTTCTCTGGCAGCTGACAGGGCGCCGCCAATGGCTGATAAATCATGTCCGTCTTCAACAGAGAGATGCTGCCAGTTCATACTTTCAAAACGGCCTTTTATATCTTCGGAAAATGAATCATCCACATTACCATCGAGCACCACATCATTCGAGTCGAAGAGGAGAATAAGTTTACCCAAACCAAGGTGACCGGCGATGGAAGCCGCTTCATATGCAACACCTTCCATCAGGTCACCATCACTGCATATGGCGTATGTGTGATAATCGATTATATTAAATCCTGGTTTATTGAAAATTGCACCCAAATATTTTTCAGCTATTGCCAGGCCCACACTGTGACCGACGCCCTGGCCAAGTGGACCGGTAGTGACTTCAATGCCGTCTGTGTGTCCAAATTCAGGGTGACCAGGTGTTCGGCTGCCGATTTGCCTGAACCCTTTCAAATCATCCAGCGTCATATCATAGCCACTCAAATGCAACAGTATATAGTTGAGAATGGAACCATGGCCGGCAGAGAGGACAAATCTGTCCCGGTTGAACCAATGGCTGTTATCGGGATTCACATTTAAATGATTGATCCACAGTTCATATGCCATGGGCGTCGAGCCCAGGGGCATACCCAGATGTCCGTGCTGTGCTGCTTCCACGCTGTCCAATGCCAGCGTTCTTATCGTTTTTATCGAAAGATCGGATATTTGTTCCAAATCAGTTGCCCCCCTGCGTTTTAAGAATTTTCATTTTCTACGCCCCTGTTACCGAACTTTTTCTGTAACAGGATGCTGCCGATAAGTACTGCAATAATTGTGACAACAACGCCAATTTCTCCGAGATATTTGGCAATATTACCGAGAACAATGCCCACAAGCAGGAAATCTGTATCAGAAAATGTCGTACTTGCAGCCCCGAGATCTCCCAAGTATGGCAGGAAAAGCAGTGGAAGGAACGTGATGATGAGCCCATTCAATGCCGATCCGACAACAGCGCCCTTCATGCCACCGGTCGCATTGCCAAACACGCCTGATGTAGCTCCGAGGAAGAAATGCGGGACAACACCGGGTAAAATGACGACACCACCACCCAGGAACAGTATGAACATACCGATGACTCCGGATACGAAACTGACGAAGAAACCGATCAGCACAGCGTTTGGTGCATAAGGAAATACGATTGGGCAATCCAGTGCCGGTTTGGAATTGGGAACCAATTTTTCTGATATACCTTTGAAGGCAGGTACGATTTCAGCCAGGATCAAGCGGACACCGGATAGGATGATGAACACTCCGGCAGAAAATGTCACCCCTTGAATCAGTGAAAATACAAGATAGTTCGTACCGTCACTGAGCTCAGCCTCCACAAATGACTGGCCGGCAAACAAAGCGGCAATCATATAGATGACTACCATTGTCAATGAAATGCTGACTGAGCTGTCTCTCAGGAAACTGATCCCTTTTGGAAAATTGATTTCTTCTGTAGACTTTGATTTCCCTTTGAATAAAGATCCGACAGCAGAAGCAGCAACATAGCTCACTGTTCCAAAGTGCCCCAATGAGACCTGATTGTTGCCGGTAATTTTTTTCATAGTCGGTTGTGCCAACGCAGGGAAGATTGCCATGATAATGCCGAGTGCAATGGATCCGACAATAATCAGTGATCCCCCTGACCAATTACCGACTGTAAGGATGATGGCCAGAAAGGCTGCCATATAGAACGTATGATGACCAGTAAGAAAGATATATTTCAAGTTGGTGAAGCGTGAAATCAATATGTTAACAATCATGCCGAAAATCATGATCAGCGCGGCGGTTGATCCGTATTCTTCGAGTGCTATGGAAATGATGGCTTCATTATTCGGTACGACACCCTGGACGCCAAATGCCTCCTGAAACATGTTGCCGAACGGTTCAAGTGAACCGGATACAACACCAGCACCTGCACTCAGCACAACAAAACCGAGTATTGTTTTTGTCGTCCCCTTTGTTACTTCAGATGATGGTTTTTTCTGAACCACCAGACCCACCAGTGCAATGATACCAACCAGTATTGCCGGCTCGCTGAGTATATCGACGAGTATAGAAAGGATATTCCCCATTTAAGACCCTCCTTGTCCAGATCATTTTTAAAGCATTCCTTTTTCCTGCAAATGCTGCTCGATTTTATTTTTCAGCTCCTCTTTATCCAGAATGTTGTCGAGCACGATCGTCTCCCCAAGTCCTGAAACATTATCTGCCAAGTCTCTGCCGCATATGAAGACATCTCCCATATCCGATGAAGCCGACCCCAGATCGCTATGATCCACATCCATTGTCCCTGGATCTAAATCGAGTTCTTTTACTGCCTGGTCAATGTTCATTTCAATCATGAAACTGCTTCCGAGACCGTGACCGCATACAACTAAAAATTTCATAAATAATCCTCCTGTATTAATCTAATAAATTTCTGATTTCATACTTGCTTTGGGCATTTATCAGCTGCCTAACCTTTTCTTCATCGCTTAACATTTCCGCCAGGTTTCTCAGTATGCCCAAATGCTGCTCGTTATCTATAGCAGCGAGGACGAAAATCAAGGTTGCCTCATAATCGCCCGCTGAAAAATTAACGGGTCTGTTCAATTTCAATAAACTGAGAGACACCTGATTGACCATGCCATTCGGTCTTGAATGCGCGATGGCAATTTGAGGTGAAATGACGATATAGGGGCCGAGTCGTTTGACGCTGTCAATCATTTCCTCTACATAGCCTTTCTCTATTTTTCTTGACTCAAGAAGCGGTGAGGAGGCGAGTGCTATGGCTTTCTCCCAGTCTTCTATTTCTTCTTTGATGATGATATTGTTTTCACTTAAATATTCTTTTAACAAAAAAGCACCTCCTATAGCTGACTTACTTCATCCAGACATTTGATAAGTCCTTCCCGGCCTTCATTTTTGACCCGTTCCATATAAGTCTGGTCCATCAATACAAATGACAGCTGTCTCAGTGCATTCAGATGAATCTTGGACGATGTGGTCGCCAGACAGATGACATAGATGACTGGATCATATCGGCTATGCGCAAAGTTAATCGGATCTTTCAGTTTTACGAAACTGTATCCTGTGCGATTGACATGATTCATCGATGAAGCATGTATGAGAGCGATGTTTTTTCCTATGACCATATATGGCCCGTGAATATTGAATTGTTCTATGATTTCCAGTGAGTATTCTTTTTCTACCAGTCCATCTGCGGCCAGCAGATCGACAGTTATCCGTATGGCCTCCTGCCAGTTTTTAGCACTGGCTTCCCATTTGATATAATCAGGTGACAGAAGTTGGTTGATCTTCGGTCCCAGTTTGATTGTCTGAGTGACCATTTTCTCCCGTTGCTCATTGACCACTTGATTCAAATTACTTCTATCTTCTGCATTTAAAAATGGACTGACATGCAGCGCAGGGACTTGAAATTTTTCCAGGTAAATGGTACTGATGATATAATCTATATCCTTCTCATTTAAATAATTATTATCCAGACTGGTGTATGAGCGCACTTCAACGATGTCCAGTTCAGGATAATAGCTTTCAATGCGTGTTCTCAGCAGTTGGGAAGTACCAATACCGCTGCCGCATATTAAAAGTACCCTGAGTTTCTTCTCCCGTTTTTTAATGCGTCTTTCGAGGGAGGCGCCAACATGTATGGTGATGAAGGCAATTTCATCGTCATTGAACTGAACACTGAACATTTTTTCGATGATATGAAGATTTGCTTTGACAGCATAGACAATATCCGGATATCTTCGGTTGATCTCTTCTAAAAGCGGATTGTCGTTTCTAAAACCATATTTGAATCTGTAGATTGCAGGCTTCAGATGTACCATAAGTCCCTCGATCAGTTCCTGATCATGGTCCACTTTCATTTCCATTTGTAAAGTGATATTTCTTAAGAATTCTATAATCGATTCTTTCAGCAGTTTTTCATCTTCAAACCCATCACGATGGTCATTCAGAGATTGTCTCGCCCCAAGCAGATGCAAGGTGATATAACCCGCTTCCGAATCAGGAAATATGATATCGAAGGCAGATTCCATCTCTTGCTGTATGCACAGTGCGATTCTAAATTCCTTCTTATTTTTCAATTTCTCAAGTTCAGATGCTGGCATTTCAATCCTGTAATCATTGCGCAGTCTGTGAAGTGAAATGGCCAGATGAAAAACGAGGCCGTCCAAAGAACTTTGCATTAAAGTGTGATTGGATTTGTTCAATGCAACTTCAATCACCTCATAAATTTTTGCTACAGCATGGGTGCCGGCAAACTTAAGATGCAGCGGTGTTTCATGATTTTGGTAATGCCGGCTGATAATCTCTACATATGCTTCACGAAAATTCTTTTCATCGCCAGTGACTTTAAATCCTTTATTCTTCACATATTCAAGTTCCAATGCCTTTTGAGCCAGCCATCTTTGGACGGCTTTTATATCCTCAACAATCGTTCTTCTGGAGACATTTAAAGTATTGGAGAAGTCATTGGAAGAGACGGGCGACAATGATTCGAACAGTATCAGTAATATCTGTTCAAAACGTTCTTCTGCTGAATAGAATGGTTTGAATTCTTCAGACACATCAGAGATTAAACTAAGCAGATCTTCATTTGTGTCGATTTTCACCCCTTTTTTCTTATTTCTGATGATCTCAGCACGAAGTGTTTGGAGCGCATCTTCGATATGTTCCAGATCATATTGGATGGTTCTTTCACTGACATTGAAGCGTTTGGACAGCGTCCTGATTGGAGTGTAATCCTGCTGATAAGTTAAATATTTGATCATCCGTTTTTGGCGTGGAGTAAACAATTGAATGACCCCCTTATTCATATTGTAAACGTTTTCTAAAATAATAGATGTGCAATGTATTGCAGTTATGGATCTGAATTTTTTCACTATTATAAAACGAGGACTTTAAAACTGATAATCATATGTATACTAATGAAATAAAATATTCGATATGTTAAATTTACAGAAGATTCAATTTTATAAACGATATGGGACTTTTATGGAATTTGACAATCAGCCAATACTCATTTGGTTTGTAATTGGCTATAGGGGTAACATGCTTATGCAGAATAATAAGGAAGATAAAAATTTGAAGGGAGCCGGAGAGTAATGACAGAGAGTGGAAGGATCGAGAATTTGAGAAGGGTCATGGAAGCTAAATGTATGGATGCTTCCATCATCTTCAATTTCGAGAATCAGTATTATTTCAGCGGTCTCAAGGCAATCACCTATTCACGTCCTATCATACTGATTGTTGAAAAAACACAATACAGCCTGATCATACCGAAGCTCGAGGAAAACCATGCGCAAGTGAAGACGGATGCTGACCATCTCCATGTGTATCATGAAGTGCAGACAAGTGCGGATCAGCGGACCAGCTATCAGGCACTGCTGGATGATGTGCTTGAAGGGCTGCCGGCAGCCGGCATTGTCGGAATTGAATACAGTTCGCTGCCGGCTGAGCTTGTTTTCGCCATCCAGGATAAAGGCTTTGAATTAGAGGATATCGGGAGCGACATCGTGGCGATGCGTGCGGTCAAAAGTGATGAAGAGATCAGCATGATCAGAGAATCAGGCGAACTGGTCAGCAGGGCGCTCGAGGAAACAGTCGAAAATACGGCGTCAGGCCTCACTGAAATGGAGATCGACCACTTCGGCAACCAGTATCTGTTCGATACAATATCCAGGGAATACCCGGCGTCCACATTGGATTATTTCGTCATGTCCCCCTCCGGCATCGAGCGGACAAACATGCCGCATGTATTCTCAAATACAAAGCAGATTTCAGACGGGGATATCATCATTCACAGTCGGCAGGTCGGATTGAACGGCTACCGGGCAGAGTGTGAGCGGACGCTGTTCGTCGGGGAACCGACCGAGCAGCAGAAAGAAATATTCGATGTCATGATGCGCGCCCAGCAGGCCGCATTGGACTTTATCAGCGTCGATGTCACCGCCAAAGCGGTCAATCAGCAGGCGCTCGACGTTATCGTTAAAGCCGGCTACGGTCAGTACATCGCTCACCGGACCGGCCACGGCATCGGCATCGGGCTGCATGAAGCGCCGTCGCTCAGGTTCGACAATGATCTGGTGCTCAAATCAGGCATGGTATTCTGCGTTGAACCCGGCATCTACGTCCCAGGTGTCGGCGGTTTCAGGCATTCGGACACCGTCGTGCTGAAGGAAGAAGGTACAGAGATCATCACCGGTTACCCGAGAAATCTGGGGCAGCTTGTGGTCTGATAGAACGAAGATTTCTATACGCTTTTAAAGAATGGAGACTGGAAAAAATCCAGTAAAAATATTTGCAACGGTATTATCAATTGAACCCCCGGATTGCCAGATTAGACAAAACACCTGGCCTCCGGGGGTTCAATTGATCGTTATGATATCGTTTCATTTATCGGTTCTGAAACTATTCGCCCAAACCTTCTGTCCAGCTTTCCAGAAGATCTGGATTGTTTTCGAGAAACTGGCTGGCTGCTTCAGCAGGTTCTAAATCATCCACGTTAACCATGACAAGCAGTTCGTTTTCCATTTCCTGATCGTAATCTTCCAACAGACGCTGCATCGCTTCATATGCTGCGGGTGAATCTTCCTGGAAGCTGGTGTGAGCCAAAGCGCCGATGCGGTCACCTTCACCGCCGTAAATTTCCTGGGGATCTTCAAGCATTGTCAAATCCATTTCTGAGAACATCCAATGCGGCTGCCATCCTGTAATAACAATCGGTTCTTCATTGTCAACGGCTGACTGCAGTTCTGACAGCATTGCTCCTTCGGAACTGGATTGAAGTTCCCAATTATCCAGACCGTAGTCTTCAATTGCCGTCTCTGTCTGCAGCATGACACCGGCTCCTGCATCGATGCCTGTAATCGTCCAGTCTGTGGCTTCACCAACGGCCTGATTGCCTTGCAGATCTTCAATGGAATCCACATCCATATAAGATGGTACGGTCAGTGAAAGCGGTGCGGAATCCACAAAGTTACCCAGATCTTCTAAATCCTCACCATATTGATCCCAATATGTCTGGTCTGTTGCCGGCAGCCATGAAGCGGTCATAAATGATGCATCATCAGTAGCAACACTGGAATACATCGCGCCTGATTCAACCTGTGAAGTCTCGACAGTATAACCGACTTCCTCAAGCACCTGGGCAACCAATGGCGTCCGTGCAATAGCGCCCGCCCAGGCAACATAAGGGATCGTCAGTTCAGATTCACCAAGTTCGGCGGTGCTTGAACTGTCGGATGCACTGCCGCTGCTTTCCTCTGTACTGTCTTCACTTGTGCCATTTTCGCTCTCGCCTGAACTGCTGTCTTCGTCGCTGCCGCCGCATGCAGCCAGTACAAGTAATGCAGCAAATGCTGCTGCCAGGCCGAATAATCTCATCTTCTTATACATAAAATATAACCACCTTATAATAATTGATTAAAGACTTCTTGCATATTCTCCGGGGTGAAATGCAATGAATCTGCTCTGTCTGCTTCCCATGCATCGAATGTTTTGCCTGCCATACGTCTGAGTATGTTCTCCGTATCGTATATTTTGAGTGCGTATACCCAATTGGCGATCATCATCAGTGCTGACATATGCGAGCCCTGATTGGAGGCTGCGCATATGTCTCTGACCAGGTGGATGTTATAATCCCTGAAATAGGCATCAAACACGGACGTTAACAGACAGCCGTCTGTCACGACACCGCCGATTATTACATGTTCTATCCCCATATTTCGGAGGATTAGGTCCAGGTTCGTTTCATAAAAAGCACTCCAGCGGTATTTATCAATGATAATATCCCCGTCTTTTGGCTGTATGTCATCGATGATTTCTGCATTTTCTTCATTACTATTGTAATAGCAGGGCGTACCATCGCTTTTTAACGGTTCACCCAGAGACAGGGCGACGCCATCTGAACGATTGATCTGGCGTGTATAGATGACAGGGATATCCAGCTCCCGGAATCCATTTGCCAGTTGTTTCGTATTTGAAATCACCTGATCCATACCTGTAATGCCAAAGTTGCTTTCTTTTTGAAGGTCAATGAGGACGAGTGCTGTGTTATTTTTATTCATGGTGTCTCCCCTTTATCTTTCTTTGGTTTAGGCAGAAAATCAAAGATCTCCCCGGATTCCATGGCATTCGCCAGAGACGTTGTCCAGTCAAAATACTGGTGGGAGTTCTTAATGAGATTAAGGTCATTTTCTGCTTCTGCTCTCACCTGATCATCGGACGATTCCCGCAGGATCTTCTCCAGCTTTGGCTGTGCCTGTTCAGTTCCTTTCATAATGAGGTTGCGCTCCTGCCTGATTTTATTGACGAAGAAAGTAAGGAAATTTCTTAAGTAATCCTTATCTGCAACGTAGTGATCCTTCCGTTCGCCTTTCTTCCAGACCTTTGTGACCATGTCAGTCTCGAGCAGTTCCCGCATACCATTACTCACGCTGCCTTTGCTCATTGCGACCTGATCTTTTATCTGATCAAGGGTCATTGGTTCGGTCGAAAAGTAGAGCACCCCATAAATACGTCCGACAGAAGGCGTGACTCCATAGATCACCATGGACTGGGCCAGCGCACTGATCATGATATCTCTTGCTTCTTCGATTGAATCCATTTCATCTGACATTCAGGCACCTCCTAGTTTAATTTATTCATTTTATACTATACATATTAAATAAAATGAACTGTAAAATCAACCCCGCCATAAAGAATATCTAAATAAACAGGGATGTGATTGAAGAAATGAGTATGGAGTGAAGATGATTTTCTGTATATATACAGAAAATCGTTTAGAATGGATATGCCAAAAATTTTCCGGAGGTCTTTATCATGTCCAAACCTGACTTCAACATTTCCAGTGAAAGCAGAATCAGAAACACGATTCAGGAGAAGATCCTTAACAGGGAACTGGCGCCTGGAGACAAGATGCCCAGTGAAAATGTCATTGCGGATGAATTTAAGGAGAAGCGGATTGTGGTGCGGAATGCGCTTGTGCAGCTGGAGAAGATGGGACTGCTGGAGGGCCGGCAGGGGATCGGCCGGTTTGTGAAGGCAAGGCTGCCGGTGATTGAGCTGGATATGACCGGGCGGCGCAGTTTCTCTGACAAGATGGCAGCGCAGAGTCTGCCTTATGAAAGCCGGATCATTTTTGCCCGATACGCCACTGAGAGTGAACAGAAGCGGTATGAGCAAATGATCGGTACGACGGGTGTGGCTTTATTCAAAGTCGGGCGGCTCCGGATCGTGAACGATGTCCCCTGTGCCATCCATATTTCATACATACGTGAAGATGTCGTGCCTGACATCAGTTATGAGACGGATCAGCTGGGTTCGATATTCAAGTACTACAATAAAAAAGGCATTACGAACTTAAAATCCGCCGGCACACAGATCACCACTGCCTTTCCGACACTGTCTGAACAGGAATATTTGGAATGCCAGGAGCTCGTGCCGCTGATCATCTATGAAACCCAGACCATCGATATTGACAGTGACAGGCGGCTTGAACACACCCGGATTCTCTACAGAAGTGATCTGTTCAAGCAGCAGATAGATATCCACTGATAAATCATAAAACGCCCTTCAAAATGCTGCACCTCTTAGGTGTCTGACTTTGAAGGGCGTATTTTCTGCTAGTTTGAAACTGCTTTTTTGGAATCGGGCTTACGGTTCCGTTTGTAAATTTTATAGAGTGCGTTCTGAACCGGCTGTTCGACGTAACTGTAGATCAGATAGGCGGCAATGACGGTACCGCCGACAAGGATGATCGTATAGATCGGGTGCGTATACCCCAGGTCATGCAGATGATTGATGATGACATACCCGATATTCTGGTGGATCAGATATAAAGGATACGAAATCGTTCCGAAAAACACGAGTATTTTGGAGCTCAGGAACTGCAGTTTGTTGTTGATGACCAGATAGAATATCGCGACGAACGCTGTTGTGAACAGGGTATTTTCAATGCTCATGAACGCCAGGTCGTAGAGTATGCACAAGGCGATTACCGCGTAATACTTCAGCTGGTCTCCATGCTGCCAGATGGCGTAGAACATCATGCCGATGATGAACATCTGACTGAAGCTGGCGATTGAGAATTCTCTAATCATTGTTGTCAGCTCAGTATCGAAACCGGCATGCACCAGCTGGATGATGACGGAAAACCCCAGCCATGACAGAACGATCGGCATGATCCTCTTTTCGACTTTGAAGAACAGCAGGACGGCCATCAGGATATAGAATGTCATTTCGACACGCAATGTCCAGTAGACGCCGTCCACCCGCGGGGCCCCAAGGAAATCCTGGAACATCGTCAGGTTGATCAGTGCCGGCATGATGTCGATCTTCAGCTGATCAATCGAGGCGAGAGAGACAATCGTGAATGTCAATACGACAGCGAATATATATGCCGGGTAGAGTCTGAAAGCACGTTTGATCGCGAAGTCGGACACGGACCTGACTTTAAGGATGGACATATAGATGACGAAACCGCTGATGATGAAGAACAGCTGCACACCGTATTCACCAAAAGCGAACAGGTCGCTATACCCCCCATTCACCTCGCCGAACCGTTCTTCGTAGCGGATGGTATAGTGGAAAAGTACAACACCCAGTGCTGCCAATCCGCGAAGCGCATCAATTTCGGTGAACCTTTTTCTTTGAGACATAGTAAAATCCCTCATCATTTATCAATCTGATAGTAATATACCCGTTTCTCTTGAGTATAGCCCAATATAATACATTCCCATTCTCGAATTCAAACGAAAAAGAGCTAAATGACTATATTTTAAGACAATTTTGTGACGGAATTCGAACCGTTTATTTCAATAAAATTATTATTAATATTTTGAGTATGATAATATGAATTTGATTAATTTTACACAAAGGAGCCAATACGATGAGAGTGGATAAAGTTGCGGTTTTAGGGGCTGGCAATGGCGGGATCACAGCGGCAGCCGATCTGACGAACAGAGGCTTTGAAGTTCATCTGTATGACGCTGCGGAATTTTCGGATAATCTGGCTGGTATCCGAAGAAATGACGGAATTAAGCTAAAGGATGCGTCCGGTGAAATTTTCGTCCCATTCAACAAGGTAACGAATAATATTGAACTGGCGATCAAGGATGCACAAATTGTGATGATTACTGCGCCGAGTTTTGCGATTGAATCCATTGCTGAGCAGCTCGCGCCGGCGGTTTCGGAATCTCAGGTCATTTTCCTGAACGGGGCGGGGTCACTGAGCGCGATCCGCTTTGTCAATAAAGCGCGGGCAATGGGCATAGACAAAACATTCCGTATTTGTGAAAGCAACTCCTTGACGTACGGCACGCGTGCATTTGCTGAAACCGCCGAGGTTGAATTGTCCCTGTATGTAAAAAAATTGTTTTTTGCGGCTTACCCAAGTGCTCAGACAAAAGTGCTGTTTGAAGTGTGTGCTCAAATATATGACTGCTTGGTGCCGGCGCATAATATCTGGCACTCGACACTGGAGAACGGCAATCCGGAGGTCCATCCGGGCCCGTCATTATTGAACGTCGGCAGGATCGATTATTCGGACGGCGAATTCTGGTTATATAAGGAGGGGATTACCGAACATACGGTGAAGGTGCTGGAAGCTGTTCAGAATGAACGGATGGCGATTGGCCGTGCATTTGGCTTTGATCTGGAGAACGCAGTGGAAAGCAGGGCAAGAAGAGGATATTTCAATAGTGAAACGGAGAACCTGCAGTATCTGTTCAATACGAGTGAAGTCTTTACGCAGATCAAAGGTCCTGCCGCCGTCAATTCCAGATATTTCACTGAAGATATCTCCAACGGACTGGTGCTGTGGTCAGACCTCGGACGGGCAGCTGGCGTCCGGACACCAAATATTGATTCAGTCATTACGCTGGGCAGCACAATTTTAGAGACGGATTTCTTTACAACCGGATTGACGCTCGAAAGTCTGGGACTGGCTGGTCTGGACCCCGGCCAGCTGATTGAGAACGTCTGATTTAAACATAGGAGGTATACATGAAGCGGGAACCAACATTCTTTGAATCGATATCATGTTTTATATTTCTGGCGGCCGTTGTGGGTGGCGGCTTCGCTTACTTCAGTATCCCGATACAGCCGCTGCTGCTTCTGGCTGCCGCCTATGCGGCAATGATTGCATTAAGGGTCGGGCTGTCCTGGAGTGACATGGAACAGGGCATCATTAAAAGGCTGAAAACAGCCATGCCGGCGGTGTTTATTTTATTCTCGGTCGGCATCATCATCGGCACCTGGATATACTCCGGCACGGTGCCCATGCTCATCTATTATGGATTGCAGATGATCAATCCGACATACTTCCTGGTGACCGCCTTTGCCATCACTGCGATCGTCTCTGTGGCGACCGGTACTGCTTGGGGGTCAACGGCGACCGCCGGTGTGGCGCTGATGGGTATTGCCGCCGAACTCGGTGTATCACCGGCAATAGCGGCCGGAGCAATTATATCCGGCGGCGTATTTGGGGACAAAATGTCCCCGTTATCCGATACGACAAACCTGGCGCCGCTGGTTGTGGAGGTCAATCTCTATGAACACATTCGTCATATGCTGTGGACCACGGTGCCGGCATCAATCGTCGGGGCTGCCGTCTGGTTTTTCGTCGGCATAAACACCGAGTATTCATCGGCTTCAGCGGATAATGTCCAGGGGTTACTGAGGGAACTGGATTCGATATATAACTGGAATCTTTTTATGCTGCTGCCGTTCGCCATTATTTTGTACGGCGCACTCCGGAAAAAACCGATTGTCCCGATGATGCTGCTGGCCTCACTTACAGCAGTGTTTATCGGCATGTTTTCCAATGGATTTTCAATTGTCGACGGGTTCACAGCCATGGCGGACGGGTTTAATATATCAATGATCCAGTCTGCCGGCGTCAATCCGGGGAGCTTATCGGAAACAGTCACTTCATTAGTAAACCGGGGCGGTATATTCAGTATGACGACAATCGTAGTGACGATATTTTGCGGCTATGCGTTTGCAGGCATTGTGGAAGCTGCCGGCTGTCTGGATAAAATACTCGCAGCATTCTCTGAAAAAGTGCAGACTGTATGGCAGCTGATCGGTGCGACGATTCTCGGCAGTCTCATTATCGTATTCACCGCCGGTGTCGCATCGATATCGATCATCATGGTCGGTGTGCTGCTGCAGGACACGTATGCCAAAAAAGGTCTGCACGCCAAAAACCTTTCCAGAACATTGGAAGATTCCGGAACAATGATACTCCCGCTGGTACCCTGGGGCGTATCCACCATCTATTACGTTGAAGTGCTCGGCGTGGGCATCGGTGACTACTGGATATGGGCCATCCCGTGCTATTTGTGTATCGTGTTCGCGATGATATACGGATTCACTGGCATTGGCATCGCCAGATCGGAAGAAGCGCAAGCAAAAACGGAATAAGTGGTTTATATTTAAAAAATGAGAACTGCAGACGCCTTTGATCAGGTGTCTGCAGTTTTTTGCGTGTGTTTTAACAGTCATCGGGGCCTACTTTGAATGACCGTTAGGCTTTTAATGGTCATCGAGAGTCACTTTCAATGACCGTTAACCTCAAAATTCCAAACCTATCCCCAACATTTACGTTCTCAATGGCTTCTTTACATAATTTACAGACTCTTAAAACTCATCAGCTTGGCAACAAGTTAGAGTAGTTGGTGAGGAGGTTGGATTATGGATAAGAAACGCTGGACGTCTTTATTTATCAGGTACGGCAGGAACGAAGCAAGCCATTTCTACAATACTTATAAAGACAGTGCTGATTTTGATATTGTCTCGGCACCGACTGAAGGGCTCACGATGATCAAGGTGCGGGAACATGCTGAAAGCAGTCTGTTCTATATTGGTGAGATGCTTGTGACGGAAACGAAGATCCGCCAGGGGCAAACGGTAGGCATGGGTGTTGTGAAAGGATCGAATGAAAATCTCAGCATGGCGATGAGTTTCATCGATCTCTGTTTCAATCTCGGCATCCTCCAGGATGAACTGCAGGATATTCTGAAGGGGCTTGAAATGGCCGAACAGCATTACGTGAAAAAAAAGACGGACGAGATCCTTAAAACCAAAGTGGATTTCGACATGATGACGGAGTAAGGAGTGAAAATTATGCAGACAATGGTGCATATGACGCAGCAGCATTACCGGGAACTGGTGGATTTGTACAGCCGGCCGGGCGAGATCAGGATTTCAGGGTTTGACACCTCCAATTATTCCACATTTTCTGACAGCACGCTGGCGACAGTGCTGACTTTATTCGACAATGAAGTGTCGTTCAGCACATCGCTGAAACAGGATGCAGAGGAATTCAGTACGTTGACCGGTGCGCACTGCACTGAAAATCTGGATGCAGAATTCGTGGTCGTCAAGGCAGGCGAGCTTACTGAAAAGATTTTTCATGAAGCAGCTGTCGGCACATTGGGTTCCCCGGAGCAGTCGACGACGCTGATCATAGAAGTCCCGTCGATTGGTGAAGGACAGAAGTATGCGCTCCGGGGACCGGGCATCAAGGATATCAATACACTTGAAATGACGATCGACGCCGGATGGATGGCACTGAGAAGTGAAAAATGTCTGGAATTTCCGCTGGGCATCGATCTGATCATCGCCGATCAGGACAATCAGCTGTGTGTCATCCCGCGGACGACGAAAGTGGAGGTGAAGTAGATGGGATATGTTGCAGTCAAAGGCGGTACGAAAGCGATCTCGGCTTCTGTTGAAATGTATAAAAATAAAAACCGCGTCGAAGCGCTTGAAATGGAAATCTCACAGATTAAAGCGGGCATGGCCCAGATGATCAACCAGATCATGTCCGAAGCAAGCCTGTACGACAGGGATCTGGCCGCGCTGGCAGTCAAACAGTCGGAAGGCAACATGGAAGAAGCGGTGTTCCTGCTCAGAGCGCACCGTTCCACACTGCCGAGATTATACTATTCAACCGTGACGAACACGCGGGAAATGTTTGTTGAACGCAGGGTATCGGCCAGTTTCAAGGATATTCCCGGCGGCCAGATCCTTGGCGCCTCGCCGGATTTCACGCACCGTCTGCTCGATGACACCATGACTTACAGCGAAGCGTCCTTTGAGATGACGGACGCGGACAGCTACGGCTATTCGCTTAGCCGTCTGCCAAAAGTCATCGATTACCTGGCGTCAGAGGGCCTGCTCAATAAAGTACCGGAGGATAATGAGACACCGGATGATATCACGAAGCAAACGATCGAATTCCCAAGCTCCAGAAGTGAAAGACTGCAATCCCTGACACGCGGCCAGACTGGGGCAGTGACTTCCCTCGGCTATGCAGAAATCCGCGGCTACGGCTATTCTTCGCATCCGAACATCGGTGAAGTGCGTGTCGGTCAGCAGCCGGTCCATATCGACCCGTTTGGCGACGGGGAGGGATATTTCATCGGTGATGTTGAACTGACGGAAGTGGATGCCTTCATGCCGGCAGATGGGGATGCAGCGGAGCAGTCAAAGGAGATGGAATTCAAGATTGGCTGCGGACTTGTGTTCGGTCAGAACGAAACGAAGGCGATCGCGATGAGCGTACTGGATTATAGTCTGAGCCACCCGGTGCCGGGAGTGGCGACCGGCGACGATGAATTCGTATTGCTTCATGTGGATTCCGTCGAGTCCACAGGCTTCATATCGCATTTGAAACTGCCGCATTACGTGACATTTCAATCGGTGCTCGACCGCATCCGAAAGACGAAAGGGGGGACGGAATCATGAGACAGAACTATGCATTCCTTGACGAAAACTCCAAAAAAGAAATCAGAAGAAAAACGTTAAAAGCGATCGCCATCCCCGGCTATCAGGTGCCATTCGCCTCAAGGGAGCTGCCTATCGCCCGCGGCTGGGGGACTGGCGGACTGCAGCTGACACTGTCACTGGCCGGTCAGAGCGATACTGTCAAAGTCATCGACCAGGGCTCGGATGAATCGGTCAACGCAGTCAACATCCGCAAGCTCATTCAGGATACGACCGGGGTGCCGGATACGATCCATACCGATGCGGCGACCCTCATACAGTCCCGGCACCGCATTCCGGAAGTGCCGCTCAAACCGTACCAGATCCTGGTGCTGCAGGTGCCGATGCCGGAGCCCCTGCGGCCCGTAGAACCGCAGGAACGCGTGACGAAGATGCTCCATGCGGATAAGGAATACAGCGGCGCGTGGCTCCGGCTGTTCGAACAGATCATGAATTATGATTCGATTACTGAAGACGCCGACTATCCGGTGCTGGTGGAAGGCCGGTACGTCATGGCGCCAAGCCCGATTCCGAGATTCGACAATCCGAAAATGGACAACAACGACGGGCTCATTTTGCTCGGCGCGGGCCGTGAGAAGAAGATCTGCGCACTTCCGCCATACACGAAGGTCAAGTCTCTGGCTTTTGAGGACTACCCGTTCGAAGTTGAATCGTTCGATGATGTCATCTGCCGGCAGTCCGGTCTCACCGGCGTCTACATGGATGAACTGATCGATGAAGAAACGGGTGAAACCTATTATCAGACCAACGATACCAGCTACATGCAGGAAGCGATGAACAGGGAGGGCTCAGTCAAATGAGTACACACGATAATATTGCGCTGAGCGTCAGAGGCGCCGGAAAATTCTACGGCGACCGGTGTAACTACTGCCGCAATGAAAATAATCCACTCAATAATAATATTTGCCCGTATTGCCGCACGGTTTTCGCTGTAGATGATGTCTCGTTCGATCTCTACAAGGGAGAGATTCTCGGCATCGTCGGCGAAAGCGGCAGCGGCAAAAGCACGCTGATGAAAATGCTTTATTTCGACCAGGAACGCTCTGCAGGTGAATATTACATCACCGGCTATGCGGAGGGTGTGCCCAATGTTTTCACACTGTCCAGTCAGCACCGGCGGGAGATTCAAAACGAAATCCTCGGCATGGTCTACCAGAACCCGGTCTATGGTCTCAAAATGGATTTTTCATCCATGAGTAACATCGCAGAAAAACTCATCGCAGCAGGCTCCAGAAATGTGGGGGAAATGACCGCTGCCGGTGACCATTTTCTGGATAAGGTCAACATCCCGCTGGACCGTAAATTCGAACCGCCGGAAAATTTCTCGGGCGGCATGCAGCAGCGGGTACAGATCGCCAAGGCATTATCTAATTATCCGCCGATTCTCCTGCTTGATGAAGTGACCACGGGGCTCGATGTTTCCGTCCAGGCGGACGTCCTGGAACTGATCAAAGAAATTCAGCGGGAGCTCGGCATCAGCATGATTGTGGTCTCGCACGACCTCGCCATCATCAGGATGCTGTGCGATCGTACCATGGTGATGCTGAACGGCTCAGTAGCAGAAGCGGGCATTACCGATCAGATACTGGAAGATCCAAAGCATCACTACACTCAGCAGCTGGTATATTCAATCCTTTAAGAGGGAGGCACACACATTGAAAGTAATCATAAACGGCAATGTCATCACAGCGCAGGCAGTACTCAGCAATGCAGCCGTCATTATAGACGGCCAGTATATCCGGGACATCATCCCGATGCGTGAAATGAACGGTCATCTGGCAGATGCCGATCAGATCATCGATGCGAAGGGCGGGTACGTCAGCCCGGGGTTCATCGATATTCATTCCGACTATATCGAAGGTATTGTTGCCCCGAGGCCGACGTCGCTCATGGACGTATCGCTCGGCATCCGGGAATCCGAGCGGATACTGAGCGCCCACGGTATCACGACGATGTTCCATTCATTATCCATCTATCGGAAGGATATGTTCGGGCACAAGCCGATCCGGGATCCAGCGAATGTGGAAGCGCTCATCAATGCGATTGCACGGACGCATAATGAAGCGCACCTGATCCGGCATCGACTGCATGCCCGTTTCGAACTGGATGCAGTGGAACAGCTCGACTCTATCCGTAACCATCTGAAGGCCGGTGACATCCATCTGCTCAGTTTCATGGATCACACACCGGGACAGGGGCAGTACCGGAATCTTTCAGTATATAAGGATACGATGAAAGGATATCAGTCACTGACGGATGGCGACATTGACACAGTGATCGCTGAGAAAAAGGAATACGAGCGTCTGAGCCTGGACGATATGCAGCATCTGACGGCACTTGCTGAGGAACGGGATATTGCGGTTGCTTCCCATGACGACGATTTCACTGAGAGAATCGATTTTAACACCTCGCTCGGCACGACCATCAGTGAATTCCCGATCACGATTGATGTGGCCAAGTACGCCCATGCCAAAGGCCAGCATACGCTGGCCGGCGCGCCGAATATTATGCTCGGCGGTTCGCATTCCGGCAACCTGAACGCCGCAGGGGCGATCCGTGAAGGCTGCATATCCATATTATGCAGCGATTATTATCCGGCGGCGATGCTGCATTCCATATTCAAAATGCATACTGAGTCTGGCTATGCGCTTGAAGATGTGATGAAACTGATCACGCTTAACCCGGCCAGGGCGGTAAAGATGGATGACGAAATCGGTTCGATTACGCCGGGCAAGAAAGCGGATA
Organism: Salinicoccus albus DSM 19776; assembly: GCF_000385175.1. Classification (GTDB taxonomy): domain Bacteria; phylum Bacillota; class Bacilli; order Staphylococcales; family Salinicoccaceae; genus Salinicoccus; species Salinicoccus albus. The sequence continues at coordinate 72,826 of NZ_ARQJ01000031.1, read as the reverse complement.
TTAATGTCATCCAGTTGAATGATGGATTCCCTGTTATTACAGAATGCATTGTCGACGGTGCGGTCATCGCTCAATACCATTACCGTCTCAATCAGGAGGTGTGAAAATGTTAAGTGTACAAAACATATCAAAGTCCTTTACCATTCATCATCTCAAACAGACACGCACTGCCATCGGTGGAGTCAGCCTCCATGTCGACAAAGGCGGTTTCCTCGGTATTGTCGGCAAAAGCGGCAGCGGCAAATCCACAATCCTAAAAAGTATTTACGGCACTTATAAACCAGACGCAGGGGCGATCATGTATGACTCCCAGGAACATGGAACGGTCAATATACTTGATATCAGCGATTACGATCTGATCAGGCTGCGCCGGACGGAGATCGGCTATGTTTCCCAATTTCTTAAAGTGATGCCCCGCACGACGAGTCTGGAACTGGTGACGCAGTCTCTGCTTGAAATGGGCGAACCTCAGGAAATTGCGCTGGACAAGGCCAAGGATGCATTGCGGCACTATGATATACCGGAATCATTATGGAACAACTATCCGAATACATTCAGCGGCGGCGAAAAACTGCGGCTGAATATTGCCCGCGCCACTGTCAAGGCACCGAGGCTTTTATTACTCGACGAACCGACAGCATCCCTCGATTATGATTCGAAGCTAAAAGTCCGTGAAGCTATCAGTAAATTAAAAGCCAACGGCACGACGCTGATCGGCATCTTCCATGACCTGGATTTCATGGAAGGCTTGTGCGACCACGTGTATGATATGAATGAAAAAGCGCAGCAGGTGATCTGAATGGGCAATATCGACCTTCATGTCCACAGCGCATTTTCCGATGGTTCGGATTCGATCGGCACCGTGATCGAAAAAGCGAAAGCACGCAATGTCGATGTGTTAAGTTTCGTGGATCATGATTTCACGGCGACTTACCCAAGGGCACGTGAAACTGCCCATGCCGCGGGCATCAGATTGATTCCGGGTGTTGAGATTTCAGCCTATGACTTCAGCAGAGACCGCAAAGTCCATGTGCTCGGCTATGATTACGATCTGGCAGCCCCCAATATTAGACAAGTGACAGATCCTTTGCTCGAGCGCCGTCACGCCCATTCACTCCGGCAAATTGAACAGTTGAAGCATGAAGGGGTCGATGTCGATGCCAGCAGGATTGCCTCCCGCCTGGAGCCGGGTCAGACAATCTACAAGCAGCACATCATGGCTGATATTACAGCGGCGCATTTCACCTCGGAGCACTATCAGACGTTGTACCGGCGGCTGTTTAAGGGTGACGGACCGGCGGCCGGCGATATCGTTTATGCGGATGTATTTGAGGCCGTGCGCGCCATCCGGGCAGATGGCGGCTATGCCGTGATTGCACATCCCGGCCAGCTGAACTCCTATGACTTGATCACCGAGGTGATTGCGGCGGGTCTTGACGGCATTGAAATCATCCATCCGGATCATACGCCGGCGGACTTTAGAAAGGTGACGGCCCTGTGTGAACGGTACGGGCTTTTTACCACCGGCGGCAGCGATTATCATGGGGATTTCGGCGCAAAGGCCAGCATTGGCATAGAGAAGCGTATGTTAAAAGATCATCCATTTGTTTAAGTTTTAACGAATTATGTAAAGTATCGGTAAATTACATTTACTCGAATACCGGAATCGGATTTAATTAAACGGGGAATAAAATGATCCAAGGAGTGTAAATGAAAATGAAAAAATGGTTGTTTGGACTTGCTTCATTGACGTTGGTGCTATCGGCGTGCGGTAACGATTCAGGCGGTGGAGAGGAAAGTGCGAGTGCAGACGGTGAATCGTCCAGCGATGAACCGCTGAACGTGGTATGGTATCCGAATGAATCCGGAAATGAGCTGGCGGATGCACGGGATGAGATCGGTACAGTTCTTGAAGAGGCGACCGGCAGGGAAGTTGAACATGAGCTGACGACGGATTATTCAATCGCTATCGAGAGTATCGTCAATGACAATGCGGATCTGGCATTTATGGGTGCTGAAGGCTACATACAGGCTAAGGATCGTAACGATGCCGTCGTTCCGCTTGTTGTGCCGTCAGGTGAAAGCGGCACTGAGGAAGACGCGATCTACTACAGCTGGTTTGCGGCGCTTCCGGAGAACATGGAACAGTATGAAGGCGAAGATGGTGAATACGTACTTGATAATTTCGAAGGTAAAGACTTCTCGTTCGTATCTGCATCATCCACATCCGGTTTCAGAGTGCCAGCGTCCACGCTGCAGGGACATTTCAGTGAACAGGAAGCGTATTCCGATCTGACAGCCGATCAGATTGCAGAGAGCGGTACTTTATTCAACGAAGTGATGTTCGGCAACTCCCACCAGGGCTCGGCAGTGAATCTGCTGAATGGCAGAGCGGACATCGCAGCATTTTGTGATACTTGTGTCGATAACTACGTGGAAGTGGCCGAAGGGGAAGCAAATACGCCGGGGGCCATCTATGAAGTGTCTGAAGGCGCAGCCGCACCGTTTGAAGAGTTCGCAGGGGAACAGTTCGGACTGCTTGACGTGACCCCGGTACTCAATGCCCCATTCGCGGCAAACAGTGATACATTGAGTGAAGAGGAAATTTCCACAATCCAGGATGCGATGACGTCCGAAGAAGTCGCAAACAACGAAAATATTTTCGTCCCGGAAGATTCAGAACAGGGCGGCTTGTTTGAGAAAACGGGCGACGAACAGTTTGTGGTTGTCGAAGATTCATGGTTTGATCCGATCAGGGAACTTGGAAATTAAACGAGATTCATTTTGGGCAGGGAGGGGGTCACACCCCCCTGCCTTCAATTATGGAGGGCATTTTATGACTGTAATAACGAATGACAAATCCAAGCAGGCTGAAGGCAAGCAGACAGACCAGGTGGTTTTCCCTTTTCCAGAAAATCAGGCAGAAGCAAAAACGCACCGGCTGGCAGATGCACCGGATGTGATGGCGCTGGAAAATGTGGATAAATCATATTCCGGCACGAAGAAAGTGCTGAAGGATATTTCGTTTGATATTAAGGAAGGGGAGATGCTGGCAATTATCGGGCCGTCCGGTGCCGGCAAATCGACGCTGCTCCGGGTGATTAACCGCATGATTGAACCAAACAGCGGCTCAATCACGTTCAACGGCAGGGAGACGCTGTCGATGAAAGGAAAGAAACTGCGTCAGATGCGCACGGATATCGGCATGATTTTCCAGCATTATAATCTTGTGGACCGGCTGAGTGTGTTTGAGAATGTGCTGCATGGACGCCTTGGATATAAGAACAGTATACAGGGGATTTTGTCGCTCTATTCCGAAGCGGAGAAACAGCGGGCACTGGACATTATCTCCGAGCTCGGCATCAGGGAACAGGTGTATCAGCGGTGTGATGAATTGAGCGGCGGCCAGAAGCAGCGGGTCGGTATTGCGCGGGCGCTTATCCAGGATCCTAAGATCATTCTGTGTGATGAACCGATTGCCTCACTCGACCCCAATTCATCCCGCATCATCATGGAATATCTAAAACGGATTTCCATCGAGCGCGGCATAACAATCATCGTGAACCTGCACCAGCTGGATGTGGCGAAGAGATACGCCGACCGTATCATCGGGCTGAATGACGGCACGGTGGTCTACAACGATTCACCGGAAGAGGTCCAGACTGAAGTTGTCAGCCGCATATATGGTTCGAAAATTGACGAATTAATCGTGGAATAGGTGAATATTGAATGGGAAAATCAAATGTACAGCATGTCAAGGATATCGATATCATCCGCAAAAAACATCTCAAGCTGATTTTCGGTGCGGTCATCCTCATAGCACTGATATATACAGCAGGGGAGGTTACCGATTACAATCATATCGACGGTGTGTTGAGCGTTCCGGCGGCCATCCAGTGGCTGTTTGGCAACATGCTTTTCAGCAGCTCGACCCTGGCAAATCTGCCGAATGTTCTTCGTGTGTTGTGGGAAACAGTGCTGCTTTCCGTAGTTTCCACGACAACTGCCGCACTTTTTGCACTGTTTTTTGCCATCATGGGTTCAAAGCAGACGTCAGTCAGCGGGGTGCTGATGTGGATTGCCAAACTTGCGGCTTCCATCAGCCGTAACATACCGGTCGTTGCATGGGCGCTTATCCTGGTCATCAGCTTCGGGACGAATGCGGCGACAGGCTTTCTGGCTTTATTCTTTTCGACATTCGGGTTTTTGGTGCGGGCATTTATCGAAACGATCGATGAAGCATCCAGTGATTCCATCGAGGCGCTGAAAGCGACCGGTGCCACTTACCCGCAGATGATTTCAAAAGCTGTGATACCGGAAAGTATGCCACAGATGTTCAGCTGGGTGCTCTTCATGATTGAAACCAACATTAGAAGTGCCACCCTCGTCGGCCTGCTGACAGGCACTGGTATTGGATATCTGTTCGATCTTTATTATAAACAGCTGGACTATGAAATGGTCTCACTCATTACACTGGCGATTGTCATTGCAGTGCTTATCATCGAAAGCATTTCCAATCTGATCAGAAGGGAGATCCTATAATGATGGATTATGTTGATCGCAACAGTAAAGGGCAGATTAAAATCAGCCGGCCGAACAAAGGACAGCGGCGATTTCGGGCACTGCTCATCTGTACATTCATTTTTACCATTGTCGGATTCTTCCTGCTTGATTATGGCGGGCTGCAGCTGTGGAGCGCCATTGCAGATACAGTGGACAATCTGCGGATCATGTTCCTGGAACCGCAGCTGAATAATACAACGCTTAACAACGCAGTCATGCAGGTGCTGATCACGCTGTGCCTGGCATTTTTGTCCACGATTCTGGGGGCCGTGATTTCCATATTTCTGGCATTCGGCACAGCCGTGAACCTGTCCAAACCATGGCTCAGCACCCTGATCAAAGGATTTATCACCATCATCCGGGCTGTGCCTACGGTACTGTGGGTGCTCATATTTGCCATCGCAGCCGGTTTGGGCGCAGTCGCCGCCGTCATTGGGATGCTCTTCCACTCGATCGCGTATCTGGTCAAAGCCTATTCAGAAGCATTCGAAGAAATCGACGAAGGCAAGATTGAGGCACTGCGCGCCACTGGATCAAGCTACTTTCATATCCTGTTCCAGGTCGTTGTGCCTCAGACAAAATCATATCTGATCGCCTGGACATTCCTGCGTTTTGAAATCAACTTCGGCGTTGCGGTCGCCATGGGCGCAGCCGCAGGCGCGGGCGGTATCGGTTATGAACTGTTCATGTCCAGTACGTTCTATTACGATATGAACGAAGTCGGCATGATCACGTATATGATTCTGATCGTCGCAGTGCTGCTGGAGCTGGTTGCGAACAAATTGAAGCGTGCGGCGTAGTATGATTTGAGTCAGAGAACCGCCCCGGCGCCGGGGGCGGTCCTCTGTGTTTGAGATTGCGATGAATGCAGCATCGGCGCGAAAGGCTGCGAATGCCCGCGCTGGTGAGCGCTGGCATTCGTTCAAATTCCGAGTGCCCGCGCCGGTGAGCGCTGGCATTCGTTTGGATTCCGAGTGCCCGCGCTGGTGAGCGCTGGCATTCGCACCACTCATTCAAAACATCAGGATTTATTTATTCGATAAAAAAGATAGCCCGCACTGGGCTATCTCAGATACTTTTAAAGGACCAGCAGATATGGGTTTTCGATATATCTGACAAGGATCGTCAGAAATTCTCCTGCTGCTGCACCATCCAATATCTGGTGATCGAATGTGAGGCTGAACGGGATTTTTGTAATTTCAGTGACCTCATCATTGACCATGGCGAGTTCTTTTTGGAATGCGCCGACACCGAGTATGCCTGATTCGGCCGTATTCAGAATTGGAGTGAAGTATTCAACCCCGCTGCCACCCATGTTGGAGATGGAGAAGGTCGAACCTGATAAGGTTTCCTGAGAAGCTTCACCGTGACGTGCCTGGGCGGACAGGTCTCTGATTTCTTCAGCGAGTGCGCCGATGGATTTCTGCTCGGCGTGCTTCACGACCGGCACAACCAGTCCTTCGTCAAGTGCTGTGGCGATTCCCAGGTGGACTGCATCATATTCTGTCAGTTCGCCGTTTTCATACCTTGAGTTCATCTTCTTATAATCCTGCAGTGCTAGCACCGTTGCTTTGGCTATCAGCACGGTCAGTGACAGTTTGACATCAATGCTGCTCTGTTCTGCTTCCGTCCGAAGTTTCTTCTGGAAGTCGATCAGCTGATCGATTTCAGCCTTACGGTGGAGGGTCAGCTGAGCGGTATTGTCGAGGCTGGCGCGCATATTTCTGGCGATGGTTTTGCGCATCGGATTCAGTCCTTCTCCGACGTCCGCCGCCTGTGGTGTGGTACCAGCCGCTTCGGCTGTTTCACCGGCAGCGGCTGCTTTATCCAGGCCGCCCGCCAGGACTCTGTTGATATCGAGTCTGGTGATTCTGCCATTGCCGCCTGTGCCTTCAATCTGTTCAATCGGCAGGTCATGTTCTGCAGCCATCCTTCTTGCCAGAGGAGAGATGAAAATACGGACGTCTGCTTGTGCTGAGCCGGCAGGCCTTTTGTCTGCGTTCTGAGTTTGCGGTGCTTCAGCAGGTGTTTCCGCAGGCTCATCTTTGCCGGCGGTTTCAGGGGTTTCGGCCTCTCCTTCATCTTCAGCTGAGCCTGCCTCAACCGTTGATTCTCCCGCTTCACCAATCACCCCCATAATGCCTTTGACTTCTATGGAGTCCCCTGCATCGACTTTTATTTCCAACAGTTCCCCGGCACCGGGAGATTCAACATCCTGGGACAGCTTCTCAGAACTGATGGTGGCGACGGTTTCTCCTGCTTCCACCGTGTCACCTACACTTTTATGCCATTCTTCCACTGTACCTTCTTTCATTGTCATTCCCAGTTTGGGCATCACAATGTTTTCAGCCATTATTCATCACCTCCTAGGATTTTACAGATTTGAGATCTTCAATTAACTCACTGGCAACGTCCATAACTTTGTCGGCGTGTGGTATATAAGCCTGTTCAAGGTTGGCGGAGAATGGTACGGGAGTATCCGGTGCACAGACGGTTTTGATGGGTCCGTCCAGATAATCAAAGCCGATATCGCCGATGACGGAAGCCACATCAGTGGCGGTGTTATTGTGAGGATTGGCTTCGTCCACTACGACGAGCCTTCCGGTCTTCTTCACGGATTCAAGCACAGTCTCTTCATCCCATGGCGATACCGTTCTCAGGTCGATGACTTCCACGGAAACGTTGGAGGTTTCCAGCTGTTCAGCGACCTCCTGGGCAACCTGTACCATTTTACCGATGCCGACGATTGTCAGATCCTCGCCTTCACGGGCGATTCCGGCTTTGCCGAGTTCTACTGTATAATGGCCTTCCGGCACCTCACCTTTAGTCCCGTACAATGTTTTGTCTTCCGAGAATACCACGAGGTTATCATCTGCCATGGCAGCGAGGAATAAACCCTTCGCATCATTGGGATTTGATGGTACGACGACTTTGACACCAGGAATCGCAGCAAACATGCCATAAAGGGTCTGTGAGTGCTGGGCGGCTGCGCCAGCACCGGCGCCGTGTATCGTGCGCATGGTCATGGGAATCTTCGCTTTACCGCCGAACATATACCGCATCTTGGCGCCCTGGTTTAGCACAGGGTCAAGCATGAATCCAACGAAATCGTTGAACATGGTTTCAGCAATCGGACGGAGACCGGTTGCAGCTGCCCCGACCGCCGAACTGATCGTGACATGCTCAGCAATCGGTGTATCGATGACCCGGTTTCTTGTGTACTTTGCGGCCAGTCCCTGTGTGACACCAAAAACGCCGCCGAATGAATCTTCTTTCTCTTCTTCCAGGTGCTCGATTTCAGCACCGCCGGAAACGTCTGTACCGATGACGATGACATTGTCATCGGCTTCCATCGACATGTCTATTGCTTCATTAATGGCGCCCATAAACGTCATGTTACGGTTTTCACTCATTGATAATTCCCTCCTTATAGTTATGCGAAGACATCTTCGTACAGTGAGTCAATGTCCGGCTCAGGGCTGTTCTCAGCGAATTCTACCGCCGCTTCGACTTTTTGTTTTGCGTCTGTTTCGAGTCTTTGTGCGTCTTCTTCAGTCAGCCATTCGTTCTCCATCGCTTTTTTCTTGAATTCCTCGATGCAGTCACGTCCGGCGTTTACATCATCCGATGATTTATATTTCTGTTCATCTCCTTCGAAGTGGCCGTAATTGCGGTATGTGCTGCATTCTATGAGCGTCGGGCCTTCACCGTTTTTAGCGCGTTCAATGGCGGCTTTAGTTTTATCAAAAACGTCTTCCACGTCAATGCCGTCAACAAATTCACCCGGCATGCTGTAGGCTGAAGCTCTTTCTGCGATCGTTTCTGTCGCACTGGCGTACCTGTGGGCTGTACCTTCTGCATACTGGTTGTTTTCACAGATGAATACGACAGGCAGATCCAGGATTGAAGCGAAGTTCAGCGCTTCGTGGAAGATACCTTCATTGGCACCGCCATCTCCGAAGAAACATACCGCAACGTTCTCTTTACCCAGGTTGCGGATGGATATCGCGGCTCCTGTGGCCAGTCCGAAACCGCCGCCGACGATACCGTTGGCACCGAGCATGCCTTTATCTATATCAGCCACATGCATCGAGCCGCCTTTCCCTTTGCCGAGTCCGTCTTTTTTACCCATGATTTCTGCCATCATATATCTTAGATCACATTCTTTGGCAATGGCATGTCCATGCCCCCGGTGGGTACTGGTGATGTAGTCATCATCATCGAGCTGTGACATTACACCGGTCGCCACCGCTTCTTCACCTGCATACAGGTGGACAAAACCGGGGATGGACCCTTTGCTGAAAATATGGTGTACTTCATCTTCAAACTGTCTGATTTCATTCATTTTTTCATAAATCCACAGTGCGTCCTGTTTCTCCATAAATGCTTCCTCCTTTTAAATTTGGGTTATATATGAATCGCCTGGTTAAAGAATAAACCAGCGCTCTCACCAATGGCTTCAGATTGAGACGGATGGGGCTGCACGACGTCGGACAGTTCATGCATTGTGCCTTCCGATGCTTGAGTTGCCAGGACCTCGCCGATCAGCTCTGTGGCATTTTTGCCGACGATGAACGCTCCGAGCAGCTCGCCGTGCTGTTTATCGTTGATGATCTTGATGAATCCGCCTTCATCGCCGTCTACCGCCGCCTTACTGTTGCTTGAGAACGGAGATCTGGAGACACTGACATTGAAGCCGGCCTGTTCAGCTTCCGCTTCAGATAAACCGATTGAGGCGGCCTCCAGTGCAGTGTATATACACCGCGGGATATCCGTCTGATTCAACTTCGGTCTGCCTTTGCCTGTCATGGCATCCACAGCGGCAATGCCTTCCGCACTGGCGGCGTGGGCAAGCTGATACCTGCCGATCAGGTCGCCGATGGCATAGATATTCTGTTCACTGGTTTCGTAATAGTCATCGACCTCGATGGATTTATCGTCCGGGCCTGTCTTTAAATTGAGATTTGCTGCAGCTTCTGTGTTCGGGGTTCTGCCTGTGGCCACAAGCAATGTGTCATAAGAGAAGGTGTCGTCTGTCGATAGTACTTTGCCATCCTGTACTTCTTTAATGTCTGCCTGCGTGACAATGTGAACCCCCTGACTTTCGAGGTGGTCTTTCAATGCGGCGCTCACTTCTTCTTCCTCAGTGAGCAGGATATCTGCTGCGGCTTCAATGATGGTCACGCTGCTGCCGAGCATGGCAGCCGCTGATGCGATTTCCGAACCGATGACACCGCCGCCGATGACGACGAGTTCCTTCGGTAATTCAGTCAGCTCGAAAAAGGTATCTGTCGTTTCATAAGCCGATGACTCCAAGCCTTTAATCGGGGGGATAAACGGCCGGCTGCCGGTGGCGAGAAGAATATTATCCGCTTTGATGTTTTCGCCGTTGACTGCTACCGTATGACTGTCTTTAACGTCAGCACTGCCTTCATATAATGCAACGCTGTTCTTATCCAGCAGATAGCCGACGCCGTCCGTCAGTTTTTGCACAACATCTGTTTTGCGTTCTGTCAGACGGGCATAATCAATGTTTATCTCACCGGTGTCAATGCCAAAGCTGCCTGCCTTTTTAATCTCCTGAACCATGGCACCGTGTTTAAGCAGGACTTTGGAAGGGACGCATCCAACGTTCAGACATGCGCCGCCGACCTTTGCCTTTTCAACAATGGCCGTTGATTTACCGAGCTGTGCTGCACGGATAGCAGAAACATAACCGCCTGGACCGGAGCCAATTACAATCAAATCATATGTTTTCAATCTTTTTAGCACCTCCTGTCAAACATAAGTAAGCGCTTACATTTGTTATCTGTAATGTTACGCTTATCCATTATGGAATTCAAGGAAAGTGATGGGCAGAACATATGATAAAATGCATGTAAAAGTTAGGGAAAAGATTCGGATGTTTAAAAACATGGACAATTATCTGGAAGGCAGTCAGAGAATAGCGATTATTATCAAAGATTGGCGGTAAAAAATATGAATATCTCCCGGAAATGGGGGGAAGCGGTCGTTCAAAGTGACTTTTCGTGTACTCGATTTAGAATCGAGTATACGCGGACGATTTCTCTTGTAGTCGATTTAGGATCGAGTATACGCGGATGTTTTCTCTTGTAGTCGATTTAGGGTCGAGTACCCGCGGACGATTTCTCTTGTAGTCGATTTAGGATCGAGTATACGCGGACGATTTCTCTTGTACTCGATTTAGGATCGAGTACCCGCGGATGGTTTCTCTTGTACTCGATTGCGAATCGGATATACGCCAGAGGCGTATTTTATAATGAACTTAGCCAGTTGAACAAAAAACACGTGAATTTTATTCACAAATTCTTTTCATGCCAATAAAAATGACCGGTGATCCCGAACAGCGGGTCACCGGCCGTTTTTATAAAGCTAACATACCGAATCATTGGATTTTGGTACGGACAGCCCGAACAGTGGTCTTAGGTACAACGCCAGGAATGTGCCGGCTAAAGCAAGGATTCCCCAGATGTAGCCGTGAAGGCTGAATGATGCGATACCGCCGAAATAGGCACCGATGTTACAGCCGAAGGCGAGGCGCGCCCCGTAGCCCATGAGCAGACCGCCGATGACTGAGGCAAAGAAGTTGCCTTTATTGATCTTAGTGAATTTGAACAGGCCGCCTGCAGCTGATGCGAGGAAAGCCCCTAAGATCACGCCGAAGTTCAACACGGTTGTGGAGTCGGCAAAGATTGAGGATTGCAGCGCAGTTGCTGCCTCTCCCTGCCAGTAGCCCCAGCTGGCTACATCGAAGCCAAGGAAGTCTGCAACTTTGGATCCCCACAGCGCAAATGCTGAAGTGATTCCCCAAGGCTGACCGCGTGTCATGAGTGTTAAAGCGTTTAATACAGCAAGTGCGATGGCAGCTGCAAAAAGCGGCCATGAACCTCTGAAAATTCTTTTCCATCCTGTGGTGGAAGGGAGCGGTGCTGTTTTTGGCGCATTTTTCCTCTTTTCGATGATAATCGTCGCCAGTGCCACCAGACCGAAAATGATCAGGGAGACAATCCAGGCACCGCCGTAGCCGAGTCCTGTGGAAGTTGCGAGCGATACCGGCTCGGCAGACGGCAGATCTTCGGTCCAGAACGGCAGATGCGCAGCGCCAATCGTCGCGCCGATGATGAAGAAAAGCAGCGTAATGAACATGACGGTACGTCCGCCGCCGATGGCATACAGTGTGCCGGAAGCACATCCGCCGCCGAGCTGCATGCCAATGCCGAACAAGAAGGCGCCGACGATCAGGCTGACCCCGACAGGGGAGACATAACCGGAGACTTCAGCGCCAAAGAACGAAATTCCGAAGGCAAGTATCGGTGCGAATAAAGTGGCCGCCACCGCCAGCATCAGCATATGCGCCCTTAACGACTTTCCGTTGCCGACAGCCATGAACCTTCTGAAGGCCGAAGTGAAGCCAAATCTGGCATGGAATAATGTGTAGCCCAGCAGCAATCCAATTACCATCAGTACAGGCTGAATAATACTTTGTGTCGCTGCCAGATAAGCGAATAATACGAGGCTGACCAGGATACCGCCGCCAATCAGCCATTTCTGCGGGTCTTTTAATGCTTCAGCTCTATAGACCGGATCTTTTTGTTCACTGACCGGTTGAACCTGCGTACTCATCTATAATCATCCTTTATCAGAGTTTTTAAGTCGGAATTCTAATAGTATATATTACAGGTATGATTTAGTCAATGAAAAAATCCCAGATATTTTACTGGACCATTGTTACCAGACACTTTCTCTTTCACGAGGGAGTGTCTTTTATATATGAGGAAAATAGCGTGAGCATATAATTATTTGACTTAAAAATGCTGAGGATGCATTCTGTAGTTTACGGATTTTTCTCAGAGGAGTGATTTTTGGTGAGCTATTACACTAGGGACGAAGTGGGCGGCAAAAGTTTTATCTTTGCGATCATCGGCGCACTGCTTGCAGCGGTATCCGCTATGCCCGCGTACGGGACGGTTCAGGCAGAGGATATCAGCAGCGTGGTGGATACAGAGTCCGTAGCTACGGAGATGCAGGCCATTTACATCGATGCGAACGTTGTCAGTGAGACCGGTTCCGACGGCACAAAAGTGACGGGGGAAACCGTGCCGGGAGCGGAAGTTGAAGTGACTTACCCGGAGACATCGTTTAGCACTGCTGCCGGTCAGGATGGTAAATTCGAATTGGATTCACTGCCTGCACTCAAAGATGGTGATGAAGTGCAGGTATCCGCCACTAAAGGTGAGCAGAACTACCAGATCATCTTCAATTACCAGGAGCAATAAATTACAGGGTTTGGCGCAGCTGCTATAAAAATAATTGACAGCGACAGAAAAACACTTTAAAGTCGTCTCTACCAGTAGAAATGTGTTTACTAAGGGCTGTGCAGAAATCAAATGTGATTTCTGTATGGCTCTTTCTTATATGGTGTATTGTTGACGTCCAATTCTGAAAATTATACTATTGATATAACTTTACATAATGAAGGGGTTAAAGATGATCAGGCTTACAGATGAACAGATACAGGAAAAATATTCGGTTGCGCATGCGATTGAGGATGTAAAAAGCATTCTGCAGGATTTGAGGGATGATCAGATTGTTCAGTCCGTAAGAACTGTGCTGCCGGCAGGTGGTGCTTCATCCATGCTCTATATGCCGTGCATCAGTAAAGCGGCCAAAACGTCCATCATTAAGACTGTATCCATCTTCCCGGACAATGATGCGCTGCCGACCACACAGGGGAATATATTACTCACGGATCTGACAGACGGCAGGCATCAGGCGACGATGGACGCTTCGTATTTAACTCGTCTGCGGACCGGTGCAATGACAGCTATAGCGACAGATAAACTGGCCCGTCATGATGCCAGCGTGCTCGGTGTTATCGGTACAGGCAATATGGCGTTCGAACAGGTTCTGGGCGTTTTGGAAGTGAGAAACGTTAAAAAGATTGTTTTATTCAACAGGACTTTAGAAAAGGCGCGTAGATTCAAAAAACGACTGAGCGCGTCCAGCGTTCAGGCTGACATAAAAGTTGTGGACGATGTGTCTATGCTGGCCGATGACAGTGATATCATTAATTGTGCCACACAATCCATGCATCCTGTGTTTGAAGGTGCTGATTTAAAACCGGGCACGCACGTCAACGGCGTCGGCTCATTCAAATCATCCATGAGAGAAATGGATGTGGAAACCATCCGGCGTGCCGGTCAAATTTACGTTGATGACGTGGATGCCGTCAGGGAAGAAGCAGGGGAGTTGATCCATGCGGTAAAAAATGCCGTGATCAGCTGGGACGACATCCGCGGATCGCTGGCCGACATTTTCGATGGCGGAGACTTGAGAATTGATGATAAGGAAATCACATTATATAAATGTGTCGGTGCCGGGTACTTCGATCTTGCGGTTGCAAGCGGTGTGATGAAACAATTTGGATGAACGCAAAAAGATGCAAAACCCTTGTTAATGAGGGTTTTGCATTTTTTTGCGTTTTGAATTTAACCGTTTGTTAAGATTCTGTAAATATTATATTCTTTAAAATTTTGTATGTTATATTATTGATATCGAAATCCAATATTGAAATTCGATATCGATTTTGGGAGGAGCTTAATTGGAAGATAAAGTGTTAAGAAAATTATTCTTAGGATTCATACACATTCATATTCTCCATCATGCCAGCGAACATCCGATCTACGGCACGTGGATGGCAGAGGAGTTAAAAAGCCATGGATACAGTATCAGCGCAGGCACGCTTTACCCGATTCTGCATTCAATGGAAGCCGATGGTCTCCTGACTCGTGAGGACAGGAATGTCGAAGGCCATATCAGGAAGTACTACACAGTAACTGACAAAGGAAAAGACATTCTGGCAGAAGCACGTGCAAAAGCGTACGAGCTGTTCAGGGAAATAAAAGACTGATCACCGGGAGGATATAATGCATACTTTAAAAACGTTATTCGAAATTTTAATTGTTTCCACCCGTCTGGGCTTGACGTCTTTCGGCGGGCCGACGGCTCATTTGGGATATTTTCATGAAGAATATGTACGCAGAAGACAATGGATGGATGAGAAAGGGTATGCGGATCTGGTCGCTCTGGCTCAATTCCTGCCCGGCCCGGCGAGTTCACAAGTCGGCATCGGTATCGGTGTGATGCGCGGCGGGGTGCTGGGCGGCATCACTTCGTTCATTGGCTTTACGCTGCCGTCGGTGATTGTGCTGGTTGCATTTGCATTACTGCTGGCTGAATACGATGCTGCTGACGCCGGATGGCTGCAGGGGCTGAAGATCGTCGCCGTGGCTGTTGTGGCGAATGCGATCATTGGTATGGCATCAAAGCTGGCCCCGGACTTGCGGCGCAAGGCCATCGTTCTGTTTGCGCTGATCGGTACGCTCTTGTGGCAGACAGCATTCACACAGGTCGGTGTCATCCTCATCGCTGCACTGATCGGCTTTTTGTTATACAAAAATTATGAGGATAGCGGAGGTGAAATATCCAAGTTTCCAATATCCAGGACATTTAGTGCCATATGTCTGATACTTTTTTTCATATTGCTGTTCTCTTTGCCAGTGTTAAGAGAAGTCACAGGTTCTTATTGGGTGTCTGTCATGGACAGTTTCTACCGCGCAGGCTCCCTGGTGTTCGGCGGCGGACACGTCGTTCTGCCGCTGCTTGAACAAGAAGTTGTACCGTCCGGCTGGGTGAGTGAAGAAGAATTCCTTTCGGGCTACGGTGCAGCACAGGCGGTGCCCGGTCCTTTATTCACCTTTGCTGCATATCTGGGGACGGTGATGAACGGATGGTTCGGCGGGCTGTTCGCCACATTTGCGATATTTTTACCTGCGTTCCTGCTCATATTCGGTGCGCTGCCGTTCTGGGACAGACTGAGAAGTAACCCGAATATCAAAGGCGCAATCATGGGTGTCAACGCTGCGGTTGTGGGTATCTTGATATCGGCTTTCTATACGCCGATCTGGACGAGCTCGATACTGAGACCGGCGGACTTTGCCCTGGCGGCTGTGCTCTTTGCCATGCTGGCGTACTGGAAATTGCCGCCGTGGGTGGTTGTGGTGTCCGGTGCTGCCGGCGGTATGTTAATATCATTGATATAACCTGACGGGGGCTGGATGTATGGAAATTCGCGATTTATCAAAAGAGGACTTGAGAGTCATTGAACGGGGCCTTGAACGGTATAATGAGAAATATATGCCGGACGGTCCGGACGGGAGCGTGCAGATCGGCCTGTATGATGGAGATAATCAATTCATCGGCGGGGTGGATGCTGAAATGACAGTGGATACCCTCCTGTACGTTTCCACACTGTATGTCAAAGATGAATATCGCGGCCGGGGTGCCGGGACTGCTTTAATGAAGGAAGTGGAGCGTCAAGCGATTGAAATCGGTGCCGAAATCATCCGTCTGGACAGCTTTTCATGGGAAGGCGTCGGTTTTTATGAAACGCTTGGATACGAAGTGATCGGGGCGTTTGAAATCCGGGCAGGGTTTAAAGAATACTTTTATATGAAGAGGCTGAAATGAGCGGGAGACCGCTCATTTTTATTTGAATGATGTGTTGCTTTTCAGCATAAGGGGAATAGTGTATAGATGGAAACGGTAAATAAACAAAAAAATTTTCTGAGAACGGAGATTGGAGCGGTTATTTGAATCCTTTGGTATATATTGTAGGTGTTTTTCTGCGTCCGGTTCAGACGATAAAAGATGAAAATGCAGTGCCGCTCACAGGCTCATTGATGATGCCGATTATTCTGATGATGGTGTTATCTCTTTATACAACGGGAGTTTCTGAAATTATAATCAGGTATATCGTTCCTGAACAAGTGTCATTCAGTGCGTCTGTGTTTGTGATCGGTCTGTCTTTTTTCATCTGGATCCTGCTCTTTTTTGCTGCAGGTTTTTACAGCCTGTATCTCCCCGTAAAGATACTTAATGGATATCCGCCAAGTCATAGAAAGGCCATGCATGATCATGGTGTCATCAACATCTGGTGTCTATCCATATTATTGGTGATATGTGTGAGTGTGTTAGGATTCGCTGTCATACTGCCGACGACTATAGCAAATCTGATCATCCTGGGCGGAGTCATTTTGATAGTGCTCGATATGGCAGCATACTTTGTCCTCTCATGCATGACTTTTTTCAGATACAGCAAGGCGCCGGGATACAAGCGGTATAAAACCCTCGCACCGGCAGTCAGTGCCATCGCATTTTTTCTGGTCGGCATACTCTTTTTAAATCCGGTCGTCTTCCCTGGCTTGTATGCACTGCTTTTTGGCTGAATGGTTCATTTTTAATACTAATGGATGCCAGCGAATGCGAAACAGCACTTCAAATGTAGACTTAACAGTCATTCAAAAATGCGTTCGATGTCTATTAAAAGTCTAACGGTCATCCAGGGATGCGTTCGATGACTGTTAAATACTAAATCTATTTACAATGAAAAATACCGCCCTGATGATGGGCGGTATTTTAATACTATTACGATTGATTCATCAAGTTTCCGCCATACCGGACTTCTGTGACGAATCCGTCCCTGGTCATGAACTGGATGTTCTGATCGCCGATGCTGTAAGTGTAGAAGGCGATGTCATTCAATGGATCTGATTCAGTATTTTCCGGCTCGCCATAGGCGTTGAATAATTGGGCTTGTGAAACTTCACCTGATTCTACAGGGAAGCTGACGCCGAGTGCTTCCCCGTCATCATACTTGAGGATGTGCTGGTCTCCAGTCCTGAGTGGTGTATAGTTCTCGCTATGTGCCTCAAATGTGTCCTGGCTGCCATCGATTTCATAACCGTTGATAGTGAAATTCTGGTTTTCAACGGCATTGATGAAATCTTCATTTAATATGAAACTGCCGTCATGTCCCGTATTTCCCTGATAGTCGTACCAGGGTTCTGTATATGTGCCTGTCTCATTTGCTTTTGCTTCATTGCCGCTTCCCTGATCGAGTGCGACGGTCACACCGAGCATAACCGTAATGCCCAATAATGCCGATGTAAAAACACGTGTTAAATGCTTCATATAAAAATCCCTCCTTCAATAAAAATACCCGTTTAGATACACTTTAATTATTTTTAGCCGCGATAATAAATAAAATATAGAGATCGACACAAATATGTTAAATTGTGTATAATTACATTATGAAGTCCCGGTGTGTGGCGGTAAAGTGATGCGTCAAACGGCTCCAACAGAATGGGGGGTTATGGCGGATGCTTCAGTGATCTTGATGACTATATCTGGGAAGTGGCTTACGGCGAAGAATGGACGTTTGATGACAATGATATGTTGATTATATAGGCATGATAAGTTTCGGATTATTCCTATATAAATAATCTGTGGGGCCCAGTCCCGCACGGTTTATACAAATCGTTGCATTGCTGCTTTTTGTTCATGTATTCTGGGTTTAAAATTCTGGTGAGGTAATGCATATGGCTAAAAAGATTCTGATCGCTGAAGATGATAACGACATCAATCAGCTGCTGAGTAAAATCATTAAGAAGCATGGATTTACACCCCGTTCTGTCTATTCCGGGACGGAAGCGACGCTCTACCTTGAAAAAGAGAAATGGGATTTGATACTGCTTGATTTGATGCTGCCGGGAAAATCCGGGGAAAATATTCTTTTGGAGGCTGCTGGCGGGATACAGACGCCAGTGATCATCATTTCCGCCAAGGATGCACAGAAAACGAAAGTAGAGATGCTCCGTCTGGGCGCGGATGATTTTATCACTAAACCGTTTGACATTGAAGAAGTCTCCGCCAGGATTGAGTCAGTGCTGAGGCGATACGAGAGAAGCGGGATAAAGGATCCGGCTGAAAAGCTGGCTTTTAAAGATATAATAGTGGACCCGGAGGCTATGAAAGTGACGGTTGGAGGTCAGGCCCTCCCGCTCACAGCCAGAGAATACAGGATCATCGACCTGTTGGTCCGCTCGCCGGATAAAGTTTTCTCCAAAGCCAATATATTTGAAAGTGTCTGGAAAGAACCGTTTCACGGGGATGTGAACACAGTCAATGTACATGTGAGTCATCTCAGGACGAAGCTTGCGGAAGCAAATCCGGATGAGACATATATTGAAACGGTCTGGGGCATGGGTTACAGTATGAAAACTTAATGGTTTCTTAAGGATTCACTTATGACCTTCTTAATACTAAACATTTATACTCAGTGTATCGCTGTTAAGGAGGATGAAAAATGAGTGACTTTATATTAAGGACGAAACAGCTCACTAAGACGTATAAAAATCATCATGCTGTCGATCAGGTAGAGCTGACAATCCGAAAAGGGGATATCTATGGTTTTATCGGACAGAACGGTGCAGGTAAATCGACGATGCTGCGTCTTGTGACAGGACTCGGGTTTCCAACGGATGGAACAATGGAACTGTTTGGGAAAGATGCGGATAAAAGCTTGAATGAAGCACAGAAACGGATGGGGGCCATCATTGAAAGTCCGGCACTGTTTATGAACATGACCGCACATGAAAATCTCGAAGTTCACAGGAGACAGAAGGGAGTCCCCGGCGTCTCATGTATCGAGGAAACTTTGAAGCTCGTTGAGCTGACGGATACCGGACGTAAAAAGGTGAAGAACTTTTCACTCGGGATGAAACAGCGGCTGGGTCTGGCGATTGCACTGCTGAGTGACCCTGAATTTCTGATCCTGGATGAGCCCACGAACGGGCTCGACCCGATCGGCATCGTTGAGCTGCGGGAATTGATCAAAAAGTTGAATCGCGACAAAGGATTGACGGTTTTGATTTCCAGTCATATTCTGGGAGAACTTTATCAGCTTGCCACTACTTACGGCATCATCCATGAAGGGAGATTGATCGAAGAATTGACGCTTCGGGAACTGGATGAGAAATGCAGCCAGCATCTGAAGATCAAAGTGGATGATGCAGATTCAGCAGCGGCGGTAATCGAAGCGCAGCTTTCTACAACAAATTTCGACGTGATGCCGGACGGCATCATCAACCTTTACGGGCATTTGGAGGACGTCCGTGAAGTGTCGAAGGTACTGACAGGCAATGGACTGATCATAGAACATCTGTCACGGAACGGAGACAGCCTGGAAAGCTATTTCTCAAAACTTGTGGGGGATGGGCGGAATGCTTAATTTGATCAGTGCTGAAATGTTTAAACTAAAAAAGAATAAATCGTTCTGGGTAATATTATTTGTCTCCCTTGGTCTGAGTGCCCTGATGCATTATCTCATCATCACAGATTGGTGGCTGATCTCCAATACACCATTCGATGCTGCGGCATTAAGTGATTTGAATGCTTTATCCATGTTCGTCATCCCAATCTATTTCAACCTTATGACCGGGTCACTGGCGGCATTCTATATATCTACCGAATTCGGCACGGACGGGGTCATCAAGAATCAGATCCTCAGCGGCCGGCAACGGGCAGCCGTCTACCTGTCCAAGTTCATTGTGTATACCGGCGGCAGTGTGGCCATTGCCGTGTTGTGTCCCTTATTGACAGGGGTGCTGCTGAATATACTGATGGGGAATGCGGACATATTTACAGGTGAGAATATCATGTTTCTTGTACGGGCATTTCTGCTGTTCACGATGCAATTTGCTGCTTTTTGTGCGATAATTCTGCTGCTGGCGATCATGAGCGAAGACAGTGGGAAAACAATTATATTATCCATATTGCTGACGCTCGTGATGTTTGCCGCAGAGCGGTTCAATATGGGTGGAATATTGAATACCATTTACGATTATTCCATTTTCCAGCAGTTCAACCTGGTGTTTGATGTTTCAATGACCGCAGGCGGGATCATTGAAGCACTGACGGTTGGCGGCATAACGATTGTGGTGGTGCTGGTTCTCGGTATGTTCATATTTGACAGAAAAGAAATTAAATAATTTTGAGGCGGGTGCTCTGAATGCTATACATTTTAATCTTTATGACGATTGTGTCAGCATATCTCGGCGCCCGTCTGTTTATTTTCAAGAAAGAAATTAAAAATGTGAACCGCCAGCTCGGCCAATATAATCATTTTGAAACTGAGAAAAAAATCGATGTCAATCTGCTGGATCGGGATATCGAGGCGCTTGGTTCTGAGACGAACAGACTGATCGATCATTTCGTGAAGGCACAACGTGACAAAATTCGTTCGGATAAGGAATTGAAGGATGCGGTGGCCAACATTTCCCATGATCTCCGGACCCCGCTGACCTCCATCAAAGGATACATACAAATGGCGGAAGCGGCAGATCTGCCTGAAGACGAGCGGGCCGAGTATCTGGCAATCGTGTCAGAACGGGCAAAACGGCTTGAACACCTTGTCAACGATTTCTTTGAACTCAGTAAGATCGACACAGGTGACTACCAGTTATCCCCGGAGACATTTGATCTCGCTGGTCAAGTCGGGGAGGTGCTGCTCGGTTTCTATAAGAGTTTCAAGACAGAAGGGCTCGAGCCGGTGGTCGAACTGCCTGATAGGGAATTGACTGTCACAGCTGATAGATCCGCGGTGACGAGAGTACTGGAAAATCTGATCATGAATGCAGTCAAATACAGTGACGGTGATGTGAAAATTGGAACAGAAGAGACTGTTGATGCTGTGAAGCTTTATGTCAAAAACAGTACCGAACTGAAGGATGCAGTTGATCCGGAGCGGTTTTTCGACCGGTTTTACATTGCAGATCAATCCCGGGCGGACAAAAGTACAGGGCTTGGTTTGTCCATCGCCAAAAGTTTGATGGAGAAGATGGGCGGGGAGATCCATGCACATTATTCTCCCGGATATCTGACGATTGAATGTGTATGGTATCAGCGGGGACATGATCAAATTATCGGTTTGAGGAATAAATGATACGGGAATTCTTCAACCACGGAGGGATTCACATGAAAGACACATGGGAAGATGTGGATGAATACTTTGATGATAAGCTTCATGTATCGGATGAAATCACTGAATCTATATTGGAAAAAAATGAGGCAAACGGTTTGCCGGCGATTGAAGTGGCCGGCGCCCACGGCAAGATGCTGTATCTGATGGCGAAGATGAAAAATGCGAAAACAATACTGGAAATTGGTACACACGGCGGCTTCAGCTCGGTCTGGCTGGGCCGGGCACTGTCGGAAGACGGTCAGATGGCCACGCTTGAATTCAATGCGGCGCATGCAGACGTCGCAGAAGAAAATATCTTTAATGCCGGATTAGCCGACAAAGTGAAAGTTTACAGAGGCAGTGCGCTCGATACACTCCCTTCATTGATGGAAAAAGGGTATCGTCATTTTGACTTCGTGTTCATCGATGCGGATAAGGAGAACTACCCGGCATATATCAGATGGGTGCTTGAATTCTCCAAGACTGGGACAGTTATTGTTGCAGATAATGTGGTGAGAAACGGCAGAGTGGTCGATGATGAGACTGAAGAGGCTCAAGTACCGTATATCCGGGAATTTATCGACATCATTTCAAATGACCCCCGCATTGAAGCGACAGCCCTTCAGACAGTGAGCGGCAAAGGTTATGATGGTTTTCTGATCGGTGTCGTGAGATAAGGGCGGCAGTGCGCCGGATTAAAATCTCAGCTTTTGGGGTAGAGGCTGAATGCATGTATGAATATTAACTTTTGAAGGAGATGTATTGCTTTGGCACATTTTGACGCTCTGATCATTGGTTTTGGGAAAGCTGGCAAGACGCTGGCAGGTGATCTTGCCGAAGGCGGCAGCAAGGTCGCAATGATTGAAAAGGATCCGATGATGTATGGCGGCACGTGTATCAACATCGCCTGTATTCCGACTAAACTGCTGAGTCATGATAGTCTCGCAGGCGTGGAATATTCCCAGGCGGTTGAACGGAAGAATAATACCATACCGAAACTCAGGGATAAAAACTACCATAATCTGGCGGATAATGATAATATCACGGTATTTGACGCTGAAGCCCGCTTTCTGAATGATAAAGAGATAGAAATTGAATCACAGAATGGAGCCGTACAGCAATTGACCGCTGATGACATCTTTATCAATACGGGAGCGGTGACTGCACTGCCCCCGATTGAAGGGGTGGATTCTGATAAAGTATTTACGAGTACTTCCTTAATAGAAGAAACTGTACTGCCGCATAAGCTGACGGTGGTCGGCGGCGGTTATATCGGACTTGAGTTTGCAACGATGTACAATGCATTTGGTTCGGAGGTGACCGTCATCGTCCCAGAGAACGGCTTACTGTTGTCTGAGGATACGGAAATGGCTGAAGCGATCCAGCAGGAGATGGAAAACGCAGGCGTGAAGTTCGTCTTCGGTGAAAAAGCTGAAGCGCTTGAAGACGTCAGTGACTCCGAAATCAAAGTCACTCTGTCAAATAAAGACACGATCACTTCAAACGCAGTCCTGATGGCCACGGGCAGGAAGCCGATGACATACGGCCTTGGGCTTGAGAACACTTCCATTGAATTGTCTGAAGACAAATCTGTGCGTGTCGATAAACACCTCAAGACCAATGTGGATCATATCTGGGCGATGGGTGACGTTAAAGGCGGTATGCAGTTTACGTACACCTCCCTCGATGATTATAGGGTGGTGAAGAGCCGTCTGGCAGATGACGGTGCCTACAATATGGAATCGAGAGCCCACACGCATTATACGATGTTCGTTGATCCGCCGTATTCGAGGATCGGTCTGACTGCCGATGAAGCCAAGGAAGAAGGATATGATGTCGCCGAAGGCAAAGTGGATCTATCCGGGCATCCACGAGCGCATGTGAATAATGATTTGAGAGGTTTATCCAAATCGGTGGTGGATAAGGCATCAGGGAAAATACTCGGAGCAGCCCTTTTCGGTGCAAATGCCGAAGAGCTGATCAACCTCGTGAAACTTGCAATGGATCATGATTTGCCCTATACGGCACTGCGGGATATGATGTACAATCACCCTGTGATGTCCGAATCATTTAATGGATTGTTTAATGTGTAACTGGGTACTGGATAGAAAGAATTCCCTTCAGGTATAATAAGCTTGGAGGGAAATTTTTATAGTGAGGAGGGGATGGACTATGGCTGCATACTATATCATCGCGTTTTTGGCGATGCTGGCGCTGGTTTTTTTTGGAGGAAAGCGGCACCAGTGGCCAAGCGCTAAGCTATTCGGTTTTTTAACATGGATTGTAAGTGTGCTCTATTTCCCGATTGAAGTGGTAGCGATTGCCATATCCCCGGTCCCTTATGATTTTATGACCCAGGCAATGAGCGATCTGGGAATACTGCCATGCGTCAGTGATACATATTTGATTGGTAATCCAGAGATATGTTCACCGTCCAGCGCGTTAATGAACAGTACATTCATAATACAGGGGGTTTTTATCGCTGCGGGCGCAATCATCCTCCATCAATACTGGTCAAATGGCAAGAAAACCAGAGTAGCCGCATGGTTATGGGTCATATATGGACTTGGCTATGCGATGTCCGGTCTCTATCCGTATGATGTGAATTTTTGGCTGCATACCATACCAGCGATTCCGAGCATGTTCCTCCAGATACCTGCAATGTGGATCACCGCCCGGGCAATCAGGGAACGCATGCCAAAACTGTCCCGGCTGACGTATATTTTCATGATCATTTCAGTCATCGCCCTCGCTGCCCTCGTTATCGGCTTGCCGGCCGGTTTAATGCAGCGGATACTATACGCTTCTGTCTGGATATGGATGTGCATCGCCAGCATTACGCTGTGGCAAAGGAATCCCATCAAATAAAAGCCGAATGAAGTGCAAAAGGCAGGCATGCTAAAGACATTGCGATGTTTATCGGAATGTCTTTTTTTAAATACTTACCTTCGTTCGCCGTATTCTTATTTACATTAGATGATGGCTATAGTATTTTATTATATAAATACGGACTATTATGAAAATTATATTGAGAGGTCCATTTCATAATATCTCCACCAAATATATATGGAAGAAAAGGTGAGTGTTTAAATGGCAGAAGATAAACCAAACAGGAAAAAAGGATTTACCATGCCGCATATTTACGTTATTCTATTCACCCTGATAACAATCGGTGTAATTGCTACATATATTGTTCCGGCCGGGAGCTATGAACGTGAAACGGTTGACGGTGTGGACATGATCATACCGGATACATATGGCAATGTTGAACAGACACCTGTCGGTCTCATGGAATATATGACGGCCGTTCCCCGGGGTGTCATTGCCACAATCGAGATTATCTTCGGCATCATGGCGATTGGGGCACTCTTTAAAATTGTAGAGGATGCCGGTATCATCAGGCTGATCATCAACTATTTATCCAGAACATTTTCAAATAAAGGACTGCTGATCATCCCGACAGTGATGATTCCATTGGCTATTTTTGTTGCAGTGACAGGAAATATCGAATCTTCATTGATATTCTTACCAGCGTTGCTGCCACTATTTCTAAAACTCGGTTTTGACAGGATAACTGCTGCTGCAACGACTCTGATTGCGACCGTTACCGGTTTCGCGATAGCCCTGACAGCACCTGCAAATCTGGGGACAGCACAGGCGATCGCTGAACTTCCTTTATATTCCGGTATGGGATACAGAGCGATTCTTCTGACTGTAATGCTGATTGTCGGTATTTTGTTCGTGCTGCGTTACGCGAATAAAGTGAAGAATAACCCGGCAAAAACTTTACAGTCCAATCAAGTGCCGGCGTCAGAATTCATTACAGATGAAGACGATAATCTGGAAGAAGCAACCAGTATACGTACGAAAATTGCCACAGCAATTTTCATATTATCATTTGGCGGCATGTTCTACGGTGTGTTGGTCCACGGCTGGTATTTCACAGAGCTCGCCGGCTTCTACCTGTTCGCAGGAATTATCAGTGGTTTGATTGCCGGAATGGGCCCGTCCAGGATTGCAGACTCCGTTAACGACGGTATAAAGAACATTCTGCTGGGTTCACTGATTGTCGGCGTCGCCAGGGCGATTTCGATTGTCTTGGAAGATGGACAGATCCTTGATACAGTCGTATATGGAATCAGTGTTATGATCACTGCAATTCCTGAGAACCTGGTACCTGTTGTGATGATGATTGCCCAGGGCTTGCTCAATTTCCTGATCCCTTCAGGCAGTGGACAAGCAGCAGCAACCATGCCAATCATGATCGGTGTAGTGGACATCACAGAAATGACAAGACAGAATGCGGTGCTGGCTTTCCAGCTCGGTGATGGTTTCTCAAACATATTCTATCCGACTTCAGGCTATTTCATGGCAGCGCTTGTCATTGCCAAGGTTCAATACACGGACTGGCTTAAATTCATCTGGCCATTCCTCCTTTTAGTATATGGCATCGGGGCAGTAGCTTTGGTTATCGCTCATTTGACAGGGTGGGGGCCGTTCTAAAGCTGATATGATAATAATGAAAGAAGGGTGCAGCATCTCTACTTCGAGACGCTGCATCCTTCTTTCAAATTCATACATCAAAAATCCTAAGTACGTACTTAGAACCCAATAAAATCAAATCAGTATAATTTCAGGGGTCTACCCAGACTATGCTGATAATGAACTTAAAAGTTATTGACTAAAGTTATGAACTGGAACCCACAATCTAGACAGTTTAAAAAGCGTTATGCAGCAAGTAGATGAACTCAGTATTGTACTGGTGTCATTCTTTAATGTGATCAATGTAGATTAGCCCATCAAATTGTTCTTGAGGTACCATTCTATAGCCGTAATATCCCTCCCAATGAACTGTATACTGATTTTCTTCGATAAAATCACTCGTAGCAAAATCTATAAAGATATCTTTTTGAACCTGATTCCCAATATATCCTTCCAAAGTTTTATCTTTGTCTCTTCTCGGTGTTGCATAATCCTCAGGAAGGAGTTCATAATCCTCGGCTTCATTATGAAATAGGCCAGCATTATAAACACTATGTTCACTCTCTCGAAGCAACGCACCAAGTGATTCAACACGCGCATTCATTTTATCCTCAACATATACCTCATTGGTATACTCTATGGAAGTAACATCGTAATTCGAATGAAGGTTTGAAACCCATATAATGGCTTTATCATTACTGTTTATTTGCGCCAATATCTTCTCTGCCATCCCAATTGTAGGTCAAGGGCAGAATAAAAACGTTTTTTCTCTCCCTCGCCTCCTTCTTGATTTACATTTTCTTTATCTGAATAAAATAAAGTGGAAGGCGATTGAACCGCCTTCCGCTCTATTTTACTATGTATAGCAATTACTAAAGGTACCGTTTTAGTTCCTTGTAAAACTGTTCCCGCGTACCTGCATGGAGAATGATGACAGTGCTTCCTATGTCATCTTCTTCAATGGTGTACGCCAACTCGTACCCTGTTTTGTTATGTCGGATATCATACCCATAGACCCATGCGAGGTCTCCTGTTTTCGGTTCGCCTGCCTGATAGGGGTCTAAGCGTATGGTCTCGATCGCATCTTCGTACTTACCTTTGAGCTGTTTGTCTTTGATTTTCTTGAAGAACTTTTTGGCCGGGTTCTGGACTCTCAGTTTCGTTTTTTCCATGGCTATTCGTCCTCGTCGAACAGGTCTGACACAGATTCTACGTCCTCAGCGTTTTCATGAGCATCCTTGAGCCAAGCTTCGACCGCAGGGCGTATGCTATTTTTCCGACGGTTGAATTCCTGGAGCAGTTCGTTCCCTCCATATCCTTCGTCAATCAGGTCTTTCAGAATAAACTCCGAGAAATCGTCATTGGTCTCCCGGACCGGGGTAATCACGATTTTGTTCCCTTCGAGTTCAATATTTGCTTCGGATTTCATTTCGAGATAATCATAATATTCTTTTGGGACGGTGATTTGGCGTTTGTTGGATATAGATATACGGCGTGCTTTTTTTCTAGGTCCTTGAGCCATATCTCCACTCCTCCTTACAGTTTCCTCTATAGCCATTAGTATGCCCCTTCTTTTTCCAAGTATGTACGTTTTCCTAGACACGAGAAACTCATTTCTTTTTTCTAGGATTCCTTGTATTAATTATAATACTACAGCTTAGGATACGCAAATGCTTCCCACGATGACACGGCACACGGAGGACATTCAATGCTCAAGTGGAAACATGAAAAAATCGATTCCTAAACAATAAAATGGAACCGATTTTTCTAGGTGATCTTATTCAATTAAAATTCCCTTTATTGCAAAAGCAAAACAAAATTTCCAGCTAAAGTCGAATTTCCCCGGGGCCGGGACTTTTGTCCCACCCCCTGTAATTGAAATGAAGTAACCATGGTCCTAAATAATTTAACTTTTTATACTGTTTATAGTTAGCGATATTATAAAGGATAAAGAATTGATTAATAAGAGTGATAGAAGAACTACGGTAACATCATTTACATAGTTAACAGTGACTAAAAAAGAAAATACAATGATACTTGAATTAGTTATATGATGAGAGAAGAATCCACTTTTATAATTAATCAATTTTGTTCTCTCATCACGAGGTTCGTTGGACTTAAAAAAATATTCTTCAATGATTCCTGTTAATCCTATGGTAATTACAACTATATTAAACAAAAATAAGTTTGTGTTATTCAAAAGTATACTTCCAATACCAACTATTACTAATATGATGTAAACGATGTAATTTATAGCATTTGAATGATTAGAGTATTCTTTTTTTTCGTATAGACTCATTTTTATTCCCCCTCGTACTTGAATAGATCTTCAATGTTGACTTCGAATAGTCGCGCTAACTTAAAACTCAATTCTAGGGATGGATAGAATTTCCCTTTTTCTATAGAGATAACCGTTTGCCTGGATACCTTAAGAAGAGAAGCTAAATATTCTTGTGAATAGTTGTTTTTTTTACGATATTCTTTTACACAATTGATTATCATCTGCTCACCTCATGTAATTTCAAGATATATCATTAATTCTTAAATGTAAAGTTTAGTTTACTTTTATATTGCAGTTCTAGAAAAGATAGGGTATTACGAGAGCTGAAGTTGAATATGTCAAAGAGCAAATTTTAAAATATAGTTTTACGCATATTTATCATCAACCATACGGTCTATCCCTTTAAAAAAACGACCTTCTACAATCACTACTTCTAACTTCGACACCTTTCTAATCCTCCAATACACCAGTTATTCTATAATTTCTTAGCGTAACTGATGAGAAAATGTATTTGGGAAAAGTTTTCAGTTCCATCAAGCAAGAACTTTCCAGTTTAGTTTAGCAGTCATAACTGGCTTAAATTTATCTGGCCATTCCTCCTTTTAGTATATGGCATCGGGGCGTAGCTTTGGTTATCGTTCATTTGGTAGCGTGGGGGACGTTCTAAAGCTGATATGATAATAATAAAAAAAGGGTGCAGCATCTCTACTTCGAGACGCTGCATCCTTCTTTCAATTTCATAAATCAAAAATACTAAGCACATACTTAGAAACCAATAAAATCAATATCACTATAATGTCTATTTAGGGTCTACTCTAATCAATCAAAATTTAAGAGGGAAAAACAACGGGCTTATAAGGAAATGAAATAGCAAGGGCTAATCTACACAGAAAGAAATCACCTGAGCAAAATCATTATAGATATTAAAACATTACCTCAAGTAAAAGAAGTATTAATTGTTGAACCTGTTGATGCGGTAATGAAACCTGTTTGTTTCATCAATGTACCTGTGAAGGAATTGCTGGGATTAGCCAGAAAAAAGTGTACGGACCAGGAAGATAAGGGGGGAATTGAAATGGTAGCGGTTAAAAATTTAGAAAGAAAGATGAACTATTAAGTAAGGAAAAAGACAAAAGTGGCAGATGCTGCTAAATAGCTGTATATCCTTGATTGTCTTTTTCAAGTGCTTATCGAAAGTCTTCCTCAAGCATTTATTTCAAGTGTTCTAAGTTGAAATTCCTCACTCTAAAGACATGATCACTTAAAATATCGATATCTTCTTGGTTATGGCTTGTAAAGATGATTGTCTTTCCTTGTTCCTTCAAAGTAAAAATAAGGTTGCGCATCCTTTCAGTACTGTCAATATCCAAAGCGTTAAAGGGTTCATCAAGAATCAAGATATCCTGATCCTCCATGATAGCTTGCGCAAGAGCTAATTTCTGTTTCATACCAAGTGAGTAATTTTTTACTTTCTGCTCTGCTGTTGGCTGTAGACCGACAGCAATCATCGCTTCTTTGATTTGCTTATCGGCTATCTTTTCTTTAATCATCGATAAATACTTCAAGTTTTCAAAACCAGTTTTATTGGCTAAATAGCCGGGGCGGTCAATAATGATTCCAAAGTTTTGTGGAAACCGGTTTTTCTTGCCCAACTGTTCACCCCTTACTGTCACACTTCCTTGATCCGGGAAGACAAACCCGCATATCATTTTGAACAGAACAGATTTTCCGGATCCATTCGGGCCAACTAAACCGTAGATTTTTCCTTTTTCAATAGAAAGGTCGGTATCTTCAAAGAGAACCATTCCCTTATATGACTTATGTACACTCTTCAATTCAATTAAAGACATTACACACACTTCCTTTTCATAAACTAAAATCTTTCTTATTCAAAATATAAGCAAGAACAGTTAATGTTAACAGAGCATAAGCAAGCAAAACTGAGGTGTGAAGAAAAATTGATTGTGATGCCCCCAGTAGTCCCATGCTATTCAACCCAACCGGAAAAAGATAACTTAAATTCAGTTTCGGCAACATAAATATACTTAAAGCGAGAAGAGTAATAAAACTTTTCATGACATCCATGGTGACGATGGATATTAAAACAACCAATAAGATGTAAAAAGTGACCTGCAAAAATCCATTTACAAAAAAGTGGTAAGCAATGATTCCCATTGAACTTTCCGGATATAAATTAGACTGTAGTGGAAATGGGTAACCAAAACAAAATGCAACTATTGCTATGAAGCCCGAAAGCAGTAATAAGAAAAGGATCAATTTGCGTATTATTGGATTGAAACTTGCTAAAAACCACTTCGTTAATGATTCGTATCGAATAATGGACATATAACTCATCTTCACAATTTGTTCGTGCAAAAAGAGCTGGACGAAATAGACAAAACCCATAAAAGCAATGATATAAAAGCTGAAGGATAAAAGGCTAAACTCTTCATTTGTCGTACCGAAAAAGGAGAGAATCCAAAGATCAACTGCAGTCATCGCTTCGTTCTCATACTGCAAGGCATTAGAAATAATCGTAAATCCAATCATTCCGACGAATAATCCGCCAGCCCAATGATCTTTGACTAAAACTTGTACAGATTGAAAATTTCTGCCGATGAAAGGCAAGAGTAAGCAGCCGATCCCCAAGACAATGAACAAGACGAGGAATGGTGTCACAGGACTGCTGAAACTTTCTATTCCATGAAACAAGCTTAAGTAGTTGGGCAGAGAAATGAAGGAAAAAGATGCTGGAATGACCTGGAAAGACAAGATAGATATCAGCATCAGCAACACAAGGAATGAATTGAGAGCCCATTTTCTTTTTGAAACGGTGTACAATATTGCTGTACTCAGTTGAATTACCATCAATGTCATGAAAAATAGTAGAAATTGCAAGAGCCAGGCAATTACAGGCATTGAAAAAATATGGTTGTATACGAATAGGATTTCATTTCCGCTTTTCTCAAGAGCTGAAAATTCACTCCACTGACCGGAAAAAGGCAGGCCGATGGAAACAAGTAGGCTGCATATATTCCATAAAGAAAGAATTAGCAGATTAAATAAGGCGAAACCTTTCATTTGGTTGATAATCCATTGGCCATATGATTTGAAACGGATGAGTTGAGTATAGTCGAACGAAACGGTCAATTGATAACCAATTTTAAAAAGGTACAGTGGAAACATAAGGTAGACGATTAAGTACACGTCGCTAACGCCACGGAGTGTCAAATCCCAAAAATTGACTGATAAAGATACACTTTCAGCTTCTGCTAAAAGTGAATTACGCTCATTCCATAAATAAAGACAAATGAAAGTAGCCACTATAAACCACTTCAATCCAGAAAAATTAATCCGCATATTCATATACATTTTCCTTATAGTCCTTATTCACATAAGCAATCAAAATAGATAAAAATAAGAGATGGACTGAGAATGGGATAAGAATAGTCCAAATTGGTTGTGCGGTAATATTGAAAGGGAAGACCGTACTGGTTGTCGAAAATTCCGGATGCCCTAAAATACTAGCAATAAAGTTCATGACGAAATACCAAAGGAACGGCAACGAAAGAGCTAGGAAATTATTTTTAATAATTAACGTCAGTACATAAGCGGCTGTTGCATAAAGCACTGCATTGATTGCAATCCACGTTGAAAAAATAATACCATAAGTTAAACTCCCGTATTGCAGAAAAATCTCGAGTGTTCCGATGGATGAAGAAAAAGAACCAGGACTTCTGGATTCGTAAACAATCAATCCGATAGATGGCTCAATAAAGACAAGAAAGACAAAGGGAAGAAACACCATGGCAAAAGCTACAACAAAGACCATTCCTGCATTTACAATACCTTTTGCCATGATATAGTGGGACAATCGAGCTCGTATTTTTGTGTAAGCAATGAAGTTATCCTTCCTCTCAGCTGCGAAGCTGTTTGCGTATAGTACGATAAAAAGCAACGGGAATAGTAGTGCGATAACATTTCCGACTACTTCCGCATGCACGTCAACAGGCCGGTAAAAGGTATAGCCGGTTTTTACTATGAAAAATTGGAAGCTTGTTGGAATAAAAATGACAGCTAAACATAAAAGGATCTTCTGCAGAGTTATTGCTTTCCTCCATTCCATTTTGAGTAAATGCTTCATTTTTTCTCCTTTCGTGAGTCGGAATTTTTAATGAATCAGTGAATTTATATATTATTCAATTTTTCTATGATATACGTTAATGATTAGCCGAATCGCAAACAGCGTTCCAGAACTGGCTAACCCAGCAAACAAAATCATAGCGGCAAATATACGGTAATCTGTCACTTCCAATACGACAAAACTATCATCGGTACCATAACTATAAGTATTCAATAGGAAAGTGAGCGGGCCCCACATCTCTCTTTCTATTTTATACAAAGGTTCAGATGAAATGGCGTTATGATTTACAATCAAATCTCCGGTACTATATGCTTTTACTTCCTTAATATAAGGGGCGTTTTGGATGAGCGATTGAATCTGATTCTCATCAGCTGAAGAAAGTACTTCAGTGTCAGCGACTAGATCAGCTATTTCATAGGCAATAATAGCTTGGTCTGATTCCTGTCCACTATTGGCTGCTAATATAATTCCGAATAAAGCGATTGATACTAGGAGTAAACTCAAACCGATATAAAGGATACGTTTTCCAAAAAACTTCTGAGTTTGAACTATTTGATTGATTTGGGAACGTAACTCATTCACTTCGCCAAACCGTTCTTTGGCAATTCGCATGGCTTCTTCTTCAGAGAATCCTTCAGATTTCAATTCGTACACTGTTTCAACTAAATGGTTTTTCATTTCTATCTTTAATTCTTGTACTTCTTTATCGTTGCCTTTCGCATGCCGATAGACCTTCTCAACGTATTCTTCAATCTGTTTCAAAACTTTTTTCACCTCCAATAAATTCATCAATAATTTGCTTAACAAATTCCCATTCTTTGCATTTCTGTTCATAGCCTTCTGTTCCTAAAGGAGTAAGATAATAATATTTCCTTCTTCCACCAGGCCCTTGCTCGTCACCCCAATAAGAAGCAATCCACTTATTTTTTTCTAAACGTTTTAGAGAAAGATAGAGAGTGCCTTCCTTTAGGTCGAACTGATTGTTACTTTTTTCCCGAACCAGTTTAGCGATTTCATAGCCATATCTGTCTTTATTCGTCAAAAGGGAAAGGATGATCGTATCAATATTTCCTTTTAAAACTTCTTTATTAACTTCCACTGAGTTCACCTCTTCATATAACATAAAACAATATACTTAATAATGCAAGGTAATGATTAATGATATGTTCTTCTTCTATTTTAACTAGCTGAAATCAAATGTAAGTAAGTTTACATATGATAATTAATTGATAGACGTTATAAGTACAGAAGAATCTCCAATATCCTTTTCAAAAAATAGAATATTGGAGCTTCCTCATTAACAAGCAAAAAGAGGTTGCCTTGATGGCAACCCCTTAAGCTTTTAAGCAATAGTTTCATTCTACAATTACGCCCTTTTGTTGCATATTTATTTAGAGTCATCAATGCAATTCTTACAGATTATTTTACTATTCTTTTTCAAATACGCTTTTATTTCGACCATTATTATTTTCTCTGGAGCTTTCATTTTCGCATTGATTTCTTCTCCGCCTTGAATTTCTCGATTGCAATTGGAACAGTATAATTTTCGTTTAAACATCTTTACACCTCCTCCACAAAATGGCCCGTTAACGGAAGAAAGTTTATGTTCGGTATTGCTTAAAAAAAGCTTATAACCATTAGGAGAAAGGAGATAAGAAATATCAATAGAATCAATATAACTATTATAGGTGCGACCATTTTCAAAAATCCTTGCTCCTTCTTTTTAAAACCTATGAAGCTAAAAATCAAACTAAGCAACCCTGTAATAATGGACGTGAAAAATAGTATCTGGATTACAACAACCATTGCCCCTTCAGGTTGTCTTGGAGCAATTGCATAAGATGTAAAAATTGTTATCACACAAATAATACCTAAAATTGTTGACAAATTGCTGTACTTTTTAAGCATTTGCTTTGGTCCCCTTTTTCAATAACATTTAAAAATTGACTATCTTTCTTAGTAATTCAATTTTCATAAGGTGTGCCGATTCTTATTAGAATATTGGGGCCGTTTAACGAAGCACTTTAAGATGTCCTTTTGCGCTGTAAGTTCATGATACATACGTTGATCATCTTGTGTTTGACAATAATGGCAAATTATTTTATATTTTCCCATTCTCTTAAAGCACTTAACTTATCAAATTTATTACAATGCTGATAGTCTTTATTTTCTCATCCTATCAATATTTTTCTGTGAATTTCAAGTTTATTTAACGACCGTTTATTGGAAGAATGGAAGGAGATAAAACACAGCTGACTTCACTTGTCAGTTTTGGAGTTATATGGCATAAATTTTGCACTTTAAATGGCACAAAGCAGGTAGTATCTAATACAACTGTTTGCCTGCTTTATTTTACTAAATTTCTCTAATTATTCTTCTAATTTATTAAGGTAACGATAAATTGTTGTACGTGAAACTTGCCATTGCTCTGCAATTGTTTTAATTGGTGTGCCATTGTCATAAAGTGTTTTGAGTAAATTTAAATCTTGCTTATTTAATTTTTCAGGTCTTCCTCCATAACGTCCTCTGGCACGAGCTGCAATTCGACCAGCTGAAGAACGCTCTAAAATTAAGTTACGTTCAAATTCAGCAAATGCTGCGAATAAATGAAATAATAATTGCCCAGTAGAACTTGATTTATCCATCGTTATATTTTCTTCTAAACTATGAAAACTCACGCCTCGTTCGTTAAGTTCATTAACTAATGTGATTAAATCTTCCATGTTGCGTCCTAGTCTATCTAATCTCCAAACGACAATCGTATCTCCTGATCTAGCAAATTCAATTGCTTTATCTAAACCAGGCCTTTTACTTTTTGAACCACTCATATGGTCGTTAAATATCTTTTCACAACCATATGCATTTAATCGATCTTCCTGTAAATTTAAATTTTGTAATCCCGTTGAAACTCTTGCATAACCTATTTTCAAAATACAAACCTCCTATATACATAACTAGTGTACCATAACTTAATTCTTAGGTCTTTTGTGAACATAGATTTTTGGTTGGGTTTATGAACACAAAAATATATATAATACTTACTTATTTAGACATAAAAAGAGAGTGTAC
This sequence comes from Salinicoccus albus DSM 19776, assembly GCF_000385175.1. Lineage (GTDB taxonomy): Bacteria > Bacillota > Bacilli > Staphylococcales > Salinicoccaceae > Salinicoccus > Salinicoccus albus. Next base: position 37,405 of record NZ_ARQJ01000031.1, on the reverse strand, counting down.
AGAAAATAACCATTTTCTGTACACTCTTGCGTATATTACTTTTTTATTAGTATCTTGTAAAAAGAGAAAAAATCATTTATAGTTAATATATCAAAAAAAGTTGATTTATTGTTTCAGTATCTTATAAAGGAGTTCTGTTTTATGAGAGTAAATCATGCAAGTACATTATCAGTTGATTATTTTGTTTGTTATTTAAATTTAATTATGATATCAAGAGAAGTCACTTTAAAAGAAGCTATATTATATATGAAGAAAGAGTTTTTTTAAGGAGAAACTGATGTGTATGGTAAAATGACAGAAACTCATTTTAATCTAGCAATAGAAGAACTTAAACAAAAATAGAAGTGTTTAAAAGTACAAAAGGGGTGATCTTTCAATGGAAGTTATTAAATCCAGTCCTAATAGAACTGAGGAAGAACAATTGGATTTTTATGAACAGATGTTTAATGCTCTTGCTGATAAGATTAGACTTAAAATTTTGCATTCAATACGGCAAAGTAATACAAAATCTTTGTGTGTATGTGATTTGGAGGAATTATTAGAACTAAAACAATCAAAACTTTCTTATCATTTAAAAAAATTAGTAGATGCAAATATTCTTATTGCTGAAAAGCATGGTACATGGAACTATTATAAAATTAATGAGCAACAAATACAGGTAGTTTTGAATGAAGATACTTGTTGTAAGATACTATAAGTATCTTCTTTTATTACAATATTAATCAAGTTTTTTTGATTAATATATCAAAAAAACTTGATTAAATAGATTCGGAGGCGTTACACTAATGTTAGATTCAATTATAGAATTCATAAAAACATTTTTAATGTTGTTTTTTGAATTATTAGTACTATTTATAATCGTGAGTTTCATTGTAAGTTTAATTCAACAAGTTGTTTCAGAAGAAAAAATCAAAAGATTTTTAAGCAGACCCAATCAAGCGATTAATTACATATTGGGGATGGTATTTGGTGCTATTACGCCTTTTTGTTCTTGTTCGACAATCCCAATACTTGCAGGTCTATTAAATTCTAAAGTACCTTTTGGTCCATCAATGAGTTTCTTAATTGCTTCGCCATTAATGAACCCACTAATGATCTTTATGCTATGGGCTTTATTAGGTTGGAAAGTTGCTGTTGTTTATTTTGTAGTACTAGCTATTTTCAGTATGTTAACAGGTCTAGTATTTTCAAAAATGAATTTAGCTGAAAGTTATAAAGGAGTTAATGTTAAAGGCGATGGATTTTTCGCTAATAAAACAGGGTCTCGTTTTAAACAGGCGTTAAACGACGCATGGGCATTTTTATACCCAATGTTACCTTATTTATTTATTGGTGTGTTTGTTGGTGCCTTTATATATGGATTCGTACCTGAAACATTTATAACTAAATATGCAAGTGGAGATGGCATTATATCCGTATTCATTGCTTCTGTTATCGGTATTCCTATGTATATCAGACCTGAAACAATGTTACCTATCGCTGAAGCATTAGTATCAAAAGGAATGTCGCTAGGAACAGTTGTTGCATTGATAATTGGTGGCGCTGGCGCAAGCATTCCAGAAGTTGTATTGCTATCTAAGTTATTTAAGAAAAAATTTGTAGTCTCATTTGTTATCGCAATTTTAGTTGTAGCTATTGCTACCGGATTAATTGTTAATATGATTGTTTAAATTTAAGGGGGATAAATTAATGAATCAAGAAGCATCAGTAATCAGTAGATATGGGAATGCTGCAAAAAATCATGAAGAAAATTTATGTTGTCCAGTAGAATATGATACGAAATACTTAAAAATCATACCCGATGAAATCATAGAAAAAGATTATGGTTGTGGCGATCCTTTAGGTAAGATTAAAGAAGGAGATACCGTTTTGGATTTAGGTTCTGGCGGAGGTAAAGTTCCTTATATAGTTTCGCAGATTGTCGGTGAAACAGGTAAAGTTATTGGCGTAGATATGAATGACGATATGTTAAATCTTGCTAAAAAATATCAGAATCAAATGATTGAAAAAATTGGTTATGACAATGTAAGTTTTTATAAAGGAAAGATTCAAAACTTAAAATTAGATTTAGAAGTTTTGGATAAATATTTACAAGAACATCCTGTTAGTGATTTAGGTACTTATCAATCTACCAATCAATATATTAATTACTTAGAAGATGAAATGACTATGATAAAAGATAATAGCATAGACGTGGTTATATCTAACTGTGTTCTAAACTTAGTTTCAACCGAAGAAAAAGAGGAACTTTTCAAAGAAATTTATCGTGTTTTAAAAGATGGTGGTAAAGCTGTCATCTCAGATATTGTTTCTAACGTAGAAGTTCCTGAACAATTGAGACAAGACGAAGACTTGTGGAGTGGTTGCTATTCAGGCGCTATTGAAGAAAAATCTTTTGTTGAAGCTTTCGAAAAGGTAGGCTTTTATGGTGTGGAAATAGATAAACGCGAAGATACATGGACTACTATAGAAGATATTAACTTTAGAAGTATGACTGTTATAGCTCATAAAGGCAAAGAAGGCCCTTGTATTGATAAAGGACAATCTGTTATATACAAAGGCCCATTTAAACATATTGAAGATGATGATAATCATATTTTTGAGCGTGGAGAAAGAGCCTTTGTATGTGAAAAAACATTTAATATATTACAGCAAAATCCATATAAAGATGTCTTTGAATTTATTAATGAAAATGAAGAAGCAATTGATATAGAAGAATGTTGCGATACATCATGTGGTTGCTAAAAACCAATTAAAGGAGGTGTTAAAATGGAAAAAAATGCATTTAAAAAAGCTATTTCTAAATTAAAACCTAAAGAACAAGCTTGTTGCTCTGTAGAAATTGAGGAAAAAGAAGAGAACAAAAAAGAAAATACAAATAAAGATCAACAGAATAATAAAGGTTGTTGTTAATGCTGTATCATTAACAATTAAATTAGGGAGCATAAAAGTATGCTTCCTTTTTTTTATGGAGGTGCTGAAATGATTAAAAACTTAGCTGACTTTACCGAAGAAGAACGTCAAAAAGCTATGGAAAGGTATTATATACTTGAACCTTATTTTAAAAAATTAAAATCAGTAAGAGCAGTTAGTGAATCAGAAAAAGTACCAAATCGCACACTTTATAATTGGATTAGTAGATACAAAAATGATGGATTAGCAGGTCTTATAGATAAAACGAGAAAAGACAGAAATCGTATAAAGATAGATGAAGATACTATCAATTTTGTTCAGAATGAGTATTTTAGTAACAGAGGAATTTCTATAGCTTCTATACACCGTAAAACAAAACAGTGGTGTAATAATAAGAATCTCTCTGAACCTAGCTATTATCAAGTTTATAATATTATTAAGCGAATACCTGAAAACTTAAAGGCTTATTCAAATATGAATTCAAAAAAATATGCTGAAAAATACGATGGTATATACACACGTGAGTGCGAACGTCCTAATGAAATTTGGCAAGCCGACCATACCATGTTAGACATAGAAGTACTAAATGAAAAGAACGAAATTGAAAGACCATGGCTAACAATCGTTTTAGATGATTATAGCAGAGCAATTGCAGGTTTTAGAATAGAGTTTGGAACACCAGATACCGAGAGAACAGCACTTGTTCTAAGACAAGCAATATGGAAAAAAGGAAATTCAAATTGGCCAATTTGTGGTATACCAGAAAAATTCTATACTGATCATGGCAAAGACTATACCTCAGAACATATGCAACAAGTATCAGCTAATCTCAAAATAGAACTGATATATTCCAAAATAGGTATACCAAAAGGTAGGGGGAAAATAGAACGTTTTTTCCAAACAGTTAATTTAATGTTTCTTGAATTGCTCCCTGGTTATACCAAAAATAAAAAATCAAGAAAATATCTTACTTTGGAAGACCTTAATAATAAGTTTGAACACTTTATATTAAATGAATACCACTATCGTCAACATGGAACAACAAAAGAAAACCCGATAGAAAAATGGAATCAACCAGACTTTCTCCCTCAATTACCAGAATCTAGAGAATTATTAGATTTACTACTATTAACTACAACTAAGCCTAGAAAAATACACAAAGATGGTATTTATTTTAAAGGTTTAAGGTATTTCTCCACTAACCTCATTGCTTATATAACAGAAGAAGTTTTTATAAGATATGATCCTCAAGATATTTCAGAAATTCGAGTCTATTTAAACAATCAATTTTTAAGTATTGCGTATTGCAGTGATTTAGAAAATCAAAGTATAAGTATAAAAGAAATTGAAAGGCTAAGAGCAAATAAAAAAAGAGAATTAGGAACAAGTATTACTCGAACACGGAATCTTGTTCAAAACCTCAATCGTCCTAAGTTAGCAGAAGAAGAATTAAACAATAATGATAAAAAAGTTAAAAAGTCAAAACTTAAGAGGTATAAAAATGACTAATAAAGTTTTTGTTGAAACGAAACAATATCGGCGATTTGAAGAGTTTTGTGATAACTGCGCTAAGTATAAATATATGGGTATTTGTTATGGAAATCCAGGTGTCGGTAAAACGTTTTCTGCTCAATATTATGCAAATTGGGATTATGTAAATCCAATCATTACTGAATTTCAAAAAGCTGATGATAAAGGAAGTAATATACACAATGATCAATTTTTAAACTGTAAAACAATTTTTTATACAGCACCTCCTGTTAGGCCTTCAAGAATTTATAAAGAGTTATTAAACCTAGCTAGTGAATTAACATTGGGAAAAATTGGATACAGAGCATTGAAAGAGCAAAAGGAATTTAATGGATTAGAAGAACTTGTTAGATTGCAACCAAGTAATTATGAAATTGATTTAATAATCATTGACGAAGTTGATAGATTAAACTATAAAACTTTGGAAATTATTAGAGATATTTATGATCAACTTGATATTGGTGTTGTTTTAATTGGTATGCCAGGTATAGAAAAGCGATTATCAAGGTACCCTCAATTGTATTCTCGTATTGGGTTCAGCCATCATTTTGAAAAATTAAGTAACGATGAATTAAAACATGTTTTAGAATATAGATGGAATGAACTTTCATTACCTTTAAGTTATGATGATTTTGAAGATTATGAATCTGTTAATACCGTAATAAAAATAACTAATGGCAATTTTAGACTCGTACAAAGACTGTTTTCTCAAATTATACGAATTATGGAGATTAATGAATTAAATAAAATAAATGTTGAAGTGATAGAAGCTGCTAGAGAAGGTTTACTAATCGGAGAAAATGAGTGATTTGAAAGGGCTGTCGTAAATGAGAAAAATAGGATATGCACGTGTACCTTATGCTGATCAAAATTTAGATACCCAAGTAACCCATTTATTAATCAATGGATGTGATTTAGTTTTTTCTGAAAAAGTAAACATTTATAACAGAGAGCAAATAGAACTCAAAAGTTGTTTAGAAGAATTAAAAGAGAATGACATTTTAGTTATAACTGACTTGAAAACTTTAGGTTTAACGCCTAAACAGTTTATAAACTTTCTAGATCGCGAAATAATTTCAAAAAACTTTCATTTAGAAGTACTTACCCTGAATATAAATACTCAAAATGAATATGGGCAATACTTTATTAGGTTATTCAAAATGTTATTAGAATCCGAAAAAGTACTAGTACAAGAGAGAACGTCAAATGGTTTAAATGCTGCTCGAGAAAAAGGACGAAAAGGAGGACGGCCTCAAAAAATCGAAAAAAGCCAAAAGCAATATATTAAACAGTTATATGATAGCGATAGTTATACGGGTGAAGAAATTGCTAAAATGACCGGTTTAAGTAGGAGTTCTATCTATAGAATAATTAGAGAAACATTATAAAATAAAGCAGGTAGACAGTGAAATAGTTGTCTATCTGCTTTGTGCCATTTAAAGTGCAAAATTTATGCCATATAACTCCAAAACTGACATTCACTATAGTTGTAAGTACAAAAACACGTACAATTATCTTTGTCTAATATTCTCAACTCTTATTGAGTTTTTGTACTGCACCCAAGGCTTGTCAGTGCTCATTAGATAATGGAATACATATAATCCCCATTCAGAGGTAATTAAGAGGAGGAACGTACAGATGAAACTGCTGATCGTTGATGACGACCCTTTAATTTGCCAGAGTTTGAAATTGCTGCTCAGTAAAGAAGTTGATTTTGAAAATGTTGAAACGGCACAAAACGGCCAAGAAGCGGTGGATTTCTGTGACAGGGACGTCCCCCGATGTCATATTGATGGATCTGCGGATGCCCGTCATGGATGGGATAGAAAGTACCAGAATCATTAAAGAACATTGGCCGGGGATCCAGATCATGGTGCTTACCACATTTCAGGATGAAAGCAATATCAGGCAGGCACTCCAAGCCGGTGCAGAAGGATATTTATTGAAATCCGCTTCCATTGAAAATATGGCCCAGCAGATAAGAACGCTGGCCTCCGGTTCCACTGTGCTGGATGCCGAAGTATTGAAGACAATTATGGAGCCCGACTACAAATCTTTCGATGAACTGACGGATCGGGAAAACGATATCGTAGAGTGCGTCGCCCGAGGGCTGTCAAATCAGGAAATCGCAGACGATCTGTTTTTGAGCGCAGGTACAGTGCGGAATATGCTGTCCGTCATCCTGGATAAGCTGGAAATCCGGGATCGGACCCAGCTGGCAATTTACTATTTGCAACGAAATGAGGAGTGAAAGATGTTAACCGTCATTCAGGGATATGTTCAATGACCATTAAAAGTTTAACGGTCATCGAGAACTGCATTAAATGACACTTTATAACTATTAAAACAATCATCCATATAAGATCAGTTTCTAGAAGCATTTTTGGATGCTTTTATTTATAATGAAATCAAAGGGGCGATAATATGAAACGGTTACTTGACTGTACAGCTTCGGACTTTAAAACGATGACGGGACAGGAATTGAAACAGGCGGTTAAAGCGAGTGAGGGCAGAGTGATGCTGTCGGAGAATATGTCGACGGTGCCGCCTTTGTATCCGAATGTGACAAACTCTGAACTGGCGGCTGCTTTCGGAGCGGATCTCCTGCTATTGAATGTTTTCGATGTGTTCAACCCTGAGGTGAAAGGATGCGGGCGCGAGGATATCGTGAATCAGGTCAAGCATCTGACAGGCCGTCCGGTCGGTATTAATCTTGAACCGGCGGATCAAGAGGCGGGCGCCTCAGAACCGCTGGAAACACTGACGCCGGGGAGAACGGCGACTGAAGCATCCCTGAGGGAAGCAAAGCATCTCGGATTCGATTTCATCTGCCTGACAGGCAACCCGAAAACGGGGGTGACGAATGACAAGACCGCTGCAGCCATCCAAAAAGCACGTGCAGTGTTCGGATCAGAAGGACTGATCATTGCCGGTAAGATGCATGGTGCCGGTGTTAGAAGTGAATCAGGAAGCAGCATCATCACTGAAGATGATATTGACAGATTCACCTCCGCGGGTGCGGATATCATTCTCATGCCGGCACCCGGGACAGTCCCGGGGATAACGATGGATCAGACAGTGAAATATGTCCAGTACGCCCAGTCAAAAGGGGCACTCGTCATGCTGACGATCGGCACAAGCCAGGAAGGCGCGGATGAAGCGACCATCAGACAGATTGCACTGAACGCTAAGATGGCCGGGGCGGATATTCATCATATCGGTGATGCCGGATTCTATGGCATTGCTGTGCCTGAAAACATTTTTACCTATTCCATTGCCATCCGCGGCAGACGGCACACGTTCAGCAGAATGGCAGCTTCGATCAACAGATAAAGTTATTATTTAATGTAGAGACAAAAGATGAAAAAGGGCATTTAGAAAAATCCTTAACTTTGGTAAAAGAGCAAAAACCCAAATTTAAACCCGGAAAAACAGGAAGTGAATTATTCAGACACAAACTATCAACTTTTAGGGAGAATTATTTCCCCTATGAAACCGATCAAAGAAATATTGGGTTTTTGGGGGCAGTCGGGTGCCTTTGCCTTTTACAACCCTGAGCGTGACATATACTTTACAGGCACGGTTAATCAGAGCAGTGGTTTTGGACATAGTGCAGCTCACAAAGCTATGTTAAAAACGATTAAGGCAATATACTAGTATGAGTGATAAATTGTTGATGGATCAGATGTTCATAATCATCGGACTTAATGCTGAGAGAATTTTTTAAGGGGTGAAGAAATAAAATGCAAACGTCAACGGTCTTGTTTAATGTTCACAATGGAATCGGCTGGATTACGCTTAATCGTCCTCAGGTGCTGAATTCACTTGATGTTGATATGGTAACTCGTATTAAAGAGCGTTTAGACACATGGAAAAGCCGTTCGGATGTGGTAATGGTTTGTGTGGTTGGCGCGGGTGAAAAAGGGTTGTGTGCTGGAGGGGATATACGGAAATTGTATGATTACCGGTCATCGAATATCGTTGGACATGCGGCTCATTTTTTTACTGCAGAATATATGATGGATGCCATGTTTTGGCATTTTCCGAAACCCGTTCTAGTGTATATGGATGGCGTGGTTATGGGCGGGGGTGCCGGCATATCAGTCGGCGCCTCTCATCGGATTGTAACTGAGAAAACTAAATGGGCAATGCCTGAGTTAAACATTGGTTTTTTCCCTGATGTCGGAAGCAGTTATTTCCTGAATCGTCTGCCCGGCGCAATCGGCCGTTATTTAGCGTTGACATCGGAGGTTATCAAGGGAGAAGACGCAGTCTATTTAGGACTTGCGGATTATTATTTGGAAGAAAAAGACTGGGACGAGCTATTGCAGGTACTTTCTGAGAAAGACTGGACGGCTGGCGATGCGGGAAACGATTTACATGAACTCGTTGGATCGTTTAAGAAAACGAATGACGTCCCGTCTTCTTTACAGGAAATGAAGGAGAAAATCGATGCCCATTTTTCTTTGGATACCGTAGAAGGTATTATCCATTCACTTGAAAAGTCCAGCCGGAATACGGATGATTGGGAAGATAAAATGAGACAAAAACTGTTGTCTAAATCACCCACTTCCTTAAAGGTGGCACTTAAACAACAACAAGGAAAAGGCCGCTCCTACACAGACTGCTTACGCATGGAGCTGGACATGGCGATGAACTTTATGAACCATCATGATTTTTATGAAGGCGTCCGTGCCGTGTTAGTGGATAAAGATCGTTCGCCGGCATGGCAGCCAGCAGCCTTATCGGACGTTTCGGATGCAGACGTTGCTTCCTTTTTCGAATACAGCTGGCCTGAAAGGAAACACCCATTAGCAGATCTCGAATGAGTGGGGCGTTTCAAAGTATAAAACATCTCTCGTTTCCAAGGCTCGCATACTGAAAAACGCTTGAAGCGCATTGCGCTCCAAGCGTTTTAACTTATCGGGATGACAGGATTTGAACCCGCGACCCCTAGCACCCCATGCTAGTGCTCTACCAAGCTGAGCTACATCCCGTCTAATTTTCAATAACATACATAATTATAGTAAAACTTTCGATTGAAGACAATGAAAACCGATTTATTCTTTGACGTAAATTAACTTTATAAAATGTATTATAATGGGTTCTTTTTCACATCTCCATTTGATTCCTTTTTGCATCTTTGTTAGCGTTAACCGGTAAATGTTTATGAAACGCTGCCATGAGCGTTTTATAAGCTGATAAAATAACTTTTTTGGAGGGATAAAATGAAAGAAAGAGCAAAGATAGATCATCTGGTTTTCTGGCCGGCAATTGTCGTTTTAGTAACGATAACGCTGTCTCTGGTCATTTTCCAATCATCAGCAGAGCCTTTTCTCGACGGTTTACTTACAGCGATTAACACTCGCATGGACTGGGTGTTTCAATTCCTGACATTTGGTTTATTCATACTGTTGTTATGGATTGCTTTTGGAAAATACGGAAAAGTGAAGCTTGGTGAAGGCAAACCCGCATTTGGCAATTTCAGTTACGGCGCAATGCTATTCTGTGCCGGTATGGGGACGAGTATTATGTTCTGGTCCATTATTGAACCGATGTATTACTTTACTGGCCCGCCATTCGGATTTGAGCCGGGAAGTAACGAGGCAGCAGAATGGTCTGTGGCCTATGGTATGTTCCACTGGGGGATTTCCGCATGGTGTATATATGCATTTCCGACACTGGTGATCGCTTATTCGTTTTTTATCAAGCAGAATAAATCCCTGAAGATCAGTCAGGCAGTTAAAGGTGCCATTGGCAAGTATGCGGATGGCAATATCGGACGCATTATCGACATACTTGTCATTTGGAGTCTGGTCGGTGGTTTGGGTACTTCCCTTGGGCTTGGTGTACCAATGGTATCCGCAGGGATTGGCCATCTTCTGGGGATCGAACAATCAGCGATGCTCAGCGTCATTATCATGATTATCTGGTCGATCATATACGTCACAAGTGCTTCTCTTGGTATATATAAAGGGATTCGCAGATTGAGTAACCTAAATGTTTATCTGGCATTGGGACTGGCGATTTTTGTTATCATCGCAGGTCCGACCGGATTTATATTAACTTATTTCACAGACAGTTTTGGTATCATGGCACAAAATTTCCTGAGAATGAGTTTCTATACAGATCCGATTAACGGCGGCGGTTTCCCACAGGCTTGGACAGTATTCTATTTCTCATGGTTTGCAGCGACAGCACCATTCATGGGATTGTTCATTGCAAGGATTTCCAAAGGGAGATCATTAAGAAGCCTTGTCCTTAACATTCTTGGCTGGGGATCTCTCGGCAGCTGGCTCTACTTTGGAGTTTTCGGCGGTTACACGATGAATCTTCAGCAGACGGGTGCGCTTGATGTAGTCGGAAGTATGGCAGAAAACGGTGATGCATCAACCATTATCAATGTATTAGAAACACTGCCGGCGAGCTATATTGCAATTCTATTTTTCGTAATTCTAGGGTTCATATTTCTTGCTACTTCGTTGGATTCCGCTTCTTATATTCTGGCATCGACGGCATCTGTGAGAGTCGGAGAGGGCGTTGAACCGCCATCCTGGCATATCATTGTGTGGGGGCTGATCATGGCTGGATTGTCCATTTCACTGCTTCTGATCGGAGGCTTGAATGTTGTACAGACATCGGCCGTTGTTGTTGCGGTGCCAGTGGTCATACTTTATATACTTTTAATCATTTCACTGATGAAATGGCTAAAAGCAGATTTTAAAGACAAAGTTGAGGAGGATTAACAGTGGGCGTTTTTGATGTTGACTATAATATGATACAGGAGCGGACAGACTTTCCATATGAAGTTGAAATTACAGCACACACATGGATAACGATGTCTGATGGTGTGAAACTGTCAGCAAAATTGTGGCAGCCAAAAAATATTGAGGATAAAACAAAAGGGGCCGTCCTGGAGTACCTGCCATACAGAAAGGATGAGTTCACAGCCCTGAGGGATGAAATCAGACATAAATACTTCGCTGGCTGTGGATATACATCTATCCGTGTAGACATAAGAGGCACCGGGGATTCTGAAGGTATTATAAAAGATGAGTATCCCAAGCAGGAGCAGGATGACGCTCTGGAAATTATTTCATGGATTGAAAATCAGGCATGGTCCAACGGTTCAGTCGCAATGATCGGCAAGTCATGGGGCGGGTTTAACGGATTACAGCTCGCCGCTCTTCAACCTGCAGCACTGAAAACAATCATCACACTGTGTTCAACAGACGACCGTTATGCAGATGATGTCCATTACCGCGGTGGTACGCTGATGGGCTCAGATATGCTCTGGTGGAGCTCAACAATGTTTGCATATAATGCAAGACCGCCCTTTCCAAAATTTGTGGGAGATAAATGGTATGAAATGTGGTTGGATCGCATGGAGAATACGCCGCCGTTCATTGAAGAATGGGTTTCTCATCAGACGCGGGACGATTACTGGAAGCATGGTTCAGTGGGTGAAAACTATGGAGATATTAAAATCCCAGTCCTTACGATGAGCGGCTGGGCAGACGGTTATACAGACGCTTTATTCAGACTCATGAATAATCTTGACGTGCCAAAGAAAGGTATCGTCGGTCCCTGGGCCCACGAATTTCCGGATACGGCGATCCCCGGCCCACAAATGGGATATTTGCAGGAAGTTACTGAATGGCTTGACAAATGGATGACGGATAAAAGCTGCCCGGATCATGAGGACGCTTTCCTTGTCTATGTGCAGGATAGTGTCAAACCGGCAACCTCATATGATTACAGAAACGGAAAATGGCTGGATCTGTTTGACGAAAAGCAGGAAAACATTGATTTGTTTAAAAATTTAAACAATGAAATACACCTTAAAAATATCCAGCAGCACGGACTTTATTCCGGAGTTTTCTGCCCATTTGGACAGGATGGGGATCTTCCGGATGACCAGACGATAGATAATGCACTGACAAGTACTTTCGTGCTGGAGCCTTCGACAGAACCAGTAAACTTTGTCGGTCAGCCGATTGCCAGGCTCAGAGTTAAATCCGATGTAAAAGAAGCAAATGTTCATGTCAGGATCTCCGATGTACATCCGACGGGTGAAAAAACATTGGTAACAATGGGACAGTTGAATCTGAACCATTATAACAGCCATGAATATCCGGAAGATCTGCCAGTGGATGAATATATTGACGCAGAAGTCACACTTGATGTCATTGGGTATCAAATGCCTAAAGGCCATCAGATAGAAATCTCCGTGTCCCCGACCTACTGGCCGCAGATATGGCCGTCAAAGGAAATTGCAGGGTTGACCGTTGATATGGCTCAATCACAACTGCTTGTACCAACAGTCAATGAATTTACTGAAGTAGAGTTAAAGCACACACAGGCAGAAACCGCTGCACCGCTGGATAAGATCATTCATCGAGATGGTTCAAGAACACGCGACGTGATAAAAAGACTGACCACTGGGGAGTGGGTTCTTGATGATTTTTCTGATGAAGGATTAAGGACATTGACAGATGCTCATATCACTTACGGCACAAAGAATCATAATGTCTATACAGTCAAAGAAAATGATCCCTTATCAGCAAAAGTGGAATGTGATTGGAGCGTTATCGTCAAAGATGATGATATCGATACGGAGATGATAACGACAAGTATCATGTCCTGTGATGAGAATTACTACTATTTAACCAACAGACTTACCGCTTACAATAATGGAGAAAAGTGCTTCAGCAAAACGTGGGAAAAACAAATTCTGCGAAATTACAGCTAGACTCAAAGACGGTTTACTTTAATGTAAGCCGTTTTTACATATTGGTATCTTTCACCTGCTTTCTGATGGATAAATGCCAATATCTGTCCAGCAGCACATCAATGAGATCAGCCCGCCAAAAAATTTCACTCCAACAATCATTATAGTTTTTCTTATCAATGCTTTATATTATAGTAAGGGTAACTTATTATACAGAAAGAAGATGCATCATATGTCTTATATCAGTCTGGTTTTCCTGGATGTAATTGTGCCGATCCTGATACTTCTGGGGGTTGGCGTAATTCTGCAGAAGAAATTTCAATTCCGCCTGAGGCCGATTGCCAATCTGGTCACGTTCTGTTTTATGCCTGCCGCCGTATTCTTAAATATTTATAATGCCCAAATTGAACTTTCGCTCCTGGGTCAGCTGGCTTTGTATCTGACATTGTTCATTGCGATTCTCATGGCTCTAGCGAATGTCATCAGCCGTTTTTTGAATCTGGAGAAAGGTGAGGAAACGGCATTAAAAAACAGTATTTCACTCATGAACTCCGGCAACTACGGTCTGCCGGTGAGCCAGCTGGTGTTCAGCGCGAATCCTGCGGGTGTATCTGTCCAGATCATCGTACTGGTCGTACAGAATCTGCTCACTTTCACTTATGGTCTGTACAACCTGAATTCCGCTTCAAAGCCGGTGGCTGATATTATCAGGGAGTTGTTCAGATTACCGATCATTTATGCTCTATTGCTGGCGATACTGCTTAAGGTCTTCAATACAGAACTCCCGAACTTCCTGATGGTACCCATCGAGCAGCTGGCCGGCGGGTTTGCGGCGATTGCACTGATTCTCCTCGGCATGCAGCTGGAAAGTATTCAGTTAAAAACCTTTCACCGGGTGATCGGCTGGAGCTTGTTTGGACGTCTATTCATTGGGCCGGCGCTCGCGCTCCTGCTGATATTCGTTCTCGGTATTGAAGGCGTTATTGCACAATCCTTGCTGATTGCCAGTGCATTTCCAACTTCCAGAAACACCGCAACACTTGCACTTGAGTATGATGTAGAGCCGGAACTCAGTGCGCAGGTGGTCCTGTATTCCACTGTGCTCAGCAGTCTGACGGTGACGTTTGTCATTTATATAGCAATGCATATGTTCTAAGTTTCGGTTTGGATAGTACTTAGAAAATGATACAATACAAACAAACGCGTAAAATGGAGGACGAAGAACATGAGCAATCCAGCAGGTTTTTGGATTCGTTTTGGGTCGAGGATTATTGATGCTTTAATGATTGGAATCATTATTGCTGTGGTGCTGACGGTGTTTAGCCTGGATACACAGTCCAGAGCCGTTCAGTTCTCAGAGTCACTCATTTCATTATTGTATTTCATCATTGTACCGGTACTGTGGCTGGGCTACACCGTCGGCAAGCGTGTGTTCAGCATCCGTATCGTGCATAAGAACGGTTCGCAAGTTTCATTATTGACAATGATCATGAGAGAATTCGTCGCTGGGCTGGCATATGGCCTGACACTAGGGCTGTTGGTGATTGTATCTGTCTTCATGGTTGGGCTGAGAGAAGATAAGCGGGCCATCCATGATCTGATTGCCGGTACGTATGTGACCCATGACAGTCCATGAATAGCAGTTGACTGAGGTGAAGTCGTGAAGCGATGGACACTTCGGTCTTTTTATTACCTGCAGTTTGACAAAAAGGAGAATTGGTTATGAATCTATTCCTATTATTGAGTACATGGGCCCTGATGTTGTCACCGACGGCGGGTACACTCATCCTGAACACAGCCGCTGGTGAACAGCCCCTGCCGGATACCCCGTTGAACCGGGTGATTGTGGTCGTCGTTCCATTGGCGATACTCACCATCAGTGTGATTGTCATACTGGTATACCTGATACGCAGGTTCAAGAATAAGGATAAATAGCAGAATTGATGGCCGTCACGTGATTGGGGATGCTCTCAGATTTTTGGCTCAATGCTGGATATATCGATTTATGAAACCGGTTTTTTATATTAAAATGGATGCAGATGGAACAAGCAGTGCTGAATAGATACAATTAGTAAAGAAAATAGGGGATGACAATGAATATTGAAGAAAAATTTTCAAAGCTCGGTGTTGAGAATGCACCCGGGCAGGAAGACAGACAGCAGTCTGACGGTATAGAGGTGATCGGCGGACAGCTGGAAGGGGCGCCGGTGGATTTCTCCCATGGTGATGTCGACGCACACGCACCGATTCCAGGGTCGTTGGCCCAATTCACAGAAGGGGTGACTAAAGCCGGCAACAGCCAGGCGTACACAGAGTACCGCGGTGCTGCCAGCATCCGAAAGGAGACAGCGGAGAAAATCAGTGATTTTGCCGGTGTCAGCATCGACCCGGAAGAAAATATTATTATCACCCCAGGAACTCAAGGCGCGCTGTTTCTGGCGGTGGGCTCAATGATCGCTGCCGGTGACAAAGCAACCATCATCCAGCCGGATTACTTTGACAACCGTAAAATGATTGAGTTCTTCGAAGCGGAACCGATCCCTGTAGAACTCAATTATCATGAGACGGAGAAAGGGGCCGGTCTTGATCTTGACGGATTGGAAGCATCGTTTAAAAGCGGTGTGAAACTATTCATATTCTCCAATCCGAATAACCCGACCGGCAGTATTTATTCTAAGGAAGAGATTGAAGGGATTGCAGAACTGGCCGGGAGATATGGTGTCACGGTCATTGCCGATGAACTCTACAGCAGGCAGGTGTTCGACGGGCGTGACTATCATCATCTGGCCGCAGAGCCATCAATGGACCCTGAGGCGATCATTTCGGTCATCGGCCCCTCTAAAACCGAATCATTGAGCGGCTACCGGCTCGGTATTGCTTTCGGTTCAAAAACGATCATCGATCGTATGGAACAGCTGCAGGCCATCGTATCATTGCGTGCCAGCGGTTATAACCAGGCAGTCTTGAAACAATGGTTCAGTGAACCGGAAGGCTGGATGGCTGCAAGAATCCAGGCACATCAGAATATCCGGGACGATCTCATTAAAATCCTGAGAATGGCAGAAGGTGTCCAAGTCAGACCGACAGAAGCCGGCAGCTACTTGTTTCCAAAACTCCCGGAGCTAAAAGTATCCATCGTGGAATTCGCCAAAATATTAAGGATCCAGGCAGGTGTCACCGTTACACCGGGTACAGAATTCGGTGCACAGTTCACAAACAGCTTCAGGATAAACTTCTCTCAGGATCATGATAAGGCAGTATCCGCGATAAAAAGAGTGACTACACTATTAGAGAGGTATCGAAAATGACAGAAATCATAAGAGGTAAACTTACACCGGCAGGCAATTATGTACTTGCGACACGTTTTGACAACATTATCCATACATCCGGAATTACTTCAGAAGTAAACGGCAAACTGATAAAGACCGGCAAAATCATGGCAAGCAATCCCCTGATCGGTTATAAACAGGTTGTCCAGCAGGCTACCGCCAACGCATTATCAGCAGTCGAAGGCCAGCTTGCAGACAACGAAGAAATCGCCCAAATCATTAACATCAATGTCTATATCCAGGCAGAACAGCGATTTAACAAGCATACCGAACTGGCGGATTTTGCCATGGAATACCTCGTTGACGCACTCGGAGACAAAGGGTTGGCCAGCCGGACAACCATCGGCGTCAGTTCACTGCCGAATGAAGCACCGGTGGAGATACAGATCATTGCCGGTGTGAAGTAAAATCGACCCGGACGGATCTTATAGGAGATGCGCCCGGGTTTTTATTTCTCATATATCTTTTCGCTCTTATTTTGTCTTTGTCTGTACAGTGACAGGGTGACGCCCAGCACGATAAGAATCGCACCCAGTATTTCCGTAATCAGTATGGAAGTTCCCAGCACAAGTACAGCGCCGATCATCGCGACAAATGGTTCCATATTCATCAGCAATGAAGCATTTGCCGCACCGACCTTGGGCATTTCCTTATTCCAAATCATGTTGCTCAGCCCATGAACGATAATGCCGCTGATGATGAGCAGCAGCCACATTGAAAGATTTGCACTTCTCAGCATTTCAAGATTTGCTGCAGGCAGGAAAGGAATCATGACCAGCAAACCAAATATGTTGGTCAGCAGCGTAATCTGGATCGCATTGAGGTATTTGGAAAGCCATTGAATCAGAACCATGAAAATTGCAAATGTCAGCATTGTCAGTATGATCACTGATTCACCGATGCCAAACACGATCGAGCCGCCGTCTACCGTGCTCAGAGTGACACCTGCGAATGCCAGAACCGCGCCCGTCCAAAATTTCACCCCTCGTTTTTCATTGAATATAAATAGAGTGAGAATCGCCGTCGTAATCGGTGCCAATGCCAGGATGAGGGCAGAAGTGACAGGATTCGCAGTCACAAGACCCAGAAAAAATGTGTACTGGTTTCCTGCAATACCAATGATGCCGGAGATAACGAGTATGCCCCATACCTTCCACGGTACTTTCGGCATTGTGAAGTATCTCGAGGAAAAAACCCATAGGAATATATTAATGGCAATAAGACGGATGACGGTAATGCTGTATGGATCAAAATGATCCAAGAGTATTTTCCCGATGATGAAGTTGCTGCCCCAAATGACAACACAAAGCATCAGAATAGGGTAGATCAGCCAGAGTGGCAGTTCGTGAGGGAGGGTGTTTCTCAATTTCTTCATGATAAAATTCTCATCTCCTGTATACTTCATCAGTGCATAATAAGCGATTATATCATGGTAAAGTATAATCATTCACCAGTTCCATTTTAAAACTTTTGAATTTGGCTTTAAGCATGACTATATTATTTTACGAAAGTATTTAAGAAGGCATGTTTGAGGTGTTGATGAGGCCGAGACAACGCCGCCTAATGGTATTGAGACATCAAAGGTCCCTGAATATGTAAAATCCCCCTCACACAGAGGGGGATTCAACTGACTTATTCTTCATCATTGAATATATTATCAATTTCATATACTTCTTCTGTCGTCAGTTCGATGTCCAGTGCCTTCAAATTATTCAGGACCTGTTCACCGTCTTTGGCACCAGGTATGATCGTATCGATGACGTCGCGGGTCAAATACCAGTTGAGCACGAGGTGTGCGATTTCCACATCTTTGTATTCTGCTATTGGGCGCAGCTGTTCTACTTTGTCGATATTGGCTGCGAATTGATCTCCCTGAAACGCAGGAAGTCCCTGGCGCAGGTCATCGAATGTATCGTCTTTTGAAAACTTGCCTGTCAGCAGTCCTGAAGCCAGCGGGAAGAACGGGATGAATGAAATATTCTGTTCTTTCAAATATGGGAAGAGCTCTTCCTCAGCTTCTCTGTTCAACAAGTTGTATTCGCCCTGATACACATCAACGTCGCCGTCTTTGTTGGCTTCTTTCAACTGTTCGAGTGAGAAGTTGGAGATGCCGATGGCACGGATTTTGCCTTCATCTTTTAAGTCTTTCAGGGCAGCGACTGCCTGATCTTTCGGTGTATCTTCATCCGGATAATGGATATATACCAGATCGATATAATCCGTACCGAGTCTTTCCAGCGCTTTATCCACTTCTTCTTTCAGGAATGACGGTTCGTTATTGTTCGTCACATCCTCGCCGTCGAAAACAGGTGAAATTTTCGTCGCCAGAACAACATCCTCCCGTTTATCGTAGGCGTTGATCACCTCTCCCACCAGCGCTTCGGAACGGCCTTTCCCATACATATAAGCGGTATCGATCATCGTGATGCCATTCTCGAAGGCGGTCCGTACCAGGCTTTTGCCGGCCGCCTCATCCAGATTCGGATACAGGTTGTGACCGCCGACTGCATTGGTACCAAGACCGATCGGGTTCACATATAAATCTGATTTGCCTAATTTGACCTCTGTCATTCTAAATACCTCTTTCTTTTTTAATAAACTATGATTTCCAACAATTCCAGATTAATGGAATAAAATTTTTTAATCAAACAATTGGTTTTAAAAAACGATTCGTTAGGGCGTTGGGGCGGATCAATGTTAAAATGCAATGACTACCCTAATGAAGGAAGGGATTAGATGAACGAATTTGGCTTCAATTTCAACAACACTTACAAGGATCTCCCCAATAGTTTCTATCAGAGTGCAGCGGCTACACCTGTAGATTTCCCGAATTTGGTTGCGTTTAATGATGATTTAGCGAAAAAATTGGGTTTGAATCATGACGCGTTGAATTCCACCGAAGGTGCACATATATTCTCCGGCAATCAATGGCCTGACGGCAGTGCGCAGATTGCGCAGGCGTATGCGGGTCACCAGTTTGGAAGTTTTACCATGCTTGGTGACGGACGTGCGGTATTGATCGGCGAACAGATGACCCCGGACGGCGGAAGATATGATATCCAGCTGAAAGGCGCGGGGCAGACGGCATTTTCCAGGATGGGTGACGGGCGGGCCCCGATCGGCCCGATGCTGAGGGAATATATCATTAGCGAGGCACTGCACGCACTGGAAATTCCAACATCGAGAAGCTTGGCTGTTGTGACGACTGGGGAAGCCGTGACCCGTGAAGAAATGCTGCCCGGCGGCATTTTGACACGCGTCGCTTCAAGTCATCTGCGTGTCGGCACTTTTGAATATGCGGTGCGTGCCGAAGGGGAGAATGACCATAAAGTTTTAGCGGACTATGCGATAGAACGTCATTATCCTGAATTGAAAGAACTGCCGGAGGATGAAAAGTATCTGCAGTTTCTGCATGCGGTCGTGGACAAACAGGCATCATTGATTTCCAAATGGATGCTGGTTGGCTTTATCCATGGAGTGATGAATTCAGATAACATGGCCATCAGTGGTGAAACGATTGATTACGGTCCGTGTGCATTCATGGATGAATACCATCCGGCGACGAAATTCAGTTCAGTGGATGTGGGCGGCAGATACCAGTTTCAAAACCAGCCGGGAATCGGCCAGTGGAATCTCGCCAGGTTTGCCGAGACACTGCTTGATCTCCTCCATGAAGATAAGGAGACCGCAAAGGAACTGGCGCAGGAAGCACTGTCCAGGTTCGGCAAACTGTATGAATCCCACTTTCTTTCCGGCATGAGAGAAAAGCTTGGGATTATTGAAGCAGGTGAAGATGACGGTGAATTTGCTGAAGAGCTGCTTAACCTGATGGTTGAGCACGAGGCGGATTATACAGAGACATTCAGACTGCTGTCGCTCGACAGGATAGAAGAATCCGAGCTGTTCAGGCAGGAAGGGTTTGAAGCATGGTATGCGAAATGGCAGCAGAAACTGGAGAGACAGAATGTTTCAAAAGAAGATGCTTTCGAACTGATGAAATCCGTAAATCCGGCAGTGATTCCAAGGAATCATCTGGTTGAAGAGGCATTGAATGAAGCCATGCATCATGGGGATTACAGCTATTTCCACAATTTGAACGAAGTATTGAAACGCCCGTTTGAAGATAATCATGACGATATTTACAAAAATCCGCCGAAAGCGGAGGAAGTCGTCCATCAGACATTTTGCGGCACGTAATGCAGACGGCCCCGCAATCACCGGATTGCGGGGCTTCTTCGATAAACGATTATGTATATCCCCGGCCGCACCTGTAACAGCTGCAGCCGAGTCATATTTAGGGGGAGGTAAAATGTGCTACATCATTAATTTATGATGTAGCACACAATATAATACCATTTTGTTTTAAAGTAAAGTAAAAACCATTGGGGAAGTTATTTTCCGGCAAGGCACAATGTCTAGAGTACTTTTTCTATATCTTCTTTCATCTTCAGCGGTGATGTGGTCGGTGCGACCCGTGAGATGACATTGCCATCTTTGTCCACGAGGAATTTGGTGAAGTTCCATTTGATCTTGTCTCCAAATGTACCGCCCGTTTCCGATGTTAAGTGTTTGAATAATGGATGGGCGTCATCACCATTCACATCCTTGATTTCATGGATGTCGAATGTGACACCGTGGTTCACGCGGCAGGCGTTTTCGGCATCTTCATTGCTGCCCGGCTCCTGATTGTTAAACTGGTTAGAAGGGAACCCGAGTACCACCAGCCCCTGATCTTTATATTCCTGGTGGAGTGCTTCCAGTTCATCGTATTGTCCGGCCAATCCGCATTTGCTCGCAGTGTTGGTGATAAGCATCGGCTTTCCTTCATACTGGCTTAAATCGTAGGATTCACCGCTTGCTTTTCTTACATTAATATCGTATATAATCATTATAATACCTCTTTTCATTTTAGTATCTATACAATATTATAGATGAAATTAACGGCATCACCCAGAAATGGGCTCATCAGCTGCTTTGTCTATATATTTTTCATGATGGAATGCTGCCCGTTTTCTGCTGATCATTCCGCACTCTGTACATACATAAGCGCTCATTCTGCCGGCACTGTAGCTCTTTACAATATTATGGTGCAGGCAGCGCATCCGGGAATTCAGTAATGCTTCCCGCTGCTTTTCTTTTAATAATTCTGTAACCTCTGAACTTGAGTACTTGAACATATCTATCCTCCTCAGTGTGACAAATTACAATAATATTTAACAAAAACAGTATATCCGATTTTAAAAATTTTAATCATAGAGATAATAAAAAACTGATTTCACATTGGAAAGAATATATTATCCTGTGTTTATCAAAAGATTCAGAATAATAACTGACAATGTATCCATAAATTGTGTTATATTTTAACAAATATGAGGATAGCGGGAGGGATGACGTTGACTTTTGAAATGCTGTTTGTCGCGGTGATGATTGTCCTGATGCTGCTCGGATTGCTTTTTGAGGTCATGCGGGCGGACTTTATCGTATTCTTTTTCCTCGTTGTATTTTTGCTCACCGGCGTCATTTCTACGGAACAGGCACTCAGCGGCTTTTCCAATGAGGGGATGCTGACCGTGCTTCTGTTGTTCATCGTCGCCGGTGCGATTCAAAAACATGGGATTATTGAAAATTTCATCAACAATGTGCTGCAGAAAAGCAATGGTCCGCGCATGTCAATGATAAGGCTGCTGCCGCCTGTAGCACTGGCTTCCGGGTTTTTAAACAATACACCCATTGTTGTGACTTTGACGCCGATCATCAGGGACTGGTGCCTGCGTAATAATATTTCTCCGTCCAAGTTCCTGATCCCTTTATCTTATGTAACGATATTGGGCGGTACAATCACGCTGATCGGAACGTCTACGACACTCGTTGTCAACGGTCTGCTGATCGGTGAGGGGCTCGAGAGTTACTCATTTTTCCAGTTGTCGGTGGTGGGGGTGCCCATCGCTATTGCCGGGCTGATCTATATACTGACATTGGGGTATAAGCTGCTGCCGGAAACATTAGGTGCGAAGGCGCAGATCAGGGAGGAATCGAAGGAATTTTTAGCCGAAGCGGCGATTGGCAAGGATTTTGAACATGTGGATCAGGATATTATCGATATTACTTCCAATTCCTTAAACGGCATATATATCATTGAAATCATCCGTGAAGCGGAACATATCTTTCCGGTAACCCCGACGACGACACTCCGAGCAGGTGACCGCCTTTTATTCTCCGGGACGCTTAACACGATTGCCTCCTTACAGAGGAAGAAAGGTGTGTCAGTGGATACCGGTACGGATCTGACGCTCGACAGTCTGAATGAAGACGAAAATATGGAATTGGTCGAGGCGGTCATTTCGCATCAGTCGTCCATGGTTTCCAGGTCGTTGAAATCCTCCCGCTTCAGAACGAAATACAATGCGGGTGTGATCGCTGTGCACCGTAATAACGAACGGATCAAAGGCCGTGTGGGCGACATCATCATGAAACCCGGGGATACGCTGCTCATGTTATGCAGTAAGAGTTTTATCGAGCGGCATATGCATTCATCGGATTTCTATGTCGTTACTTCAGTCACGCCGCCGGAACCATTGAAACAGAACAGTATAAAGGGATGGGGGTCGCTGATCCTGCTTCTGGTCATGATCAGTTCGGTGACTTTTGGATTCCTGTCGATGTTCGAAGCCATGCTGATTTCCGTCGTGCTGCTGATGGCATTCAGATTGATCAACGCAGAGGAAGCGTTCAGCTATGTCCAAGTCAATGTCATTCTGCTTATCGCCAGTGCATTTGGTGTCGGAGCGGCTGTCAGGGAGTCCGGACTGGCGCAATTTGTTGCTGAAAATATGATGGATTTCGCAAAACCGCTGGGGGTCATCGGCATCATCGTCCTGCTTTATATCGTGACGAATATCTTTACTGAACTCATCACCAACACAGCCGCAGCTGTACTGATGTTTCCCATTGCTCTCGAGATTGCCAATCAGATGGATATCGCCTATATGGGGCTGGTTGTGACGATCACAATCGCAAGTTCAGCCAGCTTTATCACACCGATCGGGTATCAGACCAACCTGATTGTCTACGGCCCCGGGGGTTATACGTTCAGGGATTATATAAAAGTGGGTACGCCTTTGTCGCTCATAACCATGATGATCGCAAGTTCGATCATTTATATGGTATGGTTTTTATAATCAAAGGGTTGGGAAATACTTACGAATTCAGAGGTGCATGAGATAGATGAAACTGGGTATATTGGAACAGATGCCTCAGCCGAAAGGAAAGACAGCGGAAGAAACGGCCGCACATACGATAGAGATGGCCCAATATGCAGAGAATCTTGGTTATGAAAGATATTGGTTTGCCGAACACCATGCCACACGGGGGATGGTGTCGAGCTCACCTGAGGTCATGATGGCGGCGGCAGCCGCTAATACAGAGCGGATAAATGTCGGCAGCGGCGGGATTTTACTGCCTCAATACAGCGCATATAAAGTAGCTGCCCAGTTCTCACAACTTGAATCACTGTATCCGGGGCGGATAGAAGGGGGAGTCGGACGTTCTCCAGGCGGCGGGGAGTTCCTCAGGGAGCGGCTTGCCGATTTTAAGCCGAACCAGGTGGCAGAATATCCGCAGAAACTTGAAGATCTGGCCGGTTATATCAATCGGGAGGGCCAGATACAGCCGGCGCCGAGAACAGCCGGGAAACCGGCGCTCTATTCGCTGGGACTCGGTGAAAACAGTGCCAAAACGGCAGCGGCATTGGGGATTGGTTATGTGTTCGGTCACTTCATCAAGCCCGACCGGGGTAAGGCGTCATTCGATGCGTACCGCAACAGCTTCACGCCCGGATTGATGGAAGCCCCTGATGCGAAAGCATGTGTATTTGTCGTATGCGGAGCGGACGATGCACACGCCGAATACATTGCCCAGAGTCAGCATGTTTGGCTGCTCAATGTTGAAAAGGGGCTGAATTCACAGGTGCCCCCTGCAGAGGAAGCGGAGAAAAAGATGAACAGCCTGTCAGGAAAAGAGCGTGACTCCGTCGAGAAGAATAAGCGCCGCATGATCATCGGCGGTCCGCAAAAAGTGAAAGCAGCGCTCGATTATTACAGTGATTTATACCAGTGTGAGGACTGGCTCATTCTGTGCAATCTTCATGACTGGCAGGAGAAGAAAGATTCATTCCGGCGTGTGATGGAGATGTACAGTTAAGAATTTCACAGGCCTATAAATTTTTATAATAGAGCTTAGAAAACAGCCCGCCGTGAGGCGGGCTGTTTGTATCAGAAGCCGTAAGAAGCTTCTTTTTCTTTCTGGAATTGTTTATATGCTTTTGCATGCGTCACTGTATCTTCAACCAGCCGGTTGATCCTGAAGCGCACATCATCATCGATGATTTCTTTATTGGCAAAGTTTCTTTCCTCTATATAGACATAGGTCTGGACGATCTGCGCCTTCATGTAGCCAAGAATCGGTTTCAGATGCTGTTCCGGTATCATGAAGTGCTTGGATGATCCGGCTGTAGCGAGCATGCTGACCGTTTTATCTCTAAAGCCGTCCTGTGGCAGCAGGTCCAACAGGTTTTTCAAAGTGCCAGGAATGGAGGCTTGGAAAATCGGTGTGCCGATAATGACAATGTCCGCATCCATGACCGCTTTTGTCACGTAACCAGTGTCTCCTTCATAATCCAGGTAATTTCTGCCGTCGCTGAACTGGAGGTCATGTTCCGCAAGATCGATCAGCTGAATCTGATGATCACTGTAATTATTTATCGCTGAACGTTCTGCATATTCCAATGCAGTTCTCGTCTTTGAACCTACAATTGAACCAGCTAAAAGTACGATATTCATTGGTATTCGCTCCTATTTCTGTGTATGTTTTCTGACAGCCGGAAGTATTTCCCGTCCGATGATATCAATATTCCGTTTTAATTGATCAAATGTCACACCGCCGAAGTCCATCTGGCCGATATAACGCTGGTGGCCGAATTCCTCATGCTGATAGAGTATTTTCTCTATGATTTCATTTGGACTGCCCACATTCATCACGTCTCTCGGATGGGCGCCTTGTGCAAAATGCGATTTTGGAAATCCTCTGCCGTTTGTCCGCATCATGCCCTCATTGATGTTAGGATAGACTTCCCTTTGTGCCTGCTGGGTGGTTTCTGCAGTATAGAAGAATCCGGCTGTGGCGACCGGCAGCGCATCCGGATTATGGCCATTGTCAAATGCAGCCTGTCTGTAGACGTCAATCGAGTGCTTAAATGAAGAAACGGGGCCGCCGAGTGTCGCGAGGAACATCGGTACACCGGCGCGCCCGGCTTTTTCCGCGCTGGCAGGCGGACCGCCGACAGCTCTCCAAATTGGCAGTGCCCCCGATTTAGGTCTCGGCAGTACTTCGGCGTTCCGTAGCGGTTTTCTGAATTGTCCTTCCCAGTTGATGATTTCATTGTCATTGATCTGTCTCAGCAGATCAAATTTTTCCTCATATAATGCTTCGTAATCGTGCAGGTCATAACCTAAAAGTTCGAAGTTGCCGAGACGGGAAGCTCTGCCCGCGATGATTTCAGCCCTGCCGTCAGAAATCAGATCGATGGTTGCAAAATCCTCATATACACGGACAGGGTCGAGTGTACTGATGATTGTGGAGGAGCTCGCAATTTTGATCTTCTCAGTCGCCTGTGCGATTGCACTGAGCACAACGGAATGGGCTTGTGTCGTAAAGAATTCCTGATGGCTTTCGCCCACCGTGAATATGTCAAGGCCTGCCTGTTCGGCCAATTTAGCTGCTTCGATGATTTCATTGAGTCTTTGCTGGGCGGAAATCCTTTCCCCGGTATGCGGTTCGGGGAGGTGATCGCCCAGGGTATAAAGACCGAATTCGAGTCCTTTACGCTGATCGATTCTGTACTGTTCCATTCATTTCATTCCCTTATGTTAAGTAACTAACTATATTTTTATTATAAATGAGTATCTCGATGATTGCATTAAAGTCGTGTTCGGTCTAAAGTATGAAAATGAAAAACCAGCATATCCGGTGAAGAATATGCTGGAATCAGCGGGTATTATTCGTACATATTTTTGACCAATGCCAGCAATTTGGCCTTTTCCATATATGCTTTTGGACTGAGGAAGGTGACGGTGACTACACCCGGGTTTCTGCCAATATCAATGGATCCCGTGATCGTAGCGCGGTTCATGATTTCCGGGACAGTGACACCGAAAAGCGTTGCGGCCCTTTCCATGCCGTTGTCAGTGGCTTCGTTCAAGTCTGCACCGGTCCCGATAAATGATATCGGA
Source organism: Salinicoccus albus DSM 19776 (assembly GCF_000385175.1). Classification (GTDB taxonomy): domain Bacteria; phylum Bacillota; class Bacilli; order Staphylococcales; family Salinicoccaceae; genus Salinicoccus; species Salinicoccus albus. The sequence continues at coordinate 10,616 of NZ_ARQJ01000031.1, read as the reverse complement.
TAGCTCTCCTCAAGCATGGACATATTCAACGTATCTGCCAGCTGCCACGCCTGAGATTTCTCACGTTCTGTAAACGGTTTGGCAAGCGGCGGCAGATCATCTGTCAGCGGCATGACCATTGGTCCATCAAGGCTCAGATCCTTGATAACATCGACCTGGAGGTCGACAATGCCGGCAACATCTGTGGTATGGCCGGCAATTTCACCATTACCCTGCATGGCATGCATATCACCGAGATAAACACCCCCGCCGGCGACTTTGACAGGGCAGATGACTGTGACACCCTCACGTACCCAGTTGATGTCCATATGTCCGTCTGTCCGGTCTTCAATCTGTGACTCTGTCATACTGTATTCATGCGGTGCGTCGATCAGGAACTGTGCAAAATCACCGGCATTGTGGGAGTCGGGGAATGCGCGGGAAGGGGTGGTACCGAGCTGACCCAGGAATGGGATCGTTCTGGCCATCACACCCGGAATGTCATGCGGAGCGAAGGTGACCACCGGATTTTGTATGGAGTTCTCCGGCTTGCGCATTTTTTCATTGCCTTCTCTGGCGATGATTTCCGCGTTCTCCTTATTCAAAGTGAGGCCCATCGTTTTACTTTCATTAAACGCCATCGTATACGCATTTGTGAATTTGAAGGGGGTGACATCTTCGCCGCACTCCGCACATCTGACTGCGCCCTGGCCAATGCCTTCTACCCTGGTCTTTGGGTTTTTCGCCCCGCAGTTCGGACAGATGCCGGCGATGAACGGGTCGCCATTGAAGCGCCCCTCTACTGGTTCGTCATTGCCGGAAGCGGTAGCTGTTGAGGTCACACGGATCGAGTGAATATGGACGGCGATAGCATCTCCAGGCTCAGCACCTTCCACAAATACCGGCCGGGTAACCTCATGTCCGCCTTTTAATTCGGGAGTGATCATCGGACCCCAACAGCCCGGAGCAGTGTTTGCAACGATGTGTCCGCCATCTTTGACATGGTAATGCATTGCTTCATCGGGATCGAGTATACCGTTTGTAAACTGGTCGACGTAAACAGTCTGTTTCGCTTCTCCTCTGGTCAATTTTATCCTCTCCCTTGATTGTGATCATCTTAATGATACCAAGTGATGCCGGGTTATCCAAAGCAATTGACTTTTAATTTTAAATTTTCTATCAATTTTAAAAATATTGATATCAATTCCTGTATGGTTATAATGGAGTAAATAAGAGATACAATATTGGAGGTAATTATGGAAACAGACAGCATACTCTCATGGACACTGCAATTTGAAACTGAGATCCCGGATGATATTGACGAGCTTTTGGTCGATGGAGAAAAGGCGGTCAAAGCATTTAAGACGATCAGGGACTCAGCAATCTTCACAAGCCGCAGGCTAATTATACGTGATTCTCAAGGGGTGACGGGGAAAAAAGTGGAGGTATATTCATTGCCTTATGCTTCGATTGATATGTGGTCGACTGAAAATGCAAAAGGAATGTTTGATATCAGCGCTGAAGTTGAACTGTGGACAAAAGTCGGCCATTTCAAAATCAATCTGGGCAGGAAAGTTGATGTGCGTGCGTTCGACCGGTTGATTGCCAGTGCTGTGTTAAGATAACAGCATCCACTCATAACAATTTCATTACACAATATTTACATTTACTTAAATGAATGTTCAAAAATCTTTGTTATTATAAAAATAGCCTCAGATACACCTCCAGTAATCTGAAGGCCGGTACATGCATAATGTATCCCTTTCCCTCTTGTTAGCCTTATAATATATCCCTGATTAAAATGCACTGCGGAAGCAGTGTATTTTTTGTATTTAACATAAAAGATCTAAATTACAGTTCATCATAAAAAGAGAATTGTCCTTCAAAATTAAAGATCTGATAATTATGAATATTTACTAAAATATAGTATTTGCTCTGAATACATGATACTTTGTTTAATATTATCAAGTAAGGAGGTTAATTTTGTGACCGGTTTCAAATTTAAAAAGTCATATAATAATTTATGGCGAGAATCAAAAAAGACAAAATCAATGTTAAAATTCTTTAGTGTTGATGAAGCTAAAAAGCGTGCTGAGCAAGATCATCAGCAAAATACTGAACCTGAAGAAGGACCTGAACATTCCTATGGCCGTATGCAGCTGATCGGGCTTATCCTTGGTCCCTTGCTTTTCATACTTACACTACTTTTCTTAGATGCAGAAGGTCTGGACAGTGCTGGTGTGTATGTTGTGGGAGTGACGCTGTGGATTGCTGCCTGGTGGATAACAGAAGCCATTCCAATCCCTGCAACGTCCCTTCTGCCATTGGTCCTGCTCCCGCTCGGGGGTGTCATGAACAGTGACACAGTGACAAGTGCCTATGGGGACGACATCATTTTTCTTTTCCTCGGGGGCTTTCTGCTGGCTTTGGCGATGGAAAGGTGGAATCTGCACACCCGTGTTGCCCTGACAATCATCAAAGCTATAGGCACCACAACCTCAACAATACTGCTCGGGTTTATGATCGCTACAGGATTGCTGTCCATGTTCGTCAGCAACACGGCAGCGGTCATGATCATGATCCCAATCGGTATGGCAATTGTAAATGAAGCGAATTCACTGTCAGAACCAGGTCTGGAAAATGATCTGAGACAGTTTGAAAAATCACTCGTACTGGGCATCGGTTATGCCGGTACAATCGGCGGATTAGGAACACTGATCGGTACGCCGCCACTGATTATCATGACCGGACAAATGAATGAATTCTTCAATATAGAGATGAGCTTCGCCCAGTGGATGCTGTTCGGTGTGCCAATCGTTGTGATTTTCATGTGCATCGCCTGGGTTTACATGAACAGAGTCCAATTCAAACATAGTATGAAAACATTACCCGGGGGACGAGAAATCATCACAAGTGAACTGGACAAACTGGGAAAGATCACCAGAGAAGAAGTGCTGGTACTTATCATCTTCGGATTTGCAGCATTCATGTGGATCACCAGGGGATTCATATGGGAAAATATTGAACTCACCAGCATGCTTACGGATGGTGCAATCGCAATGCTGGCCGCATTGCTCTTGTTCCTGATACCGACCAAACGTAAATCCAGACGCCTGCTGGACTGGTCAGTCTCCAAAGAATTGCCATGGGGGGTCCTGCTGCTCTTCGGCGGCGGGCTGGCAATTGCAGCAGCAATTGTTGAAGCAGGTGTAGACCAGTGGCTTGGCGATCTGCTGACAAATGTTCAGGGCGTGCACATTATTATCATTATTACAATCGTATCTCTTGGTATATTATTCCTGACTGAGATTACGTCTAACACAGCAACCGCAACAATGATTCTGCCTGTGCTGGCCGGACTTACCATAGCACTTGACGTCCATCCATTGACGTTGATGGCCCCTGCAGCAATGGCTGCAAACTGTGCGTTTATGCTGCCGGTCGGCACACCGCCGAACGCCATCGTATTCGGTACGAATAAAATATCCATACAGGATATGGCAAAAGCAGGGTTTGCTCTGAATATCATAGGTGTTCTGCTTGTCGTTGCATTTGTGTACTTCCTGATGCCGCTTATATTCGGCATAGACCTGTTAGCATACAACCATGAGTGATTAAGGATAAAAGGTGCCAAATCTGCATTTCAGATTTGGCATCTTTTCGTGTTTATGCTGATTTTCAAGCAATATTTATCTATGTTTCATTGACTTCATCAAAGTCTGACAGTGGAACGACATAGACGTTGTGGTCCTGACTCCCGACGATCAACGTATCGTTCACAATAATGGGTCCGGAGGGAGCGAGTGCGCCGCCCAGTTCTTTTTCTCGCACTTTTTCACCGGATTCAATGTCTATCCCTGCGACTGCCCCGGCGGCATTTGAATAATAAACGATACCGTCCTGTGCGACAGGCGGCGCTTTGGCAGCTTCATCTTCATATGCCCACAGCTGTTCGCCGGACTCAAGATCGTAGGCATAATAGGTTTCTGTCTTTGGGCTTGCGACAAATACTTTGTCTTCGTGTATCATGGGTGCGCCGGATTTATTGTTCTGGACGAGCGCGCCGCTGCCCCAGTTATCTTGCCAGATGACTTTGCCGGTATCGGTATCGAGTGCATAGATTTCATGTTCCGACTCACCCTGAGCATTGATGACAAGCGCAGTGGTTACCGCGATCCCATCATGTACTGCCGGCGGCACGTCGTCAAGCCCCATGGCGACTTCCGGCAAGTGCGTTTCCCATTTTATCTTATCGGTCCTCAGATCGTAGGCATAAAATGTATAGGGTTCTGTATAAGGTTTCGGTGCACTGCCGCCGACATACAGGGTGTCCTCATGTATATTGGGCGCGGACATACTGACCACGGAGCCGAGTTCATAACGATGGACCAGTTCACCTTCGTCCAAAGTTAATTTATACAAGTGTGTATCTCCGGTAGCTACGTACAAATGGTTCTCGTAAACGGCCGGAGTGGGCATGACTTCACCTTCGGTTTCGAACTGCCAGAGGGTTTCGCCGCTTTGCGCATCGATGGCGAGGATCCCGTTGTCACCAGTGCCGCGTATTCCACTTTCTCTGAAGTTTCTGTTGCCGTATCCGACGTAAACAGTGCCTTCATGGTAGATGGATTCTGAATGGACCCAGTTAGGCGCTTGATTTTCCCAGACCCTTTCACCGGTGGCCAGATCAAAAGCCATAAGATCTCCGGAATTATGGTTGCCGGCAAATAACTTTCCGTCTGCCACTACCGGTGTCGCCCGGACCTCCTCTTCAGTTTCCAGCTCCATATAGCTGAGCGGTGCATCTCCCGTATCAATCACTGCATTTTTATCGGGCTGCAGACGGTATTGTGACCATTCTTCGGCACCATATGTATCAATATTTTCAATCGATTCGTTGCTGGCTGTGTCCTCTTCACATGCACTGACTGCCATCAACATTAAAATAACTGCAGCTGCTGATAAAATTCTGCCCAAGATCCACCCTCCCTCTTTTCACACTATCCTATCACAATAATGTTGTATATTTCATGCCCGTTCTGGTAAGATGTGAAATGTAAATCAAATAATAGGGGAGCTATAATTCACATGGTACAGAGTACACAGAAAATTGAACGGACCGAATTGGACAATACGATGTCCAAGCGTTTCATATGGGCGATTGCCTACGGTTCAAGCATTGGATGGGGCGCCTTCATCCTGCCGGGAGACTGGCTGATTTCTTCCGGTACACTCGGCTCGTCGCTCGGCATCACAATCGGCGGCATCCTGATGCTGATTATCGCGGTGGCCTATGGGGCACTGACGAAAAAATTCCCCGTATCCGGCGGGGAATTTGCATTCAGCTATGCCGGATTCGGCAGGCATGTCAGCTTTATCGCTTCATGGTTCCTGGCGCTCGGCTACATATGTGTGGTCGCACTAAACGCCAGTGCCTTCAGCTTATTGTTCAAGTTCGTGCTGCCCGAGTTCCTTGAAGTCGGTTATTTATATTCCATAGCCGGCTGGGATGTCTATATAATGGAAGTCATCCTGTCATCACTGGCACTGATTCTTTTTGCCTATATCAGTATCAAGGGCAGCGGATTTTCTGGTAATATTCAATTTCTGTTCTGTCTGTTCATGGCATTGACGGTAGCGATTCTTTTTGTCACATCATTCAATGTCGGGGAATTCTCTCTGGCGAATACAGAACCGTTGTTCAACAATGAAAGCGGCATCTGGACATCCATCATTTTAATCGTAGCGATCGCACCATGGATGTATGTCGGATTTGATAATATCCCCCAGGCGGCGGAAGAATTCAAATTCAGTCCGAATAAAACATTCAAACTGATTGTGTTTGGTATTGTTGCATCCATTATCACTTACGTAGCGATGATCCTGATCACTTCATGGATCTTTCCGAATCAGAGTGAAGTCGGCGGTGCGCTGTGGGTTACCGGTTCAGTCGTACAGACTTCCATGGGCACGATCGGCATGACACTTCTGGCAATGGCAATTTCATTTGGTGTTTTCACCGGTCTGAATGGCTTCTATCTGTCATCATCCAGGCTGCTCTTTGCCCTTGGCCGTGCGAAATTCATCCCGCCGGTATTTGCCAGAGTGCATAAGGATCACAAGACCCCTTATGTTGCTGTATTGTTCGTCATGGCCGTCTGTCTTGCGGCACCATGGCTTGGCAGAACAGCACTCAACTGGATTGTCGATATGTCGTCCACCGGTGTATCTGTAGCCTTCCTGATCACCAGTCTGGTCGCTGTAAAATTCTTCAGCCAGAAAGCGAACTACAATCTGACATATATCATTTTTGGTGGTTTGGGCACGATCATTTCAATCGTCTTCCTTGTGCTGCTCCTGTACCCGGGTTCACCGGCATCACTGACCGCCCCGTCCTATATCGCACTGCTGGCATGGGTAATACTCGGCGGAATATTCTTCCTTTTCCAATACAAGAACCTTAACGCACTGACCAAGGAAGAACTGGACTATCTTATTTTGAATAAGGACAGCAGAGATTTGTAAAATGAACCTCCGTATAATGCGGAGGTTTTTATTTTTTAAAATGTTATCTCGAATTAAAGATAACTATTTTACAAATATTACAGTTGTGTTACAATGAGTCAGCAATGTTTCGGTAACCGTGACAATTATTCAGCAGAGGAGGCCAATGATGTGAAGAGAATATGTCTAGTATTCGTCACGCTCCTGCTTGGTGCATGCGGCAGCCAGAATGCGAAACAGGCGGGGGAGCCGGCTGATTTTAACAAGGAAGCTAAAAATTTATATATTCTCCATCATTACAGCCTTCCGCTGGATGAAACAGACGCTCAGGGAGCCGGCGGGGAAATGGAAGCTAGTGAGCGCCATGTGTATACCACGGAAAATGAAACAAAAGCATTTATCAAAAATGTTGAGTACGGCGAAGCAGGTCCTTCGGACATGGAAGAAATCACTGAGCACGCAGAGAACATTCATGCAGAAATTACAATGGTGTGGAATGATGCATTTGTACCTATGTATCATGCGTATTATGGGGACGGTGTCAGCACAGACGATGTGGCTTCAGAACTGCAAAACCTTCAGGAAAAATATTCTGAGCTGGAATCTGAAGTGAAGGAGATTGAAAATCCCGAATTTCTATCAGCGGAATATTCAAGCAGTATCGAAGGGCTGAAATCAGATTTAAATCTTGCTATTTCCAATCGTTCCCTTGCACTGATTGAATTTAAGCAGATGAATGAGAATGATGAAAATTATGGCGGATTGCTTGATGTCCATATTGAGAACAGTATCAAATATTTAAGCAGTGCTGAGGATCATCTGGAGAAACTCTATGAATTGCATGGAGAAAAACAAATGTCCGGTACAAATGAATAGTGGCATAGGGCTTCCGGTGGAAGTCTTTATTTTTAAGGAAAATTCTCTGTTTTTTTCCAATTATTGCACAAGTCATGTATACTGAATGTATAAATATTATTGTATGGGGAGTGCACTTGATGAAGCTCGAATTGATCAACGACCTAAAGAAGAAGAAAGAGCATCAGGATTCAAAATGGCTGTTCATATCCTTAGGCTTTTTGAATCGAAGAGCACATGTGTTCAAATTAAAGAACAATAATTACATATTAAAAAAGATAAAGGATGAGATAAAGAAATTTGAACGCAGGGGGCATAGAACTCACTGGTTAAAAGTGGATTTCATTGTCTCTGAAATTGATACTGAATTTCCGGAACTTCTTGACGAACTGACTGAAACGCGGCGAAATTATGTAGAGTATGGAATCTCATTCGATCCGAATTACAGTATGGCTTTCCTTCCTGAAGAAGTTAATGCAAATGCCTTTGTGAGACCGGTACAAGGAAAAGATCATCAGACACTTTTTGTCAGCGAGCAGAATATTAATACATATTTAAAAAAATATAAAGGTTACCGAGGGGTTTATTTCCATAAAAAATATGCCAATAAAAATGTAAAGAAATTTTATACGAAAGGATATCTAATCGAAGGAGAAAAAGTTTTCAGTCTGATATCTTCCGGTTATATGCACGGCATCAGAAAAATCACAGCCAACCAGAACAAATCGGAGTACAGACGTCTGGTGACAACAGCGACCCAGTATCTATCAGATCAAATGGATGAAAACGGCAGATATGAATATGGGAAATTTCCGCATTTCAATAAGAAAATCGGATTTTATAATGTGCTGAGACATGCTTCAACTACATATTCACTGTTGGAAGGTCTGGAATATCTGAATGATAAAAAAGGTATAAGGCAGGCAAAGCAGGCTATAGACTATGTGCTTGACAACTATCTCTATATCAATCCGCAAGAAAAGGATACCGCCTATATATATGACGATACGAATAATATTAATGAAATTAAACTGGGTCAGAATGGAATTGCACTTATCACATTGACCAAATACATGTCTATGACCGGCAGTGATGAATATATGGATGTTGCCCGGAAACTGGCCAGAGGAACGATACGCATGATCGGCGACGGGGACACGGTGCATGTACTTAACTACCCGGATCTGACGATCAAAGATGAAAAGCGTGTCATATACTATGATGGCGAAGCAGCTTTCGGGTTGATGAGACTTTATCAGATTGATGAACATCCGGAATGGCTGGAATATGTGGAAATACTGTTTGATCATTTCATTAAAAACGATTACTGGAAATATTCAGACCACTGGTTAAGCTATTGCACATATGAACTCACTAAAGTGAAACCGGAAGAACAATATTTTGTCTTTGGGCTTAAAAACGTCTCCAAGAGGTTGAAATATATCTACCAGAGAGAGACGACATTCCCGACATTCCTGGAAATGCTGATGGCTGGGTATAAGATGACAAGACTCATGAAGGAAAAAGGGATGCAGGATGTTATCGGAGAGCATCTGGATGAAGAAATGTTTCATAAAACGATAGAAAAACGAGTTGATTACCAGCGAACGGGATATTTTTATCCAGAAGTAGCGATGTATTTTAAAAATCCTGGCAGTGTATTGGGGAGTTTCTTCATCAAACATCATGGATACAGAGTCAGAATCGATGATGTCCAGCATTATATATCGGGATATATCCAATACCTTAATCATTACGATAAATAAAATTTGGAAAAATGCTGTCATATATTTCTTTTCTTGTATATTTTTGTTACTCTAAAATTGTCAGTTTTTATTAGAATATTTTAAATTTTGAACTGACAATTTCACGAGGAGGGAAGTAATGTCTAACAAAAGTAAGAAAAAATCGATCAGGAACTTTGACTACAAACGTGCTTTCAAACGAAAATCAGAACATTCAATGCTGAAGAAAATCGGCATGACAGTTGTTGCTGCGAACATTATGGTTGCACCAGTCGGTACGTACATACAGGATACCGATGGTCAGACAAATGTTGCAGAAGCAGCCTCGCTCGGTGAAGTACAATTATTGACTGATGTAAATATTGATGCAAATCTTACAGATTCTGCAAACTCGAATTATTATAATCTTAACCTGGGTCTGACGGGCACGGGACTTGCAGATGTTGAGCTTGCAAGTCCAGAGAGGACTGTGGTGTTTCACGCACCTGAGTTGGCCCAATCGCTAGAACATAGTGGTGGTACAGCCACTGTGCAGGTAGAAACACTGCCGATTAATCTGCAGGAAGATCTACCCGCTCTATATGATACCGTGGGCGGATTAACGGATACATTAACAGGACTGGTGAATGATCTGGTTTCAGGAGTAAACGATGCTATTCCACCGGAACTTGTTAATATAGAGGGTCTTGAAGAGCTAAATACAGCCATTGATAATTTGAATAATCTCGATGCTTCGTTGCAGAACCTTACCAACTACAGTGATGAAGTGAATTATACAATCACTGAAGATGGTGCGATTGTTGTAGAATTCAGCGATGGTATCGGCAACCACCTGGAAACAGCAGTTGTGGATACCGTTCAAAGTCTGTTGGACGATGTATCAACCGCAGCAAATAATTTAGAAATAGAACTTCTTGGCAGCATACCAGGCATTGGAGATTTAGTAGATGGAGTAATGAATGAAGTCCTTCTTCCGATTGTGGGTACAATCACAGATGAAGTAACAAATGTTTCTGGTGCGTTGACAGATGGATCAATTGATTTGGCCAACAGCCTCGCAAGTGCACAAGTCATTGGAAATACTTCGGTAAATCTGGATGTTCTTGTAGATAACCCTGCAGGAGTCCAAGGTGAAGTCCCTGTACAAGGCGCTGGCATCCAGGATTCAGTGATTGATGCGGCACTTCTAAGCAGTCTTCAAAGTCAGGATACAATCACATTTGATGAAGATGTGACAGCACCTGCGTTGGGCTCCGCCGATATTGACGGGAACAGCGTTGACGGCTATAACGTCTTTGGTGAAGCCGGAGAACCGGGTGACACCGTTGTGGTCTCAGATCCTGAGGGTGTAGAAGTCGGTACAGGGACAATTGGAGAAAATGGTACCTATGATGTTGCCCTTGCCCCCGATGCAGTGGGCGCCGGTGAACAACTGACTGTCACCGCCGTCGATGAGGCCGGCAATGAGAGCGATCCGCTCAATGTCACGGTGCCGGACGATCAGGATGCAACACCACCAGAGCTGGGCTCCGC
>NZ_ARQJ01000030.1 GCF_000385175.1 Salinicoccus albus DSM 19776 | reverse complement strand
TTTCTCAAGCCCGGGACTCCGCCCTTTCTCGGCCTCGTCAATTTCTCAAGCCTGAGACTCCGCCCTTTCTCGGCCTCGTCGATTTCTCAAGCCCGAGACGCTACCTTATACGATGCTTATTCGAACTCTTATACCTGTTCTCTATTGAAAAATCTTTCAAATATAAGGAGTGTACCTCATAAAAAGAAGTGGGCCCCTGGCCTGAGCGGGTACCATGTTTGCTGAGATGCCTTTGAATATGATCTTTGTGGAATAAACCGCCTGAAAAAGCATAAATTTCATTCACAGTTAACTTTCTTTCCGGGAACAACAGTTTAAATTCTACCGCCATTCTCACGATCGCTGTTTCCGACACTTCACGGCAAAAACATTTTTTACAAATGACATGGACTCTCCTTTTCTCAACTTCGAAACTCCCGCAATGCACACAGTAATACCCCTGCCTCAACCGTGTAAAATCGGTTTTTGGTTTAAAATATGGATTTTCAACCATTCTTTCCGCTATTTCCTTAACCAGCATTTCCGCTGATCGTCCGGATTGCTTCATACGGAAACTTCTCATATATTTTTTTAATTTTTCCCTTTTAACGATCATTTCCAACGAAGAACGTTCTGCACTCTCCAGCACAAAATACGGATTCGGGAAAACGATCTTTCCTTTCACATCAAAACTCAAGTTCTTTTCGAATTTCACCTTGATTAACTTGTTGACTGCCCGCCTCAACTGACTGATCGGATCTTCTGAAATTCTCCTGTTTTGAATTTTCCAGACTCCGTCGTGATACACATATTCTCCGCTGTAGTTCTTTATCTCATTAATCTCCATTTCTCCATCACTGACAATCAGGCTGTCAAGCTGAACATTACCAGCCTCTACCTGCAGCCAGATATCCCTGAATATAAAGACATTGTCATGACCGGTCTCTTCAAATACTTCATCATACAAACACTCCCCGGAAAACCCTTTTTCATAAATAGACAGACTGCGTGCCTCTTTATCACTCAACTGACGCCTGTGTCTTAACACACGATAATACAGTAATTCCAATGGTTCTTTTCTTTCATTCAAAAACATTTTAAAACCTCCTTTAAATGGCCCTTCTTCTATATATACAAAAAAAAGGTCATTTTGCTTTTTTCATCGGATAAAAAGGAGGTATTAGATAAATAACTGCATTATTCAACATTAATTCCAATAAATACCATAAAATAATGCGCAAATGATTTGACACAAAAAAAGAGAAGGCTGAGCCTTCTCCTTATATACTCTCAATATTTTTATTTTACGGTTGCTTTCAGGTCGACGTTGATGCCATCGCGCGTCATTTTTGAATAAGGGCAGCCCTGATGCGCCTGCTCCACATATTCGTCAGCTTTGGCCTGATCGACACCTTCAAATTCCACTTCAATTTCAGCGCCGAGTCTGAATCCGCCGTCGGATTCATCTTTTAACAGCTTGGCTGTTGCGATGACTGTGCGTTTTACATCATCCGCGCCGTCTTTTTTTAGTACGCCGTCCAGGGCACTGTTGTAGCAAGCGCTGTAAGCTGCTGCGAATAACTGTTCCGGATTCGATTCGTTTGTATCCTCACCGGACATTTCTTTTGGTTGTTTCACGCTCATTTTAAAGGAATTGTCTTCACTGTGAACTTCGCCGCCTCTGCCGCCGGTGTTAAATACTTTTGCTTCATAGATACTCATTAATAATTCAACTCCTTAATATATTGTACATCAAGTCTATTCCTCTAAATAAGGGTTCTCAAACATTATGTTTATCACTCAGGTAAAACGCAGGCATAACCTGATTCATTAGACATCCTTAGAAAAGGTTCTTTATAATAGGATTAACTCATTCATTTGAGAATAGCCGTATGTAAAGGAGAGGTTCAAGATGACTCAGGATATTGCAGGAATTAAAGCACCAGATTCCCAATTGGCGAAAGACGCAGCTGATATTCTGCGTGAACATGGGAACGATCTCTTATGGAATCATTCAAATCGTGTATATTATTTCGGGGCTGAGTTTGCCCGGAAGGAAAATCAAAAGCATGAACCGGAACTGCTGTATGTCAGTGCATTGTTTCACGATTTGGGACTGACAGATAAGTACATGAGCGATGATTTAAGATTTGAAGTAGACGGTGCAAATGCAGCACGACAGTTCCTCGAGACTTATAATCTCCCTGACAATACAGTTCAGCTCGTGTGGGATGCAATAGCACTTCATACAACACCTGGAGTTGCAGAGCACAAGCAGGCTGAAGTCGCGATGCTTTTCCATGGGGTCGGCCTTGACGTCATGGGGGACAGATTCGACGAATTTCCTGCGGAGAAAAGGGACGCGATACTGGACGCCTTCCCCAGAAACAATTTCAAACAGGAAATCATTCCGGCATTTTATGAAGGCTTCAAACATAAACCGGAAACGACATTTGGCAACATGAAAGAAGATGTCGTGAAACACTTCAGACCTGATTATGAAAATAAAAACTTCTGTACATGCATCCTTCACTCACCGTGGAATGAATAGCATCAAGAAACGAGTTCTGATCAAATTTCAGAACTCGTTTTCTTTTTTATCAATCGTTTTAAAAACCATTATATATATGCTGCCCGTTATCTGCGACTGATTGTGGCCGCGGCCCTCTTTTCTTCTTCTTGAGCGGATCCAGCCTGTTTTCAAGCAATCTTAATCCGGGAATGAACCGATCGCAACCACTTATATTTATCGTTATTTATAGTACTCATAAAGTCCGCCGTGATCGTTGCCGCCTTTACCTTCATCAATCAGTTTGGACATAATCTCTTTGGTCTTTGATGTGATTGGCAGACTCTGATCACTCGATTCCAGGCTCTCAAAAGCATTGTTCAGATCTTTCATATGGAGATCCAGCTTGAACCCGGGCGCATAATCATCATTGATCATCCTGGATGTCTTTGCATCCATGACACTGCTTCCGGCAAGCCCGCCTTTAATCGCTTCATACATGGTGTCCAGATCGAGTCCCAGGGATTTTGCGACAGCCACACCTTCTGATAATGCAGCGATATTATTGGCAACAATCACCTGATTCACAAGTTTTGTCGCATTGCCAAGTCCAACTTCACCTACGTGGGTGACACTCGCCCCCATAATATCCAGCAACGGTCTGACTTTCCCTACAGAACCCTCACTGCCGCCGACCATTATGGAAAGTGTACCTTCGACCGCCTTTTCCTCACCGCCGCTCACCGGCGCATCAATATACTCCGAGCCGGCGGTTCTGAGTGCTTCAGCCACCTGTTTGCTCATATCCGGTGTGATTGAGCTCATATCCACAACGATTGCATTGGGTTTCAACGATTCATACAACTGGTGCTTTATCATGACATCATGGACATCCTGTGAGTTTGGCAGCATCAGTACAAGCACTTCTGAATTGTTTGCCACTTCACTATAGCTGTCCATCACATTGGCACCCTGCTTCTTCAGATCCTGATTCGTTGAAGTTGTGCTGCTGGAGATACAGACGTCCATGTTTTTTTTAAGCAGATTGGCGCACATCGGTTTACCCATAATGCCCAGACCGATAAAACCTATTTGCATACCGACACCCCTCTCTAGAAATTATAATTGGAAACCATTTCCCATTCATGTATTTCGTAATCACGGGCGCCGTTGATAATGTACGGATCAGTGTTGACAATTTTCTCGACTTCATCCTGCGAATCTCCTTGATAAATGACAAGGCCTCCGGCGCCATCGACGAATCGCCCGTTCATCAATATCGTTCCGTCATCTCTCATTTTGCTCAGGAATGCCAAGTGCTGGTCTCTGAAACTTCTGCTTTTCTCCTCATCTTTCATCGGCAGCAATACAGCGAAACATTTCAAATATAAGCCTCCCTCATTGCTTGAATATTTAGATTTCAATATCCATGATACCAGACATAAATGATTTTTCATTCCAGTGATGCTTGATCGGACAGATTACCCCCCAGGTTACAGACAATTATTTAATCTGCGGGCCTGGAGGGCTTGAATCATTTCTTATAATTGAAATCCGGTATATTTTCCCAGCGTTCTTTCATATAATGTGCAGCCAATTTCGGCTTACGGTCCCTCGTGAATATTCCTTTCTTATTACCCTGAACCCTGATCACTCCCTGACTGGTCTCAAAATCCGCAAAGTTCCATATATGTTCCCCGACAAAGTTCACTGTCTGGTCAAATATTTCATGATTGGCCTCGAGGTAAAGCTTCTGATACTCTTCAGTGAACATCACCGGATCGACAGCGTGGAACCCTGACACTGTGTCCGCACCGTACTCTGTCATGATAATGGGCTTGTCCGGGTAATTTTTCTGATAAAAATCAAGCTCTGATTGCAATCCGATTTTCGCATCTTCAAGGTCCCCGCCGTTGGCGTACCAGCCATAATATCTGTTCATCGCAAATACATCGACGATATCTGCCGTCTTTTCTTTATCCGGAGTTGCCATCATGTACGTTACAATTGTAGCCGGACGCTGTTCAGGATCAAGAATTTTCACCTGATCATACAGCGGTTTGAAGTATTCGTATGCACCTGCTTCATCAGAGGCTGGCTCATTGGCGATACTCCACATTACCACAGACGGGTGATTCTTATCCCTGTCAATCAAATCTCTGATAACATCTTTATGATGCTGGGCTGTTTGTATCTCTTCCCAGGTATCTCTTTTATCTGCATCCCCGAACATCGTTGCCATAAAGTTTAAATGGACACCGACCGCCGGGGTTTCATCTATGACAATAAAACCTTCCTGATCCGCCAGTCTCATCATCTCTTCAGAGTATGGATAATGAGCGGTCCTGAAGGAATTTGCTCCAATCCATTTCATGAGATTGAAGTCCAGGACATTCGCCGCTTCATTGAACCCTCTGCCATGTATGTGAGTATCTTCATGCTTGCCGAATCCCTTGAAATAAAACGGTGACCCATTAATCAGGAACTGTCCATCCTTCACTTCGACTGTTCTCAGGCCCACCGGCAGGCTATAGTGGTCGATGACTTCGCCGTTCCGGCCTTTGAGATAGACATTAAAGTCATAGAGATAGCTGTCCATGGGCTGCCATAACTGCGGATTTTCTATCCCGGCACTGCCTTCCAGTCCGTCCCCTTCGAAAACGAGGTGACCCGCTTCGTCCACCACCTGTATTTCTGCAGCTTCAACCTGCTCATTGGTTTCCACTTTATAATTGAATGCATAATCACTGCCGTTCTTCTCTGTGAAGACTGTCAGATTGGTGACATGTACATCAGGGACTGTATATATCTTTACAGGACGATGGATACCGGCATAGTTGAAGAAGTCAAAATTTGGATTGTTATATTTCTTAGTCCGCCCGTTCACCTCTTTTTCGCCGTATATCCCGACCGGTAATGTGGACTCATCCAATATATTATCCACAGCAACCGTCAGTCTGTTCTTACCATTCTCCAGATATTTATTGACTGTAACTTCAAAAGGCAGAAAACCACCTTTATGCTCTGAGATTTTTTCCCCGTTCAGATAAACTTCAGCATTATGGGTGACAGAACCAAATCTGAGGATGATTGTTTCATCCAAAAGCATATGAGGCACTGTAAACTCTTTTTCGTACCAGACCGTCCCGATGTGATTCCTGATTTTTTCATAAACTGCTGTATCGTTGTAGGATGCCGGTACAGCCATATATTCATCCGTTTCCAGTTTCTGTTGATACCATTTCTGCTCATGGCCGTCTCCCTCGTCCACTTTAAACTTCCATATCCCTGACAGGTCAATAACACTTCTTGTCTCCGAAGTAATTGGATAAAGCATCTGTATCTCTCCTTATGTGAGTATGATTTACTTATCTTTTTTTGAAATATCTTCTTCTGTGTCCTCATCCATCCGTTCAGTAGCTTCTGCTTCTGCGGCCTTTTCATCTCTGGCATCCAGTATGAAATTTTTCGTATTGTTCAACTCCTCCTGAACTTCAGCCATCCTCTCTTTAGTCAATGGATAAAACTTCATGGCAATAATCGAAATCACCCAGCCAAGAATCGGAAAACCAAGTGCCGTAATCAATGAAACCCACAGCAGACCGGTGGTCATTTCATCATTCACTGTTGGGAACTCATTTCCAAAACCGATGATAGATACGAGCGCGCCGACAATGAACGGAGCTAAGCTGGATACCAGCTTATCAACAAATGAAAACAGCGCGGCAATCATGCCAGGTATATATCTTCCTGAGGAATACGTTTCATAATCTGAAACATCCCCAATCATCGGTATCACTATGGACGGTGTTAAGGTGCTGATTGCACGGCCGATGGAGAAAAGTATCAGAAATATAATTGACAGAATGCCCCAGTTGCCCAATGCGAATTCCTCTGTTTCAAACGCCAGCATTAATATGAATAGTATTGAAAACGAAACGGCCCCAATATATGAAAACAGGACCAATGCTCTTTTCAAACCTAAGTTTTGGGCGTATCTAACACCAAAGAAAACAATGAACAGACTGGGAACCAGGACGATCAGACTGAATTGACCACTCAATGCGAAATTGCCGAGCAGAATACCAAACAGCATCACCTGCACCACCTGCTGATTCATGAACATAGCTGCAAATTTATCGGTTGCAGCTGCAATTACAAGCATCTGCAATGCTCTGTTCCTTTTCAGTACGGGCAGGTAATCTCTGAATCTCGTCTTGACATTGATTTCCTCTATTCCGTAAAACTCTTTCCGATCTTTATTCCATATTGCTATAACCGCAAGCAATGTCATAAGTGCTGATAAGCCGGCAAATGTAAATGATAATTCTATGAAATAGTTATAGGTGAAATCCCCATACTTGTCGATCAGATACTGTGATGCATACACCTGTCCAAAACTGAACAATGACAAAGTGAATAAAGCATCAAATATTGAAAACAAAGGCCGCTGTCGCGGGTGGTTTGTCAAAACTGTCTGTGCAGCCCTTGTGACTGTTGTCTGCATTGTATAGCCAAGGATATATACAAATTGCAGAATGATGAACACAAACATCTGAAAATTTTGAGGAAACAGATGAAGCACATTGAACATCAGCAGAAATGTAACGAGCAGTATCCCATTGCCAATAACCATAATCGGCCTGAATTTGCCAAATTTCGTTTCCGTTCTGTCAATAATATAACCAATGATCGGATCTGTAACACTGTCAAACACCCGCATCAGACCCAGTATCGTACTCACTGTTATGACAGCCAGACCGGCAACACCAGTTGTGTAGTACGTAATGAATCCTATGCCAAATAAGAACAGATTGGTCGCACTGTTATTCAGTGCAAAAAGTGCGATCTGCCAGTATTTTGCAGTATGATACTTCTCTCTTGAAAAATCCCCTTCTAAATTTAACTTTCCCATAATAACCTCCCTCCCTAATGTAATCGCTTACAAAAATTAAATATACCTTGCGAAAAGGGCCCCTTTGATACAGCTGTGCTTAATTAATTTACCCGATAAACTAATTAATGATTTGAATATATCATAAAATTTTAAGACATACAACACGAAAATAATGAATAATCAGAAAATATACTTTTATAGTTTACTCGACAAACTATAAAAGTATACAGGCTGATTTCAAAAAACAAGCATCCATCCAGCAAGAACTTTTACTTGTCTTTTTTGTCATTTAACAGTAAATTTAAAATTGTAACAGCACCGTTATGGGAAACATCTTCCATCATTTGTTTTAAGATATCCTCATCAATCTCTTCCTCTTTTTCCATCCATAACCTGAAGACATTGATGATTCCTGATATATGATATTCGATGACATACTCTATATGTTCCGGATGCTTAACGCCCTGCTGACCTACATATTTCATAATCATTTTCCGTATTTTCATCTTGAATTCATATACGAAGCTGGGATCGCCTTCCGGACCGATCAGAACAGCAATGATATCACCGTTTTTCCTGATATACTCATTCGTACGTTCAATGGATGCCATGACTTTGCCATTGCCTTCTGCAAGTTGTTTCAAGGGACCGATAATCATCGATTCTTCGGGCATTATGGATTCTTTCAATATCTCCTGCACCTCGTATATATCAGTGAAATAGCTGTAGAATGTGCCGCGGTTTACCCGGCTCGATCAGTCACTTCTTTCACTGTTATTTTAGAGATCGGTTTCTTTTTATAGACACCCCAGAAAGCCTCGATAAGGTTATTATACGTTTCATGTCTGCGACTCATTTTGGACACATTCCCACCTTTTCGACAGAATTACCTTAATTGTTCATTGATGATGTGTATAATGTACCTTATCATATACTATTGGACAACACGTTGTTGGATGCTTTATGAACTGCCAAAAAGGAGAGAAAATCACCTTGAAACTATCAAATTTCTCGATAAAACGCCCTAAGTTTACAATCGTCATAATGCTTGTACTGATGATCTTGGGGGCTGTTTCCGTAACCAGATTACCGTTACAATTAATGCCAAATGTCCAGCCGCCCATTGCGGCCGTTGCCACTACATACCAAGGGGCCGGACCGCAGGAAGTGATGGAGGATGTCACCGTCCCTGTTGAAGAGGAACTCTCTTCGATCAATGGGCTGACAAACATATCTTCACAGTCACAGGAAAATTCATCAGTCGTAATGCTGGAATTCGGATACGACATGACCATTGATGAAGTGGAAAATGACATCATGCGCGCCATTGACTCCGTAGAACTGCCTGAGCAGGCTGAGTCCCCTTCATTCCTGGAATTCGACATATCCATGCTGCCAAGTATACAGCTGGCAGTCGCCTCTGAAGGCGAAGCTGTGACAGAATACCAGGGTCAGGTCTCAGGTCTGATCGATGAACTGGAGAATGTGGAAGGCGTTGCTTCCATTACAGAAAGCGGCGCAGTCACCCAGGAAATCCAGGTGACCCTGGACACCGAGCAGCTGGAACAATACAACATGAGTCAGAGTGATGTCGCAGATATTATTGAAGCGAATAATATATCCATACCAAACGCCACGATTGAAGATACAGAGGACCGTACTTCGATTTCCACCCGTACGGTCAGTGAAATTGACGGCGTGGAAGAACTGCAGGAACTGGTGCTTGCCGACCTTCCGGATGATGCCGGCACTGTCACTTTGAATGATGTCGCAGACGTCAGCCTGGCTGAACAGGAATCAAATTCCATCACACGGCTCAATCAGGATGACGCAATGCAGATCGATATGAGTCTGGCTTCCGATGCGAACGCATCAAATGTGAACAACGAATTCAATGAAATTCTGGACGAGAAACTCCAGGAAGATGAATACGACAATCTGACTGTAGAAACGCTGTATGATGAGGGTGAGTACATCGATCTTTCCATCAACAGTGTACTGACTGCGCTTATCAGCGGAGCGATTCTCGCAATGGTCATCATTTTCGCCTTCCTGAGAAACTTGAAGTCTCCGCTGATCATCGGATTGTCAATACCTTTCTCAGTAATTACAACTTTCGCGCTGTTATTCTTCACCAATATCAGCATCAACATGATGACACTCGGCGGTCTTGCTCTCGGTATAGGGATGCTGGTAGATAACGCTGTAGTTGTTATTGAAAATATATACAGACATCTGTCGATGGGCAAAGACCCTAAACAAGCGGCAAGTGAAGGAACAAAAGAAGTCGGTGGAGCGATCACAGCTTCCACACTCACTACTGCCGCTGTATTCCTGCCGGTGGTATTTGTCAGCGGTCTGGTCAGCCAGCTGTTTACACCGCTTGCCATCACCGTTGCATTCAGTCTGTTTGCATCATTATTTGTCGCATTGACTGTCGTACCGATGTTAGCCAGCAGATTGCTCAAAGCGCCAAAAGAAAACATGGAGGAAAAACGTAAAAGCAGACCTTATATGAGCGTCATCAACAAAATGACACGCTGGTCATTACGGCATCGGCTGCTTGTGCTCATCCTCACGCTCATCCTCATGGCCGGCGGTATCCTTGGCATCATCAATCAGGGAATCAACCTGCTCCCGTCAAGTGACGAAGGGGCACTGACAGTTGAAATCGAGAAAGAGCAAGGGACAATACTCGAGGATACCCAGGAAACTGTGACTCAGGTAGAAGAGATACTGGAAGAACAATCCGCAGTGGATATCTATCTCAGTTCAGTCGGTTCCTCCTCTCAGATGAGCATGGCTGAAGAACCGAACACAGGCACTATCACTGCAACACTGGTAGATGCATCAAAACGGGATGTAACGACTAGTGAATTCATCAATGACATCGAAGATGAAGTTGAAAATGTCGATCAGGATGCAGATATTAATATCGTTCCAATGTCCCAATCCGGCACCGGTTCCGAACCGAATACCATGTCAGTAAACGTATCTGACGATGACAGTACCAGACTGCAGGAATCAGAAGAAACCATCATCAGTGAACTGGAAGAGGATGAACAGATTGAGAATGTCGCATCCAGCCGTGAAGAGATGGTCCAGGAGCTGCAGGTACAGGTAGACAGGCCAGCTGCCAGGGAAAATGGATTACAGCCGGCACAGATTGGTTCTGCTCTGTATGAAGCTTCCAATGGTGTACAGGCTTCAACAGTAAATTCTGAAGATGGATTCCTGACCATCAATGTCAAATACCCGGATGATATCACCACAAGCGTTGAAGCGTTTGAAAATGTTCAAATCGCGAACTCTGACGGTGAATATGTCCCAATCGGGGAGGTTGCCGAACTTACAGAAGCGGATATGCTGCCGCTGATCAACCGTGACAGTATGGAAGAAACATCAACACTGACAATCACCTATGCGTCGGATATGTCACTGAATGAAGCCGGCAGTCATGTTCAGGGAATCATTGATGGCGCCGATTACCACGATGAAACCAATTACTCGATTGGCGGAGATCTTGAAATGCTGACAGATGCGCTGCCTCAGATGCTGCTCGCATTAATCCTCGGCATCGTATTCATCTATCTCGTAATGGTCGCACAATTCGAGTCATTCAAGCACCCGTTCGTCGTGATCTTTGCGATACCATTGAGTATTATCGGAGTTATGCTCTCACTGCTGGTGACAAATAACCCGCTGAGTATCGTGGCATTCGTTGGGGTCATACTGCTGCTGGGCATTGTCGTGAACAACTCGATATTACTGGTCGATTATACGAACCAGCAGAAAGAAAAAGGCAGTACGACACTCGAATCACTTGAAATCAGTGTACAGGACCGTTTCAGACCAATCGTCATCACAGCCACAACAACTGCACTCGGCATGCTGCCGCTTGCAATCGGCATGGGTGAAGGTGGAGAGCTTGTCAGCCCGATGGGCATCGTCGTCATTGGCGGGCTCGTCAGCAGTACTTTCTTCACATTGTTTGTCATCCCAGTCTTCTACAGCTATTTTGATAAAGAAACCCGCAACATGAATAAAAAGTATATGACACCAAACGGGGATATCATCACCAAAAAAGAAGTGGAAGACAGGAAAAACCGGGAAGCGGCAGAGGCGAGACAGAAGGCCAGAGATAATTACGACTATGAAGATAACTACCGGATTGTAAAAAATACTGGTGATACAAAAGAAGAAGCACCGGACGTCATAGAAGATGACGAGCGGAAATAGCATCAAAAAGCCGGGTCAAATCACACAATTAAGTGCAGGCTTTGTTATAATATTAGTTAGTTGAGGCTGATGTCGTGATTTGCGACATCAGTCATTTTTTTGTTCTTCTATCTGATCGCCCAGGTCGTACAGTGCGGCTGCTATGTCGTCCAGTTCGCTTTCTAATCCCTGATTGATATCAAATACACTATCCAGTGCCTCATACAGACGGGCATAAGCCATCAGTATATCGTCTTTAGGTGCTCGCTTAGGGTCGGGCAGGAAGTCATACAGATTGTTCTGTAAGCTCAAGTGACGCATGATTGTGGACGTTCAGCCTGCTAGTGCATGTGCCTGTTCTTTAGTCATTATGTGATTCATTTCAATTCCTCCAGTTTAATAGTGTATATATCGTATTGCTTCATGAATCATTCCTCTGTAATGTGTGCCAGCATCTGCATAAATAACCTCTAGTGCTTCTTTAAACGCCATCTGTCGCCCTCCTTGCGACCCTGTGCCATCTCTTTGTTGAGTGCTTCCAGTCGCTGTGCTATACGTTCAGCCTCTGCAGTGTTCTTCCGTGTGAGATCTAATAACTCATACAGTTTATCCATCTGTGACCACCACACTCATTACATTGTATAAATAGGTTGATACCAAGATTAAGATATCTCCACCAAGAAATGTTACTGCGGCTGTAGTAAATATGATATCCGGGAGAACCGATATAACGGTTTTCATGTAACTCACTCCTTATCTATTTGATAATTCCAATGATAAAGGATAAGCATTTTGCCTAAAGATATAGTTAAAGAGATTGAAAAGGACGCTCAAAAGGATATGAGAAGCCGAAGTAAGCAGATAGCAAAAGTTGTAATAGATCATTACACAGCTAAACAGGGTAAAAACTTTACTTAAATCCCCTTCACTATTGTATGATAATAAGTGACTAGAAAATGAGTACACCTCATGGCTTAGGCACGGTTTCCCACAAAACCGTGTCTTTTTTCTATCGAGATGCATCGCCATTTTTTCTTAGTTTTCAGCGGCTTTTTGTCCCAGCTCCTTTTTCATTTTTTTATTTTCTTTATTTCTTATAATCAAAAGTGTAATCCCAAATATAATAAAAAAGATTGAAAGAATATAATAAAAAACTTCGTTATCCATGACCAGGTCACCACTATAAAAATCATATTTAATATTAAAAGTAATACGCTTGATGAAATCATAAAAATTCCTGCTCTTTTCGTTCCTTTTTGCAAAAAATCACTCCTCTTGGTTTTTCTTCTTAATTTGTGTTTATTGACAAGAAAAACAACTATGACAAACTTGCACTTTAAAATACATAAAAGGAGAAAACAAACATGTCAAAAAAATTTATTTTAAAACCAATTCTACTCACTTTAGCATTAGTTTTAACTCTATCAAATGTTTTATCTGTGAATGCTTCTGCAAACACATAGGAATTAGAATATGAAAAAGCAAGTGAAATCCTCAGTGCTCTAGAAAAAAGCAGTGTGACTATGGAAGATAACACTATGCTAATTAATGAAAAACAACTGGAAAAACTACTCGGAGACAATGAAAATTACGAAGAAATTAAAACATCATTGGAACAAAAAAATCTACTAACTAGCAAAACTAATCCTAATATAGCCACAGCTGCCGCTAGCAACGTAAATCCAGATTGGGAAAATGCACGAGATACTTGCGCTAAAAATTACTTGAAAGACCAATTCGGATCATCAGCGATAGATTCAATCTTTAATGCAATAGCTGCAGGTAATATCTTATATGCTGTAAAAGAACTTGCTAAAAAAGGATTTAACCTTACAGTCCCAGGGTTAATTACTCTTTACGCACAGATAAACTACACATGCATAAAAGAAGCCAACTCTAAACACGACCATTACCTTTAATATTTATTCCAATTTCCTTTTGGTGTGAACCAACGGCAACCCTAAAAACCCAAAAGCTGTCGGTAGGCATTTTAGTTTATTTAGGGTTGCTTTTCCCACCAAAAGTTTTCTCGGCATAAACAGATCTCTCTCGTAACATCATAATCAAACACTAAATAAAAAAAAACGGAGATGACTTGATGTTTTTTAATACTTTTTTATTAGCTTTAGCAATAGCATGATTAATATTATTCGATTTTTCTACATCCTTTAAAATTTTCTCATCTAGTATCAAGATTAAAGGGTAGCAAAGATTCCTCTTTGCTACCCTTTGTTATTTTCATGATTCTCTTTTACCTTATTTATAACTACCAAAACAAAAAGCAAGAAACTCATATAAAAAAAAGATAAAAATATATTCTTACCCAAATCTCCAGTTCCTTCTGAAAAGAAGATAACCATTAAATTTGAAACCAAAAAGACTGAAAAGAAACTAAAAATCATTGAAGTAATGTCTATATACTCTAACAATTTTTTATTTTTCATTTTATCTACTCCTTTACTGTTTGAAATTTATTACATCTATGGGATGATTATACTTAAATAGACATTAAGGAGGAATTTTAGATGCAGTATATCGAAAAAATCAAATACCCAATTTTATTTACGCTAATGATAGTCCTCACTATATCATTAGGCTCTAGTCTCTCTGTAGAGGCCAACGAAAAGAAACCTGAAGTAACACCTAATGAATTAATAGAATTTGGAGTCGAGCCAAACAAAGCTCAATCATTAGCTGAAAAAATAAATAACGGTCGTTAAATTGACTAACTACTGAATGTTATCTTCTAACGGGGGCGCTTTAACACACTTTGTCTTTTTCCAAAAGTGCCATATCTATTCGAAAATTTCATGTTCATCTTTGAAAATGATTCTAAAATGATAATCTTGTTCACTCATTACCTGTTCAATTTTCGGTCGAATCCGACTGCCTTTAACTATATATATAATGAAGTCAATTTCTCCATTTTCAATCATGTTGTAATATCTGCTCAGTATTTTTTCATAGGTAGTTTTCGCTTTTTTTGTCAATTCATATTCTATTGCGATTCGACTGATACTATCGTCAATATTCTCTGTAATTAAAATGCCATCCGGCATATGCTGTTTTAGTTTATTTCTCTCCCGAGTATAGTTAGAATCAGTCATTTCATCTTCCCTTTCAACTAGGGCTTCCTCAATCAGCTCTCTTTTAGTTTTAAATGATACACTCAAAGTCAGTACATCTTTTTGAGATTCTTTATACTGATGAATCAAATAATTGTTTACTCTTAAATCATGCAATAATTCGTTTTGATTAAGTTGCTTGAACCGATACATTGGCTCACTAACTACAGAATCTGCACTTGGTCTTATATAAACATAATAAACACGCCCAATGTTACCTTTTGAAATGTATCGCATACCTTCTAATTCTGATAGTATTTTATATATTGTATGATTAGTAATCTCTCCCTCAAAATATTTAAAAAGTTGCTTGTTCGTTATCACTCCGAACCTGTTCACTAAATTCAAAACTTTAACTTTATTAGTACGCTTTTGACCTTGAACTCCATCGTCCGCCTCAAGTGCTTGATCTTTCTTTGTTTTTTTCTTTTCTTCTAATACAGGTTGATTATTTTCTTCTATTCTATTCATACGTTCTGTAAGCTGATTCATTAAATCTTTTAATTCTTGAAAGTCCTCATTTGTCATTGAAATGTTATTCATAAATTTCACTCCTTAGATTATTAATACCTAGTACGTTATCCAGTAAATTATTTTTAATATTACCTAATTTTCTAGTTTTAAAAATCATTTTTTATTTTATAAATAATTTAAAAATCATTCTTACGATATTATCGATTATCACAGCGGCCAAAATTATTATTAAAATCCCAATAATAACTCCAGTATCCTCTATCACATTTAAATTTCTAAAATAAGATAAAACCCAATAAAAAGTATTCCACTTACTAACCTTCTCCACTTATTATTATTTAATTTTTTTCATAATCATTATTCATATTAAAATCCCCTTGAAACTTTATTTATAAATTAGATCTGCTGATTAAGGAAATAACAATAAAATAAAAAGGAGAATGATTATGCAACAAACCCAGAAATATTTTAAAGTTATCTCTATCGTTTTAACATTTGCATTAGTAACAAGTATACTAAACACAAGTTTTTCATCATATGCTAGTGCAAACACAAATGAAATTACAGATGGAAAAACTGAAGAAGAAATTGAAAAAGAAGTAAATGCTTATGTTGAAGAACTTAGAAAAGCTCAAAGTACTAATGAATCTAATTTAGAAAATCAAGTTGCACAAGCAGCAAACGCTTCTTCAGAATGTATGGTTGCTCATATAGGGGCAAGCTATAAACAAATAGCTCAAGATGCAACAACTGTCTTAGCATTATTAAATAATCCAAACTGGACATGGTCTGACCTCAAAGAAGTAGTCAAAAATGCTGCAAAAAATTTACCTAACGCAACAATAATCGGTCTATCTTATCAAATTTATAAAGCACATAAAGCATGTTATGGCACTGAAATAGCATAAAAAAATATTTATTCCAAGCGCAGGCGAGAAAGATTCACACAAAAACGTCGTAAACGACGTATAAGTGCACCCCTCACGGATTATCTTATCCTTAAAACCGATAAAAAACCCCATTAAAATCATTTAAACGCTCATACGGGCTTATTTGAGCTTTGAAAGGATATCCCACTCCAAGTTAAACAAAAACAATCTCAGAATCTAAAAATTGTTAATTCCAGTAAGAGCATAAGGAGGTTTTTCCGGATTTTCCTCCTACAAAACCTCAAACCCCTCTATATGTCGGCAGTGCCGACATATTTTTCTTCCGGATAAGATTTAGGCAAATATATACAGAAATATATATAAAAACGCTCGATTTTCGATGTAAAAATACAAATATATATAGAAATATATACGCAAAATCCAACAAGATTTTCAGTATTTAGAACAAAAAATACTTCTAACTGATTTCTAAAAGGGAGTGAAAATCAGGGGAAATGCAGGGGAACCTCATTTTTTTAATTAGAATCCAGGCACACGCTATAAAGAAATACAGACCCGTCATCATCTCAATTCGTAATCATAATAAATTACTATATTCAACCTTTGACCTCTCCAACACCACGCGTGTTTTTGTTGGAGAGGTCAAAGCTAAATGAGATTTTACGGGTGATTTTTGTCATTTCGTGTGCATGGTATGATGCATAATCACCCCAGTATTTTATTTTTATATATTTTTGCTGTTGTTCTGATAAGCATGATGGACTGAAATATACGGAGCTTGAGTGCTCGGGTAAATGCATGTAATGTGTGATTGCTTAATTTTAACGGTTTAAACCATATATGGATATGCAAACAATTATATGGCTTCCGTTTTCATATTCAGCCAGTCATTTTTCTAAAACTATCTGCGTCTGTATAAGCATAGACGTCGTCATAGAACTCTGCATTAAATCCAATATGGAGCAGTGTGCGATTCAAGTAAGCATAGATATTGTAGACTGGTGCCCGGCGTTTTTGTGGTAGCGTTTCATTGCTTTTACGAGCGATTCCATGCCATATATTATGGCCTCTGTCTGTTGTTCTGCATCAAGATCAAAGGTTTCGAGGCTATTCATGGCAGTTTTATATAAAGCGGTCAGTTGGGCATCACTGAAGAACGGTTTAAACTGCTGATCAACCCGTTCCGGTACGATATGGTTGTTGAATGTTGCTGCTTTGATGTTTTCGATGCGTGCCAAACGTAATTGATTTCGCATGCGTTTATATCTACGCTGAGTACTACTAAACAAAGTAGTTAATAGTTTTAAAGAATACATAGTTTGTTTTTTGACTTTGATATACTCGAAGGCTTGCGCCTGTTGGGTTTTGCCGGTATATTTGACCGGCTCACGATATGACACTTTCTTTTTTTGAAGGGCTTTTTGTTGTGCCACGGTATGGATGATGTAAATATTTGCGCCCTTCTGATTTGACCTGGCTTTTTCCTGTTCATTTTTACCTGAAAACCAATCCCCCGTCTGTCACTATTGTCTGCCCGGTAATATAATCCGAATCATCTGAAGCAAGAAATGATACCAGATTTGCTACATCTTCAGCTTCCTGCGGTCTGCCAAGCAAAATATCGCCTGTAAATTTTTTGAAGGCATCCCTGGGCTCCATATCTTCATTGTATTTAACCATCTCTTCATCGATGCGGTCCCACATGGCCGTGTCTGCAACGCCGGGGCAATATGCATTGACCCTGATATTATCTGCCGCCAGTTCTTTGGCACTTGAATGTGTAAATGATCTGACAGCATGTTTTGTCGCGGAATACGTTGAGAGCATTTCATAGGATTCATGACCTGCAATACTGCAGGCATTGATGATTTTCCCTTTTGTGCCCTGGGTGATGAATTGCTCTGCTGCAGCCTGTGTACCAAAAACCGTCCCATTGACATTGACGGAAAATGATTTGTTTAACTGCGCTTCGTCTACCTCCAGAAATGGAGAGACAAAATCAATACCGGCGTTATTGACGAACACATCGATATGTCCGTATTCCTCTACAGCTCTTTGAACAAGCAGGAATTGATGTTCTCTTTTGGAAACATCGCCCTGCTCACCCATCACATCATATCCGCTCTCCCTGAAGTCTTCCACCGTTGACTTGACTGTTTCCGGATCAATATCATTAATGACCACCTGGAATCCGTCTTTGGCCAAACGTTCCGCGATCCCTTTCCCCAAACCAGCTCCGGCGCCTGTGACAACTGCAACTTTTGTCATTGTAACCCTCCTGTTATAAGTCAATTTAACCTGTGATTATCTATACCCTTATAACGATTTAATTAACACAAAGTTTAGACATATTGCCCATGGATTCAGGTCAGCATCTCTTCAATATACCAGGATTCTCTTTTATAAAGCTTATACATGAAGAACATCAGAGCACTGACTGCAAAAACGATCGAATATTCATCAATATCATCCACCATTTCAATGACCGTTTTTTCATTACCGGGGCCATCTGTTACTGTAATAATGGATACATTGTCTAAAATCAACTCCATACCACCGTCTTTATTCTCTTCTATACTGATAAAGTTATCACTAATTTTGCCATCCACTCTGAATCTGAGCAGATTACTGCCGGCACGCTCTTTGAAAATTGTCGTACCTTCACTCGTAACGAGTATATACTTGGCGATGTTCAAATCCCTTAATTTACGGGTCTTCATCCCCATGGTCACTTTGTCGGCCTTTACAGGTGTATAGGTATAAGTAAACTGATCATCACATTTTCTCATGACATCCCTTTGAATGTCTCCAACCTTTTCGCCCTGCTCGTTAATCATCAATATTGAAGCGAGATCATCTTTTAAAGAAACCTTGAATTTATACTGTTTCATATCCGTCTCCTTTAACCACGCGCTTACTTGCCCTATTACCTAAATTATAAACATAAATTGCAGTCAGAGCGAAATGTTATCGCTTAATCATACATTTTTATAGATACATACAGAAATGGCCGGAACCGCAGTTCCGGCCGCAATGCTCATTTTCTCCAATATGTTTCGGTATCTTTGTTGTCTTCAATATTATAATCGGTGGGGCCGCTAACAGAGCATAATCCATCGGCTGCTTACACGGGAAATTGATCATCATTGAACCATGTTCAAATCCTCTGAAGCTGATTTCATCCGCAATCACCTGGATCCCTTTCTTTTCCGGTGATTGCTCGCCCCACTATTCAGAGGATCTCGTCTTTCTCAATAATGAGACCAATTCTACATGGACTGTGTGCGGGAATAAATCGACTGGCTGTACTTTTTCGAGTTCGTAACCATATGCGCTCAGCCATGAAATATCTTCAGCAAATGATTCGGGGTTACACGATACGTAAACCACTCTGTCAGTTCCCAGACGGCCGATCCGTCTCATGACTTTACCGCCTGCACCTGAACGCGGCGGGTCGAGCATAAGCAGATCGGGAACTCCCCATGTTTTTAAAATTTCATCCATGCCGCGCCTGGCGTCTTTTGCAAGAAAATAGGTGTTATTTATGCCATTATCATTGGCGTTTCTTTTTGCTGATTCTATCGAAGTTTCTACAATTTCAATACCTGCGAGCGACTTCACTCTTTCGGCAAATGGCAGTGAGAAAGTACCGACACCGCAGAACAGGTCGATCATGCTTTCGTCTTTCCCGGCGTCCGCCATTTCAATTGCAAGATCGACGAGTTTCTCAGCCTGCCTGGGATTTGTCTGGAAAAAGGTATCAAACCATATGCGGTACTGATAACCATACATCTCGTCATTAATGTAGCTCCTGCCATATAAGATATGCGTTTTTTCTGACTGTGTGATGTCTGCCCAATCTCTGTTTTCCATCCACATGAGACTTTTTACATGCGGAAATTTGTCCGTAATACGGTTGATCAGGTCCGCAACCGGCGCTTCAAGTGCGCCCTCCGGTGACTCGGTTGCAAATACTGCCAGCATCAGTTCTTTCGTATGCTGTGACTGCCGCACCATTAAATTCCTGAGCAGACCTGCGTGATGATCCTTATCATAACCACTCAGACTGTGCGCCCTCTGCCAGTCGGACACTTCCAGCATCGCTTCCACCATATCCTGTTCTGCAATGAGACAGGTATCAAGGTCTATCACATTTCTGAAATTACCGAGTTCATGCAGGCCCAGGGCGCCATCCCTGCCAAAAGTGAATTCCATCTTATTGCGGAATTCCCATGGGTCTCCCGTACCGATGGTGTCATTGACTGCCGTCGTATCAAAACCGTTCCGGCCGAGAAATTTCTTAACCTCCTCCGTTTTATGGTCCAATTGATAACGGTAACCCCAGTGCTGCCATACACAGCCCCCGCACATTTCAAAATGCGGGCAGGCCGGTACTGTTCTTTCAGAGCTCTTTGACATTATCTCCTCCGGCAGCACCTTTGCGGTCTTGCGGTCTGGATGCTGCACTGTCACTCTCGCCGTTTCCCCGATTAAAGTCTGAGGCACGATCAATTTTAGTTTGCGTGGATTGCTTCCGCCTGTATCACGCCATACTGTGCCCGTCCCGGAGCCTTTTTTGTCCAGGCCATCGATTTTAACAGTATGTGTTTCGGAATTCTGCTTTGACACACAAGTCACTCCTTATCCATACACTCTGTTTCTATTATATGTATGCCTGCATATTTTAAAGACTGAATTTATCATTATCAAGACATTCAGCCAGCTTTCATCCTTTCGTATTTTACAATAAATCCATCATATCCAGATTGAAATAAAGTACCCGACGGAAATACCGAAAATACAGTGACCAAAGGTCCAGCTGAACCAGGCTGCAAAATCATTATATGCCGGCGGTGTCTTTGTCAGTGCACTTAAAAAGTATAATATGGCGCCGCCAGCAGTAAACACAAGTATATACGGCCATAAGACCAGTTCCAGCCCGAATGGAATCAGCAGGTAATATAAAACGACCACACTGCAGATACAAGTGGCAAAATGAAAGATCACACCCGTAATCCACTTATCACTCCAGCGTTTCAGCACCGGCATATAATCCATGTTGTAAAGCAGAATATCTGCTTTATTATCTGTTAACTTTCGGATGATTTTCATCACACCCCCGAGAATAATGGCTGAAACTGCACCAATCAAAATCAGTTGTAAGAAAGTAACCATAAATGACCCCATTCTAGAAAGAATTTGATAATTTCAATCATATTATATCATTACCTTCTCATTTACATATTCAATCCAATGATTTAAATAGAAACAGGTTAAATTTAAGAGGGTGGGAATAAGTATTTTTTTATCGAGTTTTGTCCCGGCCCCAATTTTACGTCCACGCTTCTATCGGTCTTAACCTGGATTCGATTTCTGCCCTTCGGTCTTCCAGAAAGGGAGGAAGATCCAAAGTTGTCCCCAGATCTTCAATTGAGGAATCTGCCGTAAATCCACGGGCGTCAGGCCCTGTGATCTCAAACATAATTCCGTTATCATCTCTGAAGTACAGACTGTCGAAGTAGTACCGCCGTTTTATCCCCGTAGTGAGAAATCCGCGTTCTTTGATCAAAGAGTCCCATTCTTCAAGCGGTTTTTCTTTCGACTGAATCGCAATGTGGTGAATACTGCCTTTGCCGGGACGTTCCTGATTCCCTTTTATTTCCTTGACCAGTATTTCCCCAAACACTTCTCCCGCAACTGATTGCAGCAGTGTTTCTGTACCATTGTCATAAACACTCGAATAACCGAAAAGTTCCGTCAGAAGGTTCACGGTTTCGGCTTTTTCATGCACACTCAGTTCAACAGTCCCCATGCCGAGGATCATATGTGCCGGGTCTACATCATTACCGGCCCAA
This sequence comes from Salinicoccus albus DSM 19776, assembly GCF_000385175.1. Lineage (GTDB taxonomy): Bacteria > Bacillota > Bacilli > Staphylococcales > Salinicoccaceae > Salinicoccus > Salinicoccus albus. The sequence goes on along the minus strand of NZ_ARQJ01000030.1, from coordinate 150,089 downwards.
GGCTCCCAATTTTCTCGAATTGCCCGGCTGCCGTGGTTGATCAGGACAAGCTTGAGCCCCTCAATGTCCTGAAATTCGATTGCTTCTGTGCCTGCATAATCAAAAATTTCACTGACATCAGTACCTAAATCAGCCACCCGGTGCTGCCAGTAGATCAATGAGTCCCGTCCGGGCACCAGCAGGCCAATTGCTGTTATGGCATTCGTCCCCTTATGTGTACTGCCGATGTTTGGAATCTCAAAAAATGTCAGATCATTGCCCGCTGTGCCGGTTGTATCGCCGTAAAACACATGATACATCCCCGGATCACTCTGGTTGACAGAGATTTTGACCCGCCTTAACCCCAGAATTTCAGTGTAAAACTGGTTAATTTCTTTTAAATCCTTCGTGAACATTGAAATGTGGTGATGTCCTTTTATCATCTCGCCCCTCCAATAAACATTATTTACGGATTGCCATCCATGGCCGCCCGGCTTCCCAGTGTACTTTCAAAGGAATCTTAAAGGCACTGCTTAAAGTATTGTCTGCCAACACTTCCGATTTCGGACCTTTGGCGGCAATTTCACCGTCACTCATCAGTAATACGTGGGAAATGGATTCAGTGATTTCCTCAATGTGATGGGTGACATAGAGAATGTGGCATGAATCCTGTGCCACCCGCTCGGTCATGTTCAACACATCCTCCCTTGCCAGAATATCAAGCCCTGCACATGGCTCGTCCAATATCAGCAATTGTGGCCGGCTCATCAGTGCCCTTCCGATCAGCACTTTTCTCTGTTCGCCCTGGGACAGCCGGTCATACGTTTTTCCCTGCAAATAGGAAAGCTTCATTTCTTCCATGATTCTATATGCGCGATGCCAATCTTCTTCAGCCACTTCGTGATAAAGGCCGAAGGACGCGTATTTGCCGCTGACAATGATATTCTCTGTCATCTCACGATTCATCGTCGAGGCGAATCTGCCCAGAGAACTGCTCACATATCCTATTTTTTTACGCATTTCGGGCAGGCTTGATTTGCCGAATTCATTATTCAGCACATTGACTCTGCCTGATGTTGGATAATTATAACCGGTTATCACGTTCAGCAGTGATGTCTTACCTGAGCCGTTTAAACCTAATATTGCCCAATGCTGACCCTTCTCCACTTTCCAGTTGACAGATTTTAAAATCCCTTCTCTGTTACGCTGCCAATGCATATCTTCGATCGTGATAATTCTCTCCAATATAAACACTCCCGGATTTTGTTGTTACTGTCACTATACATTAAAAAATTGGCTTTTTGCCAAGCGTTAGACACAAAAAAACGGCAGATCATATTCTGCCGTCCTGTTAACTATTCATCCATAAGATCCATACTCAAATAGCGTTCTCCGCTGTCTGGGGCGATACAGATCACGCGTTTATCCGGACCAAGCTTTTTCGCCACCTCAATAGCAGCATACACAGAAGCGCCTGCGGACGGACCGACGAAGACACCTTCTTCCCGCGCCATCCGTTTAAACATATCCACTGCATTTTCATCTTTAATTTGAATGATTTCATCATACACATCAGTATTTAAAATACTCGGGATGAACCCGGGACTTGTACCTACAAGCTTGTGCTTGCCCGGTTCACCGCCGGAAAGTACTGGAGAACCCTCAGGTTCAACCACAGCAATGTGAAGCTCAGGCAGATGCTCCTTTAAAACTTCTCCAGTGCCGGTAATCGTACCGCCGGTACCTGCAGTTGCCACAAATGCATCCAGATCCCTATCCATCTGGTCCAGTATTTCAATCGCAGTTGTCGTGCGGTGAATATCAGGATTCGCAGCATTTTCAAACTGCTGCGGGATGAAGCTGTTCGGTATCTCAGCATTCAATTCCTTCGCTTTTCTGATACAACCCGGCATTTTCTCTTCCGCAGGTGTCATCACCACTTCTGCACCATAAGCTTTCAAAATATTGACGCGTTCCGCCGTAGAATTGTCCGGAAGCACAAAGATGGCTTTATATCCTTTGGCTGCAGCATTCATTGCCAGACCGATACCGGTGTTACCGCTGGTGGGTTCAATAATCGTACCGCCGGGGGCGACCACTCCTTCTGCTTCAGCTTTTTTAAGCATACTGTAAGCCGCACGGTCCTTGACACTTTTACTCGGATTTGACATTTCGAGCTTTACATATACTTCCGCCGCACCATCAGGCACTATCCTGTTAAGTTTTACAGCGGGAGTATCTCCGATGAGATCTACAATACTGTCGACCCTTTTCATATCATTTACCTCTTTTCAAATTAAATCATATTATATTAGTATAGTATATTTCCCGCAAAGATAAAAGCATATGCTGGTCTCTTGAAAGAAATTATATACCGCCCGCCGGCCCGTTTCTTGATTTTTCATTTGTTGTCAGTCCTTGAAATTGTTAGATTATAGATGAGGAAGACTTGTAAAGGGATGATCATTATGAAGAATAATCGTAAAGTAGTCTTATTCATCGCAGCCTCACTTGATGGATACATCGCCACAAAAGAAGATTCTCTGGAATGGCTGTATAATATTGAAGGTGAGGGCGATAACGGCCTCTCCAAATTCTACGGCACGGCAGACACGATCATCATGGGAAAAAGGACTTACGACTGGCTCCTGGACCAGGAACTGGAATCTTTTCCTTACAAAGGGAAAGAATGCTATGTATATACGAGATCTGACATCCCGGATAACGAAGACGTGAGATTTGCCAGGGACAATGTCGCCGAACTGATTGCGGAATTGCAGGAAAAGCCGGGGGATAAAATCTGGGTGATGGGCGGCAGTGAACTGATACAGCAATACCTGGAGGAAGATCTGATCGACGAGATCACAGTCACTGTAGCACCCGTGATCATCGGCGAGGGCATCCCGCTGTTCAGGGAAGGGAAATACCACCTGGATCTGGAACTGACCGGAACAGAAACCTATAATCAATTCGTGGAACTGAATTATAAAGTAAAAAGAAGCTGATTATACTTCAGCTTCTTTTTTTATCGAGTCCTTTTTTTCAAAGCTGTCCAGCAGCTCACGCACCTCATCTGTCGTTTCTGTCTCCATCAATGCATTTCTAAGGGCACCCGCGCCCCGGAATTCCCGGACATAAATTTTGAAGAAACGGCGAAGGGGCTTGAACGCACGCGGTTCCAATTTCGAATATTCATCAAAGAGATCCAGGTGCAGCCTTAAGAGATCAAGCAATCCTTGGCTGCTGTGTGCCTGCGCCTCTTTCTCAAATGCGAATGGGTTATCGAATATGCCCCGTCCGATCATCACACCGTCAACACCATATTCTTCCACAAGCTTCAGGCCGGTCTGCCGGTCAGGAATGTCGCCATTGATAGTGAGCAGTGTGTCCGGCGCAACCGCATCACGCAGTTTTTTGATCTCTGGAATCAATTCCCAATGCGCATCCACTTTACTCATTTCCTTTTTAGTACGCAGGTGGATAGAAAGGTTAACAATGTCCTGTTTCAATAAGTGTGTCAGCCACTCTGCCCACTCGTCTGGCTCCGTATATCCAAGCCTGGTTTTTACGCTCACTGGCAGGCCGCCGGCTTTTGCTGCCTGTATCAGTTCAGCCGCAACATCCGGGCGGCGGATCAGACCGCATCCCTTGCCGTTAGCTGCCACATTGTGCACCGGACAGCCCATATTGATATCAATGCCGCTGAATCCTTCATTTGCCATGCCGATACTCATCTGCCGGAAATTTTCTGGTTTATCTCCCCATATATGCGCAACCATCGGCTGTTCATCTTCAGTAAAGGTCAATCGTCCCCGCACACTTTGGTATCCATCCGGGTGACAATAGCTCTCAGAATTTGTAAACTCTGTAAAGAACACATCCGGCCGGCCCGCATCACTGACCACATGGCGGAAGACGACATCCGTCACATCTTCCATCGGTGCCAGAACAAAAAAGGGCCGTGGCAGCTCATGCCAAAAATTATTTTCCATATCAAACTTCAAACCCTCTCATTACAGCTTAACCGTCAGACATTTTATACAGGAAACAGGGATAAAGATCACCGTTTCCGCCGCACATTGTCCACGGGCATTTGGACTGTACTTTTTCTCAATCATTATATTTTAAACGATACACGGATAAAAATCCAGAGAAAAAGAACACTGAGACAGCGGCCAGTTATAAAAACGCCTGTCATCCTGGGAAGCTGGACAAGTATTCATTTCACTTTTTCACCATTTAATTCAATGGATGCATGCGTTGTACATAAAACAGGTAAAAATGCTTCATTTCTACCTGCGCTTCCGCTGTAACAGCACACAGGCCTCCACATGCTTCGTCTGCGGGAACATATCTACAGGCGTGACCGGGCTGACCTCATATCCATGCTGATTCAAATATTTCAAATCTCTCTGCAGTGTGCTGGGATTGCAGGAGATATACACGATTTTCTCAGGCTGCACTTCAGCGAGCGCCTCCAGGAATTCTGGATGGCAACCTTTTCTGGGCGGATCGACGAAGACGACGTCAGGTTCTACGCCTTCTGCTGTAAGACGTGTCATGACATCTTCTGATTTTCCGAGATGATATTCGGCATTATGCACCCCGTTTAACTGCGCATTTTCTTTCGCATCTTCTACAGCGGATTCTATACTTTCGATACCGATGATTTTCCCTGCTTTATCAGCAGCTCCCAGGCCGATTGTGCCGATGCCGCAATACGTGTCGATGATTGTCTCGTCACCTTTTAACTCTGCGGTTTCAATAGCCTTTTTATACAGCTTTTCAGTCTGTTCATGATTGACCTGATAGAAGGATCTGACCCTGACTTTAAACGTTTTGCCAAGTATTGTGTCTGTAATATATTCTTTCCCTTTGAGGATATTTGTCTTATCCCCGAAGATGACATTGGTCTGCTCTGTGTTGATATTTTGCACAATGCTTGTCACTGACGGGAAGTTTTCTATGATTCTGTCGTTGATATTCTGAAAAATGTTCTTCTTGCCGTTTGTGACAAAAGCAATCTGCACTTCTGAATCATCGCTGTTGGAACGGATGATCACGTGTCTTAACAACCCCTGGTGTACCGCTTCATCATATACAGAAACTTTCTCCCTGTTCAATTCTTCCTTGATGAATACCATGAGCTGATTATGAATGCCTTTTTGGATGAGGCAGTGATCAATATCAACAATATCATGGCTTCTCGGCCTGTAAAAACCCATCTCAATTTTACCGTCTTTTAATTTTACAGGAATTTGGGATTTGTTACGGTAGTACATTGGAACGTCCATGGATACCGTATCATTGATCTCTTTGTCGAGCTTTGCCATATGATTGATGCTTTTATCTGCAACCGTTTTCTTGAACTGTTTCTGCTCTTCGTAATTCATCGTCTGGATCTGGCAGCCGCCGCACTGGTAATAATATTCACATGGCGGGGTGACCCTGTTTTTTGATGCAGTATTCACATTGATCAGTCTGCCGAAACCGAACTTCTTATTCGCCTTTACGACTTTCAGTTCGATTTCCTCCCCCTTCAGTACATCCGGGATGAAGACCGGGTAGTTGTCCACTTTGACGACGCCCATGCCTTCGTGCGTATAATCAGACACGACTGCTGTGTAATACTCATTCTTGGATACTGTAGTCATTTTATCCCTCTCATCCAGCTTGGTTTCATATCATCTAATCCATTGTCCGAGTCTGCCCAATCGCAATATATTACTCCTGACCCTCTTCATCATCACTATCCGGTTCGTGATTGACGATATTGGATTCATAAAAAGATGCCGGCACTCTGATCTCCAGATGTTCTTTCAGGTTTATGAAGTGTGCCGGCAGGACGCCCCCAAATTCACCATCGAGATTCAGCTGTACTTCTTCATAGGAGGAAACCTTCACTTCACTTGCTTTAAATGCATGGACTTTCGGATGCTTCAGATGTTCTCCTCTCGTAGCCAGCGTCATGATATGACCGAGTTCGGCCAGACTGGCCTCCTCGACGATGATGATGGAAAACATGCCGTCATTAAGCTTTGCCTCCGGAACCAGTTTTTCAAACCCGGCGATCGAATTCGTCAAGCCCAGCAGGAAGAGCATCACCTTCCCTTCAAAAACACTGCCGTCATATTCGATCCTGACATTGGAGCCCGTTATCTTGGGCAGCATCTCTATTCCTTTAACGTAATAGGCGAGCGGCCCTATAATCGCTTTCAGCCTGCTCGGCGCTCCATAGGAGACTTCTGTAATTTTACCGCCGCCCGCAATATTCATAAAATATTTACTGTTCATCAGCCCAAGGTCAATCCTTGCAGTTCTGCCTTCTATGACAAAATCCACCGCTTCCAAAACATCAGTCGGCAGATGAAGTGCACTCGCAAAATCATTGACCGTCCCCATCGGCACGATACCGAGCGCCGGCCTGTCGTCAAAATCTGCCATGCCGTTGATCACTTCGCTGACAGTACCGTCACCGCCAGCTGCAATAATCAGGTCAAAGCCCATCTCACAGGCTTTGATTGCCGCCGTCGTTGCGTCCCCTTCTGCAACCGTCGCATGGGTGCTTGTTATGTAATCGTTCGTTTCAAGACGCTCCAGAGCATCTGCAAGATTTTCTCTAAACACTCCTTTGCCGGAAGTCGGATTATAAATAATTCTCGCAGTTTTCATTTCTTTCTCCTATTATCATGTTTTGTGTAGGCAAAAACTAAATATACAGTCAGCAGAAAGACCGCGATCTGTACCACTCTTGTCAGCCATGGAATGCCAAAAGTTGAAACCAGGATCATAAACCCTATCAAAACAAAATTGAGAATGAAAAGAAATTTATACAACTTCCACACCCTCACTGCCCTCTGTGATTGACAGGAAAAACTCAGCTTTTTTATCCTGATATTCTGCATGACTCAGGTTTGCATCCAGGAATTCTTTTTTCAATTTCTGAAGCTGCAAAGTATATTTCTCATTTTCATTAATACAGTCTCTGCAATACAGAATATCCGCTTTTCGAGCGGAATCGTATTTCATCAATATGAAGTTCACTGTATACCCTTCAAATGAGCAGCGTAAAACTGTCTCACTATCATAGTAGGGAATGGTATCCTCCACCAGCTCATATCCCTGTTCCGCCATCTCTTCCGGGAGTTCAGTCTGGGAGCGCTCGTATTTAACCAGGACAAGCACATCAATATCTCCCGGCATATCCATCATCTCAAGACTTGTTGAGCCGATATGATGAACTTCCATCACATCTGTCTTAAAGTAATTAAGCACCTCCAAAGTTGCTCTTACATAACTTTGGGAAGCCTTTTTGTAAAGCGTCGTTCCATTCATTGTAATCATTCCCATATATCATTAAGAATCAGTTTTGTGTATAATAAATTATGACAAAGTTTTATTTCCAGCATTATACCATATCCTATTAAAAGTATGCACAACTTGTGTAAGGAGGTCACCATGAAGAATATATCAATTGTGATCCTGCTGCTCCTCTTTGGCGCAGGGCTGTATGCAAATTTCGGCATGGAGCGGGACGTCGAACAGTCAGACATCATTTCTCAGACATCAACGGAAGAAACCGAAGAAGGATCTTCAGACACAGATGAAAACACTGCCGAGGATGAAACCCGGGAAACACCCGCTGATGACACTTTGATATTCAGCCAGCAGCCGCTTCAGGAAGCGTATGACCGAACCTCAGAAAGCAATGAACCATTGATCATCGATGTTCTCTTACCATCTTACTATACCGATGGTTTCATGGATACACTCTCCGGACAATTTGACAGTGAGACAGTTGAATTCAACCGTATAGACGTCGACACGAACACCATAAACCTGAGCGAGCTGACAGTCAGTCAGAACAGCGATGCTGTGATTATGGACGCGCTGCAGATCAGAGACTACAATGACGAAATATTGCCTCAGCGTTCCGTCGATAATCTGACAAATGCCTATATGAATATTTATAACAATGGCAAGACCGTCTATATTCTCGGCAACCCGAATGCCCACCAGCACGAAAATCTGAGCAGCGTTCTGGCAGAAGAACAGGAAACATTGACTGATAATGACTACTACTACATCGATAATCAGGATGTTGACATTGATGGAGAATACTATGATTATGACACTGGGGAACTGACACCTGAAGTCGAGACCCAGATCGCTCAGAATATTCATGGTTACATGGCTGAATAAGAATAATTGCTTTTCTAATAGTTTTGGAGACTGGAGACAACGCCTTAAGGTTTTGTCTCTTTTTGTGTGCTGATTATTGAATGTTTGAAGATATTGGGTTTGCTGGATGGTCTTTTTAGTTCCACGATGGGCGGCAGCATAAAAGGGAGAGCATATCCATAGATATGCTCTCCCTTTTATGTCTAATATTATCTTTTACTGATTTCTTCATTCAAAATTTGGTTGACCATTTGAGGGTTGGCCTGCCCTTTTGACTGCTTCATGATCTGTCCGACCAAAAAGCCGATCGCACGGTCTTTACCGTTCTTATAGTCCTCGACGGATTGAGGATTGTTATCCAGCGCTTCGGTCACCATTTCTCCGAGTATTTGTGGATCAGATATTTGTTCCATCCCCAGATCCTTGACGACTGTTTTCGCTGCTCCGCCTTTTTCCACCAGCTCAGCGAAAACTTTCTTCGCCTGTTTGCTTGAAATCGTACCGTCTTCGATGAGACTGATCATTTCGGACAGATTGGCTGGGGTCAGTGCTGTTTCGCTGAGTTCCACCTGGTTTTTATTGAGATATTCACTCACCCCGCCCATCAGCCAGTTGGAAGCGAGTTTTACGTCCGCACTGTGATCTTCCACCATGGCTGCGAAGAAGTCAGATGTTTCTTTTCTTATCGTGAGTACATGGGCATCATACGGAGGCAGTTCATACTCATTGACGTATTTATCTTTCAGTTCATCCGGCAGCAGCGGAATGCTTGCGCGGATTCTGTCTTTCCATTCCTGGTCGATATGAATTTGCACGAGATCCGGTTCCGGGAAGTATCTGTAGTCATCGGACCCTTCTTTCACCCGCATGAGAAGGGTTTCCCCGGTTTTCTCATCAAAACGGCGTGTTTCCTGTTCGATGGGTCCGCCTTTCATCAATTCTTTTTCCTGGCGTTTCTCTTCATGTTCAAGCCCTTTTTTGACAAAGTTGAATGAGTTCAGGTTTTTGAGTTCTGTTTTGGTGCCGAACGCTTCCTGGCCATACGGACGCAGGGAGATATTTGCATCACACCTGAGTGACCCCTCTTCCATCTTCACGTCGGAAACACCTGTGTACTGGATGATTGATCTCAGTTTTTCAAGATAGGCATACGCTTCTTCAGGTGTACGAATATCGGGCTCTGAGACAATCTCGACAAGCGGCGTGCCCTGACGGTTCAGATCGACGAGTGAATGATCTTCCTTGTGGGTGGATTTCCCCGCATCTTCCTCAAGGTGGAGGCGGGTAATGCCAATGCGTCTTGTTTCACCGTTGACCTCGATATCGATCCAGCCGTTTTCACCAATCGGCTGATCCAGCTGGGAAATCTGATACGCTTTCGGATTATCCGGATAGAAATAGTTTTTACGATCAAATTTGGTCACATCAGCAATATCCATATTCAGTGCCAGTGCGGCTTTCATGCCGTAGTTGATCGCTTCCTTATTCGGGACGGGCAGCGTGCCGGGATATGCAAGGTCTACGACACTCAGGTTCGTATTCGGACCCGCTCCGAAATGCGCAGGGGCGTCGGAGAACATCTTTGTGTCGGTCTTTAGTTCCACGTGGACTTCCAGTCCAATTACTGATTCGAAATGCATTATTGCACCTCCAGCTGCAGCTGTTTCAGTTCTTCGTGTATATTGAACTGTTCTTCGAATTTGAATGCTGCATTATAAATTTTCTTTTCATCAAAATGATCGCCGATAATCTGAAGCCCGATCGGGCGTCCTTTGCCGCTGAGTCCGCTCGGGATTGACAGCGCCGGCATACCTGTAAGGTTTGCCGGGGCTGTCAGGATATCGTCCTTATACATCTTGAGACTGTCATCGGTTTTCTCACCGATATCATATGCCGGAGATGGCGCCGTCGGGCCAATGACCAGGTCGTAGTCCTTAAATACACTTTCCATCTCTTTTTCAATGATTCCGCGAAGTTTCTGCGCTCTGATGTAATGCTGATCATAGTGGCCGGCACTCAACACGAATGTGCCCAGCAGAATTCTGCGTTTCACTTCTTCACCGAACCCCTCAGCACGCGTTTTCTTATAGTGTTCTTCAAGTGTCTCTGTACCCTCTGCCCTGTAGCCGTAACGGATACCGTCAAAGCGTGCGAGGTTGGCACTTGCCTCACTGGAGGCAATGAGATAATAAGCACTGACGACATATTTCGTATGCGGCAGTGATACTTCTTCCACTGTCGCTCCAAGGGATTCGAACGTTTTCGCTGCATTCCTGATGGATTCACTCACGTCCTCGCCAATGCCTTCCCCGATGAATTCCTTGGGCAGTGCAATCTTCATGCCTGTCAGATCCTTATCTATGCCTTCAAGAAACTTATTCTCCAGACCGGGCATGCTTGTAGCATCCTTATTATGACTGCCTGAGATCACTTCGAGCACTTTGGCATTGTCCCTTACATTCCTGGTGATTGGACCGATCTGATCCAGCGAAGATGCGAAAGCGACAAGCCCGTATCTGGAGACGCGCCCATATGTCGGTTTCATCCCGACAACACCGCAGAACGCGGCGGGCTGACGTACCGAACCGCCGGTGTCGGAACCCAGGGAGAATGGTACAAAGCCGGCTGCCACTGCAGCAGCAGAACCGCCTGATGAACCACCGGGCACAGCATTTATATCCCATGGGTTTCTGGCCAATTTATAGTAGGAGTTTTCTGTTGAACCGCCCATGGCGAATTCATCCATGTTTTGCTTACCCATAAGGACCGGGTTTTCATCATTCAGCTTATCCACAACTGTCGCATCATATACAGGTTTAAAATCTTCCAGCATGCGGCTTGCACACGTCGTTAAAATATCCCTTGTACAGATATTGTCCTTGATGCCCGCCGGGATACCGAACAATTCACCGTCCATCCGGTCCGCCGCCTGAAGACGGTCGAGCGCTTCAGCACGTTTTAAGCCCTCTTCCTTATTGACGTATAAAAAGGATCCGATTGTTTCATCAGATGCCTCGATTCGATCGAAAAGCGCCTCCGCTATTTCAGTCGGTTTGATTTCTTTTGTCTGTATCTTTTCATACAGTTCCTCAACTGTCAGTTCATGTATTTTCACAGTAGACCTCCCTACAGCATTTTCGGCACTTTAAACTGGCCGTCCTGTGTTGATTTGGCATTGCTCAATGCTTCTTCCTGACTCAAAGGCTCGACAACTTCATCCTCACGCAATACGTTGGTCAGATCCAAAGCATGGAACATCGGTTCTGTCGAGCTCAGATCTACTTCATCAAGAAGGTGGGCATAGTCCACAACCTTGTCCAGCTCTTTAGTAAAAGCTTCTGCGGCCTGCTCGTCCTGTAATTCGATACGGGCAAGGTCTGCAATATGTTTTACTGTGTCTAAATTTATCTCAGACATACTACTCCCTCCATTTCTAATGCGAACATATAAATTTTATCAAATATCCATTTAAAAATCTATTCAATGACCGGTTCTGATATAGAATTACAAAAAGTGTAAAACTGCTTACTTTATTTTCGAAATATTCTTTGGTTTCAGAATTCCATGTAGTATAATTAAGACGTATAATTTTACACCTGATTAAACCCAGTCATATCAGCAGGTCCCAAAATATACAGGTGGAAATTTAACAAAATCCGTTTGCAAACAGACTTTCAGTTTTGTATTGTGACTTTTGGGGAGGAGATAGGAAAAATGATTCTTAATTCAGCAATAAACGGAGACTTTACATTCACAGCAGGGTGGGAACAGTACATAACGATGGCTGTTTACTTCGCAATCCTGCTCGGTATCGGTTATTACGCCTACAGGCAATCCACATCAAGCCTGAATGAGTATATGCTCGGCGGAAGGAGCATCGGACCATGGGTCACTGCGCTGTCAGCGGGCGCGTCAGATATGTCAGGCTGGATGCTCATGGGGCTGCCCGGCGATATGTACAGCGTCGGCTTATCGAGTCTGTGGATTGCAATCGGACTGACAGTCGGCGCATATGTCAACTACTGGGTTGTTGCCCCAAGGCTTCGCGTCTACTCTGAAGTATCGGGGGATTCCATTACACTGCCCGACTTCTTTGAGAACAGATTCAAAGATAAAAATCATATACTTAAAATCGTCTCAGGGATTGTTATTGTAGTTTTCTTTGCAGTTTATACCGCGAGCGGAATGGTATCCGGAGGCAAATTGTTTGAAAGTGCATTTGACGGTCAATATCACGTAGGTCTGTTCATTACAGCAGGAATTGTTGTCATTTACACCTTCTTTGGCGGTTACCTGGCTGTGAGTCTGACGGATTTTTTCCAGGGGACAATCATGTTCATCGCCATCGTGATGATTCCAATCGTTACATGGACAAACCTGACCGGGCAGGGTGTAGATCCTCTCGTCAGGATTGAGGAACTCGGTGCATTAGCCGATATTGACTACTTATCGCTGATCAGCGGTGTCAGTATCATCACGATAATAAGCAACTTTGCATGGGCACTTGGTTACTTTGGCCAGCCCCACATCATTATACGTTTCATGTCCATCCGGTCACACAAACTGATTCCCCAGGCACGCCGTATCGGCATTACCTGGATGGCAATCGCTTTGCTCGGTGCCACTATGACCGGTCTGTTGGGTATTGCGTTCACAGATGTCACCCAGCACGAAGTTGCAGACCCTGAAACGATTCTGATACTTATGAGTCAGGTTCTGTTCCACCCGCTTGTCGGCGGATTTTTCCTGGCAGCAATACTTGCAGCAATCATGAGTACCATTTCTTCACAGCTGCTTGTGACATCCAGTTCGCTTGTTCAGGATTTCTATAAAATTATCCGTTCGAAATATAAAAATGAAGAAACGAAATCAGATGAAGCACTGGATAAGCACTTCGTCTTTATGGGGCGCCTGTCAGTTGTCCTCGTTGCGCTCATCGCGATAACAATCGCATGGGATGATGAGTCGGTGATTCTGAGCATCGTGGCTAACGCCTGGGCCGGTTTTGGTGCTGCATTTGGCCCATTGATGATTCTCGCCCTTCACTGGAAAGGACTCACCCGCTCCGGTGCACTCGCGGCGATTGTCGGCGGTGCAGGCACAGTCATCATCTGGATTGCAGCGGGTACTTTCGGAACTGAGCTTTACTCAATTATTCCAGGTTTCATCGTTTCACTGCTTGCAGCATTCATCGTCAGTAAGCTGACTGCCGGTAAAGGGATTTCTCAGGATATAGAAGCAGAATTTGATGAGACGACACGCATAGTGAAAGAAAAATAACGTCGCATGCATAAAGGGAGACCGTTCGGTCTCCCTTTTTATGCTGCCTATTCATATATGTGTACATCTATTTCCTCATCAGCATTTTTAGTAATCAGAGCATAGCTGTTATTTTTATCTTCTATCGATATTTCGACATTGGTGTTTATAAAATGCTCCTCGGCGAGCGTCTGTACATACTGAGTCAGCCCGATAATCTCACCGCGGCTTGAATATTCAACCGGAATCTCAATATTCAACTGTTCAAGTTCACCATCTCTGAATCTGGCTTCCCCGACTGACGTCGTGAAACTTTCGAAATAGGATCCCAGTTTTCTGTTGAATGTCTGATATTCACTGTTCACTTCCTCACTGATTTCTTCAGCTTCCTGGGAAGGGAGCATTACATAATCTTCATCTGTTTCGGTAAATGAACTGATTTCATTCTCACCAGGTTCTGCGACCGCTTTTGACAGGAAATGACCCGGGACGATATCCGTATCACCGGACTGCATGAAAATCCCGAAAACGATAGTCATATCCTGGTACTGTTCATTGGCGCGAATACGCTCGAGGATTTCAGAAGCCATCTGTTCGCCCTGCTCCCTGACCTCCTGCTCATCAAGCTGCACGGTCTCCGTTTGTCCATTTTCATCTGGCTGGTAATTGTATTCGCTGTTCATCGCCAGACCAACAGTCATGCCGGAAAAATTCAGATCTCCATTCTCATCCTGCTGCATATAGTTCTGTTCAAGGATATGCGACAGATAAAGCGGTGATTCCTCGGCGATCACTTCGGGATCTGTTTCACCGTTCACTGAAGGGTTGAGTCCGAGGTTGCTGAAGGCATTGTTTTCCGCCTTTTCCTCTTCACTCATTGCATCAATCTCTTCAGTGGTATAGCTTCTGCCAAGGAAACCGCGAACCATCTCCTCGGTGAATACCTGACCTTCCCTGAAGACAAAATTGTCAGGGCTGAATGTTTCCTTACTGATGTCAAACAGGCCCTTTTCAAACGCCTGCACATTATAACTGGAAACCATGTTGGAACTGGTCAGCCCTCTGGACGGGGAAATTTCATAAGGAATGACGGTCTGATAATAACCGCCCCCGGCTCCGGTGCCATCCGTCACTGTCTCCTCCTGTTCTTCATCAGGTACACTGCTTGCTTCATTTGTTTCATCACTTTGCGGCTGCTGTTCAGCCACGTCACTTTCAGGGTCGCCGCATGCTGCTGCCATAAGTACAATCAGCAAGGGAAACAGACTTACTATCTTTTTCATAATCACTGCCCCAACTTCTCAATGAATTCGTCTTCGCTCCAAACAGAGACGTCTAAAGACTGTGCCTTTTCGAGTTTGCTGCCGGCGGCTTCACCCGCGACCACCACATCAGTATTGCTGGAAACACTGCCGGTCACATTACCACCGGCATTTTCTATCATCTGCTTCGCTTCATCTCTCGTCAAGCGGGCAAGCTTGCCAGTCAGCACGAACGTCATCCCGCCGAAAGTTTTACTGTCCGGCTTTGATGCACCTTCCGTCATGTTGACCCCGAAATCTGACAGCTTTTCGACCAATCTCTTGAAATCAGGGTGACTGGTGTAAGTAACGATGGACCGGGCAATTTTTTCGCCGATTTCTGGTATTTCTATAAAACGCGCTTCCGGCTGTTTCATCACCGCTTCCATAGAGCCGAATTCCTGTGCAATCTGCCCTGAAGCTTTTGACCCAATGAATCTGATACCAAGGCCGACAAGAAGCCTGCTCAGCGGGTTATGTTTTGATGCTTCAATGGCAGCGAGCAGGTTGCGGACTTTCTTTTCGCCCATCCTTTCGAGCGGCAGCAGATCATCACGGGTCAGACCGTAAATATCACTCACATCTTTGATCAGGCCTGCATCGTACAACTGACGGATCACTTTCTCCCCGAGACCGTCGATATTCATCGCTTCTCTGGATACGAAATATATCATCCCTTCAACGAGCTGGGCCGGACAGCTGGGATTAATGCAGCGGATCGCCACCTCATCTTCCAATTTGACCGTTTCATGATTGCATACCGGGCATGTGATCGGCGCTTCATAAACCGCCTGGCCTTTTCTCTCCTCAAGGATCGGATGGAGCACTTCGGGGATGATATCGCCCGCTTTTCGGATGACCACCCTGTCATTGATACGTATATCCTTTTCTTCAATCATTTCATGATTGTGAAGAGAGGCTCTTGATACTGTCGTTCCTGCCACTTTGACCGGCGACAGTATTGCTGTGGGTGTGATCACACCGGTACGTCCGACGGTCAATTCAATATCCAGCAGATCCGTTACCACCTCTTCCGCAGGAAATTTATAAGCGATTGCCCATCTCGGTGACTTTGCAGTAAAACCCATGGTATCCTGTTTACGAATATCATTCACTTTAATGACAATACCGTCGATGTCGTAATCGAGCGCTTTTCTTCTGTCGGCCCAATATTCTATGTACTCAATCACCTCATCGATCGAACCAACAAGACGTCTTTCCTGATTCGTTTTAAAGCCTTCCTGATCCAATTTGTCGAGCGCTTCACTCTGCGCAGATGCATCCAGCTCCCTCAGATCATTGACGCTGTAGAGAAATATTGACAAATATCTCTGGGATGCCAGTTTCGGGTCGAGCTGTCTGAGAGAACCTGCGGCTGCGTTTCTTGGATTCTGAAACAGCCCTTCATCATTCTTTTCCCTTTCAGCATTCAACCGTTCAAACGAGGCTTTCGGCATATATGCTTCTCCTCTGACCTCGAATGACAAGGGGCTGTCTATCGTCAGAGGGATCGCCCTGATCGTTCTGAGATTAACAGTAATGTCCTCACCGACTGTGCCGTCTCCGCGCGTGGTCCCCTGAACGAATCTTCCATTTTCATATTTAAGGGAGACCGCAAGCCCATCAATCTTAAGTTCACACATATAATCGGCTTCCCCCACCATTTCTCTGACTCTCCTGTCAAATGACCTCAGGTCAGCACTGCCAAAAGCATTGGATAAACTCAGCATCGGCGTGTCATGGGCGGTCTTTTCAAATTTGCTCTGTACTTCGCCGCCCACTCTTACAGTCGGTGACGTATTGGATTTGTGCTCCGGGTGCTGCGCTTCGAGTTCGATGAGTTCATGCAGGAGCTTATCGTATTCACTGTCCGGGACGGATGGATTATCGAGCACATGATATTCATGGTTATATCTATTCAGTTTTTCCTGAAGTTCTTTGATCCGCTCTTCCATAAATCTCTACTCCTTTTTCGATATCGGTGCGAAGTTTGCCAGCAGCCGCTTCACACCTTCTTTAGTGAAAATGATATCCAGTTCCTGTCCGTCCCCTTCCCCTTGGACATTGGAAATGATGCCGTCGCCGAATTTCTTATGTTCCACTTTATCTCCAACTGAGAAGGATACATCCCTGTTGTCTGAAACCACTCTGGATTGTTTCTTGGGCCCGCGCTTTTTCATTGTAAAACTTCCGGAAGCAATGGGCACCGGTTCTTCCTGTGCCCCGCCTTCGACCAGTTCTTCAGGGATTTCAGCAAGAAACCGGCTCTTCATATTGGTTTCTGTTTTTCCATAGATCATCCGGCTGTCAGCTCTCGACAGGATGAGATGCTCTTCAGCCCGCGTCAGTGCAACATACATCAGGCGCCGCTCTTCCTCCAGCTCTTTGTCATCAAACATCACACGTCTTGACGGGAAAATCCCTTCTTCCAGTCCGACGATGAAGATCACTTTAAATTCAAGGCCTTTTGAAGCGTGCATGGTCATCAGGGTAACGCCTGCGTCATCTTCCACATTGTCCTGGTCGGATACGAGTGCCATATCACTGAGAAACGAGAATAAAAGTTCATCTGAAATGTCGTTTTCTTTGTCAAACTCCCGTGTCACCGTTCTGAACTCTTCCAGGTTTTCAATCCTGCTTCTTGACTCGAGTGAATCTTCTTTCTCAAGCAGGTCCACATAGCCAGTATCCCCCAGTATTTCATCGACCAGTTCTGTCACTGACATATATTTGGATTTTTCCTGCAGATTTTCAACCATGTCATTCAGATTCATCAGCTTTACAACCGCATTTTTGGAAATACCGATAAAATCAGCTTCTTTGATTGCGCCGTAAATACTGGCGCCTGTACGCTGGCCATGTTCTTTCAACTTATCGACAGTCTTGGGGCCGATGCCGCGTTTCGGCACATTTATGATCCGTTCGAATGCAATGTCATCGTTTGGGTTTTGGATCACCTTAAGATAGCTCATCAAATCTTTGATTTCCATGCGATCATAAAATTTCATGCCGCCGACCATTCTGTACGGTACATTGGATTTGACCAGCGCATCTTCAATTGCACGGGATTGTGCGTTGGTCCGATATAAAATAGCCATATCATTATATGACTGCCCGTCAGACAAATCGAGAATGTTTCTGATGACTGCCTGGGCTTCATCACGTTCCGAATCGGAGACGATGCTTTGTATCTTCGGTCCGCCATCACGCCCGGTTCTGAGATTTTTCGGTTTCCGTTCCGTATTGTTATCAATCACAGCATTGGCTGCATCCAGGATGTTTCTGCTGGAACGGTAGTTCTGCTCCAGCTTTATCACAGCTGCATCCGGGTAGTCATCTTCAAAATTAAGTATGTTGGTGATGTCCGCTCCGCGGAATTTATAAATGGACTGGTCAGAATCGCCGACGACACATATATTTTTATATTTGCCCGCCAGCTTCGCTATCAGCTGGTACTGTGCGTGGTTCGTATCCTGATATTCATCCACGTGGATGTACTGGAATCGGTTCTGATAATACTCAAGTACTTTTGGTTCTTTATCGAACAGTTCGATGGTCAGCATGATCAGATCATCAAAATCGAGCGCACTGTTACGGTAAAGGATCTGCTGGTAATCATGATACATTTCACTGTACAGCGTATCCGGGTAGCCTGCCGCCGCCTCCATGCTCTCCTTTGGCCCGATGAGCTGGTTCTTCTTGTCTGAGATAAAACCGATGATGTTCCTCGGGTTGTGCTGTTTAACATCCAGGTTACGGCGTTTCAAAATGTCTTTGACAACGGATTTCTGATCTGTGGGATCGAGAATTGAAAAACTGTTCTCATACCCGAGGTAGTTGATGCTGCTTCTTAAAATACGCACGCACATAGCGTGGAATGTGGACACCCACATATCGCGCGCGCCTTCATTGATGAGTGCGGTCACCCGCTCACGCATTTCACGCGCTGCCTTATTCGTAAATGTGATCGCCAGGATATTCCCGGCGGGGACATCCTTCTCTTCAAGCAGATAGGCGACCCGGTGGGTGAGCACTCTTGTTTTTCCGCTGCCGGCCCCTGCCATTATGAGCAGCGGGCCTTCGGTGGTTTCGATCGCTCTTTTCTGTTCTTTATTCATCGTGTTCAAATCCATTTTAAAAACTCCATTTTACTTTATAATTGTCCTTATGGCCTGTTTTTTACTCTCATAAATGATATTGCCCGCCACGATTGTGTCGGCATACTGACCCATTTCTTCAGCCTGTGCCCTTGAGGAAATACCGCCGCCGTAAACGATATGTGACGTTTGCGTATTGTCGCGTACAATCTGCATCACCTGCGGATCGCCGTAGGTACCGCTGTACTCAATGTAAATAAACGGGGTCTGATAGAGTTTATCGATCATATTGACGTAATGCGGCAGCATCTCCAGAGTGATTTCTTTTGCTTCGGCTTTTTTGAATGCCTTGCACTCCGGATTCATGATCAGATACGGCAGCAGCGACACTTGACTATAATCGAGCAGATGACCGAATTCTTCCAACGCCCTGAGCAGGATACCATGCTGCCACTTTATATTTTCAGTATTAAACACTGCCGGCACGAAATAATGATCGAAACCGGGCACGACAGCGTCTGTCGCAGTGATTTCAAGTGCAACCGGCACTGAAAATCTGCGCACCCGCGACAAGAGATTCAGCACGTTATCTTCTGTGATATTATCCGTGCCGCCGACGATGATTCCATCCGTCTGTGATTCACAGATTCCGGTCAGGGTCTCTTCACTGATTTCCTTCGCGGGGTCCAGCTTGAATACGTGTTTGCAATTTTTAAGCATTTGGAAAACTCCCATTAAATTTCATAAGAACATTATAGCATTTTTACGCGATTACTGTTTCATAATATATGCAGGGAACCTTATTTTCTGCATACAAAAATCCCGATATACGATTACCGGGAATTTTATCAGTCAATACCTAAATATTCTTCCAGTGACAATCCGCTTTCATAGATGGCCGCGGCTTCCTCTCCAACGTATCTCAGATGCCACGGTTCATACTGATAGCCTGTAATTTCCGCTTTCCCTTCAGGGTACCGGATAATGAACCCATATTCATGGGCAGCCGATTCCATCCATTCAAATTCCGGTGTGTCTCCAAACTCGACACTTAAAGTCGTTGCGCTGTCAGCAGAGCCGACATCTATGGCCAGTCCGGTCTGATGTTCAGAATGTCCGGGACGTGCGCTGTATTCATCAGCCGCTTCACGGCCATCCCGGGCAACATAGCTGTTATACAGCTGCTCCTGATACTGGTAGGTTCTGAAATCACTGACAAGAACGAAATCAAGGCCTTCTTCGGAACCATCCTGAAACATCTGCTGATAAGCTTCAACCACTTCAGGCTGAAGCCCCGGGTTATATGAAGCAGGCAGCGAGAACGCTTCATTGACCACCAGTATATCATCAACATAGGTGACACCATCCACCATTTCTATATCAGGCAGGGCGGCCATGTCATCAATGGCCGCCACCGAATAATCTTTAGGATGCGCCGCATGGTCTTGGGTCTCTTCCCCGCTCAAAGTGACGGTGCCGCAGGCTGTCAAAAAGAAGACGGCCAAGATGAAAAAACCTGTGCCCATTGTCTTCATACCCTATCTACTCCTAACCACAATCGTTTATGCTAATCCGGCTCGCTGGAATATCGTATCCACCCGCTTAAGATGGTGAGTCTCATCGAAACACTCTTCGATTTCTTCCTTGGTCAGCAGCGCCCGAACCCGTCCGTCTTTCTCGACCAGTTCCTTGAACGGTACTTGAGTTTCCCATGATTCCATTGCTTTCGGCTGCACAAGATCATACGCTTCCTCCCGGGCAAGACCTTTATCTATCAACGTCAGCATCACGCGCTGTGAATAGACAAGCCCGTATGTCTTATCGATGTTCGCTTTCATATTCTCTTCAAACACTGTGAGGTTATCGATGATATCAGTAAATCTGCTCAGCATGTAATCCAGAGCGATGGTAACATCCGGCAGCATGATACGTTCTGATGAAGAATGGGAGATATCGCGCTCATGCCAGAGCGGGACATTTTCATAAGCCGTTGTAATGTAGCCTCGGATGACACGGGATAAGCCTGTAACATTCTCACTGCCCACCGGATTCCGCTTGTGAGGCATGGCACTTGAACCTTTCTGCCCTTTGCCAAAAGATTCCTCGACTTCCCTGGTCTCCGTCTTTTGAAGCCCGCGTATTTCAACCGCAAACTTCTCGATGGACGTCGCTATCAGACCAAGTGTCGCTATGTAATAGGCGTGACGGTCCCGCTGCAGTGTCTGGGTGGACACCTCGGCGGCACCAAGGCCCAGGTTTTCACAGACGTAGCTTTCCACTTCGAACGGAATATTCGCAAACGTACCGACAGCCCCGCTCATCTTCCCTGTTTCAATCTCTCTTCTGACATTTCTAAAACGCTCCAGATTACGCTTCATTTCCGTATACCAGAGTGCCATTTTGATACCGAATGTTGTCGGCTCTGCATGCACACCGTGCGTCCGGCCCATCATCAGAGTTGTTTTGTATTTTACCGCCTTGCTGCCTAGCACTTCTATGAATCGTTCTAAGTCACGTTCGATAATTTCATTGGCCTGCCTGATCAGATAACTTTGGGCTGTATCCACAACATCCGTTGAAGTCAGACCGTAATGGACCCATTTCTTTTCTTCGCCGAGTGTTTCAGATACCTGGCGGGTAAACGCGACCACGTCATGCCTTGTTTCAGCTTCAATTGCCTTAATGCGATCCGCATCGACGGATGCCTTCTGACGGATACTCCTGACTGCCTCCATTGGGATATAACCTAATTCCGCCCAGGCTTCAGCGGCCAGAATTTCCACTTCAAGCCATGCGTTATACCTGTTGTCTTCTGTCCAAATCTTTGACATTTCCGCTCTGGAATACCGAGAAATCATGAATGCACGCTCCTTAATAATTTATCCGTCAACAGTATAACAGACTCAGCATAAAAAACGAACATTAAATATATATTGGGTTTTAACGTTCGTTCTTAAATGAGTATTCTATTCTTCAATCAATTTCCCTTCAAAGACTGTTTTCTGATGATCTACGGTTTTTTCCCCATCCTTTTCTGTGAAAACAGGCTGTTCCATACGTCGCACCGGTGTATAGCCTTCCTGTTTCATGCGGGCGAGACAGCCGGCCAGTGTTTCGCTTGCTTCAACTTCAAATTTTTTCTTATTTGGTTTCATCCTGCCTGACCTCTTCTTCATAAATTTCTTCCAGCACTTCTTCTACATTTTCAGGCTGATAATTCTTAAGCCTGCGGCGTCTGACACCTTTCATCCAGAAACCGCCGTTAATATTTTTAGGTTCATGTGTGATGATGAATGCTTTATGATCCAGTTCTTTGATCGTTTCTATCAGTTTGCGTTCATACTTCCTCGGCGTCAGGATCTGAAGGGTGGTCCGCTCGCCGTCACGGCCATATTGATAACCGTGGGTCACACCGTAACCCAGGTCCCTGAGATTCATCGGCAGATCCCTGTCCTTTTCAGCCGTAATTACATTGACCACCAGATAACCGAGTGCGAGTCTCTCTTCAATTCGCATACCGACGAGTATACCTGTGCCAAAACCAAGTGCATAGGCAATAATATTCTGGAACTGATCCAAGTTTTCAAGCACCAGCCCAAGGCCGATGACATATACGAAAGTCTCGAGAATACTGAAAGATGCTGCTATGTAGCGATACCCCTTCAGTGTGGCTATCGTACGCATCGTCAAAAAGCTGACGTAGATGATATTGATGATAAATATGACCAGGACCATCAGCCAGGGGTTTTGTGATATGGCTGTTAACATTTTTTCTACCTCTCTGCTTTATAAATTATTCATAGTCCGGAAGGAAGTTTCTGTGATAAGGATGATCGCGCTTATGCTGGGTTCTGATATACCACTTTATAATCGTTTCATAATCCTCTTCGGAAATTTCCCTGCCCTCTAAAAAATCATCGATGGCGTTATAGGTGACACCAAGCGCTTCCTCGTCGCTAAGGAGCGGTTGATCACTCTCCAGATCTGCTGTCGGTGTTTTTTCATAGAGGCGGGCGGGCGCCCCCAGATACTTCAGCATCTCTTTGCCCTGCCGTTTGTTGAGTCCGTACAACGGTGCAAGATCCGCAGCGCCGTCGCCGAATTTAGTATAAAATCCAGTGATATCCTCTGCAGGATGATCAGTCCCCAGAACGATTCCGCTGCTCGATGCCGCCACAGCATATTGCACCTTCATGCGCTCCCTTGCTTTTTCGTTGCCCTTCACAAATTCGCTGATTGTGTACCCTGCTTCATTTAAAGCGTTGACACTGGCATCCACAGACGGTCTGATATCAATGGTTTCCCTGTGTGTGGGTTTGATGAATGCCACTGCATCATCAGCATCAATGGCATCTTTCTGTTCCCCGTAAGGGAGACGGAGGCCGTGAAATTCATAGCTTGCACTATCTTCCTTGTTCAACTCATCCACTGCCATCTGGACCAATTTGCCGAGCAGAGTGGAATCCTGACCGCCCGAGATACCCAGGACAAAAGATTTGATGAAGGTGTGGTCCCTGGCATACTTTTTCATGAAATCTATAATTTCTCTTGTTTCTGCCGCCGGATCTATCGACGGCTTCACAAACATCTCATCGATGATCTTCTGCTGAAGCCCCTTCACATACATCACTCCAATGTTTTATTACTGACCTCTTCAATCAGGTCCTGCTTGATCTGCCAGAGTTCACTGGACAGGTCTACCGGATATTCTTCAGGGTTTAGGAAACGCTTGTACTCTTCCCATAGTATATCCAGATTATCTTCCACCCGTTTCTGTATATCCGATATTTCCTCCCGCTCATAGACCAGTTCCCCATGTCTGAAAATATCTTCCAGCAATTCCACTTTCCTGAATGAACGAATGAGTTTCCTTTTCATCGTATGGACCGGGTGGAACATGAGCAGCGGTTCATCCTCGTCCAGTGCCTCGTCATGATGGGAGATATACTCGCCTTCGGACATGCCGGTATTCGTATTGATGATTCTGTGGACATTTTTCTTGCCCGGTGTCGTCACTTTTTCAGGATTGCCTGAGATTTTTATACGATTCTCAAGCGTTCCTTCCTCATTTTCAACCGCAGTGAGTTTGTATACTGCCCCCAGTGCCGGCTGGTCATACGCAGTAATCAGCTTTGTCCCGATGCCCCAGTTATCCACCTGTGCCCCCTGGTTGAGCAGAGAGACAATGGTCATTTCATCCAAGTCGTTTGAGACAACGATCCGGGCTTCTGTAAATCCGGCTTCATCCAGCATTCTTCGCGCCGCTTTTGAAAGATACGCGATATCCCCGGAATCCAGACGGATACCGAGGAAATTGATCTGATCCCCATATTCTTTTGCGACTTTGATCGCATTCGGCACCCCTGACCGCAGCGTATCGAAGGTGTCGACTAAAAATACACAGTCCCTGTGTGTATCCGCATACGCTTTAAACGCGTCGTAATCATCACCGTATGCCTGGACCATTGCATGTGCATGCGTCCCGCTGGCCGGCAGGCCGAACAGCTTTGCCGCCCGCATATTGCTTGTACCGTCAAACCCGCCGATCACCGCCGCCCTGGCGCCCCACACTGCCGCATCGAACTCATGCGCCCGCCTTGTGCCGAATTCCATCAGCTGGTCATCCGGGACAATTTGACGTATTCTGCTCGCTTTCGTGGCAATCAGCGTCTGAAAGTTGACGATGTTGAGCAGTGCTGTCTCTATCAGCTGCGCCTGAATGATCGGCGCCTCGATTTCCAACAGGGGCATCTTGGAAAATACGACTTCCCCTTCCTGGACCGAGCGGACATTACCCGTGAATTTCAGTTCTTTCAGATAGGCAAGAAATGACGCGTCGTACCCAAGTGAACGCAGGTACTCTATATCGCTGTCCGTAAACCTTAAATGCTCGAGAAAATCTATGATTCGCTCGAGCCCGGCAAATACCGCATAACCATTGTCGAAGGGCATCTCCCTGAAATAAAGGTCGAACACCGCATTGCGGTCTGCCAGCCCCATCTCCAAATAGGTCTTGCTCATATTGATCTGATATAGATCTGTGTGTAACATGAAACTGTCATCATCAAATTTATACATGCCAGCCGCCCCTTCATAAATTCTCTATTGCCAATTATAATTATTTTAACATAAGATATTCTACACCAATACTATTAAAAACTGGAGGGATCACATGCAATTTGAGCGTTTCAGAGCCCATTTTATCATTCTGTCAGTCATCGTCTGTATCTCAGGGTTCTCCCAGGGCCTGCTGCTGCCGCTGATTTCGTTCATATTTGAAAATCGCGGTATCAGCCCGGCTGTCAACGGCCTGCATGCTTCGGGGTTATATATTGGTGTGCTCCTCTCGGCACTCTTCATAGAAGCACCGCTCAGAAAATACGGATTCCGTCCAATGATCATCACGGGCGGTATCATTGTCAGCTTATCACTTCTGGCCTTCCCGCTCTGGGGCAGTATCATATTCTGGTTTGTACTGCGGCTTTTTGTCGGCATCGGGGATAATGCCCTCCAGTTCAGCACGCAGACGTGGCTGACACAGACCGCGCCAAAACAGAAACTGGGTACAGTCGTTGCGTTTTACGGGTTATTCTTCTCGCTGGGATTCATGGCCGGACCGAAAGTCAGTGAGCTGGTGACGATTTGGGAACCTTTACCTTTCCTCATTTCAGGGGCGTTGTCGATGATTGCCTGGCCGCTGATCTTTCTGATCTCAGGCGCAGATGCCAAGCCTGTCGATACCGGCGCAAGAGTGACTATCTTCAATACGTTCCGGAATTTCAAAGCTGTAATCATCACCAGCTGGGCGGCGTTTCTGTTCCCGATGATATTCGGAGTGCTGGAAGCGTCCTTAAACAGTAACTTTCCGGTCTTTGCTGTCCGCAACGGTTTTGAAATTTCACAGGTGACATGGATCCTCCCTGCATTCAGCTTTGGCGCAATCATACTGCAGGTCCCGATCGGCGCGCTCGGCGACAGGATGGGACGCGGAAAAATGATATCGATATTACTCGCCTTGGGTGCAGGCACATTCATATTGATGGAACTTTTCAGCACTTCATTCATCATGCTGCTGATATTGTTCATACTTGCCGGAATTTTCGTAGGTTCGATGTACTCACTCGGCATCAGCTACATGACAGATATCACACCGAAATCGAATCTGCCTGCCGGCAACCTGATGGCGGGCATCATGTTCAGTCTGGGCAGTATTTTCGGCCCGGCCATCGGCGGCGCAATTATCGGTGCCACCGGCGGCGCATTCTATTTTACATTTATCGCGCTGATCATTGTAACGGCACTGTCGTTGAACATCTTCTTTATCGTCAAGAAAAATGCTTCAACACAATAGCATTTCAGGGAAATTAATGAAATAATAAAATTAAAATAACCGGGGAAAGAGGGATTTTAATGTCAGAGGCACTCATTGTCATTGATTACTCATATGACTTTGCCGCACCAGATGGCAAGCTGACCGCCGGGGCGCCGGCGCAGGCGATACAGGACGCACTTGCTGCGAAAATCGATCTTTTCTACAGCGCTTCAACGCCGATATTTTTCATGATGGATCTCCACCATGAAAATGATCCGTATCATCCCGAAACAGCGCTTTTTCCGCCGCACAATATCGAAGGAACAAAAGGCAGGGAACTGTATGGCAGAGTGAAAGAAAAATATGGAGAAATTAAAGGGGCTCAAAACGTGTTTTTCATCGACAAGAGAAGGTACAGCGCATTTGCCGGCACAAACCTGGCACAGCTGCTCAATGAAAGAGAGATCGATACTGTTGTTTTAACCGGGCTTGTAACGGATATATGCATAATGCATACCGCTGTGGACGCATACAATGCCGGGTACAAGATCGTTGTCCCTTCAACATGCGTCGCCTCATTTAACCCTGACGGCCACAAGGTGGCACTGGATCATTTTAAAAATTCCATGGGGGCTGTGGTTGAAGAATAGAAGAATGCATAGCGGAGTGATAAAATGGGAATAGTAAATATATATAAAGGAGACATTAAATATGAGTGCAGTTAAAATTTTTGGCCATCAGAGTCCGGACACTGACACAATAGCATCAGCAATCGTCGCTTCAGATATCGAAGGTCAGCTGGGCAATGACACGACCGCATACCGCCTCGACGAGATAAATGCCGAAACGGCATATGCGCTGGATTATTTCAATGTGAGTGTGCCGGAACTTCTGGAATCGGTGACGGAGGAAGACAAAGTCATTCTCGTGGACCATAACGAATTCCAGCAGTCCGTGAAAGATATCGGCAAAGCGCACGTCACCAAAGTATTTGACCATCATCGCATCGCCAACTTCCAGACCGGTTCACCGCTTTACTACCGCGGCGAACCCGTGGGCTGTACAGCGACAATCCTGAACAAAGTGTATAAGGAAAACGGCCTTGAAATCACAAAAGAAATCGCTGGACTCATGGTTTCAGCCATCGTTTCCGATACGCTCCTGTTCAAGTCACCGACAACGACTGAACAAGATATCGATACAGCCTCAGAACTTAAGGAAATTGCAGATGTAGATCTTGAGGCATACGGCATTGACATGCTGAGGGCGGGCGCATCCACGAAGGAAAAAACAGCTGAAGAAATGATCACAGGAGATGCCAAGTCATTCGAGATGGGCCCTAAAACGACGCGGATTGCCCAGGTCAACGTTGTAGATGTGGATGAAGTTTTCGAAAGAAGAGATGAAATCGAAGCCGCAATCAATCAGGAAATTGAGGCAAAAGATTACGATCTGTTTGTACTTGTAGTCACTGATATTCTTAATTCTAATTCAAAAATACTGTCACTCGGCAAAGAAGCAGGTGCTGTTGAACAAGCGTTTGACGTTTCACTGGATGATAATACAGCAGTGCTGGAAGGTGTTGTATCACGTAAGAAACAAGTCGTGCCCAACATTACCGAAGCACTGTCATAGAAAGGGGTGTTTGTATGATTAATAAGGAAGCAGGCAAGTATTATATCAAAGAGAACGATGTGGAAATTGCTGACCTCAAATACACCGAACACGATGATTACTATGACGTCACCAGCACATTCACAGATCCGGACCAACGCGGCCGGGGCATTGCCAAAGATCTGGTGGATGAAATCGTCAAAGATGCCAGAGACGAGAACATGAAGATCAAGCCGACTTGTCCGTATGTGAAACATGCAATCAGAGATAACAGTTACGACGATATCCGGCTATAGACCGCAGCCAAGCAGAAACCCCCCGCTCAAGAGCGGGGGGTTTCTGCTTGGAAGGCAATTCCAAAATTATAGTTGAAAGAATGAAAAAAATGGTATGAATCAATAATAGCACCAATATTCAGAAAAATCAATATCGTATTCATATTTTTATTCATTAAAAATTTTACTTATTACACTTTCTTTGCCCTTCTGAAGAAATTCTTTTGAACACTCATCTTCCACTGTGTACTCCAGCTCGTCAACCGCCCTGGAGAAAGATACTTCATCAATGTAATTCGTCAGCTCTGCCTGATCGAAACAGCCGGGGGAAACAATCTCATGAAGTGTATGATCGACGATGACACGCTCTGATCCGCTCGTCTTGTCTGCCAATGGTAAAAAGAGCACCAATCCTGCAATGATGAGAAGCGCAATGACAACCCAGTTCCCTTTTCTCATCGTTTACAAGAATCCGACGAAGACGCCTTCCGGCACCTCCGGCTCCCCTTCCCGACGGGCAATCGTGCCGTCATCTCCGACTTTGAAAAGTACAAGGTTATGCGAGCGTTCATGCGCACAAATCAGATACGCTCCATCCGGCGTGATGTTAAAATCACGCGGCCAGTCGCCGTTTGTCGGTTCAGTCTGCACTTTCCTCAATGCGCTGCCATCATTGTCGATTTCAAACACAGTAATGCTGTTATGTCCTCTGTTTGATACATATATATACCGGCCGTTTGGATGGATGCGTATGGCACCGCCCTGCGAATGGCCGTCGAAATCTTCAGGCAGAGCCGTATAGACCGCCCCCGGCGTAAATTCCCCATCGGCATAAGCAGCCACAATGACTTCATTGGACAGCTCTGTGAAGATATAGGCATAATCTCCTGTATCATTGAACACCAGATGGCGCGGCCCGCTGCCGGCTGCCACCCTGCATTCTGCTGCTTCAACCAGGCTGTTGTCTTCAATTTTTAACGTAATGATCTTATCTGCTCCGAGATCCACCGCCGCAATATACTGTTTATCAGGGGTTTCTGCTACAAAATGCGCATGCGGACCATCCTGTCTTTCATGGGGGCCGTCCCCTTCCACCTGGTAGGTATCCAGCCGGTCTGTCACAACTGCCCGGTCGTCAATTTCATATAATCTGACTTCTCCGGAAGCGTACACAGTATCAAGCAGATAATTGTGGTCAGATGTTACGGTGAGATGGCAGCCCGAACCGCCTTCCTCCAGGCAGTCGTCGATGAACCGGAGGGTGCCTGTCTCAAGATTTTCAATTTCAAAAGTAGCAATCCCTGCTTTAGTCTTCCCTTTCTTAATCGCAAAAACCCGGTCGTTCAAAACTTCTAAATAAGTTGCATTGGGGGTTTCTGCCACTGTTTCAGCACTTAAAAGCCTGCCAGCTTCAGCATCCAGTTCGAACCGGTAAATGCCTTTGCCCTGATCTTTCGTATAAGTACCTGCGTATCCGATCATTTTATTCCTCCTGTTTCAGACATTTTCATTCATATTAGCATACACCCGCCCCTCCCCTAAATAAAATGTTTTAAATCCTCCGCTTGAAAAGTAGAACGTATGTTCGTATAATTGCAGTATAAACTTTTTAAGAGAGAAGAAGGGATGTAAATGGATTACCGTGATATGCCCATCGACAAGCTGGATTCTAATATTCCCAGAGGCCGCGGCATGATTAAATGGGCACCATTTGCAACGATGCCCGAACAGTTTGAAGCAGTGGAGGACATGATTGACAGCCAGACTAAAATCAGCCGCCCCGAACTTTCTGATGACCGGCTGGAAGACATGGACCGTGTGTTGAAAAAAGCCATGAACGACAAACGCAATATCAAACTGGAATATTATTATGACGGCAGACGGTTTCAAGTGAAGCTTAAGATCATCAAAGTGGATATTTGGAGCATGATGCTGATTGCTCAGCAACTGGATGCCGGGGGTGATACTGATGATGTGGTTTTCGTATCATTCATGGACATATTGGATATCGCTATGCTGTAACTGAAAAATCCTGCTCGTATTGAGCAGGAACCCATCAGTTTTCCAGAAACAACACCGGTTCTTTCTGGAAATCCGTTGCCATCATCAGATGATATGCAAGTACAGTTGTCGTAATGGCACCCACACCGCCGGGGACAGGTGTAATGAATGCCGCCTTATCCTTAACCGCTTCATAGTTCACATCGCCGACCATTTTGCCATCCGCATTGAAATTGATACCGACATCAACGATGATCGCCCCCGCTTTCACATGCGGTTCATCGATGAGATTAACTGCGCCGGCGGCACTGATGATCACATCGGCATCCGCACACCTGCTTACAAGATCATCCGTATAGAGATTGCATATTGTTACCGTTGCGTCCTTATTCATCAGTGACAGGGCCAGCGGTTTGCCGACCACGGCACTGGCCCCGACGAGCGTGACATTTTTGCCCTTCAGGTCAATATTGTAGAAATTGAGCATTTCCATCACTGCTGCCGGCGTACAGGGTTCCAGCCGATCATCCTCACCGGTCAGAACCTTGCCGAGGTTTACTTGTGTCATGCCGTCAATATCCTTGATCGGGTTCATCAGTTCGACGACACGCTTCATGGAAATATGTTCCGGCACCGGCTGCAGCAGCAGAATACCATTAATTGCATGATCGCTGTTGATTTCCCTGAATTTTGTTAAGAAAGCTTTCGCGGAAACATCTTCCGGAAAATGATATTGCTCCGCATCGATGCCAAGCTTTTCAAACCGCCGGAACGCCGCATTTTCATATGAGATGGCGTCCGGCATATCCCCGACCCTGACAAAGGCAACTTTCGGTCTGATACCGTGCTTCTTCGACTGTGACAGCGCATCCTTGATCTCTTCAGATAAATGCCCTGCAACTTTCCTGCCGTCCATAATAGTAGTCATCAGCCAATTCTCCTTAAGAATGATTCACTTGCCAAAATACAGTTAATGATAATTCAATGATATCAAACAGGCTTGTTCACTTCCACTCATCACAAAATAAATACCATCCCCAAATGAGGATGGCAGATTGTACCCATTATTTAGTTTCACGGTGCATTGTGTGTTTGTTCAATCTTGGGGAGAATTTTTTCATTTCGATACGCTCAGGATTGTTTTTCTTGTTTTTAGTCGTAATGTAGTTGCGATCTCCCGTTTCAGTGCAAGCCAAAGTTATATTTACTCTCATCAATTACACCTCCTTTATCTGGTGTTTCTCATTCGATTTAAGGGTGATGGATCTGTAAATTGGAACATTATTAGTATAATACCATGCCGGGCCGTCTTTTGAAAGTACTGCCCGGCCGCTTTTCAACTGGCCAGTTGATCATCTCGGTAAAGATGAAACATTTATCAATTACATAACAGCCAGACCCGAATCTTCATTAAACCGCCTTACTTATTCTAAAGGTTCATCCTCAATTTTTCAATACTTTTATCAATCACCTGGTAAAAAGGTTAAAAACCCCCTTGCCTAATCGGAATCGTTACGATATAATTTTAAATCGTAATGATTACGAATGAAGAAGGAGAGCTTCACATGAAAAAGGTGCTAATCTTATTATCTATGACTCTGTTCGCACTCTCACTTACAGCATGCAGCGATGCAGCTGAAACTGAGGAGGACGGCAGTGAGACAGCAACAATCTATACCACAGTATTTCCACTGCAAAGCTTTACTGAACAAATTGCCGGGGACACTGTGACCGTCGAGACAATCTATCCGAACGGCGTCGATGCGCACTCATATGAACCGACACAGCAAGAAATCCTGGAGTATGCTGAGGGCAGCCTCTTCATCTACACGACAGATGCACTCGACCCGGTCGCTGAAACGATCACAAGTGCCATAGGAGAAAATACTGAAGCATTTGCAGCAGCCGAGGGAATATCTGAAGAAAACATGGTGGAAACAGATCATGCGCATGAACATGACGAAAGTGAATCGCATGACCATGAACACGCTCAAGGTTCACAGGATCCGCATCTCTGGCTGGATCCGGTAGTATCGATCAGCATGGCCGAATCGATCCTGGATCGTCTGATCGAAATGTATCCGGAGCATGAAGATCTGTATAATGAAAACTTTGAGGCGCTCAAATCAGACCTGGAAGATATCGACAGCCAGCTCCAGGAAATCACACAATCACCGAAAAGAGACAGCGTATATATATCCCATGAATCCATTGGCTATCTCGCAGACAGATATCATTTCGAGCAGATCGGCATTTCCGGCATCAACAACCAGCAGCCTTCACAGCAGGCGCTGACAGAAATCGTTGACAGTATAGAATCGACGGAGGCGCCTTATATCCTTTATGAACAGAACACAAGCTCAAGTACAACTGACACCATCCGAAACCAGACAGACACAGAGCCGCTCGAATTCCACAACATTTCCGTTTTGACCGATGATGATCCGGAAGATGCTACTTATCAGTCCATTATGCAAGAAAACATAGAAGTATTGGACCGGGCTTTGAATGAATGATAAAGAACGCTGGCGGAACGGCCGGTCCGCCAGCGTTCCCTCATACATTTTCCCGCTTGAGATTATCAGTGAATGCCTTGATCTCATCCACATCTTTTTTAAGGAAGAACGCCAGCACTGCAGAGCCCGCGGCTAAAATGACAAGCAGCGTGACCATCAGTTTGAAAACAATCTGTAACAGCGATTTTATCATTTGCATGATAGCCTCCAATATAAATTTTTAATACTTCACCCGGAGAATTTCAATTAATTTTAAAAATTTAGAGATTTTCCCTTGAAATTAATCAGAAAATTCAGTATTATAGGGGACAGTTAATAGATATTAACTACAACCTATTCCATTTTTTAATAAAAATTTCTCCTATTTTTCCTGCACTGACCCAGTGCAGGTTTTATTTTGCCTGAACTACCCTTCAATTATTTTAACATGGACCCTGCGTGTCCTCGGACCGTCGAACTCGGCAAAATAAGTGCTTTGCCACGTCCCGTAGATCACGCTCCCCGCTTCTATGATCAGCGTTTCACTCGCCCCTGTCAAAGACGATTTCATATGAGAATCAGTGTTGCCCTCAGCATGACGGTATTCCTTTTTATTGTCAAAAGTTACATTCATACCGTAAACAAGATCACGCGTCACGTCCGGGTCCGCATTTTCGTTGATCGTAATCCCCGCCGTCGTATGCGGCGTAAACACCGTGGCCACACCGTTTTTTATCCCGCTCTTTTTAACAGCCTCATCCACCAAAGCATCAATATTCACGAATTCTTCCCGTTCGTTCGTATCCACATTGAATGTAAATAGCATAAAATATCACCTTTTAAATTTTTGTATTTTGGGTATTATACTACTAGATTTCTATGAAAGGAGAAATCATAATGCCTTATACAATGACGGATTATCCGAGTTCATTAAAAAGCCTTGAAAAGATTGAAAGAAGAAAAGCGATAGATATCATCAATGCGATGCTTGAGGAAGGCTATGAGGCCGGGCGTGCAATCCCTGTAGGCACGGAACAGGCACAGGAATGGTACAAGAATGCAAACGAAGCTGATATAAGGAAATTGGAAGATAAAAATATTACACAGCATAAAAGCGACCCGGACGCCAAAGGGCCGGAACTCGCAGATAATAATGTGGACGTGTACTTTAAAGAAAAAGAATGGAAAGTGAAAACAAAAGGGGCGGATAAACCAAGCGACACATTTGAATATAAAAGAGACGCAGTCGCCCGCGCTGAAGAAATTGTGGAAAACCGCAATGCGGAAGTGAACGTTCATAATCGGAATGACTGACTCCCTGCAAAAAAGCCAGATTAATCCAAATAAGCGCCGGCCACTCATGTGACCGGCGTCTTTTCTCTATCCACTGGCAATCATTTTAATCGCCGGAATATCCGCAGGTGCCCATTCAAGCGCCCCGATCCTTTTTCGCTCCAGCCATTTCATATCCACATGTTCAATCAGCTGAATTTCACCGTCTATGATTGTGGAGTAGTATGTCGTCAGTTCCACCGTTCCAAAATCGTATTCATGAACTGTCGTTGTGATCTTATCTCCAACTTTGATATCACAGTCCATCTCTTCCTTAAGCTCACGGATTAAAGCGGCATCCGGGGTTTCCCCTGCTTCAACCTTACCGCCGGGGAATTCCCACTTTAACGCCAGATTTTTACCTTCAGGACGCTGGGCGCATAAAATTTCATCCTGTTCATTTACAATCACCGCGCCGACAACTCTGATATACTTTTTCATTGCTTCCTCCAAAATCGCTTTTAGCTTATTATAACAAATCAAAGGAAAAATGAAATTATAGTCACAATTATGTATAATAAAACGTAAGAGAAGCGCCCTGATCCAAATACATCATGCAAATTTGACACAAAAAAGCCCCTGCCTGAAATTATTAAGAGGTCGGGTGCATTCAGCAGGCAGGGGTCAATCCAATTAAGGGTAAGGAAAAATGAACTTACTATGAGTCCCTAGTAAACATCGATCGGTCTGGGTCTGCCGTCAGGTAGATAACCAGTGGTCTGAAACTCGGCCACGGTTTCTGTTGTATCCGATTTAACAGTACTCGCTTCTACTGTTTCCGGATTGCTTAAAGAAACTGCGCCCAATAGCATGAAGCCCAGAACCAAAGCACTGACAAGTTTTTTCATCCCATTCACCACCAATCAATGTTTATAAGTTCATTATGAAGTAGTCAAAATATTTAATCAATATTCACATATGCAAAAATTGTGAACAAACAGGAGGGATTTTATGGAATACCACGAACGATTCAAAGCCATTCGCAACTTGAAAGGGTTCACCCATAAAGACCTTTCCGAGGGCATATGCGGCATGACCACAATATACAGATTTGAACGCGGAGATACTGCGATTACGGCTGAAGTGCTGTACCAGCTGTGTCAAAGGCTTGGTATCGATATGCAGACGTTGTTTGTTGATGAGGGTTCCGAATATGCATTGATCGACTACTACCTGGAAAAATTAAGGGAATATGTCTATTTCAGGCATCCGGATATGTTGAAAATGACATTGCAGGATGCCAAAGAGACCATCAATAATAATCTGAAGTTTGATTTGAAATACAAAAATTATGACAGGCTGTTTGATACATATTCCGCCATCGTGTACAGAAATGAAAACAAATATGATACGGCTGAAAAGATTCTGGTCAGACTGATCGAAGAAAAGAAAAACAAAGCCGATCTTGAGCTTGAGATTATCAATTCTCTTGCTGATCTCTATATTTCCCAGGATAAACAAAGTCAGGCACTGGGATTATATGAACGTTACAGGAAAAACATCATGAATTATGAAAAAGTTACATATTTTGATCAATATATGCTGATACAACTTTATTATGGTTATGCAAACTGTCTTTATATTGATTTTGAGTACCTGAAAGCCATGGATGTCTGCTATAAATTGCTGATCCGGATACAGGAGCATAATTCCATGTATTATTTGGGGAAATCACACCATTTGATGAGTCTGATATTCATCGCATTGAACGATTCTGCCAACGCCCGTGAATATTTAAAAAAAGCAGAAGCCGCATTCTGTCTGGAAGACATCGCAGAAAAAATGCGTCCCCATCTAGAAACTGCAAAGGAAGCAATCGATCGTCTCGAACACCATCAGCAGCAACAGTAAAAACCCCGCAGTTTTCGTGCTGCCACCGATGACACCGAAGCAGAACATAGATATTTATTTACGCTTAAGCAGCCCGGCAACTTCCGGTTTTTCGAGCTGGGCAATGTTATTTTTCATGTTTGCCGATTTCAGACTTTCCTCTGCAATCTTATCGATGTCCGAACGCTCTATTTCCAGTTCGGCCAGCGTTGACCGCAAACCGACCTTTTTCTTTAGATCGTTGAATGCCTGGCCGAGTGTCTCCGCACTGTCAAACCCGATATCCATGGCATGCTGATTAAGTTCCGGGTTGACTTTTGAATTGATGACAAACCATTCATCCAGTGAGAACGCGCATGCTTCGCCATGGGGGACATCGTAATGAGAGGTCAAATAATAGCTCATCGCATGGGAACCTGATGTCCCTGTCTGACTGAATGCCAGACCCGCCAGCATGCTGCCGAGTGACATATTCCTTCTTGCCTCTCTGTTGGAGGGTTCATTATACGCAGTTTCCAGGTTGTCAAAAGCAAGCCTGGCTGCACGAACAGCAAGACTGTCGGATACCGGGTTGTTTTTCATTGCCCCAAGTGCATCCAGCGCATGACAAATAACGTCAATGCCAGAAATTGCCGTCACACTCTGAGTGCACGTCAGTGTCAGCTCAGGGTCCACAATCGCAGCTTTTGGGTAAAGCCCTGCTCCGATTAACGGAATTTTAAGTTCATTCTCTTTGTCGCTGATGACACCGGTCGGTGTGACTTCAGATGCAGATCCGCTCGTTGTCGGGATGGCGATGACAGGCAGCGCTTTCGTGAAATCATCATGATCCAAAAGATCAACGGCAGATATGCCCTGCATATAGGCAGCCGCAGCAGCTTTTGATGCATCCATTGCAGAACCGCCGCCGACAGCAATCACCGCGTGGGCATTATGCGCATACATCTCCTGTGTGATCGCTTCAACATTCTGCGTCGTCGGGTTCGGTTCAATGCCGCTCACCACTGCCTTCACCTTGTCCCCCAGATCAGATTTAATCAGATTCACCACCCCTGATTCCACCTGTGAATTCGATGCAACAACAATCATACTCTCATAGTCATATTCATTGATAAATTCATTCAATCTGGCAAAAACACCCTGGCCAAAATGAATTTTTACCGGGTTATTATATGTAAACATCAGATTCCTCCTTTTCTTCATTATATAATAATATACGTCCAGAATAATATAAAAAGGCATCCCACATCGCTGGGATGCCCATTCTATATTTCGATTCTAACGGTTTTTATACATTCCTTCCAGTATATGCTCCAGTCCAGTGCCAACAAAACAGACTTTTGATTTATTCCGTATCCCGTATTCTAATCATTTCATCGGCTACAAACTGGACTTGTGTCCCGACGACTACTTGGATATTATGCTTGCCGACCACATTCACACCCGGAATGCCGGTGGCTTTTATCTTCTCCTGATCTACTTGATCCATATCTTCTACTTCTATCCGTAAGCGGGAGACACAGTTGTCGATCGCCGTCACGTTTTCGTCTCCGCCCAATCCTTCGTAAATCTGCTTTGCCATCACTGTGGTGTCATCTTCTTGAGCAGCAGCGGTGTCAGCGGAGGCAGCAGGTGCCGGGTCGCTCCCTGCTGTTTCCACTGCTTCGCCTTCTTCCCTGCCCGGTGTTTTCAAGTCGAATTTCTGAATCAGGAAACGGAACAGGAAATAGTAGAGTGCTGCAAAAAACAACCCCTGGACAAGTAACATATACGGCTGGTTAGCAATCGGTACCGCTAAACTGAGCGTATAGTCCACCAGGCCGGCGCTGAAACTGAACCCGGCTGTCCATTCGAACATGGCCGCGATAAATAGCGAAAGCCCTGTCAAAAAGGCATGGACCACATACAACAGCGGTGCCAGGAACATGAAAGAGAACTCAAGCGGCTCGGTGACGCCGGTAAAGAAAGAAGCGAAACCGGCCGCCAGCATCAAGGAAGCCGCTTGCTTTCTGCGGGCCGTTTTGGCCGTGTGATACATAGCCAGAGCGGCCGCCGGCAGACCGAACATCATAATCGGGAAGAACCCTGCCTGATAGCGTCCGGTAATCCCCTGCGCCCCTTCACTTGCCCAGAAGTTGGCGATATCATTAATGCCGGCAAGATCAAACCAGAACACATTATTCAACGCGTGATGCAAGCCGGTGGGGATCAGCAAACGGTTAAAGAAGCCATACAGGCCTGCACCCGCAGGACCCATATTACTGATCCAGGTACCGAAGCCTACCAATCCCGTATAAACCGCCGGCCATACAAAAAATAGAATAGCTGAGACGAGCAGCATGGCGCCGGCACTCATAATGGGTACAAGACGCTTGCCGCTGAAAAATGCAAAGGCGTCCGGCAATTTCACGTGACTGAAGCGATTATACATGATGGATGCAATGATCCCGGACAGAATACCGGTGAATACGTTGCCCAGATTTATATTTTCAAATGCCGTATTGACTGAACCTTCATCAATCCCCTGCAGAACAGCCACACCTTCTGTTTCCAATGTAAACGTAACCACCAGAAAAGCCACAAGCCCGCTCAGACCGGCGGCGCCATGCTGGTCCTTCGACATGCCGATGGCCACACCGACGGCAAACAAGATGCCTAGATTACCAAGGATCGCATCGCTTCCGAACAATAAGAAATTTGCGATGACGCTTTCTTCGGCGAATGCCAGAATCCAGTTGGCAATACCGGCAAGAATGGCAGCAACAGGCAATACCGCCACCGGCAGCATTAACGAGCGGCCAAGGTTTTGCAAATATTTCATCATTGTTATTCCCCCAAACTTATTTTTACCCCTTTGAAAATGGTATTTCTTATAATATAGCATAAGAAATGGTATTTTGGTACACTATTTTTAATGACTCCGAAGTATTTACGATAAATAAAATTTACTAAAAGATGGGAGAAACTTTATGGAATTGCTTATAATAAATGCAACAATTGTCACACATGAATCCGTGGATAAAAATCAGTGGCTGCTGACGGAAAACGGCAAGATCCATTCTTTTGGATCCATGGAAAACTGTCCTGAACATACAGAGATTATGGATGCCGGAGGCATGTATCTGCTGCCGGGGGCGATTGAAATGCATATTCATGGCGGGAACAGCGTGGATGCAATGGATGCGGATATGCAATATGTCGAAAAAATTTCCGCCCATCTGCCCAGCACCGGATCAACATCATTTCTAGCGACAACAATGACTTCAACGCTGGATAATATTGAACGGGCACTCATGAACCTCGCAGACTATTCATACGCGTCCGGGGCAGAGATGCTCGGCATTCATCAGGAAGGGCCTTTTATCTCGAAAAAACACCCCGGTGCACAGCATCCCGAACACATCATCACCCCCGATCCGGAGACAATCAGATATTTTCAGGATATTTCAGGCAGCCGGATCAAAATGATCACATATGCGCCGGAAGAAGACGACGGCAGCTTCCTCCGGACACTGAAAGCACTGAACATCATCCCATCAGCCGGTCATACAGATGCGGAATATCAAACGCTGCTCAACGCAGAAAAAAACGGGCTTACTCACGTGACGCACCTGTACAACGGAATGCGCGGGCTCCATCATAGAGAGCCCGGGGTCATCGGGTTCTCCTATATGTCAGAGACATCCGTGGAGATCATTTTAGACGGCATCCACTCCAATCCGGAAATGGTAAAACTTGCATACGACAACATCACTTCAGACAGAATGGTCATCATTACAGATGCAATGCGAGCCCAGGGACTGCCCGATGGCGTCTATGAGCTTGGCGGCCAGGAAGTGAATGTCAGGGAAAATGAAGCAAGACTGGCAGACGGAACACTCGCCGGCAGTGTGTTGACAATGAACCAGGCTGTAAAAAATATGAGAGCATTTACCGGCTGCGGATGGACAGATATCGTGAAGATGACATCTTATAATCCCGCGGCGGAATTAGGGGTTACAGAAACTAAAGGGGTGATTGAGACAGGCGCAGATGCCGATCTGGTCCTTTATGATCACGATGCCAACCTGGTGCACACGATTGTTAAAGGTGAAATGTTTATGTAAACAAGCAAAAAGCGGCTGGTGTTTTTACCCAGCCTCTTTAATCTCGGCCTCGTCGACTGCTCAATCCCGAGAAAGCCCTTTTTCTCGGCCTCGTCGAGCGCTCAATCCCGAGAAAGCCTCTTTTCTCGGCCTCGTTGACTGCTCAATCCCGAGAAAACCTCTTTTCTCGGCGTCGTCATTTGCTCAATCCCGAGAAAACCCTTTTTCTCGGCCTCGTCATTTGCTCAATCCCGAGAAAACCCTTTTTCTCGGCCTCGTCGAACGCTCAATCCCGAGAAAACCCTTTTTCTCGGCCTCGTCGTTTGCTCATTCCCGAGAAAACCCTTTCCTCGCCTCTAAGTATGTCTAACTGTGCCTATCGGGCGTCTGCAAATTCCCATTGGCGTCCCTTGGGCATTTAGATGATCTTTTATATTAACGATGGGGCTGCCGTTGTAAACTTCATACAGGATTTGACTGACTGCGGACGCGGTGTCTTTCTTAACCGGTTCTTCTCTAATCAAACGAGTAAACCATTCTTCAATTTCGTGCGGATAACAATTACCGGCAATTGAAGACAGACGGTTATACCCATACATCACTTTCGCTTCCAAATCGATTTCTCCGCCGGCATAGAAGTAAAACTCCTTCTCTATCCTTTCTTTAACAGTGCGCATTTTCTCCCTGTCACCAGGATCTTTCACACCAATAACGGAATCCAGCTGGCTTAACTCCAGAATGCTTTCAACTGATAAGTCAAAGCCTGTTCGACCTGGGTTATTATATATAATCGCCGGTTTATTGCTGATCTGAATCAGCTTTTTGGCATAATGCACGGCTTCTGCCTGGGATGGAATGATATACGGTGGAAAGCCAATCATTACAGCGGCGATTTCTGTGCCTCTGACTTTTTTGGCCAGCTGTTCCGCTTCCTTTTGTCTGACTGAGGCCACGCCGAATATGACTTCGATCTCCTGCATTAGGTCTGCCTCATTGTCCAGGGCACTGATCAGCTCAATTTTTTCCTCTAAACGCATGCTGTGCTGTTCGCCCGTGGTACCTGAAATGAGTACAGATTTAACCCCGTCTTTATATAACTGTTTAACATGTGAAATAGTGGCTGAAGTATCCAATGATTCATCTTCATAAAAAGCTGTAGGTACCGCAACGTGCATTTCTGATTTAAGCATAGCAGCGCTCCTTATTAAGTATTTAGTGAAATATATAAACGGCCTGAATATAGAAATGCACACATCATAACTCTAATGTGTGCATGTTTACTCATATCTCTGAAAGTGCCTGATTGAGATCGTCTTTCAGATCTGCCACATTTTCAATGCCGACCGACAGCCGCAGCAGATTATCCGGCGCCATTGTCTGCGCTTTCTCCACTGAAGCACGGTGTTCAATGTAGCTGTGTGTGCCGCCGAGGCTCGTTGCCTGGGTCACAATCTGGACTGAATTTGCTACTTTTAATGCTTCCTGCTCGCCGCCTTTCACCTGAAAAGACAATAATCCCCCGAAGTCACGCATTTGAGCCGCTGCTGTGTCATGGCCGGAATGTTCTGATATCCCCGGGTAATGAACGGCCTCGATTTTCGGGTGCGCTTTTAAAAACGCTGCGATGGCATTGGCATTCGCACAGTGGACCATCATTCTGGCAGAAAGTGTCTGAACACCCCGCAGCGCCAGCCAGCAGTCAAATGAAGAAGGGACTGCACCTTTCGCATGCTGCCATGCGCTCAAATTTTCAAGCATCTGACTGTGCTCTTTGGCAATGACGGCCCCGAGCATTAAATCACTGTGGCCGCCGATGTATTTGGTGACTGAGTGCAGTGAGAAGTCCACACCTTTCAGCAGAGGGGTTTGTAACATTGGCGTCGCCGCTGTATTATCTGCGACAGTATATGCCCCGGCATGTTTCGCCATTTCCACAACAGCCTCAATATCTGTGATTTTAATCTGGGGATTGGACGGTGTCTCAATCCAAACCAACCCTGTGTCTTCACTGGCAATCACCTGTTTGACTTCATCTAGATTCGTTATATCTGCTGTGACGATATTGAATCGTCTGCCGATATCCGTTTCAGACACTAGTGAACGCACACCGAAATACATATCATCCGGCATGACGATTCTCTTCGGCGCCTCCGGTGGCAGTGCTTCAATTAGCGAGGAGATCGCCGCCATGCCGGACGCATAAGTCACACAATCATACCCCTGCTCCAGTGACGTCAGGCACGCTTCCAATGCACGGCGATTGGGGTTATCTCCGCGGGCATAAACAAAATCATCGGTATACGCCCCGCGCTCTGACCGTTCATATGTTGTGGACAAATGCATCGGCGTGGTGACTGCCCCAGTCGACGGGTCGACCTGGCGTCCGGCATGCACCGCTTTCGTTTCAAAACGCATATATACACCTCTTTCCCATAGTTGATATCAATCATTGTAGCAGACTTGAATACTCTTTCGTCTGTAATATATGTTCGAACCCTTAACCGCTGAGCTGCCGAGCATAAAATTTTTCCATCATTCCCGATTGTAATACACTTATAATAACGAAAAGAGGTTAAAGTTGATGAAACCCTATTACAGTGATGTTATTCAATACAGAGGAAGCCACTATGATTTCGGCTATTTTCAAGGGGAATTGCTCCAGAATTCTCCCATTCTGCCGAACCGTGAAAAACAATGGAAACCAAGGAGAAACCGGCATTTTTTGGTTGATCCAGAAACCTATAAAGATGTCATGGCAAAAATCGCCCCCGCCCTGCTTGAAGAAATTCGCGGACTTGCCGATGCACTTCATCTGGATATGGAGAAGGCATTCCGTTTATTTGGCGGCTACTACCTCGAACGTACCCAGAGCGGCTGTTCGATCTTTACAGATTCCAATTTCATGGTGCGGAATTACGACAGCCATCCACGGGGATATGAAGGCAGGTATATGCTCTATCAGCCTGCTGATGCGGGCTATGCCATCATGGGCCCCACGATGCAAATCACCGGCCGGATTGATGGCATGAATGAACAAGGGCTTGTCATGGGCTATAATTTCACCCACAGTAAAAAGTCCGGAGACGGGTTTTTGTGCAATATGATCGGCCGTTTAATTTTAGAGACCTGCGCTAATGTGGATGAAGCCATTTCCCTGCTGAAAGAAATTCCTCATCGCCATTCGTTCAGCTATGTACTGCTGGATAAGCAAGGCATATCATACGTCGTTGAAGCCTCGCCAAGAAGTGTTGCTGTCCGCGAATCCAATGTATGCACCAATCATTTTCATTTATTGGATGAGGAAAATCGGTACAGGCAGGAAGAAACGCGGGAACGGGAACAAAGAATACTTGATGCGCAACAGGATACGATGAACCCGTATGATGCATTCAAAGTAATGAACAGCCTGGCGCATGGCATTTTTTCAAAAAAATACGATGCAGCTGCAGGGACCATTCATACCTCCGCCTATTTTCCACAAAACCTAAAAGCCATGTTCGCGCTCGGCGCTGACAGAAAGCCGGTCATTTTGGACTTTAACAAATGGCTGCAGGGAGAAAATTTGAATATTACCCGGATAAAAGGCGAACTGGAGTACCATCGGCCTTTTGTGAATATGGAAGAGTAACTGTTTTAAAGGTCACCTATCATTGTATATGGTGTATCTCGTATAGATCCCGGATGGTGAATCCCCCGCGCTTTCGAATCCCAGCTTTTCCGCCAGTGCGATCGATGCATGGTTGTCCGCCACTATTTCTGCGATAACTGCAGACAGCTTCAGTTCATACAGCGCGTACTCCAAAACCGCTTGTGCCGCTTCGGAGGCATGCCCATTGCCCCAGAACTTCCGCTTCAATCTCCAGCCCATCTCAATCTCAGGGCCAACTGTGCCCACGGGAATCAGAAGGATCCACCCCACAAACGCATTCTCATGTTCCTTGGATTCAATGGTCCAGTATCCTAAACCTTCAGGAAATACCGTGGTCATCTTGTCCATGATAAACGCTTTATGTTTCTCTTCATCGTGGACAAGATCCCTGTTTTCAGGAAGATGTTTCACCACTTCTGGATCCCTGTCCATTTCCATACAGTCGTCCAGGTCATCAATCCGCCGTTCCCTCAAAATAAGCCGCTTGGTTTCGAATCGTTTAAGCATAACTCGCCTCCCCCTCTTACCCCTTATTTACTCAACAGCCTCTTTACAGCCTCGAGCATCACTGCCGCACCGGTTTCAATATCTTCCTTTGATGAAAATTCACGTGGATTGTGGCTGATGCCATCTTTACTCGGTATGAAAATCATCCCCGCATTCATTCTCCTGGACAGCGGATTCGCATCATGGTTGGCACCGCTCATCATTAATTCATACTTCATATCCGTAGCCTCGCAGGCGGCTGTGATCGCATCTATCATCCCATCAGACATATGTGCCGGTGCTTTATCGATACTTTTTGTAATGTTTGTTTTAAAATCACGCTCGGCATATTCGATAAATGAATCCAGAATGGCGTGCAGCTTATCCATATCATCACCTCTGACCTCCACTGTAAATTCCACTTTACCCGGGATCACATTAGAGGAGTTTGGGAACACTTCAAGTGTTCCGGCAGTCCCGACGAACGGCGGCCCATATGATTTAACGATCTTCTCAAATTCCACCAGCAGCTTCGAAGCATTCATCATTGCGTCATCGCGTTCACGCATGCCAATCGTACCCGCATGCCCTGCTTCGCCAAAAACAGTGACATTGAGCTGATGCATACTGGCAATGGCATTGACGATGCCAATATCGAGAGCGTTATTCTCCAAATATACACCTTGTTCAATATGCAGTTCTAAATAATCCGTAAAATCTTTATAGCCGATTGCATTTTCAACATCTTCAGGTGTGCGGCCAATTCCAGCCATCCGTTCAGCAAAGTTCCCGCTCTTATCAATAAGATCAGAGAACACACTGCTGCCTATTAATCCAATTTCCTCTGCCCTAAATGCAACAACCGTCACCGGTTTGCTCAATTCAACGCCATTTTCCAGTAACGTAATAACCGTCTCAAGTGCAGTAATCACCCCGAGGGCACCGTCATATTCACCGCCATTATTCACTGTGTCCAAATGAGATCCAATCAGTAACCCCTTTTCCTCACCTGGCCCAATCGTTGCGAAGCTGTTTCCAAAACGATCTTGATAGGTTTCAAGTCCATGGGCTTTGCATTTGTTGATAAA
This sequence comes from Salinicoccus albus DSM 19776, assembly GCF_000385175.1. Classification (GTDB taxonomy): domain Bacteria; phylum Bacillota; class Bacilli; order Staphylococcales; family Salinicoccaceae; genus Salinicoccus; species Salinicoccus albus. Next base: position 105,105 of record NZ_ARQJ01000030.1, on the reverse strand, counting down.
CCATCCATGGGCCTGATCTTCAAAATCTGAAAACGCCGGTCTGGTCACCCCTTCACCTTCGTCTGTGATCTGATTTACTTCGCTTAACATATCCATCATTCGATTCAGGTTAATTTTCATTCTGCATCTCCTTCTTTAATGAACTTAATCGTAAAACGACATCTGTATCTCTCCCTTAAGATTAAAGGCCGTAAGAAAAACTGTAAACTGACTGTCCATTGTACCCATCTCTCCATATGAATATACACCTTCATTTCCTCCCCTTCCGTGCCCAGGCGAGTGCGGGAATCAGGAATAGTGCCAATACACCGCCTGCGGTGGAAAGGAAGCCGAAACTTGCCCCGGCAACGACCATGCCGGATAAGGCACCGCCCGCTGCGCCGGATAAAGCGATCAGGACATCGACCGACCCTTGAGCCCTCGCTCTGATGGATGGTTCGGTCGAATCAACCAAAATCGTTGTGCCACTAATGAGTCCCAGATTCCAACCCAGACCGAGTAATGTGAGAGAGAGGATCATCATTGATAATGATTCCCCTGGTGCCACCGCTGCAATGATACCTGAAGCAAGCAGCACTAATGCTGCAGTGATAGTCATTGCAGTCCGACCAATCTTATCGATTAAAATTCCAGTGAATAAAGAAGGCAGGTACATCCCGGCAATATGGAAACCGATCACCATGCCGATGGCACCAAGATCATGACCATGGTGCCCCATATGCACAGGCGTCATCGTCATAACCGCCACCATGACAATCTGTGTCACCACCATTATCGTTGCAGCGAGTGCCATACCTTTTCTGTCGTTCTCCAGCGGTTCCGAATTATCCTTTAGCCCGCTCCGCTGCTTTTCCGACTCAAGTGCCTGTGCAATCAGAAAAGGGTCCGGACGCAGGAAAATCAGCAGCACGAGGCCAGCCATGATAAATGCAGCCGCTGCCAATATAAACGGTCCGGCGAGCGCCGGTATATTAACGGAACGCGCAAAGTCCCCCATCACTTCCACCAGGTTCGGGCCGGCGACCGCACCAAAAGTGGTCGATACCATAGCGATGCTGATGGCAGTCGCCCTTTGTTTCTTTTCCGCTAAATCCGTGCCGGCATATCTGGCCTGCAAATTCGTCGCCGTCCCCGCGCCGTATATAAATAATGATAGGAAGAGCAGCAGCGGGCTGTTGATGATGGCTGCTGCGACCACACCCACTGCACCAATGCCGCCTGTGATAAACCCGGCAGCAAGACCCGCCCTCCTTCCCAGCTTTTGGGACACGCGTCCGACAAGTAACGCCGCCAATGCAGACCCCAGTGTGAATAAGCCTACCGGCAGTCCGGCAAATGCATCCGTACCAAGCATTTCCTGTGCCAGGAGTGCGCCGACAGTGATTCCCGCAGCAAGTCCCGCCCCGCCGAATATTTGGGAGATGACAACAATCATTAATGTCTTTTTGTACACCTGCTTCTTCACTTCAGGATGATCTATGTAGTCTTGTATCTTTTTATCCATTGTCCCATATCCAATCTTTTGTCATTTGTCCTGTTCAATATTTCCATTTCCCACCGTCACTGATTCAAGAGATTCATCGCTTTAGGTATACTCTCAGTGACTGCCACTTTTCTCCTTTAATCTGTTTGCCAATAAAGACCATCTGCCCGACGTGGTATGAGTAATGGAAGATCTGCCGCTTAATTGCTTCAAGGAGAGTATGGTCCTTTCCCCGGATTTTGATCGTTTTCAACAGATCTTCTTCCGATAAATCATTCAGAGTATCCAATAACACCTGCCAACCCTTCTCCCAGGCTACTTCAATTTTCGCTTTTGTATTCAAAGTATCCATAAACTCGCCGTCCCGGTCGCGCTCCCCTTTCTCGCCATCTGTCGTAAAAAAATATCGGTCCATCTCGATATCATGTTGCCGCTCATGTGTTTGCCGATGATTGCGATGCTGTTGGATGCTTCATTATACTGCCAATGCATCTCCTTATCATACAGTTGCTCAATTGTTGTAACTGCTAAACTAGATTAGTTCTTACGCAATCGTGGTGAAAAAGTATACATGGTGCATACGGCGCTGCTAAATTACGATAAAAACGTGATTTACGACCATAGAGAGAATAATGTTGAATGTAAAGCACCTAGTTGGAAACAATCTAACTCTACTTATAATTCTATCTTCTATGTAGGTAGCAGTGATAAACTAAAGAAAAGGATGAGAGAACATATCTATGGATATTCTGACAAAGGAAATCTTTATAAAACTAGCGGTTTAAAACTACAACCATATGTAGAAAAAACGCTTAAATACAATACTGTGCATGTAGTAGTAGAGTCTATATTAGATTCTGCTTTGCCTCCTCCCTTAGGTACGGCAAGACAATCTTAAAAAGAATGCAGGACCCTATGCCTCTTTTAGGTTCTCCATTCTTTTTTCACTTATACCCCCCAACCTCACTCTCTGCACCAAAACCCTCAGCATGGCCATCTCAGACGCAACCGTAACTAAACCCTCCTTCTCCCGTAACCAGTCAATCATGTCCTGGTCGGTAACCACCGCGGTGTCTCCGATGATTTCCAGGTAAATCTCACTCTGTTTATCGCCACCCAATGTAATATGGACGAAAGGGTTCTGTTCAAAGGCTCTCATCATGAGGGTATCCTTTTCTATTTCGGTATAAAACACGTAATCCTTTATGTAGAAAGTCATATATTTGCTGTCTGTCTTATCGTTATATAATATCGGCATCGTGCCTTCCTTAGAAGTCTGCAGAATCGGTCGATCTCATTCATCAGGTGCTCGGTTTCCATCTATATACTCCCTCATTATAAAAGATGCCTTTTATCGATCATATATGCAATAAGAAGTTTGGAAAATAAAAACCATGGGCTATTGAAATCACTCTAGAGGGTGAATGGTAGTATAAAAATACAGGAAAGCAACTGGTCAGAACATCGAGGTACTTGCTCATGAAGCACCATTTTCGACCTTAGAGATGAAACGATAATGGGACCAGAAATGGGTAGTAACTGTTGACCTGGAATTTATGTTGGTGGATTAGGAGCTTCAGCCATGTAGAAACGGCTTTAGTCACAGAAACAGGTGTCAGGACATTTTCAACCCCAACACCTTAATATATATTTTTACTCTTCAATACTAACTTCATGCAATGAAAATGTGTCATTCGGCGCCACTTCCAAACCATTTACCGATTCATGATAAGCGACACTCACATTCGCATGATGCATTGGAATCCACACGGCATCATTGGTTGCAAATTCGTTTGCTTCGTGTAGCAAATCTAATCTTTCCTCCTGATCGATTGTGGTTCTTGATTCTTCTACAATACTATCAAATTCCTCATTATCATATCTGGGTCTATTACTTGAGCCTATATTATCTGAATGCAGATTGGGATAGAAAAGCTCACTACCATCAGCAGTACTGTTTGACCAGCTGATGAACGCTGCTTCATAATCTCCGTTTGTTGTCTGCTCTAAAAACGCGCCCCATTCCATCATTTCTATACTTACATCAAGTCCAGCCTCCATTAACTGCGCCTGAACGATTTCACTCATTAAAACAAAATTTCCTTCATTGGCTACAAGCAATGTCAGCGGTGTCTCATCAAAATTATTTTCCTCTATAATTCTTTGTGCTTCTTCCAAATCATAATCGTAACCGAATTCCTGTGCGGATTCATCATAACCAAATACTTCAGGTCCTAAAATACTGTTATTTTTAATTCCGGCTCCATTTAATTGTTCGACATAGGTATCACGATCAATAGCATGTGACACTGCCTTTCTGAATTCCGGGTCATTACCTGGTTCTACTTCCGTATTAAAAGTTAAATATTCAATTCCTGTACCTGGAGATATCTCCAATTCAACATCATCCATACCTTCTATTCTTGTAACGTGTTCAGAAGGTATATTAATCAGAAATTGAACCTGTCCTGTTTCAAGCATCCCTACAGCAGATGCATATTCAGGTATGACATACATCGTTACCTGATCAAGTTCAGGCGCGCCATCAAAGTAATTTTCATTTTTCGTTAATACAATATTATCGCCGCTCGTCCATGATTCAAATTCAAAAGGACCGGAACCGACAGGCTCTGTCATAATATCTCCAGATTGATCAGCTTCAGGTGAGACGATAGACGCATTTGCATGGGCCAATGCAGCAAGTAAAGGACCATATGGTTCGTCTGTATTAATCACCACAGTGTATTCATCCTCTACTTCAACAGATTCCACAGGTTCGATCAGTGACGCTCTTGGTGCTGCTCTTTCCTCATCCATAAGCTGATCAAAAGTGTATTTGACCGCTTCAGCATTTAATGGTGTACCATCGTGAAACTCAATACCTTCTTTTAATTCGAACACCCATGTCGTATCATCTATCGTTTCATATGATTCTGCCAAATGTGGTTCAATTTCCATTGTTTCAGGGTTATGTACAAATAAAGTATCGTAGATTTGATCAATCATATAACTGGAAACTGAATCATTGGTATCAATTGGTGATAAGCCGACTGCATCTGATGACGAAGCAAAAGCAATTTCCTGGCTGTCCGGACTATCATTCGATGCATCACCTGATTGTTGTGATTCAACATTTGAATCGTCTGTCAAGGGCAATTATAAATAAAGAAATAGCTGAAAAAAGAATTGCATTTCTTACCATTCTCATTAACATGATACCATCCCCTGTAATTTTTTAATTAAATTGTAGTGACATTTATTGTAACTTTAAAAATGTAAATATGCAACTTAATTATTTGACAATTCTCAATTGAAAAACTTTTCTCACAATAATAACAGGGGAAAGCTTTAGGTCCAAAAATCTCACACTTGTGTTTCGAAAGTAGAAGTACATAGAAATGTAATGGAAAATTCAGGGGGCTGGGACATAAGTCCCGTTCCTAAATAAAAAAACGCACTTGCTTTCCTGGGGTGTTGCGTGAGCCTGTAGTCTCACGCAGACGCTATTCCCCTAGGAGTCAAGTGCGGTTTTTTTATAAAAGTGTCATATATCCCTACAAAAAATAAGACCTTCTTATGCAATGTAGTTACCACAACAAACAAAGAAAGAAGGAACCTTATGTAGAGCTGTTTAACCCTTTGTATACGCGCCCAATGTTTCTTTTCATTTTGTATTCATAAGTGATCGGTTTTCCGGCTGCCCTTGTGGAAAGCGTCAGGTTTAAGCGAAGAAAGCACATCCGATCCCGGTCTCTATTCGGATGGCAGGGTTGCATGTATGACCGCTTTCGCAGCTTCAAACAATTGGTGGAGAAGGCGATCTTCTCTATCATCATTTCCAGACGGTTCGTGTTTCTTTGATAGGTATTCAACCACGAGAAACGCTCCGTAAACACCTTTCTTAGGCATGTTGTCTGGTCACAGAACCATTTTCTAGAAATGAATTCAATCTGAATATCATGGGCGGATACCTGAAGGTCGCGAATGCGACGCATATATCGGCTGTGGGGGCGATGAGAAAGAAGGCCACAAACGGAACAGGCCGCACTGGTGGACGCAGATTCCACTATAAAAAACAACGTCTGACTTTCCTGCCAGTGATGCAGCACACGAATACTCTCATCACACGGGAAAAGCAACACTTCCAAACTTGGGGACATTTGCTTCACCGCCTTTCAGGGTTATGATTAATTATACCCGGAAAGCGGGGGCTGAGAACTTCTCCCCAAGATTGCGTAAGAACCGTAGAACTCAACACTTTGCCCCCGAATAAAATTCAACAATTGTCTTTCAAATGCTTCAAACACCAGTTGACTATTATTACTAAAACTAAATCGTTGCGACATAAAGTTCAATAATTGATGACAACGAGTTCACCTAATTTTTTTGAAATACGATTGCTCATTTCATTCAACAAACTAATATATCTCGCTATTATGTTTACTAAGATATTATATCTTTAAATTTCATATAGTTCTCAGCTAAGCTTAATAAAGTGTTCTGTTGGTTATGGAAAGGGATTTTTGTTAATTTCAAATTGTTCAAACTATCTGGAATATTAATTTCTTTGGAAATAGAATCTGAAATTATTTTTCCAAAGAAAGTAGACATTGCTGCACCATGACCACAATATCCAAGTAGATAGTATACCCCCTCTCTTGTTTTTCCTACATGAGGCATAAAATCCATAGGAAATGCAGTTGTTCCTGCCCATTTATAGTCGATATCAGCATTTCTTAGATTAGGAAAAACCTTGACCATATTTTTACGTAGCTCTTCATATAATTCTAATTTATTTTGAGAATCTTTACGGTTACCGAAACTTACTCTTCCACCAAATAATAAACGATTATCAGTAGTTTTTCTAAAGTAATATAAAAAATTTTTAGTGTCACTCGCCACCCTATTTGTTGGTAAAATCTGATCTAATGTATTATTCTCTAGCTTTTCAGTTGTAATAACATGACTGTCTATAGACATCATAGTTTTGGTTAAGTCTTTGTGAACATTAGAAGTAGAATAACCATTGGTAGCAATTACGACATTTTTAGAAATAATCTGACCTTCATTAGTTTTAACGACATATTCATCTTTATTTTTAGTTAATGATACTACTTTAGAATTTTCATAAATTATGCCACCGTATTTATCTATAGAGTTACTTAGGCCAATTGCGTAATTTAATGGGTGGAACGAAAAACTATTTGAATCTAATAAAGCACCGTATTTATATATGGGAGAATTAATTTCATTATTCATGTCTGATGGGTATATTAACTTTGTTTCATAATTAAAATTGTCATACATATACTCCTGCTCGTTCTTAAGATCTTCGAAATGTTGTTTTTTAAAAGCTAATTTCAAACCTCCGTTATAGTTCAAAGAACAATCTATATTTTCTTCTTTAACTATTTGATCTATTAATTTAATACAGTCTTTGGAAAAATCTAATAATTGTTTAGCGTTATTTTTCCCATGCTTTTTTGAGAGACTAGCTATAGAATTCTTATATCCAGTTGTTAACATTCCTGCGTTTCTGCCACTAGCTCCCCAACCTATAGACGATTGTTCGAGTAGAGTAACCTTTATTCCTTTTTTGCTTAAAAAATATGCTGTTGATAATCCACTAAATCCTCCTCCAATAACTACTACTTCCGAATCAAAGTTTCCTTCCAATTTGGGATAAGAACTTTTAGTGTTTTTTGTTGCCTCCCAGTATGAACTTACTTTATTCATATATAAATACTCCCTTTCATGATATTTTGTATTATTGTATTGTATACAATATTATATGTCAAAGAAATCATAATATAAAGAATATTAAGAAATAAATTTGACATATGCTTATAAAAAAGTGTAGGATAGTTAAAAAGTATCCTATTATTGTATACGATTAAAAAATATGAGAGGTGTAGAATTGAAAAATTATAATTCAGAAAATAAGGCTTACGAACAAATTAAGAAGGCGATACTTTTGAAAAAGTTACTTCCTGGCCAAAGATTATCAGAGAAATGGTTGGGAGATAATTTAAATATGAGCCGTACTCCTGTAAGAGCAGCTTTAAAAAAACTTGAAGATGAAAGACTTGTAGAAATGATAATTAATAGAGGGGCTTTCGTATATAAACCTAGCATGAATGAAATAAAAGAAGTATTTGAAGTAAGAATCTTATTAGAAAGTTATGCCGCTAAAATTGCAGCATTAAAAACTAGTAAATCTGATATAAAATATCTAAATTCTCTTCTTCAAAAAGAAAAGGAAGCTTATAAAGAAAAAGATTTCGAAAAATTTATTGAAGTAAATAGTGATATTCATTTGGCTCCTGCCTTAATCGCCGATAATAAAACATTAATAAACCAAATAATTTCACTAATCAATTGGAGTAATTGTTACATAATATTAAAAGATCCATTTTATGAGCGTTCTGTCGACACTGCAGTAAATATACCTGAACATGAAAAAATTGTTGAAGCATTATCAGCCAACAATAGTAAACTTGCCCAACAACTAGTGGAAAAACATTTAAAGACTACTTTAAGTTCTTTAGAGGAACCAGCATCAATATTTGAAGATTAAATTATTTATATAAATATTTAGTGGCTATAAACATAGGGGGATGGAAATGTTAAAAAGAGAAGCAAATTTTTGGGAGTCGATATTTTCATTATTATTGATGTTTTTGTTTGTTTTCGTTGGATATCTAATTTTTGGATTACGTGTTGAACTCATGATGGTAGCAGCAGCTGTGGGAGCAGGATTGTTAGCAATTAGAGTAGGGTTAACTTGGAAAGACATGGAACAAGCAATAAGTGAACGTATAACTGGAGCTACTCCAGCTATTTTAATAATTTGGGTTATCGGAATAGTAATTGGGACTTTCATATTTAGCGGATCTATCCCTATGCTAATTTACTATGGTATAGAGATCATCAATCCTGGATACCTACTTATATCTGCATTTTTACTCAATACATTATTTTCTATTGTGACCGGTTCTTCATGGGGCTCAGTTGGAACCGCTGGTGTTGCAATGATGAGTATTGCTTCAAGCATTGGGGTGCCTCTGCATATTACTGCTGGTGCAGTAATAAGTGGAGCTATTTTTGGGGATAAATTGTCTCCTTTATCTGAAACTACCAACTTAGCAGCTGCGACAACGGGAGTAGATTTATATGAACACATAAAATCAATGTTATGGACTACTATACCTGCAGCAGTCATATCATTTATTGTTTTCTATATTACAGGCCTTAATTTAAACGTATCCGGAAGTGCGCCTACTTCAGAAACAAATATAATTTTAAATGAATTAAACCAAATATATGATTGGAATATTTTACTGTTATTACCTTTTGCCATAATCCTTATTGGTGCACTTATGAAAAAACCACCAGTGCCTGTGATGCTTTTAGGATGTTTCATTGCAATATTATTAGGTGTTCTTTTTCAAGGGTTCTCTTTACAAAATGGTATAACTGCCGCTTATGATGGCTTTAGTACAGAACTACTTTCGAATTCAGCATCAGAGCAGTGGTCTGAATCTTTATTAACTTTATTAAATAGAGGTGGACTCATTTCGATGGTTGGGGTAGTAATAATAATTTATGCAGGTTATTCATATACTGCAATTATAAGTAAAGCAGGGTTTTTAGAGACTGCTCTAAGACCACTAACTTCAAGAGTGAAAAAACGTGGTCCACTTATGATAACTACTGTTTTTACAGAAATACTTATACTTGTATTTTCTGGAACGTCATATACAGTTGCTATAATAATACCAGAAATGTTTAAAAAGCCATTTAGAAAAGCAGGGATGACAGCCAAAACGTTGTCTAGAACTATAGAAGATGTCGGTACAATGATGGCAGGATTAGTGCCATGGGGTACCTCAGGAGCATTCTATATAAGTACTCTAGGTATAGCTATTTATGGCTCAGAAGGATATGCAATTTGGGCAGTTATGACGTATGTGACACCTATAATCGCGATTATACTGGCTTTTACAGGAATCGGTATTTATAAAACTAATCAAAATGGAAAAAATTTTAGTAGTGAATGAAGAAATTAAAGAGAGTTGGAATGTATTAGAGTAAGAGCTCCGGTGTCAATCACCGGAGTATTTTTTAAATAGCTAGAGTGTATCGATTACTGTCAAACAAATGTACCACTTCTACCATCTTTCTTACCACCAAATGACAAGGAATGTACCAATTGTGACTGCTAAACTAGAGTGGTGGTTCTTACGCAATTGTAAATGGCAGTTATAAAATGTTTCTTACGCACTTTTGGTGACTAACACTCCCGCTTTTTTATCATCCAAATTGATTCAACGACAGCTCAGTGTCCCGCTTGTCAAAATCACGCCACCCGTATGCATAGTCGGTACTTCAAGGAATGTTGATTACTGACCAATTTCTGACCACTACATTCATTTTCAAATCCTCACTCATAACGGGAGTTTCCATACCAATTATTCCTGAGCGAACATTTGCTTTTTTACCATTTTCCTCATCTCTCTACTAGAATTTTAAGCCTAGTCAGTTCTGAAGACTCTGTAGATTCATTATGTGTATGCTGCCACCACTCAATAACTCTTTGACCTTTAACCTGTTCGGCTTTGCCGACAATTTCCAGATATCTGGCGTTCCTTTTATAGTTATTCAATGGGATATCAACGAATGGTTTTGATTAATTGATCTCTTTCATCATTGATGAGAGAGATTGCTTTGAAAATACTGTTATGTATGGTGAGTTAACATCACATATTGTTTAAATACCCTTGAAAAGCATACAGAATGCATCTTTGAAAATAACAATAAACTACTGAATAACGAGACTGCTTAAATTCTTTTCTTGAAGTATGTCAAGTATCTAATAAGTTCTGATTTGAAGACAGGTGGTAGATTATTTGACACTTTTCCTATAAGTTAGTTCAAAATCTAACGTAGATATGCACATTGTAAATACATTACACTGACCCTCTACCACTGACAACTTGCAAAAATGTCACCCACAGTATTTTAATGTCTAACCAGAAATTTTCATTGTCTATATACCAAAGATCATAAACAATTTTCTTACCGTGGTCCATATCACTTCTGCCATTTACTTGCGCCCATCCAGTAACGCCTGGTTTGACTTCCAATCTTCTTCGTTGTTCATTGTCATAGTGATATGTAATTTGTGGAATCTCCGGTCGGGGACCCACTACACTCATCTCACCTTTGAGCACATTGATAAGTTGAGGAAGTTCATCTATAGAATATTTTCTGATAAAGGCGCCAATTTCTGTAACGTTAGGATTACGTCCTGTCGCACTTTTAAATACAAAATCATCAGGTACGCTTCCGTTCCATTCAGCATAAGGATTCTTTCCTTCGCTGGAATGTGTGCCTATCACTTTATTATCCACTTTCATCGATCGGAATTTGTACATTTCAAATGTTTCATCATTCAATCCGCTTCTTTTCTGCTTGAATAGGATAGGTCCTCTATCTTCTGTTTTAATTCTATATGATGTGTAAGCCAGAACCGGGCTCACAGCGATTAAGGCAATTGAACTGACACTAATGTCCAATGCTCTTTTAGCTACTTTATTCAATAAAGGCCTGAACCTCTTTGATTTTAGATTGTTCTTCACTGTTAAGCTCTGACTCATCCTTGACCCCTCCTATTCCATTAGCGATACCTATAACTTTGGATGGATTATAAATTCGATCAATAATGGCCTGTCCTTCTTCTCCCATGATTCCACCAGCTACTACGGAGTGACCATTGATAGTACTACTTCCAATAATATTATCAAATTCAGAATTTAAACGGGAGTATATATAACCATCCATAATTTCTTGTGATTGTCTTACATCTAATCTTCTTACTTCATGTCCTACAACAATTGCATTTTTTATAAATTCTTTTGAAAAGTTTCCTATACCACCATCTAAGCAAAGGGACCTTCCGTTTAATATTCTCAAAAATGTTTCATCAATTATTTCTTCTGAAGAAACAAATGACACTAAGCAATCTACCGGTGCTTTGTTATCTCCATAATTTATCAGATCACGATCAAAGGTAATTTGTTTTAAGGCATTTATGCATATATTTACTTTCTTATCATCTCGACCATACATATAAATTTGAGCATTTCTCTCAGACAATCTTAAAGCTAGTTTAAAAGCAATGTTGCCTGTGCCGTATATAGCTATTGATTTATTACTAAGACGACGATTGAAATAATTTAAGATACTTAAATCTGCAGCTTCCATGGTTAAATCATTTGGCTTATAATCTATTTTATTTTCTATATTAATTTCATCATAAAGAGATATGTTTTGTTTTTTTTCTGTATCCAAAAGAAAATACATGTCATTTTGATTATAATCAACTACTAACTGTTTAAGATAATCAAGATCTGTGACTAAAAAATTGGGCCTTAAATCATTAAATACTTTTTTATCAGGTAGTTTTATAAATTCTTTATTGTGTTTAGATGTAGTACTGAGAAATGTAAATCGCATCCATATTCACTCTTTCTATTAGTAGATAACATCTGAAAAATATCATTGCTTAATATTTAAAATTTTTTGTTTATAAAATTGATCCATACTTTCCCAAACCAACTCATTGGAAAAATTTTTTTCCACATACTCTTTTCCCGCTGCACCCATTCTTCTTAACATAAAACTATTATTATAGAGTAAGAATAATTTTTCAATCACTTCATTGATGTCATTCTTTTTAACTATGAATCCTGTTTTGTAATTAATCACAGTATCTTTAGCTCCAGTTACATCATATGTTATAACCGGAGTTCCTGCTGCCTGTGACTCTATACTCACATTGCCAAAACCTTCACGTGCAGTTAAGAAAAGAAAAACATCTATTAAATAATAATATTTACTGGGATTTTCAACATGTGATAAGTAAATTATATTTTCATCATTCAAAATTTTTTCATAAGTGGTTGATTTTATAGGATCCCCCTCCTCAATGCTACCAATTAGAATAAGTTGACAATTCACGCCTTGTTCTTTTAGATACTGGAAAATATGAACGACATCATCAACTCCCTTATCTTTAACGATACGTCCAACATATCCAAGGGTGAATTTCTTTTCATCATAATCATTCATAACGATTTGACTTTTATTAATTTGAGGTGGAAAGTCTTTTAGATCAATACCATTACTACTTCCATTCCCTAGTATAACAATCTTATCTTTATTCACTAATTTTAAATCGATCATATCTTTTTTAACGCTATGTGAGATACATATTACATCAGTAGCTAAAGTACAACACACTTTTTCCATAAACCATAAAATAATAAATTTAAGCCCTGTGCTGGTTTGTAACTTCAAACCCCTCATAGTATATATCCTAACTGGAACTCTGGTTAAAAAGGCAGCTATTGTACCTAATAGGCCCGCCTTAGGTGTTCCACTATTTACTATTAATGGCTTATTTTTCAAGAAGAGGCTAACAATATTTTTGAGAGATGACAGATCTTTTATGACATTTATTTCTCTACTCATATTAATACGATATTTTTTATGAGTTTCTTTAAAATTGTCTAATTCCGGCCCTTCACTTGTCAAAATTGATATATCATAACCTTTTTTTGATAAATATTTGATTTGTCCTCTCATCAAAACTAAACTTTTTGGCACAGTTAATAAATGAAACACACTTTGACGACTCTCTGTTTTCAACTTACCACCTCGTTAACATGAATACTATACTAGTAGTTCGTTTCATACATAACATTAATATGGAATCATTTAATCACTTGCAGATTCCAACCCATGTATCCATCTAAACGGCATAGGATTTTCATTGACTTCTTTGAGATATAATTCAATCCGTTCTTTTAATTCTGCTTTCAATTTGACCCGGATATGCCGCAAAAAACGATTCGATAATATTTAACTAAGATCCGTGTGTCGAGGTGAATACAAATTCAAATCGGTTGAGCACCGTCTCCAGGTAGGCTCTGGTTTCTTTAGATGTATAGGCGGAGTAATTATCAAGGACAATATGGATTTGCAACGTCGAATCATAATGAGCATCAAGCATTTTCAAAAAGTCTACAAATTCACGGCTGCGATGCCGCTCTTCAACAGAACCAAGGACTTCGCCGGTCACCGGGTCGATGCCAGCCAATAAGCTCAAGGTGCCGTGTCTAATGTATTCGGAATCACGGCCAATGATGGCATGCTTGCCGAGCACCGGCGGTAAATCGGATGCCTTGTTTTCGGTGGCCTAAATCCCCGGCTTTTCATCGTAAGACAGCATAACATCACATACCGGTTGAAATGCATTGTCTTCAATCATCCATTCAACTTGTTGGTATATATGCAACACATGAGCCATTTTAGTATCGAAATCCGGGTCGCGGCGTTCCAGATAATAATTGACTTTATGCGGTTTGATATCGTTTTCATCAAGGATTCGCGATACAGTGCCAGAGCCGATATTATTGACACTTGGGCGCCCGGCATCGTCTGCATCCCCCTCGATATGTTGCGCTAACAGGCGTGTGGTCCAGACTTCATAACGCCAAGGCTTTATCAATGCAGCGATAAACCTGGGCGGAGTTGTGTCCAATCGTTCCGTAATTATCGACACGCTGATGTTGTTTGCATATAATAAAAGCATACTAGTCCGTTCGACGCGACGGACTTCTTCAGTGCGAGTCTGATGGATTTTCTCTAAATAATCACGATCTTCCCAAGATAAATGCAGTTCAGCTTTTGTGCGTTTGAATGGCATGATATCCGTTCCTTAAATATCTTTAAGAAAGGGACACCATAGAATGTTATATATTAATACCATTTTTGAATCGAACTAATAGTTTATATTGAATCTTCATTATTATTGCTTAATGATTTTATAAATTTAGCAGGTACCCCCCCTACCACCGTATATGCGTCAACATCTTTTATGACTGAAGAATTAGCTGCTACAAGTGATCCTTTGCCTATATTTACTCCTTGCTTTACGCTACAATGAGAAGTTATCCAAGAGCCATCTTCTATTACTACTTTTCCATTCATAGATTCACCAAACCTATAGGAATTGTTTTTATAAGTGTGCTGTTGAGTACTAATAGTAACATATGGAGCAATTAACACCTCATTTCCAATATGCATCCCGCCATTGCAATTTAACCATGTACCTTTTGCAATATATACATTGTCCCCAATATATATATTATTTGTGTTTAAAAGTGTGACATCTCTACCTATCTGAAAATTAGAACCACACGATTTCAAAAATGGTTTTAGTAACTTACCTCTAATTTTCACACTGTATCTATTATCAGGTAAAAATCCCGTCAATGTAGAAATTAATGAAACAGGTATATTATAACGTAATTGATTGAAAATTTTAATAATATCATTCATTAAAATCACCTAATATAAAGTTTCCATAAAAATTTTCACGCTTATTATCTAAAAAATCATTATCATAATCTTTTGAAGTTTCAAGATTTGTTTTGGAGAGATTTGCGTACTCCTTACTATTTTGACAAAGATAAAGTATTTTTTGGTTTAAATCCATATAATCTCCTTTTTTTATAATATAACTTTTAGGAAGTAATTCAGGAATACCCCCTGCATTTGTTCCCACAGCTGGCAAGCCCATGCTCATAGCTTCTATTAACCCCCGTGGTAAACCTTCTGTAAGACTAGGCTGTATATAAAGATCTATAGATTCAAGCCAGTTTAATACAGGTTCACCAGCTGGCAAAGTGTTAAAACTAATATACTGATCGACATTCAATTTTTTTGCTAATTCACAAAATGAATCTAGACTACCTGTTCCTAATACTTCTAACGAAAACTCAATTTCACTATTTGTATTTAATTCTTTCACAGCTTTTATAGCAGTATCAATACCTTTATATGGTGACAGAAAACCAATTAAACCTATTCTGAATTTATTTTTCTTTTTAAGTTCTCTAGGTTCTTTATTTTTAATTTTTATTTCAACGTTGGATGCATTGATATTATATTTACTTTTATTACTATACCTTCCTTGTAAAAAATGTTTAGTTACATATAAAACCTGATCTGCTTTTGCTACAACGATTTTCGTTTGAAAATAAATTATAGGTGCATATAACTTAGATTTCATTGTAGGTATATTAATATGAGTGTCCCAAGGGTCTCCTACTAACTCTACTGCCAATGGTTTTTTTTGATTTAGTGCCTCAAATGCAACTACTGTCCCGATTAAACTTGGTAAGCGTACTATAATTTTATCATTTGCTCTTACTAAATCTTTAACTTCACTCTTAATTAACGTCACATCAGTGAAATATTTTAGCGGTGAGCCAGAATAATTAATACCTACAAAATCAACCTGTTCCTTGGAAGAAAAATTATATTTATCTAAATTATCTTTGTCATCATTCTCTAAATTATACAGCCTAGACACAACAGTCAATTTTGAATCAAATTTTAAATATCTATTCCATATTGAATGAGGAAAATCAATTTTGGAAAATATTCGTTCTCT
Organism: Salinicoccus albus DSM 19776; assembly: GCF_000385175.1. Taxonomy (GTDB): domain Bacteria; phylum Bacillota; class Bacilli; order Staphylococcales; family Salinicoccaceae; genus Salinicoccus; species Salinicoccus albus. The sequence continues at coordinate 89,098 of NZ_ARQJ01000030.1, read as the reverse complement.
ATATTTGTAAAATTTATGATCGTGAGCCCATAATATTGACATTCTAAAGCCTCCAGATTGATTGATGAGCTTTTAAATCTTCTTCTTTTATAATTCCTTTAATATCGAATATTATACCTTCTTCCTGAACTAAATCTAAATAATATTTTTTATCAAGAATATATTCATTATGAGGTACTGTAAAAATTATGACGTTGGTAGGCTGTAAAGCACTTTTATCAGTTAATGTTATATTATAATATTTCAGTGCCTCTGCGGAATCAGCTACGGCATCATTAACAACTACTTTCAAGCCAAATTCTTGTAATTCATTTATAATTTCGAAAACTTTAGTGTTTCTTAAATCAGATGTATTTTCTTTAAAAGTTAAACCAAGAAGATTGATGGTAGTGCCTACAACTGGTATATTTTTTTGTAACATTTGCTTTATTATTTCTGATGCAATATGTTTTGACATTCCATCATTAATTCTTCTACCTGCTAATATCACTTCAGGATGATGTCCTAGTTCCTGTGCTTTATGAGTTAAATAATATGGATCTACACCTATACAGTGTCCACCCACAAGACCAGGCGAGAATTTAAGAAAGTTCCATTTGGTGCCCGCAGTTTCTAATACATCTTTTGTATCAATACCAACCTTGTTAAAAATTAAAGCCAATTCATTCATAAGAGCAATATTAACATCTCTTTGTGTATTTTCAATTACTTTTGCGGCTTCAGCCACTTTGATATTCGCTGATTTATGTACCCCTGCTTTAATGACCGTACTGTAAACATTTGCAACTATATCAAGCACTTCTGGTGTCTGACCACTTACAACTTTAGTAATTGTTTCAAAAGTATGCTCTCTATCACCCGGGTTTATACGTTCAGGTGAATAGCCTACAAAAAAATCTTTCCCTGCTTTAAGTTCTGAATACTTCTCTAAAACGGGCAAGCAATCATCTTCTGTAGCTCCTGGATATACAGTTGATTCATATACGACAATAGTACCTTCGCTTAAGACAGTTCCAACAGTCTCACTAGCTTTTAATAGTGGTGTTAAATCTGGTTGTTTGTGTTTGTTTATAGGGGTCGGGACTGCAACAATAATAAAATCAGCTTTGCTTAGATTGTTTTTATCTGAAGTAAACTCTATTTTAGATTTATTTAAATCATCATCCAAAACTTCATCCGTACGATCATAGCCTTCCTGTAATTCTTTAATACGTTGTTCATTTATATCAAAACCTATGACCTCATGTTTCATTCCAAATGATACAGCAACTGGCAACCCCACATAACCTAAACCAACAACAGCAATCTTTCTATCCATATACTCCCTCACCTTTCTATAATTTAATGTCGTAATATTCTAAGTACCAGTCTATAAAGTTATTTACCCCATCTTGTATTTTAGTTTCCGGTTTAAAATCAATGGTGTTATATAAATCGTCTACATTCGCATACGTTTCTGGTACATCACCTGGTTGTAAATTCATAAAGTTCTTCTTAGCGGTTTTCCCCAGTTTATTTTCTATAGCTTCTATAAACTCCATTAACCTTACAGGAGAGTTATTTCCTATGTTATATACTTTATAAGGCGCCTTACTTGAACTTGGGTCAGGATTAGCACCAGACCAGTCTGAGTTGGATTCTGCAGGCTTATCAACTAGTCTTGTGATAGCTTCAACAATATCATCTACATATGTAAAATCTCTCATCATGTTTCCATGGTTATACACATCAATATGTTCATTATTAACGATAGATTTAGTAAATTTGAATAATGCCATATCAGGTCTCCCCCATGGACCATAGACAGTAAAAAACCTTAAACCAGTAGTGGGTAGATTATAAAGATGACTGTATGTATGCGCCATTAATTCGTTAGCCTTTTTGGTTGCAGCATACAGACTTAAAGGATGATCTATATTATCTGAAGTAGAAAATGGTTTTGTAGTGTTTGCTCCATATACTGAACTTGAAGAAGCATAAATTAAATTATTAACCCCATAGTGTCTACACCCTTCCAAAATGCTAGTAAAACCATTTACATTACTAGTAATGTATGCATGAGGATTTTCTAAACTATATCTAACCCCAGCTTGTGCTGCTAAATTAATCACTACATCAGGATTTTCCTTTTCAAAAACCGACATTAACGCATTATGGTCTTCTAAATCAATTTCATAATTTTTAATTTTACTTTCAAGCAGTATTTTTAATCTATCCTTCTTTAAGTCGACAGAATAATAATTATTCACATTGTCAATACCCACTACACTGTAACCGTTATTTAACAACTTTCTTGATAAATGAGATCCAATAAATCCTGCAGTTCCTGTAATTAGAATTTTCATTTTATCTTCTCCTTCTTAGTGTTTAACCGTAAAATATAAGCAAAAGCATTCAAGCTCAACATTATTAAAACAATGGATGAAAACTCATTCATAAATATACCAAAATTTTGAACTGGAGTTATCAATAATCTAATTATTAATGCAATTATTATAAGTCCATTAATTATATAACTTCGGCTTAAAATTCTCAGAAAAAAATATAGCGTTAATACGAGAAATGTTGATGATACCAATACGCCTAAGACACCAAACGGTAAATAAAATTGTCCTAACATAGGAATGATTTGTGTAGTTTGTTCACCGTCAAATATACGATCATTAAAAAGCTCAGCACTTGTATTTAAATAATCGGATCTCCAAAATAAATTTAATCCAAGGAAAGGTCTATATAAATCATATAAAAATGTAATAAAAATATTTTGACTAGTACTCGCTGCAATTTCCAAACTTAAAGCTACATTATAAACACCAGCAAAGTAGATTTGGATATAATCGGTAATTAATGCCACAGTATCATTAACAATTTGATATTCAAATGTCTGCCGAAAAATAGAAATAATATATACAGAAAGTATTAAAAAAGCAAAAGCAAGTAAATTATAAATGATCATTTTTTTCCTATATAAATAATTTAATAGTATCAAAGACGCAATAAAGGGAAGAACATGATCCATTCTATTACTCCCCAAGAAAAACATATTTACTAATAAAACACCAAATAAGGATAATAATATATAAATGTGATTTTTTTGCGCTTTATATTTCTTAAAATAATAATTGATTATAAGACCAATTAATAAATACTTTGAAATGTAAACACAAAAAAATATTAATGTGCGAAATGAGCTTAATTCCATTGCCTGATTTTCTGAACCCATACTCAATCCAAAAAAGCTTATATGATCTCTTATGAATATTGATAAAAATATACTCATAATTACAAAACTAATGAATACTATGTCTAATATATTATCATTATACTTAAAATTAAGGTTGCTCTTTTTTATATTTATATCTTTCTTATTTACAAAAATAAAATAGAATATATTAATTAATAAAAATTCTGAACACATCAGAATAACTGCTAAGTTAAAACTAGATTCTTGAGGTGGAAAAAATGCCCTGCCTCCGTACCAATTAGAATAAACCACAAAGTAGCTTAATACGACGAAGCGAATAAAATATAACAAATATAGGAAATTCAAAGATATATTTTTATTATTAATCACAAAAAGAAACATACTGGAAATACTAAAAATAAATGGAAGAATAAACAAAAAATCATAACCTGGATGAATATTATTAAAATAAACATACATTGAGACATAAAATGATATTATAATCAAAGTTAAATAGTATATTCTTAAAATTTTACTCACCTCATTTTCAAATTGTAATAAAGCGCTTTAGAAAGGGTGTTAAGTGCATTAAATAGTAATACTGTTACTCCTGCACCAAAAAGCCCGTAGTGATAAATTAAAAAATAGGCAACAATAAAAGTAATTAAGGAGATAACTACCAAGATATATGGTTGATACTTAATTGCTCCACTCAACAGTAATGCAGAATCATATACCCAACCTGAAATATTAAAGGTAATTACAAAACTAAATATATAAAGTAGATAGGTGTGATCGGCAAACTCTGCAGAATATAATATAATAAGTAATTTTTCTCCTATTAAATAAAATATTCCTAAAAATATAAAACCTATAATTAAAGAAATAATATTAACTCCATAATTTAGAGTGATATTAAATTTATATACATTTTGCTCATATACATTTTTCATATATGGTAATAACGTTTGCGTAATAGTACTCATGACAAGATTGAAGATTGTTACTATATATAGCGTCGCGGCCAGAACACCTACTTCTTCAAAAGAACCAATTATTTCTAATAAATATTTTGGGATATTAGATGAAAAACTCATTAAAGCTTGAACAATACCAAGTGGTAATAGTAATAATGAAATTTGTTTTATATCTATTGGATAATTATAATTTTTATAATTTACTAATGATAAATTTATTCTTTTTTCTAAAAACAAAAATAATAATAGAGCTAATAGTTGAAAAATCAACGAAATAGCTAGGTTTTGAGTGATTTTTAAAGTTATATAAAAAACCAAAGTGGAAAATATTATTCTACCCATCATTATTTTAGCTGGCTGTTCAAATATTTTCTCCCTATTGGGGAAAGATTGGTAGAATTCGGAATTGATTTCAATAATTTTGATAATACCAACAAGTAATATAATATAAAATATTTCATTATAAAATGTAATCGCAATTAAATTTATTAGCAATATCGCTAATAAGTTTGCTAAATTTCTTAATCTTAAAAACTTATAGTAATTGATGTTTGTACTCGCAATAATATAAGATCTCATTTTCATATTAAATAATAATGTAACGGGAGCAGTAAGAGCCATTGCAAATGTGTAAACTCCTAATTCAAGTTCAGTTAATATATTTGCTATAAGTATGACAATTAAGAATTTTGATAAGGCATTACTAATGTTTGCAGTAAAAACGTATGAAATATTTTTAAGTATTTTATTCATGTATACTTAACCTCTATTCACAAATTCTAAAATACTCGTCTTCAGATTATCCTCTTCAATAAATGATTTTATCTTTTTTCTAAAGTCGCTTTTTTATAAATTTTGATTTCCAATATAAATTTTTTCGAACACTTGATCCGGGTGTACTTCACTTTCATCGAGTAATTTTTTACCCGGTCTAAACCCCCGAAATCTTTGTTCCTATTTCGTTCTCTTTATAACTACTATAATTAATCATATTCTTTGCTAAATATATAATTTTTACTGCTTCGCCCATGTCTAGTACGAAAACCTCGCCCCTTTAGAAAATGTTCCAGCTTGAATCACTAGGCGGGACGCTTCTGGAATAGTCATAAAATAACATGTCATTCTTTCATCTGTAACAGTAATTGGTCCATTTGCTTCAATCTGCTTTCTAAACTTCAGAATTACTGTACCTCTGCTGCAAGCACATTTCCAAACCTCACCGCAACTAAAGTGGTTTTCTCTGCTTCTTGGTTAAGTGATTGTACCACCATTTCCGCAATACGTTTCGTTGCTCCCATTACATTGGGAAGATTTACTGCCTTGGCAGTAGATATCAAAACAAATTTTTTTCCTGATACTCAATTGAAGCTTCTGCTGTATTTTTTGTCCCTATAATATTATTTTTTACTGCTTCCTTTGGATTTGCTTCCATCAATGGTATATGCTTATGTGCTGCATGATAAACTATATCAGGCTTTATTTGGAAAAGAATCATCGTTAATATGTATGTAACAAATATCTATGTCGTCACTGCTTTCGCAATCGATATCAATTCCCTGACACTCGCGTACTCCCATGCTCTGTGATAACAATTAAAAAAATAAGCGAAAATATGATGACTGATCAACAGAGTGATGGAACCTCCCACAAGCAACGGTAATGTAGATTGCAGGAAAAACGCCGCGAGTATGTAATAACTCAAAAATACAGAAAAAAGTGACTATCAGTGAGTCAATCACCAACAGTAATGGTGAGAACCCTCCTTGTTACAGGTACTTCCAAATTACTGCACGCTCTCGATCTCAGTTTTACACGTCTGACGTATACGCTGGAAAAAGCAAGTTTCGAGTGGAAAACCGGGACCGGATGGGACTGTTCTTCCTGCAGCCGTTCAGCCCACAACTCAACTCGGTGGCAGGGTTATGGAAATAGCTGAAAGAATCAGTTATCGACAATGTCTTTTTGACAATGTGCAGAAAATCGTCCTAGCTGTCCTGGCATTTTTCCAAGATGTGGGTCAACGCCGGGATGGAGAGATTGACCGGTTGTGTGTCAGTATGTAAACAAGTTCATTCAACTGATATAGCTTTGTTTTTCTCGATGACAAAATTTCCTAGGGGGTCGATGGTATTGGTCCGGATGTTATAACTTCGAGGCTTTCTATTTCCGTTTTTTAACAATATCTGCTGATAATACTCAGTGATTACCAACTTCAAACATATGATATGTAGTTGGACGACGAATATCAGCATCTATTAAAAGTGTGTGTTTACCGAGGTGTGGTATGCAATTGCTACGTTTGCTACAGTTGTGGACTTTCCAGCTCTAGGTGAAACTACATTTTTACTTCATCCTGGCTGACCAGTATTTGCTTCGTATTGCGGCGTCATTAAAAAATGCGGTCGCAAAAGCGACAATCGCACCGAACCGCAACATTAAACTGATAATCCACCACCAATTCTCCCTGATGACTTCCAGAATATCTTCCAGGTTCAAAGCCTCTTCCATAAGGATCATCAAAATGTATGCATACTTTTTTGATTATTACCTAAGTAACTATAACATTAATACATGTATTTGAGGAGGGGAATATTTAAAATTCAACCATATATTTACAACTTATTATATCTTTTCACTTTACTTGTTTGCCTATTTAGGCATGCTTCACTTTCTCATACCCTACTAAATATATATAGGAATTGATGGCCAAAAACAATACTATCGGAAAAAATTACGTAAACATGAACAACCAGTTATACTCGAACATCCCGATTGTTATGAAAGCTGAAATATATACAGCACTGCCGAGGGGCTTTATGAACAAAACAAACACAACGAAGATAAAAATCAATAGAACGGTAAAAAATATCACGATCATCATACCGTAGCGGCCAAGGGTGTCGGACAGTATATTATGCGTATGAATGAAATCGATGAAGTCAAAATAATCATGCCCTTCCTCAAGCCACGTCCTGTTATGAAACACCGGCTCCCACAGTCTGTATCGTCCTGAAGTGAAATCATTCCAATTCACTCCGCCGCTTCCGATACTGCCCTCGATGAAAAAGCGGAAAAGCGGCTGGAAGAAGAATATCAATATCCCTAAAAGCACGGTTGCTGAAGCGTTCATAAAAAACTGTTTTTGTCTTTTGGATGTTTGATACAGATTGATATACGTAAATTATATGGAAAGTATGTCGAAGAATGTAAATATCGCTGTCCGACTCACTGAAATGGTGAGCCGGACAGCGAGTATAACAGCATCCATTTGTTTAACTTCGGGATATCAGCAAGTCCGCTGTAAATGAATCAGCAACATGATTATTTCCAACCCATCACATTTCAACTATGAATAGAAAATTACACTTATACAAAAACTATCCAAAGTATAATAGAAATTGAAATCGCAACTAATCCCTGTACTAAAGTGGCAGCCGTCTGACCTTTATACGCCTGGGTCACACTCATACCGCTAAATTCTTTAACCACCCAGAAGTAACTGTCATTAATATGGGACACTACCATCGCTCCGGCCCCAATCGCCATAACGACCAATGCCATGGGTAAAGGATCCTGAATGCCGGCGTCAACTAATATCGGCGCTACTAACGTTGATGTAATTACAAGCGCTGTCGTTGAAGAGCCCTGTGCTGTTTTCAGCGCTGCAGCAATGACGAACGGTACCAGCAGGAATAAGGTGCCTGTGAAGAATGAATTTTCACCAACACTTTCGATAAAACCAGTAATATTGGTCGATGATATAACCGTACCGAAAGCACCGCCCGCACCTGTGATCAGTAGAATGGGGGCAGCTGTTTTCAGTCCTTCCTGTATCCAATCATTCATTGTTTCACGATCGAATTTAGGCAGAAGAGTGAATCCGGTCAATACACCCCCAAGAAGTGCTACAGAAGGATCTCCTAAGAATAGAAGGATGTTGAAGAAATTACCTTCCCAGCCGGCAAATGTAACAATGGAACCAATGGCAATCAGAATGAGCGGCACTGCAATCGGTGAGAATGCTTTTACGGCTGAAGGCATTTCCCCGAATTCTTTAACGACCTCATTATAGTCAATCTGCATCTCATCTTCGCCTTCCACTTTAATCTTTGTTCCAACTTTTATCGCCCAGAAATAGCCCGCCATAATCGTCGGTATGGCAACAACCACGCCTATTAAAATAATAGTGCCCAGGTATTGCTCGGCGCCAATATTCCCCGCTGCCGCGATAGGGCCCGGAGTCGGCGGTACCAGGGTATGTGTAGCAAATAGCCCTGTGGATAAGGCAATAGCCATTGAAGCGACTGCCACCTGAGCTCGTTTAGCGATTGCTTTTTTCAGTGAGGATAATATGATATATCCGGAATCGCAAAACACAGGAATGCTGACAATACTTCCAATAACACTCATTGCGAGCTGCGGCCGCTTTTCCCCAATCAAGCGTAAAACCACTTCTGCCATTTTATAGGCCGCTCCTGTTTTTTCTAACAGAACACCGATAATCGTACCGAACACGATGACTAAGCCGATGCTGCCCATCAGGTTTCCGAAGCCATTATTGACCGCTTCAACAATCTCCATCAAAGGCAGTCCTGCTAAAATCCCTAGAACGAACGAAGCGATAATCAAAGATAAAAAAGGATGCATGTTGAATTTCGCAGTTAAACCAATCACCAGTAACACTGCAGCTACAATTACAAGAACTAAACCAAAACCTTCCATATTATAATCCCCTCTATTCTATAATTTGTTTATAAAAATGAATAATATGTGCAGTTCACTGATAACAGTAAACTGTTCCGCATTTCTAATGCACGATCTTCTTGAGTAAAGCCGCACACACTTATAGTTAAATCCCCCTCCCTTTGATCCATGTTGACTTGCAGCCACACCAAAGACCTGAAAACTTAAAAATGTAAGCGGTTACTATTTATTCCGAAAACTTTACTCCATGGTGCCTTTCCGCCATTTGTCATAGAGAATTGTAAACATTCAGACTCTGGTAAACCCTTTTTAATCCTTTTAGTCTTTACAAAGCAACATTGTTCAGCTGGCAAATTGCCTTTAAAAAAGTCAGGACAAATACAAACTTCCATAACTGTTATATCTCCTGTCAATATCCAGTTTAGTTAACATTTATAAACAAAACAATGCATGATTTGGATAAAAGCTAAATCGCCGCCAGCCCATCATTCTTTACTTCCCTCGTTCAACCCCCTAAAATAGTAAGTGTAATAAGAACTGCATATCCGAAGCACTAGGGGTGCTGTCATAAAGGCGGCTGAGACGGTGGAACCGGACCCTCACACCCGATCTGGATAACACCAGCGTGGGGAAGTGCAGCTCTGTGTAAGCTGAAGATCGGTAATGATGACATGGACTGCATTCCCTTGGGAGTGCAGTTTTTCATTATCAATTATCTGACGGAGGGTTTTATGATGGCTATTGAAAATAATACAGACAGAATTGCAGGATGCCAATTTAATTTGAGCGTAATGAGTGATGATTTTTCTGATGTGATCTTGTCTGCACTGGCTGAGGTTGATACGTCGAAAGTGTGGAAAGATACGGATGACGTTTCGACGTGTGTCCGCGGCAGAATGACGCATGTGTTCGATGTGGTGAAAGCGGTGTATCTGCAGGCAGCAAAAACAGGCAAACATGTGGAGATGAGCGGGACGTTCTCCATCGGGTGCCCGGGAGATTCGTCGGGACATGCCTACATGGACGTGACGGATGACCGCCTGAATGTGGTTGATTCATCCGAAATTTCCCAGGCCGCTGGATGCAAATTCGCCCTTTATCCGATGAATACGGACAACTATATGGAAAAGATCAACGAGCAGATTGACCTGTCCAAAGAACGCGGGGTGACAGTGAGTCCAACCCACTATGCCACGCGCCTTGACGGCGAAGTGAATGATATTTTCCGCGCAATAGAAACTGCGTTCACAAAAGTTCAGGCAGTGGTCAGCCATACAACCATGACCTTCACCATTTCAGCAAACAGCCCGTCCAATCGATAGACCAGGAATGTCCGTACCAGCTGCGTAATGGACTGGTACGGACATTATGACAATATTGAATTCAAATATTCACAGCCCTTAAAATCCAAAATAACGACAGCAGTGATGTCGTATATATCAACAATGATACAGGTGAGGTGACACATTTGAATTGGTATATTTTTTGGATTGTCGTTTTTCTTATCGGAATTTTCACCGTAAGTATATATTATTCGAGAAAGATCAAAACGGCTGATGAATATACAATGGCCAATTTCAGCCTTGGGTTTTTCCCTATTTGCGGAACGATCATCGCCACTTCCTTAGGTTCGGCAGCCGTCATTGGATCCTCCGGCAAAGGGCTCGAAATCGGTATTGGCTGGATACTGACAAAACTCCCGACTGTGTTTTTTTCCATATTGTTAGCAGTTTTACTGGGGGCAACCATCCGCAAACTAAAGCTGTATACATTACCTGACTTATTTGTCCGGCGTTTTGGCAAAACATCCGGGATCATTCCTTCTCTCATCATCAGCATCCTATACATGACACCAACATTCGGGATGCAGGTTGTCGGAATGGGATCGGTTTTAACCATTGCTTTTGACATTTCTGTGACGACAGCCATGCTGGTCGGTTTTGTCATCTGTGTGCTGTTCACATTGATGGGCGGCCTGCCAAGTGTTGCCTGGACCGATGCTGTACAATCGGTGCTGATACTTGCCGGTTTAATCTTCCTGTTTGTGCTGGGATTGAACTATGTTGGCGGCCCCGGTGCTGTCATCAGCAACACACCCTCTGAGTCATTGAACCTTTTCAGTATGGAAACGACTGAACTGATTAACTATTTGATTATATTCGGGCCATTTTATCTGGTGTGGCAGACATCCTGGCAGCGCATTTCGGCGGCAAAAACGGAAAAAATTGCTGTCAGGGCTGTATCCACCGGATTCATTATCACCTTTTTAATAGCGTTCTTCTCAATCGGAATCGGCATTATTGCCCAGCAGGTGCTCCCGGCGAACACCGACCCGGACCTTGTGTACACTCAATTCCTTGCGGCTGTCGCCCATCCGGCTATCGGCGGGTTATTCATGGTATCTCTGTTTGCAGCTGTATTGACCGGTGCCACTTCTTTCCTGTTAAGCGGGGCGATGAATATTTCCAAAGACATTTATCAAGGCTGGATTAAGCCGGATGCCAGCAGTCGTGAAGTGCTCGGGGTATCACGCTTGTCCGTTGCCGGAATGGCCGTCATTGGCTTAATGGTCGCATTGTTCATCACAGATGTGATTGCCATCTACTCATATGCCTTAGCTTTATCTGCGATTACAATGGTCGCTCCGGTGCTCGCTGCGATGTTCTGGCGCCGGGCAACGAAATCCGGCGTCATTCTCAGTGTCATTGGTTCACTTATTGTTTCCGTGACCTGGAGTTTACTCGGACAGCCATTTGGCTTTCATGTCATCATCCCGGGCTTACTCACATCGTTTGTGTTACTCATCACCGTCAGCCTGAGTACGAACCACTCCAAGGATGAAACGGTGACCGCCTATTATTTTGATCTAAAAAAAGAAAAAGATCCATCACAGGCAGCTGCTGAATTGGAGAACGTGTAAACTTGGACTTTGGTGTTACGATTATGCTTGATCAATTTTAAACCCGGACGGTCATATGACCGCCCGGGTTTTCTAATGTCTGATATTGTTTTTTTAATACGCTTTATGCCGACAGCGTTTTATTCCCACCATCTGTCACGCTTATCATATTGAGCGGTTAATCTTTTTCGTTCTTGTTCTTCGTATAATCTTGCTCTTTCTTCGAGTTTGATCCTGTCCCTGCTCAATGTCTTCATAAAGGACACCATCAGCATGATGAAGATTATGATCAGTGGAACACCAGCGACAATTGATGATGTCTGAAGCAGGCTCAGTGAATCATCTCCGCCAATAAGCATCAATGAAAACGGCAGCAGGGACAGTGCAAATGCCCAGAATAATCTGTTTCCTCTGTGCGGTTCACCATCCACCTCTGTCTGAGATGTGCCAGCCAGGATGTAAGAGCCTGAATCAAAGGTTGTCGCCAGATAGATGATTGCAGTGAGGAGGAACAGCACAAGCGCAGCATCTCCCATCGGCAGGTGCCCGACCACGGCTATGATTGCATCTTCGCCGCTTTGTTCTGCCAGAACATCAGTCACTGAAAATGTACCTGAAAGCTCCAGCCAGAGGCCGTAGTTACCGAGTACACCAAAGAACAGCACGCATCCTAAAGTACCATAGATCAGCGCCCCCAATATCACTTCCTTCAAATTGCGGCCTTTTGATATACGAGCGATAAACAGTCCGACAAACGGGGCATATACCAGCCACCATGCCCAGTAGAACACAGTCCAATTCTGCGGAAAAGAGGTCTCTGGGATGTTGCCCTGCCCCCCGAACGGTTCAAGCCAGGTTGCCATACGGAAAAAGTCTTTGATCAACAACCCCACGCTGGATACTGTCGTTTCCATGAGGAAAATCGACGGACCCACAACAAAAGCAAAGGCAATCAGGATAAATGTCAGCCAGACATTGATATCGCTAAGCAATTTGATGCCCCGTCTCAATCCGGAATAAGCACTGAATGCGAAGATCAATGTTGCTGTAAGCATAATGGCTGAGCGGAGAACGATGTTTTCCCCATCTATGCCGAATAACGCTTCAATACCTGCCGCGATCATAGGTGTACCGAGACCCAATGTAGTCCCTGCGCCGCCCAGCAGGCCAAAAATGAAAAGAATGTCAATAAGCTTGCCCGGCCATCTGGTTGTATACTTGCCAAGTATCGGCGCACAAGCCAGACTAATTTTAAGTATCGGCGTCTTTTTGACGTACAGTGAATAGGCGATTGGAAGGGCTGGCATCACATAGATCGCCCATGCGATCGGCCCCCAGTGAAATATACCATAAGTGCTTGCATAGTTGATGGCCCCTTCACTTTCCGGTTCCAGATGAAACGGCGGTGCCTGATAATAGTATACCCATTCAATGACGCCCCAGTACAGAATACTGGAACCGATACCGGCGCAAAACAGCATCGCTGCCCAGCTGAGTGTGCCAAATTCAGGTGTGTCGGATGGCTCTCCCAGTGTCACATGGCCATATTTACCGAATGCGATATAAATTATGAAAAGGAAAACTGCGAGGCCAAGGGCCAGATAGACAGCGCCCAGTCCGGTGGTCACCATACTGTTCAGTGACATGATGACCGCATTGCTGGCTTCAGGAAACACTATAAGCGGTATAACCACCGACAGCAATATCAATAAGGAAACGATAAACGTCGGCCAGTCCATCAGATTATTCTTTTTCATATTTACTCACTCCATGTCCTTTTACTTTAAAGTTAAATCCAACCGTTAAAGCTTAACATAGATCAGAATATTATCAACGGAGTAAAGAAAGGAGAACCATTCAGTCATAGTCATATCTTTTGAACCTGACAGTGAACGGCAGGAAGACTGCCAGATAGATGACGAGCAGACCTGCACTTATCATGATTGATGCCCATACCGCCATCTGCATCACCGGTATGAATATAAATACCATCAGCGCAATCGCAATGATGGCAACGTAATCATAGATGATTGTCAGCGTTGACGGTTCTATGTATGCCCGGCACCTGGGACACTTGATCCGCGTCCGCGGTTTCAAGGAATACCCCAACAGTTTTTGCCTATAGGTCCACTGGTGACTGCAAAACGGGCACTTCCCCATGCCATCTCTCCTTCTGAGTTCATTCTATGTCTTTATTATACAACAATTGCTGCCATCCACCAAATCCTCTCATTGAAGTGTGAAAGCCTTTACAAAAGTTCGATGATTCAGATAAAATGGAAGTATCAAATTTATGGGGGTATGAGTATATGGTATTTGAATTTCCGCACAAAGAGAATGCGCAGTATAAAGTTAAGGCGCAGTATGAAAACTACATCGGCGGCGAATGGGTAGCCCCGGCAAACGGACAGTATTTCGATAACGAATCACCGGTGATCGGCAAACCTGTTTCGAAAATGCCGCGTTCCACGAAGGAAGATGTAGACAAAGCGATCGATGCAGCCCATGAAGCGCAGAAGTCCTGGGGGAAAACTTCTGCCACTGAGCGCAGTAATATTCTGCTTAAAATCGCGGACCGCATCGAGGACAATCTCGAAGAACTGGCTGTACTGGAAACTTTTGAAAACGGCAAAGCGGTACGGGAAACCCTGAACGCCGACCTGCCGCTGGTCGTGGATCACTACAGATATTTTGCAGGAGCGATCCGGGCCCAGGAAGGCGGTATCTCACAAATTGATGAAGACACTGTCGCCTACCACTATCATGAACCGCTGGGTGTCGTCGGTCAGATCATCCCATGGAACTTCCCGCTGCTCATGGCGACATGGAAGATTGCACCGGCGCTGGCCACAGGAAATTCAATTGTTTTAAAACCTGCAGAACAGACACCCTCAACAATCCTGCACTTGATGGAACTCATTGGAGACCTCATTCCAAAAGGCGTATTGAATGTCATCAACGGATTTGGCTCTGAAGCGGGACAAGCGCTTGCCACCCATGACAGGGTCAATAAGATTGCGTTCACCGGTGAAACGACCACCGGCCGTATCATCATGCAGAACGCCAGCCAAAACATCATTCCGGTGACGCTTGAGCTCGGCGGCAAGTCACCCAACATCTTTGCCAAAGATGTCATGGACGCTGAGGATGACTATCTGGATAAGGCAATTGAGGGGCTGGTGATGTTCGCTCTGAACCAGGGTGAAGTGTGTACATGTCCTTCCCGCGCACTGGTCCACGAGGATATCTATGACGCGTTTATGAAGAAAGTGGTTGAACGTGTCGAGCGTATCCAGGTGGGCAACCCGTTCGATGAAAGTACGATGATGGGGGCGCAGACATCAGAAGAACAGAAGGAGAAAATCAGCTCATACCTGGATATCGGCCGAAAGGAAGGCGCAGAAATCCTGACCGGCGGTAATGTCAGAGAAGTCGACGGAGAAATCGCTGGCGGCTATTATTTCGAACCCACCATCTTCAAGGGAGACAACTCCATGAGAATCTTCCAGGAGGAGATTTTCGGCCCGGTACTGGCGGTTGCCACTTATAAAGATGATGATGAAGCAATAGAAATTGCCAATGATACACTGTACGGACTGGGCGCCGGGGTATGGACACGTTCCCAAAACAGAGCATACCGTATGGGTCGGGCGATCCAGGCCGGCCGTGTATGGGTGAACACATTCCACGACTACCCGGCGCATGCCGCATTCGGCGGTTACAAAATGAGCGGGATCGGCCGGGAAAACCATCTGATGATGCTCGGCCACTATCAGCAGACGAAGAATCTTCTGGTAAGCTACGACGAAACGCCAAAAGGACTGTTTTAATATGAAAACACTGAGTCAGATTGATGCCACAGAATCAGCAAGATCGCTGATCAGGGAATTGCAGGCAGAACATGGGTCACTCATTTTCCATCAATCCGGCGGCTGTTGCGACGGCTCCAGCCCTATGTGCTTCAAGGAAGGCACAATGATCATCGGTGATGCCGATGTGAAATTGGGTACGGTTGAAGGTGTCCCTTTCTATATGCATCACAAACAATATGAGTATTGGAAGCACACCCGTCTGACACTGGATGTTGTAGAAGGTATCGGCGGAATGTTCAGCATCGAAGGACCCAGAGGGGTCCGCTTCCATATCAGAAGCGAACCGATCGAATAGGAAAACGCAACCGGGGGGCATGTCAAAATGACATGCCCCCCGGTTGCGCTTCATTTACTCTTCTTCATCAAATTCATAATAATCGGAAAGTATATTTCTGATTTCCAGTGAGTCATTGGATTGAACCAATTTGATACTGGTCTCCGATTCCGATACGCCGCCATCCTCAAGATGGCTGTTCAGTTTCTTCACAAGGTTCATTAACTCATCCAGCGTGCCTTCCACGGTAGTTTCCATTGGGCCTACGAAATGAGTGAGTCCGCTCTGTTCGATAATGTCAATTGAGCTGTCAATCAAATCCCCATTTTTACTTTGCTGAGGATGCTTCGGTTTCAGCTGTACGGCCATAAGATAATTCATGAAAACGCCTCCCTTTCAAAATCGTTCTAACTGTCTCACCTATATGGTACCATTAGAATATATACATTAAAAGCGATGCATTAAGTTCATAAGGTGTAAAGGAGCGACGGAATAAACATGAATTCATACAGATGGCTGAACTTTTTCCTGACAATCGCAGCACTGGCCGCCGTTTACATATTTTTGAGCGGCAGGATCAATCCGGACTATCATCTGCCCCTCATCATTGCAATCGGCATTGTCTGTATCGTGTCATTCATATTTGTGATTAAAAAAGAGAGTCATGATGAAGATGACAGCCATAGAAAACGCTGAGGCAGCAATTGCCCCGGCGTTTTTTATTCGAGGTACTCAACGATTTCCATCTGTTCTGTATACTCAGTCATATGGGCATTCACGTCCTGATATACACTGCCGGCGTCCTCGAGGCCGTATTCTCCCGCATCCGCCAGCGGCACGAGATTGAAGTTGTCGTAGCCCTGGCTTGCCACATAAGTGGGCATGAACCGGATATTATTGATTGCCGCTGCTTCATCCGAGGATTCCTTATCTATATCAAACTCTATGATACCGCCAATCTTCGTCTTTAGATCCTGCTGGGCACTGAAAAAATTCCCCAGAGAATATGCAATGACGGCTTCCGACCCATCATCCCGCTCGTGGATTTCAACCGGCTGGAGCACATGCGGATGGTGTCCCAGAATGATGTCCGCCCCATTTTCGGTCATCTCAAGCATCTGCTGCCTGTGTGCTTCCCTCGGATACGGTTCATACTCCACCCCCTGGTGCATGCTGACAACAAGCAGGTCTACCTGCGCATCCAATTCATTGATCTCTTCATTAATCGGGCTGTCATCAATCAGATTCACCAGATAATCCTGGCCGTCCGGTACCGGTATGCCGTTCGTACCGTATGTATATCCCAGAAAACCGACTGTGATGCCGTTGACTTCAATCACCCGATCCCGCTGGCTGTCTGCTTCACTCTTGGCCGCGCCGACATACTCAATCCCTCTGCCTTCAAAGTTTTCGAGTGTTGCCTGCACACCTTCTGCCCCCCGGTCGAGTGTATGATTGTTCGCAGATGAAACAATGTCTGTGCCGAAGTGTTCAAGCAGATCGAGTGTCTCAAGCGGCGCATTAAAACTCGGATAGCCGCTCAGTCCCAGCGCCTCACCGCCAATCGGTGTCTCCTGATTTAAAAAGACAAGATCCTGCTGCTGCAGATAGGGCGACACCTCTGTCACTCTGGATATAAAGTCATAGCCATCTCCGGTCTCAACGTCTTCGTAAAGATGGTCATGGATCAGCACGTCCCCCGCAGCTCCAAATGTGAAACTGCTGACAAAATGTTCATCCAGCACTGTCCGTACCGAATCTGAAATCTGAGACGTTTCCTTATCGTACGTCGCGTGCGTTTCAGCATCTGGCTCTCCGCCCTGGAACAATCCTAAAAATAAAAGGACCGACATCAAAAATTTCATATATTTATCCCCCTATAAACCGTTCAGCCCAGCACCCGCCACATATAAAGTGTTGCGTATGTGCCAAAATCCCCCCATTGGCTGATTACTTCATCGATATATTCACGTGTCGGTTTGTCATTCAGACCGTCCGTCGCCTTAAGTGCATTTTTCAGACCGGCATCCCCGATTGGCACGGCATTTCTGAATTTAATCGTACGCATCAAAATCACGTTGGCACTCCACGGCCCGATGCCTTTCACCCGCGTCAAATGAGAGAGCGCCCGGCTGTAATCATCAAATTTCTCCAGATGTGCCTTGGCTAAACTGCCGTCCAGCAGGCCTGCTGCACAGTTTTTGATATATCCCGACTTGCTGCTCGATATCTGCATTCCGCGCATCACAGAAAGATCCATATCAAATAGCTCACGCGCCCCCGGCATCATCCAATATTTTGTCCCTTCATATTCGATATAATGATCGAAGTGCTGCACCAGCCTTCTTTTCAATTCAAATGCAAACTTCATGTTGATCTGCTGGCCGAGCACCGCCCAGACGAGGACATCTGTCATATCCACATAGGCCAGCATGCGGAAGCCTTTCAGCTCCCGGGCCACCGCTTTTAGCCGGTCATCTTTGGATGCAAATGCATAAAAAGCGTTAATATCATATGCCAGGTCGAACCAGTCTTTAACATAATCGATGACCAGCGCCTCATCGGCCCCGTCATTGTGAAGAATCTCCAGATTCAGTGCATTGGATTCCGAAGCTTCGGAAAGTTCAAAAAGCACCGGTTGCCCATCAAATACTTCTGCTCTTCTGACCCTGCCTGCTGCCGTTTCGTACAGACAGTCATCCTGCAGCGCCATGAATTCATACATACGGCTGTAATCAAACGGTCCGTTGGCACTTAGAATCATACAGCACCTCTGCCTTTAATCGTATCTCCCTGCCTGGGTTCCCGGGTGTCTGCAAACTGGATGCGAATAGAATCCGACTCGTACGGATCCTCACCGTTCATCACATGAAAATGAAGGTGCGGTGTATCGGAAGCGCCACTGTTGCCGCATTGCCCAATCATTTGACCGGCCGCGATTTCCTCGCCTGTTTCCACTGAAATCGAGTGTTCCCGGAGGTGGGCAAGCATCGAATACTCATTATAGCCATGTGCGATGATAATGCAGTTGCCCTCCGGAGAGACCATGTTCATACTGTGCGGTTTGTTGTCCTCCACACTTTTAATGACATGGACCACTTTCCCTTTTCTCGGTGCGACGACGTCCGAGCCGAACGCATGATAGGAAGCAAGATTGTATTCATCCCCGTCAAACGCTCTGCCCGCTGATTTCCTGATAAAATCATATGCATATCTCTGATGCGGATGTGGATAATGATAATTCAGGAAGCTGTCATTGCCGCCCCAGAGGACGAACCATTCTCCTGTAAATGGCATGCGGTATGAATTAATGGTAATCTCACGGTCTGAATTGAAAGACTCATGGATGTCAAACTGGATACCGATGATCTCGCCTTCGCTGTTAAAAGCGGTAATGATCATCCGGCCGCTCTCATCATCCACCCACTGGTATCTTTTAATGCCGGGTTCCAGGGAATTCGTCCGTTTCAAACGGAAAGCGCCTGTACCCTCGTTGAAATTCTGTGCCGCATTGATAAAATCGTCCACACCCATGCTCAATCTGAAATCGTTGACCGTCTGCAGATAAATCTGTTCAAAATTTTCCTGCGAGAAATGATAGCCAAATTCTTCAGGGAATATTCTGCCTTCAACCATATAGTCACCTCCATCACTATTATCAACTTCATCATACCGAAAACAAGCGCGCCCGTCACGCCTGTCTATTTTAACATCTCTATGATTTCTTCAGTCTGTGCTCTGACAGAAGAAAGGTCATTCAGTCTGTAACTGTCTTCATCCAGCAGAAACACGTTGCCCTCCGGCATATCCATCGCTTGCGCGATTTCCGTCTTAATATCCGCTCCGCCGGATGCGGTGCTGATAAAAACATAGTCCGGATCGAAGGCGCCCAGCTCCCGGGGCCGTATTACCGTCGAGCCGTTTTCTTCAAGTGCTCCGGAAACACTTTCCGGCATCCCGAATTTCAGCACATCATAGACTGCTTCGGTGCCGAAGCTCGAATATTGATCTTGAAGATAATAGCCGCCGTCAACATCCCGGAGCACCATTGCTGTTTGTCCAGAAACAATTCCGGCAGCCTCCCGCTGCAGGCGGGTGGTATCCGCCAGCCATTCATCACCGAGCGCTTCTGCGCTGTCCCGCTGATTGATGATGACACCCAGGTTGTATAGATGTGTCAGATACAGCCGTTCCCTGAAAGGGCTGAAGGCAGAGGTTGAATAGTTCACCTGCACCGTCGGTGCGATTTCCTGGTATTCGAAGAAATACTCATCCGGTGCGTAGGTCACGATCAGATCCGGATCCAGTGCCTCAAGCGCGTCGAGATCACCATGCTCCAGATATGTCACCTGGTCATCCATAAACGCATCAGAGAATTTACTCTCTTTGACCCATTCGCTCACTCCAACCACATCGCCGTCAAGGAGTTCCGCATTGCCGGCATCCATGGCACGAAACAGGACGATCCGTTGCGGATCAGCCGGCACTTCTATCTCTTCGGTATGCTCAGTCATAATCTGTCTGAGCGTGCCATCTTCTGATACGCCGGTTTCCCTGAAGCTGCTGCATGCGCTCAGGAACAATACAGCGACAAGCGCTGTCAATAAAAATTTTATCCTCATGAGTTACAGTTCCTTTTCCAATTGAATCACATTTCATTATACACGAAAGCGGTTACTGTGTAATTGGATGATTAAAAAGACCGGGAAATTCCCGGTCCCTGGATATGGTGTATTTATACAGCATCCTGAGTGCGGGACGTCTGCGTCCCCTCCTCTATATGCAATGCTCTGGATCTGTATTGGATCAGGAAATCCAGAAAATTCCCCAGCCTGCCGTCGGACAGACTTTTCAGGCTGAACGTTTTTTCATTACCTGTCCAAATATGAAGGATATTACCTACCATGAGCAAGTTTTCCCTGCTGATACCGGTAATGTCGCTGTACATCACGTCCCTGCTCCTGATTTCATCATCGCTGATTGCAATCCTCAGAAACACCCGATACGTCGTCGGAATCACCGCCCCATAGAACTCATGCCGGCCATCATGTTCGTACTCAATCGTGCCAATCAGTTCCGGCCCGACGACTTCGTCCTCAAAAAGTTCTACACCCTCAAGGCGCTTCAGTCTTTTATGCATCACTCATCCCCCTTAATTGTTAACGTTTATTTCCCCCTTTACCCTGTCCTTGAATTGGATAAACAATTCTCAATTTTACAAATACAAGACCGAAAACACTGCCAATGATGCCGCCCGCAGTATTAAGAAACACATCATCAATATTGGAAATTCTGCCGATTGGCATCAGATACTGCAACAGTTCGATAAGCAGAGAGATCAGGATTGTCAGCAGGATGGTGATCGTGAATTTTCTGATTAATACATACAAGAAAAAGCCAAGCGGGATGAAAAGAATGATGTTCATCAGCAGTGAATTGACGATCGCTCTCCAGGTTGCCTGCTCCCACGTTTCAACGATGCTCAAAAACGGCACGAACTGGGTGATCCTTTCCGGATTTGAACTTGGGAGCAACGTCACCAGAAAGATGCCGATCAAAGTCATGATGAAACCAATATAGCTGATGAATCTGACTAATTTTTTGCCGTTATCCAGCTTATATCCGGATTTTCGGTTGATCATAACGGTGATAAAAACCACCGTAAAGAACAAAATGATAAAGATAGGTATGATCGGTTCAAACGCATGATATAATTCGTACATTTTCAATTCCTCTTATTCTCAGCCAAATTGCTGTTCTGTGACAATGCTGTACATTTCGCGGGTGTTCATCAGTGGTTCATGGGTGGCCGCTGCCTCTGTCCTCCCGACAGTTTAACACCGCTCTCACCGATCTGTGTATTCAGACTATCTTCAAAAGCGTCGATAAATTCGCTGGCATACGTCCGTTCCACTGCCTGACCGCCTGAAATGTGCAGTCATCCTCAGTCAGTCCGCCCGATAATCCGTTCAGTCGCGCTGGGGGCTTTGTTGTATTCATTTATACATTTTCTCTATTATATATTAACGATATTTATCCGACTATGGTAAACTGTAAACTGTTACTGAATAAAAAAGGAGGGGGAAAATGTCACTGGAACTTAACAATCTGACGAAGCGATTCGGTGGGAATACAGCAGTGGACGACATCAACCTTACAGTGCCTTCGGGCAGTATGTACGGCTTTTTAGGCGGCAACGGGGCAGGCAAGACAACAACGTTCCGCATGATTCTCGGGCTGCTCGAGCAGACCGAGGGCAGCATTACTTACGAAAATCAGACAATTAATTACAATGTGACCAACCGCATCGGCTATCTGCCGGAAGAAAGAGGGCTCCACCCTAAACTGAAAGTGGAGGAACAGATCAAATACCTCGGCGAATTGAAAGGCATGAACAAAAATGATATCAGTGACAAACTCGATCACTGGCTCGAAAGATTTGAAGTGCCGGAAAACCGTAATAAGCGCATCGAAAAATTATCAAAGGGGAACCAGCAGAAGATCCAGCTCATCGCTTCCATCATCCATCAGCCGGAGCTTATCATTCTGGATGAACCTTTCAGCGGCCTGGACCCTGTCAATGTTGAAATCTTGAAAAAAGCGGTCAAAGAATTGAACCGGGAAGGCGCGACCATCATCTTCAGTACCCACCGCATGGAACATGTGGAGGAAATGTGTGAAGAGCTCTGCATCCTGAATCACGGCCAGCAGGTGGTCAGCGGCAACATCGATCAGATTAAAAGCGATTTTGGCCAGAAAGAAATCATCATCGAAGGAGATCATGACGTTGCTTTCCTGAAAGACATGCCGGGGGTCATAGATATGAAACAGGTGAGGAGTAAGACGACACTCAAAATTTCAGAAGAGCAGTATGCTGAACAGATCTATAATGAAATTACCAGTCTGGGATATTTCAAAAGGTTCCAGGTGAAGGAGCCATCGCTCAACGATATCTTTATCGCGAAAGTAGGTCGTCAATATGAACAAGTTTAAAACGACATTCCTGCAGACTTACATATCCAAAGTACGGGCGAAATCGTTCATCATCAGTACATTGATTGTCGTACTCCTGATTTTCCTGGCAGCTAACGTCGACCGTATCATCAGTCTCTTTGACTCCAGCGAGGAAATCGCTACGATAGAAGTTGACGGCGGCGAAGCGGCAGTCACACAGGTCGAAACCCTATTCGAAGCAGCCGAAACGGAT
This sequence comes from Salinicoccus albus DSM 19776, assembly GCF_000385175.1. Taxonomy (GTDB): domain Bacteria; phylum Bacillota; class Bacilli; order Staphylococcales; family Salinicoccaceae; genus Salinicoccus; species Salinicoccus albus. Next base: position 65,981 of record NZ_ARQJ01000030.1, on the reverse strand, counting down.
ATGGACGTCGTTCCCCACGAAGGGGGCGAAGCTGCTGGGGATACTGCAGTGCTGAGCATCGAAAACACAGACCCGATGACGTTCAACATCTCTGCTGAAAATGAAATCCCGGAAGCGCAGATGACACAAATTGACACGGCGCTCGGCGAATACCAGAGAATGACGAACATTCAGGAATTGGATATCACGCCTGAAGAAGCTGAACAGCTTGGTCAGACACCTGAAGTGAGCTATGATATCGCCGCAACGGCAGATGAAGCGGGAGAAGACGCTGCGGGCGAAAGTGAAACACCTGAGCTGAATCCGCTCAACAGCATCATCTTCTATGTCACAGTCATCATCATGTTCTTCATCATCATCAACTACGCCAGCCAGATCGGTTCGGAAATCGCGATGGAAAAATCTTCGCGTGTCATCGAGATGATCGTATCCAGCGTACATCCCATCACGCATCTGATGGCCAAAATTTCAGCGATGATCTCTGTCAGCATAACTCAGCTGCTGGTATTCATCATCGCAGTTGTCATTGCGATTCAGATGTTTGACTTCAACAATCTCATCTCTGAATTCGGGCTCGAATCCAATGATCTGACCCTCAGGCTGGCCATTTATTCGCTGCTATATCTGATCCTTGGGCTCGTATTATACCTGGCCATCTCAGCACTGCTCGGTTCGTTCGTCTCCCGGATGGAAGACTTGCAGCAGGCGCTGATGCCAGTGACAATGCTCTCATTATTTGGATTCTACATCGGGATCTTCAACACATTTTCCGGCGAAAACATGCTCGTCGTCATCACAAGCTACATCCCGCCGTTCACTCCGTTCGTCATGCCGCTGCGCGCCATGCACGAGACCACCGGACAACTCGTGCTATTAACCGGGGTCCTGATCATGATTGTTACAATCATCCTGGTCGTCATGCTTGCTTCAAGCATCTACCGCAACAGCGTGCTGTCAACCGACACCGGTATTATGAAGAATTTGAGGAGAATCAGAAAAGAATAGATATTTGCGCAGTACCGGGGCGCTCCATTGTGGAGCGCCCCGGTTTTTTTGAATCTTGAGGCGCTTTTGACAGGTGGATTACATCTGGTATCTTCGATTTGCGATCGAGTATAAGTGGAGGCGGGCTCTGGTACTCGATCTCCGATCCAATATAAGCGGGGCGCCCGGCACATACTCGATCTCTAACCGAGTATAAGCGGAGGGGGGCTCTGATACTCGATCCCCGATCCAATATAAGCGGGGCGCCCGACGCATATTCGATCTCAAATCAAGTATAAGCGGAGGGGGGCTCTGGTACTCGATCCCCGATCCAATACAAGCGAAGCGCCCGATAATGGTATAAAACAAAAAACGCCGGCCACAGGGAGGATAAGCGCCCCTGATCCGGCGAAAAAACAATCAAATCATTAGTTGAATCCATCTATATCCGTTAACACAGTCACGTTATGATGACGCTGCAATACGGATCCCGGTACATCTTCTGTCACTTCCCCGTGGAAACTGTCCAAAAGCGCTTGTCTTTTATTATTACCGGAAGCCATCAGCAGTATTTCTTTGGCATTCATGATCGTATTCAAACCGAGTGAAATGGCCTGTGTGGGCACATCTTCCATGCTGTGGAAGAATCTTGCGTTATCCCGGATCGTTGACTCTGTCAGATTCACAACATGTGTATTTGAATCGAACGAAGTGCCCGGTTCATTGAATGCGATATGTGCATTGCGTCCGATGCCGAGTATCTGCAGGTCCACGCCACCGAGTTTCTCGATGCCTTCATCAAATCTTTTTGTTTCTGCTTCGAGATCTTCTGCAACACCATTCGGCACATTGGTATTCTCGAGCGGAATGTTGACTTTATCGAAAAATATCCGTCTCATGTAATGAGTGTAACTCTGCGCATCTTCCGGGGATAATCCCACGTATTCATCCAGGTTGACGGTCGTAACATGGGAGAGATCCACTTTGTTTTTATTGAGCATGTCCGACAGATACTCATACATCTTCTCTGGGGTTGAACCGGTGGCCAGACCGAGTACGAGGCGGTTGGAGTGAACGATTTTATCAAACACAATCATTGCCGCCTCCATGCTCATTTCATCATAATTTTTTACTTTGACACTTCTCATAAAAGCCTCCACATGTAAATTAGTCAGTTTTTAAAAATGCTTTATTATTTTACCACAATTGAGCGAATTTACGCTCAAGTAAATTCAATGATTTTCCGGATTGCTTTGGTAATATCCGCCTGCGGCCAGCTGGGTACATCCATCTCCGTCCCAATTTCATGATGCGCCGGGACATGGATGAAACCCGCGCTTGTATCGAGGCCTGCCGAGTGGATGTAATTCAAAGCCGAATACATCACATTGTTGCACAGATAGGTGCCGGCGGTGTTCGAAATTTGTGCCGGAATTTCAGCCGCTTGCAAAGCCGCTTCATACGCCTTGAGCGGCAGTGTAGAAAATAAACCATCCGGCCCGGTCGCATCAATTTTCTCACCATTCGGATGAAAACCATTATTATCCGGACGGCCGTCGATACAGTTGATGGCAATCCGTTCAAGGTGGATGTTATGCCGTCCGCCGGCCAGCCCCAGACAAACGACCACATCCGGCTGTTCTTCCCTTATGTCATCCGCAATCATTTTACTGATTCTTTCAAATGCCACAGGATAGATTTTGCCGGTCACCTGAAAATCCCCGATTGCTTCACCGTGCAGTTCCTTCACCACCGCCTCTGTCGGATTGGACTTGAATTTCAGGAAAGGTTCAAATCCGGTCAGTAACAGTTTCTTCATCATAACACCCTCCAGATTAAAATCGTTATCTGCAATGTATCAGATTTCACCATAAAAAGCTCCCACAACATCAAGCGGGAGCTAAAAACGTCCGTTCAAGTTCAGATGCTTACAGTAAGGAAAGCCGCTAAATCAGTTATTCTGCGTCTCCCTGTAATCCTTATTATCTATATCCGTCACAAACATATGGCCGGGAGAATGAGTGATCATCACGGAAGGTCTGGCATTCAGTGCCGCATTCTGCGGTGTGACGCCGCACGCCCAGAACACCGGTGTTTCATCTGCTTCGATATCGATGGCTTCCCCGTACGCCGGCGACGTGATATCCAAAATGCCAAGTTCAATCTCGTCACCGGCATGCACAGGCGCACCATGCATTTCAGGGAATTGAGCTGTCACATCCCTGACTGTTTTGACGTCTTTGTCTTTAAACGGTCTCATGGATACCACAAGTCCCCCGGAAAACACACCGGCAGGTACGGTAGCGACATTCGTCTTATACATCGCCACATTTTTACCTTCGCTGATGTGTTTTATATCGATGCCTGCGTCTAAGATCGCCTGCTCAAATGTGAAGCTGCAGCCGATGAGGAATGTGACAAAGTCCGCCTGCCAGTAGCCGGTGATGTCCGCGACCGTGTCGACAAGTTCCCCGTCCTTATACACATTGTATTCCGGCACATCTGTACGGATGTCTGATTCCCTCGCAAATCTGCTCTCGGTGATGCCATCTTCGATGACTTCGATGACAGGGACCGCTTTTTTATTGCGCATGGCATACAGCAGGAAATCAAAAGCATACGCTTTCGGCAGTATGACAATGTTTGCCTGCACCTTTTCACCGGCAGCCCCTGAAGTTGTGCCGTTAAATTCACCATTTCGGATTTTCTTTCTCAGTTCAATACTGTCCAATTCAATCACCTCCTATCCGTTCCATAGATCTGCAAGTCCCTGCAGGGACAGAACGCCGGCGACGAGTGTAATGATTACGGCAAGTATACCAAAGATAATCATCCATGTCGGGTGACGGTAGTCACCGACGATTTTCCTGCGCCTGGACCCCAGCAATACGGCCCCGAGCGTAAGCGGCAGGATCAGTCCGTTGAATGCGCCGGCTAAAATCAACAGGGTCACCGGTTCGCCGACCACTGTAAAAATGAGTGTGGAAACGACGATAAATGTCACAATGACCACGTTATTGTACTTATCAAATATACTGTGCAGTGATTTCAGGAACGACGCACTGGTATACGCTGAACCGATGACGGATGACAGCGCTGCCGCTGTCAGTACAATACCGAATATCGTCATGCCGATGTCCCCCAGCGCAATCTGAAAGACGGATGCCGGCGGGTTTTCCGGATTGAGGGAGAACCCCTGGGCGACGACACCAAGCACTGCCAGGAACAGCAGCACCCGCATCAGACCGGTCGTCAGGATCCCGTAGTTCGCAGCTCTGCTGACGAATCCGAGGCTGTCCCTGCCGGTCATGCCGGCTTCAATCAATCTGTGCGCACCGGCAAAAGTAATATAGCCGCCGACCGTTCCGCCGACCAGTGTGACAATCGGCAGGAACAGCGCGACAGGATCCTCAGGAACGACCGCGCGGACTGCCGCCTCGCCGTATGGCGGATTCGACTGGATCATGACATAGGCCGTAATCAGAATCATCAAGACACCAAGCACCTGGGTCACAACATCCATGACAGCACGCCCATTCTTCACCAGGAAGACGATGATCGCAACTGCCCCGGTCAGCGCCGCACCTACACGGACATCCCAGCCGAATATCGCATTAATACCGAGACCGGCCCCGCAACGTTACCGATGTTGAAAGCAAAACCGCCGAGGACGATAAAGAATGCAACGACGTAACCAAGACCGGGAAGTACTTCGTTGGCCACGTCCTGACCGCGTTTCCCTGACACGCTCAGCACTCTCCAAATATTCAGCTGCGCACCGATATCAATCACAATTGATGCTAAAATGGCAAAGGCAAAGCTTGCCAGATACTGCTCTGTAAACACGGCCGTCTGTGTGAGAAACGCCGGACCGATCGACGATGTTGCCATCAGGAAGACAGCACCAAACAGCAGCCGTCTTTAGGCCACCGTCATTTTCGGCTTTCCATTATTCATGTTTTCCACCCCTCAAAGTTACATCGTTTTGATTTCTATCCCGTTTTCACCCAGCTGCTGCCGGATCTCTTTGACGAACTCCAGCGCATTTGGGCCATCGCCATGGACGCATACGCTGTCTGCCTGGATATCAATATCCCTGCCGTTGATGCTCTCTGTTTTCCCTTCCTTCACCATGCGGATCACACGGCCGACTGCCTCATTCGTATCAGTGATCATGGCCCCTTCCTCCCGTCTGCTGACGAGGGTGCCGTCATCTTCATAGGCGCGGTCTGCAAACACTTCATGCCTGACCGGCAGCCCCGCGGCTTCCCCGGCTTTCACCAGATTCTGATTGGAGAGCCCCAGGAGTTTAAGGTCGGGATTGTATGCTTTCACTGTCTCCGCAATGGTTTCAGCCAGTTCCTTATCCTGAAACGTTGCGTTATATAGTGCACCATGAGGTTTGACATGATTCATCTTCAAACCATACATCTGGGCAAACCCTTCCAGGGCCCCCATCTGATAGATCATAATGCTCCTGACTTCCGCCATCGTGAGGTCCATGTATCTCCGGCCGAATCCCATCAGATCCGGAAAGGCCGGGTGGGCACCGATGCCTGTCCTGCCGCTTTTTTTGATCATGTCAACTGTTTTTTGCATGACCGACGGATCGCTGGCATGGAAACCGCAGGCGACATTGGCTGAAGAGATCAGCGGAATAATTTCATCATCCTTCCCTATCGTATAATTACCATAGCTTTCTCCAAGATCCGAGTTCAAATCTACCGTAAGCATCAGTGTATCTTCCTTTCTATTCGATAATTTTATTGCGCTCCAGAAACTTGATATCGATGATATTATCCACATAATTCGGATGATTCATCAGGTAATGCTGAAAATCCAGGTTCGTATCAACCGGGGCTATGACCGTCTCTGCAAGCACATGGCGCATCTTGTCAATCGCTTCCTGCCGTGAAGCGGCATGGGTGATGATCTTGCCGATCATGGAATCGTAATTCGGCGGAATATGGTACCCTGGATAAATGTGCGTATCCACACGCACGCCGCGCCCCAGGCCGAAGTGGACATCTTCAATCCTGCCCGGGGAAGGCATAAAACCTTTGGCCGGATTTTCCGCATTGATCCGCGTCTCCAGTGCACAGCCATTGATCTGGATGTCTGCCTGGGTGATATCAAATTGATTGGCTTGCGCCACTGCCAGCTGAAGACGGATGATATCCACCCCGGTGATTGCTTCAGAGATTGTGTGTTCCACCTGGATACGCGCGTTCATCTCGATAAAATAAAAGGCATCTTCCGCTTCAACATACAGATACTCGACAGTTCCGGCCCCTTCATAGCCCAGTTCCGCCACTGCTTTGCTGGTCCGCTCCGTGATGTATTTTCGCGATTCGCTGCTCAGGACAGAGGCCGGCGCTTCCTCGATCAATTTCTGGTTTTTGCGCTGGATTGAACAGTCCCTTTCGTACAGATGCACTGCATTCCCCTGACCGTCGCCGACTACCTGCACTTCAATGTGCCGGGCTTTCGGGATAAATTTCTCAACATAGACACGGTCATCGCCGAAGGCGTTCTTAGCTTCCTGTCTCGCATCTTTATACTGCTTTTGCAGATCATCCGCCTGGCCGACAAAACGCATGCCTTTACCGCCGCCCCCGGAGACCGCCTTGATGACCAGCGGATAACCGATTTCCTCCACTGTGTTTTTGACCCCGTCGAAATCCGTAACGGCACCGTCACTGCCCGGAATCACCGGTACATCGGCCGCTTTCATCGTTTTTCTCGCTTCTGCCTTGTCCCCCATCTTTTTCATCATCTCCGAAGACGGGCCGATGAATTTGATACCGGCTTCCTCACACCTGCGGGCAAACTCAGGTGTTTCGGACAAAAAACCATATCCGGGATGTACAGCGTCAGCACCGCTCGTCTCGACGGCGGCCAGTATACTGCCGATGTTCAGATAGCTCCCTGTGCTCACCGCCGGACCGATACAGATGGCTTCATCGGCCATCATCACATGGAGGCTCCCGCGATCGGCCACCGAATAGACGGCCACACTGGCAATGTGCATTTCCTTCAGTGTGCGTATGATCCGAACAGCAATCTCTCCGCGGTTGGCGATCAATACTTTCTTCATACTAATCTCCCTTCCGACGGATGATCATCAAAGACTGATCAAACTCAACCGCTGCACCGTTCTCAACAAGGATCTCCTCCACAGTACCCGAAACTTCCGCCGTCACATCATTGAATACTTTCATCGCTTCAATCATGCCCAGCTGATCGCCTGCGGATACTTCATCGCCCGCTTCAACAAATTTTTCTCCGCCGCTTTCCGACTTTTCGGTATAAAATGTACCGACCTGGGCAGCTCTGACTTCCTGTCTGCCGTCATCCGCGTGCTGCGGACTGTCATTGGCTGCAGGCTGTGCACCGCCCGGGACCGCAGCATCACCTGTACCGGCTTCAATATGGATTTTCTCCTTCTCATCTTCAACAGTAATCACTTTCAACTCTTCTTCTTTTAACAGTTTCACCAATTCTTTAATATTTTCCATATCCATCCGCTTCACCTCTTCATATGACTTTCAAGTTTTGATGCTAAGCGCCGCCGGTGTACAGTAAAATCATTATCCGGCTCAAGATAGGCGCCGTTTTTTATCCTTCTGATTTCACTCATGTATGCCTCCCTGGCTGCTTCCACACCGATTTCTGTAAAATAAATTTCATCGCCCTGCTTTTTCTGTACCAGCTTTGGAATATCTGCCATCGCGACCGTGGCGATTCTTGTATACCCGCCGGCCGTCTGTCTGTCGTTAAGTAAAATAATCGGCTGGCCGCCTTTTGGCACCTGAATACTGCCAAGCTGGGCCGGTTCGCTGAGCACGTCATGACCGCCTTCAGCTTCAAGCAGCGGCCCATCCAGCCGGAATCCCATACGGTCGCTGTCCTTGGTAATTTGATAGGATGCCTGATAAAACTGATCCATATCTTTTTTGAACCGGTCATACTGCTGGCCGGGAATCACTCTGATCTCGTCATCTTCCTCAATATCAGTCACTTTATCGGCAAGGTATGCTGCCTCCTCAGGCAGCGTTTGCAATATGTCACCGGCGGCAAGCCTCCGGCCCCGGTAACCGCCGATACCGCTGCGCGTATGCGTCGATACACTGCCGAGCACCGGTTCAATATTAAAGCCTTTCCTTACTGCAAGATATGTTCTTGCCCCTTTTGAAGCCGGTCCGAATGTAATGGTCTCGCCTTTGAGGACATTAGCCGCCGTGCCGGTTTTAACCGGTACCCCGCCGATATGCATCTGCATTTCTGCACCGGCGGCGGCGACCGTCATATCCCGGAGTGCCTCGAATGTACCGCCCTGATACGTCATCTCCAAAACAGCAGCGTTGTCATCATTGCCCAAAAGGAAGTTGGCAAGCATACACGCCCGGTAATCCATCGCACCGGCCGGTGAAAAACCGGAGGACTGGTGCCCGGTCCTGCCCAAATCCTGTACCGTGGTAAAGACGCCTGGGGTTCTAACCTTTAACGCCATCAACCCTCACTCCTTACCTGTGATTTCACTTCGTATTCGCCCTGTTCGGCCAGCGCTTTAATTTCCTTATACTCATCTTCGCTGATGGAACGGTATACAATCCTGTCACCGGCCTGATACAGAATCGGCGTTTCCCGCCGTTCATCGAATAAATGCACGGGCGTCCGCCCGAGCAGATTCCATCCGCCGGGGGATTCAAATGGATACATACCGGTCTGTCTGCCGCCGATACCGACAGATCCAGCCGGAATCCTCATCCGCGGTGTGGAAAGCCTCGCTTTATGCAGCCGTTCGTCCAGGCCGCCGAGATACGGGAACCCCGGCATAAATCCAAGCATGTAGACGATATATTCCGTGTTGCTGTGCATTTCAACGACATCATCTGCACTGAGTCCATCCTCAGAGAAGGCATTGATGTCCGGGCCATACTCCCCCCCGTAGCATACGGGGATTTCTACAATCTTATATTCGAACTCCCCCTGCAGCAGGGCATCCGTATCTATACTTTTTACCGCCGCTTCGATTGCGGAAACATCAGCATTAAAAAGATCGTAGTAGATGATAAGACTCGTATAGGAAATGACAATCTCTTCAATGCCGGAAATTTCCATACCCTCAATTTCATTTTTAAGGGAAACAAGCCGGCGGTTCATCTTTTCATCCACATCTTCACCCATGTATATTGTCAATGCATTTTCAGAAAACTCTTCGATCTCCAATTCATCACCCCTCCTATATACATCTTATCCTCATTATAGCCAAAATGATTAAAATTAAAACTATTCTCTCAATATCGAAATTTGATGTGATCTCGGTGTGTATCATTAGTCTCAGAAGACGTCCTTGTTGTATATTGGGGAAAAGGCACATATTAGGAGTGGACATATGACACACAGCTTCACGGATAAGATGAATGAAGAGGTGCTTGAGGACAAAACGACTCAACGGCTGCACAGCCGCCTCCTGGAAATTTCGGAAATCGGCCGCACTAAAGATGACGGCGCAAACCGCATGGGCTATGCTGACCTTGAACTGAAGGCGAAGGATAAAGTGGTCAAATGGATGAAAGCGATCGGCATGTCTGTGAGAGTAGACGGAGCCGGTAATGTATTCGGCAGATACAGAGGGAAAGACGACTCAAAAGTATACATGGCCGGTTCCCACGTGGATACGGTGCCAAACGGCGGTCATTTTGATGGGGTGGCCGGTGTTCTTACCGCCCTTGAAATCGCGGAACTGTGGTATGAGGAGGCGTACATCCCTGAGTATTCCTATGAAGTCGTCATCTTCACCGATGAGGAAGGCAGCCGTTTCGGCAGCAGCCTGACCGGCAGCCGGAGTTTCATGCGGCTGATAGAAGATGCGGAACTGGATAAATTCCGGGATCCCGACGGCCTCACGGCTGATCAGGTTTTTGAAAACATCGAATCGACCCGGGAGGAGTTCCTGAACGGCGAAGGGCCGGATTACCCAATCAGAGTGTACGGCGAAATCCATATCGAACAGGGAAAACAGCTTGAACAGAAAGGCCTCTCAACAGGTATCGTCAACGGCATCGCCGGGACCACAAGAACGCATGTCGTCTTTACCGGGACAGCCGGCCACGCCGGCAGCACGCCAATGACCGGCAGAAGTGATGCACTCGTCGCCGCATCCGAGTTTATCAGCACACTGCCCGGAGTGCCTAAAAGCATCAGTGATTCAGCCGTGGCTACAGTCGGTAAAATCGAGGTCACGCCAAACGGTGTGAATGTGATCCCGGGTAAAGTTGAGCTGATCGTAGATGCGCGGGATATTGATGAAACACAGCAGGGTCAGCTGATCCAAGCGGTTAGGAAGCATGCGGAAAACATTGCCGAACAATCATCAGTATCCGTAGAGACCGACATGATGACAAGAGTGAAACCCATTCCAGCAGCACCGGAAATCATCTCTAAAATGGAAACATCATTTAAACGCAATGCGCACCTGCCGGTTCATCTGCCCAGCGGTGCCGGGCATGATGCGATGAATATCGCCAGAGCCCATCCGATGACAATGCTGTTCGTCAGAAGTATCGGCGGAATCAGCCATAACCCCGCTGAATTCTCTCATATCAGTGATATCAGGGACGCTGCACTGATACTCAAAGATTTCTTCGAGAATTATGACTGATGAAATGGATACGGTGGATATAAGTGCCCCTGACGAAAATAAGCACTTCCTGCTTGCAGTCTGCTCAACTTAAGCAGGAAGTTTTTTTGCAGAATATATATGATCCATGCCCACTAATTTTACTGCCCATCAACAAACCGTTTCGTGATATCCTTCGGTCTCGTAATGGCCCCGCCGACGACGCTTGCATAAGCACCGAGTGCCATACATCTTTTATACATTTCCGGTGTGATGACATTGCCTTCGGCAATGACGGGGATATCGACTGCTGACAATACTTCTTTGAGGAAAGCGAAGTCATCGTGATATAATTTTTTATCTTTGGTCTCTTCAGTATATCCGTGAAGTGTTGTGGAAATACAGTCGAACCCTGCACTTTCTGCTGCTTTTGCATCTTCAAGATCAGCGATGTCCGCCATCAATTCCACACCGGCATCTTTCTTTCTGACATATTCAACAAGCGCTCCCGCCGTGAGGTGCTCCGGCCGCGCTCTCAGCGTTGCATCCATAGCGATCATTTCGCAGCCGCTCTCAAGCAGTTCATCAATTTCTTTGTACGTAGCCGTAATGAACACTGGACTGTTTTCATAATCTCTCTTTACAATACCGGTGACCGGCAAGTCGACTTCTTTTTTTATCTCAATGATATCTGCTTTGGAATTGGCGCGTATGCCGGCTGCCCCGCCTTCTTTGGCTGCCAGGGCCATCTTCGACATGATAAATGAACTGTGCAGCGGTTCATCTTCCAACGCCTGGCAGGACACAATCAAACCGTTTTTCACTTTGTTCAGCATATTATTTTTCCTCCTCGATAAATGGTTGGACCGCTCCGAACAAAGCGGCGTCATTATACAATTCAGCAATCTTCAATTCTGTCTTCAAGAAATCCGCCGGCAAATAGTCTGTCAGAGGCGCTTGGATCAGATCCAGCAGAAAATCGCCCTGGGCGGAGATCCCGCCGCCGATAATCAGACATTTCGGATCGATAAGGATGATGATCTGTGCAAGCCCTTCAGCCACGTCCCCCGCCCATGCCTTCAGCGTATCCAGACTGTTCTGATCCCCTGCTTTTGCCAGACTGAAAACTGTTTCGCTGTCCATGCGCCCGCCGTGCGTTTCTTTGATCCGCCTCTTGAGCGCTGCAGTGGAAGCACGTCCTTCAAAGTTCAAACCGCTTCGCGGGTCTTTGAGCAGATAGCCGACGGAATTTGCCTGATTATAAGCCCCGTCGACCAGCCCTGCCTGATAATATGCCCCGCCGATGCCGGTGCCCAATGTAATGCAGAACACATCATCGCGCCCGCTGCCCGCACCTTTCCACATTTCACCTTTTAGCGCAGCATTCACATCATTTTCCACAACTACCGGTATGTCGAATTGATCGGACAGATATTTCTTGAAAGGTGTGCCTTTATAATTGGGAATCGTCGGGCCGGCATAAATGATTTCCCCGGCTTCACGATCGACGATTCCGGCTGTACTGATACCGACCCCTTTAATCGGACTGCCATTATCCAATGATGTCTGAATGATCGCCTCGACCTGATGCAGGATCGCGTTATCCTTATTCTCTATGGTCTCCACTTTTTCTGTGTGTGATAAATGATGACTGGCATCCAATTGTGCATATTTTATGAACGTCCCGCCTATATCTATCGTCAAATAACTCATCATAACTGTCACCTATTTTCGTCTCACATTATATATATGGTCCGCCAGCAGCGCTTTTGCTTTGTCTGAATCTCTTTCGATGAGTGCCGCTGTTATACTTTCATGTTCCGCCATCATCAATGCGGCCTCTTTTTCTGTTAAATCGATATCACGGGCAATCTGGAAGAAATAATTGGTGATCACACCCGTCATCTGAGTGAATAGATGATTATCGGTCGCATTCAGCAGTTGTTCATGGAACTGCCGGTCCGCCGCTCTGAATGTATCCGCAGTAACGGAGGCTTTATCTTCCCCCGCCTTTCTATGTAACGCCTCCATCTCAGCTGTATCATCATTGCGGATGATTTCATCGATGGCACTGGCCTCAAAGATTAATCTGAGACTCAATATTTCTTCCTGTTCCCCGCCGTTGATCTGCCAGAGGAAGAAGAAATTCTCCAATAGATTTTCCATGTTCGAGCGCTTTAAAAAAGCCCCCTGCCCCTGCCTGATATAAATCACACCGGTGTTCTCCAAATAGCTGAGGGCTTCTCTGACCACCGAACGGCTGACACCGAATATCTCGGTGAACCGACGCTCAGTCGGCAGTTTATCTCCGAATGCCAGCTGATTATCGGTAATATAGTCTTTTATCTCCTGAATAACTGTCTGTTTCAAGGATTTTCTTTCATGCGAATTAATTGGATCCATCATCTGTCTGTACCTCCATCTGCCGGATGAACTGGAAAATCGGTTCAAAATGTTCCGACATGATCCGATGTGCCTCTGCCAGCTTTTTATCTTTTAAAGCGCTGATGAGCGCGTCATGCTCCTGATATGATTTCAGAAGCGCATCAGTATCTTGAATCAGATTAATCTTTACAAGAGAGAAATAATCATGAATGACATCAGCAAAATTATAAAAAGTCTGGTTATCCGCCTCTTTCATAATATGCTGGTGAAATAATTGGTCATGGCGCTTCGTATCTTCACCCTTTGATATCGCATCACGATAATTTTTGTTGATATCTTCCAAACGGTCAGCATCAACATCCATATCTTTTTCTATAATCAGCCGTAATGCCCCCAGTTCAATGATTTTCCTGATTTCAACCAGTTCTTTGATTTTCGCGCCATGCACTTCATAATGATGTCTTAAAATGCGTTTGATCGATTCGAAATCCGAAGCCGAGACATAGACGCCCCCGCCCTTCCTGACTTCGATGATCCCTAATGACCCCAGTGACCGCAGCGCCTCTCTGATCACCGTCCGGCTGACCTGCAGCTGATCGGTCAATTCTCCTTCAGACAGAAATTTGTCGCCCGGCTGCATATGATTGTCGGCAATATGCTGTTTGATGCGTTCCATTGCGATTTCGACTAAAGAATTATTCTTTATAGACATCTGCTTCCACTCCTGACAAGGACATCATATCATATAAAAAAACCTGGACTCATTCTGCGACAGCATTTGCGAAATTCATTTGTAAACGCTGTCAATTAACCCTTGACTTACCCGCCTGCACCTTTTATGATGAAGATATAAATTGGTCTGACAATATTATATCTTTTTCAGACTTGGTTTATCAACCATTAGGGGGAATTGAACATGAAAGGTCTTTTTACAGCTTTGCTTATACCATTCGATGAGGAGGGGGATGTGAAAGAAGCAGGACTCAGGCAGGTCGTCAGAAATAATATCGATGTACAGAAAGTGGATGGATTATATGTCAACGGGAGCACCGGCGAGAACTTCCTGCTCTCGACAGATCAGAAGAAATTCATCTTTGACATTGTGAAAGATGAAGCAGGAGATGAAGTGAAATTAATCGCCCAGGTCGGCTCAATCAATTTGGAGGAAGCAGTAGAACTTGGTAAATATGCGACCGGCCTCGGATATGACAGCCTCTCTGCGGTGACGCCGTTCTATTACCCGTTCTCATTTGAAGAGATCAGGGATTATTATGAAACAATCATTGCAGAAACCGGTAACAATATGATCATCTATGCGATTCCAGCCCTGACCGGCGTATCGATTTCAATGGAACAGTTCGATGCGCTCTTCTCCAACGATAAAGTCATCGGTGTAAAATATACCGACAACGACTTCTTCGCACTCGAAAGACTGCGCAGGCGTTATCCGGATAAACTCATCTATTCAGGTTTTGATGAAATGCTGGTATACGGCATGCTGTCCGGCGTGGATGGTGCCATCGGCAGCACTTACAATGTCAATGGTCGCCGCTCCAGAAGAATCATGGAATTGTGTGAACAGAACAACTTTATTGAAGCATTTGAAGTCCAGCACGAAGCCAATGACGTCATTGAGAGAATACTGGAACTCGGCATCTATCAGACATTGAAAGAGATTCTGAATGTTAAAGGCATCGATGCAGGCACAACGAAAAAACCTTTATCTAAATTTGATCCATCCAAAAGGCACAAAGTTGAGCAGCTTGTAAAAGATTTTGAGCTTTAGTCAGGATAAATTTGGCCTCGCACTTGCGCTTTCTCCATTGGTTGGCCGTTATACTTAGAAGTCCGGGAGACATTAGGAAGAAATTTTGCATTAATGTACAGGAAAATGAATGAATGTAAAATAAAAGGGGTGTGGCATTAAATGAAAAAAAATCTGATTTTATTACTCAGTATAGTATTTCTGGTGTTAACAGCATGTGGTGCCAATGAGGAAAGTGCTGACTCAAGTGATGAGGGCAGCAGTGATGAGAGCAACGGAAGTGAAAGCAGCGGTAGTGAAAGCAGCAATAATGAAAGCGCTGACACGGGTGAAACCTATGAACTGGAATTCGGCATGCAGCCAAATACACAGTCAAATGAATACGAGGCAGCTGAAGTGCTGGCAGACTATGTCGAAGAAGAGAGTGACGGACAGTTGACCATCAGCCTGTACCCGGATGCTCAACTTGGAGATGATCTTTCCATGCTGGGACAGCTGGAAGACGGCTCACTTGATATTACATTGGCTGAAATCGGTCGTTTAAATCAGTGGGTACCCCGTGCCCAACTATTGATGGTACCTTACGTCATCGAAGATTTTGAACATATAGAACGAGTGATTTATGAAACGGAGTTTGGAGATGAACTGCGGACTGAACTGACCGAAGAACATGGTTTACGTGTAATGGACACTGCATATAACGGTACAAGGGTGACAACCTCCAATTTCCCAATCAATGAAGTATCGGATATGGAAGGCATGAGCCTGCGTACACCAGAAGCAGAAACACTGCTTGATTATGCAGAATATACAGGAGCAAATCCGACACCGATGAACTTTGGTGAAGTTTATCTTGCCCTGCAGACAGGTCAGGTTGATGGACAGGAAAACCCACTTTCTGCAATTGAAGCACAAAGTTTTCACGAAGTACAAGATTATATTGCACTGACGAATCATGTCGTGAATGATAATACCTATATGGTAAGTGATCAGACTTGGCAAGAACTGCCTGAAGACCTGCAGCAAATTCTGAATGACGGTATTGAAGAAGCAACAGAACATCATACGGAATTGTTCCAAACAGAAGAAGAAGAATTGGTTGATTTCTTTGAAGAAGAAGGTGTAACGATAACAGAACCTGATTTGAGTGGATTCAGGGAGGCGCTTTCAGAGGCTTATCCTAAATACTACGATCAGATCGGAGACGGTGCTGAGGAATATATGGAAGTAATCGATGAAGCAAGAGAATAAGCGTCCGTGAAGGTGATGACTCATGTTAAAGAAAATATACTATAACTTTGAGGAAATTATAGGCAGCTCTTTATTTGTAACTATGCTGATTGTATTAGTCGTACAAACTCTGACACGCCAAGGGTTGGGGACCCCCTTGGTGTGGACAGAGGAATTAAGTAAACTCTTATTTATTTATGCTGGTTATCTGGGAATAGCAGCCTGTATTAAAGATGACAGCCATGTTTCCATTGATGTATTCATAAAAAAACTGCCAGCCAAGGCACAAAAATGGGTTTATATATTTAACCAATTATTGATTCTTAGCGCACTGATTATACTGTTTATCATCAGTATCCCCATTGTGCAGAATCAGATGAATTCGAATCTCGTCACCTTGAAAATTTCGCAATCTTATATGTATGCAGCGCTTCCAATCTTAACACTGCTTATGATTTATCGGTTGATTGAACGGATCCTCCGGGAATGGCGTAAAGACAAAGCTGCGGAGGTGAGGTAGATGGAGATTGCTTTTATTTTCATCGCATGGATAGTTCTACTCTTTTTAGGTATCCCTGTCGGATTCACGTTACTCATTGCCGGTCTTTTGTACTTTATAATGGGGGATTGGAACCTGATTTTTGCATCAGGGGAACAGTTGATCAGCGGGATTGATAATTTCACCCTGCTGGCTATTCCATTCTTTATATTAACAGGTACGTTGATGAATGCTTCTGGAATTACGGACCGTATTTTCAATTTTGCCATGTCTTTGGTCGGGCATGTACCTGGCGGTGTTGGTCATGTAAACATAACAGCCAGTTTAATGTTCTCCGGCATGTCTGGTTCGTCATTGGCAGATGCCGGCGGCTTGGGCCAGCTGGAGATCAGAACGATGCGCAAGGCAGGCTATCATGATGATTTTAATGGTGGATTGACGGCAGCGACTTCAATTCTAAGCGGTATTATACCGCCCAGTCTAAATATGATTATTTACGCTGCCCTTGCCAATGTGTCTGTAGCATCGATGTTTATTGCCGGAGCGGTTCCAGGAATCCTTATCGCATTAGCTCTTTTTGCCATGACGTTCATCCTTGCGAAAACCCGCAATTACCAAGTGCTTGAACGGCCAAATTTAAAAACAGCTGGTCAAAATTTCCTGAAGGCATTTTGGGCACTGCTGACACCTGTTATTATCATTGCTGGCATTTTTTCCGGATTTTTCACACCTACGGAAGCGGCCGTTGTCAGTACTGTGTATGCGCTGTTTCTTGGGTTTTTTGTCTATCGGGAATTAACGTTTAAAAAAGTGTACAACAATATCATAGAATCCTTTAAATTAACCGGCGTAGTAGTACTCATGCTCGCTGCCATAGAATTTTTTGGACAGTTCATAGCCAGAGAACAGGTGGCGATTAAAATAGCTGATGCCTTCTTAGGCATTACTGAGAACCCTGTTTTTCTGCTTATGCTGATGAGTCTGCTGCTGATACTCCTGGGGACATTCATTGAGGCGCTGGCGCTGCTCGTGCTTGTTGTTCCAGTTCTGATTCCAGTGGCCACAAGTGTTGGCATCGATCCCGTCTTTTTCGGTGCTTTTGTCATTCTAAATTTAATGATTGGCATTTTAACACCCCCCATGGGCATGGCCTTATTTGTAGTATCACGGGTGGGTAATATTCCTATGAGTACCATGTATAAAGGGGTGCTTCCCTTCCTGATTCCGATTGTGGTTGTTATGCTTTTACTGATTTTCTTCCCTGAACTTTCGACTTTCCTGGTTGACGTATTTAATGAGTAAGAATCATACCCGGTTACTCTGCGGCTGCTTTTAAACTGTCATTTCAGGAGTCAACTGTTAGTATAGAGCATAAGGAGAGTGAGTCTGCGATGATCGGAGCAATTGAAGCCGGCGGCACTAAATTCGTCTGTGCCGTTCTGGATGACAACAGCGTGCTCGACAGAGTGACGATTCCGACCGCTGAACCGGAAACCACAATGAACGCTGTATATCAATTCTTTGAAAAATATGATGTTGAGGCCGTGGGAATCGGCGCTTTCGGCCCCATCAATCTCGATAGAAACAGTGCAAATTACGGGATGATCCAAAATACGCCTAAACTGGAGTGGCAGTACTACCCATTGTTAAATGAGGTGCAGAAGGCAATGAAACGCCCTGTTGCCATAGACACCGATGTCAATACGGCGTCGTTAGGCGAATATCATTTCGGCAGTGCCAAAAGACAGGACAGCTGTCTGTATATCACTGTCGGTACTGGGATTGGCGGCGGGTTTGTCAAAAATGGGGACAGTTATATCGGTCAGAACCACCCGGAAATGGGACATGTTTTTATCAATCAAATGAATGACGATGGCTTCATCGGCATCTGTCCTTCCCATGGATCATGTCTCGAAGGCCTGGTCTCCGGGCCTGCCATTGAAAAACGCATGAAACAAAAGGCTGTAACAATAAGCGCCAATGATCCGTTGTGGGAAACCATTGCATACTATATTGCCCAGGCACTTGTGAACTACACACTGGTCCTTTCCCCGGCAAAGATTGTCATCGGCGGTGGAGTCATGAAACAAATGCAGCTGTATCCATTAATCAAAGAATCGTTTACAGCACTGATGAATGGATATATTAAAATCGACGATATCGACCAGTTTATCGTCCCGCCTGAGCTAAATGATGATCAGGGCATACTGGGCGCAGCTGTGATCGCTAAAGAAATCATCGCATAGAAAGAGACTTACTGGAAACAGACATGGGCATGTTTGTTTCCAGTAAGTCTTTCTTGTTTTTCACTTGTATCCTTTAAGGATGGGAAACAATCAGTTCAATCTCCCCGTCAATGTTCACAGAATCAATGCCGTGTGGAAGGATAAAATTCATCCCTTTCATTAACTTATATTCTTTATCCCCGGCTTTCATCCGCCCTTTGCCTTCTATGACATTGACTTGCAGGAAGTCCGCTTCCCATTCGAATTCAGACGCTCCGGCGACTTCCCATTTTTCCACTGTGAAATACTCCGCTTCCACCAGCCGGGTCTGTCTGTGTTCGGCATCCCCTGTTTCAGAAAAGTCTAATTGGGGGGCAGCATGCGGAATATTGACAGCTTCCCGCACCTTATCCAGATGCAGCGCTCTTTTCTGCCCCTGACTATCGGTTCTGTCATAGTCATAAACCCTGTAGGTGACATCCGAACTCTGCTGGACTTCCAGAATCGTGATCCCCCGGCCGATCGCATGAATGGTGCCGCTCGGCACATAGATGAAATCCCCTTCGGTTACGTCCACATAGCTAAAGAGCTGTTCCCACGCATTACGATCAATCATCTGATCAAATGTCTCTTTATCAGAAGCGGTATGGCCTAAAATAATGTTTGCCCCTTCCGCTGCTTCCAATACATACCAGCACTCGGTTTTCCCATAAGGGACATTCTCCATCCTGGCGGCATACGCATCATCCGGGTGGACCTGGACGGACAGATCATCGGCCGCATCCAATATTTTAACGAGCAGCGGATACTCCGCTCCGGCTTCTTTTTTATTAAAGAGTTCCCCATGGGCTGCCCACAGCTCATCCAGAGTTTTGCCTTCATACTGGCCGTTAATCACTCTGGACGGACCATTCTGGTGGGCCGATATGACCCAGGCTTCACCGGTCGTTTCAGACGGGATGTCATAGCCGAATTTTTCACGCAGCTTCACCCCGCCCCAAATTCTTTCCTGCATTACAGGTTCCAAAAATATCGGTTCACTTTTCATAAATACCTCCTGTTCATCAGTCATATAATTAGGCATGCGGCTGATTGACCTTGATGGGGGACCAGCCCAGCTTTCTGTAAAGATGAATGGCCGCCCTGCTGCTTTTCTGTGTCTTTAAATAAGCGCGCCCATGCTTTTCTTTTAGTATCTGCATGCCTTTTGATATCAACGGTCTGCCCAGACCCAGACCCTGATAATCCGGCATGATTTCAACCCAATGCAGTCTCCCCATCTCTACATCACTAACCGTCCCATACCATGCAGTTACAGTGCCGATCAATTCGAGATTTTGATTCCGTATGAATATCATCCTTTCATCGAGATCTTCTGCCGGCCCCATTTCCTGATGAAATCTGTCCAATGCCGCCGCTTTGTCAATAAATTCTCCGGTTGCAGCTAAGATGTCCGACCATTGAGCTTCATCCCCCTTTTTATAGGATGCAAATTCAAAACCGTCAGGCAGAGGATAAAAAGGGATATTTTCAAGATTATGCCGCAGATAAACGGAGGTCTCTGCCATGCCTTCACTCTCCTTTTACAGTGCTATTTTATATCATCGAGCAATGCATACGCTTCATCAACCGTGTCCGCTGCGAGCAGCTGCTGCCTGAAGTCCTCATCCATGAGCCGTCGGGAGAGCATCTGAAGTATTCTGAGATGATCATCTCCGGCTGCTTCAGTCGGCACTGCAATCATAAAAATCAGCTTGGCGTCTGTTTCATCGACACTGTTCCAATCGACGCCCCCGGTGTTCCTGCCATATACCACAGCCGGTCTCTTTACCGCTTCAGACTTGGCATGCGGAATTGCAATGTTCATACCGAGTCCGGTGGTCCCTTCAGATTCTCTTTCTAAAATGTCTTTTTTAAAGTCCGCACCGGATACAATCACATCTGATTGATCCAGCACCTGAATCATCTCATCGATGACTGCATCCTGTTTATCCGCTTCCAGTTCGACCTTGATCAAGTTTTTATCAAGGATGTCCGTCAGTTGGTTCATTTCAATCTTTTCATCAGCACTGTCCGCTTCTGTTGACGGGGCTGAGTCTGAAACATCTTTTTCTTCAGCGTCCAACTCACTTTCAGAAATTGTCCCCCCGCCGGCTGCTGCCACACTGAGATCTTTTTTCAGCGCATTGACGAGGAATGCCGTTACCAGGACACCGATAATCGCTGCGACAAAGAACATCAGCACATTGTCGACAGCTCCAAGGATGGCGACAATGGGACCGCCATGTGCCACATGGTCGCCGACGCCGCTCAGCATCGCGATGACCGCCCCGACCATTGAACCTGTCACAATACTTGGAATCACCCTTAACGGATCCTGGGCAGCGAACGGTATGGCACCTTCAGTAATGCCGAAGAAACCCATTGTAAATGACGCTTTTCCCGCTTCATGTTCGTTTTCATTATATTTCCTCTTGTTGAGGAAGGTCGCGAGACCCATTCCGAGCGGCGGGATACAGATTGCAACCGCAATCGCACCCATAATTCCATAATTACCTTCAGCAATCATACCGACGCCGAAAAGGAAGGCCACCTTATTGAATGGACCGCCCATATCTACTGCGATCATACCGCCGAGTATGATTGCCAATAATACTGAACTTGCCCCTTGCATGCCTTCCAGCCATGTTGTCAAGGCGTCGAACAGGGTGGCCACCGGTGCGCCAATCACATAGATGAACAGTAAACCGACAATAATCGTGCCGATAATCGGCAGAAATATAATTGGCATGACCGGCTCCATCGCTTTTGGCACCTTTATCTGTTTGAGTGCAAGTACGATATATCCTGCCAGGAAGCCGGCAATAATGCCGCCGAGGAAACCGGCATTGGTTTCCGCTGCGTAAAAGCTATCGTTCGCAGCGATGAATCCGCCGACAATCCCCGGGGCAAGCCCAGGTCTGTCAGCGATACTGTAAGCGATGTACCCTGCTAATATTGGCACCATGAATGAAAATGAAGCATTCCCGATCGCTTCCACCTGCGCCCAAAATGAATCTTCCGGAATGACGATCCCTTCAGGGGTCTGCTCTCCCCCGATGGTCAGCGCAATCGCAATGAGCAGCCCGCCAACCACGATAAATGGAATCATGTAGGAGACACCATTCATCAGATGGCGGTATATCGGATTCTCACCCTTTTTCTTTTCGCTTTTATCCTCATCACTGGCCTCAGCACCCGCTTTATATACCGGAACCTTATCATTTTCAAACTGTTCGATCAGTGCTTTAGGATTTCTGATCCCTTCCTGCACACCGACCACAAGCAGTTTCTTCCCTCGGAACCGTTCTTTGGACACGTCTTTGTCGCTCGCAATGATGATTCCGTCCGCCGCTTGGATGTCCTGATCTGTCAGCGCATCCTCCACACCAATCGATCCCTGTGTTTCAACCTTCATGTCAATATCCATCTCGTCAGCTGCCTGCTGAATATTTTCAGCTGCCATAAACGTATGGGCGACCCCAACCGGACATGCTGTTACCGCAAGTAATTTCATAAGTATCCCCCTCTGTGATATTCAATTGCTTTGTCATCCCCATTCGTCTCGCGTGCTCAGTGTTTATCAAGTCCCACCCCTTCGTCTCTTTTATATAATCATGCAACAATAATACGTTTAATTCAATTTATAACATGTTATAATACACTTTGAATATACATGAACTTGCCGAGAGTCCTAAACTGTCTAAGGGAATGGAAGATAGAAAATATATAAGATGATAGGTTTAAATGTGCATAATATGAAAGAACAGGAAGTGACGTAATGGATGGAACAAAAAATGTTGTGAAAACCGGTGTCGGATTCGGTACCGTGCTGGCTGTAACCATTTCATGGAGCGTGAACCAATCGATCATCTGGGCGATCATTCATGGTATTTTCAGCTGGTTCTATGTGATCTATTATATACTGGTCCGGTAATGGCCCCTGCCCCAATCATTCCATTTTAAAACACCCCCTCAGATTGCAATCTGAAGGGGTGAAAAACTGTCATCCGGAGTGATATTCATACTGGAGCTGTCTCACTTCTTCGGACAGTTTTTCATCCGGTCCGTCAACTTCTGCATCGACAATTATTTCATGAACCCTGTGCCCTTTTAGGTTGCCGGGTGCAACACCCAGGTCTTTATGCCATGCGTTCAACTGTTCAGTGGAGCTGGCATAGACGATGCGGCCGAGACCCGCGAGCCCATGTGCCGAAGCGCACATGGAACAATGCTCGCCTGAGGTATATACGACAGAGGTACTCCGTTCTGTTTCATTCAGATGATTCGCTGCCCATCGGGCAATTTCAAATTCCGGATGCCTCGTGTCATCACCGGCAGCGTTCCTGTTGTGATCTTCAAAAAGAATTCTGCCGTCAGAGACAAGTAATGAACCGAACGGCGCATTGCCCTTATTCAAACCTTCTTCAGCCAGCGCCACACAGCGCTTTAAATATTTCCGGTCCTGGTCAGTAATCACATCATCACCTCATCGCTTATCTCAGCCTATAACTCATACTCCATGGTAATCTGCGTCCCGTATTCCGTATCAATCTGCTCCACTTCCTGGAACCCCTGCTTGATCCAGAAACTCACAGCCGGTACGTTATCTTCAAGCACACCAACCCGTATCTTTTTGATGTTTCTGCGTTTCATATATTCCCTGACCTCATCATATACCTTCTGACCGACGCCTGTCCGCCTCTGATCCCAATCGATCACCAAGTATCCGATCATACATGTATCCTGGTCAGGATAACGGTATAGGAGATCGACAAAGCCTGAAATTTTCCGGTCGATATATATACCGTAGACTTCTTTATTTTCAAGGTAGACATACGGCGGGATATCATGGAAAAACTCCTGCTTAACCTCGTCCAATGTCGGGAGTGCCTTCTGGTAATCCGTAAAATAATCGGTATTTTTCATGACAGATCTATAGAATACTTCAATATCTTCCTCAGCATCCAGTCTGATTAAATTCGGCTTTTTCAAAGAATCACATCTTTCAAATAGTGGTTATACAGACAGCTTCCCTTTCTCTTAATAATACCATATTAATTAAATTTTCAAAATTCAATAGCACTATGGAACAGAAAATCATCCGTGATCAGAAGGGTCCGTAATTGACGAACACTGCAAAGCTTACTGCAGCGATACCGACCACTATCCATACCAGCAGCAGCGGCAATGCGAATTTGAACCATTTCACCCAGCTGACACCGCCGACAGCCAGTACTGCCATCAATACGCCTGATGTTGGTGTGATGATATTCGTAAAGCCGTCACCGAGCATCAGGATCAGCGTGCCCGTCTGCCTTGTGATGCCCAGCAGATCAACAATGGGCACCATTAACGGCATAATAATAGCTGCCTGTCCGGAGCCGGAGGTGACCAGCAGGTTGAACGTCAGGTTGAAAAGGAAGAGCATCTGGGCACCGAGCATTGTCGGCAGAGATTCCAGAGGAACCAGTGCATAATGAACAATCGTATCGATGATGGCACCGTCTTCCAGTATGACAATTACAGCTCTTGCCAGACCGACAACCAAAGCGCCGTAAGTGATGGATTTTGCGCCGTCTATGAATTTCCTGATGAAATCATTTGGTGTGATCCTCGCGATGATCGCGATCACAACCCCCATGATCAGGAATATGGCAGAGAGTTCATTCAATGACCAGCCGAAATTGAACGCGCCATAAATGAAGAAGCTGATGAACACTACAAATGTTAAAAGTATTGCAGCATGGAGCCTTGTAAACTTTGAGTTATTCTCCGGTACATCTTCAGGCTCGGCAAGGGAACCGAACAGCTGATCACCCATCAGCGATTTTTCGGGATTATTCTTCACTCTCCTGGCGTACATATTGACGTATGTAATGACAATGCTGATCAAAATGATGAAGAGTATAATACGCAGCCACATTCCTGAAAACAGCGGTAATTCAGCAATCGTCTGGGCCAGCCCCAGTATGGAAGGATCGAAGATGCCGGCAATCATGCCGGAGTAGTATCCCAGATAGACAGTGGCCACACCGACAATCGCATCCAGCTTCAGGGACCTGGCCAATGCGATGCCAATCGGGATGAATGCAATCACAGCATTGGCGGCCACACCCATCGAAGCCAGAACGCCAAACAATCCGCTGACGGTGGCGATCAGTAACATATACCTGCCTTTTGTCAGATCGATCAGCGAATTAATCCCGGCGTTTATCGCTCCTGTGGATTCTATGATATGAACAATACCCCCAATGATGAATATCAGGAATATGATGTTTGCCGCTTCAACCATACCTGTCGGTATCGCAGTGAACAAGTCTATGATGCCAGTTGGATTGGATTCAGCCGTCGTATAGCTGTCCGGCACCACAGTGGTCACTCCATCCGCAGCTTCACGATCGTATGAACCCGCCGGTATAAAATATGTGGATATCGCAGCCAGGACCACGATACCGAAAATGATGAGAAATGCATCAGGCATTGTAAATATTTTGGATTTTCTTGTTTTCTTTTTCTCCATGTTCCTTATGCCTCTCATTCCTTTTTATAGTCGCTTCAAAAAGTTGATAAATAACTCTGTTCTCGCCACAAGGCTTTCTGTTTCCAAATATTCCTCCGCACTGTGCTGCTTGCCGCCGACGGGACCGAGGCCGTCCAATGTATCCACACCGAGTGCCGCAGGGAAGGAGGCATCGGAACCGCCGCCGGTATGGGTATGCTTAATCTCCAAGCCAAGCTTGCTGCCTTCCTCTGTGATGAGATCAACCATTTTTTTAGTGCCTTCCGTATATTCCATCGGCGGTCTGTTCACACCGCCGCTCAGTTCGACTGTCGTACCGTCCACCTGCACTGCTTCAGCAATTTTCCTGATTTGTGCATCCACCCATTCGCCCTGGGACATTTTAGAGATACGCACATCCACAACAGCATGGGCATTGGGCGCAATCATGTTTGCAGCCTCACCGCCCCCAGCCTGTACCACATTGACATGGAGCCCTTCATCCGGTCTGGACAATGCTTCAATTTCAAATATTTTATGGGCAAGTTCTTTAATCGCACTGCTGCCGTTGTCCGGTTCAATGCCGGAATGTGCAGCTTTCCCTGTAATTTCGAGTTCATAGCTGCCGGCCCCTCTTCTGGCACTGACGATTGAACCATCCGCACGTGCCGGTTCCAGCACCAATGCATATTTCTTAGTTTTGGAATGTGCTTCAATGACACGCCTGGAAGACACCGACCCGATCTCTTCATCGCTGGTGAGTAAGATTTCAATATTTTTATATGATTCATCGCCCGCTTCACTCAATGCTTTGACAGCATGGTACAGCATCACATGACTCGCTTTCATATCGATGACACCCGGGCCGCAGGCTCTGTCTCCCTGAATGCTGAACGGTCTTTCAGCCGCCGTCCCTTCCGGAAAAACAGTATCCATGTGGGCGATGGCAATAATTTCAGGATCTTTGGCATCCTTATGCTTCAATGAAATATTATTCCCGTGCTCCGTATTCACCAGTTCCTCCGCTTCAAAGCCCAGCGCCTCATACAACCCGCGCAAATAGCTCCCCACACGATCGACGCCTTCTTTTACGTAGGAACCGCTGTCTATATTCACCAGTTCCTCAAGCATCTTCAGCGCTTCATCCTGATTGATCTGTACAGTCATCCG
This sequence comes from Salinicoccus albus DSM 19776, assembly GCF_000385175.1. Classification (GTDB taxonomy): domain Bacteria; phylum Bacillota; class Bacilli; order Staphylococcales; family Salinicoccaceae; genus Salinicoccus; species Salinicoccus albus. The sequence goes on along the minus strand of NZ_ARQJ01000030.1, from coordinate 39,557 downwards.
ATTCATCCCTTTCTGCTAATTTTCAGATATAATAATCATTATATTAAATTCATCACAAAAAAGCATTTCAGAATTCTTGCGTAAATAAATTGTCATAATAAATCCCCCGCTGTCCATATGTTTGACATATGGACAGCGGGGGATAGCTTTTCTATAATCTTGAAAGTCTAAAGGTTTAGAATAGGTGATGATCTCCGTCTTGTAAATCACGGATGGAGTGGCCGAATTCCATCTGAAGATGCGGGTAATCTTTAAATTCTTCCCAGTCACCGCCCCAGGTGAATCCCAGGTCTTTCGCAATATCTGCCACTTCAACCCAGTCCGATTTTCCGTTGCCATTACCATCATAATTGACGTCCCATGTCACTTCACCATCAACTTTAACGGCAAAGTCGACCGCCAGACCATAATTATGGTAGGATTCCCCGCCTTTTGCATTGGTCACAATATTGCCGGGCTGTGTCCTGCCCTGGGCATAAAGCGCATCCTGCCTTTCCTCGGTGCGGAAACCTTCTGTTATCTGGATGGCGATGTCTTTCTCTGCAGCTTTTTCTTTCAATTTTTCTGCATTCTCAGCCACTTTTGGATGAAGTTCAGTGGGATCAGAGCTTTCTGACGAATCATGACTGGAAGAATTTTGCGATGCTGATTCCTGTGAAATTGACGGCGCTGATGACACCTGCGGAGCTTCCTGGATGAACTGTTTTGCAAATGCTGTATTTAAACTAATGAAGATTAGTGAAGCGATGATAATCATTAGGATTAAAACGGAGGAAAGATTAAAAAATTTTTTCATAAAAAGCTTATCCTGCCCCTTTTCAAAAGAATAGTATTATATATCCGAGTCCTTAATTCTGCTTTTAAAATTATATAATATTATAGGTGTAATTTAAAACTTTATGCTCAATATGGCAGCCGCACATGCAAGGCAGTTGTTTTTTTCTCTCCATAACGTGGTATATACAAAACATGAAGACTATTATTAAGGAGAGATAAGAATGGGACGACTGGATGGCAAAGTCGCACTGATTACCGGCGGTGCCGGCGGCCTCGGCAGACAGACCGCCGAGTTATTTCTAAATGAAGGTGCGAAAATAGCATTGGTGGATATCGATGTGCTCAAGCTGGATAAAATCAGAAATGAATTGGGCAGCGAGAACATCATCACGATTGAAGCTGATGTGACCAACGAATCAAATGTGAGATATTATGTCGAACAGACGGTCAATGAATTTGATCAAATTGATATTTTCTTCAACAATGCAGGTATCATTGGTGAAATAGGTTCGATTGATGAACAGTCATTAGGCAACTTCAACAAGGTACTTTCCATTAATACAACCGGCGCATTTCTTGGGTTGAAACACGTCCTGCCAGTGATGAAACGACAGCAACAGGGAACCGTCATCAACACGTCTTCGGTCGATGGCTTAAGAGGCAGCCCGAACCTGTCTCCTTATTCAGCCTCCAAACATGCGGTTGTCGGCCTGACTAAGACCGCCGCACTGGAAAACGCAGCGTATAATGTCCGTGTGAACTCAATACACCCTGCGCCAGTTACAGGCAATATGATGGAGACAGTCGAAAAAGGCTTGAGCGCGGTCCAGGAAAATGAATCCTCAGAGGTCAAAGAAGCATTGACCGACAGCATTCCTATGGGCCGCTATGCAGAATCTGAAGACATTTCAAAAGTTGTGCTGTTCCTGGCTTCCGACGACAGCGATTTCGTCACAGGTTCACAGTACAGAGTCGATGGCGGGATGGGTGCCACCAGCTAAAAAACGATATATTAAACGATATGATACGCGGGCTGTTACGACAGTCCTTTATTTTTATCCAAAATGAGAAGTGAGGGCGTGAATTTATGATCAAACCTGCGAAACTTCGTACCGGTGATACGGTGGCGATTGTATCTTTATCCAGCGGTCTCGCCGGTGAATCTGATATCGAGTGGAGAACTGAACAGGGCATCAAGAGACTCAAAAATGTTTTTGGATTGGAAGTAAAAGTGATGCCGCATGCGCTAAAAGGCATCGATTATGTGTATGATCATCCGGAGAAAAGAGCTGAAGATCTGAATGCAGCACTCAGGGATCCGTCTGTGAAGGCAATTATCTGTACAATCGGCGGCAATGAAACTGTCCGGATATCCCCTTATGTCGATTATGAAAGTATGAAAAAGAACCCTAAAATCTTCTCAGGGTACTCTGATACAACAACAAATCATCTGATGTTCTATCAGAACGGTATTTCAACCAGCTATGGCCCTGCACTTTTATCAGATTTTGCCGAAAATGTCACAATGGATAATTACACTGTCGAATCCATTAAAAGCACCTGGTTCTCTGCAGAGGTGATTGGGGATATAGAAACTTCAGATACGGTCAGGAAATTCGGATTGAAGTGGCATGAAGAGAATAAGGACAAAGAGCGGCCATTGATGGACAATCACGGTTATGAAAGCATCAACGGCACCGGCAAAGGGCAGGGGCATCTGATCGGGGGCTGTCTCGATGTGCTCGGCAATCTCAGGGGCACAGAACTGTTTTTGGATCTGAACCATTTTGAAAATGCTGTCTTGTTCCTTGAAACATCCGAAGAACAGATGGATCCAGGGATGCTTGAAGATCAGCTGCGGGCTTTTGCCACCATGGGCATATTCGATAAAGTAAATGGCATCATTGTCGGCCGCCCGCAGGATGATGCATATTACGATGAATATAAAAAGGTCTGGACAATGATTATGAAGGAATGCGGGCAGGAAACCCTGCCGATTCTGTACAATGCAAGTTTCGGGCATAATGAACCGAAATTCATTCTCCCTTACGGCCTGCAGGCTGAAATAGACGGAGAAAACAAAACTTTCAGTATATTGGAGAGTGCTGTGGATGAATAGCAGTCTGACGGATGCACTGAATGGTATCTTAGATTGACAAAAGGGAGGCGGACGTCTGTGTGACGTCCGCCTCCCGTTCAATCTATCCATATGATCCCGAGTGGGCTCGAACCACCGACCTCTTGCATGTCAAGCAAGCGCTCTCCCACTGAGCTACGGGATCTCTTTCATATCCTCTATATACTTTAAAATACTATGGCCGGTAATGCAACCTGAAATTTTTTCATATTGGTGTCAATCGTTACATTACTTTTCTGAATTCATATTTTCCATCTAATGATGAACATGATCTGCCCGTTGTTTAATCGGGCAGATTTTTTAATGGCTTTATGGATATATTTTCACAGGGATCACGATGACGCCTTCTGCATCACTGCCAAATTTCTTCATTTGTGCAATTTCATTGTAAATACTGTACATACCGAAAGCACATAGAAAGGCATCGATTTTATCCTCCATATGTTTATGCATTTTCCGATCGATATTCATGATGTCTGCCGGTATTTGTGAAACGAAACCGCTGATCAAATTTTCCTTATCCTCCAGCGCTTTAAATCGATTCCTCAGCCGCTGCATTTCTTTAAGTGTCTCTTCAAACGGCACTTTCGGTTTCCTTTTATATTTCACAGGAAAAATTTCAGGGAAAAGGCCGCAGCAGATACCAGTCGGAAATGTTTCTACCACCCCTGACCGGAATGGGTCTTCACCAGACGTTACTTCCGGCAGTGCATCAAGAATCATACCCATCAATGTCTCCCCGCGGATTTCACCAAATGTATTCGTAAGAAAGGTACGGTTGGACTGGAAGGCAAACAGCCGGTGACCGTGAATTTTTGATTTCATCAATTCCCTTTCTGCAGTTCTCGACCCCCCTTCATTATTGACAATCAGAGGCGCATCAATCGCGATGCAAAGTTTTTTATCATCGTAGCTTTTAACGATATCAATGATCTCATCGTTCGAGTATACTTGTGCATCCAGGTATTCTACCTTCCCGCGTTCACCGATAACACATACACCCGTCTCATTCTGATATGTCCAGGCAAGATCGATGCCAATGAAAATCATGATCATTCACCTCGCTAACCTTTAAAGTCCTCCTATCTTATCATAAGATCAGTGCCAATCATCACTCTGCCAGTTTTAAATCCTTTAAATTAATAGAATAGTTTGACAAATGGAAGCGCTTGTAATACTATGATGGATATAATTTCTTTTTTACCTTATTTTTGAATACGTATTCATTTGAAAGGAGCATTCTAATGGCCCGTTACATTAAGGCGCCCAGAAAGGTTGAAGAAATTCAACAGGATGATGCTAAAGTATCAGAAAGTGTGCGAAAAACGATTAAACAGATCGAAGAAGAAGGAGATCAGGCGCTCAGGGATTTATCCGTTAAATTTGATAATTGGGACCCTGAAACATTCAGATTATCAGATGAAGAAATTCAAGAAATCATCAGTGACATCCCACAGCAAACAAAAGCGGATATTAAATTTGCGCAGCGTAACATAGGAAATTTTGCAAAAGAACAAAAGAAAGCATTAAAAGATATCGAAGTGGAAACAATGCCCGGCGTAATACTCGGCCATAAAAATATTCCTGTAAATAGCGTCGGCTGTTACATTCCCGGCGGCAGGTACCCGATGGTTGCATCTGCCCATATGAGTGTTTTAACAGCTAAAGTTGCTGGAGTGGACAGAGTCGCTGCCTGTACCCCTCCGATTAACGGGGAAATCCCAGCCACAACAGTTTATGCCATGTATATGGCTGGAGCGGATGAAATCTATATTTTAGGCGGTATCCAGGCCATGGCAGGGATGGCTATCGGTACGGAAACCATTCAATCAGTTGATATGATTGTTGGCCCTGGGAATGCATTTGTCGCTGAAGCCAAAAGACAGCTGTTTGGCCGCGTCGGCATTGATCTGCTGGCCGGACCGACAGAAACGCTTGTAATTGCTGATGAAACCAGCGAACCTGAAATGATTGCAACTGATTTGCTGGGTCAGGGAGAACATGGCCCTACTTCCCCTGGCGCATTAATCACAACTTCTGAAAAAGCAGCTAATGATACGATCGAAGAAATTGACAGACAGTTACAATCTCTGCCTACTGCTGAAGTCGCAGGTAAATCCTGGGCGGATTACGGCCAGATCATTCTCGTCGACAACGAAGAAGAAGCATTATCTGAAGCAGACAGATTAGCATTTGAACACGTTGAAGTTTTAACCAGGAACCCGGATTACTTTCTGGATCATCTGACTAATTATGGCGCACTCTTTTTAGGGCCTGAAACCAACGTGGCTTATGGAGATAAAGTGATTGGCACTAATCATACACTGCCAACAAAGGGATCTGCAAAATATACTGGAGGATTGTGGGCCGGCAAATTTATCAAAACAGTGACGTATCAAAAGATTACTTCAGAAGATCAAAGTGCTTATATTGGTGAGTATGCAGCCAGACTATGTCAGCTTGAGAATTTTTCCGGCCATGCCGAACAGGCGATGCTCAGAGTGAGAAAGTATGGAAATAATCAGATCAAATAAGAGGTAAATCATGGTATCTTCAAAAGACATAGCAAAAAAAGCGGGCGTGTCTCAGTCCACTGTCTCCAGGGTCATCAATAACCCGGAGGCTGTTAAGAAAGAAAAAAGAGATACGGTTAAAAAAGTAATGAAAGAACTGAATTACAGACCTGATTCTGTAGCAAGATCTCTGTTGAGTAATAATACGAATCAGATTTCTTTAATTTCAGGCACATTAAATAACCCCTTTTTTGTTGAATCCACACAGAGAATCATAAATATTGCCTATTATAATGGATTCAGCGTTAACGTTTATTTCGAAGAAGATTTTCAACACGACACACTTTACAATAATGTCTTCTCTCAAAAAACAGAAGGGATTATTTTGTCATCAATGTATTGTAATAGTTTACATTTTGATGAACTAAAAAATTTGGGGGTTCCATATATCATGTTCAATAGAAAACACCGGAATGGCGGTAATTTTGTTGAGCTGGATAATTATCAAGCCGGCTGGCTGGCTGGTGACTATTTCATTTCAAAAGGACATTCGAACATTCATTGGATGGGCGGAGAACTTGAGAAGTCTACGTTCCATGGGAGATATACAGGTTTTAAGGATGCTCTCCAAAATCATGATATTCCTGTGGATGCCGCCAATTTTTCAATCACCGTTCAAAGTCCTGAAGTTATAGAAAAAGAAATAGAGAGAATCATCTCCCTGCCTGACAGTCCGACTGCCATTTTCGCCACTACAGATATGATTGCCTCAATCGTATTAGATGTCTTAAACCGTAAGGGATTGCAGGTTCCACGAGACATTGCAATTATTGGTGTAGATAATACGAAAGCTTTACAGCACAGTGCATTCAATTTAACTTCTATTGGCATTGATGAAAATTTAGGTGAAATTGCGATCAGGCATTTAATTCGTATGATTAATGAAGATAAAATCAGTGAAATCCAGGAAACCTTATCATGTCAATTATTTGAACGGGGAACGGTCTAAAATGGATACAATTAAATTCAATCTGCCTGTGCTCATATCTGAATGGATGGTAAATTATAAGCCGCTTCCGTTTTCAGGGAGAAGAACAATCAAACATTATCTGGGGACCAGTTTGCTGGACAGAGCAACTTCTTTTAGTGATTTTTCTTATGAGGACTATAAAATCCCAAAATATCCCCGCACCCTGCCTGTATCTACCCACTATGATATTGAAAAAGAAGGATACGATTTATTGCGTCATCATTATGTATATAAAAAGAAAATATGGAGTTTCCCGGACATAGACATGATTAATGATTACTTGATATATATTCCCTACCATATTATTCAAAAGGATAAAGAATATATATTATACGAAGAGCCGAGCGGTCAGCAAAGAAAATTAAAAAGTAATGATCAATTACTGGAAATGATGAGAAGGGGATGAAGTTCGATGACATTTCTGTATATAATACTTGCCGTAAATCTGGTCACTTGGGTCACGATGTACATTATATTATTCAAGACATCATTCTTGGATGACAAAAGGGGGGCTGATCAATGAATAGCGTAGAGATCTGGTCATGGATTTTTATTATACTATTTATCGGGATGATGCTGTTTTTTGGTTACCTGGGTATGAAAAAAACACATACCAGTGATGACTTCGCAACAGCAAGATCCAGCTATGGTCCCATTACGATTGCTTTAGTAATCAGTGCCGGAATCGCCAGCGGTTCTACCTTTATGGGGATGCCCGGCCTGGCATATGATTTGGGTGCGCCGTCACTATGGTATCCCCTGCTCTACCCTGTCGCAACTGTTTTTGGTATGTTATTTTTCGCCAAATCAATCAAAGAGTATGGAGACAGATTGGGGACACGGACAATTCCTGAATTTATAGGCAACCGGTACAACAGCAATTTTTTAAGAGGGATCCTCGCGGTAATATCCATACTGTTAATTTTCTATGTCATTTCCCAATTAGTAGCTGCAGCCACAATGTTCCAAATTATGATGGGCATTGATTACCGGGCCGGCATTATTATTACAATTGTCGTTATTGGCATCTATGTGTTCGTCGGCGGCTCTCATTCTGATATAATGACTGATGCTGTCCAGGGCGGTTTAATGTTAATTATTTCTTTAATTGTCGTCATTTGCTTTACTTTTGCCGTAGGTGTTGACGGCGGATTCGGAGATATGATCAGCCTGATTACGGACAGAAGACCTGAAGGGCATTTCGGACAGCTTTTTATACCCGGAAATGAAACCTATGGTAATTTATGGCTCGTTATACTTCTGTTAATCGCCCACCTGCCTTTTGCCATCCAGCCTCACTTGGGCAATAAATTTATGGCGGTGCGCTCAAATAAAAACCTGAAACAACTGCTGATGTTCACCACTATTTTTGCTACAATCATGCCCCTGATGGGGTTAGGCGGCATGCTGGGCATTGCAGTACTGGATCCGGGGCTCGAAATCAGAGCGGATGCAGTAATCCCTACATTGTTCACTGAAATATTCCCACCGTTTATCGCTGCATTCCTTGCTGTTGCAGTGCTGTCAGCAGTGATGTCCACATCTGACGGGCTGGTGGTTTCCCTGACCCAGATTTTGGCTAATGACATTTTCAGACTGTCCATTGTACCAAAGATAAATATCAGCAGCGAAAAAGCTGAGAAATATGAGCTGCTGATCAGTCGATACTCAACATTCCTATTTCTCATACTTGCAGGTATTGTTGCCTGGGATCCTCCAGAATTCCTCTCCATTTTCATGTGGATCGGCATCGGGGGCATCGTATCAGCAACAGCCGGGCCGCTGGTCATAGGCACACTCTGGAAAAGAGCAAATAGGAAATCAGCCGTCATCTCATTAATCGCCGGCACCATTTCATACTGGGTCATCTATCTGCCCTTCCTGCTCGATGTGTCAAATCCATTTGCGGCCGCGGGTATGGGTGTGCTTATATCAATGATTACGATGGTTGCAGCGACTCTGACTACAACAAAATCCAATGATAATAATATTCCTGAGTATGAGTGAAATATTGAAGCGAGAGATTTAGTAATGAATTTAACTTCACCGACTAAAATCATCCGGAAAATATCGAGTTTTGGCTCTGAACACCGTGTAAGATAGTGAGTGAAAGGACGGAGGCAATGATGCTTAAAACGTTGAATGATGTCATTGAATTTATCGAAGACCATCTGGAAGATGATCTTAAAATCAATGAAGTGGCTGAGTATATCGGGGAATCGGATTACCATTTCCGCAGAATATTCCTGTACATCACTGGCATCCCGCTCAGTGAATATATTAAAAAGCGGAAGCTGTCGCAGGCAAATCAGGACCTGGTGAACGGCAGCAGCGTGACGGAGACCGCGTTCAAATACGCCTACCATTCCATTGATGGTTTTTCGAGAGCGTTCAAGTCTTGGAGCGGTTATCTGCCCTCTGACGTTTATAAAACACACACCCTCATTTCCTTTCCAAAACTTTCATTCTATATCGATGTCAGAGGAGGAGAAAATATGGAAGTCAAAATTGTAGACATGCCGGCGTTCAATATTGCCGGCATCAAAGCAAGGGTCCCCATGCAGTTTGAAGGAGTCAATCCCGCGATTGAGAATCTGGCTGAACGCATCACGGACGAACAGAAGGCCGAGATGCACAAACTGCAGAATATACCACCGAAGCAGATCATCAATGTCTCATATGACGCGGATGAAAACTTCTTGAAGGAAGAAGGGGGCCTGACCCATGTCATCGGAGTGCTGACGACAGAAAATGATATCAATCCGATTTTGGATACAGTCAGCGTCGATGCACATTCTTGGGCCGTCTTCCCTAACGAAGGCGAATTCCCGTCCACCATGCAGAATACGATGGCACGCACCCATTCAGAATGGCTGCCGTCATCCGATTATGACATTGTCGATGAACCTTCCTTCTCATTCACAATCATGGATGAAGAAAAAGCGGATTACGCCTACAGTGAAATATGGCTGCCTGTGAAGAAATCCCATGATTAAATACAGAGGGCTATGTCGATAAGTTCGACATAGCCTTTTTGTCTCTGTATTAAAAACTCAGCACAACTGGCTGCCAGAAGTATACGAATGTAACAATCCCCAGATAAGATCTTTCGGTGAGCACTGCTTTTTCTTCATATGACATGGGATTTACTTCCCCCAATTGATTTTTGGCGAAGTCCTCAGAGATATCCCCGCTTTGAGTGACCTTATAATCAATCAAAAATGTTGACCTCGAGTCAACTCTAAGATTTATACTTAAATTTATAAGAGGAAAAGTTAAGGACTCAATCGGCGGGCTGTCATTTCAGTCTCAATCATATTTGAATCCGATAATACTGTATTCTCTTCAAAATTATTTGATGAAGGAGTGTTTCTACTATGGCAATTCAAGACAAAGTAGTTATCATTACCGGGGCTTCGTCTGGAATCGGTGAAGTCACCGCCAAATTACTAGCATCTAAAGGCGCAAAAGTTGTATTGGGCGCACGTCGTGAGGAGAATTTGAAAACACTGGCAGAAAGTATCTCCCAGGAAGGTGGAAAAGCCGTCTACCAGGTGATGGATGTAACCGATGCAGAAGATAACAAAAAGATTGTTGAACTGGCAAAAAATGAATTCGGCAAAGTAGACGTCATATTCTTAAATGCGGGTCTAATGCCAAACTCCCCACTCTCTGAACTAAAAAGTGACGAGTGGGACCGGATGGTCGATGTCAACTTGAAAGGTGTGCTAAACGGCTTAGAAGCGATACTTCCAGAATTTAAAGCGCAAAAATCCGGTCATGTGGTGACGACTTCTTCCGTCGCGGGGCTAAAAGCTTATCCGGGCGGAGGCGTTTACGGTGCCACAAAATGGGCTGTACGGGACCTGATGGAAGTGCTGCGTATAGAATCCGCACAGGAAGGCACAAATATCAGAACAGCAACAATCTATCCGGCAGCAATCAAGACGGAACTCCTTGAAACAATTACGGACGAACAGACTTCAGAAGGCGCACAGCAGATGTACGACCAGTACCAAATCGGCCCGGATCGCGTAGCCAATGTGGTTGCATTTGCTATTGATCAGCCGGAAGATACCAATGTGACTGAATTTACCATTGGACCGACCACCCAGCCTTGGTAAAACAGTGAAAAATATCAGAACCGCCGAAGTTGATCGGCGGTTCTTTTTATATCCTGAAGCCTTCCATCATTGTAATTATATAAAAACTTCAGGCATCTTCGAAAGTATGAAATATTTGCGGTCAGCTGAAGCCAGGACTTATCATACATATAAGCGATAATGATCTGAAAGGAGCAGATATCCAATGAGGTTCGATGGCAAGACGGCAATTGTCACCGGTGCCGCCAGCGGTATGGGCAAAGCGGCAGCATTGAAAATTGCAGATTTGGGCGCTGATGTTGCTGTGGTTGATATGAATGAGGAAAAAGGTGAAGAAACGGCTGCCCAGATCAGGCAGAACAATCAGAACAGTATATTCATCAAAGCGGATGTGACGTTTCCGGATGATGTCAGAAATTATGTGGATGCCGCAGTGGATCGATTCGGCAAAATCGATTTTTTCTTCAATAATGCAGGAATCGTCGGCGATACGGCGAACATCGCAGAGCAATCGATCGAACAGATCAGCGGTACCATTGACATCAATCTGAAAGGCGTCATGTATGGTTTGAAGTACGTCATTAAAGCGATGCTCGATAACGGCGGCGGAGTCATCGTCAATACCGCCTCAGGCTCCGGCCTGGATGGTGTGGAAGGCTTAAGCACCTACTCGGCGTCCAAGCACGGTGTGATTGGTGTCACAAAGAGTGTCGCCAGGGAATATGCAGATCAGAATATCCGAATCAATGCCATTGCGCCGGGGAGCATCAAAACACCTATTATCGATAATATCGATCCCGAAAGACAAAAACAGATTGAAGCAGGAATCCCGATGAAACGTCAGGGTGAACCGGCAGAAATTGCTGAAATCGTGGCTTTCCTGCTGAGTAAGAATGCCGCTTATATCACCGGTTCAGTCATCCCGATTGATGGCGGTAACAGTGCATAAACGATTTAACTGAAGATCAGAAGCCGTTTCAACAGCTTCTTTAAGACTTAAGTTACTAAATATCCCCCGGCAAGCCGGGGGATATTACTTTATATTCTGCTTCAGCCATTCTGCGATCACCTGTTCATCCAGTTTTTCTACAGCAGATTTCACCGTTGCATTCGCTGCTGTTTATTTATTTTTGATTGGTATCTGCCTATCCTTATTTGTCAGAACTTTTATTGTTTTCTAAATACATTTATGTTATCTTTTCTTAATAGTTTAGCTTTAAAGTGTACAAAAGAGGTATATATATGATAGACATTCGGAAATTAAAGACAATGGATGAACTGGCGGAGATAGGAAAGATGGAGCGTAAAATATGGGGGATGGATCCGATCCCCACCCATCAGACACTGACTGCCGTTAAAAATGGCGGTATAATGCTCGGTGCTTTTGATGAAGGTCAATTGATCGGTTTCAGCTATGGTTTTGCCGGTTTCAGAGATGGCAACAGTTATTTATGTTCCCATATGCTCGGCATTGACCCGCGCTACCGTTCACGTAAGATTGGTGAAAAATTAAAACAGACCCAGCGTCAGACAGCGATCGACAAAGGCTATGACGAAATGCACTGGACCTTCGATCCACTTGAAACACGAAATGCTTATTTGAATCTGACGAAACTGAACGGTATCTGTAATACTTATGTTGAGAACACCTATGGAGAGATGAAGGACAGCTTGAACAAAGACATGCCTTCTGACCGTTTTGAAATTCACTGGTTCCTGAGAAGCCCTCATGTAGTGGAAAAACAGCTGCCCGGAACTGAACATGCGGCCCGATTAAATGGTATTCAATGGAACGGATCCAGCCAGCCGGAGTTCACGGATAAAGAAGTCAGCATATCCGGCAATGATGTTTATGCACTGCTCGTCCCCAAGGATTTCCAAGGGTTGAAGCAGCAGAATCATGCAATTGCTTTGGACTGGAGGCTCAAGACCCGCAAAGTGTGCCAGGAATTGTTTAATGCAGGTTATGCAGCGGTCCGCCTGAATGTGCTTGAACATTGCGGCGAGTATATTTTTGTTAGAACAGACACATTGGAACTTGGAGGAAAACAATAATGAAAATTACTGATATTACGATAAGACATTTACGGATGAAATTGAAGTCCCCGTTTACAACAAGTTTCGGCACTTTTACAGATAAAGATTTTCTGCTGCTGGAAGCAAAAGAGGAAGATGGCACCGTCGGCTGGGGAGAATCTGTGGCTTTCAATGCACCATGGTATAACGAAGAAACGTTGCAGACCAATTGGCACATGCTGGAAGAATTTCTGATTCCCCTTATTTTGGATAAAGAGATCAGTCATCCGAATAAGGTGAATGAGATCTTTGCTGCGATACGTAAGAACAATATGGCAAAATCAACACTGGAAGGAGCTGTGTGGGATATTTACGCGCAACAGACGAACCAGTCGCTGGCCAGTGCCCTGGGCGGAACCAACGACAGGGTTGAAGTGGGAATCAGCATCGGCATACAGGACTCCGTCGATACATTGGTCAGCACCGCCCGCGGTTTCATCAATGAAGGATACAAACGGATCAAAGTGAAGATCAAACCGGGCTGGGATATTGATGTGATGCGGACACTGCGTAAAAATTTCCCAGACACAGAAATTATGGCAGATGCCAATTCCGCTTACCGCCTCAAAGACATCGACTTGTTGAAACAGCTGGATGAATTCGATCTGATGATGATTGAACAGCCGTTAGCCTCAGACGATATTATCGATCATGCCAGGCTGCAGAAAGAACTGCAGACGCCGATTTGTCTGGATGAAAGCATTCATTCTCTGGAGGACACACGCAAAGCGGTTGAACTGGGCAGCGCCGGAATCATTAATATTAAAATTGGGCGCGTGGGCGGACTGACTGAAGCGAAGAAGATTCATGACTATTGTCAGCAGCATGATATTCCTGTATGGTGCGGCGGCATGCTGGAATCAGGTATCGGACGTTCTCACAACGTTGCGTTGACGTCATTACCTAATTTCACCCTCCCTGGGGACACAGCCAGTTCCAGCCGTTACTGGGAAAAAGATATTATTGAACCTGAGGTCATTGCTGACGATGGCTGTATCAATGTCCCCGAATCAGCAGGTATCGGCTATACCGTGAATCGTGAAACTGTAGAGTCTTTCACGGTATCCAAAAAAGATTATAGTTAGCAGGGTGAAAAATATATGAAAAAAAGTTTTCGAATCGGCAGTGCGTTTGTCGGACTCATTGTTGGCGCCGGCTTCGCCTCCGGACAGGAAGTGATGCAGTATTTCACCAGTTTCGGCATCTGGGGAACGCTGGGCGGGATTCTGGCCACCCTGCTCTTCGTCTTTCTGGGATATACATTCGCCCAGCTGGGCAGCAGACTACAGTCCGTATCCCATAAGAATGTCATTTATCACATCGGCGGCAGATACATCGGTCCCATCCTTGATGTCATCATCACCTTCTTCCTGTTCGGTGTCGCTGTCGTCATGTTCGCTGGGGCTGGTTCAACATTTGAGCAATTATTCGGGATTGATGCGGGAATCGGCAGTATCATCATGGTCATTGTCACCATCTTCACCCTGCTGCTCAATGCTCAAAAAATCATCAGTATCATCGCATCCATTACACCATACTTAATCACAATCATATTTATCATATTGGTCTTTTCCATCTTCACAATGGATATTACATTCAGTGAAGCAGACACAATCGCCAATGAACAAATATCGGCATCTCCAAACTTCATCATGGGCGCCCTTCTGTATGTATCGTATAACCTGACAGCCGGTGCGGCACTGCTGATTGTCATGGGCGGATCAGTCAAGGATCAGAAAGTCGCAGGTCTGGGTGGTATTATGGGCGGTGTCATGCTTGGCGCCCTCATTATCCTGATAAATATCGCCATGTTTGTTAAAATAGATGTCGTTGCAGGCGTTGATATGCCGACACTTGCACTTGCCAATCAAATCCATCCGGCAGTCGGCATACTCACAGGTGTTGCGCTGCTCGGTATGATGTATAATACAGCCGTCGGCATGTTTTACGCCTTCACAGTGAGGTTCATCGCACCTGAGCACGGGTCGTTCAAGCCAGCTATTGCCATTATTGGTGTAATTGGCTTTGTAGCCAGCCTCGTCGGATTTACGGCGCTGGTCAATCAAGTGTACTCGGTAATGGGCTACCTGGGTTTTGCATTAATAATACTGGCAGTGATCGCGTGGCTGAGAAAGTAATGTATAACGGGCTTTAATATATACTTTGACAGATACCAGCAAAGCAGGCACTCCAAAAATGACTTCACCGCCTCCCAGATAAGTGACATGGGAGGCGGTGAAGTCATTTTGAACTACTTGTCTCACCTATATTATAGGTGTAAAAGTCACGCTAATTGCTGCTTATCTCCCGATTATCTAATCTGCTCCCACACTTTCGCCTGAGGCACCGTAGAGTCAAATTCACTTGTATCCGAAGTGATTAAGGCATTTGATATCCGCAATCCGACCATATGACCGGGCATAAGTGTGACGAGGTTGCCTCCATATCCTCTCATGTTCGGCAGATAGCGCTTGCTTCCATCTCGTAAGCGGTAAGCCTCAATGTGCCAGTTCATTGCATAATATTTGGACCCATAAGCATTCGTCACTTCCTTGGAAAGCGCTCGGGCGGGCGGATCTTGTTTTGGCAATATGCTTTCCACCAGACCACGATGCAGTATCTGGCTGCCATTCCAATTACCGCCGCTTTCATAGAGTAAAGCGAGTTTAGCCAAGTCGTCCAGTGTCGCATGATAACCAAAATCCATCCTGGGATGGCCGGATGAACCATCAGTCTCAACTGTGTGATTTACCGGCGCATAGTAAATACCAATGGGTTCGTACACTTCGTGCTTGAGCATCTCCCCCAAAGTGGCATTCTCCCCTTCCTTACGCTGGAGATAGGCTTCCAGCGCAACACCGAGGAGGAACGCGTCCTGATCACGATAGTTGTACTTCGTTCCAGGCGTCCATACCCGCGGATAGTCTAATGATTGCTCAACTTTTTCATTCTTTGATCGTGCTAAATACCACCGTTGATAATCACACAAATAACATGTTGGATCTTCAACGGTGGCACCGCGTCCTGAAGCCATGTTCGCCATATCCAGATAAGTGACATCATTCCACTCTGAGTGAGATCCCGGTAATTGTATATAGCCGGCAATCTTCTCATCAAGCAGGCCGCGTCCATACTTCTGAGCTAAACGTAACATTGCAGCGTTCATCATCGCTGTTTTTGTCACTGACCAAACGCCATAACGAATGTTATCGCTATAGGGAAAGGGGCCGCCAGCGAAATGACAGGGCGATCGATAGAGCACCCCTTCATAAAGCAGACCGGTCTGGAGCACATTCTTTTCTTCCGTTATATCTGCAGCCCCGTTAAACGCCGCTAAATGGTGTGCCCCGACCTTTTGCTTTAAATCGTTGAGCGGTGCGGTTGGAAAGCGATTGTCGAGGTGACGGCGATAAACATTTTTATGATTTTCCACATCCTCGATTCCACCGGGCGTATATGATGCCTTTGTAACCCCCCAGGCGTTGAAGTAGCCCGATACATCAAAAGGGCCTGTCTGGGCAACGATCTGAAATCGAACATGTGAGACACGATCTTCTTGGTAAAGAAACATAGCGATTCCAATATGTGTTTCGCCTTCTAAACGATTGACGAGCGAAAATGGAAAAGACGCACGATTCCAGCCATTATCCTGGTCAGCATTACGCCATACACGTCCGGGCTGCACAATGATATCCCAATAGCTCCGTGTATCCTTCAACGTGCCATTTGGAATGACTTCCTGAGTGGCAGGAACGAGATATTTGTCATCTACCGTGAAAAACTCTAAAGCCACGTCTGGGAAAAAGGTGATATCTTTACCATGTACGCTGGTCGTATCGGGTTTTGGGTTCATACCCATTTGTGTACCCTCAAGATTCAACGTACCCTCAAATCCTGTTGAAGGTGCTTGAGCGTTCTCGGGGGCAGCGAATTGATCATTCGCTGTTAAGCCTTTGGCTGCCGTCCCCTCGGTAAGTTCTCTCCACAGGACTTGGTGGTCAGCTATTTTCATAATTTCATGGTCCTCTCTGCCTCTCGGTCTGAACTGAAACGTTTAATGATGGGATGATCGATAAAATATGCTTTATTCACGGGGTGACAGTCACCTAATTTTTCATTTCCTCAATCTTATCCTGGTTGTTAGCAATCCATTCTTCTGCAATTTCATCAGGATCTGCGCCACCGTCAATTTCTGCTATCATTTTTTCCATCTCTTCCACGGATATACTCCAGTTGCTTAAAAACTGGAATGCTTCGGGTGCCTTTTCTTCCAATCCCTTGTTGGCTATCACATTAATCGAACTGGAATCAAACAGTCCTTCTGCTTCTGTAGCTGCTTCATTTGACAGTATTTTTAAATCGTAATTCTCAAACATTGAATGCGGGCGCCATCCGTAAAACAACACTGGATTTTCCTCTTCCATTTCTGCTTCAGCAGCTGCCAGCATCGCACCTTCTGAGGAATTGACCATTTCAATGTCCAGATCATAAAAATCGATCACTTGTTCCATGTCCTGCATTGCCGGATCGCCTTCACCAATTGCAAACATTTCATTATTGACTAAATCTTCGTTGCCTTGTAAATCTTCAACATCGTTGATATCTTCCATATACGCTGGAACAACCATTCCGGAATTTGCATTATCGTAACTGACAGAAATACTTTCTATTGAATCAGAATACTCCTCGATATATTGCCTTTGTGCCGGAAACCATGAATCCATAAATACATCGACATCGCCTTCTGACATCCCTGTATAAATACTGCCGGCATCGGCATTTGTTTCTTCGATGTTATAACCCATATCTTCTAGGATTTTCCCAGCTATTTTCGTTGGCGGAACGGTGCTTGTCCAATTGGTGACACCCAAATTTAATGTTGGTTTGTCCTCATTGTTCCCCTCAGCTGTATTTTCTGATTCATCATTTGATGAACAGGCGTACATGACGACTGACATAACAAAGATTCCTAGCATAAAAAGTATTTTCTTCACTTTATAACTCCTAACATTTTATTATGATTTATTTTCGAAACGTTATGGCGGTAATGCCTTAAGCTGGTTCATTTCCGCTCTGAGGGACTGATGATTCACTATCTCCGTATGCCGATGGTACGCCCCAGCTCTTTCAGCTCAACTTCATTATCCTGAGTGTCATAATAGGTCTGGACTGCTTCAGCCAAAAATTCGGGGAACGGTGCCGGACGCCCGGAATCGGTACTCATGCCCATCAGCATGACTTCATTTGCCGCACAACGGTCACCGGCTTCATTAAACAGGTTCATGAAAATGTGCACTCGTTTGGCATCATAATCGTATAAGTACACCTGAATCGTTATATTTTCCCCGGCAAACACTTCTTTCAGATAAACAATATGGCTTTCCAGTGTGAATATCGTATAGGACGAAGACTTGATTTCCGTCTCGGTCAGCCCCAGATGATCGATCCAGGCCGCCCCTGCATCACTGAAAGCACGGTTGTACTCTGCATCATTCATATGGCCGTTATGGTCCACCCAGGATTCTGGCACATGAACTTGGTATTCGTATGATTTTTCAGTCATGACTGGCCACCTTTCTGTTTTTACGCATGGCTTCGGTTTCTGCCGGCCAGTATTCTTCGGCCAGCTGTTTAACTTTCACGAGAAATTCGTTGCGGTTCTGGTCAAGTTCTGACATGGTATAAGCGTCTGAAGCGGACTCACAGCCAGTGACGACGCTGTCATACAGGTCCTGGGTGAGTTCCGGTGCTTCCAGTTTCGTCCATGGTTTTTTGAGTGCCGGGCCGAATTGTTTCAGCATGTGGCGCATGCCGCCTTCTCCGCCGGCAAGGTGGAAGGTCATGAACGGACCGTGCTGGGCATAGCGCAGCCCGGCGCCGTGGGTGAATGCCTTATCCACTTCCTCGGTCGTAGCGATGCCGTCATTGACGATGTGCAGCGCTTCTCTCCACAACGCTTCCATCAGCCGGTCGGCAATGTGCCCTTCGACCTCTTTACGCACATGCAGCACATCCATGCCGATGCTTTCGTAAACAGCTTCCGCCCTTTTTACATTTTCTTCACTGGTTGACTGCCCAGGGACGATCTCAACCAGTGGCAGGATATACACCGGATGGAATGGATGGGCAACGACAAACCGTTCCGGATGCTTTAAATTTTGCTGCAGCTCTGACGGCATGATGCCGGAAGTGCTGGAACCGACCAGGGCATCCGGCTGCGCATAGGTGTCAATCTCCCGGAGCACCTGATCTTTGATGGATTCCACTTCCGGTACGTTTTCCTGGATGACATCTGCATCCTTCACTGCTTCATGCAGTTCCGGCACGAAGGTCAGCCGGTCGATCGAAGCGCCGGGTGCTGTGCCCAGCTGTTCCGCATATGTCCAGTTCTGCCCCACCTGCTGAAGCATGGCTTCATAGGCGCCTTCAGCCATATCAGTAGCGATGACATCATGACCGTGTGCCAGTATGCGTGTGATCCAGCCGGAACCAATCACGCCGGTACCCACAATTGCAAATTTCATTATTGGCCTCCTCCTGGATTTCTGAGGTTGTAGAATTCGCGGGCTTCCTGAGGGGTCATCGGTTCGATGTCCTGTGCCTTAAGCATCTCCACCGCCTTATCAACCAATGCTTCGTTTGTTGCTTTTACGCCTTTGGATACATACAAGTTATCTTCCAGTCCGACGCGGACATTGCCGCCGCGTTTGGCCGCTTCTTCAACCGTCGGCAGCTGCATGCGGCCGATGCCGAATGCGGACCAGCGGGCATTTTCCGGTATGCGCGTTTTCAGGTATTCAATCGTTTCTGGATCATTTTCTGCGCCCCACGGAATCCCCAGGCAGAACTGGAACAGAGGGTCGCCTTCAATCAGGTCTTCTTTGATCAGCTGCTTGGCAAAGCTGATGTGACCAGTGTCAAAGCATTCAAGTTCCGGCTTGACACCAGCATCTTTGACGAGCTTCGCCTGTTCGCGCAGCCAGTCGGTCGGACTGAGGTAAACTGCGTCCCCCATGTTGTAAGTGCCGCAGTCGAGGGTGCACATTTCAGGCAGCAGCGTGCCGATGGCTTCATGGCGTTCTTGCGGCGTCTGCATATCAGAGCCTTCTCCGGCCTGGTAAGGCGTACTTAAATCGGGGATAAAGTCCCCGCCGCCGCCTGATGTCAGATTGATCACAACATCCTGATCGGAATCACGGATCAGCCTGACCGCTTCGCGGAAGAGTTCCGTATCGTGGCTGATACCGCCTGTTTCTGGGTCACGAACATGCAGGTGGGCGACCGTCGCTCCCGCTTTCGCGGCTGCGATGGCAGAATCCGCGATTTGCTGCGGGGTTACCGGTACATTTTCGTTCTTTTCTATCGTATCTCCAGCGCCTGTGATGGCTGCTGTAAGCATTACTTTCTTTGTCATTATGACCGACCTCCACTGGTACTGATTTTTAACACGTTAATTAGTATACCAACTAGTCGGTATTTTTTCAATGCTTAAGTTTTCTCTTTTTTATCTTTGTGTATACTGGCTTAATCGGTTCAATATCTTCTCCCGCATCTCATCATCAATCGCATCCAAGCCGAATATTTCAGACAGCCACAGCCCATCCACTGCCAGGCGGATGATTGTGGCATCCACATTATCGATGTCCTCGGCTACAATGTTCTCCTGCCATTCGGTGTATGTTTCCTGCAGCGGCGTCAGCAATTCACGGTTAATGCCTTGGGCGGCCATCATGCCTGAGGTGATGTCCCCATTGACCACACGATTATGCCGCGTGGCTTCTATGAACGCCCGCAGCCATCTGCCGTCAGCATCATCATGCTTGATATAGCTGTCGACATTATCACGGTACAGCTGGTTCGCATGATCAACCAGCCCCCTGATCAGTGCATCCTTATTCTTGAAATGATAGATCAGGCCGCCTTTGCTCACCCCTGCACGTTCTGCGACCGCATCAAGTGTCAGAGAATCACTGCCCTGTTCATTCACAATATTCGCTGCCGCTTCCAGCATCAGCATTTTCTTTGAATCCCTTGCCATAATCATCCCACTCTCCATTACTTATTTATATTTATATTTTATATCAAATATAATATTCTATGTAGAAAAATACGAATCAATGAATAAGATATTCTATAGATAGTTTGTTACTATACAAATAGGGTAGACAGATAATAAGAGGCACTGTCCGTAAGCGGCAAATGCAAAATTACAGAACAAGCAAAAGGATGTGTGAAGATGTATAAGAAAATTTTAGTCCCTTATGATTTTGGAAATTCTTTCACCAATGTGCCTGATCAGCTGTCAAAACTGACAGATGCCAGCGAAGATTACGAAATCGTCATTTTTAATGTGATTACAGAGGCAGAGCAGGCAGATACCGAAAAATATCTTGGTGCATCTTTCTCTGATATTGAACAGGATAAGATTAATGATATGAAACCATTCACAAGCCAGCTGGAAGAACTGGGGTTGAACTATACGACACGGTTCAAGACAGGCCGCGTTATCCATGAGCTGCTTGAGGAGATCAACGACAACGATTATGACCTCGTTCTCATGAGTAACAGACGTTCAAAACGGGATATCAAACATGTGCTCGGGCACGTAACCCATAAAATAGCCAAGCGCGTGAACAAGCCGGTGATGGTTGTTAAGTAACATCCCCTGCTTCTCTATGCTGCTGACATTTATCATCGTAATTTCAAGTAATTATGTATACATCAATGATCTCAAACATTAAGGACCATTAAAATGAATGGTATATTCCAGATTAAAGAAACGCGAGGGTTTAATAATGAATCAATTGACAGATACTTTCAAATTGTATAATGGTGCCCGCATCCCGGGTGTCGGGTTTGGTACATGGCAGATACCCAGCGGCGAAACGACCGTCAACTCTGTGAAGAAAGCAATCGAAGCCGGCTATCGTCATATTGATACAGCTGCCGACTATGGAAACGAAGGCAGTGTCGGTCAGGCGATCAAAGAGTCCGGCGTAAACCGGGAAGATCTGTTTCTGACCAGCAAGCTGTGGAATACAGACCGCGGGTATGAGGAGACAAAAGCAGCATTTGAAGAGACAGTGAAAAAACTGGGGACCGATTACCTGGACCTCTATCTCATTCATTTCCCAGCAAATGCGGCCCAGTACGACAACTGGAACGAGATCAATCTCGAAACATGGAAAGCGATGACCGAGCTGTACCAGGCAGGCAAGATTAAAGCCATCGGTGTCTCAAACTTCAAAATCCATCATCTGGAATCACTCGTTCAGACAGAAGTCAAACCGATGGTGAATCAGATTGAATATCATGCCGGATTTACCCAGGACGAAGTCGTCGATTACTCCAAAAATCATGACATCCTGGTTGAAGCGTGGAGTCCGATCGGCTCCGGCCGCCTCCTTGAAAACGAGTCACTTAAAGAAATTGCACAAAAATACGACAAAACAGTCGCCCAGCTGTGCATCAGATATGTATTACAAAACGATATACTGCCGCTGCCAAAATCCGTCACACCTGAGAGGATTGAAGAAAATACTCACCTATTCGATTTTGAAATCACAGATGAAGACATGAAGGCAATTGATGCAATGGAAAACATCGGCTACTCCGGCATGGATCCGGATGAGATAGATTTCTAAAATTATACTGAAGTTCAGCAAACCGCCCCACCCTGATGAAGGATGGGGCGGTTTTAATATGCAAAATTTTAATTATTTACTGAGCTTATTGATCAAATACTGATTCAACGAAACGCCTTCCAACTTGGCTGCCTGACTCAGATCCCTATGCAGACTTTTTGGCATCCGGACCCTTAAATTCCCACTGAATTGTTCATCCCCGATTGGTTCCGGTATAGCTTCACCCTCAGCCAGCATGTCTTCGATGAAACCTTCCAACACTTCGTATATTGCGTTACGTGCTTCTTCCCAGGATCCTCCGGCTGCGATGCAGCCGTCGAATTCCAATACCTTGGCAGCATAGTAACTCCCAGATTCATCCTGAACAGGTTTGATAACAACATTGTAAGGCTGTTCCAAATAGTAATTTAAATCGTTCTTTTCTGCTATACTCATATATTTTCATGACTGATAAGTGGCATAAAATCAGCAAATAAGGGGACTAGTTCTCCTCTATCCGCTTGAGCAGTTCTCGGATCAAATAAGATTTTAATGGTTTCTGAAAAGGTAAAGGCCATCTGTCTCCTGTCACTGAGTTCTTGAAAATATAGTGCTGCCTTTCACCCTGCTCAGTTCATAACCATAAGCTTTCAATACTTTTTCAGCCTCAGAGAACTTTATGTTATTCGGCTGACGTTTCATTTTGCCAACCAACTTATCCACTCCAGCCATTTTTCACCTCTCTTCTTCATTTAATAATATGGTACCATATACGACACTTTATAATAATTGACAAATTACTAAATGGTAATTTTACTATTGCAAATCAGGAATTAATTTCCAAACTAATGCCATTCATTCTCGAAAGGTAAACTGTCCATAATCAAGTAATGCTCCGCGTAAAATATTGTTGGTTCCATGATAAATGACTTCGCACTTCATTACCTTTTCTAAAAGCGCTGTTTTGACTCATAAAAAAAAGATTTAGGATGTGGAAAACACCCGAAATCCTATATCAAAAAGTTCCCATCAAAGTAAACCATTAATCTAATCTTCCACCTCAAAACGAAACACGGTGAAATACTGATACTCTTCCCCGGCTTTTACAATCACCTCGGCCGGGAGCTCTTTACCATATAAAGGGGCCGGTAAGGCTTGAGTTTCAAAACAGACCCCTAAATATTTCTGTGAATCTTTTTCCAATAAGGGTAACCCAGGCTCCAGATTATTAGCTGTATACATCACCATACCAGGCTGATTTGTCCTAACCTTGAGCACACGTCCACTTGTATCATCTTTTACAATAACTTTTTCATCCTTATTTTTATTAAATTCGAAATAGTGATCATAACCGTTTCCCGCAATTTTATTTTGACTATAGCCGGAGAAAATACCATCCTTAAGTTTACGCCCTCCCTTGAAGTCAAATGGGGTATCAATCACATCAAGGAATTTTCCAGTCGGCATCAATTGTGCACCGAGCTCTGCGAATCGATCGCAAGCCATTGTAATGTGATGATTGTGTATCGTATCATGCAAATCGCCTGTTAAATTAAAATATGAGTGATTCGTTAATGCAAGCGGTGTAGTTTTATCCGTATCTGCACAGTAGTCTAATATTAATTCATTATCATTAGTTAAACTGTAGGTAACTGTAATCGTCACATTTCCAGGATAGCCACTTTCACCATCCTGGCTGACATAATGGAGTGCCACACCGACTTTGTCATTTAATTGAAAGGTGTTTCCTTCCCATAAAGCATTATGCAATCCAAGAGACCCGCCGTGTAAATGATTTTTGCCATCATTTGACTCCAGTCCATACGACTCATTATTCAATGAAAACTGAGCATCTTTAATTCGCCCGGCAACGCGTCCGATAATGGCACCCAAAAAATTAGAATCCGTCGCATAGTCTTCATAATTTTGGTATCCGAGAACGACATTTTCAAATTTACCATAGCGATCCTCAGTCACTATTTTTGTGATAATTCCTCCAAAATTTAAAACATGCACTTCCATCCCACCGTCATTTTTAAGAATAAAAAGTGACCAATCATCTGTAAAATTTATTTTTTCAACATGCACTATTACAGCTCCAATCTGTAATAAAAGAGATAAAAATTTTCCTATTTTTCTTTGTAATTATTTGTAATTAATGGTATCTTTGTTTACTTTTCCTAAGATTCCTGTTCGTCCAAATCTTTTTTCCATACGTTTTCTAATTCTTCTAATGATTTGCCTTTAGTTTCAGGGACCATTTTCCATACAAAAACAGCAGATAGAACACTCATTAAACCGTAAAATCCATATGTCATTCCACCACTAATATCAATCATAGCTGGGTAGGTTGATGAGATAAGAAAGTTGGCAGCCCATTGAGCAGCAACTGCTATAGCCATCGCTTGTCCCCGAACTTTGTTAGGAAATATTTCTGAAAGTAATACCCAGCAAATTGGCCCCCACGACATCATGAAGGAAGCTGTGTATATTATGATAAATATCAACGTCCCTATACCAAAAACATTATTTGCTGCTAATAAAGCAACACCAAACATACCGAAAGCCATGCCAATCGAACCAATCAACAGTAAAGGTTTTCTCCCCCATCTATCAACGGTACGAATAGCTATAATTGTAAATGCGACGTTAACAACTCCCATGATAACTGTTTGGAGCATTGAGGCATTCTCTCCTGCTCCCATACTTTCAAAAATACGTGGTGCATAGTAAAGAGCAACGTTTATGCCAACAAACTGTTGAAAAATAGAAAGCATGACTCCAACAATAATAACTGTTTTTCCAAAAGAAAATATTTTCCCGGTAGATTTTTTTGAATTTAAGGACTCGCGAATATCGTTTAAAATCTCTTTAGCTTTTTCTCTAGAGCCATTTACCTTTGATAAAATATTTAATGCTTGATCTTCCTTGTTTTTAGATGCTAAATACCTAGGTGTCTCTGGCACATAAAATAACAAACCAAAAAATAATAATGCTGGAATAACTTCCGAAGCAAACATCAGTCTCCATCCAACCTCATTGACCCATGCTGTTGTTTGTCCGCTTGCAATCCCCCAATTAACAAAATAAACAACTAATTGTCCAAAAATCACAGCGAATTGATACCATGCAACTAACGTCCCACGGATTCCTTGAGGGGCAATCTCTCCAATGTAAGTTGGAGAAGTTGCAGATGCAATACCAACACCTATCCCTCCTATAACTCTATAAAAATTAAACATGATTAATAATTCTATTGATGGCTCGTTGAATTCAAAAAATAGGAACTCTGGATATGCTGATCCTAAAGCAGAGATTAAAAATAAACAAGCAGCTAATAGTAAGGATTTTTTTCTCCCTAAATTATTGGAAAAGAATCCTGAGATCAATCCACCTATAATACAGCCAATTAATGCACTTGAAACCGTTAATCCATGTACTAGCGAACCTAAATCTAAACTATCAATTAAATAATTCTCTACTGATTGTTCTGCACCAGATATTACTGCTGTATCGTAGCCAAATAACAATCCCCCTAAAGCTGCAATTAAGGCAATTGAAACGGCATATGAATTATTACTTTTAGTTTTCATATGATGTAAAGGGCTAAAATAAATCACTTATTGTGATGCCCAATCCTACCCTCCTTCGTTTTGAAACTGGGTTAACTCAGTTAAGAGCTATCTCAAATAGAAATTTAATTGACCTTTTTAATTTACTGTCGATATTGCATTATTTTCTTGTTTAGAGATGCTGTCGAAGAGTATATTTGCTGATATAATTTAAATAATTCTTCATAAATAGCCACGTTTTCCTCTATAGGTTCATACGATTTTTCTTCCTGCAAAAATTCATTTGAGCATTCCTGAATCGTTCCAAACCAATCGCAACCGTAGGCAGCTAACATCGCAGCCCCCATGCCCGGCCCTTGTTCACTTGATAATTTAATAACTTTAGCGTTAAAAATATCAGCTTGCATTTGTAACCATGTTTCATTTTTGGCCCCGCCGCCGATAGAAATAATGGTGTCAATTCTCTTACCTTGATCTCTAAATAGACGAACAGACTCATTTAATGAAAATGTAACCCCTTCCAAAACAGCGCGTACAAATTCTTTCTTTTCATGTGAACTATCCATTCCAATAAAGCTGGCGCGAATAGATGAATCATAATATGGTGTTCTTTCACCAGCAATAAATGGGGTAAATAATAAGCCATTTGCCCCCGGTGGTACGGTATCAATATTTTCGAGAAATTGATCAAAGGTTTCTTCTTTCCCAACGATATTTTTAAACCATGTGAGACTGTGCCCAGCTGCCAGTGTTACACCCATGGTATAATAAGCGTCCGGTGCCCCATGATTAAAATAATGAACTTTCCCCTGAAAGTTACGATCCCCACGGTTTTCATGAGCTAACACCACACCGGATGTACCGGTACTGACCAAAGTCTTACCTTCTGTTAAGATACCTGATCCAATTGCACCACAAGCATTATCCGCCCCACCCGCAAAAATGCGTGTGGATTTGCTTAAGCCTGTTTTATCGGCCATTTCTGAAGACAATGTTCCGACTTCTTCGTAAGACTCTGCTAAAGGCGGACATAAACCGATATCTATACCTAGTAAATCACAGATTTTTTTGCTCCACGCTTTCTTCCTGACATCCATCAGTAATGTACCAGAAGCATCTGAATAGTCCATGTTCAATTTTCCCGTTAACGCAAATCGAACGTAATCCTTTGGTAACAAAAAAGTTTCAGCTTTACGATAAATCTCAGGCTCATGATTTTTTACCCACAATAACTTAGGCAGGGTAAACCCTTCCAGCGCTTGATTCTTCGTTATGCGAAGAACCCTCTCTTTACCTACTGTATCGTTTATTTGCTGACACTCTGCTGTAGTACGGGTGTCATTCCATAGGATTGCATTGCGAAGGACCTCCTGATTTTTATCGAGCAATACTAATCCGTGCATTTGCCCGGAGAAACTGATTCCTTCTATATCCTCCGCTTCCCCCTCAAATTGGTTATACAGCTCATAAAGTCCTGATATCGTTTGATCCACCCAATTTTGAGGATTTTGCTCGCTATAGCCTGTTTTTTCTTGTATTAAATGAAGGTCTTTGGAGACTTCTGTAACAACCTTGCCGTCCTGATTAACCAGCAAAAGCTTTACAGCACTCGTCCCCAAATCAACTCCAATAACGTATTTCATCCGGAAACCTCCAGTTGTCCATCTTTTAACGGTCAGAATAAGCGGTTAGCAAATACTGATTGATCGTTGCTTTGATTCTTTCTAATTTGCCTGATTGATGTTTTATGTCTGTTAAATCGAGTGCATGATCTTCCAGTTGGCCGAGATCCGTTTTTCCTTCTGCTATTTCTAAACCAATACCTTTTGTATAACTTTGATAACGATCGCTGATGATATTTTCCAACACTTGATCATCTAACATTTTCTGGGCAACCTTTAAGCCGACTGCAAAACTATCCATGCCAGCGATATGGGCGTGAAACAGATCTTCGGTTTCAAATGAACCTCTCCGCACTTTTGCATCAAAATTCAGCCCGCCTCGGCCAAGACCGCCATTTTTGATAATTTCATACATAGCAAGCGTTGTAGAATACAAATCTGTTGGAAACTCATCCGTATCCCAGCCTAAAAGCGGATGGCCCTGGTTGGCATCAACTGATCCTAAAATATTATTGACACGCGCATAATGCAGTTCGTGCTCAAATGTGTGACCAGCAAGCGTTGCATGATTGGCTTCGATGTTAAATTTAAAGTAGTCTTGAAGATTGTAATTCTGTAAGAATGCATATCCACTGGCAACGTCAAAGTCATACTGATGTGTTGTGGGTTCTTTCGGTTTGGGCTCAATTAAAAATTGACCATCAAAATCAATTTCTCTAGCGTAATCCACTGCCATCTGGAAGAACCGTCCCAGGTTATCCAGTTCAAATTTCATGTCTGTGTTGAGCAGTGTTTCGTAGCCTTCACGACCGCCCCAAAAGACATAATTTTCTCCACCCAGCTCTTTTCCTATTTCCAGACCTTTTTTCACTTTTGCTGCAGCATAAGCGAATACATCTGCATTGTTAGAAGATGCTGCCCCGTGGATAAAACGCGGATGCGTAAAATTGTTAGCTGTATTCCAAAGCAATTTTGTCTTGCTGTCTTTCATATAATCTTTAATCATAGAAACAATGGTATCTAAGTTTTGGTTGGTTTCCCTTAAGGTGTTGCCTTCTGGTGCAATATCAACATCATGAAAACAGAAGTATGGAACACCAAGTTTTTCAAAGAATTCAAAAGCTGCCTCTACCCGCGCTTTTGCTAAATCCATGCCAGAAAACTTATCCCAAGGACGTACAGCAGTGCCCGCCCCAAACGGATCTGACAAATCTTCCGTAAATGTATGCCAATACGCTACCGCAAAACGTAAGTAGTCTTCCATGCGTTTACCGCCAATTTTCTCGTCTGGATTATAGTATTTAAAAGCGTAAGGATTGGCTGATTTCGGACCTTCATAATTAATTTTTTGGATGTTAGGAAAATAATTCAATTATTCTAGCTCCCTTCAATTTAGAATATAAAAGTAATCATTATCTTTATTTATTACTTAAACTAAGTTTAGTTTCTAATGTAAGCGTTGTCAATAATATTGACAGTATTTTTTGTTAATTTAAATAATATTACATGTTTTATCATCCAAAAAAACCCTTTGTTTGTTTAATGTTTAAACAAACAAAGGATTTTGAAATACTTAATATCAAATAAATATCAATGGTAATTACCGTTCTGTATCTTATGTCTAGCCAAAAAGTCAGTTATCACAAAGGAATTGGCTCCCAAACTGATTGAGTGATTTCCCAGCATGGAAAAACGAAGTTCCGTATTTCTCTTATGATTATCGGAAAGACGCTCCTCAAGTATGCGCTCTATTGGATTCGTAATCCAATTTTCAAATTGTGCCATTCGATTTCCTATAATGACGACTCCCGGGTTAAACGTATTAATTATCGTAACAATGCCGATACCTATATTTTCACCTAGAGTATTTAATAGTTGCAAAACGACAGGATTTCCTTCTTTTGCCTGCTCGAGCAAGAAATCAAAATCAGCAGCTTGATTTTTTTGTATAATTGATTCATTTGCAGCAGCCTGTAATAATGCACCTTCTGATGCATATAGTTCCCAGCATCCACGACTTCCACAAGAACATTTACGACCGTTTGCATCAATTGTTATATGTCCCATTTCACCGGCGATACCCGAAGCACCTTTATAAAGCTGATGATTAATAATAATACCTGTTCCGATACCTATACCTATACTAAGGTAAATCTGATCAGAAATATCTTTTCCGACACCATGAAGCTGTTCGCCATGTGCACCGGCATTTGCTTCATTTTCGATTTTAGTGGGGATGTGAAATTTATCTTCAACAATTTTTTTCAAGTTAGTTTTTGACCAATTCAAATTTGGTGCAAAAAGAATGACACCATCTTGATCGATTTGGCCAGGCACGCCAATCCCAATGCCAACAATACCGTACGGGCTCTTCGGAGCTTTATCAATCAAAGAGTGAATAATGTCGTTTAGTTGGTCTATGACTCTATTGAACTCAGTTGAAGGAAGATTTATCAATGTACTTTCTATGATATTTCCAGATAAATCAGTTAGGATTCCGAAAATATAATTGACCCCTAAATCTATACCAATTGAATAGCCCGCATGATGATTGAAATGAAGCATAACGGGTTTTCTGCCCCCGCTGGATTTTGCTTCTCCAATTTCATAAACAAAGAAAGTATTTATAAGCTCAGAAACCATGGTTGAGACAGTCGCTTTATTTAAACCAGATGTTTTCGAAATTTGTGCTCGAGATATGGGACCTTTGTTTCTTATTGTTTCAAATACAGTCGTTTTATTCATTTGTTTTACGAGGTTATGGCTACCTTTTTGGCTTGACTTCATATTTTCTTCTCCTAAAATTTTGTAACTTTTCTACTAGAATAATATTTTCAACTCAATTTTTGGAAGTGTCAATAATTATGTATAAATGAATGTATACCTTTTCTTGCAGCTTGCATTACTCGCTAATCATTTAAGCTGATATGGCACTGACCTGGTCAAAACCAATGTGCTGCCGTGTCTCAAACTGCTGGTTGTATGTTTCAAATTGAGTGAAAAGAAAGTGAACAAGCGGCGCTTTGTTCGGAAACCATTCTTTATACTTATTGTACCATTTGATTATTACATTGGATGATTCAATTAAGTTTGTATAATAAATCCTTTCTATTTATTCATTTATATTTATATTATAGTTTGTGTTTTGTTTTTGACTTCATAATTGAATCAGTTATTTGAAAATTGTCAACGGCTATTTATTTTTTTATATGATGGTTTGTCATGCTCAAAAGATATGCCTGAGTTATTAATCTTTTCAATCTGGATACTTTCTCCTATTCTTCTCCAGCTTATTCAGTACCGCTTCTTGCATATCTATACCTGTATCATCAGCAAGCATCAACCCATAGATGAACACATCAGCCAGTTCTTCTTCTATATTTTTCCGGTTCTTCTCCAGCCCTTCTTCTGCTGAAATCCACTGGAAATTTTCAAGCAGTTCGGATGCTTCGAGAGACAAGGAAAGTGACAGGTCTTTGGCGTTATGGTATTGTCTCCAATTTCTTTCATCTCTGAATTTATTAATTTCATTTACTAGCTCATCCATTTTGGCATCCCTCCAGGTATTTTTCGTTTAGTACTTTTTTGAGTTTTTCATCACTGGCGTAAATATAAAGTCCTTTAACGCCGCGCTTCATCAGTACGTTTAGAGAGTTAAGTATAATCTGTTCCTGTTTATCCTCTACATTATACTCAACTTTTTCTTCTCTTGATGTTCTGAATGCTTCTGTATCCTGATAGTATTTGGGTAATATCTTGAGTTCCTGTTTTTCTTCGTCATAAGAGACTGAGGGGCCTAGAATCACCCCCACATAATTGAGGTCAAACCCCTGGATTGTATATATAGAGCCTACTTCCCGGATTGTTTCCGGATGCTCCGCCCATGTTTCTTTGTAATCTGTTTTATTCCAAATGCCTTTGAACCCTGGTTCTTCGACGTAATACGCTTCCCCATTTTTCTTATGTTCATAGTCAAAAGTAGCCACTACTCTTGATAACTTATGATCTTCATTTTTTCTCCTGATCGCTTCATACATATCTGATGCGTGGTCAAATATTTTCAATTCATAATTCTGTGTTGTCTTCGGTATCGGTTTTACTTCCTTATCTATGAATGCGTCAATCCAATCAACGATTTGCTCGTCTGCCTGAATCCTGAACTGATCAGTCAGTTCAAAAGTTTCAGTGACAGCGCCTGTGGTCATCTCTTCCAACATACTGTCTGACCAGTGACTTTTCAGTTTCAGAAATTGCTTTTCATCAAATACAACAATTGTTACCTTGCTGCGTAAACTGATATCCCTCAGTTGATTGTCACCTGAATAATCATTGTATTTATCCGGTCTGGATAATAATAAATGCGCCTCATCCACTAATGTGATATCAGCAACTTTTTCCTGTTTATCCATTTGATTAATGAAGGTGGTCGGCTTTTTAAAATTTTTCTTTTTGAGATTGGGAAGACTTTCTGAAATGGATTCATATGTCTTAATCATTTCGTTATGGTTTACCAATAGATAATTATCAGTGCGATCTAATGAAGAACCGGTTTCCTTCGACAGATCCTGTATCGCATTAAAGGTGGAACTGAGCACTACACTTTTGCCAGTCCCGGCATCTCCTTTAACTATGAAAACAGCCCTTTCATCTGTGTTGATATGCGTCTCGCAAAATTTTATCATCTCTTCTTTCAATTCTATTTGGGATTCTGAAAGTTCTTTATAAGGAGATAACTTGAACACATCTTTATTCTGCAAGTGTTCAATGGAGCTGTCCGCCAAATCATCAGCTCTCAATTTTTCCCATAATTCATGAAAAATTTCATTATCATATCTATATTTATTGTAATAATTATGGGACATCGATTGAGTAGTCTGACTGATATTCTTAAGTTTATATTTATTATCTGCGATGAAATAATTGATGAGATTTGTCTCAATATTATATGTAGCCGATTGGTTGAACATTTCATGCCCGATAATGAGCATCCTGTCCAACCCTGTCTTTGCAGGGTCCTTCAAGTGAGATTTCATCCTGTTTTTCATCTGAACCGACTGGCCGATATACGCATTTCTTTTTCCTGCATTATGTAATATATATACTATTGGAAAGTTATTATAATCCATCCCTTTGATCTGATCGATATTCTTTTTATTAAAAGGGAGATTTTTAACTTCTAAACCTTCCATACGTCCACCTCTTACAAATATTATAATGATTCTGCTCTACACAAAATCCGCAAATGAGTACTATTTTGCATTATTGGAAGTTGATTCCATTATACTATAGATAAATGTGTCATCGAACAGAGAAAGTTTGAATTCTCATGCTTGATACAGACACCTCAGCTGGTTATCCAGCTGAGTTATTTTTACTTGTGTGACTAAGTCGGCCGCTTGATCCATTGATGGCCATTTTTCTCAAGTAAGTCATCCGCTTCACCGGGTCCGAATGTGTTCGCTGTATAATTTGAGAGATATGAATCTGATGATTTCTCCCATGCGCTGACGATACTGTCTGTAATCCGCCACTCTTCTCTGATCTGATCAAAGGTGACAAAGTGTGTTTTATCTCCGCTTAACCCGCCATAAAACACATTCTCATAAGGTTCGGAGGTGTATGTCCTATCCATGCTTTCCATGTCTGGTCCCAGTGCTGTTTCGATACTTGCGGCGTCCTTTTCA
Source organism: Salinicoccus albus DSM 19776 (assembly GCF_000385175.1). Classification (GTDB taxonomy): domain Bacteria; phylum Bacillota; class Bacilli; order Staphylococcales; family Salinicoccaceae; genus Salinicoccus; species Salinicoccus albus. The sequence continues at coordinate 6,420 of NZ_ARQJ01000030.1, read as the reverse complement.
GTATTCTTTTGATTCAACACAAATTGCATACCCGCTCCCGGTTCAATATAAAACGTTAAGCGATTGCCGCCTTTGAACACAACATCCACGGCATAGTGATTCTCAATCAACGCTTTCCCTGTGCGCATATAAATCGGCACACCGCTTAAATGAGGCAGATTGACTGATAATTCCAAAGCCACGTAAGTCTCCGTCAAACTATTTTTCCTGACCCCCGGCTCGTCCCGGTAATTTGCAAACTGTCCTTCAGGATCCTCGATGTATTGACCGCGAACAATATTTTCAAGCGCTTTGTCTCCGGTGAACGCTGGAATACTCTCAAGCACTTCAAATTTTTTATAATGAATACTTTCAGCATCTAATGTTTCAGGCAGCTCCATAGCGATCATGGTTAACATTTGTAATAGGTGGTTTTGGAACATATCCAGCAAGGCGCCATTTTCGTCATAGAAAGCGCCGCGGTCCCCCACTGATAAATGTTCAGGCAAAGAAATTTGTATGTTTTCAACATGGTCTTTATGAATCATTTTCTCGATGACTGGGTTCGTGTATCTTGCGGTTAAAATATTCTGCACATATTCCATCGCATTAAAATGATCGATAAAATAAACTTCTTCATTGAAAACATCGGTCAGTAATTGGTAATAATCAGTGGCGGATTTAGAATCATTACCAAATGGTTTTTCAACTAAGACACGATGGTTCCCTGCCAAACCAGTCACTCCGGCGGTTTCCAGGTTGGATGTCGTGACGCCGAATAGACTTGGTGAGATTGAATAGTAATAAACATAATTAGAATCGACCGCTATCGCATCTTTCACCTCATTTATCTTCCCAAGCAGTTGATCATAGTCACCCCTTTTCGTATTATCCATCTGCTGATAGAAACAGTGGTTTAAAAATTCCGGTTCAAAGTCCGAAAAATGATATCCATCTTTCACTGATCTCTGAACCTGATCTCTAAATTGTTTGTCAGAAAGCTGAGTGGTTCCCGCACCAATGATTGCAAAATTTTCGGATAATAACTCCCTTCGATAGATTTGATGCAATGCAGGAAATAATTCTCTATTAGCGAGATCTCCCGTCGCGCCAAACAAAATAATGACGCCGCCTGTTTGCTGGTGATCCATTGCAGTTCACTCCTTATCCGCCTGATTGCACTATTTATTATACGAAATACACTGCACTCGCGTTGCATCACCAATTGTAACGCTTAAACATTTCATATGCTTCTGTTAAAATGGTGAATTAATTGAACAGTTCAAACTTAAACGGAATTGAAGGTGCAGAAAATGACAGACACAGGATTGGTACTGGAAGGCGGCGGCATGCGCGGATTATATACGGCTGGAGTGCTGGAGTATTTCATGAGCCAGGATTTATATTTCCCATATGTCATCGGCGTCTCTGCGGGGGCCTGCATGGGTGCGTCGTATCTTTCCAGGCAGCCGGGCAGAAACCGAAAAGTGAATCTGGATTTTGTTGAAGATAAACGCTATCTCTCGCTGTCGAATTATATAAAGAAACGTGAGCTGTTCGGTATGGACTTCATATTCGATGAAATCCCGAACAGACTCGTGCCATTTGACCTGGATACACTGATCAACAGCCCGGAGCAATTCCTGATCACTGCCACGGACTGTGATACCGGGGAACCGCGTTACTATGAGAAGAGCGATAATCAGGACAGCATCGCTGAACTGCTGCGGGCATCCAGTTCCCTGCCCTTTGTCGCCTCCAGCGTCGAATACGAAAACCACAGATTGATGGACGGCGGCATTTCAGATCCAATCCCCATCAAAAAGGCGCAGAATGACGGGATGGAAAAGAATGTGGTCATCCTGACAAAACCGAGAGGCTATTTTAAAAAGCCCGGTCGAATTTCCAAAATCATCAAGTACAAACAACATCCGATGATCAACAAAAAATTAACCGTCCGTTACAGGCATTACAATCAAACGCTGGAATATCTATATAACCAGGAGAAACAGGGCAACACATTCATAATGGCACCCAGCAAAACGCTGCAGATCGGCCGTGCCGAACGCAGCAAAAAACGGCTGGAAGACCTTTACGAGCTGGGCTGGCATGATGCACAGGCACAGTTCGAACAGCTGCATGCGTTTCTCAGTAAATAACAGCACCCGCTAGACGACAACCCTATCTTTCCGTCAGCGTGACGGTTGGAATCCGGGTCAGCTCGACGATGTCCCCTTCTTCAAACGATGTGGCGAACGATGTCATGCCGCCATATGATTCACTGCCGAGTGTGTGGCGGGTTTTCGGATACTCCGGGTGGGCATAGACTTCCAGACTGCCGAATGCTTCGGTCTCCTCCAGACTCACATCATACACTCCGGCGGGGAAGTCTTCGCCCGCGATCCACTGACCGGGAAACAGTTCAGTCACTTCTGTTGTTTCATACGGAGTAAACTGGACGTTTTCCAAGCTTGATATCTCAATGCTGTATCCCTCATCCAGGAAAGTCACTGCCCTGTCACTGCCATAATCAGACATCTCCGGGTCTCCGTTCAGCACATCGTTGAAGAGCAGACGTTCTTCTCCATCATAGATGGCTACGTTACCAGAGCCGTTTTCAGCTGTAAGTTCGTACCGGCCCGTCGGGATATCCTGCCCCGCTTCATGCGTTCCTTCACTCAGCGTCGTTTCCTCACCCTCGCCCATCAGCGGGCTGTAATCTACAGGTTCTGCTTCATCACCGCCTGTTTCAGTGGCAGATGATTCCGACGTACCTGCCTCTTCCGCTGTATCCGCTTCCGTTTCTTCCATCGATTGTTCTTCAGACGAAGACGCATCATCAGTAAAGAAATTATTGATATCGTCAGCCAGTGTATCAAGCGGATTGCTGCATGCACCGAGAAAAACTGTGCTGGCTAAAATTACCGTGGCAAATCGATAGTTTATTTTCATATGTATCCCTCCGCCTTAAAGTTTAAAATATATCGACAGCAGCGTAAGGTGTCTGCGTTATTCATATCATACCATTTTCAGCCCGCTTCGAGGCGCACCTTTTATGGAATACAGGCAATATGTAATGTTTGAAAAGCAGAAATTCGGATAGACAATGGATGAAAGAAATTTAACGTTGGAGGTTTTTATATTGGCACAATATGTTTTCCAGTCACCTGGCAGATACATCCAAGGGACAGGAACGCTTAAGCGCCTGGGTGAAGAAACAGAAAAACTGGCGCATAATCCTCTGGTCATCTCCGATGAAATGGTATGGTCAATCACTGGGGAAACGGTCACGGACAGCTTCGAAAATACGGACATAGATTTCGTATATGAAGAATTCAACGGCGAAGCTTCTGAAAATGAAATTGACAGATTAACCACATCAGGTCAGGATAACGATGTTGATATCATCATCGGTGTCGGCGGCGGTAAGACACTGGATACTGCCAAAGCCATCGCGGATAACCTGAAGACAAGGGCCATCATCGTACCGACTACAGCATCTACGGATGCGCCGACCAGTTCGCTGTCAGTCATCTATTCTGATGAAGGTGAATTTACCGGATACAGGTTTTACAACAGAAACCCGGACCTGATTCTTATCGATTCCGGCATCGTCGTTAACGCACCCCTTAAACTTTTCGCTGCCGGCATGAGTGATGCCATGGCCACACTCGTTGAAGCCAGAGCCACACTCAAAAGAAAAGGTGAAAATATGGTGGACGGCCAGCCAACGCTGGCATCGGTCGCAATCGCTGAAAAATGTGAGGAAACACTGTTCAACCATGGGGAGGCAGCGTATAAAGCAGCAGCCAAAGGATTCGTTACCCCTCAGGTCGATTCTGTGATAGAAGCGAACACCCTGTTATCCGGGCTTGGTTTCGAGAACGGCGGCCTGGCCGCTGCCCATGCCATCCACAATGGTTTCACCTCCCTGTCCGGAGATATCCATCACCTTTCACACGGTGAAAAAGTGGCTTACGGCACACTCGTGCAGCTGGTACTCGAAAACTCCGCAGACGACACCATGCACAAATATATTGATTTCTACCAAAAAATTGGCATGCCGACCACTCTAAAAGATATGCATCTGGAAGATACGAGTTATGAGGATCTGGTGAAAGTCGGCGAACTGGCCACAGATCCCGGCGACACCTTCTCCAATCTGGATGACAAGATCACACCGGAAGGTGTAGCCACAGCCATTCTCGCTGTTAATGAGATCAGTCAGGAAACCAAATAGAAACGATTGAAATCAATCCCCCCTCAAGAGCGGATCGGCTTTTGAGGGGGATTTTATCGATGGGACATACCTTCCAGTATTCTTTTCTCCATATAAGCAATCAAGGGAAGCAATTCATCACTGTTTTCATAGCTTTTTCTGTTCAATTGAGCACAGCAGGTATCTCATACCATTCATTTTCTATAAGCACTTCTGTTTCCATTTATAATCTCCTGACTCTGAATATCTGTTCCCTTTAATAATAACAACGATTGAATACCGTGACACTGATTTGCATCTGTCAATACAGGGTAGAATAAATATATATAAAACTGTAAGGAGGTTTCATAATGGCAGATATACAAGAACAGCTGGGAAAATTGGAAGATTGGACACAGGAAGGTGAAACAATCAGCAAGAAATTTAAATTTGATAGGTATCTGGACGGCATTAATTTCGTAGAAAAAGTCGGTGTCTACGCTGAAAGTGTCCAGCATCACCCGGGGATTAAGATTGATCATACAACGGTTACTGTGTCCTGGACGACATTTTCCAAGAAAGACCTGACTGAAAAAGACATTGCCGGGGCGAAGGCCAGTGATAATCTGTATCGATTGTTCTGATAACAAAAAATAGACTGAGTCTCCGAAATTGCCGGGCTGAATGTGAAGAGCAGCCCGGCAATTTCATTTTGTCTGTCATATTATTCACGTATGGTACAAGCCATAAAATTGAAAACTGGGAAATTCGACTGTTATAGTATGTATTGCTGAATCAATCAGACAAGCCAAGGAGGACCTTTATCATGGATAAGGAATACGAACCATTGTTTGAAACCGTTCCACTGCCGAACGGCGCTGAATTAAGAAATAGATTTGTACTGGCCCCTTTGACGCATGTGACTTCTAACGATGACGGCACAGCTTCAGATGCAGAAGTTGAATATTTGGAAAAGCGCGCGCAAGATGCCGGACTGGCGTTATCCGCAGCAACGAATGTCACAGACTTGGGTAAATCTTTTCCCGGACAGCCGTCCATCGCCCATGAGTCAGATATTGAAAGTCAGAGAAGAGTGGCTCATGCCCTTAAGAAAAACGGTGCGAAGGCCATACTCCAGATTCATCATGGCGGTGTCCAGGCGTTGCCGCGGCTGACACCCAATGGAGATTCTGCGGGACCAAGCCCGATGACCATTCAAAGTTTCGATGAAACAGAAGCACATAATGCACGCGAAATTTCCGAAGATGAAATCCAGGAAACGATCAAAGCCTTCGGCGAAGCAACGCGACGGGCGATTGAAGCAGGATTTGACGGCGTTGAAATTCATGGCGCCAACCATTATATTATCCACCAGTTCGTCTCCCCGCATTTCAACCAGCGAACGGATCAATGGGGCGAAGACCGCTATCTTTTCGCAATGGAAATCGTTGATGAAGTGGTTCGGACAGCTGCACATTATGCTGATGAGAATTTTATCATCGGTTATCGTTTTTCACCCGATGAGCCGCAGAACCCAGGAATTAACATGGAAATCACTGAAGAATTTCTCGGTAAATTAACCGAGCATCCGCTCGATTATTTACACGCCTCTTTAGGACAACTGCACTCTGAGACACGTATCGGAAAATATCAGGGCATTGAACGCATCGAATTGCTGCACAAATGGATTGACGGCCGTATGCCGCTTGTCGGCATCGGCTCGATATTCACCCCCGACGAGGCACTCGAAGGAATCGAATCCGGAAATATCGAACTGCTGGCGCTGGGGCGGGCGCTGCTGCTGGACCATAATTTCATCAATAAGATCAAAGACGGAAAAACAGATGAAATCATCAACACATTCGATCCAGACAGGACGGATAAACACGAACTTCCTGACCCGCTATGGCAGCAGCTCAATAAGGGATTCTACCCGTTACCAAGAAAAGACAGCCAAAAACAATAGGCTCACAAAAATGGACAGGACTTTAGTCTCCACAAAGAAACACTTCCAGCTTTGAGTGATATGCTCAAAAATATTGGAAGTGTTTCTTTTCGTCATATGAAAGTTTCATCGGTTTCTCAAGCCTGGGGTTTCTCCTTTTCCCGGTCTCGTCGATTTCTCAAGCCCGAGACTTGCCCTTTTCTCGGCCTCGTCGGTTTCTCAATCCCGAGACTTGCCCTTTTCTCGGCCTCGTCGATTTCTCAAGCCCGAGACTCGCCCTTTTCTCGGCCTCGTCGAT
>NZ_ARQJ01000029.1 GCF_000385175.1 Salinicoccus albus DSM 19776 | reverse complement strand
TGGAACAAAATGCAGACATTTCACAGAGTCAGCGAAGCATACAGTCCATGGAAAAAGGATGAAGCAGCACAGAAAATTACAGATCTTGAACTTGAGTATTTAACAGATGATGATGCCTACAGGCGCCTTCTCGGCATATACAGAATATATAATGTGTTTCCCCGCGATGCGATACTCGGGCATGCGGTGTGGGACACGATTGAATCTCTGGATGACTATGAGAAGCTGTACATTTCATTTTTATTCCAAGGATTGAAACTCGTGCGGCTCGGGCGCATGCATCAGGGGCTCGAAGCGATGAAAAAGGCGGGGTACATTGCAGAAGAAGATCAGCTGGCATGGATTGAAACATTCCACGATCTCTACGAGGCGAAAGAGGACGTTGAAGATGTGACCGCACTGGCAGCAGCAACGATGCATTTTCACCAGAGAAACAGGCGTATGACGAAAAAATCACTGGTTGAAGATTTTAAAACGAGTACTTATCGTTTGAACAAGGCAATCGACAGGATCAAGCATATTTGATGAAAGATTGTAATATTCCATTTATAATATTATAAATGAGAGAGTAAAAAAGGAGTTATTTATAATGACTGAAGAAAATGTTTATGATGTAGTCATTGTCGGAGCGGGACCGGCAGGCATGACAGCAGCACTATATGCATCCCGTGCGAACTTAAAAACAGTGATGCTTGAACGCGGCATGCCCGGCGGCCAGGTCGCGAACACCGAAGAAGTGGAAAACTTCCCGGCATTCGATTTCATTACAGGACCGGACCTGTCCACAAAAATGTTCGAGCATTCACAGAAGTTTGGCGCTGAATATAAATATGGTGATATCAAATCTGTAACAGTTGAAGGGGATATTAAAGTTCTTAAAACAAGCTCAGAAGATATCCGGACGAAAACTGTCATCATCGCTACAGGCGCAGAGTACAAAAAAGTCGGTGTAGACGGGGAAGATGCACTGGGCGGACGCGGTGTCAGCTACTGTGCCGTTTGTGACGGTGCTTTCTTCAAGGAAAAGGAACTTGTTGTTATCGGCGGCGGAGACTCCGCAGTTGAAGAAGGTGTCTTCCTGACTAAGTTTGCAGATAAAGTTACAATCGTCCACCGGAGAGATGATCTGCGCGCTCAGAAAATCATTCAGGACCGGGCATTCAAAAATGATAAAATTGATTTCATCTGGGATACACAAATTCAATCGATCAATGGTGAAAACCGCGTGGAAAGTGTCACTCTGATGAATAAGAAAGATGGTTCAATCTATGATTTCAAAGCAGATGGTGTATTCGTATATGTCGGCATGAAGCCGCTCACCGACCCGTTTGAAGATTTAGGCATTCTTAATGAAGAGGGCTATGTCGATGCCAATGAAGAGATGGAAACATCCATTCCGGGAATATTTGCAGCAGGCGATGTCCGCGTGAAAACACTGCGCCAGATTGTCACAGCAACGGGTGACGGCAGTATTGCCGCACAAAATGCAGAAAGTTATATTGAAAAGCTTGCAGATATGCAGGAAGTAAAATAGATATTGATGCTGTCAAATGTGAACCGGTGTTCTTTGGGAAGAGCACCGGTTTTTCAGGGTTTTGCGTTCGGGGTGCCGGACAGTATCGCTGAAACAGGCAATGAGAATGGAATGAACTGATCCAAACAGTATTATTTTTTATTGGCAAACTTTTTGAAACGTCAATTATAATGTAAAGTAGTCATTAGAATGACAGGAGGAGGCGGGGTATTTGAAAGAGCTTAAAATTTTAACCGGTATGAGTGGTGCAGGTAAGTCCGTAGCGATTCAGGCACTTGAGGACATGGGCTATTTCTGCATCGATAACCTGCCGCCGATTCTGCTGCCGAAAGTTGTGGAACTGATGCGCACAACAGACGGGCAGATGGGACGTGTAGCGCTTGGCATCGACCTGAGAGGCAAGGAATTATTTGAAGATCTTGTCAAAGAGGTGGAAATTTTGAGGGAGAACAATGATATTGTGCTTGAAATCATCTTCCTCGATGCTTCTGATGAAGTATTGGTCAGCCGCTACAAGGAAACACGCCGTGTACATCCGATTGATAACGAGATGAATCTGCTTGATGCGATAAGGACAGAGCGGGAACTCCTGTCTGAACTCAAGGGACGTGCAAATGATATTGTGGACACTACGAACACAACTGAAAAATCGCTTAGGAAACACCTGTTAGAAAAGAGTTCCGGAGCCAATGAGCGGCCTTTCAACGTGAACATCATGAGCTTTGGCTTCAAGCACGGTCTGCCGATTGATGCCGACCTTGTATTCGATGTCCGCTTTCTCCCAAACCCGCATTACGTTGATAATCTAAGACCAATGAACGGGATGGATCAGCCGGTTTTTGACTATGTCATGAAATGGCAGGAAACCCGCACCTTTTATGAAAAGTTACTTGATTTATTAAAATACACCATTCCGCAGTTCATGAAGGAAGGGAAATCCCAGCTGGTCATTGCCATCGGCTGCACCGGGGGACAGCACCGTTCTGTCACACTTGCCGAAAAACTTGCCGCAGACCTGTCTGACAGCCTTGACTTCAAAATGAAAGCAATGCATCGGGATGCAGAAATCGAGAGCCGTGTTAATGAAGAAAATTAAGGTTACACTCGTCGGCGGCGGTACGGGTCTCAGTGTTTTGGCAAGGGGGCTGAGGCGTTACCCGGTGGATATTTCAGCAATCGTATCTGTCGCCGATGACGGTGGTTCAACAGGGTTGGTTCGTGATCAGATTGACATGCCGGCACCCGGTGATATCAGAAATGTGATGAGTTCACTCAGTGATGTTGAATCGAAACTGGAGAATCTTTTCGTATACAGATTTAAGAAGGACAGGTTTGGCGGTCATGCGCTCGGCAACCTGATGCTCGCGGCAATGTATGATATGACAGGGGATTTTGCGATGGCGGTCAAAGAGCTCAGCAAAATTTTAAACGTCAAGGGAACTGTCATTCCCTCCACAAACTTCAGCCCGAAACTGGCGGCACGGATGGATGACAATTCAATCATCGTCGGGGAGAGCTATATTCCCGAAGTGAAACAGAAGATAGAAGAAGTGTATCTGCTTCCGAATGATACGGTGGCCACGGCTGAAGCCGTCCAGGCGATAGAGGATTCGGATGTGATTGTATTCGGACCGGGAAGCCTCTATACGAGTGTGATTCCCAACCTTCTGCCCGGCGGTATCAAAGATGCCATACTTGGTTCACAAGGGATTAAAGTATATGTCTCCAACATCATGACCCAGGTTGGAGAGACACTGGGGTATACCGCGGCAGATCATCTGGAAGCGATCGATTTTCACCTGGGTCAGAAAACAGGCAGGAGCATCATGGATTTTATTATTCTTAATGAACAGGATATTCAGGGTCAGATCTCTGAATACTACAGCCGGAACCACATGTCGATAGTCAGCAGTGATAAACAGCGCATCAGGGAAATGGGTGTGGAAATTGCCACGGATCACCGGCTGGTTTCAATCGATGATCAGGGTGCGGTGAGACATAATAATAAAGTGCTGGCTGAAAAGATCTATGACATTGCACTCAGGGAAATCAGCACATTGCAGTATAAGAAATAACATAATGATAAGGGCGTGATTGCATGTCATTTGCTTCCGATATGAAGAACGAACTGACCAGGATCGAAGTGGATACGTGCTGCATGAAAAGCGAACTCTCCGCACTCATTAAAATGAACGGTGCGCTCAGCCATTTCAATGGCGGGTGGATTTTAAACATACAGACTGAAAATGCCGCGATTGCCAGAAGGATTTTTACGCTGATAAAAAAGGTGTACGGGGTTGAGATCGAACTGCTGGTGCGCAGGAAGATGAAACTTAAGAAAAATAATGTGTATATTTGTCGTATTAAGGATGACAGCAGACTCGTACTTGAGGATCTTGAGATTTTGGAAGACGGGGAGCTGTCTGACAGGATCAATGATAAGGTAAAAGAGAAAGAGTGCTGTATCCGCAGTTATCTGCGCGGAGCTTTCCTGGCAGGCGGTTCAGTGAATAATCCCGAGACTTCCGCCTATCATCTGGAAATCCATTCCTTACAAGAAGCACATGTCAGGAATCTGACAGAGCTGATGAATGGCTACGAACTGAATGCAAAAGTGATAGAACGAAAACGCGGCTTCATCGCTTATTTGAAAGAAGCGGAGAAAATCGCAGAATTTTTGAGTCTGATCGGCGGATATCAGGCACTGCTTAAATTCGAGGATGTCAGAATCGTACGGGATATGCGGAACTCGGTGAACCGGCTCGTCAACTGTGAGACTGCCAATCTGAATAAGACCATCGGCGCCGCCATGAGACAGGTGGAAAATATCCAGTTCATTGATGAAGAAATCGGTCTGGATGAACTGCCCGAGCGACTGAGCGAAATCGCAAAACTGAGGGTGGAACATCAGGAGGTTTCTTTAAAAGAGCTGGGTGAGATGATGTCAACAGGTGCTGTTTCAAAGTCAGGTATCAATCACCGTTTGAGAAAACTGGATAAAATCGCAGAGAAGCTGAAAAGCGGGGAAGAACTCGTTTTAAAATGACATTCAGTATGTGAAGATGCGGAAACTGCAGACAAAATCGTGAAAGCGGTATGTCTGCAGTTTTTATATGCGGATTGCTGGTTTATGCATGGTGCCCTGCGGTCCATAAAATATCTCAACGCCCATAGAATGAACGAGACGTGATCTAAGGTAAAGACTGATAAAAAAGAGAAAAATTTTTGGGATATATATTAGCTTTAATTCAGAAGGGTATAAGATGTTCAGATAATTTTTTATAATAAGTCCCCTGCATATTAATGATAGAAAAAAAGGCAGATGCATAAGGGTGTTCAAAAATGGATCGACCGAAAGGTAAGTTTAAATGCTTTATCAATTTATAGTATACGCAAAGAAAGAAAATTTAATGTTGTTTGATGTCAGTGGTGAAGAATGGAATTTTCCTCATTTTTACGCTTTACCCTTTCATATTGCAGATATCAAAAAAATAAATGAATATTTCAACAAACAGTATAATCTGTTTACAAATGTACTAAAATGCTGGAAAAAAGAAGATTCGAGGCTGATATATGAAGTGGAAGTCCTGGATACTGATCATTTGCCTGCTTATAAATATTCCGATTGGGCAGCCCCCTCCAGTGCTAATATTTTTAACGCTATTTCGGTAAAAGAAAAATGGATTCTTCAGCAATGGAAAGAGGGAAGTGATTATCAAATGCCATGGTTCCAGTATGGTTTTAGAGAGAAGACTGAAGAATGGGTAGAAAGCAAATTGTTGGGCAGATTCTGCTTGGTGGAACAGGTAAGAACTTGGGAAAAGGGGTTATTATTAAAGATTCATGGTTTTAACAATAACTATTATGTTAAAACGGTACCGCCAATTTTTGGTCACGAACCGTTTGTTCATCAAAGTATGACAAAGTATGCACCTGAAGTTATTTCAATCGACGAAAAAAGAAAAACATATATGATGAGAGAAATTAACGGAGAACTTCTTGGATATTCAGAGGACATTCAACAATGGAAAATGACTGTTAGGAGAATTGCTGAGCTACAGAAAAAATACATTCAAGGTGAACTGAAGATAAATAGAACTATACCGATAAGACCTGTGCACACAATAATTAATGAAGAACGGCTGCATAAAACGATAAGTGCATTAGAAAATTACATATCAAATACTTCCTATCAAAATTTATTCAAGAGTATACCTGATGTTCTGTCATTAGTACAAACACTGAAATTTAAAACGTTGCTATCTGTGGATCATGGTGACTTATTTGGTGGTAATGTAATAGTGGAGGGCGGTGAGCCATTAATTTATGACTGGTCTGATAGCTCGCTCACCCATCCATTTCTAAGTATTGTCCATCTGACAGAGGAAGTGGAGACATTCTTTTCCCCCACATTAAGTGAAGAGGTGTTAAGCGCTTATATAGACGAATGGGAAGGTTACGGACAAAAAGATGAGTTAATTTCTGAATTTTTAATAGTTCAATTACTTCAGCCAATCTATTATATTATAGTCTACTTGTTAATTATATCTCCTTCACTTCATGATAATATTGATAAAGAAGAGGTTATAGATGGTTACATCACTAAATGGATCGACAATATAAGTGAAATCAGTGGCCAAACCTAATCGGGTTGTGATTATTTTCAAATAAGCGGATATATTTTCAGCTTTAAGAATAACTTTACTAATGCCGGCTATTAACTGTCTCACAATGTCCGGTAATATCGCGGCACTGCCAGCTCAGCCCAAAAAGCGGAGGCGCCGACATTAAGGGCACCTCCGCTTTAGATATTCATGACGCCAGCTAATCTGTTTCTTTATCAAACAAATCTTCCAGTGCAATGTCAAGCGTCGGGAAGATAAACTTGAAATCGTTTTCCATCAGCACTTCTGGAAATACGTACTGTCCCTTCACTATCATGATGGACTGTTCTCCGATCACACTGCTGAACAGGAATGCCGGAGTTGTGAAGAAATTGGGTTTGCCGAGGACCGCGCTGAGATAAGCTGAAAATTGTTTCTGTCTGTTTGGTGTCGGCGCTGTCAAATTCACGGGTCCGGAAATTTCATCGTGAGCAGCTGTGAATAAAAGGGTATTCAGCAGATCATCAATATGAATCCAGCTGTACCATTGCTCGCCGCTGCCGATTTTGCCGCCTGCGCCGAATTTATAGGGCAGCGATATTAAGGGCAATACGCCGTTTTCCTTATCCAGAACCAGACCGAATCTTGCAGTCACTACCCTGACGCCAAGTGTTTCGAATTTTCTTGCTTCGTTTTCCCACGAAGCGGTCACATAGGAGAGGAAATTATGCGGCGCAAATGTATGACTTTCATCAAAGTATGTGCTCTCACTGGTTGGATAGTAACCGACAGCGCTGGCATTGACCAGTACGCCGGGCTTGATTTCACTCTGCTCCGCCCATCTTTTGAGCATCCGTGTCACATTGATTCTTGAATGCAGTATTTCCGCTTTGTGTGACTCTGTCCATATTTTCTGCAGCGAAGCACCGGCGAGGTTATAGATGATGTCAATTTTCTTTGGCATATTTTCCATCCAGCCTTCATTTTCCGGATGATCGGGGTCGTATTGTATATAGTGAATGTACGGATGTTCTGAATAGTGACTGCCCCGGCTCAAAATATACACATGATCCTGTTCTTCCACTAATGTATCTGTAAGTCTGGCACCGACGAATCCTGTCCCGCCTGTTATAAGCACGTTCATATTATATGCCTCCTTGTATACTAATTATATCCCTATCAGCAGCTGATTAATCCAATTTTTATTAAAAAATTAAATAAAAAAGAGACAGCGCATCATCATTTAATGGCTGTCTCATAAATAGAAATGAATTATTTGTTATCCAGTGCTTCCGGTTCCATCACTTCGTCGACCAGGCCGTACTCTTTAGCTTCGTCTGCAGTCATGAAGAAATCACGGTCAGTGTCCTTCTGGATCTTTTCAATCGGCTGACCGGTACGTTCTGCCAGGATGGCATTGAGTTTTTCGCGCGTTCTGATGATGTGTTTTGCAGCGATCTCAATTTCCGTGGCCTGACCCTGGGCTCCGCCGAGCGGCTGGTGGATCATCACTTCAGCATTCGGCAGCGCGAAGCGTTTGCCTTTTGCACCGGCTGCCAGCAGGAATGACCCCATGGAAGCTGCAATACCAAGGGAAATGGTCTGAACATCCGGTTTGATATGCTGGATGGTGTCGTAGATTGCCATACCTGAAGTCACGCTGCCGCCCGGAGAGTTAATATAAAGGAAAATATCTTTCTCGGAATCCTGCGCCTGCAGGAAAAGCAGCTGGCTGACCACTGAATTGGCCACGTTATCATCGATCGGCGTGCCAATCATGATGATTCTGTCTTTTAACAGCCTGGAGAATATATCATATGCACGTTCTCCTCGGTTGGTCTGTTCGATTACTGTAGGAATTAAATTCATATTACTGCCTCCTGATAATGTACTGTTCTATATTGCACTAATTAAGTTATACCACATTAGTCAAATAAGGTCAAAAGAAGATGCTCACATAAAATGAGTAATTTTAACTCTTTTCATCATTATTAATTATTGGTATACTGAATATGTTTTCAAACTATAATAATAACTTACCCCCGTGGTGTAATGGACAACACGTAAGATTCCGGTTCTTGAGATGGGAGTTCGATCCTCTCCGGGGGTGTTCCGAATCGAGGTGGGCCGTGTGAGTGGCGAACTTGAGGCTATTGACGCTCCTGACAGAGTGCTGAGTGATGGCTTTGTCCGAGACGTATTTTATATTGCTTTAAACTGCGGTAAAATACTGCTCGAAAATGGGGCCGAGACTTACCGTATTGAAGATACGATGGCACGTATCGCAGACAATTACGGTATCGATAATACTCAGGTTTTCGTTACTCCCACGGTCATTATTTTTTCTATGAATGATTACGCACTGACACAGACAGTGCGTATTGATGAAAGAGCGAACAATCTTGAAAAGATAGACAGCATCAATAATCTGTCCCGCAGGATTGCAGGCGGACTGCCGCTCAGGCAGGCAATCGACCAGCTGGGAACCATCCACGATACGCGGATATTTCCTTTCTGGATGGTCGTTCTGTCCGGTGCGATTATCGGCGTCAGTTTTCTCATGCTGTTTGAAGGCGTGACCGTCGATATTCCGGCAGCTGTCATCGCTGGTGCCGGCGGTGTGTTCATCATGGAGGGCATCCAGCGGTATACGAAGATCAAGTTCTTCACTGAATTTTTTGCCGCAGTGTTCATTGCAATGGCTGCGATTCTCTATGCAGAATACGGCCCCGGACAGATGCTGGATACAATCGTCATCTCAAGCGTCATGCCGCTGGTCCCGGGAGTGCTCATTACGAATGCCATACGGGAAATGATTCGCGGCCATCTGCTGGCAGGTGTGATCAAAGGGGCGGAAGCGGCACTGACTGCCATTGCGATCGGTGCCGGTGTCGCTCTTGTTTACATGCTGTTGTAGGAGGAGATGGGGATGATAATTGTATTTCAGCTGATATTCAGTTTCTTAGCCTCAGCGGGTTTCGGCATCCTCTTCAATGCACCGCGGCGTGCACTGGTGAATTGCGGACTGACCGGGGCTGCGGGCTGGATTCTCTATTATTTCCTCAGAGAAGGCGGTACAGATCTGATCCTTGCCGCTTATACAGGAGCTATCGGATTGACAGTGATGGCAATTTTTTTCTCAAGATGGATGAAGATGCCGATCATCATATTCATTACTTGCGGCATCATACCTCTGGTGCCCGGCGGTACAGCTTATGATACGATGCGCCATGTCGTTATGAAGGAGTATACACTCGCCCAGGTATATGCGTTTGAAGTGATGCTGACGGCCGGCGCCATTGCCCTCGGTATCATAAGTGCAGAAATGGCTTATCAGGTTTACCAGACGATTAGAGGAAAAGTGAAAAGGAATGAGGTATAATCATGCTTGAGATGGTCTACTATACGAGGGATAACTGTCAATTATGTAATGAAGGTCTTGAACAGGTGAGGGTCGCCATCAATGAACTGAGGTACAGTGATGTGAGATTAACTATGGTTGATATTGATTCTGAGGAGGGACTTCAGGAGAAATATATGATCAGGGTGCCAGTGCTCGAACATGACAACAAAGTTGTCCAGGAAGGGATCATTGATTTTGCACAGGTTTATGATTATTTAAAAGACTATAGGGGTAATTCCAGATAAAGACGTTGAAATGAAATAATTGCATTATTTAATATATATGGTATATTAAATGTGCAGTTATTTTTTGTCCCTGGTGGGACATATTCAGTCTCATGTTGGCGGGAGGTGTTGATGCCGTGTGGCAGAGATTATTGAGTATTCAAAGACGCATCGCCCCGGAAGCCATAGACGAGCTTCTGAAACGCTTTGAGATATTAAAGCGCATAGAGGCGAATCAGCCCATTGGCAGGCGGACACTGGCCAGGAAGATGGGCTGGACTGAAAGGATTTTGCGTAAGGAAGTCGACAGACTGCATCATTTAGGTTTGATATTAATTGATAAAAGAGGCATAGCTGTCTCCCAGTCGGGTAATGAGATAATGGAGGAACTCTCCCCATATATTACAACACTTGACAGGCGGGCGGATCTTGCCCGCAGCTTGAGGGAAAAATACGGACTGCGGGACTTTTTCATCATCCGCGGAGATGCAGACAGCAGTGAGGAACTGCAGCATGAACTGTCCAAGCTGATGGCGGAGAAACTTCAAAAAATGTTTTTTGACGGGGCGGTTATCTCGGCAGCTGGGGGCTCGACCATGGCCAGCGTCAGCAATTTCCTGTCTCCGACAGATGATAATCTGTTGTTCGTACCCGCCCGCGGCGGCCTCGGCGAGGAAGTTTACTATCAGGCAAACTCCATTGTCAGCCGTCTGGCAGCTGCAACCGGCAGTGGGCATAAGGTGCTTCATGCCCCGGATAATGTCGGGGAGACGGTGCTCGAACCGCTGAAAAATGAACCGGCTGTCAAGGAAGTGACCCGTCTTAATCAACAATCAGACTATGTCATCCACGGCATCGGCGAAGCGATGAAGATGGCGGACCGCCGGGACGTACAGCAGGAAGTTATCGATCGGTTGAGAGAGAAGGGTGCAGTCGGGGAAACATTCGGTTATTACTTTGACCGTAACGGCGATATTTTAAAGAAAGTGAAAACCATCGGGTTACAGCTTGAAGACCTGGCAAGTAAAAAGGCAATTTTTGCAGTTGCAGGCGGCAGCAGCAAGAAAGAAGCGGTCAGCGCATACATGAAAATCGCACCGGAGAATACACTGCTTTTCATCGACGAAACAATCGCAGAATATTTACTGAACAGCGATCATTAATCACTGAAAATAATCAAGGAGGCCATAAACAATGGTAAAAGTAGCAATTAATGGATTTGGACGTATTGGCAGACTGGCAGCGAGAGAAATTCAAAACTATGACGATATTGAATTAGTAGCGGTAAACGATTTGACTGATGATGATTTCCTGGCGCATCTCTTCAAGTATGATACGACCCAGGGCCGTTTTGAAGGTGAACTGGAACAGTTCGACGGCGGTTTTAAAATCAACGGCAGCGAAGTGAAATCCTACAACATTAAAGAGCCGGCTGAATTACCATGGTCAGATCTTGATATCGATATTGTGCTTGAGTGTACCGGTTTATTCACCCATGCTGAAGGGGCTCGAAAACACATCACCGCAGGTGCCAAAAAGGTACTTCTGTCAGCGCCCGGCAAAGATGACATGAGGACGATTGTTTACGGTGTCAACGAAGATTTTATTGACGGCAGTGAGGAAATTGTATCTGCCGCGTCCTGTACGACAAACTGCCTGGCGCCGGTAGTGAATGTGCTGAATAACGAATTTGGCATCAACCACGGACTGATGACGACCATCCATGCATATACCGGAGATCAGAACACACTGGACGCACCGCATCCAAAAGGAGATTACCGACGTGCTCGCGCAGCAGCGATGAACGTGGTTCCAAACTCTACCGGTGCTGCCAAAGCAATCGGCAAGGTCATCCCTGAACTTGACGGCAAACTTAATGGCGGCGCCCAGCGCGTACCGGTCGCGACAGGTTCATTGACTGAAGTGACCGTTGTCCTCAATGAAAATGTAACAGCCGAAGACGTTAACGCAGCCATGAAAGCAGCAGTCAATCCGTCATTTGGATATACGGACGATGAAATCGTTTCTTCAGATGTTATCGGCATCAAGGAAGGTTCATTGTTCGACGCTACCCAGACGCATGTCATGGAAGTGGACGGAAAACAGATGGTCCGTGCGGTCGCATGGTATGATAATGAAATGTCGTATGCTTCCCAGCTGGTCAGAACGCTCGAGCACATGGCGGTTAAACAGTAACAACTTATCAGACGGGCGGGAGACCGCCCGTTTTTATTTTATTTAGATTCGGATAATGGGTATAATGGAAGTGACCATTAATTGTACAGGAGGCACAGCAATGAAGAAAACTGTAGAAGATGCAGATCTCAGCGGCAAGAAAGTGCTGCTCCGCGCTGATCTTAACGTACCGATGACAGACGGGGAAATTACGAATGACAACCGGATTGTCCAGGCGCTGCCGACCATCGAATATGTGCTTGAACAAGGTGGCAGAGTGATTTTATTCTCCCACCTCGGCAAAGTGAAGACTGAAGAAGATAAGCAAGATAAAACACTCCAGCCGGTGGCAGCCGCTCTGACAGACAAACTGGGCAGAGAGGTAGTTTTCGTCCCGCATACAAGAGGGAGGTCGCTCGAACAAGCGGTGTCAGCACTTGAGGATGGCGAAATTCTTTTATTTGAAAACACACGTTTTGAAGATATTGAAGACAAAAAAGAAAGCGGAAACGATGCAGAGCTCGGCAGATACTGGGCCTCTTTAGGGGACATCTTTGTCAACGATGCATTCGGGACAGCACACCGTAAGCATGCTTCAAATGTCGGCATTGGTTCTAACATTGAAACAGTATCCGGGTTTCTGATGCAAAAGGAAATCGACTTCATCGGCGGTGCCATCGAGGAACCGAAACGACCGTTTGTGGCAATTTTAGGCGGTGCGAAAGTCTCCGATAAAATTGGCGTGATTGAGAACCTTCTGCCGCGGGCGGATAAAGTCATTATCGGCGGCGGTATGGCATATACTTTCCTGAAATCACTGGGATATGAAATTGGAGGATCCCTGCTGGAGGCAGACAGGGTGGAACTTGCGAAATCCCTCCTCGATAAAGCGGGTGATAAAATCGTACTCCCGAAAGATGTTGTCGCTGCAGAAGAGTTTGCTGAAGATGCCAGCCATAAAACAGTGCCGGTTGATGAAATTCCGGCAGATATGGAAGGTCTGGATATTGGACAGGGCACAGTCAAAGCATTTGAGGCAGAATTGCAAGGTGCCGGAACAGTCATCTGGAACGGCCCAATGGGTGTATTTGAAATGGAAGCATTTGCCCAAGGGACGATTGGTGTGTGTCAGTCAATCGCAGCGCTGGATGATGCAGTGACGATTATCGGCGGCGGGGATTCTGCAGCAGCAGCCATGGATCTGGGATATGCAGATGATTTCTCCCATATTTCAACAGGCGGCGGGGCCTCCCTGGAATATCTGGAAGGCAGGGAGCTGCCCGGCTTGACGGCCATAGACGACAAGTGAGATCTGTATGAGGAATATTAATGATATCTAGGAGGATGTTTATGAGAACACCATTTATAGCAGGCAACTGGAAGATGAATAAAACGATCACAGAAGGTGAGCAGTTTATCGACGCGTTAAGCCAGCTCCCTAAAAATGATGAAGTGGAAAGTGCAATCTGTGCACCGTTCATCCATCTGCCTTCACTGGTTGCCGGGGCAAAGGATCTTGAGCTGGGTATTGGCGCTGAAAACAGTCATTTTGAGGACAGCGGCGCATTTACCGGAGAGGTGTCGCCTGCAATGCTTGAAGCCCTCGGTGTGGATTATGTCATCATCGGTCATTCGGAACGGCGGGAGCACTTTAATGAGACGGATGATTCTGTCAACAAAAAGGTGCATGCGCTGCATGCCAAAGGGCTTGTACCGATTATCTGCTGCGGTGAATCCGATGCAGAACGCGAGGGCGGCCAGGCAGAATCCCGTGTGAAAGATCAGGTGTCAAAAGCGCTGGATGGTCTGTCCGCTGAACAGGTGCGTCTCTCTGTCATTGCATACGAACCGATCTGGGCCATCGGTACAGGTAAATCTGCCACAAGCAGTGATGCGAATGAAATGTGCGGTATCATCCGCGAGCAGATCAGGACGCTCTATGACGCGGACACAGCCGAAGCCATCCGCATTCAGTATGGAGGTTCCGTGAAACCTGCAAATATCAAAGAATATATGGCACAGGAACATATCGACGGCGCTTTGGCCGGCGGCGCTTCCCTGGATCCTGAAAACTTTATTCAACTGCTGGAAGGTGCTAAAAAATGACCAATCCGGCAGCCTTGATCATTCTGGATGGTTTTGCCAACAGGACAGAAACGTACGGGAATGCGGTTAAAGCGGCGCATAAACCGAACTTTGACCGTTTCTACAGCCAGTATCCGCACAATGAACTCAGCGCTTGCGGCCTTGACGTGGGGCTGCCCGAAGGACAGATGGGGAATTCTGAAGTGGGCCATCTGAATATTGGGGCCGGACGTATTGTGCATCAGAGCCTCACACGGATCAGTAAATCCATCGAAGACGGAGATTTTTTCAAAAATTCCGTGCTTAATGGTGCGATGGAGCATGCGCTTAAAAACGACAGTGCCCTCCATGTGATGGGACTCCTTTCTGATGGCGGTGTACATTCGCACTATGCCCATATGTTCGCCGTTCTTGAACTGGCAAAGGAACGAGGGCTTAAACAGGTTTACGTTCACGCATTTTTAGACGGCCGTGACGTTGCGCAGGATTCTGCGCTTGCATACGTCCGCGAAGCTGAAAAACGGTTTAAGGAAATTGGAATCGGTGAGTTTGCCACCGTCAGCGGTCGCTATTACGCAATGGACCGCGATAAAAGATGGGAGCGCGAAGAAATGGCTTACCAGGCGATTTCAAACGGTGCTGCCCCGCGTTATCAGACAGCGGAGGAAGGTATACAGGCAAGCTATGATGCGGGCATCTATGATGAATTTGTCCGGCCGTTCGTCGTCTATGACCAGGCCGGCGATTATGATCACGGCGTGAAGGACGACGATGCAGTCATTTTCTATAATTTCCGTCCGGACCGGGCGGCACAGCTTTCTGAAGTCTATACGAATGAAGAATTCATGGGCTTTGAAATCGATAAAAAATATGACGACCTTAAATTCGTCACTTTTACAAAGTACAGCGATAATGTCCATGCGGATGTGGTATTTGAAAAAGAGGATCTCATCAACACCATCGGTGAAGTCACTGAAAAGGCAGGAAAAAAACAGCTGCGCATTGCGGAGACTGAAAAATATCCGCATGTCACGTATTTCATGAGCGGCGGCCGCCATGAGGAATTCGAGGGCGAACGCAGAGCACTTGTCAATTCACCTAAGGTCGCAACCTACGATCTGCAGCCGGAGATGAGCGCATATGAAGTGAAGGACAGATGTCTGGAAGAACTGTCGAAAAAAGACCTGGATCTGATCATCCTGAACTTTGCCAATCCGGACATGGTCGGACACAGCGGTAAACTTGAACCGACGGTAAAAGCGATTGAAGCCGTTGATGAATGTCTGGGACCGATTGTCGATGAAATAATCGCCCAGGGCGGTTCTGCAGTCATTACTGCGGACCATGGGAACTCTGACGAAGTGACAATGGCTGACGGAGAACCGATGACAGCCCATACGACGAATCCGGTGCCTGTCATCGTGACAAAAGCCGGTGTTGAAGTGAGAAGCGGCGGCCGGCTTGCCGACTTGTCGCCGACACTTCTTGAGTTGATGGGCGTGGACCAGCCTGCAGAGATGACCGGAGAGACACTGATAAACGACTCATTGTAAAAACAAATGGTCTTCCGGATAAAGAAAACAAACAAAAAAGGAGCGATTGATATGCCATTAATTACAGATGTTTACGCACGTGAAGTACTTGACTCCCGCGGCAATCCGACAATCGAAGTGGAAGTATTAACAGAAAGCGGCGCATTCGGACGCGCACTTGTACCTTCCGGCGCCTCTACCGGGGAATACGAAGCCGTTGAACTTCGTGATGCCGATGGGTTCCGCTATCTTGGCAAGGGTGTAGAAAAGGCAGTGGAAAATGTCAATGAAACAATTGGACCTGAACTTGCAGACGGTGATTTCAGTGTGCTTGAACAGGTGTCCATCGATAAGATGATGATTGCTCTGGATGGCACTGAGAATAAAGGCAGCCTGGGTGCCAATGCAATTCTTGGTGTATCAATGGCAGTCGCTAAAGCGGCTGCGGATCTGCTCGGACAACCGCTCTACAAGTATCTTGGCGGCTTCAACGCCGTGCAGCTGCCGGTGCCGATGATGAACATCATCAATGGCGGAGAGCACGCAGACAACAATGTGGACATACAGGAATTCATGATCATGCCGGTGGGGGCCGGTTCATTCAAAGAAGGACTCAGAATGGGTGCGGAAATTTTCCATAACCTTAAGAAAGTGCTGAACGAAAAAGGGTATAATACAGGTGTGGGCGATGAAGGCGGATTTGCGCCAAACCTCGGTTCAAATGAAGAGGCACTGTCCACGATCATTGAAGCGGTTGAAAAAGCGGGCTACAAGCCAGGAGAACAAGTCCGTCTCGCAATGGATGCCGCTTCAAGTGAATTCTACGATGCCGGCACAGACAGATATGAACTTAAGGGCGAAGGCAAGTCCTATACAGCACAGGAAATGGTGAACTGGTACAGCGACATGATCGAAAAGTATCCAATCATCTCGATTGAAGACGGGCTGGATGAAAACGATTGGGAAGGGACAAAACTCCTGACCGAACAGCTCGGTGCCAAAGTGCAGCTCGTCGGCGACGACCTGTTCGTCACGAATACTAAAAAGCTTGCGCGTGCTATTGAGCAGGGCGTCGGTAACTCCATTCTGGTCAAAGTGAATCAGATCGGTACACTGACAGAAACATTTGAAGCCATCGAAATGGCGAAACGCGCTGGGTATACCGCCGTCATCTCTCACCGTTCAGGAGAGACAGAAGACACGACCATTGCGGATATAGCGGTGGCCATCAATGCCGGTCAGATAAAGACAGGTGCACCGTCGCGCACGGACCGCGTGGCTAAATACAATCAGCTGCTCCGCATCGAAGATGAGCTCTTCGAAACAGCAAAATTCGAGGGCATAGAGTCATTCTATAATCTGGAAGAAAGATAAAGATCTGAAGGATCGCCGCCTGATCAGGCGGCGATCCTTCAGTGTGTTTGGCTGCTGTCGCTTGTTATGTACCGGGAACGCTGGAATAATGCAGTTTAAATTAAGTGTAAAAACACCACATCTGTTTGCATTCACTCTATGTTTTTGATAATATTCTTAGTGTTAATATTTTTGGAGGGATTACCACATGCAAACGCTGCTCATTGTGCTATTGATTATAGTTTGTATATCTTTAATTGCAGTGGTATTGCTACAGTCAGGGAAAAGCGCCGGTCTGTCAGGTGCGATCGGTGGCGGTGCAGAGCAATTATTCGGTAAACAAAAAACTCGCGGTATGGATTTGGTGCTGCATAGAGCGACTGTTATTCTGGCGCTTCTGTTTTTCTTGATTATGCTGTTGCTGACATATTTAGGTTAATTGTTATCACCCCCTGATGCCAGGGGGGTTTTATTTTATATAATGATCATATAACGTACAATAAAGATAAAGCACTCGAAAGCAGGGAGCAGACTATGAAGGTACAATTACCAAAACCATTTTTCTTTGAAACGGGTGAAAAGGCGGTGCTTTTACTCCATGGATTCACTGGTAATTCATCGGATGTCAGGCAGCTGGGACGCTATCTTCAAAAGCAGGGGATTACTTCCTATGCCCCGCATTATGAAGGTCATGCTGAGCCGCCTGAAAACATTCTCAAGTCGAGTCCTTATGTGTGGTGGGCACAGGTACTTGATGCATATGATTTCTTGAGAGACAAGGGCTATGACAATATTTTTGTTGCCGGAATTTCCCTGGGCGGTGTCTTTGCATTGAGACTGGCGATTGAACGCGAGGTTTTAGGGGTATGCACAATATGCAGCCCGATGTATATGAAGGACAAGGAAAAGATGTTTAACAGTTTCCTGGAATATGCCAGAGGTTTCAAGTCAATGGAAGGCAGAGATGAAGAAACGATCGAGAAGGAAATGAAAGATCTTGAACCGACCGATATGCTGGATGAAATTAGTGATATGATCAGCCTGGTGAACAGCAGGCTGGATGATGTGTTCGATCCTCTGTTCGTTGCGCAGTCCGGGAAGGATGAAGTGATCAGCCCGGATTCGGCGAACATTATTTATAACGATACTTCGACGGATGAAGAAGACAAAAAACTGAAATGGTATCCAGAATCGGGGCACGTGCTTACGATAGATATTGAAAAGCAGCAGTTATTTGAAGACTTGTATAAATTTAAGAACCAGTTGGACTGGAACTAAAACAGGAGGCGATTCCATGGGTGACTATAGAGAGAGAATATTAGAAATTATCGAATCGGAAAATTATAAACCGATGACGATGAGCCAATTCCAAAAAGAGCTTTCTGCGGATGAATCGGATGACTTCAAGGAAATGGTTAAAACATTGGTTGCCCTTGAGGAATCCGGTATCGTTTTTCGTACGAAGAAAGACAAATTCATGAAAACGAGCGAAACGGACCTTGTCAAAGGAAATCTGTCTATGCATAAGCGGGGATTTGGTTTCCTGCGCCCCGAAGATACTGAACTTGAAGATGTTTTCATCCCGCCGAATGCAATTAACAGTGCACTGGACGGGGATACGGTGCTGGTCAAGATTGGAAAGTCCGCCAAAGGCGGGGAAGATGAGAAGTATGAAGGTGAAATCACAAGTATTCTGAAGCGCGGCATCACCCGGGTGGTTGGTGAATACCAGCCGAACAAGCATTTCGGTTTTGTTGTGCCGGATTCCAAGAAAATCGTCGATGACATCTTCATACCGAAAGGCCAGAACCTTGGAGCGATCGAAGGGCATAAGGTGCTTGTTGAGATTACCAGATACGGTGACGGTAATGATAATGCGGAAGGTCACGTGATCCAGCTGCTCGGGCACAAGAATGACCCGGGCGTTGATATCATGTCCATCATTTATCAGCATGGGATCGAGATTGACTTTCCGGAAGAAGTGTTGAAAGAAGCGGAACATGTCCCGGATCACATCGACAGATTTGAACTGGACGGCCGCAGGGATCTGCGCGATGAACTGACCATTACTATCGATGGCGCGGACGCCAAGGATCTTGATGATGCGATTGCCGTCAGCAAACTTGATAACGGTAACTTTGAACTGACTGTCAGCATCGCTGATGTGAGTTACTATGTTACAGAAAACTCTGAGATGAACAAAGAAGCCTACGACCGGGCAACGAGTGTCTACCTTGTAGACCGGGTCATTCCGATGATCCCGCATCGCCTGTCAAACGGTATCTGTTCCCTTAACCCGGATGTCGACCGCCTGACGATGAGCTGCCGCATGGAAATTGACAGCAACGGTAAGCTGGTCAATCATGAAATCTTCCAGAGTGTCATTCATTCAAACCGCAGGATGACATATGACGCTGTCAATAAAATGCTGGATGAGGACGATCAGGCGCTGATCCACGAGTACAGAGATGTTTACCCGATGCTTCAGGAAGCAGAGGCGCTTGCAAAAGTATTAAGAAACCGGCGGGATGCCCGCGGCGCGATTGACTTCGACTTCAATGAAGCGCAGGTTATTGTCGGCGCGGACGGCGCTCCGGAAGATGTTGTTTTAAGGACACGCTCTGTTGGTGAGAAGATGATCGAAGAGTTCATGCTCGCTGCCAACGAAACAGTGGCGGAACATTTTCACTGGATGGATGTGCCTTTCCTCTATCGGATCCACGAAGATCCAAAAGAGGAAAAACTGAGACAGTTCTTTGAATTCATCACAAATTTCGGTATCGTCGTCAAAGGCAAAGGCAACGAAATTCATCCAAAAGCACTGCAAGAGATCACTGAAGAAATCCAGGGACGCCCGGAAGAAATGGTGATCAGCACATTGATGCTCCGATCCTTGCAGCAGGCAAGGTATTCTGAGGAAAATGCCGGGCACTTCGGTCTGGCTGCTGAATTTTATACACACTTCACGTCCCCGATCAGACGTTATCCCGACCTGATCGTCCACAGACTGATCAGAGAATACCTGATCGACGGGCATACCGGGCAAAAAACAATTGATAAAAATGCTGAATTTTTGCCGGACGCCGCCCAGCATACTTCAGACAGGGAACGCCGCGCACAGGATGCAGAACGCGATACGGATGATCTGAAAAAAGCCGAATTTATGCTTGAACATATCGGGGAAACCCACGAAGGCGTCATTTCAGGCATTATGAACTTCGGCATGTTCGTCGAGCTGCCAAATACGATCGAAGGTCTTGTCCATGTCTCCATGATGACGGATGATCATTACCAATATCATGAAAGACAGATGTCGATGATCGGCGACCGCACCGGCAATGTATACCGTATCGGCGATCCGGTCGAAATTGAAGTGGCTGATGTCAAACTTTCAGAAAAGCTTATCGATTTTAAGATTACAGGGATGCCTGAACGCGCCCCGAGAGAAAAAAGAGACAAGCCGGTGGAGATCAAAGCAAAGTCCAAAAAGGACGACAGCAGTAATAAAAGCCGGTCCCGCCAAAAGAATGATAAAGGCTCAGATAATGGCAATACGAATAAAAAACCATTCTACAAAGGTGCGAAGAAGGCGGCCAAAAAAAGGAACAGAAAGAAGTAATGACATATGAAGAAAACTCATGACCGACCGCTTGCCCAAAACCGTAAAGCAAGACATGACTATCAGATAGAAGAAACGATAGAAGCGGGTATAGAATTGAAGGGGACTGAAATCAAATCCATCCGCCGCGGTTCAGCCAACCTGAAAGATGCCTACGCCAAAGTCTTCAGGGGGGAGATGTATGTGTATAACATGCACATCGCCCCTTATGAGGAAGGCAACAGGTATAATCATGACCCGCTCAGGAACCGGAAACTGCTCCTAAAGAAAAAAGAAATCGATAAACTAAACGGACAGATACAGCAAACGGGCTATGCACTCATTCCGCTGAAACTCTATATCAAAAGCGGCTACTGCAAAGTTTTGCTCGGTCTTGCCCGCGGAAAGAAGAAATATGATAAGCGTGAAGATATGAAACGCAAACAGATGAAACGGGACATGGACCGGGCCATCAAAACCTATAACCAGTAGGGTCGCTTGAAAAAATGACCG
The DNA here is from genome assembly GCF_000385175.1 of Salinicoccus albus DSM 19776. Lineage (GTDB taxonomy): Bacteria > Bacillota > Bacilli > Staphylococcales > Salinicoccaceae > Salinicoccus > Salinicoccus albus. The sequence continues at coordinate 147,450 of NZ_ARQJ01000029.1, read as the reverse complement.
TTTTATGGTAAAATATGCTGTACAAAAGATACAGAATCACCGCTTTATAAATCCGGGGACGTTCCGGATTCGACAGGGGCTGTTTGAGCATCTTAAGCGTGCCGGAGGTTTCGGCTCCGTAAAAACGATACTCAGTTTATAATAACTGGCAAACAAAACAACTTCGCAGTAGCTGCGTAATAGCACTCTGCATCATCCCTTGACGTTTTCTGTGCGTCCTGATCGGATGATTCAACTTTAGCAGGATACGCAACCGTTCTTCCGTCTGGAGAACGGCTGAAGAGATCAATCAGACTAGCATGGTGCTGAGGCACGTTCATTGCCGCAGACCATGCGAAATTAAACAATGAACTACGCACGTAGAAAGAGATGTGGCAAAGTCTCTGGACGCGGGTTCAACTCCCGCCGTCTCCATTGTAAAGTCTTTAATCAAAGATGATTGAAGGCTTTTTTTATTGTCCGGAATGTTTATATAGCCGTCTTCGGGGCTACAAGTACTTAAATTGAATTTTAAATGACCAGAAAGCATCAGCCCTCCTCGGGGCTGATGCTTTCTGCGGCAGTGATTTGGTATGTTATTTGGAGCGGGTATAGTATAATGGTGTTTCATTTCAGACGGGAGGTATATTTATGGATGGTAAACTGAAACTGGCTCAAAGAGGGGCTTACTTAAGTATATTCGCATATATCTTTCTGTCTGCTGCAAAATTGTTTACCGGACTGCAGTATAGTTCTGCAGCACTGCGGGCGGACGCGTTCAATAACATGACGGACATACTGGTTTCTGTTGCTGTTTTGATCGGCTTGAAACTCTCATTGAAACCGGCGGACAGGAACCATCCGTATGGTCATATGAAATCAGAGAATATTTCTACATTACTTGTGTCTTTCATCATCATGTTCGTCGGTCTGCAGGTAGTCTCTGACGGTATACAGAAGTTGACAGGCGGCGCATTTACAGCACCCAGTCCGGTGACGATATGGGTGAGTTTGATCAGCGGGTTCATTATGCTGGCGGTCTATATCTACAATCGCCGCCTTTCCAGAATTACACGGAGCAGCTCTTTGAAGTCAGCGGCGGCAGATAATTTATCAGACGGACTGGTCAGCTTCGGCACAGGCTTCGGGCTGATATTTACACAGATCGGTTTCCCGGTCGTCGATCCGATACTTGCGATTCTCCTCGGGGCGCTCATCACTTACACAGGTTTTAATATATGCAAGCAGGCGGTATTTACCCTGAGTGACGGATTTCATGAAGAAGACCTGGAATTCTATTACCAGGATGTCATGAAAGTTGAAGGGGTCAAAGGTGTTTCTTCGGTCAAGGGCCGGTATCACGGCAACAGTGTGTTCCTTGATATCACCATATACGTGGATAAGCACATCACCTTGGATGAAGCACATGAAATCTGCGATCAGGTAGAAAAATCACTCAGTGAAGAAGATGTCTACTCTGCCTATGTCCACCCGGAACCTTATGAGGAAGTATAAATCAGAGGGGCTGCAGTGCCCCGATATACGCTTTTATGGCTGCAGCTTGATTATACGCCTCATCTTTGGCGCTGTATAATAATGTGACATTATGACCGTCGCTGTCCGCCTTGATTTCTTTGAGCAGATCCCTGTGCGCATCCAGTTCTTGAAAATAGCTTTTTTTGAATGTTTCCCACTTTTTTGGGTCATGATTGAACCATTTGCGCAATTCACTCGAGGGTGCAAGCGCTTTATACCATTCATCATGGGCGAGCGCCGACTTCTTAATTCCCCGCGGCCATACGCCGTCTACAAGATATCTTTTGCCATCCTGTTTCGAGACATCTTCATATACTCTTTTTATTTTCAGCATTTTATTCACCCCCGGTTATTATATGCCCGATCATACAAAAGCCAAACAATGTTTTAAAGGTCTGATAAAAAATAACAGCATTTGACAAAAATGAGTACTTTACTATAATAGGATTGAATAATAAAGAAAGCGATACCATTTGTAATTCAATGAATAATGGGCATGGAACCCAATGTTGAACTATGGTTTTATAGAGAAAGAATAATAAACGGGTATGGGAGCGTGGACATCAATGGAATTATTGGGAAATATTGCTTGGGGCCTTGTGGCGATGGTTGTTTTGATGGGATTGGCGTACCTGCTTTCGGTCGACAGGAAAAATATCAACTTTCGGACCGTCTTAGGCGCTTTGGCCATCCAGCTGGCGGTAGGCATCCTGTTTTTGGGCTGGGGCGTAGGTGAAGAAGTCCTTTCGTTACTCAGTCAGTTTGTGACTGGTGTGCTGGGTGCTGCAGATGCCGGCATTGAATTTGTGTTCGGTGAACAGTTAATGCAGTACGATGGTGCTTTCTTCATTCAAGTTTTATCTGTTATCGTATTCTTCGCGGCGCTGATGAGCATACTCTTTTACATCGGCTTTATGCCCTGGATCATAAAGGTTCTGGGCGGTTTCATTTCAAAGGTTCTGGGAACGAGTAAAGTTGAATCGATTGCGGCAACGGCCAATATTTTCGTGGGCATCACTGAGTCACCATTGACGATTAAACCTTATTTGAGCAACATGACACGGTCGGAATTCTTTACGGTCATGACCGTTGGTCTCGGCACCGTGGCCGGCTCGATTCTCGGGGGGCTGGTCGCCATGGGTGCGCGGGTCGACTTTCTGATCGTTGCAAGTTTCATGGCTGCGCCGGCAGGCCTTGTAATGTCAAAGATCGTCGTCCCGGAAACAGAACACGACAAGACGACGGATGATGTCGAATTGGAACGGGATAAGGATACAAAGAATGTGATCGATGCTGCAGCAAAGGGGACGACGGACGGTTTGTCGCTGGCTTTGAATGTTGGGGCCATGGTGCTGGCATTTGTCTCCCTCGTAGCGCTCATCGATGTCGGCCTGGGGGTCTTCAGCGGTTTGACCGTCGCAGATATAATGGGCTTTGTATTTGCGCCGCTGGCCTTTTTAATCGGCATCCCCTGGGAAAATGCCATGGTGGTCGGACAGATGATCGCGGAGAAAACGATTATCAACGAATTCGTCGGCTTTGGCACACTCATTGAAGCCATCGATTCCGGAGAGATCACGGATCCCAGAACGATTGCCATTGCAACGTTCGCCCTCTGCGGTTTCGCCAATATCGGCACGATTGCGATCATGATCGGCGGTCTTGGCGCACTGGCGCCGGAGCGCCGGCAGGAAATTGCCCAATTCGGACCGCGTGCACTGGTTGCAGCCATCCTGGGCAATCTGATGAATGGCGCCATTGCAGGCATGCTGATATTATAATATTTAATAATACTAATTATTTCACACGTCCATCCCGGACGTGTGTTTTTTTAGCGGGTGAAATATTTGAATCATCGATTGAAATTTCTGTTGAAATTCTATAATGTATATTAATAAAAAGATAGAGGAGGCGCTGCATGAAAATTAAAAATGTAAACTTGGGGCAAGGGCAGCCGAAAGTGGTCATATCATTTGCCGGACAATCATTTGGAGCCATAACATCTGAAATCAGAGAAGCGAAAAATAAGCATGATAAATTTGATATTGTAGAAATCCGCAGCGACTCTTTCGATGCATTGAATCATGAGGATCACTTCAACCTGGTGGATCATATCGTTGAGGAGATGCATATGTATCCGATCATCTACACATACCGTACGAATTCAGAAGGCGGTAAAGGTACGAAAACGGCAGCAGAATACCGCTCTCTCGTCAGTGAAGTGATAGAAAAATGCAATATCGATATTGTGGATATTGAGTTTTTCATGTACGAAGATATCGTTGATCAGCTCATTGGGAAAGCAAAAGACAGAGGCGTCGCAGTTATATTAAGCCGGCATGATTTTCAGTCGGCCCCGCACTTTGATGAAATGATGGCGACATACAAAGATATGTACACGCGCGGCGGGGATATCTTAAAAATCGCCTATAAACCTGAAAATGGGCGGGATGTACTGAGTGTGCTGAGCGCGGTCTATGATGCCAGACAGCAATTCGACTGCCAGGTGGTGGGCATTGCCATGGGAGAAGCCGGCAAAATAACAAGAGTTGCCGGCGGTGTATTCGGCTCATGCCTGACCTATGGACACCTTGTCAATCAAGCCGCCCCGGGCCAGATTCATGCAGAGACACTTAAAGAACATTTGAAGATATTTGATGACGATTAGTTTTTGTATCATGTGTTTATTCGAAAAAAATAGCACCTGCTCCATGACTGAAGCGGGTGCTAAGCGTTTATATCAAGTAATTTCGCGGATTCAGACGTTTTCCCTGAGGAATGCCGTGACGGATTCCGGTGTTTTGGCATCTGCTGAATGCAGGTGGGCAAGTTTTTCACCGTTTTGGAATACGAGCAGACTCGGTATGCCCATCACTTCATTTTCATCTGCAGCTTCCGGGACATCGTCGCGGTTCAGCTCGTACCAGTTTATATGTTTGTATTCTTCCAGGATTGGATCGATGAACATGTTCATGCGGGTACAGTCGGGACACCATCCTGCGAAGAATTTAACGATGACTTTATCATCGTTCTGGATCTTTTCTTTATACTCGCCATACTGGTTAATTGGTTCCATTGCCATATGAAAACTCCTCTCCCTTCTATAAGAATCAACGATATTCTACCATCTTTACAGTGCGATATAAAATTAACCGCTTGGTGGAGTTTACAGTATTTGCAATACCATACACATTAAAGGTATATTAAATGTAACATGCAATATGGAGGATATCTGATGATCACATTTTATGAATACTCGAGGTGCACGACATGCCGTAAGGCACGGAAGTTTCTTGATGATAACGGTGCCGAATTTGAAAGACACGATATGGTCCGGCAGCCGCCGGAACCTTCTGTTCTGAGAAAGATCATTTCACAATCTGATCAACCGGTCGATGATTTCTTTAATAAGCGCGGTAAAAAGTTCCGGGATCTGGACTTGAAAAACCGGCTGGAGACCATGGATGATGAGGAAAAGATTGAATTGCTGTCCAGTGACGGCCTGCTGATTAAGCGCCCGCTTGCCTGGGACGGTGAAAACGTTATACTCGGCTTTGAGGAAAGTGATTATGAAGAAGCTTTTCTGGATTAGATTTATCTTGCCTAAATGGTACAAACTGTGAGATTATAGAGATGCATAAGATAAAGGAGGTTATGATCGTGTCAGTACCCAAAGATTTGAAATACTCAGAGGATCACGAGTGGGTCAGAGTTGAGGATGGAAAAGTCACAATCGGTATCACAGAATTCGCTCAATCTGAGCTTGGCGATATTGTATTTGTGGAACTTCCGTCAGAAGGCGATGAGATTGAGACAGGCGAGACTTTCGGCAGTGTAGAATCCGTTAAAACAGTATCTGAACTCTATGCACCACTCAATGGTACTGTAGTGGAAGTAAACGAGGAACTTGAAGACAGTCCAGAGCTTGTCAATGAATCCCCGTTTGAAAAAGCATGGATGGTTGTTGTAGAACTATCTGATGAATCACAACTCGATAACCTGATGGATGCAGCTGCTTATGAAGAAATGGTGGATGCATAATTAACTGACTCTGGACAATTGTCTGGAGTTTTTTTAAAAACAAATATATCCCAAGGGTGATGTAAATGTATTTTTCCGATAAAGTGCTCATTGTTGAAGGTAAAACAGATAAGCGTAGAATCGAAGAAGTATTGATTGAACCCGTACAGATTATTTGCACATATGGGACTATGGGCGTCTCAAAATTGGATGAGATTCTGGACCAGCTGAACGGTTCCGATATTTATATTTTATCCGATGCTGATAAAGAGGGGCGGAAGATCAGAAAATGGTTCAAGAAACATCTGAGTGAAAGCACACACATTTATATCGATCCGAAATTTGGGGAAGTCGGCCGCTGCCCAAGAGATTATCTGGCAAATCTGCTCATGAGACATGGTTTCTATGTCGATACTAGCTTAATAATGAAAGGTAAGTTTGGTGAAAATGAAAGAAGAAATAAGTTCGCTGGATATTACCAGTCATATTCAGTCTGAAGATAAATTTATACTGTTCTGTTATGCGCCGATGTGCATGAATTGCACGGTTGGAGAACGCATGCTGAACATTGTGTCCGAGATGAAGGATTTTTCTTATACGTCAATAGACTTGAATTATCATAAAGATCTGATAGAAAGCTATGAAATCAGATCGACACCGGCCCTCCTGCTTTTTAAATCAGGAGAACTGGCTGATGAAATATATGCATTTCATGATGTGACTTATCTGTCGGAGGTATTCGATGAGTTCCTGTCGACGGATGAGTGATGAAGTGCTCCTGCATTGGATTTCAACAACTGAATGACATTAATTAATATGAAAATAGGAGTTATTGTTGTATCATGAAAGGGTAATAGTATAACAAAGCAGATTTTAATGTCTGGAGGTTACGAAATGGATGAGAAAAATATCAAAGGTTTTGACAAATCGCTGGTAATGGTTTCGTACATCATTTCTGCTTTTACAGTTGTCATTGGCCCTTTGCTTATCTGGGTGCTCAAGAAAGATGATAACACTGCGACTGCTGAAGCATTGAGACACGTCGCCAATTTCGGCTTGTCCTACACAATTTATATGTTTATCGCCTGGTTGACTTCAGCGATTCTCATTGGATTTGTCATCGGTCCGATCATCACGGCTGCATTCTATATCTTCCTTATCATTGGTGCGGTCAAAGCCAACAATGGTGAAGTATACAAGGCACCGTTTACTTTGGATATCATCAAATAGCCCATTTTCATTTACCCTATGCTGTTATCAGTCGTAGGGTTTATTTTTATTTTAATTACGTGGATAAAGCGGTTCGAAAGGTTTAAAGTGTACCGCTTTTCATGTATAATATAGACGTAATTGGACCGCTATACTAAACTTTGACTATTGTTTATAATTATTATAAACTGGTGTAGTAGAAATTTATCCAAAAATCTCAGTTGGAGGGTTATAAATGGCTTCTGTTTTAGAAATTAAAGAGCTACATGTCGAAATAGACGGCAAAGAAATTTTAAAGGGTGTAAACCTTACGATCAAGCAGGGTGAAATACACGCAGTAATGGGACCGAATGGTACCGGTAAGTCTACACTTGCCCAGGCAATCATGGGTCATCCGAGATACGAAGTGACGCAAGGTGAGGTTTACCTTGACGGGGAAGATGTACTGGAAATGGAAGTGGACGAGCGTGCACAGGCCGGCCTTTTCCTCGGCATGCAGTATCCGTCTGAAATCTCAGGCGTGACAAACTCGGATTTCCTGCGTTCTTCCATCAACGCCCAGCGTGAAGAGGGCGATGAAATCAACCTTATGCAGTTCATCAAGCAGCTGGATAAGAGCATGGAAGAGCTTGAAATGGATACGGACATGTCAACACGGTACCTCAATGAAGGCTTTTCCGGCGGTGAGAAAAAACGTAACGAGATCCTCCAGCTTATGATGCTTGAACCTGCATTCGGTATCCTTGATGAAATTGACTCCGGCCTTGACATCGACGCATTGAAAGTTGTTGCCAAGGGCATCAATCATTTGCGCGGCGATGACTTCGGTGCATTGATCATCACTCACTATCAGCGCCTGCTCAACTACATCACACCTGATAACGTACACGTGATGATGCAGGGCAGAATCGTCAAATCCGGCGATAAGGAATTAGCTGAACGCCTGGAAGCGGAAGGTTATGACTGGATCAAGGAAGAACTTGGTATCGAAGACGAAACAATTGGCGCAGAATAAGACAGGAGGATGACAATGGCTACTGATTTAAATGAATTTGTAATCAATCGTGATGAAATTATCTCGGCTGCCAAAGCGCGCGGAGAGTCTGATCTGATGATCAGAAAAAAAGAAGCGGCATTGGATAAGATCGACAGTCTGGAAATGCCGAAACCGGATAAGACTAAAATCACCAGATGGGATTTCTTCTCCGTTTCCAATCCTGTGACTGAAGGCACAATCTACGACAGCCTGGATGACCTGCCTGATTCAGTTCAGGAACTGCTCGATAGAGAACAAACCAGAAACATTTACGTTCAGCATAATAATACGCCTGCTTTCCTGAGAGTTTCCGAGGAGCTTAAGGATAAGGGGGTAATCATAGAAAGTATTGCAGAGGCAAGTGAAAACCATCCGGAGCTTGTCGAAAAGTACTTCATGACTGAAGGCGTCAAAATGGATGAGCACAAGCTTACCGCTTATCACGCGGCAATGCTTAACGGCGGAATCTTCGTCTATGTTCCTAAAAACGTCAAGATTGAAGATCCTGTGCAGATGGTACTGCTGCATGATGATGAGAAAGCTTCGTTGTTCAATCACGTACTGATTGTTGCGGATGAAGGTTCCGAGCTGACATACGTAGAGAACTATCTGTCCAGTGTCGAGGAATCCAGTGAACAGATCAACATCATTTCCGAAGTGATTGCTAAAGACAATGCCAAGGTGACTTACGGTGCTGTTGACTTCCTTGCTGAAGGGTTCACCGGCTATGTGAGCCACCGCGGTGTGGCCGGCAGAGATGCCACTGTGGACTGGGCCTTAGGTTTGATGAACGATTCCAACGCCATCTACGACAACACAACCTACCTGATGGGCGACAATTCCTCCAGCAACCTGAAAACAGTTGTCGTCGGCCGCGGATCCCAGACGCAGAACTTTACAACTGAAATTGTACAGTACGGTCAGGATACGGTCGGACACATACTGAAACATGGTGTGATGAGAGATGCAGCAACGGGTATTTTCAACGGCATCGGGCATATCAAGGATGGCGGAACCCGCAGTGATGCCCAGCAGGAATCCCGTGTCCTCATGCTGAGTGAAAAGGCGCGCGGAGATGCCAACCCGATTCTCCTCATTGATGAAGATGATGTCACAGCAGGTCACGCAGCATCCGTCGGCCGTGTCGATCCGATTCAGATGTTCTATCTGATGAGTCGCGGCATCTCCAGAAAAGAAGCTGAAAGACTTGTGATACACGGTTTCCTGGCACCGGTTGTAAAAGCTCTTCCGGTTGAATCTGTGAAGAACCAGCTCAGGGATATCATTGAACTGAAGGTTCTTGCAAAATAAGTATAGAAGGGGTTTTCCCGCATGAATGCAATTGATATCAGAAGTGACTTTCCAATCCTGAACCAGAAGGTAAACGGGAAGGACCTCATATATTTTGATACTTCCGCAACAAGCCAGACCCCCTCACCAGTCATCGAAGCGATGGATGAATACTATAAAGAGTATAACTCCAACGTACACCGCGGCGTGCACACGCTCAGCACAAAAGCAACGGACAGTTATGAAAAAACACGCATGAAAGTGAAGAACTTCATCAATGCACAGTATTTTGAGGAAGTTGTTTTCACGCGGGGCACCACTGCAGCAATTAATCTTGTTGCAAGAAGCTTTGGTGACATGATTGTGGAAGCAGGTGATGAGATTGTTGTCACAGAAATGGAACACCATGCAAACATCGTTCCATGGCAGCAGCTCGCCAAGCGCAAAGGTGCGAATCTCGTGTTTGTACCGATGGAAGAAGACGGCACAATCACGAGAGAAAGTATAGAATCCGTCGTTGGTGAGCGGACTAAAATCGTTGCGATCACCCATGTATCAAATGTTTTAGGTACGATAAATGACATCAAAGAGATTGCAGAAATCGCGCACAGCAATGACGCATACATCTCAGTTGACGGTGCACAGGCAGTGCCGCATATGCGTGTCGATGTTCAGGATCTGGATGTTGATTTCTACGCGTTCAGCGGACATAAAATGCTTGGCCCCACCGGTATTGGTGTGCTCTATGGTAAAAGCGAATTACTTGAAAGAATGGAGCCGATTGAATACGGTGGAGATATGATAGACTTCGTGGATTTGAGAGATGCAACATGGACGGATGTCCCTGTGAAATTTGAAGCAGGCACGCCGATGATTGCGGAAACAGTCGGTCTCTCAGCTGCTATAGATTACATCGAAGAGATAGGTCCGGAAAACATTTTGGACTTTGAGCAGGAGCTGGTAAACTACGCATATGACCGCATGAACGAGGTTGAAGGCATCGAGATATACGGACCGAGAAGCCGTGCAGGACTCATCACATTCAACATGGAGGATGTCCATCCGCATGATCTGGCGACAGTACTCGATACCGAAGGCATAGCAGTTCGTGCCGGGCATCACTGTGCGCAGCCGCTGATGAAATGGCTGGACGTTTCATCGACGGCCCGGGCAAGTTTTTACGTATACAACAACAAAGAAGAAATAGACAGCTTCATAGAGAGTCTTAAGCGTACGAAGGAGTTTTTCTCTTATGAATTTTAACAATCTTGACCAGCTCTACCGTTCAGTGATTATGGACCATTATAAAAACCCAAGAAACAAAGGGGTTATTGAAGATGGTACACTGACTGTAGACATGAACAACCCAACATGCGGCGACCGCATCCGGCTGACTTTGGATGTAGCGGATGGGATCGTTGAAGATGTTAAATTCGAAGGAGAAGGCTGCTCGATCTCAATGGCAAGCGCTTCTATGATGACAGAAGCGATTACTGGAGAGAAAGTTGACAAAGCCCTCTCCATGGGTGATGAGTTTAGTAAGATGATGCTGGGGGAAGATCATGATATCACCGACGATATGGGTGATATCGAAGCGCTGGCCGGTGTGAGTCAGTTCCCTGCCCGGATCAAGTGTGCAACCCTTTCATGGAAAGCACTTGAAAAAGGCTTTAAAGAAGCCGGCAGCAAATAATATAAAAGGAGTGACTGTATTATGGTTAAAAACGCACCAGAAATCGGCGATTACAAATACGGTTTCCACGATGAAGACGTATCGATTTTCCGTTCTGACAGAGGTCTGACCGAAGATATAGTACGTGAAATTTCCAAGATGAAAGAAGAGCCGCAGTGGATGCTGGATTTCCGTCTGAAATCATTGGAGCATTTCTATAAAATGCCGACACCTATGTGGGGCGGCGATTTGTCAGAACTGGATTTTGACGAGATCACCTATTACGTTAAACCTTCAGAAGCCACTGAACGTTCATGGGACGAAGTGCCTGAAGAAATCAAAAATACCTTTGACAAGCTTGGTATTCCTGAAGCAGAGCAGAAATACCTTTCAGGTGTTTCCGCACAGTATGAATCAGAAGTGGTTTATCACAACATGGAAGAGGACCTTGAAGAGAAAGGTGTTATCTTCAAGGACACAGACTCAGCACTGCGTGAAAACGAAGAACTGTTCAGAGAAAACTGGGCGACAGTCGTTCCGCCGACTGACAACAAGTTCGCTGCGCTCAACTCTGCAGTATGGTCCGGCGGATCATTCATCTATTGCCCGCCCGGTGTTAAACTGGATACACCGCTTCAGGCGTATTTCCGCATTAACTCCGAGAACATGGGTCAGTTCGAACGTACACTCATCATCTGTGATGAAGGCTCCAGTGTCCATTATGTCGAAGGTTGTACAGCACCTGTTTATACAACCAACTCCCTGCATTCAGCAGTCGTTGAGATTGTAGTTAAAAAAGACGCTTATTGCCGTTACACTACAATCCAAAACTGGGCAAACAACGTTTACAACCTTGTAACTAAACGTACATTCGTAGATGCAAATGGCACAATGGAATGGGTAGACGGTAACCTTGGTTCCAAGATTACGATGAAGTATCCTTCCATATTCCTCAAAGGTGAAGGTGCACGCGGAATGACATTGTCCATCGCTCTTGCAGGTAATGGACAGCTTCAGGATGCCGGTGCGAAAATGATTCACCTTGCACCGAATACTTCATCTACGATCGTATCGAAATCCATCGCTAAAAATGGCGGTAAAGTCTCCTATCGCGGTCAGGTTCACTTCGGCAGAAAAGCGACTAATGCACGTTCAAACATTGAATGTGATACGCTCATCATGGATAAAGAATCGACTTCAGATACGATCCCTTACAATGAGATTCTGAACGATAACATCTCACTTGAACACGAGGCGAAAGTATCCAAAGTTTCTGAAGAACAGCTCTTCTATCTCATGAGCCGTGGAATCGGCGAAGAAGAAGCGACAGAAATGATCGTCATGGGCTTCATCGAGCCATTCACGAAAGAGCTGCCAATGGAATATGCAGTTGAGATGAACCGTCTCATCTCCTTTGAAATGGAAGGTTCCATCGGTTAAGTAATTATTTCAACCCCTGATCACACTAAACACGTGTGATCAGGGGTTTTTTAATAGTGGACAATGATGATTCCAAAATTAATAAAGAGGGTGTACCGCAAGCATGTTAACACGCTTGCGGTACACCCTGTGTGTTTCTGCTGGCATTCACTGATTTGTGACTTACGGATCAGACCATAATCGGTGAAGTCAGTATAATCATCGCAAATGACAGCAGAACTAAGTAGATCAGTGAGTAGCGAAGATTCATCTGCGCCCATTTTTTCACGTCTTTTGCCCGCAGTCCATATATTGCCAGGATTACCCACCCGAGGGTAAGCACAAAGGCGAAGATAAAGAAAATTCCGCCCATGGCATTGACCAGCATGAAAGGGAAGGGCAGCAGTGCGAGAACATAAATCATGCTTTGCCTGATAGTGGTATTGATGCCGGCAATAACCGGAAGCATCGGTATACCAGCACGTTTGTAATCTTCCAGTCGTTTTATCGCAATTGCCAGCGTATGCGGCACCTGCCAGATGAACAGTATGAGAAACATGACGAGGGGGACGATATGATTGACGGGGGCGATTACCGCCCAGCCGATCAGCGGTGTAAATGCACCTGAAACACTGCCTATGATCGTATTCCAAGTATATCTGCGTTTCGACCACACCGTGTAAAGCACGACATAGATGAACCAGCCCAGGAATGAGCAGAGCGCTGCTTCAAGCGTTGTGAACAGCATCATGCCCAAACCAATAATTGAAGTAATGATACCCGTCCAAAGAACGGTGTTCAGAGAAAAAGCGCCGGTGACTGTCGGTCTGTTCTGAGTACGGTCCATCTTCCTGTCCAGATCGACTTCATACCAGTTATTAAGGATCAGCGCCCCGGAAATGACAACTGTACTGCCGATCATCGTCAACAGGAAAAGCCCCCAGTGATCCGTAAAATTCTCCCCGTTAAAGTAAAGCGCCAGCCAGTAAGCGGTAAACACAGGGAGGACATTGGCTATGAGCACCTTGCCTTTTAAAAGGGATCTGATATTGCTGATCAGTCCAGAAAATTTGGCGGCGCCTCCCCCGGTTGTTTTATGTTCAGAATGAGACAGCAGCTCTCCGTTTTGCACAAATATCGCCTCTTTTATACTGCATTGATGTAACAGAATTCAAAATTACAAAAGTTTTTACTATGTATTTAATGATACTGAGATTTTATAATGTCTGTTTTCAGCAGGATAAATCACTTCAGACAAACACCTATACTAAATTATATAGAGGACGAAAGTAATTTTCAATTGCGCCTCAATGAAATCTTTGTGACTGTACACTGCAAAAATCGGGATTTGGCATGTTTCCATAGACTGTACAAGGGTAAAACAAGACAGAAGATACTTTTTAGATTTGAATCGAATTGTATGATACTTGCAAATATTGCTTGACGAGGAGGAAGTACGAAAATGAGTCTAGCTAAAGAGATTGAAAACATCAAAGCCAAAACAGATGACACTGGTGTAGTAACGATTTATCTGAACACGGATGTGGGGGCTGCGACCCAGTCCAGTGATAAATGGAGAATTCAGCTGAAGAACGGGTTGAACGATCTGGATGATCGTGCTAAGAATTTTGAATACAAAAAAATGAAAGAGCTGCTCAAAGAAATAGAGTCCCGCATTGACGATCTGCAGAAAGATCTGCAGAGAAGTCTGATTCTGATCGCTTCAGCAGACGGTGAGTTATGGGAAGAGAGAATATTGCAGGTGCCGGTAACGACTTCGTTCCATCTGGAAAACACGGCGAATACCAGAGAGCTTGAACGATTGGAACAGAATTATCCGGAAGAAGCGATCATCGTCGTGCAGAAAACGGATATCAAATTCCTGGACGTGGCACTCGGCGCTATCCGGGAGGAGATAAACTACACCTGGGACGTGGACAGTGAAGATTGGGAAGACTTGCATAATCAATCACCGCCGTCCGCCACGGATACAACTAAGAATAAAGCGGAGAAGCGCTTTGAGGAAAACAAATACCGCTGGTATAAAGATCTGGTGCCGCGCCTCTCCAAAGAAATTAAGAACCGCAATCTGACAGGCGCATATCTCATCGGGGAAAAGGGTTCTGTTTCTGAACTGGAAGCAAATATGAGTGATTCACACCTCAAAGGTGTCATTAACAAGAACTTGGGGTCAAAACCTTCAGATGAAATCCTGACTGAAGTATACGAAGCAAAAGTATAATAGAAAAGGAATCAACTCATCACACCGGTGCTGCTCAGCATTGGTGTGATTTTACATTATATCCAGGCCGCTGGTATTATCCATTTTATCCACGTTTGGTAAAATAAAGGTAAGAATATTGGGAGAGGACGGATCCATATGATCGCAGGCAGATCTCTGGCTCAATGGAAATCTGATTTTCCATTGATTGATGACTTGAGCAGGTATAAAGAAGTCAATTGGCAAAATGAGAGAATAATGAATACGGCTGATGCCCTGGAAGACCTGGAGCTGACAAAAGCGGATGTACACGATGCTGAGGCGCGTTTGAAACGGTTCGAGCCGTATATTGAAACGGTCTTTCCTGAAACGGCCGCAAGTGCTGGAGAGATAGAATCTCCGCTGACTGAAATGGCAGAGATGAAAAGTGCGCTTAAGGAACTATACGGGACTCCGATTGATGGGGAACTGTACGTGAAGGCGGATAATCAGCTTGCAATTTCGGGTTCGATTAAAGCGCGCGGCGGTATTTATGAGGTTCTGAATCATGCTGAAAAACTAGCGCTTGAAGCGGGGATGATCACCGAAGATGATAACTATAAAAAGTTTGACAGCAAGGCATTTAAAGCATATTTTTCACAGTTTTCCGTCGTCTGCGGTTCGACGGGCAACCTCGGTTTGAGCATCGGTATCATGAGCACGGTCCTCGGTTTTAATGTGACCATCCATATGTCGAGTGACGCAAGACAGTGGAAGAAGGATATGCTCCGGTCTAAAGGGGCCGATGTGGTAGAACATAGCGAAGATTACAGCAAAGCAGTGGCGGAAGGGCGTAATGGCAGCCTGAGGGACCCGAAAAGCCATTTTGTGGATGACGAGAATTCCAAAACGCTGTTTTTAGGCTATGCCGTTGCCGCCTTCCGATTAAAAAGACAGCTTGAAGCTTCCGGTATCACTGTGGATGAAACACACCCATTGAATGTGTATCTGCCGTGCGGTGTCGGTGGCGGGCCGGGCGGTATCGCTTTCGGTCTTAAGGTTGTTTTTGGAGATGATGTGAACTGCTATTTTGCCGAACCGACCCATGCGCCATGTATGTTTCTGGGTATGATGACTGATTATCATGACGCATTATCAGTCGGTGACTTTGGTATTGATAACAAAACAGCGGCCGACGGGCTGGCCGTCGGCAGAGCATCGGGCTTTGTCGGCAGACTGCTGCGGGAAATGATATCAGGCGCCTATACAGTCAGCGACGAAACACTGTTTAAACTGCTGGCATTAATATACGACAGGGAAAATATTAAACTGGAGCCGTCTGCACTGGCTGGCCTCCCGGGGCCGTTATTGACGGAAAACAAAAAAGGTACTCATATTGCCTGGAGTACAGGCGGAGATATGGTGCCCGATGAAGTATGGCAGGAGTATTATGACATCGGGAAAAAGATGATGACATAAAAATCCCCCCAATCAGTATGTAGCGTGTCTGATTGGGGGATTATATTAATTTGCGGACTGCAAGTCATCTAAACTGTGGCCAAAATCCATTTGCAGGTGCGGATAGTCTTTGAAATATTTCCAGTCTCCGCCCCATGTGAATCCAAGGTTTTTACCGATCTGTGCCACTTCAAACCAGTCGGATTTACTGTTGCCGTTACCGTCGTATTCAGTGTCCCAGATCACTTGTCCATTATCCAGTTCCAGTGCATAATCAACTGCTAAACCATAGTTATGATAAGATTCTCCGCCTTCAGCATTCGTGACGATGAGGCCGGGGTCCGTTCTGCCCTGTGCGTACAGCTCATCCTGTTCACTAAAAGAACGATAGTCATCAGTGATGCGTACAACGATGCCTTTATCTGCAGCTCTCTGTACCAGTTCTGCTGCCTGTTTGGCTACGTACGGCTGAAGTCCTTTCTCTTCTAAAGCGTCCTGTGAATAATCGTTCGCGGCTGCAGTGTGACTGCCTGTAAATATCAATGCTGTAAAAACTGCCAAACCTAAAAATGCTGCTGAAAATTTCCTGAGTTGGTTCATAAACGATTAATCGACTCCTTTTTAATTGTGATAAAATTGTTACACGAACACAATAACATTGGGAGTATCTTAAATATATAGAATATTACATAGGAAAAGGAAATTTAATTTATTTGTAATGAAATATTAATAATTTAATAGAATTTTCATACATATTTATCGATTGATCCGGGATGGTCTGCGCCTGTGGCTTGTTTGACTCCAAACAGACCGGGTAATGTCATGTATCTCACGTGAGAATACTTACGTGAGTTGATTTTCAATCAATAAATATAAAATATTATATAATCTTTTATATTTATATAAATAATTATATAATGGAATTGAGAATTATAATAAGAGGCCGGTGATCTCAAATGTCTGATACCAGGAAAATTTTAAGCAGCTACATTCCTCTGGCGAAAACGATTGCCGAGATGTTTGGCGAAGCGTGCGAAGTGGTCATTCATGATCTGACGACACCGCGGTCGTCTGTTATTTTCATGATAAACAACCATGTGACCGGCAGAGAAGCGGAGCACTCATACGATCATTTATTCAAGGAAGTTTTGACGGCAGACAGTTTTGAGGGCGAATATCTGGCGGGGTATGAAATCATCACTGATGACCACCGTTCGATCAAATCTTCTGCAACACTGATACGCGACGCTCAGCAGCAGGTGATCGGTGCTTTCTGCATCAACTATGACCTCAGTGTAATGAATCAGATGCATGAAATGTTAAATTCAATGATTCCGCAGCACGCCCGTAAAGAACCCTCGGAAACCAAACAGGGAAACGTTCAAAATGTTGAGGAAATAGCGGATCAGCTCATTACACAGATTGTCGGAGATAAAGCGCATCTGCTCCATAACAGGCAGGAAAAAATAAGGATGATCCAGTTCATGGATGATAAAGGGGTGTTTTTAATGAAAGGGGCGGTGGAGAAGGTCGCCGCCGCGCTCGGTATTTCCAAAGTCACAGTCTACAGTTATCTGGATGAAGTGAAAAAACATACTCACGAATATTGAGGGAGGACCAATATGCATTATACAGAAATCGACACCCCGGCACTGGTGATTGACAGATCGGTGCTTGAAAATAATATCAAAGATGTTCAGCACATCGCAGATAATAATCATGTGGCGCTCAGGCCGCATGCGAAGACCCATAAGATGTCCCGCCTGGCACGCATGCAGACGGAGGGCGGTGCTTCCGGCATCACTGTTGCCAAAGTCGGAGAAGCGGAGGTCATGGCTGGAAATGGTCTCGATGATATCTTCATTGCCAATCAAATTGTTGGGAGAACCAAGCTCAGAAGAATTAGAAAATTAGCAGAGACCATTGATATTTCCTTCGGTATTGACGCTCTCCAGCATGTGGACGAGATAGAAAGCGTGTTTGAAGGCTCGGATAAAAAAGCACAGGTACTCGTCGAGATAGAGGTCGGTGAAAACCGTTCCGGTGTGATTGAGGAAGACGACTTCAAAACCTTGCTGAGAGCCATGAAAAACAGTGATAACGTTGAATTCAAAGGTGTGTTTTCCCATGACGGTCATACTTATAAGGCAGCAGATACAAGTGAATTGAAGCGGTTGTATGAGGAGAGTGCAAATCGGACAGTACATTTCAGCCAGCTTGCCGGGGAATTGGGAATGACGGCTGACATCGTCAGCATCGGTTCAACACCGCCGGTCATGATGGGTCTTGAAATTCCGCAGGGGGTGACTGAGATCCGTCCGGGGACTTATATATTGATGGATGCCGGTCAATCGGGAGTCATCGGCACATTTGACCGTGTGGCCGGAACCATTTTAACAACCATCATCAGTCAGCCCACCGCAGCACGGGTCATCACAGATGTCGGTGCAAAAGGTATTACGAAGGAAACGAGAGATAAAGGGATCACTGCGACCACAGGTCTCGGCTTGATCAAAGGGTATGACGGTGTATTTATTGACAGCGTGTTTGATGAACATGCAATCATATACGATGCAGATTTCAGCCGGCAGGTTGAAATTGGGGATAATGTGAGGATCATCCCGAACCACATCTGTCCGGTCTCCAACCTGCACGAAAAAGCATATATCGTTGACAACGACGAAGTGGTCGAAGAAGTTGAAATTGACTGCAGGGCAAAGCTCAAATAGAGGGGGGATGGGCGATGGAACAATACATATGCAATGCATGCGGCAGGAAATATGAAGTTACGCGCTCCAGATGGAAGTGTGAGTGCGGCGGCATGCTTGATTTGGACAAAGCAGCTGTAACAGTGCGTCCGGAAACATGGACGAAATTTCCAAACTCAATGTTCAGATATGCAGATTCGATGCCTTTTGAGTGTTCCGGCATATGGCAGCAGGTGACGATGGGTGAAGGCCTTACACCGCTGCTCCCGCTGGACGGTACAACGCCAGACGTTTACGTCAAAGTGGATTATATGATGCCGACACTGTCGTTTAAAGACAGGGGTGCGGCAGTGCTGATCGCCAAAGCAAAAGCACTCGGCGCTGCGAAGGTCATTGCCGACAGCAGCGGCAATGCCGGCACTTCAATCGCATCGTATTCGGCCCGCGCCGGCATTGAATGTGATGTTTATCTCAGTGATACGACCTCGCAGAAAAAAATGGCGCAGGTTAAAGCACATGGTGCGAATGTCAGGGAAATTCCCGGTTCGCGTGAAGCGGTTGCCGCGGCAGCTCAGCAGGCGGTGGCGGACGAAGGAGTGTTCTATGCCAGCCATGTGTATAATCCGTATTTTTATGAGGGGACCAAAACATATGCTTATGAAATCTTTGAAGCCTGCGGAGGCGCACCGGACACGCTGATTATTCCCGCAGGCAACGGGACGCTGCTGCTCGGTGCCTATTACAGTTTCAAGGAGCTTTTGGACAGCCGGCTCATAGACCGGCTGCCGCGCATCATCGCTGTACAGGCTGCGAATGTGGCACCGCTGGCACTGGCTTTTGAAAAAGGGGACAAAGCAGCGACCCCCGTTGAGGGTAAAGGTACCCTGGCTGAAGGGATTGCGATCGCCGCGCCGGCAAGATCAAAGCAGATTTTAGAAGCGGTCAGGGAAACGAACGGTGAATTTATCACGATTGAGGAACATGAAATTCATTCTGCCAGAACCGCCCTGGCTGCGAAAGGGTATTATGTTGAAGTGACATCCGCAGCAAACTATGCCGCCCATCTCAAATATGACCGGGCACCTGGAGAAACGGTTGTCATTCCGTTGTGCGGTGCCGGCATGAAGTCAGACTGACGTTTTATTTTCAAGGATAATCTGTATAATGTTTGGTGAGAAAATTTATACAGGCGGAGGCATATGCTATGGAGGAAAAAGTTTTGAAAAATGGCAACGGTAATCTGTGGAAGGGCTCCAGGCCGATCCAGGGGAAATTATTTCTGACGAATCAGAAGCTGCACCACAGACCGAATCTAACTGCAATGCACCGCAAAGAAAGAAACGTGATGCTCAGTGAAATCAAGGCTGTGGAAATCGGCAATACGATGGCCTACGGATTCATTCCGCTGCCGAATGAATTGAAAGTCATCCTCCATGATGGCGAAGAATTGAAGTATATCGTCAATCGGCGGAGGAAATGGCAGGAAGCGATCGAACAGGCAGTCAAAGAATATGCAGGTGACGCAGAGGGGCGCAGGTGAATATGGTGCATAGGATACAATATTGAGAGGATGGATAAAATGACTGAATTAGACCAGTGGTTCGACAAGGCGATGAGTGCTGAGCAATATATTAATGACATGGAAGCGCACAGGGAAAATCTGCAGAAGGTCTGCGACAATTTCGAATTGCCTGAAGACGAAGATTTCTTTAGTCATCTGAAAAGGAAAAATTTAAGAGCCATCGTCATTACAGAAGACTGGTGCGGAGATGCGATGGTGAACACACCCGTCCTGCTCCATCTCGCAGAAAAAAGCGATATGGAAGTCCGCATGATTTTAAGGGACTCCAACCTGGAGCTCATGGATCAGTATTTAACAAACGGCAAATCAAGATCCATCCCGATCATCATCTTCATCGATGCGTATGGAGCGGAAGTTACACACTGGGGACCGCGTTCAGAAGAAAACCAGAGGCAGGTAGATGCACTCATGGCCGGACTGCCGGACAAAGAAGCCGACAACTATAAAGAAAAATTCAGGGAAAAGATCGGCGAGCTGACAAAACGATTCACCACAGAAGAGGAAATGTGGCAATCCGCCTATCAGAGCATGAAAGCGAAACTTGAAGCGAATATATAAACAAGAGCACCAGGGGCAAGTCCCCGGTGCTCTTGTTTAAAATTCAGGAAGCGTTCTGAAGATATGAGTGAATATCATAAAGATCATATTTATCTGTCATTATCGGTCATGTCACCTTTGATCGTTGTCATTGTGTTAATAGTGATGACATTTACTTGATACGTGAAGCCATTTCCGCCACGTCTTCATCATTCCCGGGTTCTACATAAACCGTTTCAGTATTATTAATGATCTCCCGGGTTGTTTCTTCCATGACACTGGAATCATTATTGTAGGTTTCCGGGTTTTCCCAGCGTTTCGGCACATTATATATGTTAATTGTGCCGTCCCCATTGCTGCTGTAGGTAACTGCACCATCAACCAGTCTGGAACCGGAGAGGTGAACAACATCTTCAGGATAATTCAGGCTGCCCTCGTCCAAAGGATTCATTTGAGTGCCTTCTGGGATATGTTCTGCATATAATTCTTCAATGTCCGGGTTGGGGCCGAATTGTAAATAAATACGTGCATATTCAATTTCTTCCGTGGAATAAGCTTCAAGCGGATTTGTGGCTTCTGCCGGTTCATCCGAAGATTCAACTGAATCATTTGTGTCAGTATCTTCATTTGAATCATTGGTTCCGGAATGATCAGCTGGATGTTTATTCTCTGTTTCTGCAGTATTTTCTGAAGGAGCGCTTTCATCTGACTCTGATGTCGTTTCCTCAGTGGCGGTATTGTCAGCGGCGTTTGGATCGTCTTGACTCGTACAACCGGCAGCCAGAAAAATTAAGGCAGTTAAAGATATCTTTTGAATGGTTTTCAGCATCAGATCACGGCTCCTTGAAATGTCATAAAAACAGTATAGAAATCTATTAAACAATGTCCGTCAATGGTTGTTGCTGGACGCCGCGTCCCCCCTCGGGCCAATCTTCGGCACCGGACTGGTGCATGCACCAGGACACCACATCAGCATTACAATTTTTCTCCTGAAGCATAGATTTCGAGCGATTCGAAGTCGACTGCCTCTGTCTGCACGAAGAATGTGCTCGGGATGGCGATCTCTGAACAGGCCACGTCCTGTGGATCTTCGCCTTCTTCGACGACGGGCGTGAGCTCGAACATGAATTTGAGGAGACCCCCGTCATTTTCTACATTTTCCAGCAGATAGCCGCAGCCGTTTTCTGTAACTGAGATCTGGAAAACATGGGATTCATCAAAATTCACTGAATCGATATCTACATCAGCGCCGCTCTCCTGAACGGCTGTCTGCAGCATTTCCTGGTCGGTGATATGATTGATGCCATTTGTAAATGTGCCCGTGTCTCCGGATTCAGTTTTGCCGATGATTTCATAGCTGATGCCGGTTTCTTCCTCGTTTTCTGCTCCGAAACTGCAGGCTGTAAATACCGGTACAACCAGTATAAGTATGGCGGATAAAATGCCGCGTTTGATGTTAGTCATATTTCAGCCCCACAAACTGTAGTTTTTGATTGAAAAGTTTTGGATATGACATGTATCCGACGATGACAGAACACAGGGTTGCATTGGTCAGGATGAGGAACAGTATCAACAACTGGTACATGACGGCTTCCATCGGATCGGCGCCGCCGATGATCAGACCGCTCATCATGCCCGGAAGCTGAACGAGTCCCATTGTTTTCTGTGCTTCGATGGTGGGAATCATGCTGGTCCGGATGGCGGATTTCAAACTTCTGTCGACAGCCATCTTCGGCTGTCCGCCCATCGACAGGATGAGTTCTATCGTCTCATCACTTCTTTCGATTTCATCTTTGAATTTATCAAGGAATAACAGTGAAAGCACCATGCAGTTCCCGATTACCATGCCGCTGATGGGAATGACTTCTTCGGGTTCAAATGGAATGATGTTCAGGCTGAGCATAATACCCATGGATAAAACTTCCACAAATACGAGTGTGGAGACGATGATGACCTTTATCCCCGGTATTCCCGACCCTTTTTTAAAGATATTTTGTGAAGCGGCCGCAATCATCAGAGCAATCATGAGAATGATGTAGACAGGCTGATCGCTTTCAAACACGAATGTAAGTATGTAACCGATGATGAGCAGCTGGATGGTTGATCTTACTGTTGCGATAATAACATCTTTTTTTAGGCCGAGCTTCAATATTATGGTCAGTCCAAGCGGTATGGCAACGAATACCAATGCGGTTGCGAGCTGTATGAACGTCATAATTCTTCCCCCTCCACAAATCTCCGGATGATTGTATTATCTGAATCGTCAAGCAGGGAGATATCACCGTAGTCAATCAGTTCCCCCTCTCTTAAAAACCAGATATCTTCACTGACCCGCCGGGCCTGGTCCAGGTCATGGGTGATCCAGATGACTGTGACATTCTCCGCTCTCTGCAAACGGACGATCAGTCGTTCAATTTCCTTGACCATGCGGTAATCAAGACCGGAGGTGATTTCATCCAACAGCAGCACATGCGGTTGATTGACCAGTGTCCTGGCGATTGAAACCCTGCTTTTTTCTCCGCCGGACAGCTCCTTGATATTTCTTTGGAGCGAAATGTGATCCAGATCCACCCGTTCGAGGAGTGAATTTGCGCGGGCCTCAGCAAGGGTATCATTGAAAATCGCCCGCGGCAGGTTTAAGTTATCGAAAATGGTACCTTCAATCATCGGTGCGCTCTGAAAAGCCATCCCCATTTCTTTTCTGAGTTCTATCATGTCGATGTTTTTAACATTTTCGCCCTTGTAATAAATATCACCTGTCTCTGGTGAAAGCAAGCCGTTGATATGTTTCATACATGTTGTTTTACCCGCACCGCTGGGACCGACAAACGCAGTTATATTATTTTCTTTAAACGTTCCGGTGATATTATGCAGTATGTCCTGATGGCTGACATTTTCGAATTCTATGATATGCATTGGAAGTGTCCTCCTGTAAAATTGTGTTACAATAAATTAAGGTGATTTTTATGATTTATGCAGGGTTAACGGGCTGGGGAGATCACGATGATCTCTACACCGGCATTACGAATAAAAAAGATAAACTCGTTACATATTCGTCCCATTTTCCGATAGTGGAATTGGACGCCACTTATTATGCCATACAACGGACTTCAACTATAGAAAAATGGTGCAGCGAAACGCCGAAGCAGTTCCGCTTTGTTGTAAAAGCGCATCAGTTTATGACCGGACACAGTGATTACCGGGAGTATTATGACTCGATCAAAGATGTTTTCTCGGCGTTCCGCGATATGCTCCGCCCGATGGCAGCGGCGGGGAAGCTTGGTTTCGTATTGCTGCAGTTCCCGCCGTGGTTTGATTGTAACCATAAGAATATCAGATATATCAAATATGCCAAAACCCAGCTGGAACCTTATAAGGTTGCTGTTGAATTCAGAAACAGCACATGGTTTCAGCCTGACTACAAAGAAGAGACGCTGTCGTTTTTATACAATAATAATATGATTCACAGTATTTGCGATGAGCCTCAAGCGGGTATAGGAAGTATACCATTTGTCAACAGAGTGACCGACCAGACAGCATTCATCCGGATGCACGGCAGGAATGTTCATGGATGGACACAAAAGGACCGCTCGAGTGAAGAGTGGCGTAACGTCAGGTATCTATATGATTATAACAAATCTGAACTGGAATGGTTAAAGCGGCAGGTGGAAATTCTGAGCCATAAGACAAAAGATACATTTATCGTGTTCAACAACAACTCAGGCGGTCATGCAGCAAATAACGCCATGGATTTTCTGAAACTGATGGGGATCCAATATGAAGGGCTTTCACCCAGGCAATTGAGATTGTTTTAAGCAGGAAAGTTCAGCTTTCTGCGCTATAAGTGCAAGTCCGGTTCCGGATTAAAGGCAAATGATGATTGGACTTCAAAAGGGGATACGCTTATGGAATATCTCATACTCATATTGATCGGGCTTTCTGCAGCTGCGCTCGGTTCATTGATCGGTATTGGCGGCGGTGTCATCATCGTCCCGCTGCTTGTCTTTTTCGGCATTGATGCAGGTATTCTGGAACGTGTGACACCGCAGAGCGCCGTGGGTACTTCTGCCTTAATACTGATTATCATCGGATTATCAGCCATGATGTCCTATGGCAGGAGCAACCAGGTGGATAAAAAGAACGGGGCATTATTTCTGTTTGGCATCATGCCGGGGGCTTTCATCGGATCTTATGTCAGCCGATTCTTTACAGCAGACAGTTTTAATTTATATTTCGGGCTGTTTCTCATATTTTTAAGCACACTGCTTCTCATAAGAAACAGGATAAAGCCCATTACAATCTTTCAGGACGAACGCTATGTCAAACCGCATGTTGACAATATGGGGCAGACGCATCATTATGGTTTCGCCCCCTACGTCGCAATCATTTCCACGTTTGTCGTCGGATTCTTCACGGGACTTTTTGGTATCGGCGGCGGTGCACTGATGACTCCGCTTATGCTGATAGCCTTCCGGATGCCGGCTTCCATTGCCATTGGAACAAGTATGATGATGGTTTTCTTCTCAGGACTCTCCGCTGCATTCGGCCACATCATCCAGGGCAACGTGGATTACTGGTACGCTCTGTTCATCCTCCCGGCAGCTTTTGTCGGTGCGAAGATCGGGGTATCAGTCAATCGTCAGTTCAATTCCGATGCCCTGGTTGTCGTGCTCCGCTCGGTACTGTTCCTGTTAGGTGTTTATATGATTCTACAGACAATCCTTTAGAGGTGATCCGATGGAGATAAAACTCTTCCATACCAATGATATACACAGCCATTTATATAACTACTTAAAAATAATGTCATTTTTAAAGAATAAAAAGACCCAGTACCATGACCGTATGTTCTACCTGGAGCTTGGCGACCATATTGACCGGGCCCATCCCTATACAGAAGCGACGCTCGGCAGAGGCAATGTGGGAATGCTCAATGAAGCCGGCGTTGATGTGGCGACGATCGGCAACAACGAAGGCATTACACTCCAGAAGGAAGAATTGAAGCACCTGTACGATGATGCAGCATTCGATGTCATCTGTGCTAATCTCCGTGAAGTGGGGAGTACCGATCCATTTTTCAAACCCTACACGATCAAAGAGATAGAGGGCATCAAGTTCGGATTTATCGCAGCCACAGTGGAATTCACGCCTTTCTACAAAGCGCTTGGCTGGGAAGTTTCCGAAGCGTTTGACTGGATTCTCCGCGCCATCCGGGAGATTAATACAGAAGTGGACTGCATCATCATGATGAGTCATCTCGGCAGATATGACGACGAATCACTGGCGATGATGTTCCCTGAAATCGATGTGATTCTAAGTTCCCATACCCACCATTATTTCACCGAAGGCAGCTGGGTCGGGGACACACTGCTGGCAGCGGCCGGCAGATTCGGCGATTTCGTCGGCGAGGTGACGCTGACATTTGAAGACAGGAAAATTACCAGGAAACGGGCGGAATTGTATGAAGCGGATCTGTTGGCCGGTGTGGATGATAACTATTATGAAGCCGGCAAAGAAATGCTTCAGACAGTTGTCAAAGAAGGTCTCGAGCCGATCGACCGGCGGCTTTATTCCGCCAGCAGATTCGTCACTTTCCTGGCCTGGATGGTTCAGAAATTCACCGGCAGCGACGCCGGGCTGGTCCATACCGGTCTGATTGCCAAACCGTTTGACGGCGGTTCGATGACGGAGTACGACCTTCATAAAGTGCTGCCGCATGCCATCAATACGGTTCAGATAGAGCTGACGGGCCGGGAGTTGAAAGAAGTGATCAACCAGGCCTCCAAGCATGAACATAAAAATGAAGTGATACGCGGACTCGGTTTCCGGGGAGACATATTCGGCTGTTTCGTGACCTATGACATCGGCTATATCCAGTCGGAAAGAGAGTATTTCATCGGCGGGGAAACGATTGATGATAAAGGCAAATATACATTGGGCACACTGGATATGTATACCTTCGGCCGGATTTTCCCGCAGTTCAGGTATTCGAAGAAAAGTTATTTCATGCCTGAGTTCCTGAGGGACATATTTAAAAAGTATATTTGACACGGGAATCCGGCCCAAATGAATCACTTTTACATTTCTGATATCCATCATTAATCCAAGCTGTACACGATAGGGAAACTGCCTTACGTGTACAGCTTTTTCTTTGTAAAGTGTTATTGTAAAAATGCAATATAATAATTATAATGGTATTATCATATATTATACAGCGCTTTCATTTTAATCTGTATAGTAGATTTTTTTAAGGGGGTATGATTTTGGAAGTTAACAAGAATCGCTGGTTAATTGCGCTGTCTGGGGTGGGCATACATATTTCAATCGGTTCCGTCTATGCCTGGAGCGTATTCACCGGACCGTTGCAGGAAGAAATTGGCTGGTCATTATCCGACGTATCATTCACATTCAGCCTGGCCATTTTATTCCTTGGGCTTTCAGCGGCATTTATGGGGCATTTCGTTGAGAAATATGGTCCGCGAGTGTCCGGAGTTGTATCGACAATATTCTTCGCTGCCGGGATGGCGGTTGCAGGCTATGCAGTTTCAATCGAAAGTTTATGGCTGTTATATTTAGGATATGGGGTGCTCGGCGGTATTGGTCTCGGCATCGGTTATATCACGCCCGTGTCCACGCTCGTCAAATGGTTCCCGGATAGAAGAGGGATGGCAACAGGTCTTGCGATTATGGGGTTTGGCTTTGCTGCCATGATTGCCAGTCCAGTGATGGAATATCTGATGGTGACATTGAGCATTCCTGCCACGTTTTACATACTGGCGGCCGCCTATCTGCTCATTATGCTTATATCCAGTCTGTATCTGGAAAAGCCGCCTGAAGGCTATTCCCCTAAAAGCGGCAGTCAGTCCGACAGCCAGTCAACAGACACTCAGGCGGCACCAGCCGAAGACCTTGTCCAGCTGACAGCGAATGAAGCGGTGAAAACGAAAAGGTTTTATTTCTTATGGCTGATGCTGTTCATTAACGTGACCTGTGGCATCGCCATATTAAACGTAGCCAGCCCGATGGCCCAGGAAATTACGGGTGTAACAGCTGCAGCAGCAGCGTTGATTGTGGGTGTGATGGGTGTCTTTAACGGCAGCGGCCGGCTCATCTGGGCATCTATTTCCGATTATATCGGTCGTCCGAACTTATATACTGCATTTTTTGTGATTCAAATCGCAGTTTTTGGATTACTGCCGGTTGTTACAAATGAATATTTGTTCTCAATCCTGCTGTTCATCATGATTTCATGTTACGGCGGCGGATTTGCTGCGATACCTGCGTATATTGGTGATATCTTTGGCACGAAACAGCTCGGCGCCATCCATGGCTATATATTAACAGCCTGGGCAGCTGCAGGGCTGGCCGGTCCGTTTATCGTATCGACGATCTATGAGGCCACGTCCAGCTATACATTGACACTATATATCTTTACAGCGATGTTTGTTCTGGCACTGATTATTTCCCTGCTGATCCGCACCGACATTCGCAAATTGAACGCAGCTGCAGATCGGCAGGAACCCAGCGATGCCAGATCAGAGGGTACAGGTTCTTTTGTGAATGATAATTAAGACTATATTGAATCGACGCATTTTATCATGCGGATTTCTATGGTATAATATGAATGTTAATTGAAGAACGGAAGGTAGAGGCTGCGATTTTCATCAGTATCCACAACGAGCGGACGTGCATTGAACTGTGGAGAAAGGGAAGATCGCCGAAGTCCGGGTCTGCGGTGGCAGACCGGGCTGGGGCCCGATTTAACAGATCGGGTGCTGTCATTACGATGATGCGCTACACTTAGTGATCGGACGTCACAGTGGCTAATTCTGTAATGCTGCTGTGGCGTTCTTTATTCATATTGAAAATCTGGGTGGAGGTAACATAGATGGAAAGCATTTTAAACTGGGAATATATATCGCTTGTGCCGCCGCTTCTGACGCTCCTGCTCGTTGTGGTTACACGCAGGGTGGGTATCAGTCTCGGTGTCGGCATCCTGACGTCTGCATTTGTTGTTGCAGGCGGCAGTGTCATGGAGACGCTCGGGCTCATATGGGATTCATTCGCTATGATATTCGTTTCAGAGGGCGCGATCAACACATGGAATGCATTTATCCTCATATTCCTGACATTGCTTGGCATGATGACGGCATTCATGAATATGTCGGGGGGCGCCAAAGCATTTACAGCATGGGCGCTGACAAAAGTGAAGTCCAGGCGCGGGTCCAGTCTGGCCACCGCATGCTTGGGCATCATCGTATTCATCGATGATTATTTCAGTGCTTTGATTGTCGGTCAGGTGGCAAAACCCCTGACGGATAAGTATAGTGTCTCAAGAGCTAAACTCGCCTATCTGATCGATACGACAGCTTCACCTATATCGGTGATTGCACCGATATCCAGCTGGGGTGCGGGTATCATGGGGCTGGTCGCCCCGCTGCTTGCCGCGGGGGGCCTTGTTGCTGTGACACCGTTCCAGGCATTTATCTATATGATCCCGATGAATCTTTACGTGCTCACGGCACTTGCCATGATGTTCATCGTTATCATCACACGTTTTGATATCGGAGCGATGCGCAAACACGAGGAGCGTGCCATCAATGAAGGTCAGCTTGCAGATACAGGCAGGGACACCCCGGGGGACGGGGATGAAGGTCTGCCAATACATGAACAGGGCTCAGCCAGGGCGTTGATCGTGCCGATTCTGGCACTCGCTGTCACCGTTGTCATCGCGATGATCATTACCGGTGCAAATACCGGGGGGTCCTGGAACCTGCTGTCAATATTCGAAAACACGCTCGTGACACATTCATTGCTTGCAGGCGGGGCTGCCGGTCTGATTGTCGCATTGTTCTATTATTTCAAATATACCAGGCAGGATAATAATTTTGGCAGGACAGAAATCTGGCTTGGTGTGAAAACCGGTTTCATGGCGATGTTTCCCGCCATAATGGTATTGACGCTTGCGTGGATGATCGGCGAGCTCATCTCGGCACTCGGTACAGGAGAATTGCTCGGTGCAATGGTTGAACAATCCAATCTGCCGACAGGCATGCTGCTGGCAGTGGTATTTGCGATTGCATGTCTGATGGCAGTGGCCACGGGGACGAGCTGGGGCTCATTCGGCATACTCATTCCGATTACCGGTGAAATTATGATTTCACTCGGCGCGACTGATCTGCTCCTGCCGGGCATAGCAGCAGTACTCGCGGGGGCGGTTTTCGGTGACCACTGTTCACCGATATCAGACTCCACCATCCTTTCCTCTACGGGAGCGGGGAGCAATCACATTTCACATGTGATTACACAGTTGCCTTATGCACTGATTTCTGCTGGAATTGCACTTGTCGGCTATGTTGTACTCGGACTGACCACCAGTGTATGGCTGTCGCTGGTGACAATTGCGATTCTGCTCGCAGTCGTCACTGTCATTTCAAGATTCGTGTATTCACCCATCGTTAAAAAGGCGTAATCGGTACGCACACTCCGGATATCATTCTGTTCGGGGTTGCGTATAAGATGGGTGTATTGTGTCATATTTGTCTGAATAATAATTATTTATACTCTCATAAAATGAATTAAGTATGCTACGATATAGGTAACCTTTCTTAGCTGACGAGCAGGTCAATGCTGCAGAAAAAGTCAAACATGCGAAAGGTGAGGAATTACTGAAGGGTGAGTAAATCTATGATTACGATAAATCATATGTATTTTGAGCTGATAGAGGACTACAGAGATGCTTTTGATGAAGAGCAGTTTGTCGATAAGTACAGTGAAGTCCTCAACAAATATGATTATGTCGTCGGAGATATCGGCTATGAAAAGCTGCGGCTGGCCGGCTTCTTCAGAGATAGTAAGACTAAGGCGGAGAGAGATAAGAAATTCAGTGCCATACAGGATTACCTGTATGAGTACTGCAATTTCGGATGTGCCTATTTTGTTGTAAGAAAATTGAGCAAGTCCGAAATCAGGGAAAAACAGGAGCAAGGTGAGCTGCCTGACCCAAAAATGGGTCAGGCAGCTGATGCGGATGAAATATCAGCGGCCTCAGACGCAAGGGACCAGGAACATCAGAGCTCCGGTGGAAAGCGGCATCAGAAAGCCGAATCAGCCTCTGGAAACAAGACACTCGCCCAGCATGAATCGGCGGGTAAAAATTAAAAAAGAGATGAAACAGCCCAAAATCCGCATGGGATTTTGGGCATTCTTCATATTCAGAACGAAGTCTGTCAAAGAGAGCTGGAACCTGCCGGTTCAGTTTAATTTAAATTATGCTATCATATAATAGGAACGATACAAAAGGAGTGTCTGCAATGTATTTTGTTGATAAAGATGATCTCATCCGCCGTCTTGACTATATTGAAGATCTGACGGCTCAGTTTGAACAGGCAGAGGGGATGGCCCTGGAACGGATCTGTCATATGCTGATCGAGTCATCTGTGGATGTCGGCAATATGATTATCGATGCCTTTATCCTGCGGGACCCGGGGAGCTATCAGGATGTCATGGATATCATGGAAAATGAAGGTGTGATTCCTGCGGAGGATAACAGGAGATTTGGAGAGACCTTCAAATGGCGTAACGAACTGACCCGCAAATATATGAATCTCGACCGTTCTGAAATGAAGAATGCTTTTAATCGAAACCTTTCTGCCTACAGAGACTATAAACAGAATGTCTATAACTTCTTTGAAAATGAGGGGCAGGCAATTACAGCATTCAAAGGAGGCCAGCATGACGTATAAAGGTTACCTGGTCGATCTTGATGGCACGATGTACAGCGGCAGTGCCCTGATTGACGGAGCGATTGATTTTATTGACCGGTTGAATAAAGCGCAGATTCCGTATGTCTTTCTGACGAACAATGCGACGAAGACGCAGGCGGAAGCGGCTCAGAAACTCATCGATATGGGGTTTGATATTAAACCCGAAACGCTTTATACATCATCGATGGCCACGGCAGCCTATCTTAAAGAAACGGATCCTGAAGGGAGAGCATACGTCATCGGCACAGATTCTCTGAAACAAACACTTGAAGATTCAGGGATAAGGGTTACAGAAACAGATGCGGATTATATCGTGATGGGGCTGGATACTGACATCACTTATGAGAAATTATCCAATGCTGCCCTTCTTATCGGCAAGGGTGCCAAACTGATTGCCACGAACCCCGATAAGAAATTCCCGACTGAAAGGGGGTTCGTACCCGGCGCCGGGGCACTGATCTCCGTGCTCACCACGACGACGGGCGCAGAACCCATTGTCATCGGCAAGCCGCAGGGGATCATATTGGATGCCGCCGTGGACACCCTCAATCTTCCAAAAGAGGAGGTGCTGCTGGTGGGTGACAATTATGATACAGATATATTGACAGGGATCAACGGGGGCGTGGATACTTTACATGTAAACACCGGTGTGAGCTCACGGGAAGTCGTTGAAGCTAAGGAAAAGCAGCCAACATATATGATAAACAACCTAACAGAATGGAGTGTCGATTAATTGAAAAAGGTCGTTATAACCCGCAATATTAATCCGGATATGCTGCAGAAACTGCGAAAGGATTTTGAAGTCATTGTCTGGGAAGCGGATGAACAGCCGATGCCGCGCGAGAAATTTCTGGCAGAGACCCGGGATGCTCATGCAGTATTAACGATGCTGAGTGATAAAGTGGATGAGGAAATGCTTCAGAATGCACCGGAGTTGAAAGTGGTTGCAAATCTGGCTGTCGGCTTTGACAATATTGATCTGGCAGCAGCGGAACGTCGTGAGGTTGTAATCGCAAACACACCTGATGTGTTGACGGAAACAACAGCAGAACTCGCCTTCACTTTAATGCTGACATCCGCACGCAGAGTCCTTGAAGCCAATCAGGAACTCATGGACGGCGAGTGGTCCGGCTGGAGTCCGTATCATATGGCGGGTACAGATGTGTTCGGCAAAACCATCGGCATCTTCGGCATGGGATCCATCGGTGTCTCATTTGCAAGACGGTTGAAAGGGTTCAACTGCAATGTGCTTTATCACAACAGAAGTGAATCAGAAGAGGCCAGAGCACTCGGCGCTAAACTCACAAGTTTCGAATCCATGCTGGAAAGATCCGATTTTGTCTTATGTTCAGCCCCCCTGACGAATCAGACCAAGCATACATTTGATAAAAAAGCGTTCTCCCTCATGAAAAACTCCGCACATTTTATCAATATTGGACGCGGTGCCCATGTTGTAGAAGCGGACCTGGCCGAAGCGGTAAAATCAGGAGAAATCGGCGGTGCAGCACTGGACGTCTATGAGAACGAACCCATCGGGGCCGATCACCCATTCGTCGGACTGAATAACATGACACTGCTGCCGCATATCGGCAGCGCCTCCGTTGCTACCCGCAATAACATGATGAATCTGTGTGTGAACAATATCATGGAAGTGTTGAATGGCGGCCAGGCCATCACTCCGGTCCAATAATTTTTAATACGATTGATTTAGAGGCAGCCCCGGCACTGAGTCCGGGGTTTTCTTTTGCTGAAACTAAAGTGGTGCGCATGGCGATGACCGTAATATTATGGGGCGAAGGACATTTCTCATACAAATTGTTAACCGGAATAAATTAATGGTTAACAATGACCCGTGACAATGCTACTATGTATATATCAATACATAAGGAGACCTGATATGAAAACAAAGCATCTTATATATGCTGCATTGTTTGCTGCATTAATAGCGATAGGTGCGCAGATCAGAATACCGGTCGGGCCGGTGCCGGTGACCTTCCAGCTGCCGATGGCATTGCTGACCGGTTTTCTTCTGGGACCCAGACTCGGGGTGCTGAGCACTTTTGTGTATATGTGTATCGGATTGGCCGGTGTGCCTGTTTTTGCAGGAAGCGGGGGGATTGGCGCTCTGGTTTCGCCGACGTTCGGATTTATACTCGGGCTGATGCCCGCAGCGTTCTTTGCAGGGCTCGTCACCGGGGAGGATAAGAATTTCATCGCTGCCGCGGCAGCGGGAATCATTGGATTACTGGTGTCTTTTACCCTCGGGTGTTTGTACTTCATGCTGATTTTCAACGTTGTTCTCGGTACTCCGACGGGGATTGCAGAGGCGCTTCGGATTGCGGTGCTGCCGTTCATCATTAAAGATGCGATTATTGCTGTGCTGACCGCCGCATTTGCCCGCAAACTCCAGGCCCGCGGATTCAGGCCGGCGGTATAACGGCCTATAAAAATCCCCCTGTGACTGACACGGGGGATTGAATCAATGATTTAAGCGCCTTTTTCTTCGAACCATCTTTTGATCGGTTTCAGCTGTACGTGTCCATCCTGCACAATCTCATCATTGATGGCGACCAATGGGTAGAAGAGTTCATCATCATCAATGCGTTCTATGATATCCTGATCATAATCAGTAAGATTTTCTTCACGGTCCATATCTATATAATTGTAGTTGATATCACGTTCCGGGTATTTCCGGTCAAGGATAGCCTGCAGCCATTCATATGTCTCTTTTGACCCGGGCGCGTTCACACAGCTGGCGCATAATACATCACGTCCATAGACGTTGACGACATATTTCATACAAACATACTCCTTTCAGACGATGGATTTTTTCTTCTATATCTATTATAATATAAATAGACAAAAAAGAGTACGAATTAATAGGGAGTGAATTTTATGACGACAAGCCAGGAAACAATGTACGAACAAGTTGATGAGGTACTTGATAAATTGCGCCCATTCCTATTGAGAGATGGCGGGGACTGTGAGCTCGTAGATGTAGAGGATGGTGTTGTCAACCTCCGTCTGCTTGGCGCCTGCGGCACCTGCCCAAGTTCAACGATCACACTGAAGGCGGGCATAGAGCGTGCGTTACTTGAAGAGGTTCCAGGGTTCGTAGAAATTGAACAGGTGTTTTAAGCGATATAGGACAAAACATACAAGCAGCCCCTGACAGTGATGACTGGACAGGGGCTGTCTTACTTACATCAATTATTGCCAAGTTTGTACATCCAGAGGACGCCGCTTTTCAGCATGCGGGCGATGCGCCCTGTGACGGTGCGTTCTTTTAAGTAGGCAAAGCCTTCTTTTGAACCGAGGGAACCCAGGATGCCCTGCATTTTAATATCAGGCATTTCACCGGGCAGTTCCCTGCCTGCAACGATGTCCGACATCACTTCAGCAATCTGTTCCGCCTGACCTTCTGCAACCTGTGCGGAGGGTGCATGCTGCAGTGCTGCGCAGTCGCCGACAACATAGACGTTTTGATACCCCGGCACCTGATGGTACTGATTGAGTACCACGCGGCCGCCCGGGCCAAATTCCACAGGCATGCGGCGCACAACTTCGGCCGGCTGTACTCCGGCTGTCCAAATGCATATATCGAGTGCATGGGACTCGTTGTTGTTATAGACATGGTCGGATTCCACTTTGACGATATTTGAATTTGGAATGACATCGACGTTATTTTCGTCAAACCATCTTTTCACGTAATCGCTCAGACGGACAGGATACATCGGGAGGATCCGTTCCCCGCGGTCAAAGAGTTTGATATATAAATCATTTCTGGCTTCGCGGAGTTCACTGGCAATTTCAATGCCGCTCAGTCCGGCACCGACAATGCCGACAGTATCATTTGGTGTCAAATCACCGATGGCTTCGAATGTTGCCCGTGACTCTCTCAGCGTCTGGATACTGCAGGTGTGCGCTTTGGCACCGGGCACGCCGTGGTGCTTGTCCTCGCATCCCAGTCCGACGACGAGTTTGTCATATTCGAGGGCGTTATTTTCAGTAATGACTCTGCCGTTGTCGATATCAATTTCTGTGACCGTGTCATAAATGATATCCACCTGTGTATCTTCCGGAAAACCCATGCGCACTTTCTTTTCGCTTTTGGTGCCGGCAGCAAGTGCATAATACTCAGTTTTCAGCCCGTGATATGGATTTTTATCGACGAGCGTAATCTTATAGTCGGAGGGCAGCTTCGGAAGCATTCTCTGTATAAAACGCATGTTCCCATAGCCGCCGCCAAGACAAACAATATTCTTCATGTTAGTACCGCCTTGTTTTATAATACTCTAATGTACATTATAATAGTTAACACGATAAACTACAATGGAAGCCCGTAAGAATGATGACCGGAGGTGACTGTAATGTTCACTTTAATAGAATTTTGTTCCTCTAATATGCTGAAAGGCACAGAGGATTTATATAATACGCTGGATGCAGATCCGGAAATCGATGTCCTGGACTATGGTTGTCTTTACAACTGTGGGCTCTGCAGCAAAGCATACTACGTTCTGGTAGATGGTAAAATCGTCAGCGCGACGACACCGGATAAACTGCTTGAGAAAATCTATCAGAGAATAGACAAAAATAAGCAGGAAGAAGAAGCATTGTTCGAAGATTTGAAGTAAGGGATGAAAATGATATAATAGGTATAAATGGAGGAGTGATATGATGTCCAGTGTTACATTAACAGAAGGCGCTGCATACGAAGTGAAAGATATGTTGCAAAAGAACGATCTGCCGGACGGATTCCTCAGATTCAAAGTACAGGGCGGCGGGTGCTCAGGTTTGACATACGGCATGGCTGCTGAAGTAGAAAAACAGGATCGTGACGAGGAATACGAATTTCACGGTGTTAAGGTTCTTGTAGATAAAAATGACCTTCCGGTGGTTGACGGCACAGTGATTGATTTCAAAGAATCATTGATGGGCGGCGGCTTTACCATTGATAATCCAAATGCCTCACTGGCGTGCGGCTGCGGATCGTCCTTCCGTACAAAAGAAGTCTCCGGAAAGCCTGAAGATTGTTAAAAAAGCTTGAATAGCTTGAAATTTGTGAAGAAAATCGCTAATATTAAAAGTGTTATATTAGCGATTTTTTATTTTATCTGTTTACATTAAAAAAACTATAAATTTTTGGAGAGAAAAGGTGACAGTAAATGAGTTTTGAGAGACAGAAAATTCTCGTGCTGGGTGGCGGATATGCCGGTCTTCAGACAATCTCAAATTTGCAGAAGAAATTGTCATTCCAGGATGCGGATATCACACTCATCAACAGGGATGAATATCATTATGAATCAACCTGGCTTCACGAAACAGCTGCAGGGACAATCGATTGGGAACGCGGCACTTATCCGATCAACAAAGTCGTGGATACACAGAAGGTCAAGTTTGTTCCGGCAGCTGTGACCGCGATCCACAAGGATGAGCAGCGGGTGGAGACCAATCAGGGAGACTTCGAATATGATATTCTTGTCGTAGCCTTAGGGTTTGAAAGTGAATCGTTCGGTATTGACGGCATGGATGAGCATGCACATACAATTGTTGATCCGGAGACAGCGATTGCGGCGCGTCAGGAAATTGAAAAGAACTTTGCGAACTACAGAAGTTCAGGTGATGAAAAAGACCTTTCAATTCTTGTCGGCGGGGGCGGATTTACGGGTGTCGAGTTCCTTGGGGAACTGACTGTGAGTATTCCTGAGCTGTGTGAGAGATATGCAATCGATAAGAATAAAGTGAAGATTACATGCGTAGAAGCTATGCCGAATATGCTGCCGATGTTCCCTGAAAATCTTGTCGACTATGCAGTGAACTATCTGGAAGACCGCGGGGTTGAATTCAAAGTCGGCACACCGATTATCTCAGCGAATGAAGATGGATTTGTGGTTAAAGCTGATGATGAAGAACAGCAGATTGAAGCGAACAATGTGATCTGGACTGCGGGTGTGCGCGGCAACAGCCTGATGGAAGCATCGTTCGACGGTGTTAAACGCGGACGCATTGTGGTCACCCCTGATCTGACAATTGAAGGCTATGACAATATTTATGCGATCGGCGACGTGGCCGCTGTGATGAACGGCGAAGGTGAGGACGCCCGTCCGTATCCGACAACGGCACAAATTGCAATGCAGCTGGGTCAGCATACAGCGAAAAATATTGCCCTGACCTTAAATAAGGAGAGACGGGTCCCATTTGAATATGATGACAAAGGAACCGTATGCTCCCTGGGGCCAAATGATGGCATCGGACTTGTATTTGGACGTGAAATTAAAGGCAGGAAAGCAGCCTTTATGAAGCGCGTCATCGATTCCAGGGCTATCCTTCAAGTCGGCGGGCCGATGCTTGCATACTCCAAAGGCAAACTATTATAATTTAATTGATCAGTCTGGCATGGGCATTCTTTCAATGCCCGTGCCATTTTTTAATGTGGAGGTTATTTATCAATGTCGATCATCCAATTGCTGCTGTCCATGCTGCTCTTCTTTGTTCTGTTTTACGGCATCAGTTTTATACTTAATATGATATTGAAAACGACATGGCTGATGGTTCTGGTCTATCCGGTGATCGTGGTGCTGATCGTGGACGGAATCTCAAGCGCAGAATACTTTACAAATACATCCGAGGCATTTTCGACACTCGGAAATAATCTGACTAACCTGTATCTGGCTGACATCATTATGCTTGGCGGCGGACTC
This sequence comes from Salinicoccus albus DSM 19776, assembly GCF_000385175.1. Classification (GTDB taxonomy): domain Bacteria; phylum Bacillota; class Bacilli; order Staphylococcales; family Salinicoccaceae; genus Salinicoccus; species Salinicoccus albus. The sequence goes on along the minus strand of NZ_ARQJ01000029.1, from coordinate 109,340 downwards.
GTCGGTATTATTCTTGCAGGTATGACGATCCGCTACTTAAGGAATGCAGGCTACCAGATGTTCTAGGAGGTAGGAATTTTGAATATTAGCTATCGTGATAAATACGCAGCGACAGATGAAGCGATCGTTATCGGTCTGCCTTCCAATTTAAACGAAATGAAGAACCGCGATGAAGTGGATTCTCTGTTAAATGGCATGCTTGCAGACAGTATAAAAGAGGAAGTGCTCTCTTCAGAAATGGGTGATATCACCACAACCGGCGTGACGATACAAAGAGATTACCGCAAAGTGATTGCGGTGGGTCTGGGAGATACAAATATACTTGAGCAGACAGATTTACAGCACATATTCGGTAAATTATTCCAATTTTTAAAAGAAACGGATACACAGCGTGTGCAGGTTTTATTCGAGACATTCAAGTATGCCCCGATAAGACCTGCAGAAGCATTCGGGCTGATGTCTGTCATCAGTGTCCATGAGTTCGAATCGTATAAAACGGACAGAAAATCGCTGTTCACCAACGAAGCGGCCGTCACAGTGACCGGTGCCAAAGACGCAGAAGCGGAAATTGAACGCTATCAGAAGCTGGGCAGAAGTATTGCCATGGCGCGCGATTTCAGTGAAACCCCGCCGAATATAATGACACCGCAACATATGGCCGATAAAATTGCAGCGATATTCACAGACAACGAATATGTTTCCGGTGAAGTGAAAGATGACGAGACATTGGAAGCGGAAGGCTATGGCCTGATTACTGCAGCAGGGAAAGCATCACAAGCAAAGCCGCGGCTTGTCACCATAAAATATGCCCACCCGGATGCTGCACACTGCAAACCGATTGCACTGGTCGGTAAGGGCATCACTTACGATACCGGCGGATATTCCATTAAAACGAAAACAGGAATGCCCGGGATGAAATATGATATGAGCGGTGCGGCAAACGTTATTGGCATGCTCAATGCAATATGTGAAATGGAACTGCCGGTGCACGTCGTTGCGGTGGTTGCACTGGCGGAGAATATGGTGGACGGTAACGGTATGCGCCCGGATGATGTCTATACATCCTACAGCAGACAGACGGTTGAAGTGAAGAACACGGACGCGGAAGGCCGGCTGGTACTCGGGGATGCTGTATTCCATGCCTCCCAGTATTCGCCAAGTCTGATCATGGATTTTGCGACATTGACCGGGGCTGTAGTCGCAGCCCTCGGCACAGAACGCACAGGCGTATTTACGAATAAATCGCCGGATTTCCTGGATGATATCCTCAGACTGAGCAGAGAGACAGGGGAAACGATGTGGCCTCTGCCGATTACAGAGATCGAGGAAGCGAATGTCAGGTCTTCAGAAGTCGCTGACATTGTCAATCATGTGGAAAAGCCCGGCCGGGCCTCGTTTGCGGCAGGATTCATCAAACAGTTCACTAATGGCACGCCGTGGATCCATTTTGATATTGCAGGTACTGGAACAAAAACAAAACAGACGCCGTACGGCCCCCAAGGGGCGACGGGTGTTATGATTCATACCATCGTCAAATATATGGAAGGAGACCGTGTTCATGAGTAATTTCAAAGGATTGATCGATCTTCTCGACATCGAGATTGTCAGGGAAGAAAAAGGAATTATGGTCATGCAGATGCCTGTGTCGGAAAAAGTGCTGCAGACTCACGGGTACCTTCATGGCGGTGCGAATGTCGTCCTGGCAGAAACTGCAGCGAGCATTGGGGCATCCAGACTGATCGAAGATGATGAGATCACATTCGGCATGGAGATCAACGCCAACCATGTGAAAACAAAGCGTGACGGCATGCTTACTGCCAAAGCTGAATGCCGGCATCCCGGCGGCAGTACCCAGATCTGGGAGATTGAAATCACAGATGAGAAAGAAGCATTGGTATGTCTTTCAAGATGCACCATGGCGGTAAAGAAAAACAGACAGGAATGAATGTAATCCTTTTCGCTTTCAGTTGACACCGATGGGTAATTCCTTTAAAATATCTCTTGTCCAGACTTTTCAGAAGTTTTGAACGATATGATATTTATGAAAGTTTGAGTTTTTCATCTGATAAAAAAAATAAATCATTACCTGGAGGAGCCTGTCACAAAAGGGGCATACGTATGCCTGTTTGGACAGGTTTATTTTTATTTGATAGAAAAGTCTATGTTATAGTTAAATGTGTTAAATTATTTGAAAAATAAGTTGAAAATTTTGTCATTTGTCATTTATCGGAGGAGGAAATCACTTGTCTGCGTTGCACTTTGCTACACTTACGCCTTTTTTGCTTGCCATCTTGATACCGTTTCTATTCAAATATATAAAACGTATACATACCGGATGGTTTGTGCTTTTTATACCATTGATTTTGTTTATATATTTCCTGACTTTCATACCGGTGACTGCTGCAGGCGAAACGCTGATGAGTTCGATGGCCTGGGTGCCGTCACTCGGCATAAATTTTGATTTGTATATCGATGGACTGAGTCTGTTATTCGCGCTCCTCATTACCGGCATCGGCACGTTGATCATACTGTACTCAGTCTATTATCTGGATAAACGCACCGAAAAACTCAATAATTTCTATGTCTATATGCTGCTCTTCATGGGGGCGATGCTCGGTGTCGTCCTATCAGACAACCTCATTGTACTCTATGTATTCTGGGAGATGACCAGCATTTCCTCGTCGCTTTTGATCAGCTACTGGTACTATCGGGATAAGTCCATTTACGGTGCCCAGAAGTCCATGTATATCACAGTGTTCGGCGGACTCTCCATGCTTGCGGGTTTCTCCCTGATCTACATAATGGCAGGGACTTTCAGCATCCAGGGCATCGTAGCAAATTTGGAGCCGGTGGTTAACAGCCCATTATTGCTGCCAGCCATGATTCTGGTACTGCTCGGCGCATTTACTAAATCTGCGCAGTTCCCGTTCCATATCTGGCTGCCGGATGCGATGGAAGCACCGACGCCGGTCAGTGCGTATCTGCATTCTGCAACGATGGTTAAAGCAGGTATCTATCTGGTCGCACGGATGACCCCGGTGTTCGGCGGCAATGCAGAGTGGTTCTGGATTGTGACGGCTGCCGGACTGACCACCATGATATGGGGGGCAGTGTCAGCGGTCAGACAGAAAGATCTTAAGGCTATTCTGGCATTTTCCACGGTTTCCCAGCTGGGTATGATCATGAGTCTGCTCGGTGCCGGTTCTGCCGCCTATTATTTCGGAGATGGTGATAATGCGCTTTACGTTACTGCAATCATCGCGGCAGTTTTCCATCTGATTAACCATGCGACCTTTAAAGGGGCGCTGTTTATGGCAGCAGGTATCATCGATCATGAAACAGGGACGCGGGATATCCGTAATCTCGGCGGTCTGTTGACAATTATGCCGATTACCGCAACGCTTTCGTTTATCGGTCTGGCTTCCATGGCGGGCCTGCCGCCGCTCAACGGCTTTTTAAGTAAGGAAATGTTTTTCAATGCGATGACATATATTACGGAATACGGCATATTCGGCATTGAGACATGGACGGTGATATTGCCGGTTGTTGCGTGGATTGCAAGTATCTTTACTTTTCTTTATTGTGCGATTATTTTCTTCCGGACATTCACCGGCAAATTCCGGCCTGAAAAACTGGAAACCCGACATGTGCATGAAGCGCCGATTGGGATGCTGGTGAGTCCTGCCATCCTGATTCTGCTCGTTGTGGTTATCGGCCTGTTCCCGAATATTCTTGCATACTCATTGATTGAACCCGCAATGCGCGGAATACTGCCCGGTATGATCGGTGCGGGTGAATTCTTCGAAGTGGATATCTATCACTGGCACGGCTTCAATATCGAGTTGATGATGACCATCGGTGTTGTATTATTTGGGTCACTCCTCTATATGACAATGCAAAAATGGTCTAAGCTGCCTTTCTATCACAGGGAAAATGATGTTTTCAACACGGTCTACGACACCGGTTATGAAGGGCTGATCAAAGGTTCACAGTTCCTGACACGCATTCAGATGACCGGCAGGTTAAGAGATTATCTGATGTATATCTGTGCCTTTGCCATCCTGTTGTTCATATACACGATGCTCCGTTTCGATGCATTTGTCATTAGCACAGAAAACCTTTCTGGTATCGATCCTTACATGTGGGGGCTCATGTTATTATTAGTTGCTTCAGTGATTGCGGTGCCATTTATCAATAACAGGATTACAGCAATCATCGTTACCGGTTTTGCGGGATTCCTTGTGGCACTCATGTTTACTGTTTTCCGTGCACCTGACCTGGCTTTGACCCAGCTGTTGATCGAGACGGTCTCAGTTATAATGCTCGTCCTTGCATTTAAACATCTGCCGAAGCTATGGAAAGAAAAGACTCGTCCGATGATAAAAGCACCGCGGCTGATCATTTCAATCGGTGTCGGGGTGATGGTTACACTGGGATCGATCAGTGCATTTACTCTGGGCGGACAGGCAGGCTATACGGGCATCTCGGAATTTTTCACAGAAAATGCAAAATCACTGGCCGGCGGATATAATATCGTCAATGTCATTCTGGTTGATTTCCGTGGTCTGGATACATTAATGGAAGTTCTGGTGCTCGGTCTCGCTGCCATCGGTGTCGTGTCGATGATCAAACTGAGATTCAAAGGGAGTGAGGATGTATGAAGCCCATCAGGCCAAATGATATGATGCTTCAGGTAACGATCCGTATCGTGGCGATCATTATATTCGCCTTTTCATTCTATCTGCTGCTCGCCGGGCATAACAGCCCCGGCGGCGGGTTTATCGGAGGGCTGATGACGGCAAGTGCGATTCTGGTACTGTACCTTGCTTTCGATGTGAAAAGTATTTCAAAAGCACTGCCCATCAATTTTGAAATGGTGATCGGTCTCGGACTGCTCCTGGCTCTGGGGACAGGCATTGTATCGATGATTCTCGGTTTTCCTTTTCTGACACAGTTTTTTGATTATTTTCAGTTCCCGGTCTACGGTGAGGTTGAGCTCACGACGGCATTACCATTTGATATAGGTATATATATGGTTGTTGTGGGCGCTGTAATGGCGATAATATTAAGGATTGAGGAGGACGACATATAATGGAAATAGCAATGTCGATTGTCATAGGCATCGTATTCAGCGTGGCTGTATATATGCTTTTGTCAAGGAATATTATCCGTGTCGTTCTGGGCACATTGATACTGTCCCATGGCAACCATCTGCTGCTGATCACGATGTCGGGACTGCAGCGCGGCGCACCGCCGCTTTTAAACTTTAATGAAGAAAGCTATACAGATCCGCTGCCGCAGGCGCTGGTTTTGACAGCGATTGTGATTGCTTTTGGAGTAACGGCATTCTTGATCGTGTTGGTCTATAGAATGTATAAAGAACATGAGTTAGATGACTTAGAAGATTTGAGGGGCAGTATAGATGAGTAACTTGATTTTCATGCCAATAATCGTTCCATTTTTTATCGGCGCGCTATTGATGCTGTTTGCTAAAAGACACAGACTTCAGCGGATTATAAGCGGCGCTGCGTCTATTGTGGTATTGGCCATTTCAATATATCTGGCAGCGGCAGCTTTTCAGAATGGCGTGATTACTGCAGAAGCCGGTGATTGGGCTGCACCTTTCGGCATTGTGCTGGTGGCGGATAGTTTTGCCACGTTAATGGTATTGCTGAGCAGTATCCTCAGTGTGGCCTGTCTGTTCTTTGCATTTACAACCATTTCACCCGAAAGGGAAAAATCTTATTTCTATCCGTTCTACCTTTTCCTTATGGTGGGCGTGAACGGCGCTTTCTTAACTGGCGACATCTTCAACCTGTTTGTATTTTTCGAAGTGCTGCTGCTTGCTTCATATGGATTGATTGTCCATGGCGGTACGAAATACCAGCTTAGAGAATCATTCAAATATATCGTTATAAATGTGTTTTCATCTGCTTTATTCATAGTGGCGATTGCCTGGATATATTCTGTGACTGGAACGCTGAATATGGCACAGATATCAGAGCGTGTGGCAGCGATGGACCAGACGGGTGCCATTAATATTATCGCTGTCATGTTCTTTATCGTTTTTGCATTGAAAGGCGGACTGTTCCCTCTATACTTCTGGCTGCCAAACTCCTATTGGGGACCGCCGGCAGCAATCGCAGCACTTTTTGGCGGTCTGCTGACCAAGGTGGGAATCTATGCAATCATCCGTATGTTCACACTGATCTTTTATCATGAGCCTTTATTCACCCACAAAGGTCTGATTACGGTCATCGCCGGACTTACAATGCTTTTCGGGGTACTTGGTGCTGTATCCCAATTTGATTTTAAACGCATATTGTCGTATCACATCATTTCCCAGGTCGGCTACATGGTCATGGGTCTCGGTATATTCACGCCGCTGGCTGTTGCCGGTGCAATATTCTACATCGCCCATCACATGGTTGTAAAAACCGGGTTATTCCTGTTTGCGGGGGCTGCCGAAAAAATCACAGGTACGAGCGACATCAAGCAAATGGGCGGATTGTTTAAGACGCATCCGGCACTTGCATGGATGTTTTTCATCACTGCAATATCGCTTGCCGGTATTCCGCCGCTCAGTGGTTTTTTCAGTAAATTCCCGATCATCCTTTCAGGTTTCCAGGAAGGTCAGCATATAATATCAGCCGTTGCGCTGCTGGTCGGACTCTTAACACTCATATCTATGATGAAGATATTCGGCTACGCATTCTGGGGCGAGCAGAAACATGGTGAAGCGGCGGCGAAATTGTCCATCGGTAAAATGCTGCTGCCAGCTGCACCGCTTGTAGTTTTAACGATTGTAATGGGTATTGTCGCTGAACCTGTATTCAATTATTCATTACAGATCGCTGAACAAATAATGGATCCATCAATTTACATTGAATCTGTGCTTAAGGAGTAGTTGTTATGGCTTTCCAACTTTTAGTAAATATACTCATTGCCATCATCTGGCAATTTTTACAGAACAGCTTCACACTCAGCAGTTTCATCACCGGTTTTCTAATGGGTATCATTATCCTGGTCATATTAAGACGGGCATTGACTTTTAATCTGTATCTTGTCAAAGTGTGGGCCGCAATTAAATTGCTTCTGATATTCCTGACAGAATTGATAAAGGCGAATATTGACGTGATTAAAATTGTGCTCAGCCCGAAGATGACGCATCAGCCGGGGATCATTGCGCTTGAGACAGAGCTCAAAACGGACGTGGAAGTCACTTTGCTGGCTTCACTCATATCACTGACTCCCGGCACAGTATCGATGGATTTCTCCAAAGATAACAGGACAATATATATCCATACTCTGGATTGTGAAAATAAAGAAAAAGTACTTGCCGGAATTCACAATAACTTTGAGCGCGCAATCATGGAGGTGACCGAATAATGTTTCATCTGATAATACAGGGGGCACTGATTCTATTAACCATTTCTTTAGTCATCTTTCTGATAAGGGCATTTATAGGGCCTTCATTGAGCGACAGAGTGCTGGGGCTGGATACACTGGGGATGAATCTGATCGCTTTTGTAGGCTTGCTCATGCTTTTACAGGACACCGTTGCGTATTCAGATATCGCACTGGTATTGAGTATTCTGGCATTTGTCGGCACTGTTGTCCTGTCGAAATTTATCGAGAGAGGTGATCTGTTTGAGCGTCATTGAGGTCATTACCAGCATATTCGTCATAACGGGTGCATTGCTGATTTTCGTCAGTTCGATTGGTGTTTTACGTTTAAGGGATGTCTACAGCCGGATGCACTCTGCAGGAAAAACATCGACACTGGGAGTCATGTTTCTGATGCTGGGTGTACTGATCTATTTCATTCCTGAAGGTTTCAATGCAAAGATATTGCTGGCAATACTCTTCGTGTTTATGACAGCACCGCTATCGGCATTGATGGTCAATCGTTCAGCATACAGAAGCGATGTGCCTCTCGAGAAAAATTCGATTCGGGATGAATTGAAGGAAGATATTGAAAATGAAAAAGTCTGATGATATAGATAAAACCTCTGCAGGGCGCAGCTATTAGCCGCGCCCTGCAGAGGTTTTTTAGTGATATATATCAGCTTTCGTCTTCATCTTTCTTTCGCTGGACCTGAACGCGCTGAGTGTCACCGATTATCTGGTCTTCAGGATTGGTCTCATCCCGTTTCAATTCGTTTAATATGGTTAGTTTATAAGGCTCAACATCAGCGTGGAATGCACTTCTGGCAATCATATGTGCACCGAGGGGCGCGGTGGTGAAAATGAAGAGTACTGCCAGAAATAATTGAGTATCAATCAGCCCCTCCGTATACCAGAAGTAGAAAAAGGCGCCCAGCATTGTCATCATGACACCGAGCGTGGCACTCTTTGTAGTGGCTTGCAGCCGTGTATAAATATCCGGCAGGCGGATGACACCGACAGCGCCGACAAACGAGAAAAAAGCACCGCCCAATATGAAAAAGGCAATCAGACTAGTCATCAGAATCTCTGTCATTTTCAATAATCACACCTTTCTCCAGATATTTTGCCAAAGCGATTGTTGCGATAAAGGCGAGGATGCCGACCAGCAGCACCACGACCAGCAGATAGGCTGAATTGAGGGATATGGCGACCAGGGCGATCATCGCCATCAGCATAATACCTAAAGTATCCAAAGCAACGATCTTATCGTGAAGTGTCGGGCCGCTGATCATCCGGTAGACCATCCCGAGCATTGAAAAAGAAAGAACGATCAGTGAGAAAATAATGACGACGTCGAGAAAGGTATTCATGCTCTGCTCACCTCTTTTATCAGGTATTCAAAACGGGTCTTAACACGGTTGATTTCTGCTTCAGCACTTTGCAGATGCAGCCCGTGTATATAGATCGTCGAGTGGTCATCGGAAATAGCCACGACTACTGTGCCGGGGGTCAGTGTGACCAGTGCAGTAAGCAGGGAAACTTCCCATTCTTCCTCCAGATCGCAGGGGTAAGCATAGAAACCGGGGTGAATATCAATTTTAGGTTTCAATACAATTCTCGCCACATCGATGTTGGATTTGCTCAGCTCCCATAGGAACGTGAATGAAAGTTTAATAATCGCCCACACTCTTCTGATGTAGAATGACCCCGGCAGGAACCGGCGCATTATAAACACCGTTGCAAGCCCCAGCAGATATCCATTTAAGAAGGAGATGAAAGAGAACTCAGAGCTCATGAACATCCAAAGGAATGCCAGAGATAAATTGATCAGTATTTGTAAGGGCATCTACTCCACCTCCGTTAAATAACTGGCATAGGACGCGGGATCATGGAAGGCTTCGGCAGCCATCTCAAAAAGCGGATAAAGCAGATCCGCGCCAAGACCGAAAGCAACTGAGACAATGACCAGGCCAATGGAAGAAACCAGAAGTTTATCATACTTGACAGGCTTTAGTTTACTGAAGTCCATATCTTCGCCCCAGAAGACATTAATAAATATTTTGATCAGAGAATACAGGACAACAAGACTGGAAAGCAGAAGGATAATCGCAGCAATGTAATGGTTATTTTCAAAAGCGGACTGAACGATGAACAGCTTGCCGTAAAAACCGGATAAAGGCGGGACGCCGGCCAGTGAGAGCGCGGCGATGAAAAACGCCCACCCGGCTAACGGATGCTGTCCGATCAGACCGCCGAGACGTTCGGAATCGACTTTCCCGGTTCTGTAAATAATGAAACCGACGAGCAGGAACAATGCCGCTTTAATGATTATATCGTGGATCAGATAATACATTGCGCCGACTGTGGCGGTCTGATCCATGATCGAGAAGCCGGTCAGTATGATTCCCACAGCAATCAGGATATTGTATATGATCACTTTCTTCATATCCGTATAAGCGAGTGCACCGATCGCTCCGACAATTATTGTGAGAATGGCGAGAAACAGGAGCATCTGATGTGTAAATGCACTGTTACCGATGAAGAACAGGCTGTAAGTACGGGCGATGGCATACACCCCAACTTTTGTCAGCAATGCACCGAAGAGTGCGATGACAGGCATCGGCGGCGCATAATAGGAACCCGGCAGCCAGAAATAGAATGGCACCACTCCCGCTTTTGTGGCGAACACGAATAGAAACACGACAGCGACGATCGTCATGATGATGATATTGCCGTCATAATTATCAAGCTTCAGATAGATGTCCGCAAAATTGAGCGTGCCGGTGACAGAATACAGGTAGGCGATGCCAAGGACAAAAAAGTTTGAGGCAACAATATTCACGACGATATATTTAAAACCTTCCTGCAGCTGAATCTTTGTACCGCCCAACGTGATCAATACGTAACTTGCAATTAGAAAGACTTCAAAGAAGACGAACATATTGAATATGTCCCCCGTTGAGAATGCACCGTTAATGCCTGTAAGCATGAACAGGATCAATGGGTAATAGTAGAATTTCTCCCTTTCCATACCGATTGACTGGAATGAATAGACGACAATGGCAAAAGTAACAATTGTTGTACTCAGCAACAGCAGGGCGGCTGCCATGTCTATGACAACACTGATGCCAAAAGGCGCCGCCCAATCGCCGATGAATGTCACCATCGTCCCTGAATTGTAAACCCGTATAATAACCCAGAGTGTGATGATCAGCATTAGGAGTCCCGTCAGGGCCGCACCCACTCTGTGTGCCATCGGGCGCCGGCCGATGAACAGCATGATGAGGCCGGCAAACATCGGGATGATGATCGGTAATAAAACCAGTATGTCAGTCGTCATGAGGCACCCCTTTCATCTCTTCTACATTATCAGTGCCCAGTTCTCTGTAAGTTTTTATAGCAACAGCAAGGAGGAATGCTGTGAGTGCGAATGAAATCACGATTGCAGTAAGCATCAGCGCCTGCGGCAGCGGATCTGCATAGGAAGAGACTTCGGCATCGAGAACAGGGACATTGCCGCGCTTTAATTCCCCCATGGTAAGGAGCATCAGATGTACCCCGTGGGCAAGTGTCGAAGTACCGATAATAATACGGAGGACACTCTTCGAAAGTATGAGATACACAGAAGCGCCGATCAGGATTCCACTAAGAATGATTATAATCAGTTCCATCAGCTCTCTTCCCCCTCAATCAGCGCAATCATAAGAAGCGTTGTTCCTGCAACCGTCAAAAAGACACCAAGATCGAACAGTAATGCGGAATGTAACGGGATTTCACCCAGGACCGGCAGCTGCAGATACGTGTGCTGATGGGTGAGGAACGGTGTGCCAAACAGGAATGACAGTGTCGGAACGGCCAGGGACAGGAACAGGCCGGTGGTAATGATCAGCCGGTAATCTATCGGGATCATCTTAAACAGTGTTTTTCTGTCATATGCGATGAGCAGCAGGATCAGTGCGGAAGCAGCCAGCAGTCCGCCGACAAAGCCGCCGCCCGGCGTATAGTGACCGGCAAAAAACAGGTTGAAAGCGAACATGATGATGATAAAGAATACAACTTTTGAAGTGAACTGCAGGAAAACATCATGCATTTGCTTCTGAACCCTGCTATACCCTGCTTTCTTCAGTGTGCTCTTCATCCTTATTCCCCCTTCTGTTCAAGTTCAGTTTCATCAGTGTAAATATACCGATCCCGGCGATGCCGAATACCAGCGTTTCAAACAATGTATCAAAACCGCGGAAGTCCACAAGGATGACATTGACCATGTTTCCGCCGGCAGTGAGGTCATACACGTTTTCGATATGGAATTGACTGATCGATTCGAAGAGCCGTTCAGAATATGCTGCGAGTCCAATGAATATAGTCAATACCCCGACGCCGAGGGAGACCAGGAAGTTAGTCAGTTTAAATCTTATGCGTTCTTCATGTCTGCTGTGCCTGGGCAGATAAAAGAAACATACCAGGAACAAAGCAGTGATGATCGTCTCTATCGCGAGCTGGGCAAGTGCCAGGTCAGGCGCCCTGAAGAATACAAAGAGCATGGAAACAGCGAACCCGACAGCGCCGAGCATGATGATGGAAACCATCCGGGACTTTGTGATCAGGATGACCGCTAAAGTCACGATAGTAATGAGCACCATGATGATCTCGCCGATACTGACGGGGGAAAGATTATTGAAATCAATACTCATTCCGGCGCTTATGACGCTGAGACAGCCGAATATTACGAAAGTGCCGAATATATATAAGAGATACGAACGGATGGAACCGTTCATCAGATTATCAGTCAGTTTCTGGGAGCCAAACCGGCTGTACAGAAGCAGCTGGTCGTAGGCGAAGTCAAGTGTGAATCTTTCTTTATGGTAGTTGTATATGAACATCCATCTGTCTCTTGAAATGAACAATAATGTACCGATGATGACAATGGACACTGTCGCCCACAGCGCCGGACTGTCAAATCCATGCCAATGTGAAATGGATGTTTCAGGTGAGGTCGAGCTGTCCATGATACCCATGACAGCCGGATCTATGATTGTCCCGGACAGAAGGTTCGGAAAGAAGCCGAACACCAGGACCAGAAACGTCAGGATTGCCGGTGAGACCAGCATGATTGCAGATCCTTCGCGGGGCGCTTTCGGCAAGTGATATGTCCGTTTTCCGAAAAACACATCATAGATGAGTCTGATGGAATATATGAACGTAAAGATACTGCCGATAATCGCCAATGCCGGAACGATGAAGCTCATGCTGGAAAGCCCGCCGAACTCAGCATTTCCGATCGAAATCATTGCTTCGAGAAAAAGTTCTTTGGACAAAAACCCGTTGAACGGCGGTATACCGGCCATGGACAGCGCAGTGATGAGGGTCATTGTTACAGAAATCGGCATAATCGTCAGCAGACCGCCGAGTTTCTTCATGTTTCTGGTTCCGGTCTCATGGTCGACAATGCCGGTGACCATAAACAAGGCGCCTTTAAATGTTGCGTGGTTGAAAACATGGAAGACAGCGGCAACAATCGCTGCTGTGAAAAGCTGTTCGTCAGCACCGGTCGACACGCTCAATGCGCCCAGACCAAGCAGTGACATGATGAGTCCGAGCTGTGACACGGTTGATAGTGCCAGCATTGCTTTTAAGTCGTTCTGCTTGATGGAATTGAATGCTGCCCATGTCATGGTGAACAGCCCGACAATCAGTATGAGCCATATCCAGAGACTGTTGAAGGCAAATATAGGTGTAAAGCGTGCGACCAGGTAGATGCCCGCTTTTACCATTGTTGCAGAGTGCAGGTAAGCACTGACCGGCGTCGGGGCTTCCATTGCATCCGGCAGCCAGATATGGAAGGGGAATTGTGCTGATTTTGTGAATGCACCAAATAGTATAAGAACGATTGCCAGCGGTGCCAGCTGATTCTCCTGGATCAGCGGCAGTGCCTCAATCATACCTCTGATGCTGAATGTACCGGTGATCAGGTAGAGTATGATGAATCCGCCCAGCATTAAAAATCCGCCGAACATGGTGATGAGCATCGATTTCTGGGCACCGTACAATGAACGGTCATTCTTGTGCCAGAAAGCGATGAGCAGGAAACTGGAAATTGAAGTCAATTCCCAAAACAGATAGAGCATCAGCACATTATCGATCAGGACAACCCCGAGCATCGCTGTCATAAAAATTAGCAGATAGATATAAAAACTGCCTAATTTTTCCTTTTGTGAAAGATAGCCGATAGAATATAGGGTGACAAGTGCGCCAATCCCCGATATTAGTATTGCGAATAAAAGACTGAGACCATCTATGTAGATATCGAAGTTCATTCCGATTCTCGGCATAAAAGGCATCGTTTCATGTATTACTTCCCCGCCGCTTACAGCGGGGATCAATGTCGCCAGATAAATGGCAATCAGGAGCGGCACCGGCAGCGCAAGCCAGCCGATATTGATCTTTCTGTAATACCTGTAAAGAACGCCGATGGCAATGGCGGCCGCCACAGGCAGCAGAATCGCTAAATGTATCAGCGTCATGGGTTACCTCCTCGTATGCTGTGCCCTCTGAGCACATTATATGTAAATTATACATGAAACACAGGCTCAAATAAATGCAAAGGCTTTGAACAAAAAGAAATTTTCTGTATAGTATAAATAGCAGTAAAGGCTTTGAGAGTCACAAAATTTTCATATTTACTTCTATAAATTTGAAATAATGAAATTCAGGAGGCAGTTTATGACATACCCGCAACTAAGCAGAGAAGTTCGTGACAATGAAGCGGCAGCACTGATTCATACTAATTACGGTGATATTACCGTGAAACTGTTTAAGGATATTGCGCCTAAGACAGTCGAGAATTTTACAACCCATGCAAGGAACGGTTACTATGACGGTCAGATTTTCCACAGGGTCATCAGGGATTTCATGATCCAGGGCGGCGATCCGACAGGTACAGGCATGGGCGGTGAGAGCATCTACGGGGGCACGTTTGAAGATGAATTTTCCCTGGAGGCCTTCAATCTGTACGGCGCTCTGTCCATGGCCAATGCAGGCCCGGATACAAACGGCAGTCAATTTTTCATCGTACAGCTCAAACAGGTGCCATCTGAAATGCTGTCCCAGCTGGAAGGTGCCGGCTACCCCGCTGAAATTATAGAAGCATATACTGAACTGGGCGGTACACCGTGGCTGGACCAGCGCCATACGGTATTCGGGCACGTCATCGAAGGCATCGATACTGTGGAGGAGATTGCCAAAGTGGAGACGGGCGCGCAGGATCGTCCGGCACAGGATATAGTGATTGAAAATATCGAAGTCTTATAACCCGCCCGATCAAACAGGCAAATCCCCGTCCGAGTTATCCGGAATTCTCACAAAATAGTCATTAATCCCCCATGATAATACAGACATACAATGCGTAAATTTGTTACAATTGCCGGGAAAAGGTGAGTGATTGACTATGATGGAATTTCTGTATTTCCCTGAAGATAAATCCGAGTATATACCTGCACTGATTGTTTTAGCCATCTGTATACTTATCGCCTACATAACCTTCAGACTGATAAAGAGATACTCCAGGAAGCAGGAAGAGAAGATGAAGGATTTTGAAGCGGAAGTGCTGAGACGGCTGGAACAGGAGAAATACGATGGATCCAGGCATTAACACAGCGCTTTGCCCTGCCTTTAATGAATGGCCTCCGTCCTCTGGAAATGATATAAACACCCCGCCCGTACTTAAAGTTTGACTTCAGGCTTAAAGTACGGGTTTTTATTTTCACAATCGTTCTGTAATAATTAGATAAACACTTTTTGATATGATAGAATAATCACTGCATATGTATTACCGAAAAAGTTAGCGGGGTCATTTTGTGGCAAAAAAATATCGGAAAGGCCAGTTCATCAAAGTGAAAGTGACTGGCATCCAGCCGTATGGCGCTTTTGTCAAAACCCCTGATAATCAAGAAGGACTTATTCATATTTCGGAAGTGATGAACGATTATGTCCATGATATAAACCAGTTTCTGTCAAAGGGCCAGATTGTCAAAGTAAAGATATTAAGTGTTGGCAAAGAAGGTAAATTGGACCTGACTTTAAAAGAAAATGAGTATTTTAAACGTGAGGAGCGGAAACGGGACAGGCGCTCTGTTCTGGATCAGATCCGAGAGACGGAGAAGTATGGATTCGAGTCCATCAGACAAAAGATGCCGGAATGGATCAGCCAAGCGAAGAAGTATTTAAAGTGATTCGATATCGTTTAGCGTGAAACTGATGGCTGGGAAACCAAAACTCCGCAGAAAAACCTGCGGAGTTTCTTGTGTGAGACCCTGCAGAATATTCTATGAAATGACCGTATGGATGAATACTTATCCAGAAAGACGGTTATGTTTACACAGCGCTCTGCAGAGCAAAATGATACATTCGTCAAAAAGGTTGAAAATGTCAGATAAAACGTTCATCATAAAGGATAGATAACGGTTTTAAAGCGTTTATAAAATTCTCCAAGCGGGGACGGCGGGTCTTATACATGCCCGCTGTTTTTAAGAAAGGGCGGATCATTATGACAAAATCGCAAGAGATTATTGAACTGACGAATGAATACGGGGCACCGAACTACACCCCGCTGCCAGTCGTCATATCAGAGGCGGACGGGGTCTGGGTCAAGGATCCTGAAGGCAATGAATATCTGGATATGCTGGCTGCCTATTCAGCAGTGAACCAGGGGCACAGACATCCGAAAATCATCCAGGCCTTAAAGGATCAGGCGGACAAGCTTACGCTGACGTCACGTGCGTTCCATTCAGACAGGCTGGGACCATGGTATGAAAAAGTCTGCAAACTTGCCG
Organism: Salinicoccus albus DSM 19776; assembly: GCF_000385175.1. Taxonomy (GTDB): domain Bacteria; phylum Bacillota; class Bacilli; order Staphylococcales; family Salinicoccaceae; genus Salinicoccus; species Salinicoccus albus. Next base: position 93,123 of record NZ_ARQJ01000029.1, on the reverse strand, counting down.
GCAAAGATATGGCGCTGCCGATGAACACCGGTGCAGAAGCAGTGGAAACAGCAGTTAAAGCGGCGCGCCGCTGGGCTTACGATGTCAAAGGAGTGGAAGATGATAAGGCAGAAATCATCGCGATGAATCAAAATTTCCACGGACGTACGCTGGCAGCTGTGTCACTTTCTTCCGAAGCGGAATACCGCCGCGGCTATGGACCGCTGCTTGACGGCATTAAACTGGTCGACTTCGGAGATATCAACCAGATCAAAGCGTCGATAAACGAGAATACCGCTGCGGTGCTGCTCGAGCCCATCCAGGGTGAAGCGGGTGTCAATATTCCGCCGGAAGGTTTCTTGAAGGAAGTCCGCCAGTTATGTGATGAGAATAATGTATTGTTCATCGCGGACGAAATCCAGGCGGGACTCGGCCGCTCCGGTAAGATGTTTGCAACGGATTGGGAAGATGTAAAACCCGATATGTATATTCTCGGTAAAGCGCTGGGCGGTGGTGTGTTCCCGATTTCCTGTGTGGTGGCAGACGAAGAGATCCTGAACGTGTTTACCGCGGGCTCCCACGGTTCAACATTCGGCGGCAACCCGCTGGCATGCGCCGTATCGGAAGCGGCGCTTGATGTACTGGTTGATGAAAACCTTGCGGAACGTGCCAACAGACTCGGCGATTACTTCAAGGAAGAACTTTCAAAAATAGATAATCCTGTCATTAAAGAAGTCAGAGGGCGCGGCCTGTTCATTGGTGTGGAATTGACTGAGTCGGCCCGTCCATACTGTGAATCACTCAAAAAACTCGGCATCCTGTCCAAGGAGACCCATGACACTGTCCTGCGTCTGGCGCCGCCGCTCGTCATTTCCGAGAAAGATCTTGACTGGGCAATTGAGAAAGTGAAATCAGTACTGTCCAAATAACGCTTTTAAAAATGATTTAGTATGATACAATACAATTGAAAACAGTTTCATAAAAAGAGGCGGATAAAAAATGTCAGAGAAATCAAATCTTATAACATCTACACAGTCCATTATTCACGAAGCCCTGGACAAGCTGGGCTTTGATGAGGGTATGTATGAACTCGTCAAAGAACCGATGCGGCTGCTTACTGTCCGCATTCCGGTACGGATGGATGACGGCTCTGTAAAAGTGTTCACAGGCTATCGTGCACAGCACAGTGATGCTGTCGGACCAACGAAGGGCGGTGTGCGTTTCCATCCGGATGTAAACGAAGATGAGGTCATCGCACTCTCCATGTGGATGACACTGAAGGCAGGTATCGTGGATCTGCCGTATGGCGGCGGTAAAGGCGGAATTGTCTGTGACCCCCGCGAAATGAGCATTGAGGAAGTTGAACGGCTGAGCCGCGGTTATGTCCGGGCAATCTCCCAGATTGTCGGCCCGACCAAAGATATCCCGGCACCGGACGTATTTACAAATTCCCAGATCATGGCCTGGATGATGGATGAATACAGCATCATTGACGAATTCAACTCTCCGGGATTCATTACCGGCAAGCCGCTTGTGCTTGGCGGTTCACAGGGCCGTGACCGGGCGACAGCGATTGGTGTGGTACTATGTCTTGAACAGGCGATGGAAAAACGCGGCATGAAGATGGAAGATGTCAGGATCGTCATCCAGGGGTTCGGCAATGCAGGGAGTTTCCTCTCCAAGATACTGTTCGACAGAGGTGCGAAAATCGTTGGCATCTCAGATGCCAACGGGGCCCTTCATGATCCGGATGGTCTGGATATCGATTATCTGCTGGATCGCCGTGACAGTTTCGGCATGGTTACAAATCTTTTTGATGACGTCATTCCAAACCCTGAACTTTTCGAAATAGACTGTGACATCCTGATCCCTGCAGCCATCGCCAACCAGATTACAGAAGAGAACGCTCATGATATTAAAGCGGATATCATCTGTGAGGCTGCAAACGGTCCAACGACAAAAGAAGCGACCACAATCCTGACGGAGAATGAAAAACTCATCGTGCCTGATGTGCTTGCGTCTGCCGGCGGTGTCACTGTATCCTACTTTGAATGGGTGCAGAACAACCAGGGATACTACTGGGATGAAGATGAAGTGAATGAAAAACTTGAACATAAACTTAAAAAGTCCTTTAACGAAATTTATGACCTGCATGAAAACCGCGGTATAGACATGCGTCTGGCAGCCTATATCGTTGGTATTAAACGCACAGCTGAAGCAGCAAGGTACAGAGGCTGGGCGTAATATCGATATGTTTCAATGACCGGGCTCCATCTATTGGCCCGGTCTTTTTTAATGACCCATTCCGGGATGCCGGGAGAATGACAGACCAATTTGACACTTGATAAACCGGCTGAAATATAATAACATGAATATTTAAATTGTATGAATAATGGGACTTATTTTATCCTGTCCGATAAAAGTTACTACAAAACCAAAGAAAAAGGTGAACAGCTATGGCGAGATCTTCCAACCTTATTACATCAACCCAGTCGGTAATCCAGGAAGCGCTGGATATGCTCGGGTATGATGAGGACATGTATGACTTGATAAAAGAGCCGGAGCGTCTGTTGAAAGTCCGGATACCAATTAATATGGATGATGGTTCGGTGAAGGTTTTTACCGGATTCCGTGCGCAGCACAGTGATGCTGCCGGCCCGACTAAAGGCGGCATCCGCTTCCATCCGGATGTGACAGAGGATGAGGTCATTGCTTTATCCATGTGGATGACGCTGAAGGCAGGTATCGTCGGCCTGCCCTACGGCGGCGGTAAGGGCGGTGTTGTCTGTAATCCCAAAGAGCTCAGCGAGAGGGAACTTGAAGCCATCGCGAGAGGTTATGTCCGTGCAGTGAGTCAGATTGTCGGTCCGACGAAGGATATCCCGGCGCCTGATGTGTACACGAACGCCCAGGTGATGGCCTGGATGATGGATGAATATAGTGTGAAACATGCGAAAAACCCGCTGGAATTTGTCACCGGTAAACCGCTGCAGCTCGGCGGTTCCAAAGGCCGCGATACAGCAACGGCGATGGGGGCGGTCATCTGTGTGGAACGGGCGCTTGAAAAACGCGGCATCAACATGGCAGATGCCCGGGTCGTCGTGCAAGGGTTCGGCAATGCCGGCAGTTTCATCTCTAAATTACTCTCTGACAGAGGTGCAAAAATCGTAGGCGTATCGCGTTCTACACGTGCGCTGTACAGTGCTGAGGGGATCGATATTGACTACGTCATTGAAAATAAGGATAAAGAGGATGTTGCTGAAACCCTCGATCTTGAAGTGCTGTCAAATGAAGCACTGCTTGAGGTAGATTGCGAGGTTCTTATCCCCGCTGCACTCGCCAATCAGATTACAGAAGAAAACGCCCTCAATATCAAAGCAGATATCATCTGTGAGGCAGCGAACGGCCCGACGACGCAGGCGGCCACGAAAATCCTCACAGACGGCGGCAGTCTGATCATCCCGGATGTGCTTGCATCCTCCGGCGGCGTAACTGTATCCTACTTCGAATGGGTCCAGAATAAACAGGGGGACTACTGGGACGATGATGAAATTCAGGTACTCCTTGAGAGAAAACTGCAGCAATCTTTCGACGCGGTATATGATCTGCATGAAACGCGGCGGGTGGATATGCGTCTGGCCGGATATGTCGTCGGTATCAAGCGTACCGCAGAAGCGATCAGATACCGGCACTGGGCGTAACATGACAGAGTAATTTAAATTTACTGAACAAATTTAAATTACTACTTGCATTATCTCTTTTTGTGTTTTAATATGAAAAGCAATCATTCAAATAGACTTGATTGGGGAAGAAGAGTAGCTGATTGCTCTGTTGCAGAGAGCCGGTGGATGGTGCAAACCGGTACAGTGTATGAGTGAATGGGCTTCCTGATAACCAGCAGCTGAAAAATTTTTGAAATTAAGCTCTGGCGTATATCCCGCGTTATTGGGAATGCATGATTCAGAGAAGATCATGACCAGAGCGGACCGGTGATTGACCGGTCAATAAAGGTGGTACCACGGCTCCCCGTCCTTTTTTATAAGAGACAGGGGAGCTTTTTTATTTAAAAATATATTGATACGCATTTCAGAACAAGTAAGGCAGTGCAGGCATGGAACAGAGAGTCGGGATGGTGGAAACCGATACATGCACACCGCCTGAATGGGACTGAAAAATCATGCGTCAGGCAGCCGCACTTTACGTGGCGGAGCGAATGCTGGGCACTTGCTGTCAGCATTAATACGAGGTGGCACCGCGGTGAAATCGTCCTCCACAGACAAATCGTCTGTGGAGGTTTTTTATATTTGAAAGGAGAATGTGAAGTGACTACAGAGCAGGCAGTTAAAACTGAGACAAAAGCAGGCAGTTTAAAAACGCATCTTAACAAATTATCCGAAAGGAAAGACCTGACGTTTGATGAAATGGCGGAGGCCATGCAGATCATACTCAATGAAACACTCAGTGACAGCGAAGTCGCCGCCTTCTTGATGGCATTAAAGGCAAAGGGAGAGACGGTGGATGAAATTGCATCACTGGTCGAAGTGCTGCGGGACAACGCCATGCCATTGAAGCGGTCGATGGATAATGTCATGGATAACTGCGGTACAGGCGGAGACGGTTCACACAGCTTCAATATCTCCACAGTGTCAGCATTTGTGCTGGCAGGCGCCGGCGTGACAGTCGCAAAGCATGGTAACAGAAGTGTGACGAGCCGGACAGGCAGCTCGGATGTGCTGGCGGAACTTGGCGTGTCACTGGATTTTGATGCGGACGACAACGCACGGCTGCTCAAGGACAACAACATCACGTTCCTGTTTGCACCGCATGTGCATCCCAAACTAAAACAGATCATGAAAGTCAGGCAGGACCTGAAAGTGCCGACGATCTTCAATCTCATCGGCCCGCTGATCAATCCCGTCAAGCTGGAGCAGCAGTTTTTGGGTACTTATAACAGGGAGCAACTGGTGATGATGGCGACAGTGCTCAAACGGCTGGGCAGGAAAAGAGCCGTTGTCATCAACGGGGCGGGATACATGGATGAAGCATCTCTCGCCGGTGAAAATTACTTTGCGTTATTGGAAGGAGGGGCGATCTACGAGGAAAAGTTCACACCGGAGTCCGTCGGTTTGAAATCATACCCGCTTGAGGCAATCGCCGGCGGCGACAGCAGCACCAACGCGGAAATATTAAGGAATGTGCTTGAGGGGGACGCCGCGCCGGCCCAAAGGGATACCGTCCTCCTGAATGCGGGCATCGGTTTGTACGCAGCCGGCAGATCGGATTCCATCGAAGCAGGCATCTTCATGGCAAAAGAATCCATCTCTTCGGGCCGGGCACTTCAAAAACTGGAGCATCTGATCAAGTATTCCAACAAGAGAGGGGGGCAGGCATGAGTACTATTTTAGATGACATCATCGCACAGAAAGAAATTGAACTGGAAACATTATCTCAAACCCCCGTCGTATTCGGCCGGCAGCCAGTATCGTTTATCGAACGGCTGCATGATTCAGATACGCCGGCAGTCATTGCCGAAGTCAAACGGAAATCGCCGTCAAAGGGTGATATTGACCCGGGCATCGTGCCCTCAGAACAGGCCGCTTTATATGCTTCAAGCGGCGCCGATGCTGTCTCTGTATTGACCGATCAGAAATTTTTCAGCGGCACCATGGAAGATTTGGCAAAAGTAAAACGAACGGTGGATATACCAGTGCTCAATAAGGATTTCATCATCGATGAAAGGCAGATCAGCCAAGCCTACATCAATGGCGCGGATGTGATTTTGCTGATTGTTGCGGCCCTCAGTGATGAGGCGCTCGCACGATTGCACAGATACGCCCGTTCACTGAATCTTGAAGTGCTGGTGGAAGTCCATGACGAAGCAGAAATGGCTCGGGCGCTTGAAATAAAGCCGGCGCTTGTCGGTATTAATAATCGTGATTTGAAGACGTTTACAGTGGATATTTCAAACACTGAGAAATTGCTTGGGAAGTATGCGCATGCCGGTCCGGTTTTTATCGCAGAGAGCGGCATCAGAACAAGGCAGGATTCAGCACGGATGGCGCAGGCAGGGGCGCAGGCGCTGCTGGTCGGAGAAACGTTGATGATGTCAGAAGATCCGGGCGATAAGATTCGGGAACTCAAGGGGGGAGGATTAGATGAAAGTTAAGATTTGCGGTATCCAGTCCATCCAGGCGGCACAAGCCGCAGAGGAGAATGGTGCGGACATGGTCGGTTTCATGTTTGCTGACAGCAGCAGAAAAATCACACCTGAAACAGCTGAAGCGATCACAGATGCGCTGGGCTCAGGAATACAAAAGACAGGCGTATTTGTCAATACCGGGCTCTCGGAGATAAACCGCACGATCGATCAGGCGGGTCTGGACTATGTTCAACTCCACGGTGATGAAAGCCCTGCCTTTGCCCGGGCTGTAAATTCAAAGGTGATCAAGGCGTTTTCAATCGATGAGGGGCCCACTTTCAAAGAAATGTTTGAATATCCGGCAGATTTTATACTGCTGGACTCGCGTACGGAAACCAAGCGGGGCGGCACCGGCAGAAAGTTCGATTGGTCGAAGGCTGTCAATACCGATATAGACAGACGCAGGCTGATTTTAGCCGGCGGGCTCAACGCCGGTAATATCAATCAGGCAGAAATGGAAGTGGCGCCGTTTATGATCGACTTATCCAGTGGTGCAGAAACGAACGGTGTCAAAGACAGGAATAAGATTGCAGAAATCATGCAGATTGCCAAAGGAGTGGTGATGAATGGAAAAGACATACCAGCAGCCAGATAACAATGGACATTATGGGGAGTATGGCGGCAGATACGTGCCGGAAACACTGATGGGTGCGGTGAAGGAGCTGGAAGCAGCGTATGACAGCGCAAAAGCGGATCAGGAATTTCAGAATGAGCTGGATTATTATCTGAAGGAATATATCGGACGGGAGACGCCGCTCTATTATGCGGAGCATCTCTCCAGGCAGGCCGGCGGTGCAAAGATATATCTGAAGCGGGAGGATTTGAACCATACGGGCGCACATAAGATCAATAATACAATCGGGCAGGCGCTGCTCGCTAAACGTATGGGCAAGAAGAAAATCGTTGCCGAAACCGGCGCGGGGCAGCACGGTGTGGCCAGTGCCACTGTATGTGCCCTGCTCGGGCTTGAATGCATCGTGTTTATGGGCAAAGAAGATGTCAGGCGTCAGGCGCTGAATGTATTCCGTATGGAGCTTCTCGGGACCAAAGTAGAAAGCGTCGACCAGGGGCGCGGTACATTGAAGGATGCAGTAAATGAAGCACTGCGCTACTGGGTAGCGAATGTGGAGGATACCCATTATATTATTGGTTCTGCGCTTGGGCCGCATCCGTTCCCCCGGCTGGTCAGGGATTTTCAGTCTGTCATCGGCAGGGAAACGAAACAGCAGATGCTGGATATTGAAGGGCGCCTGCCGGATGCAGTCGTCGCCTGTATCGGCGGGGGCAGCAATGCCATTGGCATGTTCCATCCATTCGTAAATGAAACATCAGTACGGATGTATGGTGTTGAAGCTTCCGGACTGGGTATCGATACAAATGACAATGCCGCTTCACTGACCAATGGGCATACCGGCATTCTGCACGGTGCCAAAATGCATCTGCTGCAGGATGAAGCGGGCCAGATTCAGGACGCCCATTCCATTTCAGCCGGGCTGGATTATCCTGGCATCGGGCCGGAACACAGCCACCTTAAAGACATAAGAAGGGCTGAGTATGTCCACATCAGTGATGATGAAGCGGTTGAAGCCTTTCAGGTACTGTCCCGGACAGAAGGGATCATACCTGCACTCGAGAGTGCGCATGCTGTATCCTATGCACTCGGGATCGCATCTCAAATGAATCATGATGAAATCATCGTCGTCAATCTTTCCGGCCGGGGAGATAAGGATGTTGCAGAAATTAAGGAACGATTGAAAGGGGAGGATCCGGATGAGTAAATTTCTTATAGACCAGACGTTTGAATCACTCAGAGAGAATGATGATAAAGCGTTCATTGCCTATATCATGGCCGGGGATGGCGGGCTTGACCAATTGAAGGACCAGATCCTGACACTTGAAGATTCAGGGGTGTCCATTGTTGAACTCGGCATTCCGTTTTCAGATCCTGTGGCGGACGGACCGGCCATTCAAAATGCCGGCCGGCGCGCACTGGATCGATATGTAACGCTTGAGGCCGTGTTGAAGACGCTGAAGGAAATCAAAGCTGAAATCAGCATTCCTGTCGTCATCATGTCGTACGCGAATCCAATTTTGAGGCTCGGCCGGGAAAAATTTGCTGCCATGGCGCATGACGGCGGTGCTGCAGGTGTCATTGTCCCTGATGTGCCGTTTGAGGAAGAACCTGAGTTCGGCGCTCCGCTGGCCAAATATGACATTGCCATGATCCGTTTCATTACACTGACAAGCAGTGAAGAAAGAATCAGGGAAATCGCGGACGGCGCAGAAGGTTTCATATATGCCGTGACAGTCAATGGTACCACAGGCGTGCGGGATGATTTCGGCAAAAGTCTGTATGACCACCTGGACAGGGTGAGGCAGATCAGTGATACGCCGGTATGTGCCGGCTTCGGCATCAGTACAGGCGCACAGGCGGAAGCACTCGGCACTCATTCGGACGGTGTGATCGTCGGTTCTAAAATCGTCAGCTTGCTCCATGAAGGCAGGACAGAGGAAATCAAAGAGATCATACCAGATAAAAAGCATCAAAAAATATAAATATGAAAACAGTTGATTCTCCGTATCCGTTCAGCCTACAATAAAGGAAACGGATAAACGATTTGGAGGATACCATGACACATATTAAATTTGATTACAGCAGCGCTTCACCTTTCTTGAGCGAAGGGGAAATGGACCGTTTCAAACCATTCATCGGAACGGTGCATGACATGATTCACGACAAAACGGGCAGCGGCAGCCTGGGCTGGGTAGATCTGCCTGAGAATTATGATCAAGAGGAATTCACCCGCATCCAAACATCTGCAGCGCAGATCAAACGGGATTCGGATGTGCTTGTTGTCATCGGTATCGGCGGTTCATACCTGGGTGCGAAAGCAGCAATTGAGATGCTGTCACCGACGTTCGAATCTGATGGTCCGCAGATTATTTTTGCCGGCCATCATCTGTCTGCCCATTATATGAATGAGTTAAAGTGGTATTTGGCGGATAAGGACTTTTCTATCAACGTCATCAGCAAATCCGGTACAACGATGGAACCGGCCATTGCCTTCAGGGTGTTTAAAAAGCTCCTCGAGGAAAAGTATGATGCCCCGGCCGGACGCATCTATGTGACCACGGACCGCGAAAAAGGGGCTTTGAACGCCCTGGCTAAAGAACAGGGCTATGATATGTTTGTTGTACCGGACGATGTCGGCGGCCGCTATTCGGTGCTTACAGCAGTTGGTCTTTTGCCGATTGCTGCAGCCGGGATCGATATTTCCGCCATGATGGACGGGGCGGCCGCAAGCATGTACGAACTGTCCGCCCCGTCCATGGAAGCGAATCCCGCATACCGGTACGCGGTTGTCCGCAACGCCCTGCACAGAAAAGGCTATGACGTCGAAATGCTGGTGAACTACGACGAGCGGCTCAGTTATTTCGGTGAATGGTGGAAGCAGCTTTACGGTGAAAGTGAAGGCAAGGACCACAAAGGCATCCTGCCGCACAGTGCAAACTTTACTACGGACCTGCATTCCCTCGGACAGTATATTCAGGACGGCAGAAGAAATCTGATGGAAACAGTCATTGATATAGAAACTCCGTTGAGCGACATTACCATTGACGCTGATGATGCTGATCCCGATGGCTTGAACTACCTGGCCGGTACGACTGTGGACGAGGTCAACCGCCAGGCGATGACGGGCACGATGCTCGCCCATGCTGACGGCGGGGTGCCCAACATGGTTGTACGGATTCCCCGTCTGGACAGTTATACTTTCGGCTGCCTGGTATACTTCTTTGAAATGGCCTGTGCCATGAGCGGCTATCTGCTCGGTGTCAACCCGTTCAACCAGCCGGGAGTTGAAGCTTATAAGAAAAACATGTTTGCCCTTTTAGGTAAACCCGGATATGAAGATCTGCGGAAGCAATTGAATGACAGAATGGATTAAAAATTATATAATTGTATTGAAGTTAGCGGCTATATTACAGAGGTAATATAGCCTTTGTTAGATGGGTGAGGTTTTTGATGTGGAATGGTTAAGGCAGTTATATGAAATGCTGACGACCCAGGAAGGGCTTGAGCAGCTGTTTTCACAAGTGGAGCAGATCGGTGTGATTGTCGGTTTCCTGCTTGTGGTCCTGGAGTCGTTATTGCCGTTTTTGCCGCTGTTTCTGTTTGTGATCGTCAATATTAACTCGTATGGGCTGATACTGGGGTTTCTGGCAAGTTATTCGGGCACTGTACTCGGAAGTTATATCGTCTTTCTGGCGGTCAGGTATTTCCTGCGGGCACCGTCACAACGGTATATCGCCAGGCATGAACGGTTGCAGAAGATGCTTTCATTTATAGACAGGAGGGGGTTCTCCTTCCTCTTTATACTGTTATGCCTTCCTTTTACACCCTCTGCAGTGATAAATGTGATTGCTGCTTTATCTAATATGAAAAAAATCGTATACTTGTATATATTGATTGCGGCAAAAGCGATTATGATTATGTCGATGTCACTGGTTGGCAATGATGTCACATCGTTTTTCACTTCACCGCTGCAGCTGACACTATCGATTATAGTATTGGTGCTACTTTATTTATTCTCCAAATGGTACCAGAACTATATCAAAAGAAAAATGGATGATTAAGGGTGTGACATTTTGAAAAAAGAGATCAGAGAATGGATCATAGCGATCGCTGTTGCTGTAGTACTGATATTGGTTATCCGAACCTTCCTGTTCGTTTCCTACACAGTCGACGGTCTCAGCATGGATCCGACATTCGAAGACGGAGACAGGGTCGTTGTAAATAAATTCATATATAATTTTACGGATTATGATACCGGAGACGTCATCGTCTTCAATTCAGAAGAAGGGCCGGCATATGTTAAACGTGTCATCGGCACGCCGGGGGATACGGTAAGGATGGATGATAAGCAGGTCTATGTAAACGATGAGGCGATTGATGAGGACTACCTCGTTCACACACAAGATTCCTATATGGACAATTTCACACTGCAAGAACTGGGTGTAGAAGGCGGTACGATTCCTGAGGACCATATTCTTGTGCTCGGGGATAACCGGCCGGTCAGCCGGGATTCCAGAGACTTCGGGCTGGTGGATAATTCTCAGGTGGTCGGTGAAGTGCAGCTGAGATTCTGGCCGCTCAACGAAATATCAATCGGTTTTAACTGATGAAAACAACAGACACCCGCCGTTAAGGGTGTCTGTTCTAATCTGAAGGAGTGGGAACATGTCGATTAAAATCTGGACAGGTATCAGCGGTGCGGGCAAGACGAAGCAAATGTTCGATGAAATTGATGAAGAGACTGCACATTCGCCGCTTGGCCCGGGGATATATATCATAACACCGACGCAGAATACGCTCCGCTATGAAAATATCATTACCAACCGCGGCGGGACAGAAGGCAGGACAGGCAGTCTGCGTGCCGGCGTCTTCAGCTTCGCGAGGTTCATCTGGCATGTGTTCAATGAAACCGGACATCAGACACGCGATGCATTATCTGAAAGCGGCCATATCATGATGCTCCACAAAATGATGACTGAGATGAAAACGGAGTTGAAGTTTTATAAGGACAGTGCCCAGTACATAAGGTTTTCAAATAAGGTGCTCGATATGCTGAAGGAATTCAATGCCTACCGGGTCGCCCCGGAGGACTTGAACAGGATAGAGAGTGATTCCGGCAGGATGCAGGATAAATTCAGCGATCTGCACAGCATCTACGGGCAGTGGCTGAAGCGCACAGACGCGCTTCAGATTGAAGCGCTGGATCTGACTGATCAGTTCATCAGCCTGCTGTACTCCGATGCTGTGATTCACGGGCTGGAAGATGCCGTCATCTATATCGACGGCTTCCATAATTTTACTGAAAGTGAGTACGCGATGATACAGGCCTTAGCCACCCGGGTAAAAACAATTAACATACTGCTCACCCATCAGGGGGAGAATAAACAGCTCTTCAGAAAAACGGATACAGTCATTGAGCGGCTCAGGTTTTACATGGGGGATGCGTCTCTTGATTTCCTCCATTTTGGCAGGGCGTTTAAGCGTTCTGAAAAACGCGGCCTGATTCAGCTGGAGCAGCATTTTGCCATGTATGAAAAGATGTTCGATTATGATGGGGTAACCATCACAGAAGCGCCAAATGTACTTGAAGAGGTCACTGAAGTGGCCCGGGAAATTGAACGCATTGTGTTCGACGGGGAAGGTTATTACAAGGATATCGGCATACTGTACCGGGATGAATCCTATGAACCGGTGCTCGATTCTGTGTTCAGACGGTTTAACATCTCCTGGCATGTCGACAGAAAGGTGCCGATGTATGCCCATCCGTTCATCCAGTTCATCATGGCGCTCCTTGAGTGCTATATAAAAAATTATGAATTCAGCGCCTTTATGAACGTCCTGAAGACCGGCTATCTCAGTGAATCTGCCGACCGTATCTACATCGACCAGCTTGAAAATTTCGCGCTGGAACGCGGTCTGTCCGGGCCTTCGCTTTTTGACGACGACAAATTCAAGTATATCAGTGTGCCGGATAATGACGGCGGTCTGAGCGTCGAGGACAAGAGTGAATATTATCAGGAGATGATCGATTTCAAGAATGAAGTGCTTGGCAAGCTGAAACGCCTCTATGATGAACTCGGGCAGGATCTGAGTGTCAGGGATTATATCGGGCGTATCTACAATTTCATCATTGACGAAGGGATTGCGGAGAAAATTGAAGATGAAATGAATGATCTTGACGCCCGCAAGGAGATCCAGAAACGGGATGAAACCGAACAGGCATTTAACATGTTCATCAGGCTGCTTGATGACGCGTACATGGTGTTTGATGACGCGGCAGTATCTTTTGAAGTCTTCTACGAAACGTTTCTCGACGGTTTGAAAAATGCAGAGTTCAGCCTCCTGCCATCGACGATTGACCAGGTCATGGCAGGGTCCTTGGACCTCTCCAAAGTGGAAAACAAAAAATACATCTTCATGATCGGTGTCAATCGGGACGTGCTGCCGAAGGACTCAGGCAACGGCGAATTGGTTTCAGATGAAGAAAAGGCACTGTTTGACGAAGCGGGTATAGAGCTGTCGCCCAGCTCAAAAACACTCGGCCAGGATGAACGATTCGTCTTCTACCTGGGGATTACGCGGGCAACCGATCGTTTATATCTGAGTTTCTCCAGCACGAAATCCAACGGGGAGACGACTAAAATGAGCCCATTTTTAGCAGAAATCCTGCCTGAAGATGAGACGCGGGTGCTAAATTATGAATACCGGCGTACGAGCGAATACAGCCGCTTTAATCCGGGGCTTCTGATATCCTCTGCCAAAAGCATGGAACCGCTGATGCATCTGAAAATGAGGGAAATGCTGGCTTCCCCGGCCGACGATGCAGAAACATTCCTGGCCCTCCCGGAATACCGGCCCTGGGTGGAAGCCTATCATCTGCTGATGAAATACAGCTGGTATGACATCTATCCGAGATTAAAACGCAACCTGACCTATGATAACCGGGCGGCCGATATCACGCAGGAAACGGCGGAATTGCTTTATGGCGATGAGATGACAGCCAGCGTTTCCCGCTTTGAAACATTCCACAGGTGCCAGTTTCAGCATTTTGCTGCCTACGGATTGAAGTTGAAAATCAGGAAACCCTACCAGGTTGCCCCGCTTGAGCTGGGCAACCTGTATCACGAAGTATTGTATGATACCGTCAAATCGCTCAGGTTTACGCTGGCACATAACGAAGCGGTTATCCGCAGACAGGTTTCCAAATCGATCGATACGTTCGCAGCCGCCATCCAGTTCGGCATATTCGATTACACCGGATACTATCAGTCGTTGAAAAAGCGTGCCGAAGATGCCATTGTGCGTCTGATACTGTTCATGAAAGAGATTGAAACGCTCGGGCAATATAAGATCGCCGATGCGGAACTGTCATTCGGTTTTACGCATAGCCCGATCGATGAAGTGACACTGGAAAGTGACGCCGGCCGTAAAATTCATTTGAGAGGGAAAATTGACCGGATCGATATGTATGAAACAGATGCAGGGGCCTATGTCAATCTGATCGATTATAAATCGAGTACACGATCCATTTCCAAAGAAGGCATACTCAACGGGCTCGAATTACAGATGATGACCTACATGTATGTGCTCGTGCAAAAAGGGCCAAGCTATTTCGGTAAGGGGAAAATCATGCCGAACAGCATGCTGTTTTTCCCGGTCAGAGACCCGCTGGTGTCATTTAAGACAGAGGCCTCCCCGGAAGCGCTTGAAAAAGAACAGAAAAAGAAGATGAAGCCGGATGGTGTGTTCATCAATGAAGCCCCGGATTATGATACGGTGCTGAATGAGGCTTCAATAGGTATCAGCGGCATGCTGTCAAGTTTGGAAACGTTTCAGGAATACGGCACATATTATCCCATCACAGTTTCCAGGAAAGATAGGATCAACGCGTCGACAAAGGGCAGATATTTCAGCCCGATGCTGTTTGAACATTACGCCGAATACATCATGTCCCTGTACAGGGAGACGACAGATCGTATATATGCCGGGGAAGTGCTGGCATCACCAATGACCATGGACAGGAATAACAAACATCTGGCATGCGAGTTGTGTGATTTTAAATCTGTCTGTCATATCGACCCGCTCATGAACAGACAGGATATCAGGACAAATGAAGTGGACGATGAAGTGATCCGCGAATTTGAAAGTGAGGTGGAAACGGATGGCAGAGTGGACAGATAAACAGCTTGAAGCCATAGAGTACGGGGGCTCCGACGTGCTGGTTGCAGCAGCGGCAGGCAGCGGTAAAACGACCGTGCTTGTGGAGCGGATCATCCGCAGGATACTTGACGGCCGGTATTCAATCGATGAAATTCTCGTTGCGACATTTACCAATATGAGTGCGAGGGATATGAAGGACAAGGTTGAAAAGGCGTTGCGGACCGCTTATCTCAAAGAGCGGGATCCAAAAATATATGAGGAATCACTAAAACTCAAAGACGCACATATTTCAACGCTGCACAGCTTTTGTCTGCATCTGATCCAGATGCATTATAACGTCATTGGATTATCACCGGATATGCGGACGCTGGGGGACATTGAAACGAAAATCAGGCTGGAGCATGTCATTTCAAACACCCTTGAGAAATATTATAAAGCCGGAGAACCGGACTTCAATAACCTTGCGATGATGCTGTCTTCTGATAAGAGCAACGACGGGCTGCACAATACGCTGCGGGACGTTTACTACACAGCGACGGCAAGCCCGTCACCTTTTGAATATCTGGAGCAGCATCGCGATCAGTATATCGATGACAATCGGCTGGAAAATATTCTGGATGCGCACAATCACAATCTGCAGCTGAAATTTGAAGCGCTGCGCCAGGATCTGTCGCTGCTCAAGAAGCACTATCATACAGTGACCCATGAATCGATTAAGGAAGCCCAGGTGAGGGATGCATTCGACGCACTGGAGGGGGTGATCCAGGATGTGGAACGGGCCGCCTCAAAAATTAAGCAAGGCACACCGGCTGAACTGCCGGCGCTTGCCTTAAAGGATGGGCGCACCGCCTTTTTCCGGAAAATTACGGATGAAGATGAGAAGCACGCGTTAAAGACGGTGCATGACCGGGTGAAAAAGCGCTACAACGAGATAAAGGATCAGCCCGTCTATGACTCAGAACGGGTGAAATCGGAACTCGGACCGATGAACGGCCTGGTCAACACACTGATTGATATCTCAGAGGAAATCCTCATGACTTTCAGAAAGCAGAAGGTGAGCCGCAATGAAATGGATTTCTCGGATTACGAACATTTTGCCCTGCAGATTTTAAATGCCGATGACGGCGCCATCAGAGCGCTTTACCGCAATCAGTTCAAGGAGATCATGGTCGATGAGTATCAGGACATCAACCGGGTGCAGGAAGCGATCATCCAGGCATTGAAATCAGGCGATGAAGCAGATGGCAATCTGTTCATGGTAGGGGATGTGAAGCAGTCCATCTATAAATTCCGGCAGGCGGACCCCTCATTATTCATTGACAAATCAGAGCGGTTTAAAGGGGAATACGCCGGCCGTCTCATCAGCCTGAACCATAACTTCCGCTCCCGCGGTGAAGTGCTGGACCTGACGAACGGTGTGTTCGGTAAAATCATGGACAAAGAGGTCGGGGAAATCTCCTATGATGAGACGCATACGCTGGTGCAGGGGAATTATCTGGATGCGCAGGCCCTGCCTTCTGAGGCACATATCATCGAGCATAAGGATGATTTGGGTGATGATGCAGAGATTCACCATATCATTGATGTCGTCAAAAACCTCATTGCAGAGGGCGCCGAGTATCGGGATATCGTCATTTTGACAAGGAATACGCGGGACAATGATTCCTACCGGAAGATACTCGGTGAAGCCGAAATACCGGTATTTGTGAATAACCGTTCCGGATATCTGGATACGCTTGAAATCAGAACGATGATCAGCATCCTTTCTGTCATTGACAATCCGTTGCAGGATGATCATCTGGCGGGCATGATGCGTCTGCCGATGTTTGGTTTTACCGAAGACGAGATTGCCCGGGTGCGGGCATCCTCAGATGCGGACTATATGTATGAAGCACTGACAGCCTACGCCGGTCCGGCGGTGGTGATGAAGAAAATCGAAGAATTCGAAGATGCGCTCCGGACGCTGCAGGAATACGCCAGATACATGAGTGTCCCGGAGCTGATCGATGAAATTTATCTGGAGTTCAGCATTCTCGAGTATTTTGCCGGTTTGAAGGGCGGGATCGCCAGACGGGCAAATTTGAATGGTTTTATCGAAAAGGCGCGGGAATTTGAGCGGATGTCGCACTTGTCCCTCTACGAATTTATCAGCTACATTCACAGGATGATTGATGACGGTCAGGATTTTGGTGAGGAAAACACTGTCTCGCCGGATGATGATACGCTGCGCGTCTTGACGATCCATTCTTCTAAAGGTCTGGAATTCAAATATGTCATCTATGCCGGCCTGTACCGTCAGCTTAACATGAAGGATGTATCGAAGAAAGTCATGGTGCATCCTGAGGTGGGCATTGCATTCAAACGCTTCATGCCGGAGGAACTGGCAATACTGCCGAGCATCCATTCGGAGGTGGTCAGCAAAGATGTGCTGCGCGAGCAGATCAGCGAAGAGATGCGGCTGATGTATGTGGCGATGACGCGCGCCATCGACCAGCTCATCATCCCGCTCGTCTACAAAGGGGAATATAGTGAGAAATACACCTATACGCCCGGCGTCATCAATGCGGATGACAGGCTTGGCATCAGTACGATACAGGACCTGATCGCTCCGATTTTTGTCAATGAGCCGATGGACGCTCTCCGGGTGGAATATCCGCAGAAGGCAGAGGAAAGTGCCGGGGAAATGAACCATTATGTGGATCTCAGTGATATAGAATCGGTGAAGGTGCCGCACAGCGAGCGTCTGAGAGAGCGTTTATTCTATAAATATCCCCATCAGGATGAGACGGAGACCGTCTTTAAGGAGTCGGTAACTGAAATCAAGCGGAAAAATGAAACACCGCCCGAAGACAGCCGCATTATCAGGCATGACCGTACGCCAAATTTAAGAGTGCCGAATTTCAGAAACAGCGGGGTGGACGCGCCTGTTTTCGGTACGGTCATGCACCAGATGATGATGCATGTGCTGAACCGCTGGGACGAGCTCGAGGGACTGGATGATGCGGGGACGACGGATTATATAGAGCGTCTGGTGACCTCCCGCACGGCAGAAGATCCATTGATTACAGAGGCACACCAGGAAAAGATGATGTCAAACATTCACCGTTTCCTCTCGGACCGGATAATGCTTCAACTGCTGCACAATCAGCGGTCCATCCATACGGAAATTCCGTTTATCATGAATCAGAAAGCGATCGGTTACTCATCCTATGACGACCAGATGGTACAGGGCATTATGGATGCACTGCTGGAATTCAATGACGGATACGTCATTCTGGACTACAAGACAGACCGGGTCACAGACACCGGCTTGACAAAAGCGGATCTGCTCGGGCGCTACAGGACACAGATGGAAATATACAAACGTTCGGCAATGCAGGCGCTGGGCAAAGATGTTACTGTATATCTGTATTTCTTTGATTATGGAGCGATAAAAATTGAAAACTGATGCTCAAAACATTCGATTCATGCTGGGGATCTCTTTGCTGGCTGTACTTTTCATGAACGGCCTCTATTATATGATGCCCTATTCAGTCATCAACCCGTATGAATATTTCAGCGGCAATGAACTGGGTTCATTTCAGGTTCTGAACATATTCATCGGGGGCACTGTTATGCCGCTTGTGGCATTGACCGCTGGTTATATGCTGGATCATCACAGGCATCTGGGCATCGTGCGTCTGGGGAAAGTTCATGTACTCCTGCTGATACTGGGGACGATGCAGACGGTTTTTATCTTTGCATTCGACCTTTTGCCCGGTCTCGTATTGATGGGACTCGTGGCACTGCCGTTTTTATGGACCAAATCTTTCGTCGCATTGATATCGGCAGTCATTCTGTTCGGTTTCCATCTGACTGTCACCGTAGCTTCAGGCTATTTTTCCAACGCTGGCGGCCCCACTGATGTCATTTATTCTGCCGTCCAGGAAATGAATGAATATTCAAGTATATTCAAAGGGATGGATTACTTTGCGATCATCGGCCTGAATATCGAAATCTTCACCCAGGATTTGATCAGCCGTATCTATGAACTCATATTTACGGTACTGCCGTTCATACTGGCGGGTATCGCTGTGTCCAAATTCAACATCGCCGAGGTCATGCGTGAAAGTCAGATTCTCACCCTTATCCTTTTCATGGCACTCACAGGCAGCGGTATTACTTTGAAACTCGTGCAGGTTTTGACGCTCGGTTCATTTCTCGGCACACTGATTGCAGATAACTTCGGCGGTATGATGCTTACTTTCGGCTATTTCGTCCTGCTTCTGTTTTTGACGATGATTTTGCCGCAGCGTGTCCGCCGTGTATTCGAAGTACCGGGTGAAAAAATAATTACAATATACATCATTGCCAACATCATTCTGTTCCTGGTGTTTTATGGTATCGGCTTTGGGCTATATGGTGAAGTAAGTGTAGGCATCATGGTGATGATTACACTGTCCGTCTATATTTTCCTGCTCTTGCTGTCACATTTGATGAGGCGGTTAAACATAACGGGTATTGAGCATTTGTTTACAAAAGATTCAGATAATGATGCATAAAAAGATAGACAGTCTGTTATAATAAATAAAAAGATAAAAGGAGCGTAACCCATGAAATTTTTGACATTTGATTATGGAGATCAGACTTATTACGGGGTTAAAGTAAAGCGTGAAGAAAGTGCATGGATTCTGACAAAACTTTTCGAGGATTTTGATGAAGATGCGAATTATCCGAAATCACTGCTCGAGGGTATCCAAGAATATAACACACTGGATTTCCAGGAGATCGTGAGAAAACTGGTGGAGAAAGCTGATGCCTCCGGGGAGGCGGATAAGTATAAGGCGCCATTTACAGAAATAAGGTTCAGAGCACCTGTGACGCCGCCGAATAACCTCATTGCATTTGGACGCAACTATAAGGCGCATGCCGAAGAGCTCAATAATAAGGTGCAGAGTCTCTACGTGTTTACTAAAGCGGCCACCAGCCTCGTCGGTGATGAAGAAACGATTCCGAACCATCAGGATATTACGGAACAACTGGATTATGAAGGTGAGCTGGGTGTGGTGATCGGCAAGCGTGCAGAAAAGATTGACAGCTCAATGGCACTCGATTATATATATGGATACACAATCATCAATGATATTACAGCGCGCGACATCCAGAAGAGACATATGCAGGCGTTCCTGTCCAAAAGTCTGAAAGGCGGCAGCCCGATGGGTCCGTTCATTGTGACCAAGGATGAGCTGCCGAATCCTAAAGAAACATCAATTGTCACAAAAGTAAACGGGGAAATCCGCCAGGACGGTACAACTGCGGATATGGTGCTGCAGCTGGATGAACTGATTGCGGAAGTTTCCCAGTACGTTACGCTTGAACCGGGTGATGTTATTGCAACGGGCACTCCGAGCG
Source organism: Salinicoccus albus DSM 19776 (assembly GCF_000385175.1). GTDB lineage: Bacteria > Bacillota > Bacilli > Staphylococcales > Salinicoccaceae > Salinicoccus > Salinicoccus albus. Next base: position 72,820 of record NZ_ARQJ01000029.1, on the reverse strand, counting down.
GTGTCGGTGCAGGGATGGAGCCGCCCGCGTTTCTTCAGCCGGGCGATGAAGTGCGCATTTCGATTAACGGCATCGGCACATTAACGACATATATTGCCCGTTAAAAATTCACTGTAATATGTTAAAATGAAAAGTGATTCACATAATGAAAGGAAGATACGTTTGATACACTTGCATCTGACATCACTAGTCATTGCGGCTGTGCTGTTCTTCATCACTTATTATTCCATTAAAAAACCCGGTGAGCCTGACATGAAATACAATATCGCCGTTCATATGATTGCCAGATTGCTGTATGTCGTTGTCATCGTTACCGGTGCAATCATGTTCTACCAGTTCTCCATTGCCGGCGGCGGCGATGCCATGATGTATGGTTTTAAAATGCTGGCAGGGCTGATTACCATCGGCTTGATGGAAATGGCAGTCGTCAGACAGAAGAAAAAGGCAGGGGGCCAGCCGCTGATGAATACTTTTATCGCGTTCCTGGTCATCACTGTGGTACTTGGTGTTATTCTCCCCGCCGGACCGCTTTCAGCAATGTTTTAATTTAATTAAAGGAAAAACAGCAGCACTCTCAGTGTGGGAGTGCTGTTTTTGTGAGATTTTGTGAACTTTTATTGAAATGATAATATTTTTATTTGTCATCTAGTATACTTGAATGATCAGGATAGAAGGTTGGTTAACGATGCAGAAGATTTTAAGATACATAATTGTTTTCCTCATGATCGCAGGGCTCGTCCAGCACCAGGAAGCCGGCACACAGGAAACAGAACAGGACCGCATTTATACGGTGGTGGTCGACCGGTTCTTAAACTTTAATGAAAGTAACGATACTGCAGTGACAGAAGACGAGACGGCGCCGCTGCCTTTCGGCGGGGATTTTGCCGGCATAGAAAATAATCTGGAATACATAAATGACATGGGATTTAACACTTTGATGCTGTCGCCGGTATTCGAAAAAGGCGATGAAGATTACTTAGGCTATGACACAGAAGCATATGGTACGATTGCAGAGGCATTCGGCGGTGCTGAAGGTCTGCAGTCCCTGGTAGACGCGGCGCATGAGCGTGACATGAAAGTGGTTGTGGATATGCCTGCCACCGCGACAGACGAATATGAGACATTTGATGATCCGGTGCTGAATGATATTCAGCAAACCTACTATGAAGATATTGGCAATCCAGAGTTTATCGACTTCACGCGCAATACGAACCAGGAAACCTACAGGGAAATGGCTGCTGATTTCGTCAGTGAATTCGGTATCGACGGGCTCAGCATGACAGTCGTACAGGATGGAATCGATGCAGACGAGTTCCTGCCTGAAGATGTAACGACATACGCAGTCGTGCCGGATGACGGCATTACAGTCGATGGATTCGATCACACAAGTTCACAAGCGCACAGGCAGCAGCTTGCGAATGCATTCAGTACGACAGATCAGCCGATCCCGGAATATCCGGATGATGGCACGCTGCTTTTGGCCGATCACTGGTTTACAGAACGCTTCACGCTGCATGCAGTCAATGAAGACATGTTCCCGGGGACAAGGCTCATGCAGCTGTCGGCGTACCTCTTCGGGTATCCCGGCCCGGCTGCCATGCAGTACGGTACAGAGATCGCATTTAATGGCGAAGACTATCCGATGATACACAAACAGATGAACCTGTGGACAGACGAAGAAGTCGTGGACTATATTACAGAAATGAGCAGTGTCTTCAAAGAGTATGACCAGCTGTACAACAGTGAACTGGAAGTGCTCAACGACGGTTCAGACGGTCAGTTTGTTCTCAGATATAACACAATGGATCAGGAAGACAATGCAGATTTTGTGCTCAATGTGAACGATACAGCCCGGACAACCAGCTTTGAAGTCCCTATGAAAGAAAGAGATCAGGACAAAATAATGAGCGGCATGCTCATCGGAGATTCCATCAGTGCTTCATCAGAAAACCCGGAGCACTTCAACACCGTCCTCGACCGGGAAGAAACAGAACTGTATGCAGTCACTGATGAAGTCGGCCTCAATAACGGCTACATCATTGCCGCTGTAATAATATTCGGCGGGTTTGGCATATTCATCTGGCTGGTCGCCAGAAGACGCCGGCCGAAAGAAGATCAAGGATAAATCAAACATGTGGAACAGAAGATTTCCCCCGGCATGGGATTGTGCCGGGGATTTTTTGAGGGATGAGGGCGATGGATGGTCTGCAAGTGCACACACCCTGCTATCCAAAAATAAAGCCCCGGTCAAAATGAAACCGGGGGCTTTTCTGATTTTCTATTCATTCAGTTTTTTCATCTTTTCTATCGTTTTATAACCAGCCATATTCAGGACGCTTTTAGGGCTGGAATACGGCGGGGAATAGGCGATTTCAATATTCGCCAAATCCATTGCGGTTCCCCCGAGTCTGATGTGCGCGGCGAGTATATCGATGCGTTTATCAACGCCTTCTTTGCCGACGACTGAAGCCCGCAAGATCCTGCCGTCGTTCCGGCCGACATAAAGCCGCACCTGAATGGGAATGGATCCCTCCATATAGCCGGCCTTATTCCGCTGCTTATGATCGACGATGAAATGGTCGTAGTCCGAGACTTCTTTTTCACTTAAGCCAAGCGTGGCGATATCATAGTCAAAAAAACGCATGATGTTTGTGCCGAGCAATCCTTCGAATGCGGCTGATTTATCGCCGCTGATCTGATGACTGATAACGAATGCCATACGGTGTGCCCCCCAGGCGAGGGCAACGTTTGTCTTTTGGTCCACATGCTGATAAGTGGTTTCGATAGCGTCTCCGAGTGCAAATACATTATCAATATTTGTGCAGCCGGTGCTATCCACAGGGATAAGCCCCGTTTCTGTAAGTTTTATACCGGAAGTTTCCAGGAATTTGGTCTGCGGTAAGATGCCGATGCCGGCAATGATCATCGGGGCCTCGATTTCTTCACCATTTGTGAGTGTGGCAATACCACCATTGACTTCGACAATTTCGGTGTTCAGTTTTACTGTAATGCCGCGGGATTCCATTTCTGCGGCGAAGAACTCGCTCAAGTCATCTTCAAGCGGTGCATAGATCGATTCCCGTCTGTGAATAAAGGTCACATCCAGGCCGCGTTCGACGAGATTTTCAATCATTTCGAGACCGATATAACCAGCGCCGATGACGACCGCTTTATTCACACCGGTCATTTTGATATGCGCCTGGATTAAATCCAGATCCTCCAATGTGTGAAGGACGAATGCCTCAGGCACATCGAGCAGTGCCGGCACTGTCCTTGGGGCAGCACCCGGGGACAGTATCAGGTAATCATAACTGTCTTCAAGTTCAACGTTTTCTTCAGTATCTTTCACCATGACGGTATTTTTATCAGTATCGACAGACATGACTTCATGACGGGTATAGACATCAACGTTTTTCTCGGCAAAACTTTCCGGCGTTGCAGCAATCAGTTTTTCACGCCGGGAGACTTCGCCGCCGATATTATAGGGCAGACCACAGTTGCCGAAGCTGATGTCCCGGCCTTTATCATAAATGGTAATATCAATGGTTTCGTCAATCCTGCGGAGTTGCGAAGCGGCAGTCGCGCCGCCGGCCACTCCGCCGATGATTATCGCTTTTGGCATAATTACACTCCTTCATTGAAATAGAATAAAGCCACAGTACCGTTTCCTGTGTGGCTGCTGATTGTTGGTCCGATCATGCTGATATTTACCTCAGTCGCTTTGGTTTCTGCCAGAATCTTTTTCTTTAAGGTCTCTGCCTGATCGAGGGCATTGGACTGGGTAATATGGACTTCTTTATTCGCGTTGTCCTTTTGCATATGTTTGATCATGCTTGAAAAGACTTTCTTGATGCCGCGATGCTTTTCAAGCGGCACGAGTTTGCCGTCTTCGACATGAAGCAGCGGTTTTATGTTCAGCAATCCGCCCAGAAATGCCTGTCCTTTTGACAGGCGCCCCCCGTCCGCCAGATAGTCCAGGTCATTGACGGTAAAGAAGTGGCGGATGCTTTTTACATCATTCTCGACTTTATTTAGCACTTCGTCCCTGGACAGCCCTTTGTCTATATAACCGTGGGCGCGTTCAAGTATCAGTCCAAGTCCGTAACTCGCGGCTTTTGTATCAATTACAGTGATATCTGCGTCGGGGGTTTCTTCCAGTATCGTATCCTTCGCGATAACTGCGCTCTGATATGTGCCGGACAATTCGCTGGAAAAAGCAATGTAGAGGACCGGCTCATTTTTCCCGACGTATTTGTTGAAGACCTCGATGAACTGTTCGGCGTTTGCCTGACTTGTTAACGGGCGTTTGCCATCAGAGATGGCCTGCAGCACTTCCTCGCTGGAAATTTCTATCTGATCCAGATAATCGTTGCCGTCTATCGTAATTTTAAGCGGGATCATTTCGATGTTCCGCTCCTTCAGATCTTTGATTGAAAGATCGGCACAGCTGTCTGCAATGAGTTGCATACTATATACTCCTTTCATTTCATATTATAGGTTCAGGTCAAAAAAGTCATTCAGGAACTTACCGATGCCGTCGTTATTATTGGTGAGTGTGACGTGTCCGGCGGCATCTTTAACCTCTTCGATGGCATTGCCCATGGCTACGCCATGGGCGGCATATTTAATCATTTCAGTATCATTATCCTCATCGCCGAAAGCGATTATATGATTCTGGTCTATACCCAGATATCCTCTGACATAGTCTACACCGACTGCTTTATTAATACCCTTTTTGACGATTTCAATAACCGGATAGGGCGCACCCCAGCGGCGGTGTTCGACAGTTTCAGCAAAAAGGTCATCCAGCGCCTTGCGTATGCCCGGCACTTCAGGTTCATCAGCCTGGATCAGTATTGAAGTCGGTCCGGCTTCAATATTCTGCACAAGGTTGCCGACCTTAACCTGGGGGTTGCCCATGCTGAATGCATCAAACAATACCGGGTCGTGGTAATGTATGTAGACATTGTCTTTCACTTCAGCAATAATATTTTTGATATTCAGATCAGGGACACGTTCTACAATGGCATTGGCCACTTCAAGGTCCAGCTCCTCATGGACCGTCTTAAAATAAAGATCCCCAGGGTGATGGATGAAAGCGCCGTTGAAATTGACCACCGGTGTGGTCATCTCAAGCTCCGTATAGTAAGCCTGGCTGGACCTGTAGGGCCGTCCGGTCGATATGATATATTCATGACCGAGTGCCTTCAATTCAAGCAAAACTTTCTTTGTGTATGGACTGATCTTCTTCTCATCAGTGAGCAGGGTGCCGTCCAGGTCTAAGCATATTAAATGTTTCTGCATCTGTTTATTACTCCTTATGAATGATTCATAAAACTATCATACCATTTATATTTCAATACTGTAATTTTTTTGGTATATTATTAGTATATACTCTATAAGGGAGTGATAAAATGGATAAAGAGATGGAAGAAAGCATGCTGGGTGCGCTCGAGAACGTGATCGACCCGGAGCTTGGAATTGATATTGTCAATCTCGGTCTTGTTTATGGTGTAAATCTTGATGATGAAGGCAATGCCGGTGTTGAAATGACACTGACTTCCATGGGCTGCCCGCTTGGACCTCAAATTGTCGAGCAGGTGGAAACAGCACTTGGTGAACTGCCGGAAGTAGAAGAAACACAAGTAAACATCGTCTGGGATCCGCCATGGGGCAAAGACAAGATGAGCCGTTACGCAAAAATTGCACTTGGCGTCAGCTAAGGCGAACATATAGTGAAACCCCGCCTGGTACCAGGCGGGGTTTCTTGTGGAGATTGATGGCGCTGGTGAGACATTGTGCGGTCCCCCGCAATGTCCGGCAGCACCCCGGCCGGAGGACAATCATATAAAGAAATGATAAATGATCGAAAATGTACCCACAGCGAAACAATAATAACTGAAAATGATCAGATTGCCTTTTTCCATGACCCCCTGCAGCCATTTAAGGGCGAAGTAGGTGGCGGCGATACAGACGAGGAAACTCAGTGCATATGGCACGGCGAGTGTCCCGATGTATGGATCGTTGACGATGTCTTCGGCACTGATAAGTGCTGTGCCCAGTGATACAGGGATGTATAACAGGAAAACGAATCTCAGTGCACTTTTATGGTTCAGACCCACTGCCATTGCACCGACAAGTGTCGCCCCGCTCCGGCTGACCCCGGGTGTCAGGGCAACACACTGGGCAGCTCCGACGATGGCAGCATCTTTGATCGTCAGCTCGCCCCCCTGTTTCCGGCCGCGTTTATTCTTGATGAATAAGAGGGCGATCCCGGTCAGGAGCAGCATGAAACCTACAAATCCTATTGTGATATTGTCCCCGATGAAATCTTCAAGCAGAATGCCGAGCACCCCGACAGGAATCGTCGCGATAATCAGGTAGCCGGTATACTTGAAATCTTCCACAGCTTCTTCATCTCTGGCCCCTTTAAACAGGTACCTGCATAAATTAAAAATAATTGCATAGATATCCCTGCGGTATATCAATAAGACAGCTAATAATGAAGCGGTATTCAGGAATATTTCAAACGACAGGCCGCGGGCTTCAATACCGAATAATTCCCTGGCAATGACGAGGTGGCCGCTTGAAGATACGGGGATCGGTTCGGTAATCCCCTGGAGTATGCCTAAAAATACATATTTGATAATCTCTAATAAATCCAACTGCACTGCCTCCTAAAAACATCTAGATTATAATATAAAATAAAATGCCGGTAAAAGCTATCAATTACTTGAAAATAACGGAGGGGAGTGTATAATTGAACTAAGGTCAAATTTGGTCAAATAGGACACCGGAAATCAACCGGCGTCCGGCCATGCAAAAAATCACTTAATATGTAAAGGTGTGATCATTTGGATATTAACAGGATGACGTATACCGTACAATCGATAGTGGAGCGTGCACAGTCCATATCGGTGGATCTGAAACTGCAATCGATTGAAATCGAAGCGGTAATGAAAGCGATGCTGACTGTGGATGACAGCATGGCAAGTGATGTGCTTGAGAGAGCCAATATTGATGTTAACGAACTCATCGACAAATATGATGAAAAGCTCAGTACCTACAATGTTGTAAAAGGGGAGAATGTGCAGTACGGACAGTACATGTCCAACCTGTTTACCCAGCTCGTGAACCGGGCGGAAAAAATCATGTCAGAGATGCAGGATGACTATATATCTGCAGAGCACCTCGTACTATCCGGCATTGAGATGGATCCCATATTAAAAGAGACTGTTGGTAATAAAAACGAAGTGATTCAAGAGATTATTAATAAAGTAAGAGGTGGAAATCACGTGACAACCCAAAATCCGGAAGTACAGTATGAGGTTCTTGAAAAATACGGCCGGGACCTTGTTGAGGAAGTGAGGAGCGGCAATGTGGATCCGGTCATCGGCAGAGATGAGGAGATCCGTAACTCGATCCGCATACTCAGCCGTAAAAGAAAAAACAATCCTGTGCTGATCGGGGACCCCGGCGTTGGGAAAACAGCTGTCGTTGAAGGGCTGGCCCAGCGGATTGTCCGCAAAGATGTACCGGACAGCCTGCTTGATAAAACAATTTTCGAGCTTGACCTGTCTTCGCTCGTTGCGGGAGCGAAGTACCGCGGGGAATTCGAAGAGCGCCTGAAAGCTGTGCTCAAGGAGATAAAAGAATCTGAGGGCCGGGTAATCCTGTTCATCGATGAGATTCATATGCTTGTTGGTGCGGGTAAAGCCGAAGGAGCTATGGATGCCGGCAACATGCTAAAACCGATGCTCGCCAGAGGGGAATTGCACTGTATCGGTGCAACGACACTCAATGAATACCGGGAGAATATCGAAAAGGATTCCGCTTTGGAACGCAGATTTCAAAAAGTGCAGATTCCTGAACCGGACATTGAGGATTCCATCTCCATTCTGCGCGGTTTGAAGGAACGCTATGAAGTGCATCATGGGGTCAGGATTACCGATCGAGCCCTGGTAGCGGCGGCGGAACTGTCAGACCGTTATATTACTGACCGGTTTCTGCCGGATAAGGCGATTGACCTGATGGATCAGGCGAGTGCGACGATCCGTACCGAAATGGGATCGAACCCGACGGAACTGGATCAGATCAACAGACGTGTCATGCAGCTGGAGATTGAAGAACAGGCATTGAAATCCGAAGAAGATTCAGTGTCAAGGACGCGCCTTGGGGAATTACAGAAAGAATTGTCCGAAGCACGGGAAGCGCAGCAGTCATTAACCCAGCGGGTTGAGAAAGAGAAGGCGCAGATCCAGAAAGTGAACGACAAGCGTGAAGAACTGGATCGCGCCCGTCAGGAACTCGACGAAGCGGAAAACAACTATGAGCTGGAAAGGGCTGCCGAACTCAGACACGGCAGACTGCCGCAGCTTCAAAAGGACCTTGAAGCATTCGAAGCGAACCTCCAGGAGGAAAGTGCCGGGGAGAACCGTATCATCCGTGAAGTGGTGACAGCGGATGAAATCGGCTATATCGTCAGTCAGTGGACTGGCATCCCGGTGACCAAGCTGGTGGAAACAGAGAAGGACAAACTGCTTAAGCTCGCCGACATTATGCATGAGCGTGTCGTCGGGCAGGATGAGCCGGTAGAGCTTGTCTCAGATGCAGTCATTCGTGCCAGAGCCGGAATTAAAGATCCGGACCGCCCTATCGGGAGCTTTTTATTCCTTGGGCCAACTGGTGTCGGTAAGACAGAGCTTGCCAAAACATTGGCCGCGACGATGTTTGATTCCGAGAGACACATGGTCAGAATCGATATGAGTGAGTATATGGAAAAACATGCGGTGTCACGCCTCATTGGCGCCCCTCCTGGATACGTGGGCCATGAAGAGGGCGGACAGCTGACAGAAACGATTCGCCGACAGCCTTATTCTGTCATCCTGCTGGATGAAGTGGAAAAAGCACATTCAGATGTCTTCAATATCCTGCTGCAGCTGCTTGACGAAGGCAGACTGACCGACTCAAAAGGACGGGCGGTTGATTTCAGAAATACGATCATTATCATGACATCGAACATCGGCTCCCATCATCTGCTGGATTCAGTGGCAGAAGATGGTGTCATTACAGACAGTGTCAAAGACTTGGTCATGAGTGAAGTGCATCAGTACTTCAAACCGGAAATCCTCAACCGGATGGACGACATTGTCATGTTCAGTCCGCTGTCAAAAGAAAATATGAAGCGGATTACGGATAAGCTGATCGAAGATTTAAACCGCCGGCTGATGGACCAGCATATGACAGTCGAAGTGACGCCTGCGGTCAAGGACTGGATTTCAGACGAAGCATATGAACCTCAATTCGGTGCAAGGCCACTGAAACGGTTTATCCAGCGTCATATCGAAACGCCGCTTGCCAAAGAACTGATTGCAAGTGACATGGAAGACGGTATCAACATCAAAATAGACTATCAGGACGGAGCATTGAAGTTTGATACCGACAGTCTGGTCAGATAAATCTCTTTCAATACCAAAAGCCTTCCCCGGGTCCGGGGAAGGCTTTTGGTATTACGTATGAGCTGTTCAAACGAATGGCGGCTCTACGACTGTCCGTTACTGCGGAACCTTTTCAGGAATTCCTGCAGCCGCGGATTTTCAGATTTGTTGATGACATCATCTGCCGGGCCGGACTCTGCGATGACCCCTTCGTCGAGGAACAGTACACGGTCGGCAATTTCCAGGGCAAACTCCATCTCATGAGTGACGAGCACCATGGCCATGTCTTCATGGGCTGCCAGATCCCGGATGACTTCCAGCACTTCCCCGACAAGTTCCGGATCAAGTGCGGAAGTCACTTCATCAAAAAGCATGATCTTCGGCTTCATGACAAGTGCCCGCGCCATGGCAACCCGCTGTTTCTGACCGCCGGATAAATTGGCGGGATAAGCTTCAAACTTATCGCCGAGCCCAACGCGGTCCAGCATTTGTTTGGCAAGCGCTTCAGCTTCTGTTTTATCCATTTTTTGAACAGACGTCAACGGCAGCGTACAGTTTTCCAGTATCGTTTTGTGAGGGAAAAGGTTGAAGTGCTGAAAAACCATGCCAATATCATCCCTTACTGCTCCCAGGTGTTTTTCATTGGCAGTCTTGGTCTTGCCGTTCACTTCCATTTTCCAGAGGTTTTTACCATCGACGAGAATATCTCCGCCTGTCGGTTCAGCAAGTGTCATCAGCAATCTGATGATTGTCGTTTTACCGGATCCGCTGGGTCCGATGATGGCAATCTTTTCAGAAGGCATGATATCAAGATTGATTCCTTTTAATACGTGCGTGTCACCGAAAGATTTTTGAACCTCTTTGTATTGAACAACGGGTTCCACTATTTACTCACCTTCACTTTCGTTTCTTTTTTCTCGAATCTGTTATTCATTTTCTTTTCCAGCCATCTGATCAGAAGTGCAGACGGGTAGCTCAACAGCAGGAACAGTATGGCGACGATCGTAATGGGCTCCAGATAGGCCCATGTGTTTGAGCCGTACGTACGCGCCAGACTAAGTATGCCGACGACGCCGATGGTGGCTGCAAGCGGCACCTCTTTAAATAAAATAATCAGATAGTTGCCGAGCATCGGTATGGTCGGCGGCAGTGCCTGAGGCAGTACAATTCGCATCCAGGTATCTTTAGTGGAAAGATTTAATGCTTTGGAAGCTTCCCATTGCCCTTGATCGACACTTTCTATGCCTGAGCGGTATACTTCAGAAATATATGTTGAGAAATGTATACCGAGCGCAAGCATTGCCGCAATGAATGGTGTGAATGTCATACCGACGTAAGGCACCTCCGGCCATGCGAAGTACAGGAAGAAAATCTGTACCAGCGGCGGTGTCGAACGTATGAACTCCCTGATCCAATGGAAGAAGAAATTAATGATTCTGGATGGTGTCGATTCAAGCACAAGCCATATAAAACCGGCGGCCAGAGCTAGCAGGTAACTGGTCACCGTCAGACCAAGCGTGATATTAATACCTTCAATGACAAAAGGGAAAGCGTCAATAAATGTTTCCCAGCTCCACATTAGCCAGCCACCCCTTTCTTAGAGATTTTCTCACCTTTTTTGGACAGCCAGATCAATGGCAGTGCAATGATGAAGTACATAATGAGCACCATCAAATAGGCGAGAGGCCCTTCATCCAGGTTGGTTGACCGGTAGATATCACCGTAGTAGAGAATATCTGTCAGGCCGATCAGTGAAACGAGTGCCGTTCCTTTAAGTATCTGTATCATATAGTTTCCGAATTCCGGCAGCATCAGACGGAGCGCCTGAGGGAGGATGACATGTCTCATCCTTTGGACCCGGGAGAGGTTCAGTGCGATTGCTGCTTCTGTCTGACCCTCGTCAACGGAAAGAACGGAACTCCTGACTACTTCTGACATGTATGCCCCGTAGTTCAATGCGATGGCAATAACGCCGACCCACCAGTTACTGCCGAGATTGATGCCAAACAGCATCGGTACAGCATAATACAGCCAGAAGAGCTGGACAATCAAAGATGTACCTCTGAAAATTTCCACATATGCTGTGGTTACTCCGCGGACTAATGGATTCTTGACAACCCTGCACAGTCCGGCGAAGAATGCCATGACAAAAGAGAAGAACGTGGCAGCCAGGAATATGCTGACAGTCGTCCATAAGCCCTGGGAGAGATAAGACAGTATGTTTAAGGCACTATCCATCGTTCACTCACTCCTTAATTTCAAAATAAAAAGGTCCAGTCTTTCCTGAGGAATTACTGGACCATCAATAAATATTAACCTTCACAAAGCTCCGCAGTAGTTACTGAACCGGTTTCTACACGGTTGGCATCTGCAGTGAACCCTTCAGAGTTATCCAGGATTTCATCAATTGTGCCGTCTTCTTTCAATGTTTCAAGCGCTTCATTGTATGCATCGCGGAGCGCTTCATCGTCTGGGTTGAATGCCGCAGCACCGTAACTAGGGATTCCTTCGATATCAGGCTGTTCAAAGTCCTCAACCATTTGTACTTCTTCACTGTCCAGTGATTCAACTGCTGCCCTCAATGTTGCATCGGTAGCCGCAGTGACGTCGGCATTGCCGGATTGCACAGCGGACAGCTGAGCAGGAATGTCTGCCACTGAACTGAATTGTTCAGGGTCTACACCCTCGTTTTCAAGAAACTCAAACTGCGTTGTACCTTCCATCAGCGCGACTGTCAAATCCGAATTATCGGCGATATCTGCATAGCTGTGCACATCCGCAGGGTTGCCAGCCGGAACAACAAGTCCCTCCCCGTATTGCATCTCAGGTTCAGAGAATATCGCGTTTTCACATCTGTCCGGCTGAATCGCCATACCAGCAGTGATTACATCATACTGACCTGCTTGTACACCAGGGATCAGTTCTCCCCAGTCAGTCAGAGAACCTTCCACATTCTCAACGCCCATTTCCTCAAATACAGCTCTCGCAATCTCGATGTTTGCACCCTCAAGTTCACCTGTCTCGGAGTTTTCGTAAGCATACGGCGGCTCGTTGGCAAAACCGACGTTAACAGTACCGTTATCTTGAAGCTCTGCTACACGGTCACTGGTTTCACCAGAATCTCCTGAGCCTTCGGATTCCCCGGAGCCTCCGGAATCTCCGCCGTTACCGCCGCAGGCACCCAGAACGAGTACCACAGTAAAAGTAAGTAAAAGCCATAGCTTCTTCAAACAATCTCCTCCTAGTAAGTATTTTTATTCCCCTCAAACTGTAACTTGTTACAATAATTAGTATACAAAAGCATGTCTAAATGTCAAATAGGTGAAAATTTGGGTGAAAATGGTTTTTGAAGCTTTTTCAAAAATGGCTGAGGCCAATGCTGTTGTGCGTTCGGAAGGTTTGATACCAATGTAACTATAAATGGCAGATAATTCAATCTAATATAAGAAATACTTAAGCTGATTGTAAAATTTATGAGTAAAATTACACTTAATGTTAGAAGTCCCAGTAGTGATACCAGTTGCGCGGCGTTGTCCGCATTACAACTGCACGCATCCGTTCTTGCGCGGCGTTGTCCGCACCACAACTGCACGCATCCGTTTTTGCGCGGCGTTGTCCGCATTACAACTGCACGCATCCGTTCTTACGCGGCGTTGTCCGCATTACAACTGCACGCATCCGTTCTTGCGCGGCGTTGTCCGTACCACAACACCGCGAAAGAACCAATTTTTCTCAGCCCATTACTATTTCTTTCTCATATCTAGATTTGTAGCCCCCATCCTTCAAAATAGTTTCAAAATCCAGGCTGCTCAATCTATAATATGTTGATTTGCCATTTCCTAATTGGATACAATATTTATTCAATAATTTAGTAATTGATCGTTCATGCTGGATCTTGCCCACAAAATGATGAATGTTGTTTTTGTTTAACCTGCTGTTCGGAAACAATGCCGTAAAGTCGATGATGGACCTCAACACAATTCTTTCATTCGTTTCATGGTACCCGCACTGCTTGCAGACTGCGATAAATTTTCCATGTTCCAGTTTAAAACTGCCGCACTGGTAACAACAGTTACCGGATTTTATGTGCTCAGGCTTATGTTCAGGCAATTCCATCGGATCTTCAATGATGAATGCTTCAATTAAATTAGATAATTCAGATGCCTGCGGACCGGCGTTCATTGATTTCAAATCTTTAAAATAGGGCCTAAGCAGAGACCGTTCTACAATATTCAGCGCATTGTCCTTGGAATTTATCGTCAAATGCAGATTGGGGTTCACAAAAACGGCTTTCTTCTCCACCTTAAACGGCACCGATTGCAGGTACTGCATTCTCATCAGTTTGCCAGCCGTCCGGCTTACCTGGGCCAGCGGATTTTCAGAAATCTGCCTGCCATTTATGTACCATCCCTCGTTATCGCAGGAATAAATGCCGCTGTAGTTTTTGATTTCATTGACTGTCAATAGATCATCCGTAATCACAAGTGCGTCAATCTGCAATGTGGCATTTTCAATTTTCAGCCAAAGGTCTCTGTAGATTAACAGATTACCGTGACCTGCCTCATCAAATAATCTGTCGTACGCCGCTTCCCCCTGATAACCGGACTGTAAAAACTTGAGCCTTCTGCCCTGTTCACGGGTTAGTGTACTTCTGCGGGCCAGTGCTTCGTATTGAATCAGCTGTTTTGATTTTGTTCTGGTATTCAAGAACATAAAAATTCACCTCCTACTCTATATATGGTGAAAAAACGCTGATTTGCTCTTTTTTTGTTAAAATTTGTAGGATAATTTTACACCATCTTGTAAGAAATACTGAGATGATAATGTTTCGGACGGTGAATGCAATTGAAGGAAGTCCACCCAAAAATGCAAAATCCCGCCCATCATCATTGATGGGGCGGGATTTCAAATCATCAGACAAAGAAGTTCATTATTCTCTCTCAGACTCCTGAGCCTCCTGATAATCTTTTTCCAGCTCAGCTTCATATGTTTCACGCTGTGCCGGACTCCATTCGAGCAGATTGCTCATCAGATCCAGTACGGGCTTTTTATACTTGGCGACCTGATCGATGGAGAAGAACATGGCACTGCTTCTGCGTGTAAAGTAGTCATCGGGTTTCGCAACCATTTCATTTTGGATGCTGTACACGACTTCAGCGTGTATTTCAAGCGGCAGGCCGTAATCTGAAGCGCCGTCTTTCAGGCTGCCGGCGATGGTATAGATGGCTCCCACGTTGCTGCCGTAGCGGCGGGCGAGTCTGCGACCGGCTTCGGCACTCAGTCCATAGGATTCTGCACGTCCGGCCATTTGTTCGACATAGATTTCGTAGCCTTCACTGCCGCCGACCTCGCCGCCGGATATTGGCTGGTCTACGGTATCGTTATCCTTGAATTTCAAACCGTATTCGGAAGCCAGACGCTTGGCCACGCGATCCACTATTTCCTCTGCCATGTGCCTGTACCCTGTCAGCTTGCCCCCGGCAATGGTAATCAGATCACTGTTTGCTTCCCATATCTCATCTTTCCTGGAAATATCCGACGGGTCTTTGCCTTCTTCCTGAATCAGGGAGCGGACCCCTGCCCAGGCAGATTCAATATTCGCGAGTCCCAGGTCAAGTTCCGGGAACATGTAATTGGCTGCGTCGAGAAGGTATTGCCGATCCCCCTCTGTCACATCCGGGTTTGTCTTATCTGCATCATAGAAAGTGTCGGTCGTTCCCACATAAGTTTTTCCGTTACGCGGGATGGCGAAAATCATTCTTCCATCGGATTTTGTATCGAAATAAACGGCCTGTCCAAGCGGGAAATCACCTTGGTCAAAGACGATATGAACCCCTTTGGTCAGTGTTATTTTCTTCTTGCCTCTTTTCGCTTCGGGATCATGGGAACGGACCTCATCTACCCAGGGACCGGCAGCATTGATCACCCGGCGCCCGAGCAGCCGGTAGGATTCACCATCCAGCTGGTCCTCAGCGAAAATGCCGGTGATTTTGCCCTTGTCATAGATAAAACCGTTCGCTTTCATATGGTTTACAGGATCAGCACCCAATTCGGATGCTTTCTTCATCACTTCAATGGTCAGGCGGGCGTCATCCGTCTTATACTCCACATAATGTCCGCCGCCGAGCAGTTGATCGCGTTTCACCAGCGGTTCTTTTGCTATGACCTGATCAACTGAAAGCATCTGGCGGCGTTCGCTTTTCTTCACGCCGGCCAGGGTATCGTAAATGCGCAGCCCGATGCTTGTCATGAGTTCCCCGTAAGTTCCCCCCTTATAAAAAGGCAGAAGCATCCATTCGGGGGTCGTGACATGCGGGCCGTTCTCATAGACGATGGCACGTTCACGGCCGGTTTCCCTGACAACGCCGACCTGCAACTGCTTGAGGTAGCGCAGCCCGCCATGGACAAGTTTCGTACTTCTGCTGCTTGTCCCCTCGGCAAAGTCCTGCATTTCAACAAGTGCAACTTTCATGCCGCGCTTCGATGCATCCAGGGCGATCCCGGCCCCTGTAATTCCGCCGCCGATGACGACGATATCGTAATCCACCTCCTCCATATGCTTCAGCTGATCTTTTCTGGTTAACGTGTTGAGCATGATGTCCCTCCTAATTTATTGGCCAATAAAGGCCGCGAAACTTTATTTTTCCGGTTCTTTCGTGTGTTTCTGCTGCGGCTTGAACTGCTGGGTTGCCTGTACTGCTGTCTGCCAGCCGCTGTATAGACTGTCGCGCGTGTCCTTATCCATATCGGGTGTAAATTCTGTATCCGTATCGCTGACTTTCCTGATTTCATCTGTGGAGCCCCAGAAACCGACTGCCAGTCCGGCAAGATATGCAGACCCGAGTGCGGTTGTTTCAAGGACTTCCGGACGTTCAACATCCGTGTTTAGAAGATCTGACTGGAATTGCATGAGCAGATCATTGGCTGCGGCGCCGCCATCCACCCGCAGTGTTTCAAGGTCAATGCCAGCATCTATCTGCATGGCATCGAGCACATCCTTCGTCTGGTAGGCGAGGGATTCAAGCGTAGCGCGGATGAAATGTTCTTTTTCAGTGCCGCGGCTCAGTCCAAAGATTGCGCCCCGTGCTTCTGAGTCCCAGTAGGGGGCGCCCAGACCGGTGAATGCCGGCACAACATATACGCCTTCTGACGACTCCACGCGGGCGGCGTATTCTTCTGACATGGGCGCTTCACTGAACATGCGAAGCCCGTCCCTGAGCCATTGGATCGCCGAACCGGCCACGAATATAGAACCTTCCAGCGCATATTTGACTTCTCCATCAATGCCGGAGGCAATGGTAGTGATCAGCCCATTATCGCTTCTGATCGCTTCAGTGCCTGTATTCATCAGAAGGAAACAGCCGGTGCCGTACGTATTTTTTGCATCCCCCTTATCAAAGCAAGTCTGGCCAAAGAGTGCGCCTTGCTGATCACCGGCCACACCGGCTATCGGCACATTGCGGCCGAAGAAGTGGGCACTCGTCGTCTCTCCGTATACCTCACTTGAGGATTTGACTTCGGGCAGCATGGATTTCGGCACGGACAGATGCTCAAGCAGCGCTTCATCCCACTTGAGGTCATAGATGTTGTACATCAGTGTACGGCTTGCATTCGTATAGTCGGTGACATGCACCTCACCCTGTGTAAAACGCCATATCAGCCAAGTATCAATCGTACCGAAGAGCAGATCGCCGTTGTCAGCTTTTTCACGGGCGCCTTCGACGTTATCCAGTATCCATTTCACTTTCGTCCCAGAGAAATAGGGATCGAGCAGCAGTCCGGTCTTCTCCTTAAATTCGTCTTCAAGCCCCTGATCTTTAAGCGTCTCGCAAATATCCGCAGTCTGTCTGGACTGCCAGACGATGGCATGGTAGATCGGGCGGCCTGTATGCTTATCCCATACGACAGTCGTTTCACGCTGGTTGGTAATGCCGATCGCTTCCACCTGATCTGCACCGATATCATTTTCGGTCAGCACACCGGCGATGACAGAGAGTACGGAACTCCAGATCTCGTTGGCATTATGTTCGACCCAGCCGGAGTCAGGAAAATACTGTTTGAACTCCTTCTGGCTCGATGCGATGATATCGCTGTCTTTATTGAAAAGAACAGCCCGTGTGCTCGTCGTGCCCTGATCGATTGACATAATGTACTTTTCCATGGATAAAATCCCCTTTATGATAAAATTTTAAATGTAAATTACATTAACTCGGATGTTTCATCTTTAAGAATGGCCCTGTTAAGAAATACCCCAGAGACAATAACTAAAACCGTAGTGGCGATTGTGACAGCAAGAAAAACATCAGGACTGCCCATAAATACCGCGTTATACACTGCTGCGCCTAAAGCACCGCCGGTCAGCGGACCAGCAATCGGCACAACCGCATATTTCCATCCAGACGTTCCTTTGCCGGGAATCGGCATGAAGAAATGCGCCAGCCTGGGCCCCAGATCACGCGCCGGATTGATGGCAAATCCTGTGGTGCCGCCCAGGCTCAAGCCGATTGCAGTAATCAGAAAGCCGACAATCAGCGGATTCAGGCCTTCTGTAAAATCATTTGCGCCGATGAATAAAAGACCCATCACCAGGATGAACGTACCGATGATCTCACTGACAAAGTTGGCCACGTAGTTGGGATATGCCGGTGCCGTAGCGTAGACGGCAAGTTTGGTATCCGGATCCTCTTCTGCCTTGAAATGCGGCATGAAATGAAACCATATGAGCAGTGCCCCGAACATGCCCCCCAGCACCTGCGCAATCATATAGGGCACCACCTGCGACCATGGGAAATCTCCAGCCACGGCAAACCCCAAAGTAACTGCCGGGTTAATGTGCCCGCCAGAAAACTGGCCGATCGCATAGACTGCGAAGGCCACTGCGAATCCCCATGCAAAAGGGATGAACACCCATCCGACATCTTTTGCAATCGAACCTTTCAAAGATATGTTGGCAACGGACCCTGTCCCGAGCAGGGCAAGGATCGCCGTACCAATAAATTCTGCAATGTAAACATTCATTGCAATTCACTCCTTTGTTTGTTTAGATGAGCCAATAAAACTAAAAAAGCCCATACTTATAGCTATGTACAGCTACAAATACGGGCTCTATTTCTCCGTGTCCTATCAACTTATATACAAATATATACCGAAATGATAACGCTGTCAAATTATTTTATGATAAATGAGGATTATAAATAAATCCGGTTAATTATCAAACCATAATTGACGGTTGGAGGTTGTGATGAATTTTGCACCGGCGCTGATGGCAGCATCAACCTCCCCGTGAGTCTCAATCAGCCCCCCGGCAATCACATCTGCATTGACTTCCTGCGTGAACAGGCGGATAACTTTGGGAACAACACCCGGCAGAATCTCGATGCGGTCCGGTTCAGACTGCCTGATCAGACTGATGCTTTTTTCAATGGCGGAAGAATCGATGACAAAAATTCTCAGCACGGTTTTTAAGCCCAGATGATTCGCTTTTTTGATCAGACGCCCCCGTGTAGTGATGATGCCTGTCGGTTTGAATTTCTGATGGATAAACTCAAGGGAAGCGACATCTGCAGAAAGACCTCTGATGAGGTCAAGGTGGAGGTATACCTCGAAACCGTGTTTTTTCATCATGCTGATGTGACTTTCGAGATGACCGATATGGATATCAAGCACGACACATTCTCTGTAACTGCTTCCGATAAGTTTTTCAAAATCTTTCATTGAGCGTATTGCCGGGAGGATTCTAACCATGATTGCACTCCATTCATTTCCATGTTTAAGATACAGCTGATAAATTCCTTCTATACATATTGTATAGAAAAATGGGAACGGGGTATAGTGAAGAGAACAGCCCGCAGCTAAAGTACGGATAAGCCTGTGCCGGCGGGAGAGTTGTAAAAACTGTTTGATAAAAAACTACGATCATAGAAAAAACGCGATGAACACAAGGAGGAGAGCTCATGCACAATAAAATGTTGAAGGAACTGCTCGGCGTGAACCACCGCATCATCCAGGCACCAATGGCCGGCGGGATCACCACGCCGGAACTGGCGGCACAGGTGTCTGAAAACGGAGGTCTGGGTATGATCGCCGGGGGCGGTCTGCCGCCGGAAAAAGTGAAAGAGGCCATCCGCCGGACAAGGAAACTCACCGGTAAGACTTTCGGCGTCAACCTGTTCGTCCCGATGACCTTCGAAGTTACAGAAACGCAGGTGCAAAAGGCTTATGAGCGGCTGCGCCCGGTGCACGACGAATTTGGTCTGAAACAGGCAGATATCACTCCCCCGCGATACGAGGAAGCAGTGCATAAATTCAATGACCAGATCGGGACGGTCATTGAGGCCGGGGTGCCGGTATGTTCATTCATATTTGGCGTTCCGGCTGACGTCCAGATGGAACGGCTGAAGGAAGCCGGCATCATAACGATAGCGACTGCAACGACGGCAGAAGAGGCAGTGGCCATAGAGTCCGCCGGCATTGATATTGTCGTTGTGCAGGGATTTGAAGCCGGCGGACATCGGGGGGCTTTTCTCAAAGGTTCAGAAGACAGTCAGGTCGGGCTGATGTCATTGCTGTCTGAGACAGTTTCAAGGGTCAACATACCGATCGTTGCCGCCGGCGGCATCATGCACGGCAGAAATATCGCCGCTGCGCTCGTACTCGGCGCTGCCGGTGTGCAGATGGGGACCGCATTTTTATCCGTCGAAGAGAGCGGTGCACACAATCTGCATAAGAATGTGCTGACAGAGTCGTTGAATGTGCCGGCGGTCCTGACAAAGCTCTTCACAGGCCGTCAGGCCAGGGCGGTAAAGAATAAATTTATCAGCGAGTTTAAAGCATTTGAGGAAGAAATGGTCGCTTATCCGGTGCAGCGGAGTCTCACGCAGGCATTCCAGGATGCTTCAAAGGCGGCCGGGCGGATCGATTATGCAATGCTGCTGGCAGGCCAGGGCAAATATTTTGCCCGTGATTTATCGGCCCGTCAGTTGATTGAAGCACTGGCAGCGGAAACTTCTGAAATGGGCTATGAAATATAGACATACCTAACGGGGAAATTTGGAGTTAGAAGATGCTGTTATATTCGAAAATGTTGTATCAGTCATTTTCAATATGGCAATTCATATGACTTTTGAGTAATATTATTTCAATCAACTGTAAAAGATGCTCCTGATCATATTTTAAACACAATCACCCCCGCCGGCTAAGCCGGCGGGGGTGATTGTGTTTAATTATCAATCTGAGGATCTTGCTGTGAGTTGTCCTGCGGTTTGATCAAAAAGTCCAGGGCTATGATTGCTGCCGTCAGCAGCACTGCGAGCAGTATGCCGGTCCAGAAGCTGTAAGAACCGCCGCCGCCAAGACTGTTAATGACGAAGTTGATCATTTGTGTAAGCATCAGCGCCCAGATGAAAGTGACTAAGTATTTCATGGTCCTGCCTCCACTACATATTAATATAGTTTAATAATAACTTAAATACCGTTCAGTGTATAGTGCAAACTGGATATAAGAATGTCCAAAATTTAACAAATTATATCATTCACAAAAAAGCAGGAACCATAGATTTGACAGAATTTTATGCAAAGACTTTCAAGCGGCACTTAAAATTTTGAAAAAAGTTATTGAAATAGGTTATGCAATCGTGTATATTCAAACTTGTAAATACAGAAATATTGCCACAATTCAAAAAATAAATATTGCATAATGAAACTGAGAAAACTACAATAAGGTTAGCATTAAATTTATAGAATTGCCTGGTAAATCGCATAATTATTAGAACATCTCGAAAGTTTGTTACATGCTTGTATGATTAGGAAGCTTATTGAGATGCAGTACGTATACATTATTTAATAAGTAAATCCTATATTGAGCGATAAACTTTTTCATCCGATTGTCGCTTTTATCATACATAGACACTGTTTTTAAAGGAACAAAGGGAACAAGTAAGCAAGGAATGGGTGATTTATAAATGTCTGAGAAGTTACTTGAGGTCAACAGCCTGACGACTTCATTTAAAATCAAAGGGGAATACTTTCCAGCTGTCGATGATGTTTCTTTCAGCATCAAACCGAATGAAGTGCTTGCCCTGGTCGGGGAGTCAGGGTCCGGCAAGAGTGCGACTGCATTCTCGCTCATGGGGCTTCATACGAACGCCCGCATCAAAGGGGAAGTATTGTTTCAGGATAGAAAGATATCGGAAATGGGCGCTTCCAGGATGAATAAAATCCGCGGCGGCGATATGGCTATGATCTTCCAGGATCCGATGACGGCACTCAATCCGCTGATGAAGGTCAAGCTTCAGATTATGGAAACACTTAAAATCCATGGCAGCCGGTCAAAACAGGAGCGGCAGGCTTATGCCATCGAACTGCTTGACAGAGTAGGTATTCCGCGTCCGGATCGTGTCGCGGAGGCATTTCCACATGAATTGTCCGGCGGTATGAGACAGCGGGTTGTGATTGCAGTGGCCATTGCGAACCGTCCAAAACTGCTGATTGCAGATGAACCGACAACGGCCCTTGATGTGACGATACAGGCACAGATTCTCGATCTGATCCGCGAATTGCAGGATGATCTGGGTTCCGGGGTCCTGCTTATCACACATGATCTGGGTGTGGTTGCAGAGATGGCGGACCGTGTCGCGGTGATGTATGCCGGGGAGATTGTGGAGATTGCTCCGGCCAGGGAGCTGTTCAAAAACCCGCAGCATCCCTATACACGGTCATTATTGAACTCACTGCCGTCAGAAGAGATGCTCGGCAGCAGGCTTCACGTCATCCAGGGTGTGGTGCCGGCGCTCAACCGAATGGACAGGACCGGCTGCAGATTTGCGCCGCGGATCCCGTGGATGGACGCATCGGCACATGAAGATAATCCTCAGCTGCGCGAGATTGCCGATCAGCATTTTGTCAGGTGCACATGCTATAAAAGCTTTGAGCTGAAACCGGATGAAGCTGACATTGAGGCGGAGCAGATGAACGTTGAAGGGGGCAATGGGTGATGAATCTGTTGGAAATCAAAGACCTTAAAGTACACTTTCCGATCAAAGGGGGGTTTTTCAATACTGTCAAAGATTATGTCAAGGCTGTGGACGGTCTCAGCATCGATATTCCGCAGGGGACTGCATACGGCCTGGTCGGCGAATCCGGCTCGGGAAAAACGACGACGGGTAAAGCAATCATGGGACTGAACCATATCACAGGGGGGGATATTACATATGATTCTCAGCTGCTGACCGGGAAAGGGAAGACCATTGACGTCCGGGAAGATATCCAGATGATTTTCCAGGATCCCTATTCTTCACTAAATGCCCGCAAGCGTGTCTTTGACATCA
Organism: Salinicoccus albus DSM 19776; assembly: GCF_000385175.1. GTDB lineage: Bacteria > Bacillota > Bacilli > Staphylococcales > Salinicoccaceae > Salinicoccus > Salinicoccus albus. Next base: position 50,058 of record NZ_ARQJ01000029.1, on the reverse strand, counting down.
TTGCTGAACCGATCAGGAACTATCATAAGCGGACGAAAAAGGAATTGCTCGATGAAGTGCTTGGCCTGCTGGGCCGGGTGGGGCTGCCGCCCGGCTCGTTATATAAATACCCGCATGAATTTTCCGGCGGACAGCGACAGCGGATCGGTGTCGCCCGGGCGATCGCTCTCAACCCCAAGCTGATCATCGCAGATGAACCGGTCTCAGCGCTCGATGTTTCAGTCCAGGCCCAAGTACTCAATTTTATGCAGGAAATTCAGCAGGAGATGCAATTAACGATGATGTTTATCGCACATGATCTGGGTGTGGTCAGACATATGTGCCAGTACATTGGCATCATGTATCAGGGGCGCCTGGTGGAGGAGGGGACCACAGAGGATATTTTCAGGAACCCCCAGCATATCTATACCAAACGTCTGATTGCAGCCATACCGGATACAGATGTTGACCAGGTGGAACGCAACCTGGCGCTCAGGAACGCGATTAAGGCAGAGTACGATGAAAGTTTTTCCGATAATCTTGATGAAGAGGGCAGGGCCTTCCCGCTGCAATCCATTTCAGAAACGCACAAAGTCGCACTGCCGGGGAAAGGTTGATGGCCATATGCTGAAATTTACGATAAGACGTCTATTGATCACATTTCCGCAGCTTATCCTTCTCAGTGTACTCGTCTTCATGCTCGGTTCTTTGATGCCCGGGGATGCACTCTCAGGGTTGATTGACCCGAACATCCCTGCGTCAGCCATCGAAGAACGCCGTGAAGAACTCGGGTTGAATGATCCGTGGTATATCCAGTACAGGGACTGGGTATTCGCAATGTTCCAGGGTGACTTTGGAACCTCCATTTTTCACCAGCGCCCCGTCATGGACGTGATTGGCGGACGGCTGATGAACACAGTGTGGCTGTCTTTATTCTCGACAGTACTGATTTATCTGCTCGGTCTTCCGCTGGGTCTTGTGTCCGGGCGTTACAATGATTCCCTGCTGGATACGACAATTACAGGGTATACATACCTCGGCTTTGCAACCCCGCAGTTCATCTTCGGTCTGGTGCTGCTATGGATTTTCGGTTATAATCTGGATCTTTTTCCGACCGGCGGTTCGGTGGCGCCCGGGATTGAACCGGGTTCGATTGATTATGTGCTCAGCAAGATCAACCATCTGGTGCTGCCGAGTTTTGCCATCGCACTCATCGGTCTGGTCGGGACAGTGCAGTATCTCAGGAGCGGTGTCATCGAGACCAAGCAGAAGGATTTTATCGTGCTGGCCCGTGCCAAAGGGGTCAGTGAATCATCCGTCTACAACCGTCACATTTTCAGGAATTCGATATTGCCCATCGCAGCATTCTTCGGTTACGAAATCGTGGCACTGCTCGGCGGCTCGATATTCATAGAAATGATCTACAGCTATCCGGGCATGGGGAGACTCTTCCTGGATTCGATTTCTACACGTGACTTCAGTGTGGCAAATGTTCTGATCCTGTTCTACGGTTTCCTGGCAATCGCCGGTGCCCTGTTGTCCGACATCATCTTGAGTATCATAGATCCAAGGATCAGAATCAAGTAAGGGGGGTGTTCAGGTGAGTGATAAAGATAATGACAATGACAGATTCCATCGACAGGAAGAAAATAATGAAGACGCACAGCGCCGGCAGGATGAGATTGAAAGCCGTGCCGTTGACAGTGATGACAGTCCAAGATCCGGTGATGCTTTTGAATCCAGAAGTGATGATATGCACCGCCATGAAAAAAGCGACATGGACATGAGCGTCAAGGCGGACATCCCACATGGCGCTTCGGGTCACGGGGCACTGGATTCTAAAAATCTGCCGAGAAGCACGCCCGGCTGGAAAATACTCATCCAGGAGGTCATCGCGGATAAACTGGCGCTTTTCTCACTCATTATATTTGTATTGATTACATCTTATGTATTCGGTCTGACAATGTTCCTGGACCGGCAGGAAATTGTGTCAGTGGACCTGTTTGCCATCCATCAGCCGCCGGATGAGAATTTCAGGCTGGGTACCGACTATGGCGGCCGGGATATTTTCGGTCAGCTGATCATTGGTACGAGAAATTCACTGGCAATCGGTATTCTTGTGACGGCGATGAGCGTTGGGTTCGGGGTGGCCTATGGACTGATTTCAGGTTATTTCGGCGGCCAGATCGATAACGCATTGATGCGTGTCGTCGACTTTTTCATGGTGCTGCCTTTCCTGATGATCATCATCGTGTTCGTCACCATTGTGCCATCTTATGATATTTTCACATTCTCATTGATGATGGCAGCATTTCTTTGGACGGGGACCGCCCGGCTGGTTCGTTCAATCGCCATCCAGCAAAAAGAACTGGATTATATCAATGCCTCCAGGACTTTGGGGAGCTCCCATTTAAAAGTTGTATTCCTTCAGCTGATGCCCAATCTGGTTGGCATCATCATCGTCAATACAACGCTGTCGCTGGCGGCCAATATCGGCATTGAGTCCGGGCTTTCATTCATCGGCTTCGGTTTTCCGGAAGATTATCCTTCTCTCGGGACACTGATGGCTTACGCGACAAATGCCCAGACGCTCCAGCACAGATGGTGGATCTGGGTGCCCGCTGCTGTCATGATCCTTGTGCTCATGCTCTGTGTGCGTAACGTCGGTGAAGCATTGCGCCGGGCTGGAGACGCGAGACAGCGGCAGGCATAAATTCTCTGTTTAAGCACCTGCATACAGCAGGGTTTTAAACAGGGATGCGGGGAAACCGTATTGATATTTCAGATAATTGTGATGATATTAAAATATGTTTACTTAAAATTAAAAGTCAGTAATTTTTATCAATTTATGGTACTAAGTTTCAGTTAACGCTGAACTGAGTATATATATCAGTTTCAATTTTATTTAGGGGAGGTATTGTTATGGCTAAAAATTATTGGCCAAAACTGATGTTTTTTACGATGCTGATCATGGTGTTGGCATTGGCTGCCTGCGGGGGAACAGACGAGACAAGTACTGACGAAGGTTCTGAAGATACAGGCTCGGAAGAGGAGACAAGCGAAGGGGACTCCGGTGAAGGTTCAGGAGACTCCGGTGATTCGGCTGCTTCAGGAGAAGGGGAGATATACAACTACGAAGATTTTAATGTTCAGGTTTCCAACGACGCGGAGCCTACTGGTGAAGGGACTTTGAATGTAGGACTTTCATCTGATACACCTTTTGAGGGCACATTAAATTTCAACTTGTATCAGGGAAATCCTGACTTTGAAGTGATCAGTCTTTTTGATGAACCACTGCTCACGATGGATGAGGATTTCCAGTTCACCAATGAAGGGGCGATGGAATTCGAAGTGAATGAGGCGGACAACTCTGTGACATTCACGATGAAAGATGGTGTGACATGGCACGATGGTGAACCGTTGACGATTCAAGACTATGTTTATGCCTATGAAGTGATCGGTCATCCGGACTATCCGGGCATCCGCGGGTCGACTGACGGCTTCACCTTACTTGAGGGGTATAACGAATATAAAGCGGGAGAAGCGGATGAAATTTCCGGTATCGAAGTGATAGATGACCAGACGGCAGAGTTCACCTACACTGAACTAGCACCTTCATTGACTTCCGGAGGCTTCTGGTTCTATGCTATGCCGGAGCACCATTATGAAGGGGTGGAGATTGCAGATATGGCAGAAGCGCCGCAGACACGCGAAAATCCGCTCGGGATCGGCCCGTATCAGGTCGACTCCATTACACCGGGTGAATCGGTGGTCATGACCAAGTATGAGGATTACTGGAGAGGGGAACCGCAGCTGGATGGTATTGAACTGTCTGTAGTATCGCCGTCATCAGTGGCAAATGCGATGGAAACCGGTGAAATTGATCTGGCTATCAACTTCCCGACGGACCAGTATCCTGATGTTGCCGATATGGAAGGTGTCGAATGGCTGGCTAATCTCGAAGGATCATATACCTACATCGGGTTCAAATTAGGTGAGTGGAATGAAGAGGAAGGCAGAGTCGATTACAAACCTGAAGAGATGAAGATGGGAGATAAAGATCTCCGGCGCGCGATGTGGCACGCAATGGATAACAATGCTGTGGGCGAGCGATTCTATAACGGTCTCCGCTGGAAAGGGACGACACTGATTACGCCGTACCATGCAGACTGGCACAATGAAGATATAGAAGTGCCGCAGTACGACCCGGAGGAGGCCAACCGTATTCTGGATGAAGCCGGTTATGACGATACAGATGGCGACGGCTTCCGTGAAGATCCGGACGGGGAACCGCTCGAAATCAATTTCGCTTCCATGTCCGGCGGTGACATCGCCGAGCCATTGGCGAACTATTACATTCAGTCATGGCGCGAAGTCGGCCTCAATGTTCAATTGACGAACGGCCGTCTGATCGAGTTCAACACATTTTATGACATGCTTGAAAACGATGATGAAGCCATTGATATCTATCAGGGTGCATGGAGCGTCGGTTCAGACGTCGACCCTTACGGGCTGTACGGACCGGATGTACCATTCAACTATCCGCGCTATGAAACTGAAGAAAGCACCCAGCTGATGGAAGAGGGGAACTCTCCGGAAGCCATGGATATAGAGACTAGACGCGAAATATATAATGAATGGCAGGCACTGATGGTTGAAGAGATGCCGGTGATTCCAACCCTTTACAGGGCTGAAGTTGAACCGGTGAATGACAGAGTGGTGAACTATGGAATGCACATTGAATACAATGAGGAAACACTGCCATATCAGTGGGGTGTCAGCGAATAGATATCACTGATCAACAAGCACCTGTGCGTTCGCACAGGTGCTCTTTTCAATTGTATTAACGTTAAATATATGATAAATTAGTACCTAGTAATAACATGAGATTATAAGGTGTGGTCAAATGAAAAATGTAGGCGTGTTCGGACTGGGAACTTATGTGCCGGAAAAAGTGTTCACGAACCATGATTTTGAAAAGATTTTAGATACATCGGACGAATGGATTACAGAAATGACAGGCATAAAAGAACGCCGTTTTGCCGAAGGGATGGAAACGAGTGACATGGCGTATGAGGCGGCCGTTGAAGCCATCGATAATTCAGGTGTGGCTGCAGAAGATATCGACCTGGTCATCGTTGCGACATCCACAGGGGATCAGCAATTCCCAACTGTTGCGACAATGCTGCAGCAAAAGCTTGGCCTCCGTCCGGTTCCAACGATGGACCAGCTCGCTGCTTGTACAGGTTTTATATACGGTATGGTGACCGGGGCACAGTTCATCCAGACAGGCACCTATAAACATGTGCTTGTCGTCGGTGCGGATAAACTGTCCAAAATCACTGACTTCAATGACCGCTCCACGGCAGTTCTATTCGGCGATGGCGCCGGCGCTGTAGTGCTTGGAGAAGTGGAAGAAGAATTTGGGATCAAATCCTTTGACCTGGGCAGCGACGGCAGTGGCAGCGATTATTTATATGACGAGCGTGATACAGGCACGCTCAGGATGAATGGCAGGGAAGTGTTCAAGTTTGCCGTCCGTCAGATGGGCGAGTCCAGTGTCATTGTGACAGAAAAAGCAGGGCTGACCAAAGCTGATATTGATATGCTCGTGCCCCACCAGGCAAACATACGCATTATGAATGCTGCAAGGGAACGTATGGAAATGCCGCCTGAACGGATGAGTTCAACGATCGATAAATACGGTAATACTTCAGCGGCATCGATACCGCTTAGTATCCATCATGAGCTGAAAAATGATAGAATAAAATCAGGAGATAATCTCATTTTAGTCGGCTTTGGCGGCGGACTGACCTGGGGATCGATATGCATGACTTGGGGAGTTAAATAAGGAGGAAACTCATGAGTAAAAGAAGAGTAGTTGTGACAGGTGCTGGTGCACTCACACCAATTGGTAATACCGCACCTAAAACATGGGAAAATGCCCTGAATGGCTATAATGGTATAGGTAATATTACGCGATTTGACAACAGTGAATATAATATTCATGTTGCAGGTGAATTGAAAGATTTTGATGTGGAAAATTATATGGACAAAAAAACAGCACGCCGTATGGACCGTTTCACTCAGTATGCCATGATTGCTGCGGATGAAGCGGTCAAAGACAGCGGTTTGGAGATCAACGATGATAATGCAGACCGTGTCGGTGTATGGATCGGCTCGGGTATCGGCGGCATCCAGGCGCTTGAAGACGGCTTCAAAGTTTTGTATGAAAGGGGGCCGCGTCGCGTCAGTCCTTTCTTCGTACCGATGATGATTCCGGATATGGCAAGCGGACAGGTCTCTATCAAACACGGCGCAAAAGGGCCGAACGGCGCCACAGTCACTGCCTGTGCGACGGGCACAAACTCAATCGGTGAAGCATTCAAATTCATCGAAAGGGGACAGGCGGATGCCATGATTTCCGGCGGTACGGAAGCACCGATTACGAAAATGGGTGTGGCCGGCTTTCAGGCAAACAAAGCCCTGACCGTTACAGAGGATCCGGACAAAGCATCCCGGCCGTATTCAGCGGATCGTGACGGTTTTGTCATCGGAGAAGGTTCCGGCATCGTTATGCTTGAAGAGCTTGAACATGCCAAAGCACGCGGTGCGGAAATCTACGCGGAAATCGTGGGTTATGGTACCACCGGCGATGCCTACCACATCACGGCGCCGTCCCAGGACGGGGAAGGCGGCGCGCGTGCGATGCAGATGGCACTTGATGACGCCGAGGTGCAGCCCGATGCGGTCGATTATATAAACGGCCACGGTACAAGCACCGGCTACAATGATTTATTTGAAACGATCGCTATTAAAACAATCTTCGGCGACCATGCATATCAAATGCTTGTGAACTCAACCAAATCCATGACAGGACATCTCCTTGGCGGTGGCGGCGGCATGGAGGCCATCATCACAGCCTGCAGTCTGAGAGACGGAAGAGTGCACCCGACAATCAATCTGGATCACCCGGACCCCGAACTCGACCTGGATTATGTTACAGGCGGGCCAGTGGAAGCGCCGTTGAAATACGCAATGAGCAACAGCTTTGGCTTCGGCGGCCACAACGCGAGCCTGCTGTTCAAAAAATACGAAGAATAGAATTTTTTGGACGCCCCCGAGTTGGACGCCCGCCTCACCGTGAGTGAGGCGGGTGTTTTTGGTGAGGCGGCGTTTGGTGCTGATGTTGGACACTGCGGTGCAGACAATGTCCACCAAACCCTCGTGCCGCACAGAAAACCCGCCTCCAATCTGGAGGCGGGTATCAATTAAAAATTTTAAACATTTATCTTTTCTTGCGGCCGAGTCCCATGGCACGTTCCATTTTCGTCACCATTTTGTCTGCTTTGCGGGAGGCGCGTTCTGCGCCGGCATCGAGAATGTCGTCGAGCTTGCCGCTTTCAAGGTAGTCATTGACTCTGCTTTGAAAATCTGAAAGAAATGTTTCGACAACCCCGCCCAGATCTGTCTTGAATTCACCGTAACTTTTCCCGGCGTAGTCTTCAACCAGGCTGTCGATGTTCTGATCACTCAGGCTTGAATAGATTGTGAGCAGATTTGAAATACCGGGTTTTTCTTCTTTATCGTATTTGATTTCCGTGCCAGAATCGGTGACTGCACTGCGAATTTTCTTGGCGGCGGCCTTAGGATCATCCAGCAGGGAAATATAGCCTTTCTGGTTATCATCACTTTTAGACATCTTCCTGGCTGGATCGTTCAGGCTCATGATGCGCCCGCCGTATTCGGGATGTTTCACTTCCGGCACGGTCAGTATATCATTGTATTTTAAATTAAACCGATCCGCCAGATCCCGTGTCAGCTCCAGATGCTGTCCCTGGTCTTCACCAACGGGTACAACGTGGGCACCGTATATGAGTATGTCTGCAGCCATGAGTGACGGATATGTCAGCAAGCCGACGCTGATGCCGTCTTTCTGACTGTGCTGGCGTGCTTTATCCTTATATTGGGTCATGCGCTCGAGTTCACCGATATAGCCGACGCACTGCAGCATCCATGCTGCTTTCGCATGGGCGGCAACTTCACTCTGGATGAATAAAGTGATCTTATCCGGATCCAGTCCGGATGCCAGATAGATGGCAGCGAGTTTTTTTGTGTTTTCTCTTAATTTTAACCTGTCCTGCGGTATCGTAATCGCATGCTGATCTACGATGCAGAAGTATGAATCATACTCATGCTGCAGCGCCGCGAATTGCTGATACGCGCCGATGTAGTTCCCGATGGTCGGGATGCCGCTGGGCTGGACGCCTGAAAATAATGTTTTCATGTTTTTTCACCTTTACTTAAGTCATTAAGTATATGATAATAAACTTCCGGAGCCGTTGCAATAACGGACCATTTTCAACATATCGTAACAATTTTTAGAAATATTTTTGAGATTATTAGATTTTTCTCATTTTATTTTAATGTTCGGTCCCTATAATAATAATTGTACATAAGACATAGCGTTAAAATGGAAATTCATCAGACAAATGATTATAATTTCTGAGTAAGGGTATATGTTTTATGATACAAATCTTTTAAATTGGAGTGTGAGCAACTGATGGTAACACTATTTACTTCTCCAAGCTGCACATCATGCCGTAAAGCAAAAGCATGGTTACAAGAAAACGAAATTCCTTATACTGAAAGAAATATATTCTCCGAGGCACTTACTTTAGATGAAGTAAAATCCATCTTAAGGATGACTGAAGATGGCACGGATGAAATTATTTCAACAAGGTCAAAAACATTCCAAAAACTTAATGTTGATATTGATAGCCTTCCTATGAATGATCTCTATGAACTGATCATGGAGAATCCGGGACTGCTCAGAAGGCCGATCATCATGGATGAAAAACGTCTGCAGGTCGGGTATAACGAAGATGAAATCCGTCGCTTCCTCCCAAGGACTGTAAGGACGTTCCATCTGAATGAAGCAAAACGTTTAGCAGAAATGTAAGAAATAATATATATCTCCCCCTCAAACTGATATATATACGATGATGAACGGTGCCCGTGGATGACTTGTATCCACGGGCACTTTAACGTATAATGGCTTAATAATTCCAAAATTGGCATTAACCATATTTCTTGGGGTATAATATAGATAACAACCCATATTTGATAAAAGGGAGTGAGAGGTATGAGAATTGAACGAGTGAATGATTCGACGATCAAGTTTTTCATTACGTATCATGATATTGAAAAACGAGGTTTCGATCGGGACGACCTCTGGACCAGCCGCAAACGCGGTGAAGAATTCTTTTGGTCACTTATGGATGAAGTGAATCATGAACAGGAGGACGACTTCACAATGGAAGGGCCGCTGTGGATTCAAGTTCATGCATATGACAAAGGAGTGGAAGTTGTAGTTTCTAAGTCACGCGACGACGAAGAACCTTTCCAAACGGAGCAGACGCCTATGAATATAGATAATAAAGATATTGAGGAATTCCTTGAGGACTCCGAAGCCGGCGGCAGTAAAAACGTACCTGTAACTAAGGAGCCGATCATGGTACGTTTTGCCGATTTTGAGGAGCTGATCAAGTATGCACACGAAGTAGAGCAGGATGAAACACAGTATGAAGATCTCCTGATCTCCTATGAGGGCAGATACTATTACCAGATTTTCTTCGATTATCGTATGGATTATATGCAGATGGAACGTGTTGAAGCGAAGCTGCTCGAATACAGTGCGCCTGCAGAAATTTCCAGTATGATTGTTGATGAGTACGGCAAGATCATCATGAGCAATAATGTAAGAGGTCAGGTAAGAAAGTTTTTCCAAGAAAAATAAATTATTTGTGCGCTAAAAAAAGCAAATCCCTCTTTTTCTATTATATATAGAAAAGGAGGTTTTTTAATGTTTATCGCGATTGATGAGACCGGCCATCAGATTACAGCATACGAGGCCAGAAAATCCAGGAAATATTTCTGTCCCGTCTGTGATGCACCGGTCACTTTCAAAGCCGGCAATATAAAACTGCCGCACTTTTCCCACCATCGCATCATCGACTGCACCCGCTACCTGTACAAAAAGGAATCCCTCCGGCATCTGGAGGCCAAGCATGATCTGTATCTTCAGCTCAACGGCAGAGCGCGGGTCTCTATGGAATATTATCTGCCGGAAATTGAACAGATACCGGATCTGCTTGTCGATGAAAAACTGGCCGTGGAGATCCAATTGTCAAAGATATCCCAGGATCTGATTGTCGAGCGTTCGAACGGCTACCGGAAGCTTGGCATCGACGTCGTCTGGATTTTGGATGAGGCGGAGCTAAAAACGGTAAACGGGTTTTTATTCCCAACACATTTTCAAATATCAACGATGTACAAGAATTCGATATTCAGCTGCGATATGGAATCGAAGCGGTTATTCCGCCGCGTGCTCTTTCATCATCATGGGTGCGGCAAATGGCGGTTTTCCAAAGTTGAAATTGAAGCGGCATCACTCCTCCGGTTGAGCGGGGTGAACATCCCATTGAAAGCTGAACTCTCCAATGAGGAAATGCTTCAGATGGTACAGCGTGAAAAAGCTCAAAAAAGTGTGCTGAATCCGACACTTTCGTTCATCTATCAGCTATCGCTGGATGAAAGGTGTCTGCCCGGACATCTGTGCTGGACGGTTGAGCCCGAACGGTGGATTTTGAATCCGCCGCTGGAATGGAAATTGTTTATCTGCCACGGACTCGAAACAGACAGTTTTGACTGGGGTCGGTTTGAGCGTTTCATCCGGATGCGCAAAGTGCACGGGGCACCGCCTAAACAGACGATTTTGCAGGCACTTTTGAAAAGCTATTATTTGTTATATAATTCACAATAAAGTTCGAGAGTTGAAATTTTCAACGGATATTGAGAAAATTGAACTATCTAAATTTTTGGGAGGGCTGACGTATGGCAAAAGTCATAACAAGAGAAGAACAACAGCTAGAAAACACATGGGATTTGACGACGATCTTCGAGTCGGATGAGGCGTTCGAAGAAAAATATAAAGAACTGGAAGGCCGCCTCGGCGAGGAAGAAAAATATAAAGGGGCGATCGATTCTGTACAGACGCTTGCGGAAGCGCTGGAACTCGAGCGTGAAATTGACGTGGAAGTCAGCAAATTGTATGTATATGCGCATTTGAAACATGATCAGGATACTTCGAACGATACTTACAGTGCGCTTGAATCCAAGGCGCAGATGCTGGCCGTCCGCTTTGGCACGGCGTGGAGTTTTCTGACGCCCGAAATTATGAAGATTGATGAAGCCTCATTGAAATCTTGGATGGCAGATGACCGTCTGAAAGAATTCAAATTTGACCTTGAAAAATTGAATCAGAAACGTGCCCATGTGCTCAGTGACAAGGAAGAGAAAATCATGGCGCAGGCAGGTGAAGTGATGGGCAACCCGGCGTCTACTTACAGCATGTTCAACAATGCGGATCTGGAATTTGAAGATGCGGTTGATTCTGACGGCCAGGGTCATACCCTTACACAGGGGACTTTTGTGGATCTGCTCAAATCGCCGGACCGCCAGCTGAGGAAATCCGCGTATGAAAATCTCTACACCAAATACGGTGCGTTCAAAAATACGCTCAGCCAGACCCTGACAGGCGCTGTTGACACCCATAATTTTTCAGCGCGGGTCAGAGGCTACAATTCAGCGAGACATCAGGCACTCTCCAACAACTTTATCCCCGAAAGCGTCTATGATAATCTCGTCAAAACGGTCAATGATCATCTTTACCTGATGCACCGCTACGTTGAACTCCGCAAACGGATGCTCGGACTGGAATCATTGAAGATGTACGATGTGTACATGCCAATGGTCAAGAATGCTGATTTTGATATGAGTTACGAGGAAGCGAAGGATTGGATGCTCCGCGCCCTCGAACCGATGGGCGAAGAATATGTCAATATTATCAAGGAAGGGCTCCAGAACCGCTGGGTGGATGTTTATGAGAATAAGGGCAAGCGAAGCGGCGCGTTTTCATCCGGCACGTATGGCACCAATCCGTTCATACTGATGAACTGGCATGATAGTGTGGATGATCTTTTTACGCTGACGCACGAGTTCGGCCACAGCGTGCACAGCTATTACAGCCGTAAAAACCAGACATCCAACAATGCCGGATATTCGATTTTTGTCGCAGAAGTAGCCAGTAACTTCAACGAGGCGCTGCTCGCCGAATATATGTTCAATCATCTGGAAGATAAACGGAAGAAGCTGTATCTGCTCAATGAACAGCTCGAGGGGTTCAAAGGCTCTGTATTCCGTCAGACAATGTTTGCAGAATTCGAGCATAAGATCCACACGATGAAAGAAGGCGGCGAACCGCTGACAGCCGGCGTGCTGAATGAAGTGTACGGCGAACTGAACCGCAAATACTTCGGGGAAGCGGTCGATTACGACGAGTATATAAATCAAGAGTGGGCGAGGATCCCGCATTTCTATATGAATTATTATGTGTACCAGTATTCTACCGGTTATTCCGCCGCCGCCAGCCTGTCCAAAAAAGTACTGGAAGAAGGCAGCGGTGCGGCAGAACAGTACATCAACGAATTCCTGAAAAAAGGTGACTCCGATTATCCGATCGAAGTGCTGAAAAATGCAGGTGTCGATATGACCACTGCAGAACCGGTGGAAAATGCGATGAAAGTGTTTGAAAAGCAGCTCGATCAGTTTGAAGCACTGGTTGCTGAACTCGAAGAATAACACAGGCGCAGGCAGATCTTTTTGCAAGATTTGCCTGCATTTTATGCGGTGCATTAGTTTATTAACCCAACGAACTATTTATTGTGATGATGGTTTAGGTTTATACTATTGGAAAATGTCTAAATATGTATATGTATTATTACATTATTTGAATTTATTTACATCTGTTAATTTAATGGGATTGTGCTTTTGAAAACATATGAAATCGTGCATAAAATAAGGTTTTTGGCTACATGTATGTTAAAAACAGACAAGTTATTTAATGAATACGTTTACATTGTGTCAATCTTGTGAAAAGTAGCTCAAACTCTTGTTTATCTGCGTAAACCATGATATATTCTAAACATGAAATTTTTATCACTGAAACATACCCCTTTGTTAAACCAGTGAGAAATTTCTCCCATCCCCTTTGTTTGAGCAGCACACTGCAGAAGGTGTGCTGCTTTTTTTATTAATTGAATCAAATCCAAAGATAATGGCTGCTGGATCAATCGGATCCGGTTGCCATTTTTTAAATGAGTCAGGCGGACGCGTGATGCGTTCCACTTTTTGTTTTTGGCGGGATTATCCATACCACAATGCCCGGGAAACAACTGAGTGTATTCGATTCCCGATCGAGTACAAGCGGGGCGTCTGTCGTGTATTCGATTCCCGATCGAGTACAAGCGGAGGCCCTGTCGTGTATTCGATTCCCGATCGGGTATAAGCGGGGCGTCTGTCGTGTATTCGATTCCCGATCGGGTATAAGCGGGGCGTCTGTCGTGTATTCGATTCCCGATCGAGTACAAGCGAAGACCCTGAAAACACACAAAAATCCCGCCCTCACAAAGAGGGCGGGGCAATCTTCATTGAATTAAAACCTCATTCTGCAATGACTCTTTTAAACTGGAACTACTTCCCCAAACCGGATGTGCCTCCATACACCTGATAGAACATGCCTTCCTCTGTCTGAATTTCTTCGATCAGCCGCTGCAGTCTGAGCTTTTTCAACTCATTCAGCAGCAATCCGCTCCGCCACTCGAATACTGTTTTCAGTTCGCGGAAGCTGACGACCTCATATGTTTCAATATAGTCGTATATACTCGGCAGCTGGTGTTTATCGATTTCTTTTTCGATCAGTTCGTTGATGATATAGGTGTATATATGATACGGATAGACCCCTTCCACTTTTACGCCTTCTGCATGCTCATCCCCTGAAAAGAAAATGACTGCAGGAAGGGTTTCGATATCCATTTCACGGTAGACGGCGAGATCCCGTTTAAGCATCGTCCGGACGGTTTCGGATTTGACGTCATCAAAGAACTCGCGTACATCAAGGCCGGCAAGTTCAGCACTTGATTCCATGTGTTCGGTGGTGCAGATGCTTTTTGTCGGAACGACGCGGTTGAGTACGTAGCGCATGAATGCACGTGCCTTGTTGCGCCCCTGGATTTCGGCTGCCTTATATGCGAGGGCCAGGTTATCTGTCGAGGATGTCGACTGGGCCTGGCATTTTGTCAGAACGGTGAGCGATGGTGCGAGTATTTTTTTGATGGTGATATGTCCTCTGTATTCAATCATCAGTTTGTTGATAATCGGTTCGATTTCGCGGCTGTCATCCGAAAAAGGGTCGAAAAAGTAGAATAATTCAACATGGTGGGTCGATGGTTCCAGCACAAGTGACTCTTCACGAGCTTTATTCATATCCTCACCCTGCTTAATCTGAATTCACCATTGCGTTTGCGGTCATTGTATAACGCTTGAGCAGATAGTCCTTCATCTCTGCGTCAAGTTCTACATCGTCCATTGCTTTTTCCATATTTTCCAGCCATGCATCTCTCGCAACTGGTGTAATGCGAAAGGGCATATGCCGCATCTTGAGCATCGGATGCCCGTATTCCTCGATGTACAGGTTGGGGCCGCCCAGGAACTGCGTCTGGAACAGCTTCTGTTTATAAGCGGTCTCACTGAGATCATCCGGGAACAGGTGGTTCATCCGTTCGTCTTCGGCAACATAGGAATAGAAAATGTCGATCATACGGTAGAGTTTTTCACTGCCGATCACTTTAAAGGGTAAAGGCATAGTTATCCCCCGTCCTGATACTTGAGAGCTTGGTGTAGAAACGTTCACTTTTCGTGATCTCCCTGCGCCTGTCGATGCTGAAATCTTCCAGCAGCTCAAGGAAATGTGTCTCACCCTGGGCATAGTCGTCCACTTCATATTCCAGTTCGTAGTCCGTCTCATCGAGGAACGTGCTGCTGTCCAATACGAGCCTGCCTTCCTTATACGGCACTTCGAACCGTTCCGTCGACAGGGCCCCGTAGATTTTCAGCTGCGCCGTATCGATGCTGAAGCGTTCGAGCTCCTCACGGATCAGCCCGGGGACTTCACTTGCCGGCACGTTGCGATCGAAATTCAGATCGCTGGCGACTTCACCGTGATATTCCATCACGCCGTCCTCGGAAGGTTTCTTCAACGTCATTACCTGGCTGCCCCTCGCCTCCCGTATTCTCAGCAGCAGGCGGTTCGCCCGCATCTCAAGCTCCGGTGTATCTATATAGAAATTGGTTTGAACGACGGGTTTGGCATTCTGGAAAAACGCTTCCCGCAGCCGGCCAAACTCATTTCCTGTCAGCATATTTTTAAATTCTATCTCCAGTTCCTTCATGGAATCCACTCCCTACATAATATTATCTATAAATTGAAATGGACTGTAAAGTAAACAGATTTCTACGTTATCAAAAGTATGCTACTGTGGTAAAATGAAGTGCGCAAGGAGTGAAACGATTGGGTATATATGCAGATGAAATCAAATGTGAAAATAATATGTTTAAATGCAATGCACATAAAGATATCGCAGGACTGGCCGCCGGAATGCTCGTGGATTCCGACAACATGCGAGGGTTCCTGCGAAGCGCTGGATTTCCTGTTCGATAACAGCATAGACAGTAACAACTGTGCAAAAGATTTCGAAGCGGCAATCAGAGAAGAATTCGAACTATGATCGATAATTAGAACGGATTTTAGACTGGAGTGTTTTTATGGAAGAATGGGAGAGGTTTCTGAGCCCGTACAAGCAGGCAGTGGATGAGCTGAAAGTGAAGCTGAAAGGGATACGCAAGGATTATGAGCTGGACAGTCATTCTTCGCCTGTGGAGTTCGTCACCGCAAGGGTCAAGCCGGTTCAGAGTATCATAGAAAAAGCGAGCGCACGCAATATTCCATACGATCAACTGCGCGAAGGCATGTATGATATCGCAGGCATCCGGATCATGTGCCAGTTCGTCGACGATATCAAAGCTATCCGGGAGAAAATCAGTAAACGCGGTGACATGACGGTCGTCGAGGAACGGGACTATATCGAGAATACGAAAGAGAGCGGCTACCGTTCCTATCATATGATCATCGAATATCCGGTGGAGACGATCGACGGTACCGCCTATGTTCTGGCGGAGATCCAGATCCGTACGCTGGCGATGAATTTCTGGGCAACCATAGAGCACACACTCAACTATAAATACA
Organism: Salinicoccus albus DSM 19776; assembly: GCF_000385175.1. Lineage (GTDB taxonomy): Bacteria > Bacillota > Bacilli > Staphylococcales > Salinicoccaceae > Salinicoccus > Salinicoccus albus. The sequence goes on along the minus strand of NZ_ARQJ01000029.1, from coordinate 33,875 downwards.
GCGGCGAGTACCCGCCTGAAATCAGGCAGAGGCTCCAGAATGCAGCAGAAGCGGCCTATCTTCTGGATCAGGAAATGTCAGAGATCCGCGAAGAGATCCAGGAAGCTCAAAAGTACTATACGAAAAAACGCAACATATGATGTCTCAAAGTATACGGGTTTTCATTCAACAAAGGAAAGGCGGAGGTACATTATGAAATTTTTCATCGTCTCCAAGGGGGACACGAAATCCAATGCGCTAAAAGATAAGATGATGAATTACATGATTGATATGGGGATGACCGAAGAGGAAGAACAGCCTGAAATTGTTATTTCCGTCGGCGGGGACGGCACACTGCTGCAAGCTTTCCACAGCTACCAGCATCTGCTTGACCACACAGCCTTTGTTGGTGTACATACAGGTCACCTTGGCTTCTATGCCGACTGGCTGCCGCATGAAGTCGAGCGGCTGGTCATTTCGATTCAGAGCGATGAATTCCAGGTGATCGAGTATCCGCTGTTAGAAACGATTGTGCGATATGAAACGACAGGAACCGAGACGCGCTATCTCGCGCTCAACGAGGCGACGCTCCGGACGGACAACGGCACGACGCTTGTGATGGATGTCGACATCAGGAACCAGCATTTCGAACGGTTCCGCGGCGACGGCCTGTGCCTGTCGACGCCCTCTGGTTCCACCGCATACAATAAGGCCCTCGGCGGTGCCCTGATCCATCCGTCACTCGAGGCGATCCAGATGACCGAAATTGCTTCGATCAACAATCGGGTGTTCCGGACGGTAGGATCGCCGCTCGTGCTGCCGAAGCATCACACATGCCAGGTACTGCCGGTGAACAGTGAGGTCTACAGTCTGACGATCGATCACATCAATCTTGTACACAAGGGGGTCAAGTCGATCCAGTACAGGGTGGCTGATGAGAAGATCCGGTTCGCCCGGTTCAGGCCCTTTCCGTTCTGGAGACGGGTGCATGATTCATTCATCTCTGCAGATTGATCTGTGGATGCAGGCTGGACGATTGAACAGAGATCGAATGCTAAATTATTCTTAACAGGTGGTGGGCGTTGTGCCGGAATTAGATGAAGTGATCCAGACAGAAATTAGTCATGAAGCATTGCGCTCGATGTTAAAAAACGATAATATTGATGGTTTCCGTAAAGGTTTCGAGGCCCTGCATAACTATGAGCAGAGCGAACTCTTCATGGAACTGGATGACACGGAGCTTAACCGTCTTTATCAGTTTCTGAGTCCTCGGGAAGTTGCGGAATTCTTTGATGTGTTGGAGCTTGAACCTGAAGAATATGAAACGATTTTCGATACGATGGATGCCAGATACACCTCAGATATGCTCGGAGAAATGCAGTATGATAACGCGGTGGATATACTCAGTGAGATTTCCAGGGATAAGCTGACTTCATTCCTGACGCTCATGGATCAGGCGGATGCGCAGGAAATTCGCATGCTGCTGAACTATGAAGAGGATTCAGCCGGCGGTATCATGACGACCGAGTTCGTCAGCATCACCTCCGTCATGACAGTGCGCGAAGCTATGATTCATCTGAAGGCGGCGGCGCCGGATTCAGAAACGATCTACTACGTGTTCGTTGTCGACGAACAGCGCAGGCTGGTCGGCATCCTGTCTCTGCGTGAACTGATCATTGCAGATGATGATGAATACATCGGGGACATCATGATCGAGCGTGTCGTCTCCGTGAAAGTATCCGCCGACCAGGAAGACGTGGCGCAGATCGTGCGTGATTATGACTTCCTTGCCGTGCCGGTTGTGGATTACCAGGAACATCTGGTCGGCATCATCACAGCCGATGACATCATGGATGTCATCCACGAAGAGGCTGGCGAAGACTATTCCAGGCTGGCCGGTATGACCGAGATCGAAGCGGCGACTGATTCCTCGCTGGCCACAGCGAAAAAACGCCTGCCGTGGCTCATTGCACTGACCTTCATGGGGATGATCACCGCAACGATGCTGACGGTTTTTGAAGACACGCTGGCGCAGGTGGCTGTACTTGGTGCTTTCATACCGATTATCGGCGGCATGGCTGGCAATACGGGGACGCAGTCATTGGCTGTGGCCGTCCGCGGTATCGCTACAGGAGAAATAAAAGCAGAGAGCAAGCTGAAGCTTGCATTGCGCGAGATGGGCTCGGGGATGATTACCGGAACGGTCTGCGGGGCAATATTGTTTGCCATCATTCTGGTCATGTACCAGTCACCGGTCCTGGGCCTGATTGTCAGCAGTTCACTGATGATTGCAATGACGCTCGCGACATTGCTGGGCACGCTCGTGCCGCTGGCGATGAGCAGAGTCGGGGTTGACCCTGCGGTGGCCAGCGGCCCGTTCATTACGACATCAAACGATATCATCAGTCTGCTGATATACTTTTCACTCGCCAATACCTTTATGACGTATTTACTTTAAGGAGAAGAAAATGGAACATGGACCATCTGTAATATCTTTAGCAATTGTTGTACTGGCGGCACTATTGACACCGATTCTTGTCAACAGGCTTAAAATCAGCTTTTTGCCGGTCGTCGTTGCCGAAATTATCGTGGGTGTGATACTGGGTTCATCATTCCTCGATATCGTGGATCCAAACGATCCGTGGCTGAACATCCTGTCCACGCTCGGATTTATCTTCCTGATGTTCTTAAGCGGACTTGAAATAGATTTTGACGCATTCTCGCAGAAGTCGCCCAAGGCGAAGAAATCGAAAGTGCTGAAGCGACCGCTGCCGAACACGATGCTGCTGACGGTCGGCATTTTTGCCGGTATCGCAGCGCTGAGTCTGCTGTTTGCACTGATGATGAGCTGGGCGGGCGTCTTTGATGATGTTTTCCTGCTGGTGATCATCATTTCGACAATATCGCTCGGTGTCGTCGTACCGACACTGAAAGAAACCAATCTAATATCGACACAGATGGGGCAGCTCATCCTGCTGATTGCAGTGATTGCCGACCTCGCTACGATGATCCTGCTTGCTTTCTACTCCCAGCTGTATGCTGAAGCGAGCCAGCCGATCTGGCTGATGGGGATACTCGTCGTCTTTGCCGTCCTCTTCTATCTGCTGGGCCGTGTCATGCATCAGTCCCAGTTCCTGAAAACGCTGAACAACGGGACGATGCAGATTGGTATCCGCGGGGTGTTCGCCCTGATCATCATGCTTGTGGCACTGGCTGAAGGCGTTGGGGCTGAAAACATTCTCGGGGCGTTTATCGCCGGATGTATCGTCAGTCTGCTGAAGCCGGATCAGGATATGGTGACGAAACTTGATTCATTCGGCTACGGTTTCTTCATTCCGATCTTTTTCATCATGGTTGGGGTGGAGCTGCATCTGCCGTCACTGTTTGCGGATTCAAGAGTCTTCATCATCATACCGGTGCTGCTCGCTGCGTTCTTCCTGAGCAAGGCGGTTCCGGTGGCAATTCTGCTCCGTTATTTCGATCGGAGACGCGTGTCGGCTGCAAGCTTCCTGCTGACCTCCACGCTTTCCCTCATCATTGCGGCCGCGGTGATCGCCGAACAGATCGGCACGATCACATCCGAGGAAAGCGGCATGTTCATACTGAGCGCTGTCCTCGCATGTATCATCACACCGGTGCTCTTTAAGCAGCTGTATCCGATGAAAGAGAGTCAGGAACGGAATATCGATGTGACTATTTTCGGCAACAACCAGCTGACCATTCCTGTTGCCAAAAGTCTGGCCGGGGGCCTGTATAAGGTTCGGATCATTTTCCACGAAAACTTTTCGGGAGCCCGTGCCGCCGGCGATGGCGACCTGAAATATGAGGAAATAGAGACATATGACTGGGCAAATCTTGATGCACTTGAAGCATTTGACGCGGACATCGTTGTGGCCGGTGCCAATAATTCGGAGATCAACGAAAAGGTTGCCGGCTTTGCGAAGTCAGCCGGCGTAGAGCGTATCATCTACCGGGTGGATGATCCGAAGCAAGAAGAGATGGTGAGAAACAGCAGCTTTGAACTGTTCTCGACGATGCTCAGCTCCAAGACGCTGCTCAGAGGCCTGATCGAGTCGCCGAACATGATGGCACTGCTGGGGGACGAAGAGACATCGATCTATGAAATTCACATGAATAACTACAGGTATGACGATATGCTGATCAGAAGCTTCCCGTTCACCGGCGACATCATCTTTCTCAGGATCTTAAGGGGCCAGGAGTCGCTCGTGCCGCACGGGGATACCGATCTTAAAGTGGACGACCGCATATTCGTCACGGGCAGCCGTGAATATGTCGACGAGCTCAAGCGCGAGCTGGAGCTCTACTGAGCAATGCAGCGATGCGGATGCAATAACTTTTTAGTTGCATTTGCCAGGGGAAACAGTTAGATTAGCAGTAGGTACTAATGACAAACTATAAACCGGTCCAGACGGCTTTAGCTTCAGGGGTGCCGGTGCAGAAGAGGGAGTTAATTATTTATGAATCTCGAAGGTAAAACTTTTGTAATTATGGGTGTGGCGAACAGGCGCAGTATCGCCTGGGGTGCTGCACGTGCACTGGATCAGATGGGTGCGAATCTCGTGTTCACTATTCTGAATGAACGTTTCCGCCGCGAGCTGGAGAAACTGCTGGATGACTTGGAAGGCAATCATGACATTGTTGTTGAATGTGATGTTCAGGATGATGAACAGATTGCATCTGCGTTTGAGGAAATCGGCGCGAAAACGGGCGGTATTGACGGTCTGCTGCATGCGATTGCCTATGCCGGCAAAGATGAACTGCAGGGCGGCTACAGTGAAACGTCCCGCGAAGGCTTTAAGAATGCGCTGGACATCAGCAGTTATTCACTGGCAATCATCGCGAAAAATGCGAAGAAGATCATGAACGAAGGCGGCAGCATCGTGACGATGACTTACCTTGGCGGGGAACGCGCGATGCCGAACTACAACGTCATGGGCATTGCCAAGGCGGCACTGGATGCAAGTGTCCGTTACCTTGCTCTTGACCTCGGAGCGGACGGCTTCCGTGTCAATGCGGTCTCCGCCGGACCCATCCGCACGCTGAGCTCTTCCGCAGTCGGCGAGTTCAAATCAGTGATGAAAGAAATGGAAGAGCGTTCACCACTGAAACGAAACGTCGACCAGCTTGAAGTGGGCAACACAGTCGCATTCCTGCTGAGCGATCTGGCCAGCGGAATCACAGGCGAAGTTGTTCACGTGGATTCCGGCTATCACGTGATGGCGTAGAATCGGATATATGAAAGACGGGCGGCTGCCCGTCTTTTTTTGATGTGACCCTCCTCTCAACCGCTTCGCCTGTTTAAGCCCGGGGCACCTGCCGCCACCCGCTGCAGATTCAAACGCTCCGACAGATAAAAGATCTTCCACGGAAGTGGAAGATCTGCTTATACACATATTCACTTTTTAAAATGTTAGCCTTCTCCGAGCCTGAACGTCTCGAATACCTGCCAGATGCCGTTTTCCAGCTGGAATAACAGGCTGACTTTGTTCAGTCTCTCCTGGTGGTCGATACCGATCATGCTGAGGTGGCCGAACATGTCTTCATATTCCTGGGAAGTCTGTCCCTGTGCAATCGTAAAATGCGGGACGAACGGATGACTATTTTCGCCGTAAAAGTCTTCTTGATTGAGCTCGTCATGTATGGCTTTAAGATCCGGATTCTTCTCCACTTTAAAGTAGATGACCTGTGATGTCGGTGCAAAGCTGGATACCTTTTTGATTTCAATATCCACCGGTTTATGCTGTTTTGCAGTTTCCTTTACAAACTCAACGATGTTTTCCTTTTCGGACTCATTTGCTTCGAAGGCCTCTTTAAGTGTAATATGTGGCGCAATCAGCGCATAATGAGCATCATATCTTTTTCTGTATTGATTGACTTTATCCTGTAATTGTTTGGATGGAAACATTGCTACCCCAAATTTCATGTTGATTCCTCCCGTATCGTTTGTATCAATTATATCAGACTTTTTATAAAAATCCATAATATTCTAACTAAGGTATTGTTTCAGTATACCTTTGATTTCCGGCTTCCACGTTTTCCATATATGTCCGCCGTCCAGCTCATGATACTGGTATTCGAGCGGTTCATATTCCAGGAATTCGTTCAGCCGGCGGTTGGGTGTCAGGAAGTCTGCCCGATTGCCTGAGATGGTAGTGAAATCATCTTCCTCCAGTCCGATGGTATGGTACAGATTCAAATTTATCAGCCCCGGCTGTGACTTGAACTTGTCAATAAAAGCATCATCCACATACGGGCTGAAAGCCACAGCCTGTGAAAACGTGGATGGATATTGCAGCGCGACAGAGAAGGCGGCGCTGCCGGCGTAAGACTCTCCCATCAGGAGCCTGGATGTACCGACTTTCAGCGTCGGGAATGTCTTGTCGATCCATGTGATCAACTCCCGGCTGACAAATGCCACTAAATCTTCATGATAGTCGCCGTTCGGATTGAAATGGTCCTCGCGCCATTCAACGGACGGGTAGGGCATGCCCACAATGACAGCGCGTTCAACCGTTCCTTCCTGATACAGTTTTTCATAGGCTCTTTCGATCTGTCCATATTTAAAAAAGTCCTGTGAATCGAATGTGATGATCACATGGTGCTTGTATAGATCCGAGAAATTTTTCGGCAGGTAATACTGGATTTCATAAGTGTCATTCAGAATTTCTGAGTCAAAATTAATGCTGTGGACTTTTCCTGGTGTTTTCTCCATAATAAAAAACCCTCCTCATGGCTATCATACCAATATGAAGGGGGATGTTAAACATCAATGTTTTTCAACACTTCCCTCCAGCACAAATTTTTATCAAATTTTATGTTTTATGATACACTGGGGGTCAACTTTACAAAAAAGAAATCAAAGGAGAACATGCGCATGACAAGAAAGGTATGGTTCCAGTCTGGTGTGGCGATTATTCTCACATTGTTGATTATTCTGCTGATCATCAATGTGCAGGTCGTTTTTAAACCCTTCATCACAATTATTGTAACAATCTTTTTTCCGCTTCTGCTCGGCGGACTGCTTTATTATATCACCGTGCCGATACAGCGTTTCCTGGAAAACCGCAAAGCGGGCCGGCTGGTAAGCATACTGGCGATTTTCACCATCATTGCGCTGGTGCTGACGGTGCTGTCGATGATCATCATTCCGGTAGTGTCCCAGCAGGTCCAGAACCTGGTTTCACGGGCGCCGCAGATGCAGAGGGAAATCGAGGAAGCATTCAATTTCGTGCTGTCCCAGCGTGACCGGCTGCCTTTCGATCCCAACCAGTACATCCAGCAGGCACTCGATCAGGGCAGTCAGATGCTGTCCAATCTGGCAAGTAACGCATTCACCATCATTTCCAGTACGGTCAGCGTGTTCCTGACAATCATTCTTGTGCCGTTCTTCTACTTCTTCATGTTAAAAGACCATGAGAAGTTCATCCCTTCGGCAGTCGTGCCGTTCAGCGGAAACTTTAAGCAGTTTTTAACAGAACTTTTACATGACGTTGATTACACACTGCGCTCGTTCATCCAGGGCCAGGTGCTCGTCAGCTCCATCCTTTGTGTCATCCTCTATATCGGATACGTGATCATCGGACTTGACTACGCACTGCTGCTGGCAATTTTCGCGCTGCTGCTGAACGTCATTCCGTTTGTCGGCCCCTGGATCGCCTTTGTGCCGGCAGCGCTGCTCGCAGTGATCCAGGATCCGATCATGCTGGTCTGGGTATCCATCATCACGCTCGCTGCTCAGCAGATCGAAAGCAACCTGATTACACCCAACGTGATGGGACAGACATTGAAACTGCATCCGCTGACCGTTATCACAGTAGTTCTCGCAGCTGGAAACATCGCCGGTTTCGTCGGCATGCTGATCGCCATCCCGACCTATGCGGTGATCAAAACTATCATTCAGAACATTTGGAGATACAGAGGCCGCCTCGGCAAAACAATGTTCGCAGATGCCGGCAGCGGTCCGACAGAAAAAAATGGATAGGAATGATCCGCCGGGTGTCAGATAACTGACATCCGGCTTTTTTGGATAAACAGCGGCACTGTCACTGGGTGAATAACGAAAAACTGCAGACACCCGCATCGAAGGTGTCTGCAGCACAGCAGAATCCAGTAAAAACCTATGCGACATCCCGCCGCCTGAAGCAGGCAAGCCCGGCCAGTCCAAGCCCGATGCCGATACCGAGTATGATGAGCCATGGGGCCCATTCGATATTTTCCGACGGCACTTCCGCGAGGAAATAGAACGGAGTCGCCTGCTGCCAGACTTCGTCTATCCCGACGATGACACCGAGGTAATTGACCATAAACGAGTACAGCAGATACAGCCAGGCAACAATGTGCAGTTTCATCGATAAGCCGATCAGCAGCATGGACAGCCCGACGAGCAGTACGGTCGGACTCGCATAATTCACGGCTGCCATCACGTAGTCGCCGAACGTGATGTCGATCCCTTCAGCTGCCATGCTGGCCGCGTACATGCTGACCATTGACAGGAATATGCCGAGTACGCCGATGAGGGCGGCATAGATGCCATGAAAATTGAGCATGGCCGCCCGCGGAATTCTTGTACTCATGAGCAGTTCCAGACGGCTTGATTTTTCTTCTGTCATGATGCGGCTTGTGATCATCAATGCAGGCACCGCGCCGACCACCGCTGTCACCAGAATCAGCGTGCTGACGAATTGCACCAGCGGGTTGGTGCCTGATTCACCTTCCATCGCCTGGGCGAGGAAGGGGGTGTCACCAATGAAACTGTCCAGATCCCCGAATATCGATCCGTAGGATAAACCGATCAGAATCATGCCGATCATCCAGCTGGTGACGAGGACTTTCATGCCTGTCATCTGCAGCCGCGGATAAGAACGGATATTCCGCGTTTTCTTGTGCAGGTCGAATTTGAGATAGGCATCATCCAGATCCCTTCTGGCAAATAAAACCCACGCCGCTGCAATCAGCACCAGTATGATCGCAAACGGCCAGAGCCAGGCATAGATGTTGGAGGAATAGACTTCAAGCCGGCTCAGCCAATGGTAGGGTGAGATAACTGAATAGTCGGTGTTGATTACATCCGTCGAGGCTCTGTACAGATAGAACAGCAGCAGCAGCGACAGCGACACGCCGAACGACCATTCTGAAGCGGGCAGCAGCTGTGCCAGTATCAGTGTGATGACGAAGAACAACAGCCCGAACAGCGATGTGCCCAGCGCATACAGCAGGTTGCCGGAGATGCCGAATGAATCGATGTTCATGATTGTCAGCCCGCCGAATATGACGGTCCCGAGCAGCAGATTCATGCCGATGCCGATCACAAGCTGTGAACCGAAAATGCTCTGCCGCGTGATGCCGGCACTCGTCACATATTCCAGCAGCCCCTGGTCTTCCATCTTACGGCTGATGCTGTTGGCAATCATAATGCCGAACAGACCGTGAATAATCCCCATGAATACGAGCATTTCATGGGAAAACATCACCGCTGTGGTATATTCTCCGGGCGGGACCGGACCGACAAGTGCGACCATCGCCGGGTTATCAAGCGTTGCCCGCAGTGCCTCCCGTTCGGCAGCGGTGCTGTAAAGTCCGTCAAATGCCGGCGGGACCACAAGTGTCAGCCCGCCTGTACCGATGAGCCACATCAGTATGCGGAACCATGTGTCGCGAAGCAGCATGCTTAAATAATGTCTCATGAGCCATCACGCCCGCCTTCATAATACCGCATGAAGATGTCTTCCAGCCGCGGCGGCAGCGTCTGAAGTTTCGTCGGTTTGAGCGGATACAGTGTCTGCAGGAAGTCATGCGCTTTGTCATTGTCGATCAGCACGTGGGTGTCTTCTCCCTCGACCCTGAATTCATGGACAAACGGCAGTTCATCCAGTTTCGACAAATCCTCCTTCGCCTGGATGATGTATTCGATCCGCGTGATGTGGCTCAGTTCATCCAGATGGCCGGTTTCAATGATCTTCCCTTCACGGATGATGGCGATGCGGTCAGACAGTTTCTCCACTTCGGATAAAATGTGGCTGGACAGCAAAATACTCTTGCCTTCACTTTTAGCCCGCGCCACTTCTTCGTGGAAGGAACGTTCCATGAGCGGATCAAGCCCGGTCGTCGGCTCATCGAAAATGAGCAGTTTCGCATCCGTCAAAAAGGCGCTGATCAGTGCCACTTTCTGACGATTCCCTTTGGAGTATGTCTTACATTTTTTCTTCGGATCCAGCCTGAATTTTTCAATCAGTTCATTTTTATATGCTGTATTTTTATAGTTGCGGACCTTCATGAAAAAGTTGATGACCTCGTCACCTGTGAGGTTGCCCCACAGATTGACATCACCAGGAACATAGGAAATGTTGTCCTTATAGTGCCGGTCTTTTGAAATATTCGTATCATCCAGGAAAATGCTGCCCGAATCCTGGGTCAGTGCCCCGATAATCATGCGGATCGTTGTTGATTTACCCGCACCGTTCGGGCCGATGAATCCGAAAATTTCCCCTTTGTCAATGGTGAATGAAACATCGTCAGCAGCCACAGTACTGCCGAATGTTTTGGTCAGATTTTTAAGCTCGAGCATACTCATTGGTATTCCTCCTTATAATAAAGTTTGCGCAAAGCATTCAGATAATAATCATATTCTTCAAAATAGGGTTCCAGGTGGTCCATATCTATATCATGTTTTTCAAAATATTGTTCCAGTTCCTGGGAGTAACCGCGAATAGTCCAATTGATCATCTTCATCAATGTTTCCGGTGCCATATCTTCACGGAAATGACTGTAGTCAATATTTTCATTGAGCAGCCGCTTCCTGTTTTCCAAAAGACTGGCTCTTTGCCCCTTTTGTTCTTCATTCAGCTCGTTTGAGAAATACATGTAGGTCATGAATTTTGCAATCTCAGGATGCGTTTTGAAGAAATGGTATTTTTCACGGGAAAGATTGGTACATCGTTCGATATATCCTTCCCATTGAAGGGGGTGATTAACCAGTGGCCCCTCATAGATATGTTCCAGGCAATACTCGAAACAGCTGTCGAACAGTGCCCTTTTACTGTCAAAATAGTAGTAAAGCATGCCCTTGCTCATACCGATGCGTTTGACAATGCGGTTGGTCGATGCTCTTTTGTAGCCGTGTTCAGCAAATTCGATCATCGCTGCTGTAATGATTTCGTATTGTCTGTCCGCATCCAGTCCCTTAAATGTTTCTTTCATCCATATCCCCTTCAATCTTTAACCTGTTGACCACCTTGGTCAAATCCAGTCTAAACCCATTGACCAATGTGGTCAATAACTTTTTTTAAAATTATTTCGATATATGAACAGAAATATAAATCACATATATGGAGGGGATTTATTGAATCCGGGTGAATATTTGACACAGAAGAGTTTTCGCGTCTCATCCAAATGGGGGGAAAAGCAGGAACACGCAAGCCTTAGCTATGACACCGCGTGGTTGTGGAAAGGACGATTCAGGGTGAATACTGCCCTCAGACGCAGACATTTTCCATCATTGAAGGGCGCCATTGACGGAACAGTGGAAGCGGGGGCCTTGTATACCTTTGACAAACTCTACAATAATGACGGGTACTGGTGGCTCAGAATTTTAGACAATAACGCGTTGTGGTTCATCGCAGTGGGAGTGACGGATACCGGCACGCCATTCAGGCAGGCCGGTGCACGCAGAAAGCTGTGGGGAACCGTGAGCGCCTTGGATACGACAGGCGGCAGGGAGAAAAAGAGAACGGCGTTATAGAAGAATAAAAAACCCCCTTCCGGTTTGTCCGGAAGGGATTCAAGGTGTGCGCAAATTCAGGAAAATGGCGGGTTATGAAGTTTTTGAGCGGGTATTTGGGCGTTCCCCGCAACCACATGCCCAATTTAACACCGTCAGCCGGTGCTGCCGTGCAATTCTTTGTCCATATGGTATAAAAGGCGGTTGATGACGACCTGATTGACGGCTTCTACGATGAAATAGACAAAAATCGTGAAGATGATGATACCCCCGAGTAAAAGGAGATTGGATTGTATTACACTCAGGACGATTGCGGGCATAAGCACCAGGAATGAATAGATCAGGAGCATGCCGAGGCGGTTGGCGTTGATGGCACGCTGGGCATCACGCAGCCGGCTGCCATATTTTTTGTTGATGTCCTCCATATTCCCGGATGCGTCATCTTCTGTGTAGACATTTGTGATTTTCATCGATCCATCGTATTCATCCTGAATATAGCGTAAATTCATGTGTCTGTTGTCCCATGTCAGATATTTGAAAAATGCCATTGAAAACTCCCCTGTCGATTGTTTTAAATATTATGAATTTATTATATAATGAATTCATAAATTATTCAAAAAGGGGTGTATTTCATGAGTGAAAAACCGAATAATGAAAAACAGTTCTCCAGGCGTGATTTCCTGAAGACGACAGGAATGGCTACCGGAGGCATCATCGGCGGCTCGTTGCTTGGCGGGGTCGTGGGTTACAATATGAGCCCCGTGAATCCGGGCGCAGAACAGGGTGCCACGAGCGGCCAGCAGGGGGAACAGACTGCCTCCCAGGAGAACCCCGGGCGCTTATTCTTCCATAACGATGCGGATTTCGAAACGATTTCCCAGGCGATGGAGCGCATTTTCCCGGAAGATGATATGGGACCGGGGGCAATCGCCCTGGGGGCTCCGTATTTTCTGGATATGCAGCTGGCCGGCGCGTACGGCAACAACTCGAAGGAGTACATGCAGGGCCCATTCTATGAAGGGGAGCCGACCCAGGGGTATCAGTCCAGGCTGACAAGAGCGGAACTGTTCACACTCGGCATCGAACGGTTGAATGCAGTGGCCAATAATGAACATGACTCGAATTTTGCGACGCTTGAAGCTGAACAGATGGACGAGGTGCTCGACAGTTTCCAGAAAGGTGATGCCGACATGGGTGTGCCGGCCGCGACGGCGAGGCCGGATACCTTCTTTGGACTCCTGCGGTCCGCAACACTCGAAGGGGTCTACTCAGATCCGATGTACCGCGGCAATCGCAATATGGACGGCTGGCGGATGAAACAGTTCCCCGGGCACCAGCACGCATACATTCAGCAGATCGAATCGGACAGTTTTGTCGAAGTTGAACCACAATCACTTTACGGCGGGGGGAATTAATTAATGGTGACAGAATTGGACAGTGTGGATGTAGTGACAGTCGGTGTCGGCTGGACCGGCGGTGTTGTTGCCGCAGAAGCGGCCAAAGCCGGATTGAATGTGGTGGGACTGGAACGCGGCCATGCACGCGGGACTGAGGATTACCAGAACATACACGATGAATATAAATACGCCATCCGCTATGAATTGATGCAGGATACGTCGAAAGAAACGCTGACGTTCAGAAATAACAGGGATCAGCGGGCGCTGCCAATGAGACAGCTGGGTTCGTTCCTGTTAGGGAGTAACCTGGGCGGTGCGGGGACCCACTGGAACGGTGTCACCTGGCGTTTCCTGCCTTATGATTTTGAAATCCGTTCGATGACTGAAGAAAACTATGGAGAAGAAAAACTGGGAGATGACGAAGGCTACCGGATCCAGGACTGGGGGATTACATACGATGAGCTGGAACCGTATTTTGATCAGTTTGAGAAAACATTGGGGGTATCAGGGGAACCGAACCCGTTGGGCGGCCATCGCTCGGATGATTATCCGACCCCGCCAATGATCAAAACCCGTATATTGCAAATGTTTGAAGACGCGGCTTCGAATATGGACTACCAGCCATTCATGCAGCCTTCCTCGAATTTGAGCGAACAATATGAAAACCCTGATGGCCAGACGATTGAGGCCTGTCAATACTGTGCATTCTGTGAACGTTTCGGATGTGAATACGGCGCTAAATCCTCGCCGGAAGTCACTGTAATTCCAACGGCAAGGGAGACAGGCAACTATGAAGTGCGTACGCATTCAAATGTTGTGGAAGTCCTGACGGATGAGGATGACGAAACTCAGGTGAGTGGTGTCAGATACGTGAACACGCGTACCGGGGAAGAATTTATACAGCCGGCGGATATCGTCGTGCTCACCAGTTATGTTTTTAATAATTATAAACTGCTGAGGGTTTCTGATATTGGCGAGCAGTACAATCCGGAAACAGAAGAAGGAACATTGGGCCGCAATTATTGTTATCAGGTATTTGGAGGTGCCACAGGTTTCTTCGATGAACAGTTCAATACGTTCATGGGTGCCGGGGCTTTAGGTATTGCCATCGATGAATTCAACGGTGATAACTTTGATCATAGTGATCTGGACTTCCTGCACGGCGGCAGCATCACGATTTCACAAACCGGTTCCAGGCCGATTGCGACGAATACCACCCGACCGGATGTGCCGTCCTGGGGCAGTGAATTCAAGCAGGATTCCATCGAAAACTTTACACGCACACTCAGCGTTTCCGGTCAGGGCGCCACCCTGCCGCACAGGGAAAATTATCTGGATATCGATGAAGATTACGAAGACGCGGCGGGTCTGCCTCTGGTACAGCTCACTTATAATTTCACCGATCAGGACCGGGCGCTTCAGCAATATCTGGCTGAACGTTCAGCCGAGATCATGGAGGAGATGGGGGCGAACGAAGTGGCAGTGGATGAGGAACTGGGTGATTATGACATCGCCCCTTATCAATCCACGCACAACACAGGCGGCACAGTCATGGGGGACGACCCGCAAAACAGTGTGGTGAACAACTATCTGCAGCACTGGGACCGCGACAATCTGTTCGTGGTCGGCGCGGGTAACTTTGCCCACAACAGCGGTTATAACCCGACGGGCACCGTCGGTGCGCTGGCGTACCGTTGTGCTGAAGGCGTGACCACATTCGCAGAGGAAGGCGGACGCCTCGAAGAGGAATAGGTGATTTTGAATGAGCGATCCGTACAAGGACATGAGTCTCAGCCCTGTGGATAAGCGTAAACGCAAGGCTGAGCAGGAAAAAAAGGAAAAAGACGGGGCCGATAAATATCATAACGCCTCGGGTGATGGCGGTAATCATTCCGGCAACTCCGGCAATAACGGGGGTCAGCCCCCGAAAAATAATGGAAAATCATCAGATGACGAGGCATTTGCTTCACTGACCGGACATATCGAAGATTTACGGAGCATGCTGCTGAAATCCGGTGCTGTGTTTACAGCATGGTTTCTGATTATCTTCGTTACAGTCCAGTGGTGGTTCCCGGTCGTATCAAAGGGATCTGATATTGTTGTGCTTGGCCCGTTTGAGGTCATCCGGTTCTACATCCGCACGTCAGCGGCAATGAGCATCGGGCTCAGCCTGCCTTTCATCTGCTGGTTTCTGTGGCAGTTTGTCAGACCGGGACTGGTAGAGAAGGAGACGAGTTTCATCAAAGGCTCTCTGCCGTTTATGCTGTTTTTATTCATCGTGGGACTGTCATTCGGCTATTTCATCGTCCATCCGATCAGCTACCAGTTTCTTATCGAAATGGGCGAGCGGAACTTTGATGTGCTGGTCACAGCGGACGAATACATGTCATTCCTGCTGATTACGACCATCCCGTTCGGATTGATTTTTCAGCTGCCGGTCCTCGTTTTATTCCTGTACCATATTGAAGTTTTGGAATCTGATAATATGGTGAAGTTCAGGAAATTTGCATACTTCGGCCTGCTGGTGATTACGGCGCTGATCGCCCCGCCGGACTTTTTCACCCATATCATCACGCTTTTTCCAATGATCGTGCTGTATGAAGTCAGCATCCGTCTGGTTAGGCGCAAGGAAAAAAAGGATGCCAAAAATAAAGGTCAGAACTAGATTCTGACCTTATTTTTGTTATAGTATAGGTTACGGAATAAGGAGGAGATGAATTTGCAAAAAGTAAAAAAGGCAGTCATACCGGCTGCAGGTCTCGGCACCCGCTTTCTGCCTGCCACAAAGGCGATGCCGAAGGAAATGCTTCCGATTCTGGATAAACCGACGATCCAATATATCGTCGAAGAGGCGGTTGAAGCCGGCATTGAAGATATCATCATTGTCACCGGCAAGCATAAAAGGGCGATTGAAGATCATTTTGACAGGTCCATGGAACTTGAAACCAACCTCCGCAATAAAGGCAAAGAGGAGCTGCTTGAAAAAGTGGAACATGCCACCGGCCTCGCCAACATATTCTACGTCCGACAGAAGCGGCCGCAGGGGCTCGGGCACGCCATACATACAGCCCGTCAGTTCATCGGCAACGAACCGTTCGCGGTATTGCTCGGGGATGATATCGTGGACAATGAAGGCGGTACCCCTGGTATCGGCCAGCTGATGGCGCACTACGAAAAATGTGAATCCACGGTCATCGGGGTCAAATCCGTACCTGTGGAAGATACTTCCAAGTATGGCATCGTGGAATATGACAGCAGGGAAGGCAACTGCTATCATCTGAAAGATATGTTTGAAAAGCCCGGGCCCGGCGTCACCGATTCCCGTCTGGCAATCATGGGCCGTTACGTGCTGACGCCGTCCGTATTTGACCATCTCGCCAAAGGGCAGATCGGTGCGGGCGGAGAAATCCAGCTGACCGATGCCATCCGCGCCATCGGCAACAGCGGGGAAGATATCTATGCCGTAGATTTCGAAGGCAGCCGGCATGATGTCGGTGTCAAACGCGGTTTTGTCGAAACCACCATCGAATATGCACTGAAATCAGACATGAGGGATGATCTGCTGAACTTCATGGAAGAAACATTGAAAAAGCACAGGGGCTAGATCGTCAAACTAAAATTAAATCACTTATTACACCTCCTGTTATGGATATATCAAGGGATGAGAGGTGACGGTTTCCTTTTACAACATTTAAAAAGAGCAAATCGGCACTTTTTCCTTATATATAGTAAAGGAGGTTTTTTAATGTTTTTGAACGAACGCATGAAATCAAAGGAATTGATCTATTATGAGGCGCTTTCTCAGCGGAGTGTATTGTCGGAGGATGAGCGGCGTAAACTTGAGCGGTTGAGGAAAGGATACGCAGGGGAGATCGGCTACGACAGGATGCTTGATGAAGCGGGTCATGCGGGGCTGTTGATCTATCGGGATTTGTGGCTGCGGATCGGGGAAGCGACGCTTCAGATTGATTCTTTAATTATTGGAGAGCATGTGATGGTGGTAAATGAGATCAAGAATTATTCCGGCCGGTATGCTGTTGACGGCGGACGCTGGCTTTTGAAGGGCAGACAGATTTCTGAGGACCCGATTGCCCAGGCCTCCCGTACGGCAGGCAAACTTTTGCGTCTGAAAAAATTTATACCGTACCATTTTACGGTGGACAAACGCGCCGTGTTTGTGAACCCGGATTTCCATCTTGTATCGTGTTCCGGGGAAAGCGGGCAGTTCATTGTCGTCCGGACTTTATTGACAGAATATTTTCGGGAGCTCGGACGGATGTCCGTGGGAAAGAATGCCCATGATCTGACAGAAACGATCAAGGCGTTTGTCATCGATAACCCGATCGCTTTGCCTGTGATTCATCCCAGCCTGATATGGGGCGGCAGCTACTGCTTTAAATGCAGCAGATATGAATTAGTGAAAAGGCGTTTCAGCATCATTTGCAGAAACTGCGGTTATGTTGAAACTGTTGAGCGGCTCGTCGTCCGGGGAATGATCGATTTCTCCGTGCTGCATCACACCGTCCCGATGACGAAGGAGAGATTGTGTAAGTTCATCGGCGGCATGGCGGCTGAGCGGACAATACGCGCACTCTTGAAGAAGTATTGTGTAATGACAGCTGCCTCCCAGAAAACATATTACGTGATAAAGAACTATCATTTGGAAAAATTGCTGCGAACTAACCATTATGATTCGAAATATGAAAAAGATGAGCGATTTATATGGGCGTCCGGGGATGCGGATGCCTGAAGGTGAAACGATGCTTGGCGTTTGCTCCGAATGTCAGCGGATGGCGGCGCGGTCACTCGCGGGAGCTCCGAATGCCAGCGGATAGCGGCGCAGTCACTCGCGGGAGCTCCGAATGCCAGCGGATGGCGGCGCGGTCACTCGCGGGAGCTCCGACTGCCAGCGCCCAGCACCGCGGTCACTCGCAAGTGTTCCGAATGCCAGCGCCCAGCACCGCAGTCACTCGCGGGAGTCCCGAATGCCAGCGCCCAGCATGCCAGGAACGACACAACCCCGGCCGCAGTATAGCGGCCGGGGTCTCCCTCATCCAAAAATCACTCCTCGAGGTTTTGTCCGCGCTGCACGAGAAACAGCACAGCATAGTAGACGAACAGCAGTATGAATATCAAACCGCTGAACGTCAGGGTGGCGTTGACGGTGCCGAAGAGGTCGGCGGTGAGGCCCCCGAGCATCGGGCCGACCATAGCGCCGAGTCCCTGCACGGAGCTGATGACGCCCCACGACTCGGCGCGGCGGCTTTTCCATATGGTGCCGGCGAGATACTTATTCCAGGCCGGCAGCATGAGGCCGTAGGACAGACCGACGAAACTGGCGATGGCAAAGATCAGCCAGATGGTTTCGAGTGTACTGAACCAGATGACACCGACGGCATATATGAAGAATCCAGCGCAAATGGCCGCCATCGTCAGCCTGTTGGAATAAGCGTCCAGGCCGCGGCTCAGCACGGTCATGCTGAACGCTACCAGCCCGAAGATGAGGAGAATAAAGAACGTGTACTGGAAAAAGTTCAGCGACAATTCTGAGGTGATATATGTGGGCAGGATCGGCAGCAGCATACCGAGACCGAGACCCTGCAGCATAATGCCCGGCATATTTTTCAGATGATGATAGAATATCTCCCATGTCTCCCGCAGCGGCAGGCGGCCGGTGCCGCCTCTGCCTCTGCTGGATGTTTCCGCTTCGGATTCTATCGTCTTCGCCAGTTCACCGGCAGCACCGGGGCGATCTTCCGCCCCGTCAACGGTTTCCCGATTGCCGGGAAGGATCAGAAACAGGATAAGGTTGATGACATACACGCCGGCCATGGCGTAGACGGCCGCCTCCGAGAACAGGCCGATCAGGAAATTCATCGCGACCATGCCGCCGCCGAGCCCGGCCAGCCAGTTGAAAAAGACGAGTCCCATATCCCGGCCGCGGTTGCTCTCCTCAACGTTTGACAGCGCCAGGATCCAAATTGGGCAGACGCTGATGCCAAGCAGACATGCTGATATCAGCAGCAGCCAGAAGTTCTGGTCAAACATGACGAGGATCATGGCGCCGATACCGACGAAATAGCTGAGGAACATCGTCCACCATTCGCCGATTTTCTTCATCAGGAAACCGAGCCATACATTGGTCACAGTATCCAGCACATAATGGAGTGTGATCAATATGGAACTGAGCCCGATTGAAATGATGCCGATCGTCGGCAGGGCGGGCAGATAGCTCAATATGAACATCCCCCGGACCATCTCAGTCAGAAACAGCAGAAAAGCCAGTTTCCAGAATCGTTTTTTCTTATGCGTCATTTTCACTCACCTTCGAACTTCAGTTCCACAACATCTGCGTGGAACAGATTTATATTATTTAGCCATCGATACGATAATACTGATTGGCAAAGCACTCTGTCAATTATTACTATTCAAACTGTGCGCTGGTATTGTATAATATAAAAGTTGAAAGGTGGATGGAAAGATGAATTCGAAGACGTTATTATCCTTGTTGAAAATAAAAACCATATATGGAAAATTTCCACAGAAGGTGACGCACATTACGACGGATTCAAGGGAAACAAATCAGGATGCTGTCTTCGTCGCACTGAAGGGGCATCAGGTGGATGGCTTTGATTTTATCCCCCAGGCAGTTGAAGCTGGCTGCCGGTTCATCGTTACGGACCGCTACAGGCCGCTTCCGGAAGGTGTGGGACTTTTGATCGTCAAAGATCCGGCCAAAGTGGCTTCCCTGTTTTCCGGCTACATTTTCGACTTCCCTCAAGAGAGCCAGACGATGATCGGCGTGACGGGTACGAATGGTAAAACAACTGTGGCGACCATGATTCACCATCTGAGCCGTGCGCTCGGCAAGAACAGTGCCTACCTGGGGACGAACGGCTACATCATCAATGAAGACCGTTATGACAGCATCAACACGACGCCTGAGACGACGACACTCTTCAGACGCCTCAAGGAAGCGAACGACCGTGAGACGGAAGTGTTCGCGATGGAAGTGTCCTCCCACGCCCTCAAACTGGGCCGGACGTTTGGCATCGATTTTGACATTGCCATTTTTACCAACCTCTCCCAGGACCACCTTGATTTCCACAATACAATGGATGCGTACGGCTACGTCAAAGGTCTTTTATTCTCACAGATGGGCCAGAACGTGCGGGAGCGGAAATACATCATACTGAACAACGATGATGCATGGTCAAAGACGTACCGGACGATGACGCCCCATGAGGTCATCACCTACGGCATGGACAGCACCGCAGATTTCTGGCCCTCCGATATTAAGGGCACGCTCGAGGGCTTCAATTTCACGCTGAATACGCCGGAAGGGGAATTCCGTGTCGACTCCCCCTTCATCGGTCACTTCAACATCCAGAACCTGATGTGTGCCATTATCGGCGAGTGGCTGCAGGGCTACAGGTTCAGTCATATCATAGAAGCGGCCCGCAGCATGAAAGCGGTGGAGGGGCGCCTTGAAGTCCTCGATCCGCAGCTGCCGATTGACATGGTCATCGATTTTGCCCATACCCCCGACGCGCTGAATAAAATCATCGACACCATTGAACCGTTCGTCAAAGGGCGGCTGATATTCCTCGTCGGCATGACCGGCGAGCGGGATATGACCAAGGCCGAAGAGATGGGGCGGATCTCCACACGCGCTGACTACGCGGTATTTACACCGGACAATCCGGCGAACGATGATCCGGCAATACTGGTCGAGGCACTGGAGAAGGGCGCACAGCACAGCAGCTATCGTTCATTCCTCGACCGTGAAGCAGGCATCCGGCATGCGATTGAATACTCACGGCCGGGAGACACGGTTGTGCTTGCCTGCAAAGGCCGGGAACCTTATCAGATCATGGCGGACTATGTTAAAGTGCCGCACAGAGATGACCTGATCGCACTCGATGCGGCATATCGCAAGTACAGGAGCGATGAATATGAAGAAGACGGCGATTGACATTGCCGGCAGCAGTGCTGCAGTGTATATCATAGAAGATGACAGAGACTTCATCATCAGTATTCCACACATCAATTTCAGTCTGGCATGCCCCGTCGATCTGCCGCCGGACGCCCGGACCGAAACCATCGTCATGCATCTCTTCAGTATGATGGACGAAGATGAAGCGGAAAGGATCGCAGCAGCGGTCACACAGGCAACAGCCAAACAGTAAGGAGAGTTTTATGAATCTGACAGAGGAAGTAGAAAAACGCAAAACATTTGCCATTATCTCCCACCCGGACGCCGGCAAGACGACGCTCACAGAAAAATTGCTGCTTTTTGGCGGTGCCATCCGTCAGGCCGGTACGGTCAAAGGGAAGAAAACCGGCAGATTTGCGACATCGGACTGGATGAAAGTGGAGCAGGAACGCGGTATCAGCGTCACCAGTTCCGTCATGCAGTTTGATTTTGACGGCTATAAGATCAATATTCTCGACACCCCCGGACACGAAGATTTTTCCGAGGATACATACCGCACGCTGATGGCGGTGGACTCGGCGGTCATGGTTATCGATGTGGCAAAGGGCATCGAGCCGCAGACGTTGAAACTGTTCAAAGTCTGCAGGATGCGCGGCATCCCGATTTTCACGTTCATCAACAAGCTCGACCGGGTCGGCAAAGCGCCCTTTGAGCTATTGGAAGAAATCGAATCCACGCTGGAAATTGAAACCTATCCGATGACGTGGCCGGTCGGCATGGGGCAGAGCTTCTTTGGCATCATCAACCGCAAGGATCGCACCATCAATCCTTACCGGGAAGATGAAATGCTCCAGCTGAATGAAGATTACGAGCTGCAGGAAGACCACAGTATCGCTGAAGACGAAGCCTTTCAGACAGCCATTGAAGAATTCATGCTGGTTGAGGAAGCAGGAGACGCGTTTGATACCGATAAGATCGCCCGCGGTGATCTGACACCGGTATTTTTCGGTTCCGCATTGTCCACCTTCGGCATCGAAGAATTTCTGGACACATACGTTGATTTCGCGCCGATGCCGACCCCGCGAAAGACCACAGACGACACAGAAATCGGACCGGCTGGCGAGGATTTCACAGGCTTCATCTTCAAGATACAGGCCAATATGGACCCGCGCCATCGGGACAGACTTGCGTTCATGCGCGTCGTCTCCGGCAAATTCACCCGCGGCATGCAGGCCACGCTGGCCCGGACGGGGAAAAAGTCAAAAGTATCCAGAGCCACGATGTTCATGGCCGATGATACCGAAACTGTCAACGAAGCTTACGCCGGCGACATCATCGGCCTCTACGATACCGGCGATTATCAGATCGGCGACACCCTTTACGGCAGCGGCGGCAAAGTGGAATTCGAGGCACTGCCGCAGTTCACGCCGGAACTTTTCATGAAAGTCACTGCTAAAAATGTGATGAAACAGAAACACTTCTATAAAGGCATCGAGCAGCTCGTCCAGGAAGGCGCCATCCAGTACTATAAGACACTGCACACCAACCAGCCGATCATCGGCGCCGTCGGCCAGCTGCAGTTCGAGGTGTTCGAACATCGCATGAAAACCGAGTACAATACCGATATCGTCATGGAGTCCATCGGCAGTAAGATCGCCAGATGGGTCGAGAATGAAGAAGACATCAAAGACGCCATGAACTCTCAGCGGTCCAACCTCGTGCTCGACAGATACGGCAACAAAGTATTCCTGTTCGAAAACGACTTCGCCACACGCTGGTTCAACGAAAAATATCCGGAAATCAAGTTGTACAGCCTGCTGTAGAAATTTTTCAGGGGGTTGTGTTTTAAACACTGATGGCGGTGTTTTTGCCAGGTACTGTCCGTCCCGGCTTTGAGAATGTAACATGGATGAGGAACAGCCGCCCTGTCAAAATTTATTTATCCTTTACTTTCTGCTTCGGATAGTATATATTTATAAGCGAATCACAAGCCAACGATAAATGAACCTTTTCTTGGAAAAGGGGAGTAACGAATGGGGCAGCCCATCAATGCATCGTCACTACGGAGAGATCCCGGTGCATTGAGCAATGGATATTGTATCGTGAGACCTTTGCCGGATTTACGCATTAACCGTCATTAAGACGGGAGTTGCGCAAATCCGAAGCGGAGGTCTCTTTTTTGTTGCAAATACGTCTATTTCCTGGGAGGAAAATTTATGGATTTTGCAGTATTGCTTGAGTACTCATGGGTGCTTATCGTCCTCATTGTGCTCGAAGGACTGCTCGCGGCGGATAATGCCGTGGTGCTTGCGGTGATGGTGAAACACCTGGATCCAAAAAGGCGGAAAAGGGCCTTGTTCTACGGTCTGCTCGGTGCTTTTGTATTTCGCATGATGGCGATCCTGCTGCTCGTCTGGCTCGTCCAGTGGTGGTGGATGCAGGCACTTGGTGCACTGTATCTGTTCTACGTGTCGATTACGCACCTCATCGCCATCCGGAAAGGTCAGCAGCATTCAGAGGCGGACGGCGAGGACAATGTGTCCACGGATGACGGATCGGCAAGCGGTTTCTGGCTGACGGTTGCGAAAGTGGAACTGGCGGATATCGCCTTTGCGATCGACTCGATTCTTGCGGCTGCAGCCATTGCACTTGCACTGCCCGAGGTCGGCGGCGATTTCTTTGGCATCAACACCGGCCAGTATCTCGTCATGCTGGTCGGCGGTCTGATCGGGGTCATCATCATGAGATTCTTCGCTACATGGTTTGTTGAGATTTTGAATAAAAAGCCAGGACTTGAAGTCGCCGCATTCGTCATCGTCGGCTGGGTCGGCGTTAAACTGAGTGTACTGACGCTGGCGCATGAACAGATCGGCATTATTCCGCACGCGTTCCCCCATTCGGTGACATGGAAGCTGATCTTTTGGGCTGTAATGGTCGCTGTCGTCCTGATCGGCTGGTTTTCAAGCCGCAATAAACCCGTCAGCGATAGCAAAAAAGTGGAAACATATTAATTCAGCATTTATAATGAATGCACAGTTTATTTTTACAGGGGGCGTCGCACTTGGGGAAAGAAGACAAACATATCATTCCAAGAGATCAGTATCGCCGCAGAAGAAGAGTGTTCAAAGAAAACGGCACAGAGCTGATTGAACACAGCGCCGGTGATGAGGCGAACGACAGGGAATTTGGCCCGGATCAGCACAAACGTCAGGATGCCGCACCCGAGTCTCATGCAAGCGCGCCAGACGTGCGAAGAGAAGCAGTGTCCGGTGATAATCACAGCGGCTCAAAACCGCAGGAGAATGAAGACACAGAGGAAAATACATCGGCAGAAGACACAGAGAAAAAGAACACAACCGCGGATGCGGACCAGGAGTACGGTTACAGTGAAACACGCGCCGCAGATAACTCCGCTTCGGCCGCCGGCACTGCAGGGGCTGCTTCAGCCGGCGGCAGTACAGCTGCATCCGGCTCCGGCGGTTCAGGTTCCGGGGGCTCTGGTTCCGGGGGCTCCGGCGAAGGCGGTGGCGGCCGCGGATGGCTCCGTTCTCTCTTTATCCCGCTTATTGCAGGCGTCGCCGGCGCATTGATTGTCCTGTTATTGTATAACGTGTTCGACGACGGCGGCGGGACTGAAATGGCGGATCAGTCCGCATCGGAAGAAAATACTCAGAAAGCCGGTAATATAGAGCAGCAGGGCGGCGGCACCAGCGAGGAAGACGCCGACACCTCTGAGGCCATCCAATCAGCGAGACAATCGGTGGTCTCCGTCATCAACCTGCAGCGAACTAGCTCGTTCCTGCCCGGCCTCGAAGAGCAGCCGGAATCCGGGCAGCAGCCCGGCGGCGGTTCTGAAGAGGGATCAAGCCCTGAAGAAGCCGGCACCGGTTCAGGCGTGATCTACAAGCTGACCGAAGACTCCGCTTACATCGTCACGAATAACCACGTCGTAGACGGCGCGGAGGAAGTGCAGATCAATCTGCAGGATGGCGAGCAGCTTCAGGCGGAAATCGTCGGCTCCGACCTCTGGACGGACCTGGCTGTGCTCCGTGTGGACAGGGGTAACATCGACAGCAGCATCGAATTTGCCGACAGCAATAATCTGCAGGTCGGCCAGACAGCCATCGCCATCGGCTCGCCGCTCGGTCAGACATTCTCAGGTTCTGTCTCCCGCGGCATCGTTTCCGGGCTTGACCGCACCGTGCCCGTCGACATCGACGGCGACGGCACCTACGACTGGGAGTCCAATGTCATACAGACCGATGCGGCCATCAATCCGGGTAACTCCGGCGGCGCACTCATCGACAGGGCGGGCAATCTGATCGGTATCAACGCCATGAAAGTCAACAGCCCGACCGTCGAAGGCATCGGCTTCGCCATCCCGTCCAACGAAGTCCAGGAAATCGTTACCCAGCTCGAAGAGAATGGCGAAGTACAGAGACCATTCCTTGGCATCATGCTTCAGGATCTCTATCAGGTCCCTGAAGAAATCCAGAGCGAGCAGATGAATCTGCCGGAAGACGTCAGTGAAGGCGTCATCGTCAGCAATGTAGAAAGTGGTTCACCGGCGGAGGCGGGCGGCCTCGAACAACTCGACGTTATCGTCTCACTCGACGGCCAGGCCATTCCCAACATGCTTGAACTCAGACAATACCTGTATTATGAAAAAGAGCAGGGCGAAGACATGACCATCGAATATTACCGTGACGGCGAACTCCAGGAAACCACCGTCACACTCGATTAGATATCAATACCGGCCGCAGGGCCGGTTTTTTTTGAATGAAAACCCGTTTACCGGCTGGCAGCTGAACTGAATTTCACATTGAACTTGCCCAAAAAGTATAGAAAAACAACGGCTGATGATTTATGATGTACTAGAAAATCATTTTTGGCAGGCATACTTTCTTATCCTGCCGCACACTCAGGCTTGCGCCATCAAAGCATGGCGAAAAGACAAATTTTCTAATATACTAGGGCTAACTGAAAGAAGGTGCAGCAATGTTCAAATGGCTGGAACGGCGGATTGAGAAAATGACTCCCCAGCGCGGTATTTTGATATATTATCTGGTCGCACTGTTTACTGCATCCGCGCTTCTGGCACTGCCGCTCTTTTATGACGGGGAAAAAGTGATCGGCGCCGTCGATACCATATTTGTCGCAGCGTCAGCCCTGTCGGTGACAGGGCTGACGCCCGTCAACATTGCGGAGACATTCAATGTGGGCGGCTATATCGTGCTGATGTTCATCATGAACCTCGGCGGCTTAGGCATCATGGCGATGGGCACGCTGATCTGGGTGCTGCTCGGCAAGCGCATCGGGCTGCGCGAACGCATGCAGATCATGGCGGATAACAGCCAGCATAAGATCTCCGGCTCGGTGAAGATGGTGATTGGCATATTCAAGCTGATCTTCATCATCGAGCTGATCGGCGCCGGTCTGTACACACTGTTTTTCATGTATCAGACGGGGGATTGGGGATATTCCATCATAAACGGCGCCTTCCTGTCCGTCTCTGCGACCACGAACGGAGGGCTGGATATATTCGGCAATTCAATGCTGGACTATACCGAAACCTATATACTGCAGGTGCCCGTCATGGTGCAGATCATACTCGGGGCGATCGGCTACCCCGTACTGCTCGAGGTCAAGCACTACTTTCAGAAAAATGGCAAGCGATTCCGGTTTTCTTTATACACAAAAGTAACGACAGCGACATACGGGCTCTTATTTCTGGGCGGTGCATTCTTCGTTTTCGTCATGGAGTCCCGGCATTATTTCAAAGGGGACTCCTGGTTCATGACGATGATGAACAGTGTGTTTGCTTCGGTGACGTCGAGGAGCGGCGGACTTACCACGGTCGATCCGGGGCATTTCCATGATGGCACTCAGGTCATCATGAGTGCGCTCATGTTCATCGGTGCTTCACCGAGTTCGGCCGGCGGGGGTATCCGGACGACGACATTTGCAGTGCTTCTCCTGTTTCTGATTGCATTCAGCCGCGGCCGCCAGGTCATCCGCGTATTCAATCGTGAAATTACGCGCGAAGATCTGTACCGGGCATATGCAGTCATTTCATTTGCGGTGCTGCTGGTATTTGTCGGTGTCATTTCAATTGTGCTGTTTGAGAACAGCCGGTTCGATCTGATTGATGTCGTATTTGAAGTGACGAGTGCCTTCGGCACCTCGGGACTGTCGACCGGCATCACGGATGAATTGTCTGCACCGAGTAAGGTGATTCTCATGATGTTCATGTTCATTGGGCGTATCGGGTTCATCTCGTTCCTGTTCAGCATCGGCGGCAGGCAGCATCAGCTGAACCACAATTATCCGAAAGAGCGGATTCTGATTGGATAGAATATTAGAAAGGCGGGGATAGCATGCAGGAATTTTTCAATATCAGTCTGATCATCACCCAGCACCTGAACCGGGGGCTGGGGGAGCGTCCGGGCGTGACGCTGTCGAAGGTCTCCAAATATAAACGCAGCTTATCGGCAGAGGATAACAACCATGTACTGTTATGTGATCTGGGCGGTTCGCTCGGCATCGATCAAAAAAGCAGCGCGCCGCGGAATCCGGCCATTACCGCCATGAATTATATGAATTACGAATTCGGTGTGTTCAATCATCAGGACGTCTCGAACATTTCCAAATTAAGGCGTGCGCTCAGTTTTTCAGACTTCCCGTGGATGAATTGCAACGTCGGTCATCCAAGGACGAAAGAACCTTTCTTCGGGGAACCGTACCGGGTCTTCATCGTCAACGGCATGAAGCTCATCATCCTGGGCAGCTACGGCGGGCGTTTTATCCCTGAAGCGGAAAAGAAAGATCCGATACTCCACATCAGCCGGCTGAACACTTCTGTGAAAAAATGGCTGCGCTACATTTATGATCTGGAGGATCCCGACTATGTCATCGTCTGCGTCTCCGATTGGAGCGAGCCGCTCGAAGACATCGTCAAAGACATGGAAGGCGTCGGCATGCTCATCACCGGCAGCCATACGCTCGAAGAGGACCGCTTTGATGCGGATGCCGGATGGTCAAACAGCAGCAACGGGGTGCTGTCGCCGTCCGAAACCTATCCCGTCCCCGAATCCCGGCAGGTGCCCATGCATCACCATCATCACGCAAACCAGGCCATGCACATCTCCATGAACTTCAAAACCCGCACGAACACATACGAATATATGGGACACTCCGTCACAAAGATCGACAGCGAACTCGCCCAGCTGAGCGAAGATAACCATCTGCTGGATCTCGTGCATTATCATCTGTAGGGGCGTATGGTCCAGGCACATATTCGATTCTCGATCGAGTATAAGCGGGGCCGTTCTCTTGTATTCGATTCTCGATCGAGTATAAGCGGGGCCGTTCTCTTGTATCCGATTCTCGATCGAGTATAAGCGGGGCCGTTCTCTTGTATCCGATTCTCGATCGAGTATAAGCGGGGCCGTTCTCTTGTATTCGATCCTCAATCGAGTACAAGTAGTCACCTGGGGACAAAAAAACCGCCCTGCATAACAAGCGGGGCGGTTCCATACATTCTATCCGAATCTATTCTTCTATGATTTTATACCGTTTATGGTTGACCACGGTCTTTTCGAACATTTCGCGTTCATCGAATTCATCGTTGATCGTGATGTCGACAATGACAGAGTTGTCGTTCACTTTCTCAACTTTTCCTTTCATGTCATCAAATTCCACAATGTTTCCCACTTTAGCTGTCACAATTTCCACATCTTCCATGCAACATACCTCCACAACAATGATGTAAGACATTATACTAGATTTGTTGCAATTTGTAACCATTCTTTTGACCGATTCCAAAATTAAAATTAACCCATTACACTTTTATTTAAGGGATAAAAACCCGTACACTCTTCTAAAGTATCCCGGCCGTTCAGCCCGTTCCATCCTTCATCAGTCCTCGCGCAGTTCCGCGAGTTTTTTTCGTGCGGATTTTCTCCAATTTTTCACGCTGGACACGCTGTATCCGCTAAACTCCGCGATCTCCGAGACGCTGTAGCCGCGCAAGATTCCGGTGAGCCACATGCGTTCCCTGTCATCCAGCGCCCCGAGCATCGAGCGGATCTCCATCATCAGCCCGCAGTCATCGTACGCGCCGGTGCCTCCGTAATCACCGCCGCACCCATTGAAGACGCCGGCACCGGCGCCTCCGTCGAAGAAAGCGTCTGCCGTCGCGCTCACCACATTGGTGTAGCGGGAGACCCGGCGGATCTCATCGATCATGCGCTGATAGATTCGCGTGTAGACGAACTGGGATTCCGTCGCCCCCCGGGCGGCGATATCGTCGAAAGTGGAGAGGGCGCTGAAAACGGCCATGCGGCCGATCTGCATATAGTCATCCTGATCGTAACGGATGTTCAGCCGGTGGATGATGCTCTGGATCATAGCTTCATAGCCGGTGATTCTGTTGTTCATTTTCTTTGTCCTGTGACGTATCGATACATCGTTTATTTCCGGATGTCTGTATCATAATGCAGCCGGGTAATTTCAGCGAATCCTCCAACCCGCAAAAAAATATGCTAATCACACATTAAGTTAACTTTTTAAAGTATTTTGTTAATAATTTGTTATATAAAAGAGAAATGGGTTATAATTGATTCCGTTGGACGAATGGACAGCTGTCCGATGATATACATATTTTTTTCTGCCACTGCGAAGTAAACAAACCAGCAACTGCGAGGTGAATCATGAATCAGCAAAATCTGCTCAATCCGGGTGTGTACTATATCGAACCTGTCGAGCATCCGGAGTTTCTCTGTCACGCTGTGTTTCAGAAAGGGCGCACGATGCCGTCATCAAAAACGTCTGAAGCTCTGATCGATGAGCTGCTGCTCCTGACTTACGGCACGACGATCAAAGTCCGGCGGCAGCAGCTTAAAAAAGCACACAACATCCATAAGACCGGACCGATTGTCATTGATGAACGGCTGCAGTTTGTATTGTTTCCGCTGACAGTCAGCCGGAACAAAAACCCGTTCTGGGTCAACCTGCATCATTTCCTGCGGTTTTCGCCGGACGGTGCGAAAACGCTCATCCACTTTTATGACGGCACCGCAGTGCCGATCGACACCCCGCTTGTGACCTGTGACAAGCAGTATGCCAAAGCGCTGAAGGTGACGGACCAGTCGATGAAGATAAAGGCGCAGGGGGCGATGTACATCACCGATCATTTTACGTATGCATCTCATCACCAGCATCGGTACCATTAATCTGGCTTGTCCGGCCGGGCTGACGAAAGCACGGGGCTGACCGGATACTGCCCCGCTTATTCGGCTGAAATGATCAAGCATACGTCAATTGATTAATTTTTCGGTTCATTTACATAAGAACCACTTCCATTTTCCATATAACTTTAGGATAATGAAGAATGAATGGAGGGCTAAAGATGAAGATCCTGGTCGCCGGCGGCATCTATATCAATGACAATACAGCTGACATCCATCCGGTCGGCGGCTTTAAAATTGCGCAGCTCATCGGCACCCATTCCCATCATGACGTGCACCTGCACACGAATTTCAGCACCGAGGAAAATCGGATTTCCAAAGCTGTTAAACAGTCGCTCAGGGCGAACGGTGTCAGCCCGAAGTTCTCAGGCAAAGTGTCTGAAGGCTACGGGCGCCTGTATCGTGACGACTTCATCTCCGGCAGCAATCTGTTCGAGACAGTGAAAGCCGACAGCCGCCTGCAAAAGCAGATGATGGCCTTTGACATGTTCATTCTGACGACGGATATCGCCGAACGAGATTTCCGCTATCTGCTGGCATTTGCTCGCAATAACAATATCGAAACCCACGTCTTCACCTGTGGGGAATATCCCAGCCGCCATCAGAACGTGCGCACCCATGAACACACGCTGCATGACGTGGCGAGCGGCCCGCCAAGACCGGTTTATCATGAACACCTGGACGACATCCGGGCGATACTCACCGGTTATGGGGTCATTGCGCAGGCACCGGTCGAACGCGAGGCGGATGAACTGCCAAAATCACCGCTGTTCGACTCGGGCGGTTTCCTCCTCCAATTCGTCGGCCTGGCGCTTGCTGCGCTCGTCATCGTGGGCGGCGGCATATTTTTATTGCAAAGCCTGACCGCCCAGGATGCGGTCTATGAAACGGATATCGATATGGGGGCTGCCGTCGATCATGAGGACTGCGGCACCGTTCAGGAATGCAAAGATCTCGGGGACCAGTACCTGGCTGAGCTGGATCAGTATATCGACATCCAGGACGAGCCCGACGTATTCATCGAAAACCGGACACGCAATAACCTGATCACTTATGAAGTCGAAAACTTTGAACTTACGGATCCGGAATACCATAATGAACTGCCGGTCGGCACGGAAGCGGAATTCGTGGAAATCTGGGAGATGTTCCAGCGTGTCATTCCGAACGAACGCATCACTTCCGTGAGAAGCTTCAACCTGTTCTCGGACGGCGAGGGCAACACACTGGCCTATGTAGACATCCAGCCCGAGGGGACCACCCTCGGCGTGGACATCCGGGACAACAGCAGCCGGGCGAGCCAGTATCGCACACTCATCCATGAGTATGGCCACATCCACTCGCTGCCCGCCGGGGATTTTACTGAAGGCTGCGGCGGCACCGAGCTCGACTGCCTGCAGGACGGGACACTGATGGCCGCCTATATCGACCGGTTCTGGGCACAGTACGGGGAAGAATGGATTGAGAATAAACATAAATCCCAGCCTGAACAAGAAGCATTTTATAACAATAATGTCAACGACTTTGAAGTGCCTTACGCCGCACTCAACCCAAAAGAAGATTACGCCGTCACTTTCGTTTCATTTATCACGGCACCCATGCCGGAAGACAGCAGTCAGCTGAACGACACAAAAGTCATGTCATTTTATGAAGATCCGGAATTGGTTGCACTCCGGGTGGATATTCTCAACAATCTTTTAGCATATGAAAAAGAGAGGGCATCTGATGAATCTTAAAGTGAAGATTAAAGATACCGGAATGGTCATTCAGAAAGTGAAAATTGCAGACACATCAACACTCGGCGCACTCCTCGACAAGCTGGTTGAAGACGGCCTGCTGAACATCCATTTTATACCGGAACTCACCGTTTCAGGTTTTGAGGATAAAAACCTGCAGGCTATAAAAGTATCCGCGCTGTTTGAGTTCGACACGCAGGCGGTGCTCTCCAGCCGGGACGTGCGCATCACACTGACGCATAAAAAGCCTGAGAAAAAGGTGCTGGCCGGGGACAAATTGCTGGATTACTCAAAAGTGGTCCACTCTGTGGAGAAATTTGATGAAACCACGCAGGCTGTTGATGTTCCTGAGGGTACTGTGTTTTATATCCAGCAGCAGGAGGCCCAGTTTCTGGTCCGCTATGAAGCCTCCGGCATCGAGTTTTTTTATTTCAAAACACAGTATGAGCATGCGTTCCTGGATCAGGGGCGGCAGCCGTTTCTGAGAGTGACGTTGAAGGTGAAAGGGGAGCTTTCCAAAGCGGAGCTCAGGTGGATCCGCTCGGTTATGCTCCCGTCGAAAGAACGGCGCAATCCGCTGATCGATATCGGGGAGCGGGTGGTTTCCCAGGGCGTGCTTGACGATATTGCGATGCTGTTCCACCGCCTGGTGGTCATCCTCGGCAGGTTCTGGAAAAACGATGAACGCCCGGGCAGTGAAGGGGAATATCTGCCGGCTTATGTTCAGGTCGGGGAAGCGTGTTCCATCGGATATGTGGCACGACATCAGCTGGAGGATAT
This sequence comes from Salinicoccus albus DSM 19776, assembly GCF_000385175.1. Classification (GTDB taxonomy): domain Bacteria; phylum Bacillota; class Bacilli; order Staphylococcales; family Salinicoccaceae; genus Salinicoccus; species Salinicoccus albus. Next base: position 1,065 of record NZ_ARQJ01000029.1, on the reverse strand, counting down.
CAGATAGGCAGAGCGTCAGTATATTTACATAGATGATGTTTTAAGGATTGTTTTATGGTGTATAGTGTTAACAAGACGATATCAATAAACTGTAAAGCGGGAGAGAATATGGACAAAAACACGACACGAAATGTTTGCAGACATGTCTATCTGCTCAATGAAAAAATCAATCACCTGTCAGAATTCAAAACCAGCGAGGGCAAATTGAACAGGGAGCAGCTCTACATCATGGAAATGGTTTCAGAAACACCGGGCCTTACCCAGAAAGAACTCGTGGACCGGCTGAAAAAGAAACAGACCTCTGTTTCACGTACCATCCAGAGAATGACGGATCGCGGTTATCTGATCAAAAATCAGAACCATGCCGATATGAGAGCCTCCGCGCTGGAAGTCACGGATAAAGGCGAAGCGCTGCTTGAATCTTTTGAAGCGCCGATCACCCAGCTGACCGCTCTGATTCTCAAAGACTTGAGTCCGGAAGAACAGAAATCATTTACTTCTATTTTGCAGAAAATCCATCTTTGACCCTCAGGACCACTTGGTTCCTGAGGGTCTTTAGTGCGGGTGGATACTGTTTGCGGTATTATTGATATTCGATTCTCGATCGAGTATCAGCGGAGCCGTTCTTTTGTATCCGATTCTCGATCGAGTATCAGCGGCGCCGTTCTCTTGTATTCGATTCTCGATCGAGTATCAGCGGAGCTGTTCTCCTGTATTCGATTTCCGATCGAGTATCAGCGGCGCCGTTCTCTTGTATTCGATTCACGATCTAGTATCAGCGGCGCCGTTCTCTTGTATTCGATTCACGATCGAGTATCAGCGGCGCCGTTCTCTTGTATTCGATTCACGATCGAGTATCAGCGGCGCCGTTCTCTTGTATTCGATTCACGATCGAGTATCAGCGGAGGCGTTCTCTTGTATTCGATTCACGATCGAGTATCAGCGGCGCCGTTCTCTTGTATCCGATTCTCGATCGAGTACAAGCGGGGCCGTTCTCTTGTATCCGATTCACGATCGAGTATCAGCGGGGCCGTTCTCTTGTATCCGATTCACGATCGAGTATCA
>NZ_ARQJ01000028.1 GCF_000385175.1 Salinicoccus albus DSM 19776 | reverse complement strand
TGCAGGATTTACACCATAGGGTTACGGTTATCTTTAGGGACTTTGTTGTCTTAAGTCAACTCACCCTCCTACAATGCCTCATTATCCTGTTCCTATTCGTCAGGCCACGATTTCGCTATCGCTTCCTCTCCCCCACATCTCACGATGTGAAGCTTGCGAGTCGCTAGCTAGCTTCGTCGATAACTACGCGCTAAGAGGACTTTCACCCCAGATATATGACATGCCCGTCATACTTAAAAACTGCCCCACAGATGGCCATCTGTGGGGCAGGCCAGTTTAGCCGATATATCATTTTGATGATGACACCAGCAATATTGTCGTTAATCCATTCGAATCATTATACCAATGGTGTGCCATGGAAGAATCGATATGGATGGATTCTTCCGCATATAATGTTTCTTTCATACCGTCCAATTCAACTTCCAGCTGCCCTGACAACACATATACAAATTCCTGACCGCGATGTGTATAGGATATCTTTTGTGATTCGCCGGATTTCAACTCCACCAGGGCAGGGATGAAATCGGGGTCTTCCATTTTCCCTTTCAAGCTGGTGTATGAGAATGTTTCCATTTCTGAGGGCCTGTCCCTGACTTTTTTCTTCACGCTGGAATTCCCATTATCGAAGAAGAAGTTTACATTGACGTCCAGGGCTTCTGAGATTTTATTCATCGAAGTGAACGTCAATGTGCGCAGCCCTCTCTCGACCTGCGAAAGGAAACTGATGGACAAACCGCTTCGATCACTCAATTCCTGCAAAGTCATTTTCCTGCTTTTTCTGACTTTCTTCAATTCATTGCCGAATGCATCATCCTTCATATCGCACCTTCTCCAGCGTCTAATTCTGACTTGTATTCACAAATACACTTTTGACTTCTATATAGTTGGAGATGCCATACTCGCCGCCCATTTCTCTGCCGATACCTGATTTCTTGTATCCGCCGAACGGCATTGTCTCCAGTTCCAGCCCAAAATCATTCACCCAGACGGTACCTGCTTCCAGTTTGCCTGCAATGTAATGGCCTTTTCTAATATTCTCCGTCCACACACTTGCAGCCAGACCATACTCGCTGTCATTTGCCCTTTTGATGACTTCTTCCACATCATCGAATACAAATACAGACATGACAGGCCCAAAGATTTCTTCTCTGGCAATGGTCATATCGTCCTCAACTTCAGCGAAGATCGTCGGTTCCACGAAGTAACCATTATTCCCTTTTCTATTGCCGCCGGTAACCAGTCTGGCACCTTCTTCTTTACCTTTTTCGATATATCCAAGCACCCTGTTCAGCTGTCTTTCTGAAACTAACGGTCCCAACTCAGTCTCACTGTCCAAACCGGAACCGACAACGGCCTTTTCCGCTTTTTCCTTAAGTGCCTCGAGCACCTGATCATATATACTACGGTGCACGAAAATACGTGTCGTGGCACTGCAGTTCTGCCCCGAGTTATACATTGTGCCGTCAAAAATGCCGTCCAAGGCAGCATCAAGATCCGCATCATCGAGGACAACTGACGGAGATTTGCCGCCGAGTTCAAGCGTAACGCTTTTAATATCATCCGCCGCTTTTTTCATGATGGCGCTTCCCGTTTGAGTCGAACCGGTAAACGCCACTTTATCCACCTGCGGATGCGTCACTAGTGCCGTGCCGGCCACACCGCCGCCGGGCAGGATGTTCACGACACCATCCGGGAAGCCCGCCTCTTTGAACAATTTTGCAGCGTACAGCATGGACAGCGGCGTTTCAGCGGCCGGTTTGATCACGATGGTACAACCTGCAGCGAGCGCCGCGCCCATTTTCCATGCCGCCATCATCAGCGGATAGTTCCACGGGATGATCTGCCCGACCACACCGATGGGCTCATGCACAGTATAAGTCAGATGTTCCGTCGAGACATTAGGCGTTTTCCCGGCAATATTCGTCGCCCATCCGGCATAATAACGGAATTGATCGATCGTACCGCCTACATCATCTTCCAGCGCCTGGGCATAGGGCTTACCGTTATCGAGAGACTCGAGTTGAGCCAGTTCTTCCCTGTGTTCCTCCAGAATGTCCGCCAATTTATAGATGATGCGGGAGCGCTCAGCCGGTTCCATCTTCGTCCATTCACCGTCATCAAATGCATGTCTCGCAGCCTGCACTGCCTTATCCACATCGTCTTCCCCCGGGTCACTGACACGAGCGATCAACGCTTCAGTCGCCGGGTTCTTCGTCTCAAAAGTCTCACCACTCTGAGCTTTTACGTAGTCACCGTTAATATAGAATCCCATGTCTCCGTCTAAAAATTCCTGTACCCGCTGTTTCAAAACATCATTTGCCATGAATAACTACACCCCTTTTAATTATTGATCATAAATCCGGAAAGTGCCCTTCAGATAAAATTAAAATATTCTGTCAACTATCATTTTAGGGCCTGCATCCGCATAAATCAATTATTTTTCACTGGGAGTGAAATATAATCCTGACAAATTTTTGAATACTAACGCTTGATATTAAACTTATTTAAGGGGTTTTCAAATATCGTCCCCAACGGCTTCAATCAGAACGGCAATCATAACCCCCCATTTCGCATATGTGCCGCCCAATTGTTCGAACGGGCTATAATGACTATGCCCAGCTATGATTCACTGTGTGAGAATGGAGCGCTACAAACTCATAATTTCAACCCGTGCAGCAGCGAGGAAATGACTGTCATTGTTTCATCCAGAATATCTTCCTGCTTTTCACGGTCTGAAATCCACAGAACGGCTTCGTTCATAGCCCCTGAAAGGCAGTGTGTCAATGCATCTGCGGACACTGGAGCTAAAAGATTTTTTTCCTGCATCATTTCCAGCTGCTCCCGCAGTGCATCCATTGAATACCTTCCATCCATTTCCCTGAACGTATTCCATCCTAAGACAGCGGGTCCGTCTATGAGAAGTATCTGTTCGTTCTGCGATTTAAGAGCTGCCGCGAGAAATGCCCGGGATCCATTTAACAATTGATCCCATGCATCATCATGTTTGGCTGCTTCTCCTTCCACATTTTCCCTTATTTCCATTTGCACTTCTTCAAACACTGCAAGAAACAGGCCTTTTTTATTATTGAAATGATGATAGAGTGCCCCGCGCGTCATCCCCGCTTCTGCCACAATACCCTCAAGGGAAACATCTGCATATCCATAGGTGGAAAAATGCTTGCGGGCAATCGTTATCAAACCTTTTATCGTCTGTTCCGTACCTTCTCTGTTTTTTTTCATCAGTCATTCTCCTTAAGCATTCCATACATCCGTGTTATATTGTTCAAGAAATGATGCATCAGGCGGTATCACCTCGATCACATCAATCAATACACCCGCCGGATCCTTCGTCATGAAATGCCGCTGGCCAAAAGCTTCATCCCGCAGTTCCATTACAAGCTCCAGATGATTCTCCTCGATCAGATGAGCATAGGCAGAATTGACATCTTCTACTTCAATATTCAGAATAGTCCCTTGTACAAGTGCAGCATATGTTCCAGGAACCGTTTCATGCGTGAAGTCCAGTATGGCCAGTTCGTCATTTGACGCTTCCCTTTGCAGACTTACATACCAGCCTGCATCAAAAACAACGTTAAACCCGAAATTCTGTTGATAAAAATCACGTGTCGCTGCCACCCTGTCCGTCATCAGCACTGGATAAAAACTATTGAACTGCATTTTCATCACCCCTTTTTGTAATATTTACATTATAACATACATACAGTATGTATGTAAAGTTACAACTTGTCCCACAATAAAATCCTGATAGTAACTCTGACTTTGAAATCGTTGTTATGACTGTATACAAGTCGTCTTGTTGTTATCATAATGTTGTGTCGGTCACTTTCATGTTAACTCAATGATATTATAGATATATGCTCCCGATAAAATTTTCTGATCTGTAACACAGTATATAATGTTGTATTTTCTTGGATTACAGTAAAGAGGCATCAGTTGCAGCTGATGCCTCTTTATAATTCTTCCTAACTTTAACACTTAAAATCTACCCTAAGCCATAGTGTTAAGATTCATTCCTGACATGTTACAAAGAATATTCTTTCATTTTAAAGCGACTCTATAGTATTAGCTTTGTAACATTTAATAACATGTTCGACAATTAAATTCTAAGCAATTGGTTCTCTAACTTACCTCGCTCTAAATACTGAATTAAAGAAGCTATATAATGCATCTCCAGCTATAAATCCAGCAGCTGTAGTATACATTGCATACTGTGACTCTTCTCCTTTAATTTTAAGAATTGTTACTCTGATAGCTAAACCTGTAAGTACTGTCCACCCTGCGATTGGATCTACTAATAACAGACCAGTTGCGAATAGAATCCCCATCTGTCTTTTTGACCCGCCGATTAATTGTAATAAGGCTCCAGGAATTGCCCATAATATAATTGCCCAAGCGACTGAACTATCTACCCCTGCTTCGATTGTAGCTGCGAATACATAGTCAACAGGAGGCACTAAGTCCTGCGCGAAATATCCACCATGGAATAGTGCTACCATAATAATTGCTACACCAAAACCGATTAACGATACGAAGAATTGCATTCTTCTTCCTTCTAGTTCAAAAGCTATCGATTCTTTTGTTCTTAAGACAAAGCCTGCTTTAAAATCGTAACCCATATCTGCAAACGCTGGTCCTGTGGCAGCTGTATACCCAACAAGAAGCGCCAAAGCTGGTATTGGGAACCCAAGTAGTATGCCAATAACTAATGAAATAAGAGAAACTGCAAATGCTGGAAACCAGCCTGAGTGCATGGCAGCCACCCCGACTATGATTTCGGTGATTAATGCTGCAAATGCCGCATATAAGGCAAAAAGGATAATCATAGGTATAGACATATCTGTTAGTATTCCACCAATTGCTGCAAGTAAAAGGGCTCCCAGCACATATGCAATATAACCAAATATTAACGCTTTTCCTACATCTTTCTCACTTCTTGTAACATCTCTTTCTTGGGAAATATTCTCATTTAGCTGTAGTTTCTGTTTTTCCTTTCCTTTACTCCCTTTAACTAACAAATAAATAAATTGTCCAAAAGCCACAACTCCTGCACCTACCATGATACCATGTGGAATATATTGATCGCTCATATTTACTCCGAATAAAAATTCAGAATATCCACTGAGTAATAACCCAAAACCAAACATTGTCAATGCAATTATATTACCAATGAATGCCACTCCAAATGCTGACATTGGAATGCCTGCTATGGCACCTCCAACACCTCCTAAAATACCCAACCCCAGCAACCCTGCTTTTTTACCACCTTCATCTCCTGCTTTGATGGCTTCAGCAGCAGCAATCCCTGGCGGCCATGCTCCCGAGGCAGGAAATGCCTGAGATCCGAATAATCTGTACATCATAGCCCCATCAATAACTAATGCTATCCCAGCGCCAACTAACATTGGGGTTATGAGTTCAGGCATACCTAAAACAAAAGGTACGCCAATTGGGATAAACAGTGTGTTTCCTGCGCCAAAAGTAGCAGAAGATATTGCAGTTTGAATTAAATTCTGAGTATACACTGATCTAAATTTGTGAAGAAAGGCAAATGGTATTCGACCCAAAATCATAGCGAAAAGTGCACCAATGATTGATGTATTTGCTGTGATGCCCAGTGTTGTTATCAACTGCATCCCTATAATTGCACCCATTACAGTCAAAATGAGAATGAGAATAATAAATGTAGGATCCAAAAATATATTCTTTTGATTATTCCCTTTCATGTTACTCACCCCTTAATATAAATGATAAAGCGTTCCCCTCTGTTTCAACTGGATCTATTACTGTAACGCCCAGTTTATTTTTAAGAATGTCACCGAAACCAATAGTCACATAACCTGTACAAGCAAAGACTATCACCTCAGCTCCGTCCCTCATTAGCTCTTTTGCAGTTGCTAAAGAATTTTCTATTGCGTAACCTTTAAGTAAATCTGCTGTGTTGTTTACTGCAGAAGGCTTTCTCCAAGAAATTAAACTATCACCCAAAATTCTTGTCATTGCTTGCGGCACTTCATTTGCAATTGTTAATATTCCAATTTTTTGTGACACGGTTTTGGCCATATGCGCTGCAGAACTACCAGCACCAACAACTGGTACGGATACTTCATTTCTTACTAATTCTAAGCCTGGATCTGCTGCACAACTTATTGCAATACAGCTTACCTTGTGGTGGTTCTCAAATTCTTTTGCAAGCTCTATAATTTTAGGTATCGCTTTAGTCTCACTTTCTTCATCATAAATACCTTTTGGCTGTTGATGGATACATTTATTTATACATCTGATATTATAAGTTTCCTCAATTTTATTACCATGTGAGTTGGTTATCTCTTGGTCTTCTGTAGTAAACACTCTTATTATTCCTACCGACAAATTATCCATCCCTTTGCAGCTCTTTTAATTTTCTATTAAATTGGTACTAAGCTTCATCAAATTTTCAGATCCATCTTCAGTTACTACAATATTATCTTCAATCCTTACGCCAAATTTATCAGGCAGATATATGCCAGGCTCAATGGAAAAAACCATACCAGGTTCTAATACTGTTTTATTATCCTGCATAATATACGGTTTTTCGTGCGAATTGAGACCAAGACCATGTCCAGTCCGATGAGTGAAATACTCCCCATACCCATGAGTATTTATCACTTTCCTAGCTGCTTCGTCTACTTCATGTGCTGTTATCCCAGGCTTAACAAGATTAATTGCGCTTTCCTGTGCTTCCCTAACAATTTCATAAACTTTTTTCTCTTCTTTCCCTGTTTCACCTACCGCTATAGTTCTGCAAATATCTCCTACATAACCATTGACGGTAGACCCAAAATCAATCACTACCAGTTCGCTACCTTTAATCTTTTTGTTACTTGCTCTGCCATGTGGACTCGCTCCCCTGTATCCGGAAGCAACAATAGTTTCGAATGGAGTACCCGTAGACCCCCGCTTTTTCATTTCATATTCAAGTTGTGCTGCAATTTCAATTTCTTTAACTCCAGGTTTGACTATTGGAATTATTGCCTCAAAACTTTCTTCAAGTACTTGCACTGCGCTTCGTAAATCATCGTTTTCTTCTTTGGTTTTGCTAACTCTTAGCTTATTAACCATATCATCAGCGTTTTTTATTTCTTTTCCCAGAGATTCAAAAACTCGATACTCCATAACTCTGCAGTTACTGTATTCAACGCTCACCACAGATGATTTTTCAGATAACCTTTTTCTGAGTTTTTTTAACGCCTCCTCCGGCCCCGATTCATCTTTGTAAGAAAAGATATTTTCAGCAAATATTGTTTCAAATTTATCCAGCTCCACTTCCGGTACCAGTGCAAAGGTCTCTCCATTTTTCAAAATAAGAATAAAAGTCAATCTTTCACTTTGTTTAATTCTAATTCCGGTTAAGTAAAATAAGTTTGTACCTGGGACAATGCCCACAGCGTCTATACTTTTATTTTCCATTAAATTTTGTAATTCCTGCTTTGCTTTCTTATTAATTTAAAACAGCTCCTTATAGAATTTCGGACAATATTTTGGCCATTAGAGTATTGGATAATATAATCGGGATATTCACCTCGTCGAATACCGACTTTCTCATTTCCTCTGTATACCCCATACAATCCATTAATATGAAGTCGCTATCTTCATTTTCCAAATATTTAGCAGCCATTATTATCTCCTCTATATTTGAATAAGGGGAAGCACTAGCTATAAGAGGAAATATTTCATACTTACTCCACTTTTTTGTCATCATCTTCTTTTGACTTTCTTGAGGAATCATTAAACCCATTTTTTGAGATCGACCAAGCTTAGCTATCACAGGAGATACTAATTGTTCAGGTAAGAATAATTTTGAACTTTTTAATTTAATATTTTTGAAGGTGCCTGTACAAAGCAATAAAATATTTTCATAATCAAATGCCTCTGCCTCGGTTATAATTTTCTGGATTTTTTCTTCGGTAATTTCAGCATTTAATATAATTTGTTCTCCATTCGATAACCTGGTGACAAAAGTTTCATCAGACCCTGAATAGGTCAATATATTTTGCAACTCATCTTCATCCATATTATCGAGCCCCCTTTTTGTATCACCTCAATGTTCGTCAGATATTTTTCTAATATCGACCCTATATCTTCCCTTGGGGCCTCTCCAATAGTAATTGCTAATAAGTTACTCACTGTGCAGCACCTCTTTGCTGAAAACATCCTGGATGTATTTTAATATTTCTTTTTCAACGACTTTTTCTACTGCTCCATAATTACTCTCCAGACGCATTCCACTACCAAGAATGAGATTATCTCGGGAAGTGTAAATCACTGTAACCTCTTGCCCCTTCTTAATTTCTGCACTGGTAACCGGGCAGCCAGATTCGTTATCGAATGTCATCAGTAAATCTGGGAAAGTGGCGACTCTATCACCTTTCAAATTCTCACATGTTATATATTCATTCCATATAGTCAATTCAATTGATTCTTTACCGGATTGAATAATCGCCTTTCCTAAATCAAAACCATCAATGGTTTCGAAAACAAGTTCTTTGATTTCTCCACTTAAAATTATTTCACCATTCAAAGCAGTAGCCACATTTTCCATTTTTTCTTTATTATTTTTCCCTGATTGATGTGCAAGGCCAATCTTATATGCATGTGATAATGCGTTTATGGCCCCGTGTGAATTCAGATATGTTTTCTGTACCGGATTTCTTGCTACAGCTATAAGCCCTCCAGCAGAAATAGAAGCTTGTCTGACCATATGTGATGAAGTATTTAAATTTCCTTGTAAAATTTGTCTTAGACGAAAATCAGAATTTGGTTTTCCACCTACAGCAGATTGGATTGAATTATATTTCTCTACTTCATTTAATTGCATAGCTCCCATAACTCCTGTTGGATGGGCCCTTCCATTACATGAGGCATCGAGTACTGGAATACCTGTTACTGCAGATTGAAAAAAACCATTTACTGTAGCAATTCCTCCGTTCTCATTAGTTATCAATGCCATTGGAGAAATTTCTTTTGCTTTTTCAAGCAATTTTACCGCTTCAACATAATCCATTGGCTGTACAAATTGATTTTTAGCAGCTGGAGCTCCTACAGCGGAAACAGTGATAATTATGTCTTCTTCTCTCAGTTCATCAAGAGTAATTAAACTTGGTGTGCCAACTTCAAAGGCCAACTCAGCAATTTTCAATCCTTCATTTATGGCTCCGCCGCCACCACCACCCAATATACACCCACCAATTACCAAAGGTTCAATCATTTCTGAATTCAATTCTTTAATACTCATTAATATCTCCCCATTATAATATTAATTTTGAAAGGCAAACACTATTCAACCCCTAATGTTTGAAAGTGGGATAATGACCCATACAAACTTACTAGCTTTGAGAATTCTTCTGCATCGTAAAATGAAACCTTACTATAGCCAAATAATTTTGCTGCCTCTAAAGAGAATCTGGCAGCTTCCTCTATATCGTTCAACTGTGAGGCCCCGGTTCCGCTGCCTGGGACAGTAACTTCTGAAGTAATGGCAAGGCCAACCACAGGTTTTTCAGTAGCTGTGCATGGTTGTAATATACTGTTTATATGATAGATATCATTCCCATAGGGAGTAATATCTTGTGTTGTAATTGGCAAAACTGAAGCTGGTTTCCCAGTAACATTTTGTAATATATCGATTAGACTTTCGCTTACTCTAAGAATATAACCTTCTTTAACAGTCGGAGTAATGCATATACCCCTGAAATTTGTAATACGGTTCCCCTTTGTTGTATCAATGGTTATGATAGCATCCATCTCATTATCAATTTCATACTCGTTCATCACAGTCATATCTACTGAAGAACCCATAAAAGGAACAGGATCATGAGGAATAGTTGGTGCATTAGGATCTATATGAGTCGCTACAATTACATCGCCTTCTAAATTTTCCCCTTTGTTTTTCATATCAACAATCTTTAATGCCGCACTAAGTGATGCCAATGCTCCGTCACCATCAGAAACAAACCCTTTTTGCTTCGGCCTTGCTCCAACTCCACCCAATCTTCCAATGACACCCAAAGTAGGAGCATTTCCTCCAGTTGCTTTCCCATTTATCCCTGGAATTTTTATCTTGATGAAATCTGTTCCTCCTTGAGTTTCTCTAATTTCAGTGACAGAAATTTCATCATGTCCATAAGAATTATACAAAGCCTTAATCTTTTCACCATTTGCATCAGGTCTATCCAATGCATGAAAAACTTTTAATACTAAATCATGTAGCATAATTCTCCCCCTAATAAATAGTCCTATAATTTTAATATAATCTTCTAACTTCAATTGGTTCTTAATAGGAACCAATTGTTCTTATTATGATTAGATTATACAATGTAAATTTTCTCATTGCAATAGATTACTGAAAAATCATTATATTCTTTAAATTAACTAGGTTTTAAAAATTCTTAATATTTTCCAGACATTAAACTAAGTTGAGTTAAAGAAAATAAAAAAAGCACAACCTGCATTATAATCACAGGTTGTGCTTAATATTCTCTTATTTAGATATATTTATCTTCATCAAAGATGCTGATTAGATCTGTTATTTTTTGTGTGTATTCAATTAATAATGCAAGTATTCTATCTTTGTTCTCATTATTTATCCTATAAATTGGACCGGCAATAGTTAGTGATGCCAGAACTTCTCCTCGTGTGTTGAATATAGGGGTGCTAATCCCAAAAACATCATCAGAGTATTCTCCTTCAGTATATGACCAACCTTTATCTTTTACTTTCTCTAAATCTCTAATAATTTCCGAGGAATCTGTCATAGATTTTGCAGTCATTTTTTTAATACCTTGCCTTATAACCTCGTTTTGTTCCTCTCTACTCAGAAATGCCATTATTGCTTTCGCTGAAGCACCTAAATACAGTGGAGTTCTTGTACCTTTGGAAACAGCAAATCTAATATTATTTGAACTTTCGGCTATTTCGACAGTAACGCCTTCGAGCTTATCTTTCCATGTTAAAAAAACTGATTCATTAGTCTTATCACTTAATTCCTCCATCATAGGTAATAACAAATCTGACAATGTGTTTTTACTTCGATAAGTTGAAAGTATTGATGCTAGACCAGGGCCAAGTTCGTACTTTTTAGAATCAGTATTTTGGACTAAAATGTTTTTACTCTCGTAAGTTTTTAAAATTCTATATATTATTGTATGGTTTACGTCCATCTCTTTTGATAAATCTCTTAACCCCCATGTAGGATTTTCGTTAGTAAACATAGAAAGGACATCTATTGCAAAACTTAAAGATTTTAAAGTCATATAATTACCTCTATTTGTGTCCAAATTGTATTCTAGCTTCCTCCTCAGTATAGAAGCCATTTTTAATATCCCTCTCCACTTTATCATAATTTCTGTCCTTAGGGTTGCCGTATCCGCCACCAGAAGGAGTTACTAATTTAACAGTGTCTCCCTTCTTTAAATTCAATCTTGTTGTCACACCAAATGGGCCAACCACATCCCCATTTTCTCTATAAACTTCAATATAACTTGGCGCTCCTGCTTTACCGCCATTCATCCCCCATGGCGCAAATTTATGTCTCCCATAACTTGCAGAAAGATATTGATCATCACTCAAAATTTTATAAGACCTTACAACACCCTGGCCCCCTATAAATTCTCCGGCACCACCACTATCATTTCTGAAAGCATACTCACTGACCATAACACCATATTTTGCTTCAGCTACTTCAATAGGTACATTGTATGTTTCACCATTTCCCATACAAAACTGGCCTCTTTGACCATCACTTTCATTAGTAGCGCCCCAACCACCTACAGATGGTTCAACAATTAGAAAATCTTCGTGGGTATGAGGATGGACCCCCGACACTGTCACTGAGCAGACAGAAAGTGAATGCCCAGCAGGCAGTCTTTCTGGTATTGTAGGTGCCAAAGCTTTCCAGATTAATTCCGCTCCACCTAACCTTGCTTCAAAATTCATTGAGACAGGAGCGGGTCTTTCGGCAGACAAAATAGACTTTCTATCAGTGATTATCTTAAGGGGTTTAAATAAACCTTCTGTAATATTAAATTGGGGTTGTACTATTGCTAAATACATTACTCTTACACTGGCAAGAAGTCCGTAGTAAGTACAATTCACCGGATGAAAAACTTGTTCATGAGAACCTCTAAAATCACATATAAATTCAGCATCTGTGATAGTAACTTTTACTTTTATCTTATAAGGCCCCCCTTTTTCAGAGTCACCTTCTATAAAATCTTCTGCTTCATAAACACCTTTAGGCAGAGAAGAAATAACTTGTTGTGAATATTCTTCAGAACTTAAAATTAAATCTTCAATCACTTGAACCAGAGTTTCTTTTGAATGAAGATTGCATAATTCTTTAAATCGTTTTTCACCAGTTCTTAGTGCTGATACCTGGGCCCACATATCACCAATTGAAAATTGAGGCAATCTTATATTATCAGTGATAATTGTTTCTAAACTATTATTTAAAATGCCTTCATCAAAAAGCTTTACTCCTGATAGTTGAATTCCCTCCTGAAATATTTCAGTTGAATCACTCGTAAGAGATCCGGGATCTTTACCTCCGACATCAGTCCAATGCCCCTTATTAGCAGAAAAACCAACTAATTGGTTCTCATGAAAAATAGGCATCACCAACCCAACGTCTGAAAGGTGAGACCCTCCGCCAACATAAGGATCATTTATAATAATAATGTCGCCCTTTTTAAGGTCATCACCAAATTTATCCAACACAGACTTTACCATCGGACTGAGCATACCAATAAATGAGGTGACGCCATTTCCCTGACTGATTAAGTTTCCTTTAGCATCTGTCAATCCACAAGCATAATCAAGTACCTCGTAGATAATGGGACTCATTGATGTGCGTGCCAATGCTACAAACATTTCTTCGCCTATAGACATAAGTGTATCTTTTATTATTTCTTTAGCATAGGGGTTAGTGTTAGTCTGGGTCATATTATTTCACCTCTACTATTAAAATGATATTTCCGTATTCATCAATTCTTGCTTGTTGGTTGTCTAAAATTATTGTAGAAGTTGTCCTCTCTTCAATTACAGCGGGCCCTTCTATCATATGACCTTCTTCAAGTAATTCCCGATTGTATATATTAGTTTTACTCCAACCATTGTTTTTAAAATAAACATCTCTAACTTCTTTTATTGTATCTTTTAACTCTATGCCTTTGTTTTCTAATTGTTTCAATTTTGGTCTGTCAATTTTTCCAATTGATGTTAGGTGCATGTTTACAATCTCTACCCCTGTATTCTCTAATCTAAATGAGTAAGTAAATTCATGCATTTCATGAAAACTCGTTTTAATACTTTCTACAAATTCTTCATTCCATATATCATCTGAAATTCGCATTTTAACTGTGTGTTCCTGCCCCTCATACCTTAAGTCAATCGATCTTTCAAATTCTATTGGAAACTTATCAAGATTGTTATTGGAAAAATCATCTAAAGAAGTATGCTCCATTACATTCCACTGGTCGTTAATGTTTTTAAAGTCAAGTTTATCTAACTTTGCTAAATAAGTTTGAATATAATCTTTTCGGGTATCAGACATCAGCATTCCCCAGGCGGAAAAAACTGAAGCAGCATGCGGTATAACAACTTTCTTAATTTTTAACTCTCTTGCTAATTCAGCGGCATGCATCGGTCCTCCTCCGCCAAATGCTACCATGGTAAAATCTTGCGGGTTAAATCCTTTCCTGACTGAAATCAGCTTAAGAGCATTAAGCATATTTGAATTTGCAATATCAATTATTCCCAAAGCACCATCTTCTGTAGGAGTGTTAAAAGCATTAGCTACCTGATTATTAATTGCTTCCCGGAGCTTAACAATATCCACATTGTTATCAAAGTTTTTAGCAGACAATCTTCCAACATAAAGATTTGCATCTGTTGTAGTCGCTTTCTCCCCTCCCTGGCCGTATGATACAGGTCCAGGATTAGATCCGGCGGATTGTGGGCCAACTTTCAATGAACCGAGTTCATCAATCCATGCAATAGATCCACCTCCGTTTCCTATTTCTACAATATCAACTACTGGTACTTTAACGGGGTACCCCGCATACCGATCGTTTTTTTCAATATAATAATCTGTTGAAACTTTTACTTCTTTATTATTAATCAATGAACATTTGGCAGTAGTGCCACCAATATCAAAAGAAATGATGTTAGGTTCTCCTATGATTTCACCTAAAATAGCTGCACCATAAACCCCTGCTACAGGACCAGACTCAATTAAATTAACAGGAAATTCTCTTGAATCATCAAATGAAGTTATTCCTCCGTTAGATTGCATGATATATCTATTATTGTTCGAAATTTTTTCATTTAATTTCGAATCTAAATTATCAATATACCTTTCCATAACAGGCTTTACATAAGAATTCAAAACTGTTGTATTGGTGCGCTCATACTCTCTCCATTCATTAATTAATTCGTGAGAGGCAGTTACAGTGGTTTCCGGCCAATACTTTCTTACTAAATCTACCACTGCCCTCTCATGCAGAGGATTTTTATAAGCATGTAAAAGACAAACTGCTACTGCATCCACATTTTCCTTTTTAAAATAATCAATTGCATCCAAAACATCTTCTTCACTCAATCCTTCTAATATTTCCCCCTTATAATTCATTCTTTCATTTACTTCTAATCTCAAGTATCTTTCAACAAAAGGTGCAGGTTTCTTATATTTGAAATTGTAGAGGTCAGGTCTATTCCCCCGAGCAATTTCCAGTACATCTCGGGCACCTTTTGTAGTAATCAAGCCTACTTTTGCCCCCTTACGTTCAGTTAAGGTATTAATTACAATGGTAGATCCATGTATGAACATATCAATCATTTCGTAATTCAAACTTGATTTTTCCATTACGTTCATGACCCCGTTCTCAAAATTAGGGGGGGTAGTGTGTACCTTATCAAAATAAAATTCTCCATTGTTATCAATATAAAGCAAATCAGTAAACGTACCACCTATATCTGTTGTTACTCTCACATAAATCTCTCCTTTCGGTTCTTTTAAAGAACCATTGGTTCTTATATATTTTAATGATAATATTTTTTCAGAAAATTATCAATGCTTATATTGAGATCAATTATAATTAACTAGGGGCACTGAACATCCTACAGCCAATTACTGAAAGACGAGCCGGACATGCGGTTGATGGATACTGACGATGTGTTCGTCAATACGGGGGCTGTGCGCTTCAAACATTTCCCCTTGCTGGCGATGTGATTTCTGGATGACCAGAAGGTCGCAGTACTGTCTGTGGCTCAGGGATGTCAGTCCCGTATGGCTGGCGAGTGCTGTAACATGCTTCAGATTTGGTTGGTTCCAAAGTAAATGACTGGGCACTTTATTTCGACAAAAACGGGGATAAATCTCGTTAAATCAAAGAAAATTTTATTTTTCAGTAGACTCTAACTAGCATTTTGAAATGTTTTTTCTGTAAAATAAAAGTCATGGTCATTAGGACTACTCAGTCATCTCAACAGTTTGTATCATATCAGGATCAAGTTTATGCTCTTGAAGAGGTTACAGCATTTACCCAAACCAACCAAGCGATAGATTTAATACAAAAAGTCACCCAACAGAAATTTTGGAGTTTGCTGTTATCTCGTAAATGAAACGACACTTTTTATGAGCTTTGTCTTCAAAAACAAGCACGAAAAAGCTGCTCACTAAAAAAATATTTCTTTAGTGAGCAGCCAAATTATTCAATGCAAAAGGTTAAAAACTCGATGAATATTCATTTGTGGTTGACAAACTTTAGTATAAACTGATAAGGGCTATCCGCATTCGGAGACACGGTATGTTTAAACCTTACACATAGATATTATTCTCTACCATTTATCACTAGCTTTGCATAAATTTTATCGCAATATTCAAAATGATATTTTCTTTGACGACAGCCAAAAAAGCGAGCACCTAAACAAAGGTGGCTTCGTCCATTTAGAAATCATTTATAAATAAGCTTTTGCGACGCTATCATTTACGTGTTAGGCGCAACTTTTCCTTTGACTTTCCGCAGCCATATGCGGTCGGGCTTCCATAAAACCGCCCGTAAGTACCGACTGATCTGCAGAATGCTTCGCCGGCTGTCTGTCTCAATCTGGATGGGCACGTGCAGGCAAAATACAATCAGGGCAACAAACACTTGATTTTGAATCGCCCATTCGCTTTGTCCGTAAAATTTCTCGATGCGCAGATGCTTCTTGATCCATTTGAAAAACAGTCCCGATCGCCCAGCGGGACCGGTACATCTCCGAAATCTCTTTGGCATTCAAATCAAACCGATTGGCGATCAGTTGAAGTGTACTCCCTTTGAAATCCAGCACCTCCAGCCGTCAGAAGACGTTTCCTGCGCGGTTTTGTGGGGTGCCGATCCAGACCATCTGATTAGGCAGCACATTTGAACCTTCGGGATTATTGTGCCGCGTTGAGGTACTTATGCATAGTTTTGAGCCACACAGCGCATAAGATAGCGCCACTGAGTGCAGGGAAAGTGAGCCACGGATTGAACCAACCTCAGGCCTTAGGAACTGTAGTTGTCTTACTCAATATATTTTTTAAAATTACAAAAAAGCTGAAAACCTATCTCTCAAAAGTCATCAGCTTAACGTAAGTATGTTTACTTAGAATCCTGAGACCATCATTCAGGTTTCAAAATCACTTTCACAGCCTCTTTATTCAGTCCTGCCTGGAATCCTTCTACAGCATCTTCAAATTTAAACATGTGTGAAACCAATTTATTGTATGGATATTTTCCTGAAGCCGCCATCGAAATGGTTCGTTTCATTGTCTTTTCAGTTACCCCATAAACACCTTTTACTGTGATTTCTCCTCTTACTATTTCGTTAGAAGACAGTGTTGTATCTTCTGGTGCAATTCCAATGAGTAATAGTTCAGCCCCTTTCGAACACATACGGACACCATCCACTAAGGATTGATGAAAACCGCTCGTTTCGAAGACGTTGTCTACACCTTCTTCGTTTGTCAACACTCTGACGAGTTCTATAGGATCTTGTTCGTCGGCATAAACAACATCTGTTGCACCAAGTTCCAATGCTAATTCTAAACGCTTTTGGTCTTTTCTTAATCCAGTCACTATCAATTTATCTAAACCATAGTTTGAAAGTGAAGCAACCATCGAAAGTCCGATTGGACCCGGTCCAATCACTACTGCCGTGTTACCTGGTAAGATATCAGCCCTCTCCAAGCCTCTGACACCAATTCCCAGAGCTTCTAACATTCCAGCTACTTCATCAGTAATGTTATCCGGCAACTCCAGGACATTTTTATAATAAACAGCTGCGTATTCTGCCATCCCACCATCTTCTCTGAACCCATATCTTAAAGATTTTGCAGCTACTTTGTCCATGGCTCCCTGCCCATGATCACATAAATTTGTATTCCCTTTTTGGCAATTATTACATTCGCCGCATGGAATATATGGATTAATGACAACTCTTTTGTTCATTAAATACTCATGTCCAGAATTATTAACTTCGACGACTTCTCCAGTAAATTCATGCCCCAATATAACGGGGGTATCTACCCAACTATATGCATCCATACCTTCATACATATGAAGATCACTGCCACAAATACTCGCTGCAGAAACTTTTACAAGGACTTCATCTTGTTTTAGTTCTGGAGTATCTACATCTTCAATTTTGACACCAAAACCTCTGTCATTCTTTATAATTGCTTTCATTATTATTCATACTCTCCTTTTCAAGATACTTAATCATTTTTAGCAATGCATCATTTTTAGCTTGAATATGTTGTTGTTTCGTATCTTCGTCCCATTCATAGAACCCTTTATTCGCTTTTACTCCGATCTCGCCTTTTTCAACTTTTTGCAGCAAGAGCGGTGAAGCGACTGTTCTGTTCTCCAGGTCCTCATATAAATAAGCTGCAATATCAGAATGGATATCCAAACCATTAAAATCTCTTTGTTCCAGAGGCCCAGTAAAAATCATTCTTATCCCTAAACTCCACTTTATTACAGTATCAATGTCCTCTGCGCTGGCAACACCTTTTTCCAGTAAAGATATTGCTTCTCTAGCCATTGCATGTTGAATTCTGTTCGCAATAAACCCAGGAATATCTTTTCTAACTAATACTGCTTCTTTACCTAGTGTTTTAAACAATGTAATGATATAATCAGCGACTCCATGATCTGTTCTATCACTTTTAACTACTTCTATTAACGGAATAATAGCAGCTGGCATGAAAAAGTGAGCACCGATAAATCTTTCAGGTCGCTTCAAAACCGTCGATATTTCATTTATAGAAATACCTGAGGTATTTGTAGCGAATATTGTCGATATATCGCAGATTTTTTCGAGACGGTTGAATAAATTTCTTTTTAAATCCAATTTCTCCGGGATTGCTTCAAATATTAATTTACTTGAACTCGCATCATTAAGATTGGAAGAGAAATTTATTCTATTTAAAATTTCTTTTGCCTTTTCCTCTTTTAGGATACCTATATTAACTAAATGTATTAATTCCTCTTTAATCTTGTCAGGAGCTTCTTCTATAACCCTTTCATTCAAATCCACAAGTACTATTTCTTTATCATTTTGGGCAAAGAATTGGGCAATCCCAAGACCCATCTTTCCAGCGCCAATAACTGTGATTTGTCCCTCCATCAATACACCCCCTAGTCAGATTCGAATTGATATAGATTTTTACGTTTTTGTTTTCAGAATGTTATAGTATTATAGTTATCAGATATGGAGGTATATATTATGACATTAGAAAAACTTAACACTATCCTGGTTACAGCGTATGCTAAGGCCCCGCAAGGCAGTTCGATGTATGAAATATACAAGCATGCAGGTATAGTATTAGAAATTGATACAACTTCACATGAAATTGTAGATGCTGAATTCACTTTCATTACAAACCTGGCTCAAAATTTTTTCCAAAAGCTCATCATTGGTTACGATATTAGTGTCGATCTTACACCTTTAATCAAACGGATTGAACAACACTACCTTGCACCTTCCAGTGATTCTGTAATTGTTGCTCTAAAATCGGCTCAAAAGCGTTACATGGAAAAAACAAACAGCAAATAAGATTCTTTCCTAGATTTAAATCTGTAAGTTCTCAATGACTGTACTGATTCCCATCCCACCAGCAATACATAGCGTAACTAAACCGTATCTTTTCCCCGTTCTCTCAAGTGCATGCAATAATTTTGTTGTTAAAATTGCGCCTGTAGCCCCTATTGGGTGGCCAAAGGCGACTGCGCCGCCATTCGGGTTCACTTTATCAATATCCAGATTCAGCTCTTTGATCACCGCTAAAGATTGAGCAGAAAAAGCTTCATTTAGTTCAATGATATCAATATCATTAATGTTTAAATTCGCTTGTTTCAATGCCTTTTGGGTTGCAGGCACCGGTCCGACCCCCATGTAAGCTGGATCAACCCCCGCACTCGCTTGCGAAACAATGCGGGCTTTTGGCAATTTACCAAGTTCCTGTGCCTTTTCTTCTGACATTATAATCAATGCTGAAGCCCCGTCATTTCTACCACTGCTGTTACCAGCTGTTACAGTTCCATTCTCTTTAAACGCAGGATTCAATGTGGATAATTTCTCGAAAGTAGTGTCCCTCGGATATTCATCTACTTTGAATTCGATTGTTTCTTTCCGCTTCTTCACATTATAAGGTACAATTTCTTCTTCAAAATATCCATTGGCAATCGCATTTTTTGCTCTTTCCTGGCTACTTAAAGCAAATTCATCTTGTTCTTCCCTAGAAATATTATATCGTTCTGCCAGATTCTCAGCAGTCATCCCCATTGTTAGCTTTCCATAATCCTCGAATGGCTGGGAACCGGGCTGACTTTCTGTATTGGGGTCCAGCAAAAATTCATTTCCCGATTTGATGCCAAATCTTAAATTCCTCGCATAGTATGGGGCTGTACTCATTGATTCTGCACCACCAGCTAAAATGATATCTGAAAGGCCACATTGTATTTGTTGTGCTGCTGAATTCATCGCCTGCACACCAGAACCACATTGCCGATGTAAAGTATAGGAAGGGACACTTGCAGGAATCCCGGCTCTCAGTGCTGACACCCTGGCCAAGTTAGAAGCATCCGCACTCTGCTTTGCTTGTCCTAAAATTACTTCTTCGATTAAGTGCGGTGGTAAATCACTTTTCTTTATAACATCCTCTATTACATGAGTCGCTAAGTAATCTACAGTTTCATCTTGTAAAGTACCGCCAAGTTTTCCTATGGCTGTTCTTGTAGCTTGAGTAATCACAACATTTTTCATTGCCATATATATCCTCCTTATTTCTTCAGATCAAAAATAAATTCTGCATCTGTTTTTTCTTTAACTTTTTCTTCACTTGAGCCAGGCATGACTTCAATACATACTAATTTTTCATCTCTGACTTCAAATACAGCCAGATCAGTGATGATTACGTTTACACTTCTAATGGATGTTATAGGGTAAGTACATTCGGGGACGATTTTACTGCTTCCGTCTTTAGATGTGTGCATTATTGTAACAATGATTTTTTTCGCTCCGACTAAAAGATCCATCGCACCTCCGACACCAATAATATTCTTTCCGGGGATTGCCCAATTTGCTATCAGACCTTTTTGATCCACTTGCAGTCCACCTAGAATAGCGACGTCTACGTGCCCACCTCTAATCATTCCAAAAGAATCCGCACTATTAAAAAACGACGAACCAATTTCTTCCCCCACAGGTAATTTCCCCGCGTTCACCAGATTGGGATCAACCTTTTCTTCGCTAACATCACTGATGCCTAACATTCCATTCTCTGTATGAAGAATCACATCACTTTCCTGCAAAAATTTTGGAACTAATGTCGGAATACCGATCCCTAAATTGACAATGCTTTTATTTGCTAATTCTTGTGCTGTTCTTTTAGCAATCATTTCTTTTGTATTCTCACTCATGGTCTATAACCCCCTCTTTAGTTAAAATCTTCTGCGCTTTGACTACGCTATCTACAAATAGGTGAGGTGTCACTATTTCTTCAGAAGATAACTCCCCCGCTTCAACAATTTCATCGACTTCCGCAATTACAATATTTGCAGCAGTTGCCATAATCGGATTAAAATTCCGTGCCGTTTTGTAATAAACCAAATTTCCAAGTTCATCTGCTTTCCAAGCTCTTACGATAGCCACATCAGCAGTTAATGCGGGTTCAAAAATATATCTTTCACCTTTAATTTCTCTCTCTTCTTTGCCTTCGACAAGTTCAGTTCCTACACCTGTCTTAGTGTAATATCCACCCAGACCTGCACCTCCAGCCCGAATGGATTCTGAAAGTGTGCCTTGGGGCAGCAGTTGTAAATCAATCTCCCCTTTTTGGTATGCATCACCTACATCTCTGTTGCTGGTGAAATACGACCCGATTCCTTTATCTATCTTACCCTGGTTTAAAAGTATTCCTAATCCTCTATTTTTTTCTCCAAGGTTATTACTGATAATAGTTAATCCCTTAACATCTTTTTTGGTAAGCCCTTCAACCAATGTAAGTGGAGCCCCTACTAATCCAAAACCGCCCACCATAATTGTGTCGCTATCTTTAACTTGTTCTAATGACTCCTCAACTGACTCATAAATTTTCATCAAATCTTCCTTTCAGAATTTTATTCTCTCTTTATAGCTCATTAAAACCAAAGATTAACGGTGTGAGAATAATAATCAAAACGGTGAGTATAATTGTGATTGGCAACCCAATCTTCACATAATCTTTAAATCTGTATCCACCCACTAATACTTGTGACATTGCCGTACCACCAATTGGGGTAGCAATCGATGCGTTTGCCGCTAATGCGATTCCCATCATAAATACTAATGGACTGTATCCGATGTTTACCGCAATAACTATAAAAATGGGTGCCATCATTGCTGCTACAGCAGTATTGGACATGATATTTGTAAGAATGACAGTAATGATAACTGCTGCGGTAAATAGTAGCCATACGTTATCTCCTACTATACTTACAGTTGCTTCAGCAATCATATTACCGGCACCGCTATCATTCATTCCTGCAGCAATACCTTGGGCAAATGCCATCAATAAAATCGTGTTCCAGTCAATACTTTTCATCGTATCCTTAAATTCAATACACCCTGTCACTAGAACAATGACCGCAGCCATCAGTGCAATAATTTCAATCGGCAAAATGCCAGTTGCAAAGCCCAATATAGCAAAAATCATCGTACCAGCAGCTATGTACGTTTTACTGTTTGGTTTAAAATCTTCAAACGAAGAAATATCAGGTTTCTCAACAATATCAGGAAAATTATAAACTTTATCCTGGAGTTTATTCCCTACTGTTGCCATATAGATGACCAGGACAATCATCATAGGTATCGCTACCCAGGCAAAGTCAAACATTCCAAGAGTCTCCTGATCGTATTCAACCAAAATTGAATTGACCATTGGCTGAGCAGTAGAACCAACGAGTGTTATGGTGCCCCCGATTGAACCCGCCATACCCACAGGCATAAGGATATTCTTATTCGTTAATTTCCCACCAGATGACGCCACCATAGCCGCTACGAGCGGAATGAAGGTAGCCACTGTCGCTGTGTTACTTAAGAATGCCGATAACCCTCCGACAATAATCATCAACAAAATGATCAATGATTTTTCGTTATTTGCAAATCTCGTTTTTAAAATCGCTCTCCCAATAATGATAACGACACCTGTTCTAAACAATGCATGACCGACAATCATCATCCCAAATACAAGCATGACCAATGTGCTTGCAAAACCAGCATATACTTGTTCAAATTCCATTGCTCCAACCAAACCTAAAGTTAAAGATGAAATCATCGCTGTCAAAGCAATTGGTAAACGATCAATCAGAAATAAAATTAATGTAAGTACAATAATTATGAGTGTAATGTACTCAATCCCTATTGTTTCAAAAACCCCCATTGAGCCTCCTCCTTTTTCCAGTAAATTTCAAGCAATTAACTGTAATCGATTACAAAAGTGCACAAAAAAATACCTAGCTTCGGCCATAGGAAAATATGAGTCCATAAATAATGGGCTCTTTTCCAACGGGAAGCTAGGCACTCTTAAATTTAATGAAACTTTTGGTTTCACTTTTAAGAATCGACTTCTCATTAGTTACTATATTTTAATTATAATTATCAGAATAAGGGAAGGGCTTTCATTTGTCAATAGGTTTTTTAAGTTTATAAAAAAGATTGACTGTCCACAAAAACAAGCAATGAGCGCCATCTTTAAGAATGATAGGCATGGAATCCAACAATTCAAACATATCGAAAATCGGCAAACTCAAATATGGTCCTTTGTTACAAGGTTTTTAAATTATTAAATGTTACTCGAAGAAGCTTTTTTCTAGTCAACCACTTAAAAGATTCACTCAGTTCAATATCAACTGAAGATATCTTCCCACTATATCAAGTTTTATAATCGTTGCCGACACCAAAGTAAATTTAAGGGATTGACCCCGCTGGATTTCAGGGCATTGGCGGCATAGAAAAACTCCTGAGAAATTGAGGTTCTCAGGAGGGAAATATTTATATTATTTCCTTTGTAAACCTAACTGGGGTCAGATCGCCAAACATTTCCTGCTTCCTTCTGTTCAACACTTCCCAACTCTTGTCCATGATTTCTATAGATGCAAACAGTCTAGTGCTATTCACGCCGCAATCACCAAATCTTTAATATCCCTCAGCACCCATACCAGATACCACATAAACGAAGAGAAAGAAGATCCCGAATGCGATTGTCAAGGTGAGGGAGATGCCTGGGATGATATTATTCACTGTTTTGCCCCGAAGACCAATGATAGAAAATATAAACGCCAAAATCAGCGACAGAAGGCTGATATAAATTTCTATGACCGGTCCGCCTGCTATGATAGGCCCTCTGGTCATCACAATGGTGAAGGCACATATTGAAATGACAATACTCAACAGCGACAGCCAGCTGCTTATCCAAGGTATCTCCTTCATTATAGATTTTCTCCCCCTACTCTCTTATTTCAACTGTATACCGTAATGATCAAGCACGTGCTGGGGGACGAAGAAACGGGCAGTCTTTTTCGGATCAACGATCTGATTGATCTGGGTCTGGCCGGTGAGGCTCATCAGCATGGTGATTTCGGAAAGCGAAAGGTTTGTGTGCGGCTGAAGCAGGTCAATCATTTTATGGACGGACTGATCCACCGCAAGGTTCAGGTCTTTATCGGATACCATCATATAAACACCATCTTTGTCGGTGATGATCGGATGATACGTTTTTAGACTTTCTGCCTTCTCGAACGTCACCGTGACAGTGGACTCGACTTCAAGCCCGGAGACACTGATTTCCCCGTCAGCCATCGCGGCATGGACATCCCCGAGTCCGAATAGAGCCCCTTCATGATACACCGGAAGGTAGAGGGTGGCGCCCTCGGTCATTTTGACGGCATCCATATTCCCGCCATGTGTATCGGGTGTCCCGTTATTGATCGCCTCATTCGGCGGTGCCACGCCGATCACACCGATCATTTTATTGACCGGCAGGGTGAGACCATCGAAGTCCACAGTCCCTTTTTCATTATCAACATTGAAGATCCTTATATCCGTGTCTTTAAGCCTGTTGCCCATAACGCCCATACCAGGGCCGGTAACCATCACGCCTCGCTCACCCATTTCGATTTTTTCAACCGTCACTTTTAGCACATCCCCTGGGCTCACATCATTAATATAAACAGGGCCGGTCGCGGGATTGATCTGATGCCAATCGACTCCGCTGAACCCATTCTCTTCTGAAGTGATCTGTCCAGTAAAGCAATCATGGGCTTCGATTTCCACCGTATCCCCCAGATTCACCTCCAATTTTGGCGCATTACCCTTCGACATCGCATAGAAAAAGTTCTCTTTATCCATTTTGTGCTTCATGCATATAACCTCCATTGGTTTTCATTTTAAGTTAAGCATAAATTTCTCCCTCAGTTTGATGATGCATTGAATGATGAACCATACCACCAGAAATCCAAGAAATGTGCCTGCGAGATTAATGATAATATACACCATTTCATTCAAATCATGAAGAAAAGGCCGCTCAACGAGGTAGAAGTAGTTGCCGCCGGCAATCTGGTTAACGAAGTATGCCACAGAAAAATAAACAACAAATATGGCGTAAGCCTGGAGCAGGCCCTTGAAACTCGGCATGAATCCGACGGCATAATACATGGCGAACGGGAATAGAATGTTTATACTGTGGAGCAGAAAAAACGACCAGCCAGCCATATGTGTGATCGGATGGATGCCGACCGGATAGAAAAAGGCACCATAGGCAAACAGACCGATATAGAATATTACCTGGTTAAGCGACTCTTTCCGGGCGAAGAACTGGATGATGACAACCAATACGACGAGCCGGCAAATCTGCAGCGGCAGTGAGTAAGCCAATGAATACTCGCCGATTATCAAATACCAGCTGTTGACCGTTACCCTCTGGAGTACAGCCAGAATGAGGAAAAAGATGCGCACGCGGTTTTTATAGCGCGAAATTAAACCTTTCAGTTTATGGACAGCATAAAAAGCCAGACCCAGCAGTAAGAAGTATAAATAGTAGCTCACGTCCCCCGGAGAGATGGCGGGGACTTCGGGATCGATCAGAAACTCCATGGGCATCCCTCATTTTTAGTGGGCGCATTGTGCCAGCCATTGTCATGTTAACTCAATGATACTATAGATATGCATAATCGATAAGCTGTTATGTACATATGGAAACATTGGGTTCATGCATGGAAAGTAATTGATATAATCACGGGCAGAAGAAAACCCGAACTTCTTATCAATTTATCGCTCAAATCAACTGCTTGCAGGCAGCACATTATTAGTCAGAGACATACTTGGGTTTCAATCATCCTCTGATTATTATAGAATATTAATATTGATACTATTTTTGAAACGAACCACTAGTTTTATATTAAATCCTTAAATAATACCCTTCTCTCTTAATAATTGTGACTCATCTCCTGTAACCCACCCGAAAACAACAGGACTGCCATCTCTGAATCGGATCAGATAATTAGATTTAAATGGAATGGACACTTCCTCCCCATCCTTTAGGTAGATTGAATTCCATTGAGTATGAGCAACCACATGCATGTCATCAAGTGCAGTCGTTTGAACTTCATTACATTCCATCTTTATCATTCCAATAGAGCGGTAGTATTCATATCCTTTGTCCATAGCTTTTTTAAGTTCATCATTGTTTTCCCCTGCTTTTACACCAAACGGGTTGGCTGCTATAAACTCTTCAGAGTAGAAGCCAGCAATGATTTCTAAGTCTGCTTTGTCTTCTAAAGCAAGATTGAATTGATATTCATACATCTTGAAAAACGCTTCAACTTTTTCCTGCATATCTAAATATTCCATGCAAACACCTTCCTAATAGTATTTTGTGATAATCAATTTAATATAGTTCTATACAATGAGTTGATAATCTATCAACATGCTGAAAATCTGTTCAGGCTGAGTCGTATGCATACTTAACCATTCTTTTCTAATTCTAAAATACCCCAACTCCTCCATTTCAATTCATCTGATAATGTGAGCGAAGCAGCTTGGTATCTTACCTTTACCACCCGTATATTACATTGTTTTCATAGATAGAAACTATTGTTTTATAGTTTTTAGGTATTTGTAATTATACATACATCGTTTTATATTTTAAATATTAGAAATATACAGTATATTCTATTGGCTCTGCAGAATGCTTATGTTTTAATTCTTTCATTTCTAAAATATATAAGCGCTTTATATATTTAAATAATGCGGAAAAATCATACTGCACGAATAGGTCGAACAATACATTACAACATTGGGGATTGATTAAAATGAATAAAAAAACAATTCGTTGGGGTGTCTTTTTACCGATGGCGATATTGCTGATTGGAACGGTTATAATCGGTATTGTAATGCCAACAAGTTTTTACAACTTACAAACAGCCCTCGTAAACTTTAGTTTTAATAACTTTGGATGGTTATTCAGCCTGATTGTTTTTGTACTGATTTTCATCTGTTTGTTTCTAGGATTTTCAAAATATGGGAATATTAAATTTGGAGGCGAACATGCAAAACCTACAGTTAAGAAATGGGAATGGTTTGCAATATCTCTTACAGGCGGTATTGGAACAGGATTACTATTCTGGGGCACAGCTGAACCGCTCACTCACTTTATGAACCCTCCAGAAGTTCTGGGAATCGAACCTTCTTCTGAAGCAGCTGCTACTTTTTCGATGTCAGCAGTAATGATGCAATGGACACTCGCTCCTTATTCTCTATATGTTATTTGTGGGATTGCTGTAGCACATGCTCATTATAACCTTAAACTTCCATACAATGTAAGTTCTACACTCTATCCACTGATAGGAAAAAGAGCACTGGGGGCGACGGGAACAGTTGTCGACAATATATGTATGTTTGCCATCGCCGGCGCTATGTCAGCAATATTGGCAGAAGGTGTATTACAAATAAGCAGTGGCATCGCATACTATACACCAATAGACGATGGACCAGTGCTATGGTCTGTCTTGGCGCTGGCGATAACTATAACTTACATTGTCTCCAGTTATACGGGACTACAAAAAGGAATCAGGTTTCTTGCTGACAATAACGCCAAAATATTCATATTTCTTTTACTCTTCGTCTTTATAGCCGGACCAACAGCTTATATTTTAAATATAGGTGCTCAGGGCACAGGAAACTATCTAAGTAATATGGCCAATTTTCACTTGTGGCTGAGTCCGATGGAACAATCCAATTGGTCCAAAGAATGGCCTATTTTCGAATGGGCTTTGTGGGGAGCCAATGCTCCACTCATTGGGATGTTCCTTGCAAGATTATCCTACGGCAGGACACTCAGACAATTCGTCATATTAAATTTACTTCTTCCAGCCGGCTTCGGCGCTTTCTGGTTTTGGGTTTTTGGCGGGTCTGCAATGTTCTTTGATTGGAATAGCGGCGGCCAACTATGGAATATTATTAATGATCAGTCAGAAGGACTGCAATTGTCACTTTTCGCCTTTCTTGGAGAGCTTCCGTTTTCGACTTTCATTGGTTTAATCATTCTAGTAGCAATTTATCTATCATTTACAACACTGGCAGATTCATTAACAACAACCATGTCTTCATTGACAACGAACGGGAATACACTGAAAGATCCTGAACCACCGGCAAGGGTAAAAGTATTCTGGGGAGTCATTATGGGAATGATGGCCATTTTAACTGTTACTTCTGGTACCGGTGGAGAAATAACAGGCATTGATGCGGTTAAGCAAATGGCCACCATTGCAGGAGTACCAGCACTGTTCTTTATAATGATCCAAACATTATCTACTATTAAATCCATTTTAAATAGCGATGGAAATCATGAGGACGTATATAAAGAAGAAGACAATTAGTTGCTAATCAGTCAGCGAAATTCAGAAATATTTTGATCGGAGTGATGGTAATGATACCAAAAGAACCAGTAGTAATATCTCAAAAAGAGTTATCCATTGATGAATTAGTGTCTATAGCCAGGTTTGATACTCCTTTAATTATATCAAATGAATCCAAAGATATTATACAACGCTCCAGAGATGTAGTAGAAAGTTTTCTATTTGAGGAAAAGACCGTTTACGGAATTACTACAGGAGTAGGAGATAATAGTACAACCAAAGTGAAAGCGGAGAAATCAAAGCACTTACAAAACAATTTACTTTATAGCCATGCCAGTGGCGTCGGCAACCCATTAGAAAAAGAATTGGTTAAAGCTGTAATGGTGATGATGATAAAGAATTTATCTTCTGGATATTCAGGTATCAGGTTAGAAACAGTCGAAGCTTTGGTTAACCTTATCAATCTTGATATCGTACCCAAAGTTCCCAGGGAGGGATCACCAGGCTATTTAATTTATCAATCTCATATAGCTTTGGTGTTGATCGGTGAAGGAGAAGCTTATTTTCAGGGCGAACTTTTAGATGGTGAAACAGCTTTAAGAAAAGGGGGCCTGACCCCCCTCTCCCTGCATGAAAAAGAAGGGTTATCCTTAATTAACGGTACAGTTGATATGACTGCTATTGGTGCCATTGGTGTATATGACGCTATAAATATATTGAAGACGTCTGATGTTGTTTCTGCGATTAGTTTCGAGGCACTAAAGGGAACCCGTTATGCATTTGATAAAAAAGTTGGTAATGTAAAACCTCATCAAGGAGTTAAATCAACATTATCTAATTTAAATACATTAATCTCCGGCAGTGAGATTGCAGAAAAATATAAAGATTTTAGAACTCAGGATGCCTTAAGTATTAGGGCTGTTCCACAGGTTCACGGTGCTTGTAAAGATACGCTCAATTTTGTAAAACAGCTTGTAGAAACTGAAATGAATTCATCTACTGATAACCCATTAATTTTCCCCGCAGATAATGAATCTATCTCGTCTGCTAATTGTCATGGAGAATCTATAGCTATGAGTTTGGATTTTTTGACAATAGCTTTATCCGAAATAGCCAATATCTCCGAAAGAAGGATTTTTCGTTTATTATCTACGGAGCATAGCGAATTACCACCATTTTTGGTTGAGAACAGTGGGATCAATTCGGGATATATGATTCCGCAGTATGTTGCAGCGACTTTAGTTTCCGATAATAAACGCTATGCCCAGCCAGCTGTTGTAGATTCAATCCCAACCGCTGCAGGTCAAGAAGATCACATAAGTATGGGGACCTCTTCCGCTTTAAAATTGTTGAATGTAATTATTAACACTCAAAGAGTTTTGGGAATAGAATTAATGTGTGGCTGCCAAGGTCTAGACTTTTTAAAACCATTAAAAACAAGCAGCAGCCTGGACTATATTTACGAAACTGTTCGGGCGCATGTACCTAAACTAAGCGACGACAGGATTTTATATAATGACATTGAAAAAATGGAAAGAATGATAAAAAATGAGATGATTGTTAACCATACAGAAAGTAAAGTTGGGACTTTGAGTGTTTAATATCATACTAAAGGGTGAGGCATGTGGTACAAAAAATTGCTGTTGCGATACTTCACGGCGCTGGAACGCCCGAGGAAAATTTTGCGGAAGAAATGATCGAAAAGATCTCAGAAGGTTTCGGCCAGCAGGTGAATAAAGAAAATATCGTGTTTCAACCGATATTCTGGTCAGAAATATTCGAATCAGGACAGGAAAAACTATGGGAGAAAGTGCAGACTGGCGGAGATCTGAACTATGAATTTCTGCGCCGATTTGTCGTTGAGTTTCTGGCTGATACTGTCGCATATCAGCCCGCTCCGGCATTGAACGGTCAAAATTATGACAAAGTACACGCGCTTTTATCTCAGAACCTAAGCCTTCTCCGGGAAAAAGCCGGACCACATGCGCCTTTATGTGTGATCAGCGAAAGTCTTGGTTCAGTCGTGGCCACTAATTATTTTTATGATTTGCAGAAAAAACAGAGAAACATCGGTAAGCGTACAGAACGATACATCGAAGACACTCCATTGGAAAAAGGAGAAACACTGAACTTATTCTACACTTTAGGCAGCCCGCTTGCTTTATGGTCACTGCGGTTTAACAATTTTGGCGAACCCATTAATGTCCCAGCCCCTTCTGTACACCAACATTACCCAAACCTTGGCGGGGAATGGCTCAATTTTTATGATAAAAATGATATCCTTGCATACCCTCTAAAAGAGTTGAATTCCAACTACCAAAAAGCCGTAACTAAAGACATTGAAGTGAACGCCGGCGGACTGCTGACCAGCTGGAATCCCTTTTCCCATACTAAATACGATACGAATGATTATATTATCGATCGTATTGTTGATGGACTGCTCAGCACGTGGTCTGAAATCAATGAATAAGATAAAGGAAAGCGCTGCGGACGCAGCGCTTTCCTTATCCTTCAACAATTTTAAATGTATATTTAAGATGATCGGCAATATCGGAAGCGCTGATCGTATCGATGCCAGCACTTTGCCGGTGAACGTATTCAGCGGTAAACCCATGCATGAATACTGCACTTGAGACAGCATGCCCGATACTTTCATATCTGCAGGCAAATGCAGTGATCATACCTGTCAGTACGTCTCCGCTTCCGCCTTTGGCAAGCCCCGGGTTGCCGGTATCATTGATCCAGATTTTCCCGGATGGAGCTGCAGTCAATGTGAAAGCTCCCTTTAACACGACATAGATACCATATTCTCTGGCCACATCCTGTGCAATTTCAAAACGGTTCTGGTTGACCGAGGCCACTGTATCATCCATCAATTTTGCCATTTCTCCCGGATGCGGGGTGATAATCAAGGGAGATGTCCTTGCCTTAACCTTACCTTTCAAATGACTGAATCCGGTTAGTCCGTCGGCATCGACGACCAGTGTCCCATCAAAATTTTCAATGAGGTATTCCAAAGTTTTCTCAGTTTCCTCATGCACCCCCATTCCGGGCCCGAAAGCGATCACATCTTTCTGACTGGTAAAGTCCTCCAAATCCTCGTGCCGCTTATAAAACGTTGCCTCCGGCGTATGGCCGGCTACGATTGGAAAATTCTCAGGCGGCGTATTCACAGCTGTCAGACCGGCACCGCTTTTTACAGCAGCCATTGACGTTAAAACGGCTGCACCGGGCATATCCGTACTGCCAGCGATGATTCCGGCTTTACCGTGCGTGCCTTTATGAGAATCCGGCGCTCTGCGTTTCCAATTTTCCCGTGTATCATTGAAGGTCCATACGCTGACATCTGAACGTACCGCTGACTCAACAGCCTGCGCCGGAATGCCGATACCGGCCACCTCTGCCCTGCCGTAATATTCCCTGGCTGGATAACTATAATAACTTAACTTGGGCAGTTCAATGATGATCGTGCGATCTGCTTTTAATGCCCCTTTAGGCACCGTCCCTGTCTCTGCGGGTACACCGCTGGGCAGATCCACCGATACGACGGTCGCAGACGTATGATTCAATGTACTGAATATCTCATTATAGGGGGCCCTGATCTCCCCTTTTACCCCTGTACCGAGCATCGTATCGATGATGACATCCGCTTCAATATCTGAATCTTTATCATATTGTTCATAAGTATGCCCGCATTTTTTATACACGTTTTTATGATATCGAGCATCTCCGGAAATTCTCTCTTCATCCGGAATAACAAGCACCTTAACATCGAAACCGTTCTCTTTCAGCATACGAGCAATGACAAAACCATCCCCGCCATTATTCCCGCTGCCAATCAGCACACTTAATGTTTCATTGGGATAATGGTCCATTATGCGTCGGGCAGCCGCCTGCCCCGCATTTTCCATCAGCATCACACCGGAAAGACCGATTTCATTCATCGTGTACGCATCAATCTGTTTCATCTCATCGCCTGTAACAACTCTCACGACATCACCTCCAGCTGAATGATTAATCAGAAAACATGCAAATATCGCACGTTTCCTTTTATTTCACTTCCGGCAGCACTCTGTGGGCAATCTTAGTAAACAGCCACGCTCCAAGAGATGTCGTAATCAGTGTTGAAATTAATATGCTGATGAAGTTGAACCAGAATGGAATGCCGAGTACCAGCCATAACATCAGTCCAACAAAGATCCCGCATAACAGACTGTACTGAATGACGTTCAACCATATATTTTTGACGAAATAGCTGATTGTATAAGCGATTGCTGCAATACCGACTCCCACCGCTACATCGATTAAACCTAAACCTGAGAACATGTTGGCAATCGCAAGTCCCAAGATCATACCGGGAATGTACTGCCGGTTGAAGAATGGAATCACTGCCAGCATCTCGCTGATCCGCAGCTGAATTGCCATCGTCCCGATGGGGTTAATTACTGTCGTCGCAACGTAAACTGCAGCGAGCACTGCATTGTAAATCATTATTTTATTATTGATACTATCAAGCTCCTTAGTTTTTTATACAGGGAGTTTTCGAACCTGTACTGGTAGATCATTACCAGGAAGACTTCTTTCCCCAAAATTGGGTACGATAACTTGATTCTACAAGAAAAGCGCTCCCTTTTTCTACATATTCATTCACACAAAATTATTATACAATCCCGCAGTATCATTCCTGCCTTAATTTCATCTCCCCCCATTGACTGAAAGACCCGCATCTAATATTATTAAAGGTCTGTTTGTTTTTTGAGATAACGTATTCTATATCAATATAAAAATAAAAGATATCATAGGAACACTACTTTAAGAAAAAGAAGGGATCATTTGAAAAATCAAGAGAAACAAAATGTCGATTGGACCGTGTTCATCATCAGCGGCGGCATATTACTGTTATTTATCGTTGGCGGTGTCATCAACCAAGAATTTGTGAACAACATTGTGACTCAGCTGTTTGATTTCTCTGCCACATACTTCGGCGGCCTGTATCAAATCATAGCACTTGTCACTTTCCTGATAGCACTTGTATTAGGCTTTTCAAAATACGGGAAAATTCGGCTGGGTAAAATGAATACACCAGAGCTCAGCACTTTCAGGTGGATTTCAGTCATTATGTGTACTTTACTTGCCGGCGGCGGCATATTTTGGGCATCCGCAGAACCGATCAGCCACTTTTTGGAGGTTCCTCCGCATTTCAGTGGTGAAGGGATAGAAGCGGGAACGGCTGAAGCGGTCGTACCCGCACTGGCCACAAGTTTTGTTGACTGGGGCTTTCTGGCCTGGACGATTCTTGGCACTTTAGGCACGATTGTTTTAATGTATGCCCACTATCACAGAGGCGCACCGCTGAAACCAAGGTCCTTGCTTTACCCATTCTTTGGCAACAGACTGGCAAGAAAAAGTGTACTCGGTACACTGATCGATTCATTTGCCATTATCGCTGTCGCTGCCGGAACAATTGGACCCATCGGCTTTCTCGGTCTGCAGGCAGGGTATGGCTTTAATACATTGTTCGGCACAGACGATACATTCTTTGTTCAAGCAATTATTATTGCTGTAGTGGTTATTATTGCTGCAGTATCTGCTGCCACCGGCGTATATAAAGGGATTCAGCTGCTCAGCACATACAATATCATCTTGTCCATCGGCCTGGTATTGCTCGTATTAATTATTGGACCGGCCATGTTCATCTTCAATCATTTCATCGAGTCATTCGGGGTATATGTCCAAAACTTCTTCACGATGAATACACATCGGGGAGATGAAGAATGGCTCGGCGCATGGACAGTATTTTTCTTTGCATGGTTCATCGGCTATGCGCCAATGATGGGGATCATGGTCGCCCGGGTGTCCAGAGGCCGCACAATCCGTGAGATTGTCGTTGCAGTCGCAATTATCGCACCCATTGTAACTGCATTCTGGTTTACTGTTCTGGGCGGCACAAGCATATTTGAAGAACTGTTAAATCCTGGCGTCATCTCATCAGAACTCAACGCCAGCGGTGTGCAGGCTGCGATGATTGCAACTACAGAACAACTGCCGATGAGCACAGTGCTGGGCGCCTTATTCATGGTGGCTACTATTGTATTTGTACTCACTACTGTTGACTCTATGGCATTATCCATTTCAATGGCAATTACCGGTGAAGGCAACCCGTCCGCAACGATGCGCGTATTCTGGGCACTCGTTATGGGCGGCGTCGCGATTTTACTGTTAAACATCGGTGAAGGCAGCATTAGCACGCTGCAATCTTTCATCGTCGTCACAGCATTGCCCGTGGCATTCTTAATGATGACCACATTCTGGTCGGCACCTAAAGTTTGCAGAGTACTTGCTGAAGAACAGAATATTACAGTTAAAAGCACGGGAGAATCAAACAGTACCGAATCGCAGGAAGCAGTATATCCGGAATAATATTTAATCACTCCCCTGTTCTCAGGGAGCCATTACCTTAGTCTATTCGTTTGCTGAACTGAATATAAAATCCCTCCGTTTATATAAAAGGGAATCTTTAACACCTCAATCCAATTTCTGAGGTGTTTTTTATTGCTACAATACAAAATATATAGAATATTTTGACGACTATCATTTTACTATATATACTATGTTTAAAGAATTTCAAATCAATTAAGGGGATGATTGACATGGAGAAATTATTTTCTGATTTAGATGCCATTTACGATGAAATTGTTGAGATCAGGAGACATCTGCACAAGCACCCGGAACTGTCTTTCGAAGAGGTAGAAACACCCGCATACATCGCTGATTTTCACCAAAAACTTGGACATCAAGTACAGACCGGTGTCGGTGGTAACGGAGTGGTTGCTTATCTGAAAGGTGAACTGGATGGCCCTGTTGTTGCACTTCGTGCGGATTTTGACGCTTTGCCCATTCAGGAAGAAACAGGACTGGATTTCCAGTCAGTCAATGATGGTGTGATGCATGCCTGTGGCCATGATGGACATACCGCAACTTTACTCGGCGTTGCGAAAGCACTGAACCAAATGAAAAATAATTTGAAAGGCACAGTTGTTTTTATCCATCAGCATGCCGAAGAGCTGCCGCCGGGGGGCGCAAAATCAATGATTAAGGACGGCTGCCTGAAAGGGGTCGATGTAATTTTTGGCACCCATCTGCAGGCTCAGACGCCGCTTCATGAAATCAACTATCGGACGGACGCCTTACAGGCTTCGGCGGATGCTTTCGAAATCATCATTAAAGGCAAAGGTGGGCATGGGGCTATGCCGCAGCACACCAAAGACAGCATCCTGATTGCGTCCCAACTGGTCGATAACTTGCAGCAGATTGTCAGCCGCCGGGTCGATCCGCTTGACTCAGCAGTATTATCAGTCTGTTCATTTGAAGCCAAAGGACCGTATAACGTCATCGCAAATTCTGCAAAGTTAACCGGCACAGTACGCACGCTTAACGAAGAAACACGAAGCTTTATGGAAGATGAGATCAAACGTATCGTCGAGGGGACGACTCACCTATCCAACTCAGATTTTGAGTATACGTACGATAAAGGTTATCCCGTATTAGTTAACCATAAAGAAGAAACAGAATTTGTAATGAGAATGGCTGAGACAGTACCCGGAGTCGATGAAATTAAGGAAATAGACCCGATAATGGGCGGAGAGGACTATTCATATTACTTGCAAGAAGTGAAGGGTACCTATTTTTTCACCGGGGCAAGCCCCAAAAATTTAGTTGATCCTTATCCACACCATCACCCTGAATTCGATATTGATGAAGAAGCACTGCTGATTGCAGCGAAAATACTGGCAAAAGCAACTGTTGAATATATGGAAACTCATTCACAGAGATAATGAAAAGGGGGATGGAAAATGAGTAATGAACCGAAAGGATTATGGAAAGACTGGCGTCTCCATTTAGTTGTTTTAGGAATCGTGATACTTACCGAATTGATCGGCACACATGAAATCCCTATCGGGCCCGGTGTTATATTATTGCTGCCGATGCTATATGCAGTCGTCATTGGTCTGGGGACATATTTCACACCGCTGATCAGTAAGAAACAGTCAAAAAAAGCAGAAACCCTCGTTTTTATGTCAGTGAGCATCTTAGTTGCGAAGTTTGGTGTTGAGGCAGGCCCTGCGCTGCCTGAATTGTTCAGGGCAGGGCCTGCATTGATATTACAAGAAATCGGAAACCTGGCCACAATATTAGTGGCGCTCCCTGTCGCCGTTTTTCTTGGGTTAAAAAGAGAAACTATCGGTATGACTCACTCGATTGGCAGAGAACCTAACCTTGCTATCATTACAGAGAAGTATGGGATTTCATCCCCGGAAGGCAGGGGCATCATGGCAGTGTACATTTTCGGCACTATTTTCGGTGCAATATTTATGGGCCTTGCATCAGGGTTGTTAGCGTCCATCCTGCCAATTAGTCCCTTGTCATTTGCCATGGCCACTGGCGTTGGAAGCGGCAGCATGACAGCAGCCTCACTTGGACCACTTATTTCGTTATATCCGGAAATGAGTGAGACCATCACAGCATACTCAGGCGCCAGTAACCTGCTCACTTCAGTCACAGGATTGTATATGAGTCTATTCATCGCCTTGCCTCTGACCGAAAAATATTATTCATTGATGATCAGATTCAAATCATAAAACCAAGGGGATGGGAAATATGGCAGAGAAATTAACCGATTGGACAATGACACTTATAATTGTTGGGGCACTGACACTGCTTGGCAATCTGATAGGCTATGAAGTCATGCCCCTTACAGCATTACCGGGAATTATCGTTCTGATGTTAATAGTCCTGGCAGGAATGGTGATCCATGCATATGTGCCTTGGAAAATACCGAGCATTGCATACATTGGAATTCTCGGATTTTTGATCACAGTTCCTGCCTTCCCAGGCTCAGAAACAATATATGCCTGGACAGCCGAAGTGAATTTACTTGCAATCACGACCCCCATTTTAGCTTATGCAGGCATCTCCATCGGAAACTCCTGGGCAGATTTCGCAAAACTGGGATGGAAGACCTTAATTATAGGGATGCTGGTTTTAATAGGAACGTACCTTGGCTCAGCAGTAATAGCAGAAATAATCTTGAGAATACAGGGGATTGTATAGCGAGTTTTAAACATTCCAGGCAGTTATGCCGTCATTAAACGATACAGCGATTTTGTTTTTTCATTCCTCACAAAATCTAAATTCGGACGCAGGCACACTCACTTTGAGGAATTCAGGGAATTACTCATTCAAGGTTTGGGTAAAGAGGGATATAATGGAATTGATAAAATAGAACTGCCCCGTGGGATAAAAAATTTGAAAACGTACCAAAGTGAGAACTTCTAATTGGGTAATAAAGTAATCGTTGGAGGATTGATAAGATGAAAACACGTGTTGCCCTGTTGAATGAAATGGGATTGTCCACACCATACAAAGATAGTCAGCCACTTTCCATTGAAACGGTGGAACTCGATGAACCGAAAGAAAATGAAGTGATGATCAAGATTCGTGCTGCCGGTCTTTGTCATTCTGACTTATCAGTGATTAATGGCAGCCGCCCGAGACCCATGCCAATGGCGTTGGGACACGAAGCGGCTGGAGAAGTTGTTGAAATTGGACCGGGTGTTGAAGATTTTAAGGAAGGAGACCATGTCGTCTGTGTATTCATCCCGAGCTGCGGACACTGTATCCCGTGCCGGGAGGGTCGCCCGGCCTTGTGTGAAAACGGCGCAGCTTCAAACTCCAGAGGAGAGATGCTTGAAGGCGGCAGACGCTTCAAAGGCAATGATGAAACCATCAACCACCATCTGGGTGTTTCAGGTTTTGCGGACTATGCCGTCGTCTCCACGAATTCCATTGTTAAAGTGGATGACGAAATTCCATTTGAAAATGTTGCGATTTTTGGCTGTGCAGTCATTACAGGCATCGGCGCGGTGATCAATACAGCGGAAATCCGTTCCGGCAGTACAGTCGCTGTCGTCGGTCTCGGCGGCATTGGGCTGAGCGCTATTCTCGGCGCGAAACTCGCCGGTGCCAGCCAGATCATTGCGCTTGATATCAATCAGGATAAATTCGAATTAGCTGAAAAACTTGGAGCAACAGCAACATTCGATTCGTCAGCTGATGATGTTGAGGCGCAGGTCAAGGCATTGATCGATGGCGGTGTCGATTTCGCCTTCGAAACAGCAGGCGCCACCCCCGCTATGGATGTTGCTTATAAAATCACGAAACGCGGCGGCTCCACTGTGACTACAGGCCTGCCCGACCCGGATCATAAATTCTCTATCCCGCATGTGACATTAGCTGCAGAAGAACGCACGGTCAAAGGGTCTTATGTCGGCAGTTGTGTACCCTCAAGAGACATCCCGAAATTTGTGGATCTATATAAGCAGGGCCGCTTGGATGTTGATGCCCTGCTCTCCGGAACATTATCGCTGGAAGATATCAACGAAGGTTTTGACCGGCTGGACCGGGGAGAAGTTGCAAGATTGATTGTGACGATGGATTAGAACCGTAAAAGTTCAAGAGGACTGTATATCCCCCTGAGTATGTACTCAAATATTCCCAGGGGGAATTGTAATAATGCACGTAAAATACGAGGGGGGAAGCACATGACGATCATTGCACAAAACTGTGGAAACAGCATTGGTATACGTATACCAAAAAAGATCGCAGAAAAATTGGAAATTAAAAATGATACTGAATTAGAAGTCATTGAAGACGGTAAAAGCATTATATTAAAACCCGTTAGCACTGACCCAGCATTGGAAGAGTTAATGGCAGGTATAACGAAAGAAAACCAACATGAAGAAATTGACTGGGGACACAGCCGTAAGGGATGAACTTTGATAATACAGATTCCAGAAAAAGGAGTTAGTTTATTTGAATTTTACCCCACAATCAGGACATAGACCTGGTATTGTATGATCTCCGAAGCTATTCAATCAAGGAAAATTTTTAGCAGTTTGTCCGATTACTGCAACGGAAAATGTTGACCGTCATACCGGTTTACATTATTTATTTCCTGTATTGATTCACTATTTGGTCAACCAATTTTGAATTTCTAAATCTTATTGCAGTCGAACCAGCATTGACATATCCATAAAAATTGATGTTGCCATACCAGGCGATTTCATTATCCAATATGATGAATGATTGTGAAATTTTCTCTGCCTCATTCACTGTTATATTTCCACGCTGAAGAGCTTCTACATGTTCCTTTTGACGTTGATGAACTCTACCGTTTCTAGCAGTCGCCTGTTTTGTGATCACTTTCAAACTCTTACCTTCAGAAGCGTTTTCAAGCATTACTTTAACCAATCCTGCAGATAAAGCGGGAACACCTGCAACAATTGAATTACACTGCTTCAAATCCTTTTCCAGATCACTATAATAAGTGTTTGATTCATATAAACCCGCTTCTAACGCTTTAGTTTTACCGTCTTCAGCCATTTTATATCGCAGTTTCTTATACTCTCTGAAACGTTTTTGATACATATTCGCAAACATAGAGATACCTAAGTCTATATAGTCATAAACTCTCAACTCATCTTTATTGGCAACGTCTCTCTGTAATCTACCAAGATATTGTCGGAGTCTGCCTTTCCATGATATCGGAAGTGTTAAAAATATCGTGTCCAGTTGATGAAGATCAAAACCCTCCCCAATATATTTCCCGGTAGCCAATAATATATAGGGCTGATCAAATTCCTTCATGACCTCAATGTTTTTCTGATTAACTTTCTGCCCTTCCTTCCCAGTGACCACAAAAACCGATTGTTTAACATCATTTTCTATCAATAATTCTTTTAGAATCTGTACGTGCTCAATTCTCTCTGTAAGCACAATACAAGTTCGGCCTAGTGTCACGTTTTCAACTATATCCTCTAGAATTTGCTCATTTCTTTCTCTGTCATTCAATAGTGCTTCAATATGCTCTGTATAGGACAACTCTTTTGCAAATTCAGCGTAATTCGTAAACCTGGGATAGAAATATTGTGGAAGCATAACTGTATCTGCTTGAGTTTCCTGATGTTCATAAATCACATCACCGAGCCGCATACCGATTAACGGAGTATATCCATCCTTTCTTTCCGGAGTTGCACTCAGGCCATACAAGTATCTGCTAGCCACCTGTTTAATCACAAATTCAAAACTTTGAGCTGCGATATGATGGGCTTCATCGACAATAACCATACCATAGTCTCTAATAAACTCCCTAAAATCATCACGATTGGCTAAAGTCTGAAATAATGCAATATCAATTATTTTTGATTGATTTGTCTTTGTGCTATGTATCTCACCGATTTTGTCTTTTTTCTTTATGCGTCCCGTTGGAGTATATTCCACCATCGGTTCTGAATGAATATCCAAAAATTCATTCAACTGCTCTTTCCATTGCCTTGCCAATACTTTACTATTCACTATAATCAAAGTACTGAGTTGTCGTTCGGAAATAACATTTGCAGTTACGACAGTCTTACCGAAACCGGTAGAGGCACTTAAAATTCCTATTGAATGCTTCATCATAGTATTTACAGCTTTTTGCTGGTCATCTCTTAATTCACCTTTAAACCCAACGTCTATTTGCTCACCATCATTTAATTCATCATTCACTTCTGCATCTTCTGCCAGAGCAATCACTTCATCGTAAATCCCCCTGGGTAAATATAGGTGATGATCGTCTTCAGTTGCACCGGTAATATACCTTGGTGTGTTCCACGTGGTCGCCCTCATTTTTTGAAGTTTGATAAAATCCGGGTTGCCGAATGTAGCCAAATGTTCCAATTGAAGGCAGTCATTACGTGAAATACTTGTTTTATCCACCATGAGCTCTCCGCCCAGTTGAGCAACCAGTCCTTCTATTTTGTTGGAATTAATATTAGGAAAATCAGTAGTATTCTTCAGCTTATCAATTTGTGCTACAAGTTCATTTTTAGAGATTTTCTTAATTTGAGACAGATGTCTCCATTGGTCATTAACAACAGTAAAATTTTCATCTAAAAAGACTGTTTTTTTCTCTTTAACTTTTTCCCATCGTAACGGCAATGCGATCAAATTGCCAAAGCTGTTTTGTGGCAATGTATCCTGCATTGGGATCATACGATCAAAGGTGCTAAATTTTATATATTCACTTTCCAACATCGCCCCAGAAATCAGTGCACTTCCCATCTGTCTGGCCAGTCTGGCGCTGACAGGTACATCAAAGAAAAACCATAAATGTATACCTTCCCCTGATTGTGAGCGCTCTATTAAATACGAAATACCATGATTCTTCGCAGTTTGAGATAAAGCTCTCGCTTCCTTTTCAGCATTTTTCTTATCAAAATCCATAACCAGAAGATAACATGTATCATCCTTCAACATCGGGTATATACCTGCACCATACTTAAAATCCTTTTCCTTACCCATGATATGTTTTTTAATGGTTTCCAGTCGATATGGATAATAGGAAATCATATTTTTTTGCCATTTGGTACCTTTCGAAAATTTATCATCCACTTCTTCCCAATCAAAATCACCATGAGGACTAAAACCGGGCTTACCTTTCTTATTATAATATTTGGTCGCATATACGTCCGGACGGCCACGGAAATAATCATGAAAAAGCGCAAGTTTTTGTGCTTCTGAAAAGCCTTGCTGATCTTTTTCCTTTAAATTGTTAAGTTCATCTTCTGATATGATTTTAATCTTCCTGTCTTCCAGTCCGACTTTAAAGTAAACCTCATCATCACTGTATGCACGCAATTTCTCAATGATTTGTATTGACTTTCCATCACTCAGTTGAATCCAACTCATTTCCTGTCGCCCACCCTCTTAAAATTCTTTAGTTAAAGGGTATACAAGACATGCGGTGTTGTAAATAAAACCGAAGTTCCCGATAGTTTTTAACAGAATATCAAACCCGGTGTATAGTTGCTGGAAGTAGAAATTTAAAAAACAATCATATATTTTTATAGTATATTGTTTCAATAGCTATTACTAGTTCATCGAAGTTTATATCTTTAGAATGATAGTTCACACTGTTAAAATCTAAGTCTCTTGTCATTTCATTAGTCAAAACAATAACATTTACCCCTGAAAGTTCTGCAGCAATGGCACCATTCACAGTATCCTCCACTGCAAATATTTGAGATGGAGTTAAACCTAAGTCCTCAATTGCCAGCTGATAAAGGGCTGGATCAGGCTTGACACGATCAACGTGCTCTTTGCCTCTCACACTGACAAAATTTTCATAGATGCCTAAGTTTTTCAACACAGGTATAATGTCTGCAGCAACACTGCTCGTTGCCACTGACATTTGTATACCCTGTTTTGCACAATAATTAATCAATTTTATTATATGATCATTACACTCCAAGTTCTTACATGTTTTCTTATGTTCTGCATTAATAAATGCAGGCGCTCCTGAGCCGAGTCTTTCTATTATATAATTATCAACTTCCTGGGATTCTGTTCCAATAGAATTTTTATAAAATTCCATATCCATAAAATCATGGCCTGCAGAAATTAAATGTTTATTTATCGTATTAAACAAATTTAATTCACTGTCAATAATGGTGCCGTCAAAATCAAGTATAACACCTGCTCCCATCTATCTCCCCCCAAGTATACATATATATAATATTCAACGAATTCAGTTCGCATACATA
Organism: Salinicoccus albus DSM 19776; assembly: GCF_000385175.1. Taxonomy (GTDB): domain Bacteria; phylum Bacillota; class Bacilli; order Staphylococcales; family Salinicoccaceae; genus Salinicoccus; species Salinicoccus albus. Next base: position 124,784 of record NZ_ARQJ01000028.1, on the reverse strand, counting down.
ACGGAGTATAACCTTACGTATAAAAACGCTCCACTGCCTTTATAATGGAGCAGTTCAAATTTTGTTATTTAATGGTGATTTCAGTTCCTTCATTTATCTGAGGTAACTTTTTATCCTCTAGGTAAAGCGTACCTGATTGTTCCGCGGTTTCGCTCCCATCAAATTTTAAAGTGATATGACCCAGATCATTTAAATTCTTTTTTACTGCCGAACCAACTTTTGTAATTTTAAATTCATCCTCATCGACCATTAATCTATTTTCTTCTGTAACATCTGAATTTACATTTTCTATATTTATGATATAACAAAAATCCACAAGCTCTTCTGGAGCATTATCTCCAAATAAGACTATCATTTTTTCCTCTTCGAACGCTTCTGCTTCAGTTCCTACTTTTTTTACTTTTGTTTGGTATATCATTAGATTCCTCTCCTTATATTTATTATTCATACAATCCGAAACTCGCCAGCCACGCCACAAAAACTCTTGGTACTCCATTTAAGAATCTGGAATAAAGTACTGAAGGGACACCCACTTCAATGGTTTCAGTTTCTGCTTCAGCTAATCCTAAGCCGACGGGTATAAAGTCTGCTGCATTTTGAGTGTTAATCGCAAATAGAGCTGGTAATGCCAGATTCGGAGGAATATTACCCTGACCGATTTCAACACCAATAAGAGAACCTAAAACTTGTCCAATTACTCCGCCCGGACCAAGTAAGGGACTGAGAAATGGTAAAGAACATATGAATCCTATTATCATCAGTCCCCAAACATTTCCTGCTAGTGGAGACATTATATTCGCAAATGCATCTCCAACTCCTGACCCTTGAATCATACCAATTAATAAAGCAACAAAGCCCATAAATGGAATAACTGTATGAAGCATAGTTTGTACCGCATCTCTCGAAGCTTGATAGAATGTATTAATAACTTTTCCTGCACCGAGACCAATTTTTGTCAGTAAACTTTTATTCTCTTGTTCAGAACGTGTTTCCATGATTTTCTTATCTTTAGTGTATACTGTCTCTGCTTCTCGATCTGCTTCATCAGTCCTGTTTGTACTTATATCACTCTCATCTACTGGACTGACCTGATTAACACCCACGTTTGACACATAGATATCTTCGGTAATATATTGTCGCAATGGTCCGCTTTGACCTGTAGACATAATATTGATGGTAGGTATCCCCTTCTTAGGATATATACCGCAGCGAAGCGTCCCCCCACAATCAATCACAGCCGCCATGATTTCATCTTCAGGCACCGAGGTCTCGAATCCATCAACAGCAGTAGCACCTGTAAGTTCACATATTCTATCCACTATTTCTGGTCTGTGTCCACCAGTGACATACATTACTTTATCTTTTTTTCCTTCTATGCCTAATGTAAGAGGACCGCCAAAACCGCCAGATCCCTTAACTATTTTTACTTTTCCAGCCATTTTATCCACCTCAATTATCTAGTTTGACTTTCTTGCTTAATTTAACACCCTGTTGTCTCTCAACATAACTTGTTGTCAAGTCAGTGATCCAACCACCTATAAAGTTCATCACAAGTCCAACTAACAGATATCTGACTGCTAGGTCAGTCATAGGCAGTCCCAACTGCTGAATTCCACTTGCTATACCTAAATATATGAATAATTCTGCGGGATTTATATGTGGGAATATTCCATTACTGGTATGGGCAAACTGAGCTGCTGAAGCAAAATAACTTGGTTTATATTTTTCTGGCATAAATCTTCCTAGAGAATGAACCATCGGGTTCGCGAGCATAAATGCACCTAGGAAAGGCAGCACCATATATCTTAATAGTGGATTAGAGGACGATTTCTGGGCAATCGTATTTATACGATTCTCTCCAATCAATTGAATAATTGTATTCATAGCTATAAGCAGCATAAGAACTAGAGGGACTATAGTCCCCATCCATTCTATAAATACATCTGCTCCTTCCTGAAACAAATTGATAAAGCCCTCTGCCAAACTCACTATGTTATCCATTTGCTTTTCCTCCTTTGTTATTCAACATGCTATTTACTCTATTTACAGCTTTCATCATGGGTGAAGGTATTTTTTCTACTTCTCCTCCACTTTGAATGATGTTGAATGTTCTTTTACCATCCAAAATCGCATTTTTTAACAGCCTGTTGAATTTTTCAAGGTCTTCTGTATCTAACTTGTCAACTCTCTTCCCGGCTAAGCCATTAAGTTTTTTAACTTTGCTGAAAACAGTTACCCCTTGCATATATCTGACTTTTTCAATCCTATTTCTTTGATCAATCTGCATAAGAACCAGTGTACCCGATTGAAATATCGATGGTTTTCTACCAATTACAACTTTTCCGTTTTGTCTTAATTCAGTATAATTTTTGGTGAAATTTCTGATCTGAATCATGCCCAGGAAATATTGAACAGCAAAACCGACTGCCAAAATAATAATCAACATGATTATAAACATTAAGATTTCCTCATTTCCTGATTTAGTAAATAAGCTAACTCTCTGAATCCTGTGTCCTGATTAACCTGCTTCATCAGATAGTTACTATTAGCTAAAGTCAAAATTTCTTCGTACAAGCGTATTAGTATTCCTTCATTCAAATTTTTTTCTGGTATTGCCATAAGAATGATTAATTTGACATCTTTATAGTCATCCAGAGGCCCTTTTATAATTGCCAATTTGACTTGAATCCCACTTTTTACATGAGATGTATGGGGAAACCCCAAAGTATTATTAATGTTTACTTGGAACTTCTCTTTCTGGATCACTTCTTCAGGGAATGCTGGTTGAACCCTCTCTTCTTCAACTAAGTCATTGGCAAGGTACTCAATAATATCAAAGTAGTTATTTTTGCTGTTAAAATGATAAACATCTTTTTCTGACAAGGTATCGAAAAGGATACTTTGGTTGAATAATTTGATATTGCTTACATCTTTATATATGAGGAATTGTTCAATTTTGAGTTGTAATTGCTGTTTATCCAAAATATCTTCTATATATATAACCTTATTGAACAGACGATTAGCTTTTTTTGTTGATATGATGAGATCGAATAATTGAATACTTTCTTCATCTATTTCATTCGGAGTTAGAACTGAAATCTGAACTTCCTCTTTTAAGATTTGTTCCAAGTTCTTTTTTATAACTTTTGAGGTGCTTAGCCCCTGATTTGTAACTATTGCTACAGATTTTATATCTTTAATTTTTTGATCCAGTTCATCTAAAAAAATACTAAAATAAATAGATAAAAAATCGAGCTCGTTGACAGGGATAGTAACTCCAACTTCTTCCTCAACGTTATTCGCAAGCACTTTTGACAATTCATATGCAAATGGGAATTTCTGTCTTACATTCCCAACAGATTCATTACTTATTTTCACATCAAACAAAAGCCTGTTGATTAAGTACTTTATATGAAGTCGTATATCTTTGCTGAACAGATTTTCATTAATTTTTATTGAGAATAAATCATTGATATCATGAATCGTTTTATCAATAATTTTCTGAATTAAGAAATCATCATCTTCTTCTAGAATTTCATCTATAACTGATGCTCTACGACCATAAAGTTGTAAAACAATCAATAAAATTTCATACCTTGGATTTTCAACCTCATATATCCTATCAATATAAGACAGTAACCATTCAAAGTTGTGATAATCATTAGATAGAAATACCTGATCATCTATATTTAAATGTTCATCAATATAGTTTCCATGGTTCAACCTGTCCAAAGTCACTTTTATAGATACTATCACTCTCGAATATGCTTCATCTTCCAGCTTATACTGCTCTTTAAGTTTCTTAAGATGCTCAAGGAGATGCTCAGGCAGAGCAGTTTCTTCATAGTGAATATAAAAGCATTCTGTAAGAACTTTCCTAATTTTATATTCACTGCCCTTTACCACAAGCCCAACATTCGGCCTCCCTTCAATCACAATATTATATTGTTCGACTGTTTTCTTAACTTCATTTAAAATATTGTTAATTACACTTTTGCTTAAGAATAATTGATCTGCCAGTTCATCTATAGTGCTTACAGAATTCTTGATTAACATTTGAAATGCCTGCTCTGCTCTTTTATCACCCACTTCTTCCTCTTCATCAATTTCATCACGAAGGATTTGTAGTTTGTCCCTTAAACCTTTTTCATCAAATATTAAAACATTGTAAAAGCCATGAACCTTGACGATACTCAATTTATCTGAAAAAGATTCATTAATTTGATTAATATAGTTTGATAACGTTCTCTCTGAAATATTTATATAATGCGACAATTCCTTAGTAGATATATTTTCGAAAAGGAGCATATCTATTATCTTTATATGATTTTTGTTTAACATAGAAACACTCTCCTTTTACGAATTCTACTATACAATTAACCTTTGGATTTACCTCCGGAAATATTAATCGTTGTACCTGTAATATAACTGGATTTTTCAGAACTTAGATAACATACAAGATCAGCAATTTCATCCAACTCGCCAATTCTTCCAATAGGTATCGATTTGGAATAATCACTATTCAATCCTTCAATAGTGGTATTTCTGGTATAAGCCAACGCTTCTTCATATTGAGACGTTCTTAACCCGGTTTCTTCCAATATCCCCGGCGCTATAGCTGTTACTCTTATATTATGCTTGCCCAGTTCCTTAGCCCAGCTTCTCGTAAATCCAATGAGTGCAGCTTTGGTAGCGGAATAGATACTCTGACCTTGTGAACCTTCCTGACCAGCTTCACTGGAAATATTGATGATTACACCTGAATTTTGTTTTATAAATTGTCTGGACACTTCTCTGCTGAATAACACAGGCCCTTTTAAATTAACATTGAGCATTAAGTCTAAATCATTAACATTAATTTCATATTCAGGTTTTTCATTCTTTTGATCAACCAGCATCCGTGGAAGATTAATACCGGCATTATTTACTAAGACATCGATCTTATTTTGTTCTGAGATAATTTTTTCAACAGATACCATTACTTCAGTTTCACTGGTAACATCTGTTTTCAGATAATTATAATCTGTATGATCAATCGGATTATCTTTCATATCTGCATTATAAACAATAGAACCATTTTCCAGCAGTGATTTCACAATCTGTCTGCCAATCCCAGAACTACCCCCAGTAACTACAACAACTTTATCTTCAATATCCAGCCAATTTCCCATGAGCAGGACCTCCTGTAATTAATCTAATACTTATGTGTATTTCAATGATAATATAAAGCGATTACAAAATTAATTTTCCTTTTTGTGCAGATTAAAGAAAACCAGGGGATTAATTCATAAAAAAAACACCTCATAAATATGTGAGGTGCAAACCAAAAATTTGAATTCAATTTATTATTTAGAGCATTTTGTTGTTAAAAAGTACGAAAATTATAAAAACCTGCCAGCTCAGAAAAGTTCTGACCCGGCGGGTTTCATTTTTAGCCGGGATCATATCCCAGATCATTTTCTATACATACCCGCGATTCAAATGATTTTCGACTTTTTTCGTCGCATAAGTAATGGCGCCGCCCAAAACCCAATAGATTAATGCGGCTGCGGTGAACGCTTCAAGATAACTGAATGTCATTGCGCCGACGAGGTTCGCCTGTGCGAAGATGTCTACGACGGTCACCAGGAATGCGAGTGATAAAGCTTTGATGATTAACAGTAATGTGTTCATCGTATCCGGCAATGCTTCGGCCATTACCTGAGGAATGATCACTTTACGCAATGTCTGCCACTGACTGTAACCCAATGATTGTGAAGCTTCTACCTGGTGTTTATCCAATGCGTGCAGTGCCCCTTTAATAATTTCAGACTGGAATGCTGCATAACATACACTGAAAGTGACAATCACTACAACCACAGGGTTCAAACTGTAAGGGTTAAGTTCAATACCGATATAGGAGAGCGCTTCTGCCACAACAAAAGGGAATGAGTAATATATCAAAAACAGCAGTACCACATTAGGCGTACCGCGTATAAATGACTTGATGACGATCAATATTTGATGAATCACTGGGATGTATTTACTCTCCAGCCAGGCAATGAACGACCCTAAGATCAAAGAAAATATTAGAATTAAAAATGCCATGAACAGAGTGAACGGGACGACTTTTATGATTTCAACAATACTTTCGAAAACTACGCTGATATCGAACATTAGCCGGCCCCCTCACTTGATGTATAGCCTTCGAACTTCAGTACTTTTCGGCGACGCTTATCGAACAGTTTCACGAGCTGTTCAAAAATTAATGAAATCACCCAGTAAATGACAGCCACTGTCAGGAAGACTTCGACCTGGTAGAGCCCATAAGTTTCTGAACCGATGATGTTGGCCAGACCCATAATATCCACAACGCCAATCGCAAAAATCAATGATGAATCATGGATGAGATGAATCATTGCATTCGTCATCCCGGGCAGTGCGATTGGTATGAGCTGCGGCATGGTAATCCGGCTGAACTTCTGCCAACCGGTATAACCGAGACTGTCCGCCGCTTCAAACTGTCCTTTATCGATAGCCAGATACGCAGGGCGCAGTATTTCAGACATGAACGCCCCGTTATAGAAAACCAGGCAGGCGATTGCGGCAACAATTGGCTCCACATTAGTAACTGCGATGCCGAATGCCTGAAGCAGCACCGGGATACCAAAGTAGAATATAAAAAGCTGCAGCAATATCGGTGCACTGCGGGTGAATGACAAATAGATATCCATTAAACGGTTGAAGACAGGAATCTTTTTCACTCTGATGATTGTCACACCAACGCTGAGTAACAACCCAGCAATGAAGGATACTGCGATGATAAGTGCAGTGACTGGAATGACCGAGAAAAATCTCGGCAGTATTTCGAGCATATATTCAAAATTCATGGTCGCCCTCCTTATTCCTCAACCTGATCTTCATACTTCATGACATCTTCACCGTAAAATTCTTCCGACAACTCGCTCATTAACCCCTCTGCTTTCATATCTTTGAGCACTTCGCTGATCTGGCGTGACAACTCTTCATTCTCCGGCGCATCATGAATTAAGAAATAGGTCGGATCAATCTGGATCGGCTCGGTGACATGCAGATCTAACTCAGCCGCATCAATGATATCCTGCTGACCAAGATTAGAGGGCAGGACCAGGGCATCATAAGCACCGGACTCCACTTCCTGGAGCCGGCTGGAAGTCGGCACGCCTGCACCGGAAGTGTCAAACTCAAGTGCATGATCAGGATTCGCTTCGTTATAATTGCTCAGCATGTTGAAAACGCCGCCTGACGGGCTTACAGGAACGATGGAACGTCCCTGCAGATCCTCAAGTGAGTTCACTGTATCTTCAAGTCCTGCCGTGGCATATATCCTCATCAAGCTTGGTCCATTACTTTCAGAGGGAACGATATACGACGCTTCACGTTCCGGCGATAAGATCAGCCCCTGGGCGATCATGTCATATTGCCCGGTATCCAAACCAATCTCAGCTGCTGCATCATCCGAGCCCTGAATGTTAAATTCATACTCTTCAAGCCGGCGGTCAGCTTCTTTTAATATTTCAACTTCATAACCAGTCATCTCGCCATCAGTGCCCGTGTAACTTAATGGCCGGGCAGACTGGGGCACTGCAACGTTTATCGTACGTGCGTCAGGATCCGAGTATTCAGCAAGACTGCTGCATGCCGATAGGAACAATACGAAAATACCTAACGAAATTATCCGAATGAACAGACGTGACACAGGAACACCTCACTATATTTCGAAATTTGGCGTGTAGAATTGACTTAAGAATTGGCGCGTGCGCGGATTTTGTGAGCGGTTGAATATATCTTCCGGTGTCCCCTGTTCTTCAACTTGACCGTTATCCATGAAAATCACTCTGTCTGAGATATCTTTGGCGAAACGCATTTCATGTGTCACGAGCAGGATCGTCATACCGGATTTGGCAACATCCCTGATGGTATGTAATACTTCACCGACCAGTTCCGGATCAAGTGCGGAAGTCGGTTCATCAAACAGGATGACCGACGGATGAACGGCCAGTGCCCTTGCGATACTAACGCGCTGCTGCTGCCCGCCGGAAAGCCGGGCCGGATACGAGTCAAGCTTATTTCTCAACCCCACTTTCTCCAATTGGTCCAGACTTTCATCGTAAGCTGCCTGTTTTGATTTTTTCTGCACTAACACCTGGGCTTCCATGACATTTTCGAGCACGGTTTTGTTTTTGAATAAGTTGTACTGCTGGAACACCATGGCCGTTTGACGCCGTAACCTGAGTTTGTCGCGCTGTGATATTTTACTGAAATCATATGTATCATTTTCAAAAGTCATTCTGCCTGCATAAGGTGCTTCAAGCAGGTTGATGCAGCGCAGCAAGCTCGTTTTACCCGTCCCGCTGGGACCGATCAGGCTGACCACCTCTCCGCTCTCAACACTCAAATCAATATTTTTTAAAATGTCATTGCCGCCTAATCTGAGTAAAAGATTCTCTATATTGAGCAACGCGATACACCCCGCCTTAATCATAAATTTCTTAAAATAAATTGTTATGAATATTATAGTCTTTATTTCATAGTTGTCAAATAGGAATTAAAAAAGTGTATACTTGAAAGGAATATAAAAAAATGAAATAATAGAGTGCAATCCATACGATAAAGATATGTTTTAGGATGGTGTATGATTAATGGGAATCGAGAAAGATAAGGATGTCGCTGCACGTATAAAATCAGTGGAAAATACAGCAAAATCCTTCAAGGAAACTGCAAGGGAACATGATGAGAACATCACATTTCCGACGGAGAATATTGATGCATTAAGGGAAATTGGATTTACCCGATTCTCAATTCCGAAAGAATATGGCGGGGACGGCATTTCACTTGAAGAGTTTCTCCGCCACCAGGAAACCATCGCCAGGTACGATGGTTCCACAGCGCTGGCAATCGGCTGGCATATGGGCATCATCATGGATCTGGGCGAAAAGAAATCTTGGGATGAAGCAGTTTATCAACGGGTCACTGACGAGGCGATTCATAATGGCGCACTGATCAATAACCTTGCCACTGAGCCGGCGACAGGAAGCCCGACACGCGGTGGCAAACCTGAAACAGCGGCGTACAAAGACGGTGATGATTATATAATCAACGGACGTAAAACATTTGGCACCTTATTACCGGCGCTTAAATACGCAGTCGTCAGCGCAACAATTGATGACTCCGGAGAAGTCGGGGATTTCCTCGTCGACACTGAACTTGAGGGCGTCAGCATTGATGAGACATGGAACTCCATTGCGATGCGGGCGACAGGCAGTCATGATTTAATATTGAAAGATGTGCGTGTCAGCGGGGAAGATCTCGTCGGTTACAGAACACCAGGCAAAAAATCACCCGCCGGCTGGCTGCTGCATGTCCCTGCCACATATATCGGTATTGCCCGGGCAGCCCAGGATACGGCAGTGAAATTTGCAAAAAGCTACTCCCCAAACAGCATTGAAGGGACCCTTTCAGAGCTGCCAAATGTCCAGGAGAAACTTGGTCGTATAGAAATGTACCTGCTTGAAGCGGAACACTTTATGTATTCAATTGCCCGCAAATGGGATGAAGCTTCAGATGAAGCACGTATGCAGATGGGCAGTGAGCTTGGCGCCGTAAAAACATCCGTGGTCAATAAGTCAGTGGAAATCGTCGATCTTGCGATGCGTGTTGTCGGTGCTAAAAGTTTGTCGGAAGATAATGAATTGCAGCGTTACTATCGTAATGTCCGTGCAGGGCTGCATAACCCGCCAATGGACGATATGGTGATCATCGGGCTGGCGAAAAGCTCGATCAATGCGATTGGTGATGAGTGAACCACACAAAGGGACTGTGACAAGCAGTCCTCTTTTATTTGAGCATATTTTTTCTTCTCAAGGGTAATATATCCATAAGAGGTGATAACAATGGGTTTCTACTCTGAACATAAGGAAGAAATTACCACGCTCCAGCTGATTGCCCAGATGCTGGGCAAGATTAAACTCGAATATGCGCCGCAGGAACCCCAATGGGCCCATGTGATACTCGATATTACCCCACGCGGTTTTACTACCGGGCTGTTGGAATATGATGGCGCCTGTTTCGAAATCGAGGCCGATCTGATCAAAGACCAGATCATCGTTAAAACCGAGGAGAACGACCGCATGGTCAAACTGGCTGGCGGAAAGCCCATCAGCCAATACTATTCAGAATTATTCAGTACGATCATTACTTCAGGTTTCGATATCTCCATCAACACCATGCCTCAGGAAATGGAATCAAAAACACCATTTGAAGACGATACCGCCAACCACTATTATGACAGCAATGCTGCCAAAGAAATTCTCCAATGGTTTCAGTTCGCATGGAACGCCGAAAAACAATTCATTGCCCCGATGCGTAAAAGAAAAGTCCACCCTGGCCTGTTCTGGGGCACCTTTGATGTGTCATGTATCCTTTTATATGACAAATTCGAACCATTCCCCAATGACAATATGGTCATTGAACGGGCTGCATTTGACGAACATATGATAGAGTTTGGTTTCTGGCTCGGTGACGACAAATTTGAGCACCCTGCCTTTTTCGCACTCCCTTACCCCTTCGTTGAAGACCATAAATTGGCAGTGGATGATTCATTCCCGCGCGGCAGTTACTTCGATTCAGACATGGCAGAATATCTGTACAAAATCAAAAATGATGTTAAGCAGAATGAAACCGGCAATGTAAAACAGTTTTTCGATGCATCGTTCAGAAAATCATATGATTATTTAGAGTGGGATGATATCAGCCACTGCATGGAACCGTTGAAGATGGAAGATCAGTAGAAATATGAAAGCATTCGTCCAGAACAATGCAATCTGGAGTAAGTAATGGTCCCCCTGATTAATCCGTCTTAATCCAGGGTATTTTATACAGCAGGCAAGTAAACGTTGAAAAGGGGATGGAAGCATTGTTGAGTTCACAGATCATCCTGCTCTTACTTATCGGTTATATCATCTTTACGATTGACCATAAAAAAGGAAATTTCCCCGTTCCTATGGTACTTGTGCTGATTGGCATCGGGCTGTCTTTCATCCCTTATTTCGATTCCATTGAAGTGACCGGCAGCATGATATTTCATATCTTCCTGCCAGGGCTGCTGTTCACTTCTGCTTACCAGTTTCCGCCAGCCGGCTTCAGGAAAAATGCAGGTATCATCATGTTCCTGGCGACTGTCGGCATCATGCTGACCGTGGGGCTGCTCGGTGCTGCCATTTACGCATTAAGCGGTCTGTTTATATCACTGTCGTTTATCGAATCACTGCTCATTGCAGCGATACTCACACCGACGGATCCGGCTTCTGTCGTGTCTATTATTAAGAAAGCTTCGGGCAATGAGAAGATTGCAGAAGTGGTTGAAGGGGAATCTATGATCAACGATGGCACCAGTATTGTCATTTACACGACTTTGGCTAGTATGATGACAGGCGGACACTCATTCAACGCTGCCTCATTCTTTGGTGAATTTCTGCTCGTCTCCCTCGGCGGCATCGCTCTAGGAGTTGCATTCGGCTGGCTGACGAGTAAAGTAATCCATTTTACCCACAATCGTACTTACCAGGTCATGCTAAGTATCATAGTGGCCTACGGCGGGTTTAATCTCACGGAATTTATCGGGGCATCCGGCGTGCTTGCAACTGTATTCGCCGGCATCGTACTGTCCTTTGAATATGGCAGAACAATCAAGGAAAAACACTTCAGGGATGCACTCGATGGTTTCTGGGAAATCGTCGAACCGAGTATCCTGTCCCTGCTGTTCCTTCTGATCGGTATCCAATCCGCGGATTCATTATTATTCGGTGCGTGGGGATTCGCTTTCGTCATATTTGCCCTGTCGCTGATCATTCGTTTCATCATCATCACAGGCAGCACTCAGATTTTCCCGAACTGGCGGCAGAATATCAGCTGGCGGGAATCCCTCATCATTTCGTGGTCCGGCTTAAAGGGCTCTATGTCCGTGTTCTTGATACTAAGTCTTTATTCACAGAATTCCGGAGGTGCTGATATGATCATCTCCCTGTCCTTCGCAGCGGTATTGATTTCGCTTGTCGTCCAAAGCCTAGGCGTCAAACCATTATCTGAGAAACTTATCAAACAATAGTCAAAAGAACGCCCTGGAACAGGTGATCACTGCATCCAGCGCGTTCATACATCTATATTAAATTAATAATTGCCATTATTTCTTTTGTGATCAATGTCTTCTTTGATAATATAACTCATAATAATCGAAAGTCCAATGATTAGTGCAATAATAATGCCATCCACCATCAAAAACCTCCTTGTTCCCTATCTTTCCCCCTTTTAATTTTGCTTACCCAAATAATATAAATGTAAAACATTCATATTATTTACGGGCTGCTTTGACCGGGCATGTGCAATATGTAACAATAGATGTACTTTCATCGGAGAGGCAGGTGTTGTGGATGAAACAAGATAGAATACAGAGTAAAGGGGTAGTTGCTGTAGTTCTTTCTGCAGCATTTTTACTGACCTTCAACCAATTCCTTCTGATTACAGCATTTCCGACAATCATGGAGGAATTTAATATTAATGCCACACAGGTTCAGTGGCTGACGACCGCTTTCATACTTACCACTATCATATTCATCCCGATGTCCGGCTATCTCTCGACAACATTTTCTTCCAAAACACTCGTTATTTTCGCGGTCACCTGTCTGCTGGCCGGCACGATCATCGGGGGCTGGTCGCCGAACTTCAGTGTCCTAATACTCTCGCGGGTCATTCAGGCCATCGGGGCAGGAATCATCCTGCCCCTGGTACAGTCGATACTGTTAATCGTCTTCCCTTATCATCGGAGAGGTTTTGCGATGGGACTGCTCGGCGCGGTTACAAATGTTGCCCCCGCTACTGCGCCTTCCCTTTCAGGCATTGTCATCGACTATCTCGATTGGCGGTCGCTGCACTGGGTGTTGCTGCCCTTTATCATCATTACATTCATACTTGCCATATTTCTCATGAAGAATGTCCTCGAGAAACAACAAACAAAGCTGGATCTGCATTCTGTAATTCTGTCCGCCATCGGCTTTTCATTTTTCATCTTTGGTCTCAGCAATATCAGTGTTTATGGCCTTCTGAGCCCGGTGACTATCATTCCGATTGTATTGGGAATCGCAGGCGTCCTATTCTTCATACGCAGACAGTTTGATATCCCGACACCAGTGCTCAATTTAAATCTGTTCAGGAACCGGACATTCAGCCTGGCAATCATCCTGATATTCATCAACATGATGCTTCTGCTATCCACAGAGACGATTCTGCCGATGTTCGCCCAGAATGCGCTGGGGACCAGCGCATTCCTTTCCGGATTCCTGCTTGTCCCGGGGACGGTCATCCTGTCCATTATTACCTTCATCTCAGGCAGTCTGTATGACCGGTATGGCGGCAAGCGGATTGCGATCATCGGCTTCGTATTGACAACAGTATCATTGATACTGCTTAATACGGTCGGCATCAACGATTCCCCCTACTGGATCATGGTGCATTTCTGCCTGTTCATGAGCGGGTTCGGACTCACCCTCATGCCGCTCGTCACAGTCAGCATGTCAGAAGTGGCCGACATCGACATCCCCCACGGCTCTGCCATCGTCAACACAGTCCGTCAGTTTGCCATGGCATTTGGGATCATCGTACTCACATCCATCATCAGCATTACAGTCGCCGCGATGGATGCGCCCCCTGAAGAGAGTATGTATACAGGCACCAGCTATGCGCTGGCCATTATGGCGGCACTGGCATTTGCCGGGTTCGGTCTGACGTTGCTGCTGAAGGAAAAACGGTATTGATATCGCCGATTGTAAAATTAAGCTAGACACATAGAAAGGGCCACTCGTGATACACTCAAAATGGTTTTCCGACTAAAGAAATCATAGGAGTGATCACGAATGACCGATTTCCACCAACACACCCCTGCCTCAAAGATTTCAAAGCAGATTGGCCGCGCCCGTCAGACGGAAACACATACCCAGGAAGTCTCTGGACTACCAAACTCCGTTGGGGCAGGATAATCCTTGAGGGTGCACTTATACGCCGTAAACGACGTTTCTGTGTTATTTTCCTTCGCCTGCGCTTGAAAAACAGTGGAGATCCATTTATACCGAGAAAACTTTTGGTGGGAAAAGCAACCCTGAATAAACTAAAAAGCCGGTAGACAGATACCGTGAGGTATCAAAGAAGCCTACCGACAGCTTTTGGGTTTTTAGGGATGCCGTTGGTTCACACCAAAAGGAAACTGGAATAGATATTTTTTACTAGGAATCTTTTGTTAAGTGCCAAAAACTTGAACTGCCGAATTAAGAAGTAATATTAACTATAAAGTTTGAAAGTGCTAGTATCACAAATAAAATTGTGAAAAAATTAATTTTTTTAAATTTCTCTTCGCCTTGTACTAGATACACAACTAACAAACCTAAAGATAAGCCTAAAAGTAGTGTAGAGATAATCAATTGCAACATTTAATCACCTTATTGTTTATTATATTGAAGACTAAAATTCTAATTTGTAGATCTGGTGACGTGGGTTCCTGTGTTCTAGATCAATGGATTCTGTGGTTAAGAAATACTTTTTCTAAAACTTTCTGCGTCTGTGTAGGCATAGACATCGTCATAGAACTCTGCATTAAATCCAATTATGAAACAGTGTGCGATTCAAGTAAGCATGATTATTGTATACCGGTTCCCCTGCGTTTTTATGATAGCGTTTCATTGCTTTTACGAGTGATTCCATGCCATATATGATGGCGTCTAACTGTTGTTCTGCATCGAGATCAAATGTTTTCAGGCTATTGATGGCGGTTTTATAGAGGGCGGTTAATTGGGCATCACTGAAGAAGGGTTTAAATTGTTTATAAACCCGATCCGGCACAATATGATTCTCGATTGTGGCTGTTTTGATGTTTTCGATGCGTTCCAAGCGTAATTGTTCCCGCCTGCGTTTATGTCTACGCTGAGTACTACTAAACAGAGTAGTTAATAGTTTTAAAGAATACACGGTCATGATTATCTGTATCTGCTGGTCGCCTTCCTCCCAGCCCTGTCATATTATAGCGGCCGGTCTGACAAAATAAGTATCATCCGCACGGTAAAATATGTTTACCTTGCCAGCCTGCAGTGTAATAATAATATGAATCGAAATTTTTCATCTTAATCTGCAGGAGGTGAACAGACATCACCATCAAAACACTGGGGATCATCACGGCCCCCGGCATATCTCAAACAAATGTATCACGTCTGATGGAAGAGCTGCCGGAGATGCTGAATTACTATGTCAGTGAAAAGGAAGACTGGGCACTGGAATTTTATGAAGATGCTTTGACCGGGGGCACAACTAATTCTGCGGAAGTACTTGAGGAATCTTGGAAAAGAAAAAAAGAACAGAACTGGGATTTTGTGATTGCAGTCACCGATCTTCCGCTCTTTCATAACAAAAAAACGATTGTCGCTGAAGTATTCAGGAAGGAAAATGCAGCACACTTCAGCCTGCCGGCGCTCGGATTTGCGCCCAGGTATAAGCGTATGCGTGAATCCATCCTGCAGCTGATGAATGAAATCTATTATGGCACTACAGAAAGCGACCGCCAAAAAGCTGAAAAACGGCTCCAGTCAAAAGGGGACCGGTACAGTGAATTAAAAAATAAAGACGCCGAAGAGCTGATCGGCAAACGGATATTCGAGCGCATCTCCCCCCTCGAGCGGGAAGTCCCCGAAGACAATCGCAGCACCGATGTCCGCTTCACTGCAAAATCACGAATCGGCGGGCTTGTCCGGCTGCTTTCGGGAATGGTGTATGCCAACCGGCCATGGGCGTTTTTCCCCGCCTTCACGAAAATTCTTATCATCGCATTCACCACCGGCTCCTACGCCATCATATTTCCAACAGTGTGGCAGATGAGCACCTATTACTCGGCCACTCGTGGAATCCTGGTTTCGATATTGACCATCCTGGCACTTGTGGCATGGGTGATAGTGTCCAATGGCTTATGGGAAAGAAAGAGGGCCTCCAACGGTAGTTTCCTCAGGAAATTATATAATTCAACAACATTCCTGACATTACTTGTGACAGTCATCATGTATTACTTTATCCTGTTCATCATGTTCTCAATTACTGTACTCGTCCTGGTGCCGCCTGGACAGGTTGAATACAATATATCCACTTCCCCCAATTTGGGACACTACCTGCTCGTATCATGGATCGGGACGAGCATCGCCACAATCATCGGTGCAATCGGTGCAGCCTTTGAAGACAAGGAAGTCATACTCAACAGTACCTACGGTCACCGGCAGCAGCGGCGCTATCGGATGATCCAACAACAGAGGGAGGATGAAGAAACATACTGAGATTCCACGGGGGAATATAATTAACATTGCTTATGAATGCCATCTGATTTGTCCGCATGAACATCAGATGGCATTATTTATTACCTTTTGAATTATGTTTCCTCCCGCTTATCACAGGGAATTCCAGTTAATCCGTAAAATTATTTAAATTAAAGGAGATGTATATATATCACAACCCAGACTCTAGGGATTATTACAGCACCCGGCATTTCGAAAAAGGTCAGGGAGAAGCTGAACCGGGAGCTTCCTGAAATGCTCGGTTACTATGTCAGCGAAAAATATGAATGGCAGCTCGAATTTTATGAAGATTCGCTGACAGGAGGGACGACGGATTCCAGGGAAGTGCTTAAAACCTCACGTTCAAGAAAACTTGAACAAGAATGGGATTTCGTGATTGCGCTGACTGACCTGCCGATCTTCAATAATGAGAAGGCAGTAGTTGCTGAAGTCTTCAAAAACGCAGATGCGGCATATATCAGTCTGCCGGGTCTCGGATTTGCGCCAAAATACAAACGTATCCGCGAAGCTTCCCTGCAGCTGATGAACGAAATGCACTATGGCTCTTCTGAAAGGGAACGACAGGAAGCAGAAGAATATATTCAGTCCCAGGAAGAGGATTATGAAGAATTGAGGAATAAAAATCCGAAAAAACTGCTCGGCAATCGGTTATTGGAGTTGTTTTCTCCGATAACAAGGGAACTCCCTGAAGATGATGCCGATATCGATGTCCGGTTCACCGTAAAATCGCAAGGCAGCAGCCAGATACGGATTGTTTCCGGAATGGTTTATGCCAACCGGCCATGGGAGCTCTTTCCCGCCTTCGCAAAGATTGTCATCATTGCCTTCACTACCGGATCCTATGCCCTTGTATTTCCTACATTATGGCAGCTTAGCACCACATATTCTGCAGGACGCGGCGTTCTGGTGGCCATTGCTTCAATTCTGGCGCTCGTCACGTGGATTATTCTTTCCCATGGTCTATGGGAAAGAAAAGAAGAACAAAATCACGAATACCTCAGGAAACTTTATAATGCCACAACATTTTTCACATTGCTGATGACTGTCGTCATGTATTATGGTATTCTGTTCATCATGTTTACACTGACGACACTCATCCTCATCCCGCCTGAACAGGTAACATCCAATATATCTTCAGAAGCCACTTTTGGCAACTACCTGTATGTGTCCTGGCTTGGTGCCAGCATTGCCACAATCATTGGTGCCATCGGCTCCGCGCTTGAAAACAAGGAAGTCATACTCAACAGCACCTACGGTTACCGGCAACAGAAACGCCATGAAGCAATACAGGAACAGAGGGAGAAAGCAGATGATCCGCAAGCGTAGAAAAAAGTGATGATTAAGACTGACCTAGCGAAATGAGACAAAGATAAAACACCTTCTTGGGCTGCCTTTCCTCCAAAATTAATTGGAGAAAGGCAGCCCAATTTTTCTAATGCTGTCCGGAACTATTCATACAATTTGCGCAATTCATCACGGGAAGCCTCTGAAAGCGATCCGCCGATATCCATCAGTTCTACGAGGTCTTTAAAGGCTCTTTCAGGGATTGCTAAATCAGCCAGCTCTTCGGGATGAAGACCTAAATCAATCTCCGCTTCCCGGCCCTCTTTTAATTTGGTCACAAAGTCAGGTTCGGTAACGAAAGGTGTAGACGCACCGACCATATCGGAAAATTGGAGAGCTTCCAGTGCTTTTTCCGGCGAGTTGATACCGCCAGTGGCCATTACAGGAATACGGCCGCCGATATGTTCGTACACTTTCTCGTTCATGATTTCACCTTTAAACTTGCCTTGACGGATCGTTTGCTTATAAATGTTCTTGCCCCAGCTCGCAGTGGCTAAATAGTGGATATTTGCTACCTCCATGATTCGATCCATGAAATACAAAAAATCTTCTGCACCGTAGCCAATTTTATTGCCGCGTGTTTCTTCCGGAGTGCCTCTAAACCCGAGAAGAAAGTCAGCAGGCGCTTCTTTATCTATGACTTCCTGAACGGCCGCCATTACTTCGATGCCGAAACGTGAACGATTGTCAATATTCTGCGGGCCGTATTCATCATCTCGCTGATTTGAAAAAGTAGAGAAGAACGCTTGGATTAATAAGCGCTGGGCACTGGAAATTTCAACGCCGTCAAACCCGGCTTTAATCGCACGGCGGGTTGCGTCAGCATATTGGGTGATGACATGCCTGATTTTACGTCGGCTCATCGGTAAGACAGTATGTTCAACAGGCGTTTTTAAACGCATTTCACTTGGACCATAAACGACACCGAAGTCTTTAAGTGATATTTTGGAAAAACGGCCAGCATGAGTTAATTGAATAATCGCTTTCGCACCATCTTTTTTCATTGCTTGGGCGAGTTTTTTAAGCCCTTCGATACTGTGGTCATCATCGATACTGAAACCATATTCAAACAATTGACCGTATTCTTCGATATAAGCAGCACCTGTAATTTGTAATGGTGCTGAAGCGGCACGCCGTTCTGCATATGCCAAGTCTTCCTGCGTCACATAACCTTCAGCGGTTGAAGAATTCGTGATCATCGGTGAAAGGACAAAACGATTATCTAATTCAATACCATTTGGCAGCGCTATTGACTCAAATAAAGGTCTGTATTGCTCCGTTGTTTTCATTTGCATAGTCTCCAATTCCTATCAGTAAATGTAATTGTTCATGTGACTTCAAAACTATCACCGGCTGAGAACGATGTCAATTTGATACAGGCTCTAAAATTGTTATAATGAATGAACTGATGATAATATGCATTATGACTAAATTTAAATAAGAAAGAGGGATTTCTAATGAAAAAACGTGGTGAATTTTTATTTATTGAAAAAAATGGCGATGATTACACGTTAAGCATGACACCAGAGTTGCAAGATGATATTGGTACTTCAGGATTCGTTGAATATACAGATGCTGATACAATTGAGGCCGGTGATCTCATTCTAAGTGTAGAAGCTTCAAAAACTGTGCTTGAATTGGATTCCCCGTTAGCCGGTAAAATTGTTAAACGAAATGAAGCATTAATCAATGAACCGGCGCTTTTAAATTCAGCGAAAGCAGAAGAAAATTGGATCATTACATTAACGGATGTTGATGAGGAAGCATTCAACCAACTAGAAGAAGTTAAAAGATATATTTCATAATAGGGGCAGGCTATGGATCAGGAAGCGAGATTAGATTATCTGACTGACTATTTATTGAACGAAAAGACAGGTGCGACGAGGACAGTGGTTCAGCCCAAAAGGAATACTGCACAGGAAAAATTAGCATTATTTCGGGGGCTGTGTAACGTCCGCCCCCCTGAACCGGTCACAGATGAATTTATAACGGTGCAAGATGCCTTCTTAACGCAGTGGAATACTGAAAGGCCATTAACTGCTTTGAATGATTTGGAAGCAGCAGCGCCGCAAATTTATGTGTGGCAAGGCGACATTACCAGTCTGGCGGCAGATGTGATTGTCAATGCAGCCAATAGTGATTTCCTGGGCTGTACGCAAGCCAATCATGAGTGTATTGACAATATTATACATACACGTGCCGGTGTCGAATTGCGGTTAGAATGTGATGCAGTGATCAAAGCACAAGGGCGGAGAGAGCCGATGGGTAAAGCAAAAATGACAAAAGCTTACAATTTGCCGGCGGACAATATCATTCATACAGTCGGGCCTTATATTGACGCGCGTGGCGTCTCGCCTCTAAAGGAAAAATTATTGGCTTCGTCTTATCGTTCTTGTCTGGCCCTGGCTGATGAGCATGGACAAAGTACCATCGCTTTTTGCTGCATTTCCACAGGTGAATTTAATTTCCCGAACAAACGTGCAGCTGAGATTGCCGTTCAGACTACCCGTGAATATTTAAATGATAGCGGATCAGCACTTAACGTTATCTTTAATGTGTTTAAGGATGAGGATTTATATATTTATCAAACATTATTAGGGATGAAAGAATAGGAGATCGTTATGGAACAGATAAAGACACATTGGCAGACACTACCGATGGGATCATCCCTGTCACAACCGGATTTACTTCATCAATTAATAGAAGAAGCTGAAGCAATTGTCATCGGGATCGGTGCAGGAATGTCTGCAGCGGCTGGATTTACATATGTAGGGAAACGGTTTACGGATGCTTTTCCTGATTTTATCGCGAAGTATCGTTTCTTCGATATGTTACAGGCCAGTCTCTTTGATTTTGAAGATGAACGGGAATATTGGGCTTTTAAAAGCCGCTTTAGTTTGTTGAATTTCTTTGATCAGCCAACCGGCCAGGCATATGTTGACCTGCGTCAGATAATATCGGATAAAAACTATCATATTATTACAACGAATGCTGATAATGCATTTTATGCGGCCGATTTCGATATGAATAAGGTGTTTCGTATTCAAGGAGAATACGGATTGTGGCAATGTTCAGAGTACTGTCACCAGCAGACTTATCAGGATGAAAGCTTAATCCGTCAAATGGCCATGGAACAATCAGATATGAAGATTCCGGCAAATTTAGTGCCATATTGTCCGAAATGTGGTGCCGTTATGGAAGTAAACAAACGGGATGAAGAAAAAGGAATGGTTGAGGATGATCATTTTCATGAGCAGAAAGCACGTTACGAACAATTCTTAGACGAGAATCAAACGAAGAAAATACTCTTTCTGGAAATTGGGGTTGGGCATACAACACCGCAATTCATCAAACATCCATTTCAACAAATGACGCAGGCAAATCCCAAATCATTATTTGTGACAATGAATCAGAAGGATTACTTCACGCCGCATACGATCCGCCCGCAAACAGTAAGAATTGATGAAGACATCGCCGACGTGTTACATTCAGCGGCATTACATGAATAACGGGGGTTGACAAATGTATCTAATTGAATCAAAGCGTAATGGAGAGTGGGTTTACGACCCAGGCACAGTAATGGCTATACAGGAATATGTGAAAGACCATATTTTCTTAGATGATGATGTTTTGTTCCCCTACATGATGGAACCAGCTGTTCAAATCGGAAAATTCCAGAACGCATACGAAGAGATCAACCAGCCTTATATGGATGCGAATGATATTAAAATGATCCGCCGAGAATCAGGCGGCGGTGCGATTTACCTTGATGATCGTAATATTAGTTTTTGTTTCTTATTTGATGGAAGTAATGACATTTATGGGAATTATGCGCGTTTGTATGCGCCGGCCATCAAAGCACTTGAGAAGTTAGGTGTGGACGATGTGGAATATAAAGGCCGTAATGATTTAGTCTTAGATGATAAGAAAATTTCCGGTGCAGCGATGACTTTACATAAAGGTCGAGTTTATGCTGGATATTCATTACTATTAGACCCTAATTATGAAGCAATTGTGTCCGTTTTGGACCCGAACCAAAAGAAGATAAAGGCACATGGGATCCAATCCATCCGCAGTCGAGTAGGATCAATCCGTCCGCATTTAGCGTCAGAATATCAAGAAATGACGGTCTGGGAGTTTACAGATTATATGCTCTGCCAATTACTTGGCATTAATGACGTCACCGAAGCGAAGCGTTATGAATTAACGCCAGACGATTGGGCAGGTATCGATAAAATTGTCGCTGAAAAATACCATAACTGGGATTGGAACTATGGCCGCTTTAACCAATTCGAATATTATTTGACCGAGCGTTTCCCAATCGGAACGATTAATGTTGGTTTAACGATCAAGCATGCTAAAATTGCTTCCATCCAGATTACTGGTGACTTCTTCGGAACAAAAGATATAACAGATGTAGAAGAATCTTTAGTTGGAGTACGTTTAAGAAAAGAAGACTTATTAAATGCATTAGAGCCGCTCGATCTGTCTGATTATTTCGGAAATCTAAGGCAAGAGGAATTCGTCAGCTTTATCTTAAGTGAAAAGGTACCAGCGCCATGAGACTCCTAGGATGTCTGAGCCCTGCGGTACGCCTGAGAGCGAAGAATTTTATATAAGTTATCGCATCTTTCCTGATAACCGGCCTTATCAGCATCTCCATATAACAAGAGGACTCCTTTGCAATGCCAGGAGTCCTCTTTTTTAATGTTCTATGGTTCCCAGTCTTCTTCTCTGAATATACTGAAAATCAATTTCCTCATTCATCATTTCATCGCTTTAGACCTTGTCACAGCTCTTTCTTTCTACCTGCTTTCCAGCATCCCTATATATTTCTCCAGCCTGTCCGCCGCTTCTTTCAGCTCTTCCATGCTGCAGGCGAATGATAATCTGATATGCCCCTCGCCGAACGCTGAGAATGACCGTCCTGGCACAACCGCGAGCTGCACGGTTTCAAGCAGATCGGTCGCGAATCTGAATGAATCCGTTTCGTATTTTTTGACAGAGGGGAATATATAGAAAGCGCCGGTCGGTTTACTGACGTCCAATCCCATATGCGTCAGACGATCATAAATATAATCCCTCCGTTCAATATACTTTTGATTCATTTCTTTCGGTATATTCAACTGATTGCGCAGGGCTTCAATCGCGGCATACTGACTCGGAATGCTTGCACAGATCGTGTTATAGAGATGCACTGCCGTGACTTCTTCCATGATTGACCGGTGACCGGCCACATGGCCAATCCGCCACCCCGTCATCCCGTGCGATTTACTCAGTCCGCTGATGACGAGGACTTTCTCTTTGATCTCCTGATATCCCGCCAGACTGATGTGCTCTCCTTCCAGAGTATTCTCTCCGTATATTTCATCTGTAATGATAAATATATCATGCTTTCTGAACACTTCCACAAGGGCATCCATCTGTGCTTTCGTATAGGTGACTCCGGTCGGATTCGTCGGATAGTTGAGCAGCACAGCCTTCGTCCGGTTTGTGATATTCGACTCGATGAGTTCGGGAGTGGCAATCAATCCTGTGTCCGTGGTGTCCACAAACCGGGTCACACCGCCGCTGAGTTCTATGATGGGTTCATACCCAAGATACGTCGGTGCCGGGACAATCACTTCATCCCCAGGATCGAGAATCGCCCGCAGCACGCCGTCAATCCCTTCACTCCCGCCAACCGTCACAAGTATTTCACCCTGCGGATCATAAGTCGCACCAAATCTGTCCTTATAATAATCAGCAATTGCCGTCCTCAGTTCCAGCAGCCCGGTGTTGTGAGAATACTTCATGGATTTCGTATTGATGGCATCGATGGCCGCTTCTCTGATCGGACGGGGTGTTTCAAAGTCAGGCTGGCCGAGCGTCAAATCCACCGCATCCGGAAATTCGGCTACCCGATTCGCAAACTGCCGTGTCCCCGGCACTTCAATATGTTGCATCCGTTGATTCGCTTCAGGCATACAATCGTCCTTTCTCCACAGTTTCAAACCAATTATATCAGAATATATAAACATTTCATTCAAACACATTGCGATTTTTCTGTTGCTGACAATCACTTCAGTTCTGATCTATTTGTATTGCAAGAATATATGTAGGGGATTAGATGAAATAAACTGCTCACGGAATTATGGACATCCGTAAGCAGTTTATCATCTTATGGCGCGGCAGTATTTTCTTTTTTCGGCGCTGGTTTGATATCCATATTCCGCGTTTCAATCAATGTGCCAATAATCAGGATCAGCGTTGTGACAGGGATACCGATTAATACCGGATCTACTACCCAGGTAAAGACGACGCCGCCTTCACCCCCGCTGAGCTGTTTGTGGACTAACGAGAATTATTGCACCAATGCCCCTGTCCCTTGAGAGTTCAAGTTCGCGTTATATTTTTTCTCGCGAGTAATCCGCCGACATCCCTCAATATCTTCTGGCTGTCCACGTCCACTTTCGAGCCGAATAATACTGTCACTGTCTCTACCAGAGAAACGGCCGGCACCATCGTATAATGTTCATCGGTGCGCTTGATCATCAGTGTCTCTTTGGCATACGGGATCATCGTATTATCTGCGCTGTCGGCAATCAGGATAATATCGATGTGATTCTGATGGCAATATCTCGCTACTTCATACGTCATTTCCGTATAGGGAGACAGGGCAATCAGGACAATCACCTCACCCTCTGCAGCATGATACAGACGATCAAACACAAAATGCGGCTCGTAGCTGAGCTGATTGACATGCGGATAAAACTGATTGAACGAGTTCTCAAAAAATAGAGCCACAGACCTTGAGGTCCGCAGGCCGAACACATGGATTTTCGAAGCATTGCGCATCAGTTCCACGGCGTTGATGATCCCATGCTCGAGGTCTTCAGTCATCGAGTGTTTCTGCAGCATATTCACTTTATCCCACGTGTCCCTCACCCGTTTACTGTCCGGGGCCTGCCTGCCGTCATCAAAGTTCCAGAACTTCGGCGTCTGGCTTTCAATCACTTCCCGGTGCAGCTCCCGTTTAAAAGTCCTCAGGTTCGAATAGCCAAGATTATTGATCGTCCGCATCACAGTCGTCGTCCCGACCCCTGATTTCTCAGCCAGAACCGCAATCGAGTCCAGACTGATCTCCCTGTAATTCTCCAGGATAAATTCACAAAATATCTTCTGCTTCTTCGGGAGATGGTCTTTATGATCAAGAATCTTTTTAGTGACTGTATCTTCAGCCATGATCATCATGCTCCTTTCTCTTTACACGGTAAAATAAATTTACAAATTATCCCCAAGAGTAATTTCCATCAGTTTATCATTATTCAGACCGTATTTTAAACCAAGGGAAAATACACCTAAAATTCCTGCAACCCAAAAAACTGCAGACTTGTCATCCTTATGACCTTGTCTGCAGTCAGAAACTTTCCATCCGCTCGTGTTTTATTGTTCCAGATATATTCCTGCGCCCGGACCTAACGGCAGATTGAAGAAATAGAAGATCGCAAGCAGAATGATCCAAGCCCCAAGGAATATTAGGGAATAAGGCAGCATCAGTGCCATGTAGCTGCCGATACTGGCATTTTTATCATACCGCTTCATAAACGACAGGATGATGATCATGTACGGGAACAATGGTGTGATGATGTTGATGGATGAATCGGCAATACGATAAGCGGCCTGTGTAAATGCAGGGCTGTAACCCAGCTGCATGAACATCGGGACAAAGATCGGCGCCTCGATCGCCCATTTGGCAGAACCGGATGTAATGAGGAAATTCATCAGTCCCGTAAATATAACATAACCGATGATTAAACCGAAGCCGGTGAACTCAATGTCCTGCAGGAATTCTGCACCGTTGACCGCCAGCCATGTTCCTAAGTTTGACCAGTTGAAGTATGCGATAAACTGTGCAATCGCAAATACCAGCACGATGTATCCAGCCATCTCCTTGATCGCTTCTGTCATATGGTCTGTCATATCCTTGCTGGTCTGGATTTTACCGACTGTGATACCGAATACCATACCGATGAGTATGAAGAATATCAGAATGATGGGTACGATGCCATCCAGGAAGGGTGACGAGGGGGTGATTCCGCCCTGGTCATTGGTGAGCGGGCTGTTCGGCATCAATAATGTGCCGGCCACTGCCGCCCAATAGAGCACCCCTGCCACGATCGCCAGGATGAAACCTTTCTTCGCATTCGGCAGCTCCTCCTCTCCGTCTTCTTCCACCGCTTCACCCTTGTATTGACCCAGTCTCGGTTCAACGATTCTGCTCGTTACCAGTCCGCCGATGATCGTCAGCATAAATGTTGAGACTATGTTGAAATACCAGTTGTCCAGCGGTGTCACTACGATATCCGGATTGATTAACGCTGCGGCCTCGGTTGAAATTCCGGAAAGCAGTGCATCTGTACCGGCGATGAATAGGTTCGCGGTGAATCCGGCACCGGCACCGGCAAAACCGGCAGCCAGTCCGGCAAAGGGATGTCTGCCAACTTTGTAGAACACAAGTGCCCCCAGGGGCGGGATGATGACAGCTGCTGCATCAGAAGCAATATTACCCAGAATACCTACAAACACAACCGTATATGTAAGCAGGAACGGCGGGGATTTTAATACTGTCTTCCGGATCGCATAATCCAGCAGGCCTACCTTCTCAGCCAGCCCGATCCCCAGCATCATCGCAAGTACAAGACCCAGCGGTGCAAAACCGGTAAAGTTTTCAAGCATGGATGTCAGTATGAATTGGAGCCCTTCCCCGGAGATGAGGCTCCTGATCGGCAGTTCCTCTCCTGTACCCGGGTGATTCACTGAAGCATCAAATATGTTGAATATGTAAGATATAATCATGATGAGTACCGCAAGACCGACGAACAATGCAAACGGGTCCGGCAGCTTATTACCCACGCGTTCAATAACGTCCAATATCCGTTGGAAAACGGTTCGTTTCTTAGTGTCCTCTGACATAGTGCACCTCTCTTATTGTGTCGTCCGATTTTCAAACCCCTGTATGAATGAGCTGAACCAATAATCCTCAGTGATTAACTCTGAATTATTATTGATAATACTTTATAATATATTCACTTCATTGTCTAATATTTTTCATGAAATATTCGTTAAGGATCTTCATTTTTTATCACCCATCACCTGTCCTGTAAACAGGACACTCAATAATATGGAAGCGCTTTAAAATAGTGTAACAAATCACTCTAAAATTTACTATCATTAGATGATATATTATGAAGAATGAGCTATAATCGATGACCAAAGGGGGGTTGTTTTATGGATGCACTTATATCACCGGATGAGCCGTGGCTTTTATGGGCGATTCTTGTCGGATGGGCGGCGGCTTCCATCTGGCTGGAACAGCGGTTTGAATGGGCATCGAAACTTTCCGGTGCCATCGTTGCACTTGTGGGAGCAATGGTGCTTGCAAATCTGGGCATCATTCCAACAGAATCACCCACATATGATATTGTATGGGCTTACGTTGTACCGCTTGCGATACCATTGTTGCTCTTCAATTCGAATATCGTCAAAATCTGGCGGGAAAGCGGGCGGCTGCTGCTCATATTTTTCATCAGCTCAATCGGTACTGTCGCAGGCACGATCATCGCTTTTTTCCTGCTGAGGGATTTGATTCCGGGAGTGGATCAGATCGCTGCGATGCTTGCAGGGTCATATACAGGCGGCGGCGTCAACTTTGCAGCGATGGCAAGCCGCTTTGAAGTCGCTGGAGAGACAGTCTCCTCTACCGTTGTTGCAGATAACCTGCTTATGGCTGTTTATTTCCTTGTACTGATCGCAATTCCCGCCATCGGATTTTTCAGACGAAACTACAATGCACCCCATCAGAATGAAGTTGAAACTCAGACAGATACTCAAGACAATCAGGCGGCAAGTTACTGGCAGCGCCAGAATATTTCATTAAGTGACATTGCCTTGGCAGTGGGGTCATCTTTTGTCATTGTGGCTGTATCATTCAAGCTTGCAGAAGTGTTCAGCAACTTGATTCCTGAAAATGCAAATCTTTTCCTGACAGTACTCAGAGGTATTATCGGCGATGACTACCTGATGCTCACCACGATTACATTACTGCTTGTTTCATTTGTACCCAAATTCTTTGAAAGTATCAATGGCGCTCAGGAAATCGGTACATTCCTGATCTACATTTTCTTTGTCGTTATCGGGGTGCCGGCGAACATCTGGCTGATACTCCAAAACGCACCGCTTATCCTGGTATTTGCCGCCATCATCGTATTCATCAATATGACTATATCATTTACTGCCGGCAGATTATTCAAATTCGATCTGGAAGAGGTCGTCCTTTCGACCAATGCCAATATCGGCGGCCCGACGACAGCCGCTGCGATGGCGATCTCAAGAGGCTGGACGAAACTCGTTGCCCCGATTCTTATTGTCGGTACACTCGGGTACATCATCGGCAACTATCTCGGCACGGGACTCGGTATCTGGTTCAGCAGCATGATGGGATAAAGTGCAAAAACAGGTACAGTTCTTACGCTGTACCTGTTTTTATATGACTCTTGTGCTGGTGGGGAAAGGTTCAATATTTAAAGTAACCCAGTTCTTTCCACACCGTTTTTTCCTCGGGTTTCACAATCATCGGTCTCCATCCCATCCGCAAAAACAGATGCACGGCCACTTGTCTTTGGCGATGTGTCTTCAAATAAGCATCTTCATGCCTCTCATTAATCATTCTCATACATTTCGCAATCAACGGCCTGCTAAGTCCGAACCCCTGATGTTCAGGCAGAATATCCACCCAGTGCACTCTTCCGATAAATCTCTCATTGATCGTTCCATGCCACGCTGTCGCAGTCGCTATAAGCGTCCCGTCCTCTTTTTCGATAAAGAACATGAATCTGTACAAATCTTTTTTCCACGAAAATTCCCTGGCGAAAGCCTTCAAAGCATCTCTTTCACCAGCAAACTCCCCGGTTTCCACCAGTATTTGTGCCCACTGCTTTTCATAGCCCTTCTGATAACTGACAAACTTAAAACCTTCAGGCAGTTTGAAATCCGGTATGTCTTCCAGATTATGATGCAAGTATATCGACTTCTTTCTCATATCAAGTCACCCTCTCTGACAGGATGAAAATACAGCAAGCTTAAGCACAGATATATTCTTTAAAGACCGTCTCGTTTATCTATTTGGTCCGTATATCCTTTTTCCGCTGTTTCCTTCATTACCAAGAAGCCGCTTATTGAGTGTTTGCTTCCAATTGTCCGCAAGCAGTTCAACGGCGGCCAGACTTTCAGCCAGACTCATGTTATCTTTTTGTTCATACATCACTTCATTGGCTGCTCTAATCGGCCATTCAGGATGTGGGCGTTCAATCAGTTCAAACGTATCTCCAACTCTAATCATACCTTCCCTGATCACTCGGAAATACCAGCCGGTCCTCCCTGTCTTTTGAATCCGTAACGCAAAATCCAGGATTTTATGTCTGCGGGCAGGTTTCCAGCAGGGGCGCCTCGGCTGCGAAACCTGGATCACCGCTTCACCCAGCTTGTATGTATCCCCGAGGCATACAGAGGACTCATCCATATTGAGAACAGACAGATTTTCTCCGTTACCTCCAGCAGTAATATCGACATCCAGTTCCCGCTGCCAAGCGTCATAATGCTTGGCTGCGTAAGCAAATACAGCCTTTTCAGGCCCGCCATGGTTTTTCTTATCCGCAACATCATCCCCTTGCAGCCCTGACTTACTCAGGAAGACCGGTGCTTCAGTCGTCTCTTTAAAAATACCGCTTTCCCACGGCCGGCCCAATTTATCCTCAGCATCCGGATTTCCCATTCGCTTGACTCCGCCAGTAAACAGCAGATTCACCCTTGGTATTCCGATAATATCTCCTCCATTCAAGGCAAACGTCGCTCACTTCTGTGCACCTGATACATTTTATTATATGTATACCCGTTTTCACCCAGGCCAATACCTCATACGATAAAGAGCCTATAAAATTTCCCTGATCTTTAAATTTTAATTTTACACCATTATATGAGATACTTATATAAAGAATTCAAATTATTTGTCTGTCAAAAATTGAAGGGAGTGATGTTTATGGGCAGGGTTATAAAACTTATTGGTATGGCAGGGCTGGCTGCAGGTGTTTTATATCTGACGAAAGATGAGAATCGGAAAACGGTTAAGAAAGGCATGGATAAAGCGATAGGCAAAATGAGTTCATTTACGGATGACCCTTATATCATTCAGCTGGGCAAACCGTCCGAATCCCGCGATTCAAACATGGTTGATGAGGGTGCGATGACGAGCGTGCAGTACTATAACGATTTAAGGGCAGAAAAAAACAATGCTTAATAGACGGAACTAACCACCTCCCTGTGATATTCATTTCAAACGCAGGGAGGTGGTTTTTATCCATCAATATTAAATTCGGTTATCGGGTGTCCTTTCCTGAATACTCTGGCCAGCTTGTTGTTGATGGCTGTCACCGGATAGCGTTCACGGTAGTTCATCGTTCTTGCTTTTTCAAATGTTCTGGCATATTCCGGATGCTGCTTGTTGTTAAGCACTGCCATCGTCTCTTTCAACCCTTCTGTACCGCCGACGTTTTCGATCGGAATCGTACTTGAATGATGCAGGACCGCCGGGACACTGCGATCGATATTGATCTTATCTTCCATGGTGATTTTGACAATGTAACCGTCGATGGATTCATAATGATAGTCAATGACCCCCACTCTGTCGAGGAGGGCATCCACCTGTGTGAAACTTGAAAGCAGATGGGCCTCCCCGTTATCTGTGTGCATTTCCTCGCTCATCTGGAGCATTGACTCATATATCTCAAAACCTTCTGCCTTAAACCTTGACGGGCTGCTGCTCCGCCAATCCATCGCTTCACGGATGATCAGGTGCAATTCAAAGAAGTTAATGCCGGCCGGCACCTGCACTTCCCGGAAGATCGGTTCATGGACATCTTTAATCTCCAGCCTGAGCAGATAGGCGTTATAGTCGCTCGGAGCGGCTGCCACATCTCCAGCCGGGCGTTTCCGCCGCTGCGGTATCGTTGTGAAATTGACCGATTTCAAGGCTTCAACTACTTTTTCATGCATGACATAATAATCCGCATGCACTTTGACAACCAGCCCCAGATTCTTCGCTTCTTCCCATCTGGATCTCGCTTCATAGATATGATCATTTCTGTCAACATTGTCCTGAATGATTTTGAGCTCTTGATCACCGATATGCTGGAGGACTGCTTCCAAAAATTGAGGCGAGGTGATCAGCGCCGTCACATGACGCAGATAATCATCTTTCTGATTGCCTTCAGTCTCACTGTTCAACCGTTTGAGCAGTGTCCTTAACTCTCTCCACGTCAGATTGTTGTACAGCCAATATATCGGGCCGGTATAAATCTGTTCCAACCGCTCAATATCCGGCGGGCCAAAATCATCATTATGTATATACATATCCACTGCCGGAATGACACCCGCCTCTTTTAGAGCAGCATCGAGGGCCTGGACAATATCCTGATGAATCACTCCGTAACCATCGCCTTCTTCCAGAATGTACTGATAATCTATGAGTGTGCCGAACTTAGAAACATCATAGGATAACCGATGCAGGTTGTCCCCGGTCTGAATATCAGCCAGACTGCGGGTCAAAGCCGCTTCAGCCATTGAGATATTCCGGGCTAACCCGCCCAGATTTTCTGCATCCTCCAGCCCAGCCATCTTATAGGCAGCAAGTGAATCCAGCGTGTCAAATGTCCTGTCATTCATTATATTCGCACGAACCAGATCATTCTCTCCGAGAAAATGATCATAGAAATGTTTCAAGTCCAAACTTCCCACCTCCATTATCTGCATCAGTCCCTGAGCGATTCGATACGGTCGTAAAACTGTGCCAGAGAACGCCCGAGCTCGATATAGACACTCATCACTTCCTGATATTTCAAATACGTATCCTGCGTCGGATAATACGTATCCTCTTCCCCGACGAAATGCTTCACTGCATCTAAATCCTCAATCTCACCCAGCGCATAAAGTCCAAGCACACATGCACCGAAAGCACTTGATTCGTAAGCCTTTGGCACCTCCACTTTCTCACCGTAGATGTCCGCCATCATCTGCTTCCATATTTCACTGCGGGCAAAACCGCCGCTGGCTTTGATCGTCCCCGCCTCATCCATATGTTTTCTGAGCGTCAGGAATACACTGTACAGGTTGAATAAAACCCCTTCCATCGCTGCGCGGATCATGTGCTTTCTCCCGTGGGACAAGGTCAGGCCGTAAAAAGATCCTACTGCTTTAGAATCCCAGACCGGCGCACGTTCCCCTGACAGATACGGATGGAAAATCAGACCGTTGCTCCCCGCCGGTGCCTCAGCGGCAAGCTTCGTAATGGTCTCATACGGATCCGCATCTTCTGCTTTACCGTCAGTGTCGAAAAACTCGTCACGCACCCATCTCAGGACCACTCCGCCATTATTCACCGGACCGCCGATAACATAGCGGTCTCCAGTCAAATAGTAGCAGAACGTGCGCATCCGGTCATCCGTCTTGGGTGTATCCACGACCGTCCGAATCGCACCGCTCGTACCGATGGATACTGCCACGTCTCCATTTTCAGTCGCATTCATGCCAAGGTTTGCCAGCACCCCGTCACTGGCACCGATAACAAGTTTCGTCTCTGCATCGATGCCGAGCTTTTCTGCTGCATCGGTTTTCATCCCGTCATAGACCTTCAGCGTATCCACAAGCTCCGGCAGATGTGCCCTGGAGAGATTCAGCATATCCAGCACTTCAGCATCCCACTCTGATTCCTGCAGATTCATCATACCCGTGCTGCTCGCAATTGATCTATCCACTTCATAGACACCCGTCAGCTTTTGCATTACATATGATTTTATCCCGGTCACTTTACCAATCTGAATGTAAAGTTCCCGTGATTTGTCTCTTAAGTGCAGAAGCTTCACAAAG
Source organism: Salinicoccus albus DSM 19776 (assembly GCF_000385175.1). Lineage (GTDB taxonomy): Bacteria > Bacillota > Bacilli > Staphylococcales > Salinicoccaceae > Salinicoccus > Salinicoccus albus. Next base: position 92,088 of record NZ_ARQJ01000028.1, on the reverse strand, counting down.
GGATTCATCGGGTGAATCGGCGTGCCTGTGCGTCTGTAGATTGCCATGCCGTCCTGGCGATTCAGCTGTTCTGCATATTCCTGTCCTCTGCTGTCCGCCCAGGTGATGCAGTCCGTCAGTCGCTCTCCGTCCTCATCCAACAGAATGATGCTGTGCATCGCTGAAGAGAATGAAATGAATGCCACATCATTCCTGCATGCGTTACGCTCCGTCACTTGCGAGACAGCTGCGAACATACCTGCCGCTACCTCGTCCGGATCCAGCTCGGCAATCGCTGCATCCGGGGTATGCAATTTGTATTCCACAGACACTTTATCAACCAGTTTTCCATTTTTTTCGAATAATACTGCTTTGACCGCAGTTGTTCCAATATCCACGCCGATCATATATGTTTTCATAGTAAATTACCTCTCGCAAAATTCGTTACTTTCATTATAAAGCCTTTTCAGCCGATATACAAAAGGGCACGACTTATATCAAGTCATGCCCAGCTATTTATTATTCATGTACTGCGCACAGTCTGCGCTTCTGCTTCCGCTTCATCTTCAACAGTACCGAACACAAGACTGCCCCCAGTGTAGATCCCCAGGTTAATAATGAGACCCCAGACACCGCTGAATATGCCAAGCGGTGTCTGGCCCGCAAAAGTAAGTACTGCTGCTGTCAGCGCACCAATCAGCATCCCGAAAAAGACCGACTTCGCATGGCTTCTCTTCCAATAAAGGCCGAGAATGATCGCCGGGGCCACCTGAATCAGTATTTCCAATTTCAGGACGAATATTTGATACAGTGTCCCCGGCGGATTCCACGCAATCACCAGCAGCAGGCCGACAACCAGTGCACCAATCACTTTACCGACCATGATTTTTTTATTATCAGATGCTTCAGCATTGATGTATCGCCCGTAAATATCTTTTGAGATGATCGATGAAAATGTCAGCAGCACTGAATCAGCTGTCGATACGATGGCTGCAATAATACCGCCGAACAACAGCACCATCGCTATATAGAAGATCATATTCTGGTTGGCAATAGCACTGGCCAGCAGGCCGACAACCTGCTCGGATTCACCGACGGTCAGGTCCGGAAAAGCGGTATATGCTAGAATACCTATGATAAATACCACACCTGCGGTTAAAAATGGCATCCACGCCATCTGGGTCAATGAACGCTTCAATGTCCGCTCACTTTTAGCAGAGAAAATGCGTTGTATCGCATTTGGGTAAACCGCTGCACCGATCCCGACGAGGATGAGGAAGTTACTCCATGTGACCAGGCCGATACCTTCAGGCACCCCAAGGTTTTCAGGTGAATATGCTTGTATGTAGTCCCCCGCTGCAGGCAGCCCGCCAAAGTATATGATCGTGCCGATCAACAGCATGAACACACCCACAAGCAGTGCAACTCCCTGCATCGTATCCGTATAGGCGACAGACCGCATCCCTCCCAGCCAGCCATAGACAATCATGATGACGATAAAGAAAATGACGCCTGCCTGATAGGGGACAGTGCCGCCTGTCAGACCGGAAACTCCCTGGCCAATGGCAACCAGCTGTTCCAGCAGGAAGTTGCCCAGAGCGTAGAGCATGAGGACGGCGGCCAGTATGGAAACCGCTTTTGACTGATATCTCAGCTGAATCCAGTCCACCGGGGTCACAATCTTATGCTTCTTGCTCAACTTATACAATCTCGGTGCATAAATTAGATAGACAAGAATAATCATGATGAAGAAAGGAACAGTGACCAGATTTGCATAACCCACCCGGTATGCCTCGGCTGAATAGCCAATCACAGTGTTACCGCTGTATTGTGTCGCGAAAAACGTAAAGAACAATACAAGCGTGCCCAAGCCCCTGCCGCCAAGATAATATTCATCGAGACTGCTGTGGACATTCCTGTGCCGTAAAAACGTTCCAATGCCAATCGCCAGCATCAGTAACCCGTAAAATAACATGATTAAAATACCGGAAACACCTGAAAATGCAAGATCCATAACTATTCCTCCCCTTTCCTTACAGAGTCATCTTCATCAACATCCCAGTGATATTTAATCACATAAGTGATGTAAAGCGACAAAAACACAGACATGCCGATGATAACAAGTGCCCACAAAGGCACACCATAGATCATCATCGTTTCGCCGCCGGCTGGGAAATACCATGGAATCAACAGCACAAAGATGATGGCAAACCCAATCCATATTTTATAATTTTTAATCGGTTCTCTTTTCCGCTTTTCCACACAGACACCTCATTTTTAGTACCAAGTATTAAGACAAAACCAAATGATATTATCGATACATTAACATGTTCCTCATCAATATTCTAGGTTTTCTGAATATTTAGTTAATGAAAGCGTTTCCTATTTTGGATATGAAAAAATCCCCCATCACATGGGGGATGAAATTACTACATAAACAGACTGATTGCAAATACTATGACAAAACCGGTTCCACCGATGATTGTTTCCATAACAGTCCAGGACTTCAGGGTTTCTCCTGTTGTCATGCCGAAGAATCTGTTAACCAGCCAGAATCCTGAATCATTCACATGGGAAAGGACTGTCGCCCCGCTTGCAATCGCTATGGCAATCAGTCCGAGCTCAGGCTGTGAAACCGGATTGATTTCAATGATCGGTGCCATCAGACCTGCACCAGTAACCATAGCTACCGTTGCGGAGCCCTGGGCTACACGCACGAATGTAGTGATGACAAATGCAGCCACGACAAGCGGCAGCCCAGCGCCGACGACCATATTCCCCATCACATCACCTACACCGCTTTCTATCAGTACTTCTTTGAACACACCGCCTGCGCCGGTAATCAGTATGATGATTCCCGCTGGTTCAAGCGCCCGTGTTGCAACATCCTGCACTTCAACACGTGTATACCCTCTTCGTGTCCCCAGGAGCCAGAACGTCAGTACCACTGTTATGATCAGCGCAACAAAAGGGTGACCGACAAACTGTACGATCTCTGCAAACATATTAGTGGAGTCTTCTCCAACGATTGCGCCTGTTACTGTATTAAACAGAATCAAAACAAGCGGAATCAGAATCAAAGAGAAAATCAATATGAAGCTCGGCAAATCTTTACTTTCTTTGACTTCGTTCACATCTTCTTCTAATTTCTGATAGTCAGGGACATCGAGATGTATTTTTTTGCTGATAAAACTCCCAAATACCGGTCCAGCAAGAATCATTGCCGGGATGCCGGCAAGCGCACCAAACAGGATGACCCATCCCAGATCGGCTTCCAGCATGGCAGCTACTGTCATCGGTCCCGGTGTCGGCGGCACAAAACTATGGGTCACCGCAAGCCCGGCTAATAACGGAATACCGTAAAACAGTAATGATTTCTTCGTTTTAGTCGCCAGTGAATAGACAATTGAAATCAAAATCACCAGTGCTACATCAAGGAAGACAGGAATAGACACGAGAAATCCTGTAAATCCCAGCGCCCATGGTGCCCGATTTTCACCGAATTTATCGATAAGGGTGAGTGCCAGACGCTCTGCGCCTCCCGACACCCTCAACAGTTCTCCAAACATGGCTCCCAGACCAACAACAACTGCTATGAAACCAAGTGTGCTTCCCATCCCGGCTTCAATGACTTCAATAATCTCGGTCGGGCTCATGCCGCTTGCAAGCCCGATGAACAGCGAAGCGATAAGCAATGAAACAAACGCATGCAGCTTGACTTTCATAATTAGGAATAACAGTAATGCGATTCCTATTACCGTGGCGACAACCAGCCATAATTCCTGTGACATAATTTATACCCCTTTCATATTACCATTCTGCTATACTTCCATCCTCATGTTTCCATACCGGATTCTTCCAGTTATGGCCCGCTCTGCTCCTCTCTCTGACATAATCTTCATTAACATCAATCCCAAGCCCCGGCTGATCTGGAATCTGTACTTTACCATCCTTATATTCGAATACTGATGGATCCTCGATATAATCCAAAATGTCATTCCCTTTGTTGTAGTGAATACCCAGACTCTGTTCCTGAATGACTGCATTATGACAGGTTGCATCGACTTGCAGGCATGCAGCCAGGGCGATCGGTCCCAACGGACAATGCGGCGCAGCTGCAACGTCATATGCTTCCGCCATTGATATTATTTTTTTACATTCGGTAATTCCGCCTGCATGGGAAAGGTCCGGTTGAATAATATCAGCATAACCATCATGCAAAAGATTTTTGAACTGCCATCTGGAATACATTCGCTCACCTGTAGCAATCGGAATGGATGTATGCATGGCAATATCTTTTAAATGTTCATTGTTTTCCGGAAGCACCGGTTCTTCTATAAACATCGGCCTGAACTGTTCCAGTTCCCGTGCTAATATTTTGGCCATCGCTTTATGGGCGCGTCCATGGAAATCTATACCGACTCCGAAATCTTTGCCGCACTTTTCTCTAATAGATGACACTCTTGCCAACACTTCGTCTATTTTTCCATATGAATCTATATATTGAAGCTCTTCAGTGGCATTCATCTTCACCGCTGAAATCCCCTCGTTTTTTAGTTTGAGTGCAGCGTCCCCTACATCCTGCGGCCGATCTCCCCCCACCCAGGAATACACTTTTATGGATTCTCTTGCTTTTCCACCAAGCAGGTCATGGATAGGGGCATCATAGTATTTACCTTTTATATCCCAAAGGGCCTGGTCAATACCGGCAATAGCACTCATCAATATTGGACCGCCTCTATAGAAACCAGCTCTGTACAGTTCGTTCCATATGCCTTCAATCTCCATCGGGTTGTTCCCAATGATGGTATCCATCATTTCAATAACTGCAGTTTTAACCGTTGCTGCCTTGCCTTCGATAACTGGCTCTCCCCATCCGCTCACCCCTTGATCAGTTTTAACTTTCAAAAACAACCATCTTGGAGGTACAGTGAATAATTCATAATCTTTAATCTTCATTTTGCTTGATCGCCCCCTTAAAGCTTTGCACTCTCTCTTTGACCTCATCCAGCAGTGCATCATCTACTTCAGACCGCTTGGGGACTAACGCAGAGTTTATACCGACCGCCTGGGCTCCAAATCGTAAAAATTCATTAATATTGTCCGGTGTTACACCACCGGTAGGCAAGAGGACCAAGTCATTCATGGGTGCCAGCACATCCTTGATATAGCTGGGTTTGAGCTGGTTGGCCGGGAAAACTTTTATCATCTCTGCCCCGGATTCATATGCATGATAAATTTCCGTTGGTGAATAGCATCCCGGGATATACAGCATCCCGTTTTCTTTAGAAAATTGGAGAACCTGCGCATTATACACTGGAGACAACAGAAACTCTGCTCCAATATCCATACACTCTTTGGCTTCATCAACTGTAAGCACTGTACCCGCACCAAGCAGAACTTCATGACCATAGGCCGCCTTTATTCTTCTCAATGTTTCCTTTGCATCCGGAGAGTTCAATGCCACTTCAAGCACATTAAAATCATTACTGATTAATGTCTCTGCAATATCCAAAGCTTCCTTGGTATCATATCCTCTGAGAATGCCGATCATTTTGTGCGAAATAATCCTGTCCACTGTACTCATAAAATGCCCCCTATCTTTTCACTTTTTCATCATTATCCTTCTTCATTACCTCAGTCAGCATCGCTTCAGAGGGGAGCCCCTGGTAATCTCCAATAAATTGTGTAATATAGCCGCCAAGGAAGCATGCCCTTTCTACAAAAAAATCCGGCGATTCTTTTTTCAGAATGCCTGATAGGATGCCCGATGCAAACGCATCACCGGCTCCTACCGGATCTATTTCAATGAACTGTCTTGGGTTTTCTACATAATTTCTTTTATTGTTAAAATCATAGACAGCCCCGTCTTTTGCAAGCTTTAGAAAAACGTCCTTACAGCCAATCGCTTTAAATCTGTCTATTGCTTCCTCGTCACGCATTTCACCAATCAATATTTTCGCTTCATTTCGGCTGATGATTAAACAGTCCACGAAAGGCAGAAATTCCATAATTGTTTCCCTGGCTTCTTTTTCTGACCACATCTTCAATCGGATGTTCGGATCAAACACTATCCTTATCTGACCGTTTAATTTCTTCACAAGGTCAAAAAGCATCGTCTTAGTGGAGTCACTTAACGAAAGCGTGATTCCTGTCAGATAGAGTATCTTCGCATTCTTCACATATTCCAAATCAATATCTTCAAGTTCCAGCCGGCTTGCAGCTGAACCCGTCCGGTAGTATGTTACATCGACACTGCCATCAGGTATAATCTGTTTAAAAAATATACCTGTTTTGTAATTTTTATAAGATACTTTAGAAGTCTCCACATTTTCTGCTCTGACTTTTTGCAGGATGAACTCCCCCAATTCATCTTTGCCCAACGCGGTCACCCACGAGGTCTTATGTCCTAACCTGCTCAACCCAATCAGTGTATTTGTTTCCGCACCTGCAACATACGGTTTGAAATTTTCCGAATGACGAATATATCCAGCTGGTTCATTCACTAAAGAGACCATCGATTCACCTATTGCAATCACTTCCATATCTGTCCACCTCCGTCAAAGCCCTGAGTAATTGAAATTTCATTCGCTGCACTTGTAATTGTTTCAATCACTTCATTTTTTTTGTCTGCCATTCTTGGTTTAGATCCCGCACAGCTGATTGCAGCAATCACTTCTCCCTGATCATTAAGTATCGGCGACGCAACGCAGTAGACACCAACATCATTCTCCTCGTCGTCAATGGAATACCCCTGTCGTCTGTACTCATCTATTTTTCCCTTTAACTCTTCTGGATCTGTAATTGTATTGGGAGTATGGGCTTCCAATTGAATGTTATTGAATATTTCATTCCTGATATGTTCATTTTCAAAAGCAAGAAATACTTTGCCCAGCCCAGTACAATGCAAAGGCTTTCTCATACCGGGCTGCGCTGTGGTCCTTGCAGATCTTTCATTGTCCACCTTTGCCAGATAAATAATTTCTGCCTCTGAACGAATAGCGAGAAAAACTGTTTCACCCGTTTTCTCTCCTGCTTTTCTTAATACAGTACGACTAGCACTGTAAATATCATTTGTAATTCTTGCACGGTTGCCTGCAGTAATCAGTTTATGACCTAATTTATAAGTATTTGCTTCAGATTTAACCACATATTCTTTGCCCAACATCGTCGACAACAACTGTGACATACTGCTTTTCGGAATTTCCAAACGATTGGCCAGTTCCATCAAAGTAGAACCATTTTCATCGGAGGACAAATAATCTATAATATCAAGAATTCTTTCTGCCGATTTAACCGACATTTTTCCACCTCTCATAATTCATATATATGAACAAAGTTTTTGTATATGAATACAAAAACAATATATTACTATATGAAAACGGTGTCAATATAAAATATAAGAAAATTTAAAATACATAAAAAATCTGGACCCATCTGGGTCCAGATCACACTTTCTATATCGTTTAAAACAGTTCGCCAACAGGTGTCTGTCCGCCGAGCAGATAATACACTCGATCAGCAGGTTTCTGATTGACGATTTCCGCTAGCACACTTGCTACATCCGCCCGTGTGACTTCTCCAGGTTCCGGCTGGTTAACAAATAGTTCCACTTTATCCGTTGCCGGATCATTGGTTAACAGACCCGGGCGAAGGATAGTATAGCTGAGTCCGGACTGTTTTAAATGCTCGTCGGCGCGGTATTTCGCATGCATGTATGGTCTCATCTTCTCTCCTGCCTGACGCGCATTCTCAACACCCAGCCCACTGACCATGACAAAATGTTTCACACCATTTTCCCGAGCCAGGTCAATTGATTCCATCGCACCTTCCTGGTCAATCAGGATCGTCTTATCCGCACCGGTATGCGGGCCGGATCCGGCAGTGAACACCACCGTATCAATATTATCGAAGGCTCGGGAGATATCCTGCTCCAAGTCTCCAAACACCGCTTCCACACCTTCATCTTTAAAGGCTGCAGCCTGGTCTTCCTTCCGCACCATCGCCACCGGCGTATGTTCAGAATCTTTCAGCTTATCTACGACAATCCTGCCGATTTGTCCATTCGCTCCGATCACCAGTATTCTCACTCGTAATCTCCTCCTTATAAGGTTTTTTCAATATCAATCGTGCGCCAGATGATGAAGGTCTTCAAGTGAGATGCTCATATATAAATTAAATCCGATGCTGCTAGAACACCGGACATCTTGTCATTCCCTTACCATAGTTGTCACGAGTCTGCCAAGGTCTTCGATTTCGACTGACACTTCATCTCCCGGGGCAACCCATGGTTTTTCATCTCCTTTATAACCTTGCGCAACACCTTCCGGTGTGCCTGTCAGGATGACGTCCCCCGGATGCAGGGTCATATATTTAGAAATGTAACTGACCAGCGCCTCACTCTTGAAAATCATATCGTTTGTATTGGAGTCCTGTCTCAGTTCGCCGTTCACCCTGCAAGTAATTCTAAGTTTATTGGGATCAGCAATTTCATCTTTCGGTACTACATACGGCCCCAGCGGACAAAAACCGTCCAATGTTTTACCGAGCAGCCACTGGCCGCTCCTGAATTGGAACGTCCGTTCTGAAAGATCATTTGAACAGCTGTAACCGAAAACATAGTCAAGCGCTTCTTCTTCAGAAACATCTTTCGCTTCCTTACCCATAATAATCGCCAGTTCTGCTTCATAATCCACCTGTGTCGCTTCTTTGGGGATTTTCACCTTATCGTTACTGCCGGATAAGGAATTATTGAATTTGCTGAATAAAATCGGATACTCAGGTGCAGGCATATTCGATTCTTCTGCATGTTTCTGATAATTCAACCCTACACAGATAATTTTCCCGGCACCATCCACCGACGGACCAATTTTCAAATCGTTGAAATCCATGAATACCTCTGACTCTTCTTCAAGAGCAAAATCCAGGAACTCAGCCAAACCTTCATATCTTTCAATGGCATCGATCATCGTCGGATAGGCCCCTGATATGTCCAATACGCCTCTGTCTGAAAGTACTGCCGGTTTTAATTGTCCTTCTTTATAGAATGTTAATAGTCTCATCATCATATTCCTCCCAAAATTGTTACAGATTGCGATTCCAAGAAAGTATATCATAATATTCTGATTTCAAATAGTATGACAATAATACTATGTATTTTGACTATTTTATTTGTCATAATACCAATTATTATGTATACTAAAGATGCAGAGGTGATGAAATGAAAACAAGAATCAAGGAGTTAAGAGCGAGAGACGGCCTCAATCAAACTCAGCTTGCCAGACGTGCAAAAATTTCCCGTCAGACCGTCAGCCTGATTGAACGTGAAGATTATGTCCCTTCATTATTAATTGCCAAACGCATTTCCATCATTTTCAACGAGCCTATCGAGAATATTTTCATATTCACTGAAGAGGAGCTGTAAGTATGAGCAAAACAATTTTGAGTTATATCCTTTATGCTATTGCGGGATTTGTCACAGTAATCGTTATCGTAAACTTTGATCCGGGACAGGGATTAGAAGGTGTCGGACTCGGTATCAACCTTATCACACTGCTTGCAGCCGCTGCGTCAGCACTGTATGGCATCATCGGTTACTTTCAGCTGAGGAAAAGTGCTCAAGATCGAAACATCGAGGAAGATGCACTGGACGAATATATGTATAAAAAATACACCGATAATTCAACAGCATTGATGGTTACGGTGGTACTTAGTACAGTCGCAATGGGCAGCAGCATCATATACGAGACTTCTATATACCTGACAATCGCAAGTTTTGCAGTATTGGCTGCAGGCTTGGTATTCATGTCTATACTCCCGTCAATTTTGAAGACAATGTACCCGGAACGTGTAGATCTGCCGGACCCAAATGATTCGAACTTTGCAGAAAAACTGTATACTGCTTCAGATGAAGGAGAAAAACTGATCATGGCCGAAGGGTTATATAAAGCATTTATATCAATGAGCTCGCTTCTGTTTATAGCATTAGTTGTGCTTATGATCTATTCAATGGCCACAGGCAATAACCAGATGCTTGGCATGATAATGATTGCGGCAATATTGATTTACTCCAACGTGACATACGCATTAACCATCAGAAATAAAGGGTAACTGCTGAGAGATTTTTACAGGCAGGCACATTTTGTGTCTGTCTTTTTTATGGATACCTGAGGGGTTCTTTATGTAGATCCCTATCATGCGGAATGATTCTTTCTCATCATCGTTGCGGGCTCAAACAAGCGAAAGTCCATTTTTTGCAATAAAACGCAAATAAAATTAGCATAAATATTATCATTATGTATTAATTATTTAATGATTATCATTAAATAATTATTGTTTTTAGTTATTGAACATGTTATATTTAAGTCACCAAACAAAGGGAGGCTTGAATTTTATGTCTAACTCAGTTGTTGAAAAAAAGTTCAAAACTTTCGTGACTACTGCTTACGTATTCTCTTTTATCATCCTCGCCCTTTTCGCAATTGCACTGCTCGCCACAATTGTCGCTGGTGTCGTTTTATTCTTCATCCCCCAGGAAACGATCAATGGGTTATTAACCAGAATTCCTGCCGAAGTCAGCTATGAAGCCAACGGTGTTTCTTTACAGATTACAGATTCTTTTATAGAATCATTGACGCTTGAGAAACTGCCGATTTTCTACGTGTTGCTGGCATCGTTTATCAATGTGGGAGTTGCAACTTTTATCATATTCCTAGTCAACAGGTGGCTCCACAATTTGAAAAGCGGGGATGTATTTGCTCAGAAAAACAGCCGCTTCATTGAAAGCATCGGATTTGCGTTCGTTGCGCTCGGTTTCCTGAGCGGTCTGGGTGATCTGGCAATGCAACACTTGATGAACAGTGTGCTGGGCTCAGCCGAGGAGATTTTTGAAATGACAAATAAATTCATCTATTCCGGAAATTCATTGAACTACAGTATCGATTTAACGCTACTGTTCACCGGGCTCTTGATATGGATAATCGGAAGGGTGTTTAAATATGGTACATTCTTACAAAATGAATTTGATGCTACAGTATAAGCGGGTGAATACAGATGATTATTATTAGATTGGACCGGATGCTGGCTGACCGCAAAATGTCACTGGGCAGACTTGCGGAAGAGGTAGATATTTCCAACGTCAATCTTTCAAACTTGAAAACTGGCAAAGTGAAAGCCATCCGATTCTCCACATTGGATGCGATTTGCAAGGCTCTCGATTGCCAGCCGGGAGATATTCTGGAATATGCAGAAGATGACGAAGCATAATCGAGTAAGAACGGGGCTCTGATTTGTCTCAAAGCCCCGCTGTTTTAATCATACCAGGTTATTTTTTAAATAATCAGGGATATCCTTGCGTTTTATGGAAGCTAACTGTTTGAATGTGCTTCCTTTTTCCAATTGAGATCTGACAAACTCCCAACCGGCATAGTAAGCTTCTCTTCGATGACCAGAAGCTCCCGTTCCGAAAGTAAATTTCTCAATCGTCTCACTGCGTGAATCGGATAAATAAGGTAAAATCCCTTCCAGAATTTTTGTTCTATCCTCGCGGCATTTTTGTAACCACCCTTTTTCTACCCCTATTTCGATATAATCCTCATCGCTCTTCTTAGGTATGAGATGTTTAGTGACTTGTAATGCCAGCCCCTCCTGAAGAACAAGTTCAGCCACCGGCCGTTCCCAGCTCATGTCTAATGAAGCGGTCTCTGCATGTACAATATGAGTCAGTTCATGAACGATGATAATATCAGACCATTGGTGCTCAACTGGTAAACAGAGCATGGATCTATGTTCATCATACGGGGCTGTAAATGCATTATTATCAAATGTACCCACAAAGAAAACGATGACAGCCGGTATATCGGCTTCACTTCCCAATAACGTTTTTATCTCATCATAGAACTTCCCGATTCCCGTTTGATCCGGCTCCCATGATCGAATCCGTTCTATATTGGACTGATATTCCGGCCAAGTTTGGTTTAATTGGCTTCGTGCCTGCTGGTCGTAACCGGGCGGCAGGGCTGCAAAATTATAATGTTCTTTCCATAACCGCCATCTTTCTGTTTCGTCAGTGTGCGAATTATTAGCCCGGTCGAAAAAATTCAGGAATTTAGGCACAAGGTTTACAACTTCTAGATTTTAAACAGATAACTTTACGATCGAACATGACGCAGCATAAATTTCAAGGAATTTAACATTTATGCCAGCAGGAAACGGACCAATCCCAAAATGGCAAAACAGAATAAAACAATTCCAGAGCCTGTCCCCGTAATTGCGCTTTTGTCAACGACAAGTTTTTTGGCAGCCCACGGGGATATGACAGCAATCACGATCAAAAATACCGCCAATATATATAATGCGGGATCCCTAAAGACATTTACCAGAAAGAAAAAATGTGTGCCTACGAGAAAACCGATCCATGGCGCAACAAAATCCTTTTTTTTACGTCGGATCAAAAGGAATGCTCCGAGACCGCCGATAATAAATTCCGCCCAGAACACAATCAAGTAGGTCATATACGCGCCCGCTTCTGACAAAGCAGTCGCTTCTCCCCAATTGGTGATACTTAAGTAAACGCCAATCAGGCAGACCAGCAAGGCAGCTCCGGAAGCCGCTCCAAGATATTTACGCCAATTTTGTCTTGGATTCTCCTGTGCCCAGCCGAACCAGACCATGCTAAACATACCGAAAATCGCCATATACATTGTGTAATCCCTGATATATTCCAGCTCCATAGCGCCATCCCCTTTCACCTTGAAACCATCAATCCTTTTTCAACACCTTTACAGTCATTGTAAAATGTTTCTAGGATAAAAAATAGTGATATCTGTGACCAATCGCTATGACAAATGTAATGAAACAGCTTCAACAAACAGTCTAAGGCCAAATTCAGCAAACCGTTTCGATGAAGCTGCCCATCAGTCCCCATCATTTCACACTGGTGGATATGAACATTGATGCGTCCTGATTCATAAAAATACGCGCTCCATGATGAAAGGTCCTGATGTTATTCGATTTAAATCCAACGCCGGATAATATATTCTCCAGTGCTTTATGAGCGAAACCATTGTGCACTTTAGGATGATTGATCTTATCTGTTTTGTCGAAGTCAACAATGATAAGCCTGCCGCCGTTATTTAACACGTTGAACAATTCATGCAGAATCTTCTTTGTATCCGGAATATGAAGGAGGACCAGAGACATTAAAACAATGTCCGCCTTAAGTTCTGGCGTTTCCTGGGTGAAGTCTGAAGCAAGGACTTCTGAATTGGTGATTTCCCTCTGAGAAATTTTAGCCGCTGCACTCTTCAGCATTTGCTCTGAAGCGTCCACCAATAAAACAGAATCCACTAAATCCACCAGTTCCAGACTGACCAGTCCTGTGCCGGCGCCATAATCTATTAAGGAAGCTGATTTGCTATTTTGCAATTCCGTCCTAACTTCCTGAACAATGATCTGAGCTAAATCAATTCTATCTTTTGAATCATATCTGTTTGCTATCTGTTCAAATGTATTATCTTCCATAATTACCCTCCTACAGCTATCCTAAGGACAATGTTATCACTGAGAATTATATTACTATCATCACCACATTAAACACGAGAGTCAGTCCCCCGACTAAAATCAAAATAATCCCCGTATTTACCTGCCAATTTTTCTTGAACTTTCGCAAAACAAAGGCTCCAGCAAAGATCAGCATAACTGCAAAGACAATATTCAGTATATTGATCCCCTGGTTCATGGATATAAACAGTAACGTCAACTGGATCATTCAGGCCACCTCCAAATCCCGGACATGTTTAGCGGCTAATAATGTCGATACACTCAGCACGACAATACATAGAACCAGAGTGACAAGTAATATGACTGGGTTGGAGAGTACTTCCATAAATACATTATTTGTAGAAGCAAGGATGACAACGGTTGAAATAATCGTTAACGGAACAGACTGTCTGTAAAGTCCGATTGTCATCGCTGTAACACTTATTGCACTCATAGCAGCCATCGAAAGCAGAGTCAGGGACAGAGCATCTAAAACCACCGAAGATACAAATGTGTCATTGACCAGCGGCGATATGGATTCCGTCAGGAAGAACAGTGTAAAGACAACCGTATTTGAAATCATCATAGCGGCCGCAGTAAACAGCAACACCGCAATGATTTTGGATAAGAGTATCGCTGAACGTCTCACCGGATAACTGTAGATCAGTGTTAAACTGTTTGCGTCGAATGTATCGATAACCATTTTGGCAAACATTGCGCTAGCAAGCACACTGTACGTGGTCAAACTGACAAGGATTAACAACCCTGACACCGTGGAGTATTCCGCGAACATCAAGAGTTCAGGATCTTCATCTATTCGGGGAATATAAGCAAACAGGTATATAAATCCTATAAACAGTATTGTTGCGATAATCACGCTTAATGTATATGGTCTTAAATTGGTCTTCCTGTACTCCAGTCTGATTAATTTGAGCAATTTATCCATCCCCTTCGGTCATGTTAAAGAAAAATGTTTCTATCCCATCCGGATAATTGATCTTTAATGTCTGCATCGATACTTCCGTTAATAGTTCCCCCTTGTGCAGTATGCCGATTTCATCAGCAACATGTTCGATCTCATTCAAAATATGACTGGATATGATCAGAGTCATGTCAAATTGACCCCTCAGCTTTTTGAACAGTGCTCTCATTTCTTTTACCCCTTTAGGATCAAGCCCATTTAACGGTTCATCCAGCACAAGCAATTCAGGCAGATGGATAAAGGCGCGTGCGACAGCCAGACGCTGCCTCATGCCCAGTGAAAATTTTGCAACGGGAAGGTCGCCAGCCGTCTTGAGACCGACAATTGTCAAAGCTTCTTCAATGGTTAAATGGTCAGTATTCATGTACTCAAGGTGGATGGATAAGTTTTCATACGCACTCAAATGATTATAGAATACTGGTGTTTCAATTACTGAACCAATCAACGGCTTCACATGTCCATCATCAATATGAAGTGCATTTCCGTTAAAATATACTTCACCCAAAGAAGGTGCGTTTAAACCACTTAACATTTTTAGCAAGGTTGATTTACCGGCACCATTGGGGCCGAGCAGCCCGTATATATTTCCATCATCAACATTCATATTTATCCGTTTCAACACTTCATATGAATCGTATAATTTTGAAACATCAGCAGTTTTCACTTTCACATTTGCCCCCCCTGATCATGCTCTACATGAGTGTATGTCCGCAGAATGTGATCAATCATTTCATCTTCAACGATATCGGCACCCATGGTTTCCATCAAATGCTGCAGAAACTTCAATCTCTTTTCTAAATCATTGATACTGCCTTCAATTAAAATCGGGGCACACCAGAAATTAATCAGCAGGAAGAATACTGCTGCACATTCTTCCGGATAATGAACACTTAATGAGCCATCCGATTCCCCTTCCCGCATAATGTCTGCTATCAGCGGGGCACTGCGCTTTAATGATACTTGCAGCGCGCCCAGGATGAATGGTGCATTCTTGTTTTGCGAAAGCATCATATCCTCTAATTGATGCGACTCAATGTAACCCCAGTTTTTTCTTAAAACTCCGCGTAATTTCTCTTTTGCCGTCAGTGACTGGTTATCTTTTAAGTAAGAATGCATTGTTTTGACAATATCCTCACCATGAGAATGGAGAATCGCCTGTAATATATCTTCTTTCGATTCAAAGTGATGATAGATTGCCCCTTTGGACATCCCTGCCCCATTGATAATGTCCTGAATGCTGGTATTATCGTACCCTTTACTGATAAATAGTGTACTGGCAGTTGATGTAATTTTGAAAATCGTTTCTTGTGAATTATATTTAGTCATCATATCTCCCCTATTAAAAACCGACCGTTGGTATCTATTTGTAGTATACATTATTCTTATCAGATGTAAAATGAAAACTTAAATGTAATAAGAAATTATATGCAAATGACCCATCGTGCCGCCGATAAAAAAGGTAGTCAAAGGTTGAGTATAGTAATTTTAATTACGATCGAATTGAGTTAAATACGATGCTGTTCTTATTTCAAACGTGTGCATGTTTTCTAAATAAAAAAATGCCCTTTAGACGCGTTTTATGCCAGTTTTAGAAACGTTGTGGAATTCTAAATACTGATAAAAAACGGTTCGAATTTTTTCCAGGTTACGTTTAGGATAAACAATAGAGATTGATTTATGCCGAGAAAACTTTTTGATGCTGACCGACCCTAAGTTAAACTAAAAAGCCGGCAGGCGGACATGAGGTATCAAGTTCGCCTGCCGGCAGCTTTTTGGGTTTTTAGGGTCGCAGCGCATCAGGAACCAAAAGGAAATTGGAATAAAAATAGAAAAGCCATAGCAAATTCATGACTGAATGATGTTTGGTTAATGTAAATATCCGATTATGATTAGTATTATCAGTGATACAATAAAAATTGATATTGATATTGCAAAAAAAGTTAGAAAGTTGATGGAATCAACCTTCCAAATATTAAGGATTTGTAGAATCGATAATATTGAAGATATAGCTAAAGAAAATGATGAAATTCCAAAAATGAAGTATAAAGCTATAATTAATAATTCCATTGGTAAGCCTACTTTACAAGCATTTTTTGAGGTTTTGAAGCGCAGAATTTTTGTGACAAAAAATCTGGTTGCTTCTTCTCTTGATACCAGAAATAACAAAAGAAGCTTATGTTATTAATACAGCGGCTAATGACGGTGTACAGTGATTTAGAGTCCGGGAAACAACGTGGGAGATGACTAAATGCGCTGGTTAATGCTACTGGTTATTCGCAGCATTGATGTTAGTTTCAGATAAAATAATATTCTTTCGTATCAATATAAGAGAAAACTCTTTTTTATTTTTCTATTTCTAAAAATGAATAGATACCTAAAAAAATAAGTATAAAAACCACTGGTAATGAAACAATGATGTCACCATCTAAAGTAAAGAACAACGCCAATAAAAATAGTGAAGTTAAAAAGTAAATATAAGAAAATTTCCTACTTAATAATAATTTTTTCATAATTATCACCTGTTAGAAACAAAAAGTAGCTGCTCCAGTCATACCTGAAAAAGCACCCCCAAAGACTCCACCGCCTAATACAGTGACAGGGGTTGCGCCCATTGCACCAATGCCCATACCAGCAAGCGCTCCACTACCAGTAGATCCTACAGTCCCTAACGCACATTCCGCAACTCCAAAAGGTTGAATTTGTGAATGGTACTCGACTAATAAGTCATTTCCATCTTTCTTATAAACTAGATTAACAGGCGCTCCATTTTTGTCTACAGATTCAGCAGGCAAATCTGCAATAGTCCCTGTCACATTATCTTTAATACGAGCATTACCATTCTCATCAATATATCCTTCCCCATTTTCAATATTCAACTTCATAATACTATCATTTACTTTTTCAAAATAGACCATACTTTCATCTGAAGTCTCCGAATCAGATGCTTCTGCAAAGTTAAAAGAGCTCAAAACTGAAAATATTAATACAAAAGACAAAATCAGTTTTAAACCCATAGAATTTTCAAATGTTCTAATCATTTTCTTGCACCTTCAAAATAAATTTCTCCCTAACACTAACACAGTCATACAAAGAATAAAGGACGATCTTTACAATTTTATTCCTATTGTCTTTTAGTTTATTTAGGGTCTGTCAGCAACCAAAAGTTTTTTCGGCATAAATGGATCTTCACTATATTGTTACGTGTCAAAGAGAAATTTTTTCGCAGAGACATCATGTAAAACGTTTACATGTGATTTACGGATTTCTAGTGTTAAAACCGACCCGGAAACTATCCTTTCAATAGATGAAAAATGCTGAGGGAAGCTTATTTAACTTTCTAGGGATATGCGAAACTCATAACAACGAAAACTTTAAAGTCTTTAATTCTCGTAAGAGCATATGATTTTGAATCAGATACCGTTTCAAAGATACACGCAATAACGACGGCCAAAGACATCAAAACAGAAAAAGAGGTTTTAATCCAGGCGTTGGATCATTACCTGCTTTCAGGAATGATCAAGCATGACTCCGTTGAATTTAAAACATTGCAGAAGATGAATGAGATAGAAGCACAACTCGAAGAGTTGAACAGCATAATGAATCATGTGAATCCCGGGGTCAGCATCAACAATTTATTTTTGGCCTCTGAATTTGAGATTTGAAAACATCCGAAAACAATTATTGATAAAGACACTTTTGAAGGACACTATTTTTCTGAAGCTAAAAAAGAAAGTCAAAAAATGATCCGTATAAAAGACTACGAGAATCACATGAAACAATCGAAGCACGATGACAGAGACTCGACAGACTCTAGAAGAGAATTTCATAAAGAATAAAGTATCCAACCAAAAAGCCAAATCAGCCTTCCTGAGTGTTTTCTAAACTTTTATGAAGGTATAAAATTATTTTTAATAATATTCTCCCGTAAGGGTGCACTTATACGTCGTGAGCGATGTCTGCGTAAAACTTTCTCGCCTATGCTCGAAAAACAGTAGATGCCCATTCATGTTGAGAACATTTTTGATTATTTTTGGATTAAATCAAGAGGAAATTGGAATCAATAACAAAAGAGGCGCTTATATGTCTTATGCTGAAAAATTTTATGGACTCATTGAAGATTATCACTATTTGAAAAGAGAAATTCATCTTATCGAGTATGATATCGAAGATAGAGTCTCAGAATACTGTGCCGTCAACCCGAACGGATATGAAATATGTGAGAGGATTAGGATTAGATTGGGTTTTTGTAGAAAAATGAAAAAGAAAAGAATAAGTAATATAATTTTTTGAATTTTAATGTTGTATATATCAACAGATTTAACGGCGAAAAACAACTTTCTGGAAAAAAATACTAAAACACAGAGCGTTTTTAAGGCAAGTTAGAACTATCAGCATGCAGAAGGAGACGTAACCTGTCTTTAAACGGCTCTATATAGCTTGGTTTATTTACGGGTCAGCATGAACATGTTATAATATAATTAACAAATAGGATGTTGTACATGAAACACCGAACCCCCAATCTATGGCTGTAGATTGGGGGTTTTATTTGGTGTATTGGTCTAGTCATCTAGTCATTAATCACGATTATCCAACCAATAAGCGAACAATGTGAGTATCCCATCGACAGTAATTGGTGCAATAAGAAACTCAAATAGGGTGCTGTACATGATGTCACCTCCTTCCATGCTACCCGCACAGAAGTGAACTAGATGACTTCATCAATTTTATCATAATAAGTAATTTTAGGAGATATACGTATTTATAATAGAAACTAGTCTAGATTATTCTTAATTCTGTATATCGTTTGCCGTGTAATACCACCCTCCTTCGCAATTTTAGATATCTCAATCTCTTCCTTTAGCCGGAGACCACACGATGATACACAAGTCTTTTTTGTGGGTCTTTGGCTTTCGGTGAGTAAAGCGTCAGCCGACCTTTATACACGCCTTTGGCCTTTGCAATGGCTACACCTTGGGCTTGCCTTCTCTTAGATTCACTGCGCTTTTGTTCACCAATCATGGCCAATATTTGTATAATCTAATAATATTAAATTTTCAGAAATTAATAGGAAGATTTACACAGTTTAGAGGCAAAATAGCATTCCAATAATCGACCGTTTATTGAAATATTTTCTGGGTTAAATTTAACCCTGATTTATCACTGTTTTTTGTCTTATATTTATATAAAAATCCCCGAGTCAAAATGTGATTTTGACTCGGGGATTTTTGGCTTTAACCAGGACTTTTGTCCCAGCCCCTTTACGAAATTCGCCTAACCAAAAGTTCAGCTTTAAGGGTTCCCCACACATTGGAACCCTGTCTTTTTATCACTTATGGCTTGTCTTCATATTTCTTTCGGAACTTTCATGTCTGCCGTACACGAAATAGAAGATAATCATCGCCAGGAGTATGGACAATACCAGTCCTTGATATAAGCCGCCGTAACCAAGTGACGGCACAAGATAACCAAGTACAAACGGACCGAAACCGAGCCCGACTTCAAGCATAATGAAATATGTGGACGTTGCGAGTCCGACGTTTTCTTTTGCTGCCAGATTTACACTGACCGTTTGTGCGATGGACTGGAAGTTACCGAAACCGAGTCCGATCAATGCACCGGCAGCCAGCAGAACAAGACCTGTTGATGAATTGCCAAGTATATAGAAACCAACTGCTGTAACAATAAACGCCGGATACAGGACAATATTTGCCCCTTTCTGGTCGAGTATCTTTCCTGTGAAAGGACGCGTCAGCATCACGACTGCTGAATATACCAGGAAGAAGAAACCAGCTGCTGTGACCAGATCCACTTCAACGGCATACATATTCAGAAAAGACAGCACTGCTGAGTAAGCAAGTCCCATGAAGAGTACTGAGAATCCCATCGGCAGTGCATCTCCGTCAATCATCCTGAACCGTTCTTTAGGAGGCACATGCCCTTTCTCAATATTATTGGTTTTTACCATTGGCAGCATCAATGTAACGAGCAGCACCGCCAGCATTGCATAAAACTGCATCGCACCGAAGCTGATGTAATCAAGCATCAGGAATCCGAGAAATGGTCCGACGGCAGAGCCGATGACAAAGCTCAGACTGAAGTAACTGATGCCTTCCCCCCGTCTGTTTTCCGGTACGGATATGGTGGCCAGTGTATTCAATGCCGTACTGATGACGCCTGTCGTAAATCCGTTGAGGAACCTCACGGCAATGAGAAATATAAGCCCGCCATCTACGAAATAAAGCAGATACGTCGCGAAGAATAGAATTGACCCGATAACCATGATTTTACGGGCACCGATCCGGTTAACCTGGAATCCGGAGACCGCCCGGCCCACGATGAAAATGCTGGCCACCAGCCCAGCTGTGGACGCACTGGCTCCAAAATTTTCGATCGCATAATTACCGATGGTCACAAGGGAGAGATACATTGTAAACATAAGTATAAAATGATAAAGAAATAATATGATAAACTCTTTCGTCCAAATCCTGCCTGTCAAATGCTCACTTTTAGCCAAAAATTTCCGTCCTTTCTACACGTTCATTTTCTTAAACATTCTGATCAATGCTTCAACTTCCTTTTCAGATAAGTGCCTCAGCACGTCCTGCTGCATTTCTTGCATCTTGCCGCTCACTTCATTGAAAAGCCTTGAGCCTTCGTCCGTCATCGCCAGATGCTTCACCCGCCGGTCCTCCCCCTGCGTGGATTCGATGAGACCCAATTCCAGAAGATGCTTGATCACCTTGTTCGCCGTCGGTTTTTCAATCTGACGGCGTCTGCTTACATCCACTAAAGTCGTTGTGCCATGTTTCGCAATATCCTTAAGAATCAGCCACTGGGAACTGTACAGATCATATGTGGATAAAACATTATTCGCCTTGTTGATATAAGGCCGGTGCAGCGCGACATAAGCATCGAAAAATTCCTGTTCAATGTTCAAGTATTCACCTCATTAATTAGTTAGACTAACTAATTGTATAGTCATCAGCCGCTTTTTGTCAATCTTTGGAAACGCTTGCTTTGAAAATAAAAATACGAATGCTTTTACACTGCATACAAAACCCGCCAGTTTAAAATTTTCTTAAACTGGCGGGTGGTTTTCCACTATCTGTCAATTAATGCCCCTTCGTATTCACTAATCATCTGACGGGGTTCTGTTTGATTTTCAACTTGCTGCATCAGTGTCTCATAGGCATTTGATGCGATTTCCTCGATCGGCTGAGTAATCGTTGCAAATCTCGGCTGGTATACATCAGCAAGCGGCAGATTATCAATCGCGACGATGTGATGCCTGCCCCGGATATTTATCCCTGATTCACTGACATAATTCAAGAATGCCATCAGGGCAAAGTCGTTGGCGAGGATGATGCCGGTTTTATCCGTATCAACGAACTCCTGACTGATACGTTCTGTTAATAGATTATTGGTGTCCTTGATCACCTGGTGTTCGAGGTGATTATTCTTTTCAGCCAGTTTTAAAAATTGATCGCGCCGTTCAACTCTGGGCGTCAGCTGCAATTGATCCGCCACACCGATATAGCAGAAGCGTTCGGCCCCTCTGCTCTGCAAAAAGTCATATGCCGTTTTTACAGCTTCGCTATTATTTAGCTTGAAGACAGGCACATCCACATCTGCCATATAACGGTCAATGAAAACCAAAGGAAATCGTTGGTTGGCCATCCGTTTATAAAGTTCATCATTTTCTGTCGTCGGCATAATAATCAGACCGTCAACCTGTTTGGAGATCAAGTTGTTGATATACTTCTGCTCCTTGTCCGGATCATCGTCAGCATTACAGATGATCAGGCTGTAGCCGTTCATATCGCAGTAATCCTCGATTTTCCTCGTCAATGAAACCGCAAAATGATGAAGAATGTTCGAAACGATGATGCCAATCGTTTTCGTCGAACGATTCTTCAGATTCCTTGCCATAAAATTAGGCTGATAGTTCAATTCCCGGACCGCTTCTTTGACTTGTTCCTTTGTTTCCTCAGCCATGTAATTATAGCGTCCGTTCAGGTACTGGGAAACCGTGCTGATGGACACCCCCGAGCGGGTGGCTACATCTTTGATTGTGACTTTTTTCATGGTATAATACTCCTATGACTAAAACGTTTTAGTAAAACAGATCTTTAATCCTTGGAACGTTTTTTTATTTATCAAATATCTACTGGGGAGTGACTTTATGAGAAAGTTTAACATACTGAACAAAATACATGACAACTATTTAATCGCAGTCGTTCGCGGCACAGATTACGATGATACTGTTAAAATGATCGAACAAATCATTGCTGGCGGCATTAAAAATATAGAAATCACTTACACCACGCCGCAGGCGAGTGAATTGATCGAGCATTTCGCAGCGCTTTCCGACATTAATGTCGGCGCCGGCACTGTCATGTCCAGGGAAACAGCGGATGAGGCGATTCGCCGCGGGGCTGAATACGTGGTCAGCCCTCACTTCGATGCTGATATCTCCGAACTGTGCAATCTGAACCAGATTCCATACCTGCCGGGATGTGCGACAGCGACTGAAATCGTTGAAGCGATGAAGTCCGGCGTGGATGTGCTCAAGGTATTTCCGGGAGGCGGTCTCGGACCCTCATTCATCAAGGATATAAAAGGACCGATGCCGCATGCGAATCTGATGCCTTCCGGCGGCGTGAACAAGGAAAACATGGGCGAATGGGTTAAAAACGGTGCTTTTGCGATAGGCATCGGCAGTGCACTCGCCAAAGGTTATGACGGCTCTAATCCTGAAGTTATCAAAGAGAATACTGAAAGCTTTGCAGCAGCTTACGAAGCGGTGAAAGGAGATATATAATGCGTTTTATCACTTTTGGAGAAATCATGATGCGGCTCAGTACAGAAGCTTCATCCACTTTTAAAACTGCAGATCAGTTCAATATTAATATCGGCGGCAGCGAAATGAACGTGGCAATGAGCCTGGCCGCTTCCAGTGTTGATACCGCCATAATCACATCACTGCCGGACAACGGGTTTGGCAGACGGACGGAATCCCTGCTCAAAAGTAATGACGTCAAAACCAAACACATAAACTTTACTGACGGCAGAATGGGTACCTATTTCCTTGAGAAAGGATTCAATGTACGGTCCTCCTCGGTCATCTATGACCGCAGAAACTCCAGCTTCGAACAATCCGTACGCAGCGATTATGATTTTAAACGGGCCTTCCAAGACTATGACTGGTTCCATTTCAGCGGAATCACTCCGGCGCTGAACCCCGAACTGCAGGATGTGCTCATTGATGCGCTTGATGCCGCTAAAGCACTTGGGCTCACAATCAGTGCCGACCTCAACTTCAGGGGCAATCTGTGGAGCTTTGAAGCAGCAAGAAAAACAATGACAAAATTCGTTGAATACTGTGATGTGATATTCGGCTATGAACCGTTCGAATTGATAGAAAACGGCCTTGAAGTAAAGGATGGATTAGAGCGGAACCCGGATGCAGAAACACTCAAACCGATCTTAAATCAGATACATGAAACATACGGCATTTCCCATATCGCGTTCACACAGCGCACCACCGTCCATACAAACAAGAATATTATCAAAGGCATGATCTCAGTGGACGGACACATATCAGAAACCGATGCCTATGAGATCGACATCCTCGACAGGATTGGCACCGGCGACGCTTATACTGCAGGTGTCATTCACGGATTGATGAATGAGCTGACTCACGAAAATGTATTGCACAATGCCCTTGGCAACATGCTTTATAAACACACAATCACCGGTGATTTCCTGACAGAAGACATTTCAGGCATGGGAAGCGTGCTGGATGCGACAAGAGAAGTGAAGCGCTAGAGGGGCCATCCCCGCAACTCCAATACAAAAAGGCATGAAGATGTTATTAAACATCTTCATGCCTTTTATTATCCATTATAGCTTACACACCCGAGTAAGCTGAAAATCCACCATCTACTGGAATAACGATACCATTGACGAAGCCGGAGGCTTCATGGTCCGCCAGATACAGCAAGGTACCAAGGAGTTCTTCGGGTTCGCCAAATCTTCCCATCGGGGTCGCACTGATGATTTTATGGCTGCGTTCTGTCAGGTTGCCGTCTTTATCGAAGAGAAGATCCCTGTTCTGCTTTGTTGCCAGAAATCCGGGCGCCATAGCATTGACTCTGACACCAGTTTTGGACATGTATACACTCAGCCACTGGGTAAAGTTGCTGACTGCTGACTTTGCTCCGCTGTAGGCAGGGATTTTCGTCAGCGGAGTAAATGCGTTCATAGAAGATACATTGATGACTGCAGCATGTGATTTCGGCGCCATATCCCTGCCGAAAATCTGGGACGGGATCAATGTGCCCAGGAAATTGAGTTTGAAGACAAAATCAATGCCATCTGTATCGAGAGCGAAGAAGTCTTTCGCCTCCGGATCCTCCAGCCTCTCCAGATCCAGATACTCGTCGTCTGTAGAGGCTTTTGGACTGTTGCCGCCTGCACCGTTGACTAAAATGTCGCATGTACCCAATGCCCGGCCGATTTCCGTTCTTGCTGCCTCCACTGAACTTTTATCTGTCACATCACAACTCAACGCAACAGCTTCCCCGCCGTCATGCCTGATGCCTTCCGCAACTTCTTCACAATTTGCAAGTGTACGGCCAAGCACTGCAACTTTCGCCCCCGCCTCAGCGAGCGCTGTGCAAAAATATGAACCGAGCACACCGCCGCCGCCAGTTACGACAGCGACTTGGCCCGTAAGATCCGTTTTTATATATCCACTCATAGGTGATACCTCCCATTTAATTTAAACTGAAATTGCTGATTATATTATATTTTGTTAAAATTTGTTTAATACTTAAACTATAAAGAGGTGTCATAATGCTTACCGGTGATGCGAACTATATCAAATCCATGAACCGACGTCTCGTGCTCGAAGAAATCATCCGCAACAAATCAATTTCCAGAATCAGTATTTCCAAAAGAACCGGGCTGAATAAAGCGACGGTTTCCTCTCAGGTGAACGAACTCCTCAACCATTCATTGATCATTGAAAAACCGGTTGAAAATTATCAGCAGCCCGGCCGCCGGCCGATCAACCTGGAGATCAACCCGATGAGCACATACACAATCGGGATTGATATTGACCGCGACCATATCCGGATCATCATCATCAACCTTAAGGGCATGACTGTCTATAACAACACCTACGATTTTGATATCCGACGTACCGACCAGCTGATTGATATACTGCCAAGGCTGTTGCAGCCGGTCATCAAACAGTATGACCAGGTCTATCAGCCGAACAGGCTGGCAGGTATCGGTATCAGTTTCCACGGCATTGTGAACGAGGAACAGGAACTGCTGTACTCCCCGCCGGATGAAATCAATCTGAAACCACTGCTGACACTGCTCGAGGAGACATTCAATGTGCCGGTCTATGCTGATAACAACGCCAACATGGCCGTACTTGCCGAACAATCATTTACAGAATATCAGCCGAACCTTTACTGCGTGACCCTTTCAAGCGGCATCGGTCTTGGGATACTGCTCAATAATGAAATCTTCAAAGGTTTTTCCGGATATGCCGGCGAAGTCGGCCACATGATCATCAAACAGAACGGCATTCAGTGCAGATGCGGCAACAGCGGCTGTTTTGAACGGTACGCCTCAGATGAAATGCTGAAACAGCAGCTGACGGAACAGAATATCGACCTGTTCGACTATCCGGACTATTCAACATTGAAGGCGGATGAAAAAACAAATCAAATCTTCGATGACTACATTTCATATCTGGCAGTCGGCATGAACAACATCATTAATGTCTTCAACCCGAAAAAGCTGATCATCAACAGCAGCATTATTAATAACTACCCGGAACTCCTCGATGATTTGAAACCGAAGCTGATCTCCTCTTTTATCGATTATGACGAGATTCTCATTTCCCCGCTGGGCAGCCGTTCCAGTGCGCTGGGCGCAGCGATCGTCCCCCTTGAAAAGTTTTTGGATATTAACCATCTGGATCTGAACGATTATGATTACACCCATTAACCGTACCGCCCTGACTGCACCAGCAGCCAGGGCGTTTTTTTAGAACTTAACGCCTCAATGTATCCAGAATGCCATTCAGATACGTTGCCCCGAGGGCCCGGTCATATAAACCGTAGCCCGGGCGGCCGGTCTCGCCCCAGATCATGCGGCCGTGGTCCGGCCGGATTGGTGATGTTACCCCGTTTGCCGCCAGTTTTTCCAACAGGCCGACCATATCCAGTGAACCGTCATGGACCGAATGCGACGTTTCCTGGAACGATCGGTCACCGGTCCACTTCACGTTTCTTGCGTGAACGAAATGGATGCGGTCTTTCGCGGCATCAATGATCTCATACAGATCGTTGTCCGGATTGGACCCATAGGACCCCATGCAGAATGTAATGCCGTTATTTGGACTCGGCACCGCTTCAAACAGCCGTCTCAATGCATCAGCACCAGTGATGATGCGCGGCAGCCCGAAAATGCCCCAGGGCGGATCATCCGGGTGGATGGCCAAGCGGACACCCTCCGCTTCCGCTACAGGGATGATGCGTTCCAGGAAATACACCAGGTGTTCGAACAGCTGGGTTTCACTGATTTCGCGGTAAGCATCCATAATGGCCTTCAGATCATCGGTCTGGTAGGACAGATCCCAGCCCGGCAGCGTCAATTCGCCGCTTAACGGATCGATGTCTCTGGCCGCTGCCTCATCATACTTCAGCGCATTCGAACCGTCTTCCAGGGCGGCATCAAGTGCCGTCCGGGTCCAGTCAAAGACCGGCATGAAGTTGTAACACACCGTTTTGATGCCGGCCTTGGACAGGTTACGAATCGTTGCCTGGTAGTTTTCAATCAGCGCGTCGCGGTTGCCGCGTCCCAGTTTGATATCTTCATGCACCGGCACTGACTCGATGACATTCAATGTCATCCCGTGAGCAGCAATCTCATCCCTCAGGCTGACAATACGGTCATAGGGCCACACATCCCCGGCCGGTATATCGTAAATAGCTGAGACAATCCCTTTCATTTGCGGAATCTGACGAATGTGCTCAAGCGTCACCGGATCGTCAGCGCCGTACCATCTGAAACTCATTTCCATAAGCGTTTCTCCTTTTTTCTATTATTCTAATCCAAAGTAATCTTTGGCGTTGTAGTAGCAAATATCCTCGACGTATGCTTTCAACAGCGCTTCATCATACGGCACCATTCCCTGCTCTGCCCACCATCCGAGCAGTTCGCAGAGGATCCTCCGGAAATACTCGTGTCTTGCGAAACTCAACAGGCTTCTCGAATCTGTAAGCATACCGATGAATGTTTTGAACGCACCAGCATTGGCAAGTGTCTTCATCTGGTCCAGCATGCCGTCATAGTTATCATTGAACCACCATGCCGTGCCGAATTGAACCTTCCCGGGACTGCCGCCCTGGAAATTTCCGGCCATCGTTGCCATGATGATATTATCTCTCGGGTTTAATGTGTACAGCACTGTTTTCGGCAGTTCACCGGAAAAATCAATTTCATCCAGAAATCGGCTCAAGGGTTCTGCCACCAGTTTATCATTGATGGAGTCGAAACCGCTGTCCGGCCCGGCCAGCTCAAACATGCGTGAATTATTATTTCTCATCGGGCCGATATGCAGCTGCATCACCCAGCCATATTCATTGTATTTTTTGGCGAATTGGACAAGGGTATATGTTTTAAACTGCTCTGCTTCCGTTTCACTCACAGTTTCACCGGCCAGCACTCTGGCAAATATTTCAGAAACATCCGCCTTTGTGGCTTTTTGATAGAACATTTCATTAATGCCGTGATCTGACGCCCGGCACCCCATGTCATTGAAGAACGAAATTCTTTCATACATCGCTTCCAGATAACCATCATAGGAATCGATTGTGCGCCCGACGGCCGCTTCGAGTTTTTCAAGCCATTCCACATAGTCCCGCTGTTCAATACCAATTGCTTTATCAGGTCTGAAGGACGGAGAGACTTGAATATTGAAAGTGTCGTCCTCAGCAAGCAGTTTGTGATATTTCAGATCATCGACCGGATCATCTGTCGTCCCCAGGAATTTTACATTCTGATCTTGCAGGATGCTTCTCGGCTTCATGGCGTCACTGCTGAGCATTTCGTTTGTCCTGTCATAAATTTCATCAGCAGTATCAGGTGACAGGAACGCATTAATACCAAAGAATCGCTTAAGCTCAAGCTGTGTCCAGTGCAGCAGCTGGTTGCCGAAGAGCATTGGCATCGTCTCAGCAAACGCATCGAACTTCGCCTTTTCATCCGCTTGACCGGTAATCTTGTCCTCTTCAATACCGGCCGCTCTCATCGCACGCCACTTATAGTGATCACCGCCGAGCCAGACATCTGTAATGGAACGATAGTTTTTATCCTCATATATTTCTTGCGGGTCCAGATGGTTATGATAATCGATGATCGGCATCTCTTTAGCGACATCATGATATAACCACTTCGCCGTTGGGGTTGTAAGCAGGAAATCCTGATCAATCATTGTATCTTCTCCTTATATAAATTTAACTTAGCCGAGGCCGAGCAGATTCGGGAGGAACAAGCTCAGTTCCGGGATAAACGTGACAATAATCAACATTATGAACAAAGCGATAAAGAATGGTACAAGTATCGGAATCACTTTTTCAATTCTGATATCCGCCACACTGGCACCGACGAATAAAGCGGAACCGACCGGCGGTGTCATATTGCCGATACACAGGTTGAACGTGATGATAATGCCGAAATGAATCGGATCAATACCCATCGATGTTGCGATCGGTAAAAATATCGGCGTAAATATCAATACGGCAGGTGTAATATCCATGAATGTGCCGATGGCGAGCAATATGACATTCATCAGCAGCAGGATGACGACCGGGTTATCCGTCAGGGACAGGAGCCCTTCACTGATGGCACTCGGCAGACCTGTGTAGGACATGACGAGCGAGAACAGTCCTGAAGCCGTAATCAGCAGCAATATCATGCCTGTAATTTCAATTGTTTCTTTCATGATCGCCGGTATTTCTTTCAGCTTAAGATTTTTATAGATCGCTGCAAGCACCGTCGAATAGATGACGGCGATTGCAGCACCTTCAGTGGCAGTGAAGATTCCTGCAACGATACCGCCGATGACGATGACGATCAGCATCAGACTCGGCAGGGCATCCAGCGTGAGATAAACCTTGTCTTTCCAGGAGATTTTTTCCGACACCGAATACTTATACTTTTTGGCAAAGACAAATGCCACAACCATCGTCGTCACCCCCCACAGGATGCCCGGGATGTACCCGGCCATAAACAGCGCGGCGATTGAAGTGCCGCCACTGACGAGAGAGTATACGATCAGTATGGAAGTCGGCGGAATGAGCAGACCGGCCGGTGCAGACGCAATGTTTGTGGCTGCAGCGTATTTTCTGTCATATCCGCTGTTCTCCTGCATCGGCCCCATGATGCGTCCCATGGCTGCAGCAGAGGCCACACTGGAACCTGCGATAGAACCGAACAGCATGTTACCGACAACATTCGTATGCGCAAGTGAGCCGGGAATTCTTCCGACAAGCACTTTGGCAAAGTTAATCAGCTTGAATGCAATACCACCATTATTCATGATAATCCCTGCCAGAACAAATAAAGGGATCGCAAGCATCGTAAAACTGTTCATCTCAGTCACCAGACGCTGCGCACCGGTGAAAATCGTCGTATCCGCCGGCAGGATGAGCATCAAAGTGAACAAAGAACTCAACAGTATGGATATGGCGATTGGAAATCCAACAGTTAGAAATAAAAGCAGCAGACCAAAGATCATAATACCCGATAACACTGTCACACTCATAGACTGGTCACATCCTCATCTTCTTTATTTACCGAACGATTAATATGCATGATGTTATAGATGGTGTAGAAAAATATCACTGCACCGGAGACCGGCAGCGATGCATAGACAAAGCTCATTGAAATGCCTGTAGCCGGCGCAATCTGCGGGATGGTCAGCAGCGTGATTCTTATCCCGCCGTATATAAATACCACAGCGGCAGTCAATAGAATGGCAATTTGAGACAGATATGCCAGCACCACCTGTATCTTTTGCGACATCTGCTCACGAACGAACAGAATCGCAATATGCTTGTTTCTGCCGAACACATAGGCAGCGGCAAGCAGCGTGAACCAGATCAGCATGTATCTGATGAGCTCTTCACTTAAAGTACTCGGATCATTGAGTATATATCTGGCAATCACCTGCCAGGTCGAAAGCAGAGTCATCAGAATAATCACTGTGCCGGCAACGGAAAGAATTACTGTATCAACAATGCGTTTAGCCTTCTCCATCGGATTCATCCCCCCTGAACAGTTCGTAGATCGGACCCATCATTTCATCATTCTTCATCTCTTCGTGGAGCGGCTGTGCCGCTTCTTCGAATGAAGATTTATCCACTTCATGGAACTCCACATTCATTTCATTCTGTGCTTCATCCGCAGCTTCTTTGGTGGCTTCATCCCAGACGTCTTTGTGGAATTCATTCGCCACATCTGCCGCATCCTGAACGATCTTCTGATGTTCTTCAGACATGCCTTCCAGAAGCTGATTGTTGATGATCAGCATATCAGGTACAATCGCGTGCTCCGTGTAGAACCAATGATCAGAAACTTCACCATGGCCGCTGCTGACGAGGGAAGTCAGATTATTCTCAGCAGCATCAATGATACCGGACTGAAGTGCAGTGTATACTTCACCGTAGGCCATCGGCGTCGGGGTGCCGCCGAGTGCCTCAATCATGTCCACACTTGTGGCGCTCGGCTGCACGCGGACCTTCAGCCCTGCCATATCTTCAGTGGTTTCAATCTCCCGTTCTGCAGTATATATACTCCGCATACCTGCATCGAAATATGTCAATCCGACAAAACCGATATCTTCAGATGATTGATAAATCGTATCTGCAACTTCGGGATCATTCATCTTCTCCTCAAATTCTTCCTCACTGTCAAACATATACGGCACACCAAAGATCGAATACTCCGGACGGAAACTCTCCAGGGCAGCAGCGCTCACTTTAGTGATGTCCACAGCACCTGTCTGGGTCAGCTCAATTACTTCCCTTTCGTCACCAAGCTCACCATTCGGATAAAGGCTGATGGATATATCCCCATCCGACCGTCCTTCAACCGCTTCCTTGAATTTCTCTAAAGACTCATGCACCGGATGGGTCGTCGGGTGATTATGAGCCAGGGTCAGGTTATGCACATCATCTGACCCTGCCCGGTCATCCGTACAGGCACCCAGCAGCAGAATGGATACGCTTACAAAAAGCATAATATATTTTTTCATAAACAAATCTCCTGTATCTTTTAATAGTTTAATGATACAACTAATTAATTACAAAATCAATAAAACACCGAAAATAAAATTATTATTTGGTTTAACCATTAAATTTATTATTATCCTTTAATATCTTTGAATCACTTCATTAAGTTTAGATTAAAAGATTTTCTATGCACGTCTCCGTTTGAATCTGATTGCTGCAGCTAACAACATCAGACACAGCAGCAGGAAAGCGATATTGAGCAGTACTATGCCGGTCCAGCCGAAATTTGTCATGAACACCCCGCCAAGCGTACCGCCGATACTGGATCCCATATAATAGAAGAAAAGATATAAGGAGGACGCCTGCGCTTTATTAGCAAGCGCATTCTCCCCGACCAGCCCGCTGACGATCGAATGTGTGGCGAAAAACCCATAGGTGAACAGACTGAGGCCGATGACAATCAGTGCCAGATTTGGCGCAAAAGTGAATAAAACCCCGGCCAGACCAATGAACAGGCCGATGTAGGTCACTTTAACCTTTCCAAATTTAACGACCAGATTTCCAGTGATTGCTGAACTGAAGATACCGATGACGAAGATGATAAATACCCAGCTGACAATGGATTGGCTGAGATTGAAAGGATCATCCATCAGTACGAATGTCACATAACTGAAAATGGACAGATTCATTGCCATCAGGAGAAAGCCCATGATGAAAAAACAAACCAGAACCGGATTTTTCAAATGGGCAAGCAGCGAACGCGTCAATTGGATGAAATTGAAGTTTCTGGGCTCAAAATGCTTTGAAGGCTCCAGACTTTTCCAAAATATGATCGTCGCAATGATACTGATGATGCCGATGGTTAATATGGCGCCGTTCCAGCCGATATATTCAGCCGCCACCCCGCTGAACACACGGCCGAATACCGATCCGGAAGCATTGCCGCTGATATAAAGCCCCATTGCCACCGCCAGACTTCTCGGGTGGATCTCCTCGCTGATATAGGCCATGGCGATCGACGGCACACCGGCCAGAACAATACCCTGCAGGGCACGGAACACCATCAGCACATAAAAGTTTGGGCTGAAAGCTGTGAGAATGCATAGCAGGGAAGCCGCAAACATCGAAATCACCATGATGTTTTTACGACCGAACGATTCAGAAATCGATCCGAAGAACAGCATACAGATTGCCAAGGCAAACGTCGTCACTGTCATCGCCAGACTCGATAGCGTCGGACTGACATCAAAGACACGCACAAATTCCGGCATGAGGGGCTGGGCCGTATATAATATCGCAAACGTATTGAAGCCCGCCGCAAAAAATGCAAAGTTCGTTTTTCTGAATTTCGGTGTCCCTTGTTCTATATAATCCATCGTTCACTACTCCATATTGGTATTTATGACAATGTTACCACTCTTTTGTGTGCAATTTTTAATGAATAATTGCACTGCTGATTACTCATTATTAATCAATTGTTTCTTTTTCATACTATTTAACAAAATGTGACTCTCCTCGCCCTGTCGCAACAGGGGGGGCGCTGCTCATTTATTGGTTAAACAAGCGTAACACTAGGTGACGTTAACCACACCGAAAAACACCTGACCCCCAATCTACTGGTGATAGATTGGGGGTCAGGTGTTTTCATGGAGTTACTTTGCTCTCCTCTTAAGGATATCACTGATGGTTTAAATAATCAATTTCCCATTTTAATTGAGTAAATAACAATAGAATAATAGAATAGACAAGGAAGGAGTTTAATTTCTATGCATATTTTACTTTTAGGTGCTACCGGCAGAGTCGGCAGTCATATACTGACCCACGCGCTCAGGGACAAAAATTCTGTGACTGCGCTGGTGCGAAGTCCGGAGAAGATTCAAACAAAAGATGAAAATTTGACTGTAGTCGAGGGGAATGCCCGAAACAAAGCAGATATCATCCAGTCCATGCATGGTGCGGACGTTGTAGTCAGTGCATTAAGCACTGATAAAACAACGACTTTAACTGACAGCATACCGAAAATTATAAACGCCATGAAGCATGAGGATGTAAAACGCATTATAACGATCGGCACTGCAGGTATTCTGAACAGCAGAACCGAGCCGGGCGTACTGCGTTATCAATCAAATGAGTCCAAACGCAGCACGACCCGTGCAGCAGAAGAACATCACAGCGTTTATGAGCACCTTGCACAATCAGAGCTCGAATGGACCATTGTATGTCCGACATATCTGCCCGACGGAGAACATACAGGCCAATATCGGACAGAGCATGACGTCCTGCCGAAAAGCGGTACTAAAATTTCTGTACAGGATACAGCAGAATTCACGTACAGTCAGATAGAATCAAAAGCGTATATTAAATCGCGCGCAGGTATAGCGTACTGATTAGTTCGGAAGTTGCTGTAATACCCACACTTTGCGCTAAACTGCTTATTTAAAGAGTTTTCAACCATGGCATGTCGCTGGCTGTTAACTCTTTTTTAACTTTTTTAAGATTATCCAAAGCTGCATGTATAGATTAACCAGCTTCTGAACATACGGATCTAAAGTATCATTCATATTATACCTCTGCCATTTGTTATATCCGTTTGACCAGGGCTGCATTAAATGGTTTCTAAAGGCCAGTCTGCCTCTCATAAATCATAGAATTTCATATGCTTCTTGTCCTGTTTATAATAATCAATTCGATCTTGCAGAACGCCTGTATGTAATTCCAGTTTGTGTCCGTCCGGGTCCGTAAAATAAATGGATTGCCGGTCCCGTGCATCCCTTTTACGTCCTTCCAGTATATTCACCCTGTTTGCCACGAGTTTTTCATACCACTTTTCGAACTCACTGTCCGGGATAGTGAAGGCTGTATGGGTATAGGAATATTGTATATCATTTCGCGGAATATCTTTTTCTTCATTCAAAGCCAGCCATATGCCCCCGAGATCAAAATAAGCCATTCGATCTCCTTCAACAAGCAGTTTGCCGCCCATGATATCTTTATAGAATGCTGTCGACCGGGCCAAATCTGATACCGAATACGTAATATGATTTATCCCTCTGATCATAGTTTACCTCCCTTGTAAGTTGAAGCGGTTCCTCTGTAATTTATATTATTCCTAATTTTACACTATAACATAACGGTCTGTGTGGTTAATTCAGTATAAAGTAATACAACCTGTCTATCCAGAGTAATAAAACCATTGAAATGTTATAATGTGACGCAAGACTTTACATGAATGAGAGGGGAACATATGGAGAAAGGATACGTTGCAGAAAAAGAAGTCCAAGTCATGTATGCGGACACGGATATGATGGGTGTGATCTATCACGGCAATTACATCAAATGGCTGGAAGTCGGGCGGATGCAGTTAATCGAAGATGTGGGATACGACTACGTTGCGATGGAACGCGAAGGGTATTATGCACCGGTTTACAACATCGACGTCACCTACAAAAAGGCTCTTAAATATGGCGACCGTGCATTCGTCAGAACATGGGTTGTAAAAAACACTGGCATGCGTACGGATTACGGCTATGAAATCATCAATGGTGAGGGTGAAGTATGCACATACGGCACGACGACGCACGTCATCGTCAAAAAAGTAGACGGAACGTTCAAGGCGGTACCATTCAAGAAAGTCTTCCCAGAATGGTTTGAAAAATACGAGCAGATAAAGATTGGAGAAAACTCAGATGACTGATAAAACGCTGGCAATCACAGGCCCTACTTCCGGAATTGGCAGAGCAGCTACCGAACGGCTCGCAGAATATTTTGATGTGATTATCCTGCTGGCGAGAAATACACAAAAGGCGGAAGCATTCAAAGCAGATCTTATCAGACGGCATAATCACCTTATCGTGGATATTGTGGAATGTGACCTCTCCAGTCTGGTCAGTGTTGAAACAGCAGCAGATTACGTTCAGCTGAATCACGATAAGATCGATTGTCTGATCAATAACGCCGGTGTTGTCTCCCTTACCAGACAACAGACTGAAGATGACTTTGAAATGATGATGGGAACGAACTATATCGGCCATTACCTGTTAACCCACCATCTCATAAAACTGGTGATGAACAGCAGAGAAAAACAGATCGTCATCGTAGGCTCCAACGCATATGCATTCACCACGCTCAAAAAGGATTACTTCACAGGCAAAGGCAATCCCATGCACCTGTATGGCAGATCCAAACTCGCCACGCTCTACTTCATGCAGGAATTGCACGAACAATTCAGTAAAGATGGACTTTACGTCACAGCAGTACACCCGGGGGCCGTTTCCACCAACCTGGGTAAAACAGCCAGAAACCAAAAAATCGGCAACATCATCTACGGCGCACTCTCACCATTCTTTGTTTCTCCCGACGAAGGGGCAGAATCCACCATCATGGCAGTCAGAGAAAAAGAAACGTGGGATGGAAAATATATGCATAATGGTGAAGAAATCATACCAAAAGCCCATGGACAAAGCTATTATATAAGAAAACAGCTGATCAGGAATACCATGGCTGAATTGAACCTCGATACGTTTATGAACGTATAAAAATAAACTTACACCTTAAAATTATTTCACTTTTCCGATTTTAAATGTATACTCACCCCAGGGTGATATGAATATGAATGATTCAAACGAAACTGTAAAACGTGAGTTTAATGTCTTTGTTGCTTTACTGCCTTTAGTACTGATGATCATTGCGATGGCGGTTACGATTATTGTGCTGGAACAGGATCCGCATATCCCGCTTATTTTTGGAACCGCTGTCGCAGCGGTTGTCTCCCTGCTTAACGGTTACAAGTGGAAAGATGTTGAAAACATGATGTTTAGAGGGATACGACTGGCTTTACCTGCTGTGGTCATCATTATGCTTGTCGGTCTTATTATTGGTTCATGGATTGGCGGCGGTATTGTAGCGACGATGATCTACTACGGACTGGATTTGATCAGTCCTTCGTTATTCCTGGTGACAATCATTATTCTCTGCGCAATCGTCTCTTTATCCATCGGCAGTTCGTGGTCGACGATGGCGACGGTGGGGGTTGCCGGCATGGGGATCGGCATCAGCATGGGCATGCCGCCGGCGATGATTGCCGGCGCGGTGATTTCGGGCTCCTACTTTGGAGACAAAATGAGTCCGCTGTCTGATACGACTAACCTGGCGTCAGGGCTGACGAATACGGAGTTATTTGTACATATCAAGCATATGTTCTATACAACAATTCCGGGCATCATCATCGCACTCATTGTCTTTTTCTTCCTGGGCCGTCAGTTTGGCGGAGCGGACGCTTCCAATCCGCAGGAAATTGCAACAATGATGAATGCGTTGAATGAGCACTTTGTCATTTCTCCGTGGCTGCTGCTGGTACCGCTGGCGATGATTCTGTGTATTGTACTGCTTAAAATGCAGGCAGTCCCTGCACTGATTGTCGGTATTGTCCTCGGATTCCTGTGCCATCTGTTCGTACAGGGCGGCGATCTGGCTTCTGCTGTGAGTACCATGCAGAGCGGTTATGTGATTGAATCCAACAATGAAATGATCAATGAGCTATTTAACAACGGCGGGCTTGAAGGCATGATGTACACGGTATCCATGACGATTGTTGCGATGACTTTTGCCGGCATTCTGGAATACAGCGGTATGCTGAAGGCCATCATGGCGCAGGTCATCAAAGTCGCCAAAGGCACTTTCGGCATTGTCACTTCGACAATTCTAGCCGCATTTACAACGAATGCCACATGTTCTGAACAATACATTTCAATCGTCGTCCCTTCAAGGATGTTTTTGAGGACTTACATCGAGAAGAACCTGCACTCCAAAAACCTGTCCCGTTCCCTCAAAGACGGGGGGACACTGACTTCTGTATTCATTCCATGGAACACCTGCGGCGTGTATATTTATGGTGTACTCAGCGTTGCGCCATGGGAATACGCACCGTATGCCATACTGAACTTTACAGTACCGGTCATTGCATTAATACTTGCGGCAACAGGTGTGGGAATTCAAAAGATTACAGACAAGGAAAAAGAAGCCTTCATCACGCAATACTACAGCGAGGATATTGAAGAAGAAAAGAACCCTGATCCTGCATAAAAAATGGCTTTCCGAAATCGGAAAGCCATTTCTTCTCACTTATTTGAGTGTATCTTCTATCGGCGTGTTACCTTCGATTAGATTGTACACCTTGTTCTGCGGCTGATTTGTATCAATCACATGGGCCAGCACCGAGGCCACATCTTCACGGGGCACATTGCCAAACTCGGGCTTGTCTTCTGTCAGACTGACTTTGCCTGTGCCGGCTTCGTTCTGCAGCATGCCCGGACGGATGATAGTGTAATCCAGGCCGGATGCTTTCAAATATTCATCTGCACGTCGTTTGGCATGCATATAGTGCTTGATTTTCGAATCTGCATCTTTAGGATTGTCAGTGCCCATTGAACTGACAATCGTGAAATGTTTTATGCCTGCTTCTTTGGCATGGTCAACCGCTTCAATCGCACCTTCCTGGTCGATGACTATTGTCTTTTCCGGGCCGGTGCTGCCGCCGGATCCTGCAGAGAAGACGACGGCATCGACATTTTCAAATGCATGTGAGAAATCTTTTTCCAAATCAGCAAGTATCGTTTCAATACCATTATCCTTGAACTGGCCCTGCTGATCTTCTTTGCGTATCATTGCTACCGGGTCATGTCCTTGTTCTTTTAGCTTATCCACTGCCTGATTACCTATCTGACCATTTGCACCAATCACTAGTACTCTCATTGAATACGTTCCCTCCTCGTTGATTATAGTGTCATATACCCAACCGGGAGAGGGGGGTTAAACATTTTAACAATATTATCCTAAGGCAACATCCAGAATCATCATCATTGTGAATCCTGCCATCAGGCTGAGCACCGCAATATCAGAATGTCCATTCCTGTGCGTACTTGGAATCACTTCCTCTACGACGACGAATATCATGGCCCCGGCAGATAGTGCCAGCGCATAAGGCAGAATGGGTGTCATAAACGAAATGGCAATCACACCAATGACAGCAGCAATCGGTTCACCCAGTGCCGACATCCAGCCGTAAATAAAACTTTTAAACTTGGACATGCCGTCTCCGCGAAGGGGCATGGAGACTGCAATACCTTCCGGGATATTTTGGATACCAATACCCAAAGCCAATGTAAACGCACCGGCTGCGATGCCTCCGGGGTCACCGCCAGCCGCTGCCCCGCCGAATGCGATACCGATGGCAAGGCCCTCAGGGATATTGTGCAATGTCATGGAATAGAAGAGCAATGTACTTGTTCTTTTTCCTTCAACCATTAAACCTTCGGTTTTTGAATCCGATAAATGTGGATGTCTGTGCGGAATCACTTTATCAAATCCGTATATGAAAAGGCCGCCTAATAGGAAGCCGATTGCCGCCGGAAACCACTCACCGATAAAATGTCCGCTGCTCGCTTCGATCGCCGGCTGCAATAAAGACCAAAAACTTGCTGCTATCATGACACCGCCGGCAAATCCGAGCATACTGTGCAAGAATTTCAGGTTCACTCCACGAGTCAGAAAAACGACTGCAGCCCCGAGTCCTGTCGTACACCATGTAAAGATAGTGGCAATCAATGCCTGCTGCCATGCCTCCAGCCCTAATAAGAAGTCGATCATAAAATTATCCTTTCATTTTCCAATAAATAATAGAACAGTTAACTCTTCTATTGGAAATTATACTTCATTATATCGTATATTATCTATAAATATGTTTTAAATTTTCAAACTGGAGGTGTTTGGATATGAAAAATGGTCTGGCACCACTATTAATATTGATGGGCGCAATACTCTGGGGCACAGTGGGTACAGCAAATACTTATGCCCCTGGCAACGTCGAAAGCATTGCCATGGGGGCAATGCGTCTTCTAATCGGCGGAATTGTTTTATCGATAACTGCTGCACTTATGGGAAAACTCACTTTAAAAGGATGGCCGGTTAAAGCGGTGGTACTGGCAGCGTTATTTATGGCATTATTCCAGCCGTTTTTCTTTACTGCCGTGAGTCTGACCGGCGTAGCAGTAGGCACAGTGGTCTGCATTGGCAGTGCACCGGTGTTTTCGGGACTGATTGAATGGTCCATACTAAAATCACGTCCTTCCGGAGCATGGTGGGCATCCACAGCCCTTGCCGTCACCGGGTGCATCACCCTCATGTTCAATACAAATACCGTTACCGTTGATCCGCTGGGCATTCTTTCCGGACTCGGCGCAGGCGTATCATTCGCCGGTTATACCATCTTAAATTCAAAACTGGTCCGGAATCACCATCCGATCGCAATCGTTGCCCTCGTCTTTACAACGAGTGCAATCATGCTGCTGCCCTTCCTGTTCATTTATGATACAAGCTGGCTGCGGGAACCGAGCGGCATCTCCGTCGCCTTGTACATCGGATTGATTGCTACCGGTATCGCCTATTTTCTGTTCTCAAGCGGACTAAAGCATGTGAAATCATCTACAGCAGTCACTCTGGCGTTAGCAGAGCCCTTAACTGCCGCCCTGCTCGGTGTCTTCCTCGTCGGCGAAGTGCTTGACGGGTGGTCCTGGGCTGGACTGATCATGCTGCTCATGGGCATCGTCATCCTTGTGTTCCAGTCAAGACAGCGAAGCGTACGGGCGGAAGTATAAAAACTGAAGGGGCTACCCCTCTATCGTAATGCTCTCGATATCTTTTGGGAATTTCGTAAATACGTGCGTGTCATCATCGATATAAAGCATATCTTCGATTCTGACCCCGCCGAATCCCGCTTTATATACGCCCGGTTCGATTGTGATGACATGTCCTTTCTCAAGTTTATCGGTATTCTGCCGATCGAGGGAGGGCTGTTCATGCAGACCGATACCGAGACCGTGGCCGATTCTGTGTGTGAAGTATTCTGCATAACCATCATTTGCGATTTCATCTCTGGCTGCGTCGTCCAGCGTGTTCATCTGATTGCCAGTCACAGCTTTGTTGATGCCGGCTTCATTTGCTTTCAACACTGCATTATATATGGCCGTCTGTTCATCATCCGGCTCCCCGATAATGAATGTCCGGGTCATATCCGATACATAGCGGGCCTTTGTAATCACACCGAAATCGATGAGGAGAAAGTCCCCGGGCCTTACGACTGTGTCGCCCGATTCACCATGCGGGAGTGCGGAATTTTCCCCCGCCAGCACGAGCGGTCCAAATGATACGTCTGTGGCGCCATAGTCTTTCACTCTTTGAAGCAGGAAGTCTGCGAGTTCTTTTTCAGTTTTTCCCGACACAGGGTTTTCAGCAAGATCTTTCAACGCTTTCTCTGTAATATCCACAGCCTCCTGCAGATGTGCTTTATCTTCCTCGTCTTTCTGCCCGCGAAGCGCATTGATCTCTTTATCGATCGAACGAATCTGCTCACCGGTAAAGTTTTCAAGCAGCCGTTGATAACGGTCATAAATCATGTGACCGCCTTCTATACCGAGCGATTTTACCCGGCCCAGCTGCTCGAACATCATCAGGAACGGGTCCTCGCCATCATTGTGAGGCAGATGATTATTCACTGTTGCCTGTTCGTTGACGATTTCCTGGTCCAATGCCGGAAACATCAGCACAGTATCCCGCGTTTTGACGTCTATCACCAGGGCAAGCAGCCGTTCATGCGGTTCTATGAAACATCCTGTGAAGTAGAATACGTTAGTTGGATCTGTAATGATCAGTGCATCCAGTTCTGTTGACTCCGCCAGTTTTGCGACACGATTTTCAAATTTTTCAGTGATAATAAACATTCCTTTCATATAGTATGTGCTGCCATTATATCGTAAACAGGGAAAATATAAATTGTTGAAGACATATGGTAATATGACAATAAGCACTTACGGGAGCTACGGGAGAGACAATATGAAACGAATTATGGAATTTTTAAAAGATATCCACCGAAAATTAGATACTGAATTTGAAATACCGCCGTTTATCACAATATCATTATTGTTCATTTATACAATCATCGGCGGCGCTTTCGGCCACCTGCTTGGCATTGACCTGTTCGCAGAAGGTGCCCATCCGATGCACCTGATCATTGAATCACTGCTGCTCAGAGTCCCCATCCTCGTCATGTATATCATGTTCAACCTGCTTTTTCTCTACATCATGATCCGCTGGTACAGTCAATTATCCGTATCGGTGCCCGTCATCCTGTCATATTATGCAATTTTCACCACAGCCGTATTTCTCGTCACTTTTATCCTATTTTTCATTGTCATCGTGATCAATTTTTGGTTCGATGTGACGGGGATGCCGATATTTGTACTATTCGGCATCACACTAGTCATTATATTCACTCTGTTGAACCTCTATCCAGGGTACCTGTTCTACTTGGCCATCCGCGACCGCCCGCTTGACCTTTTCTGGCCGCTGATCCTGTATATTTCTGGTATTCACGTCATTACATTTGCATTATTTAGACTGTGGAACTCAGTAAACATACTGGGAATGTGGGGCATCACCCATATCCACTTCTGATCAGTCCAAATACCGGGCGAACCAATCGGTAATATGGTGCAGACGCTCCACCCGGAGATTGGGTCTGCCTGTCCTGGACAGGTTATGGCTGGCTTCCGGATAGCGGATGAAGCGGGTATCTTTCTGCTGATATTTCAGCGCGATATACAGCTGTTCTGCCTGCTCCATCGGACATCTGAAATCTCTCTCACTGTGAATGATAAGCAATGGGGTATTCATTTCATCCACATATTTGAGCGGTGAATGATGCCATAATTTTTCGACGTCATCAAGGTCCGCCTGTATCTGCCAGTCGGTAAAATAATAGCCGATGTCGGATACACCGCGGAAACTGATCCAGTTGCTGATGCTTCTTTGTGTCACTGCCGCCTTGAAACGATCTGTATGACCGACGATCCAGTTCGTCATGAAGCCGCCGTATGACCCCCCGGTGACCCCCAGATTCTCCTGGTCAATCCATGGATATTTATCTGTAATATAATCGACGCCGGCCATGATGTCCTTATAGTCCCCATTGCCGTAATCGCCTCTGACAGCATCCACAAAGGCCTGTGAGTAGCTGTGCGATCCTCTTGGATTGACATACAGGACGGCGCAGCCTCTGGCTGCCAGCACCTGCATTTCATGGAAGAACGTATTCGCATAGAATGCATGCGGACCGCCATGGATGTTAGTGATCATCGGGTATTTTTCATTGTCCGTAAAACCATACGGTTTCATAAACCAGCCATCAATTTTCGTACCATCTTCGCTTCTGTACTGGATCGCTTCCGGTTCTATAAGCTCTGTGCGGT
The DNA here is from genome assembly GCF_000385175.1 of Salinicoccus albus DSM 19776. GTDB lineage: Bacteria > Bacillota > Bacilli > Staphylococcales > Salinicoccaceae > Salinicoccus > Salinicoccus albus. Next base: position 48,970 of record NZ_ARQJ01000028.1, on the reverse strand, counting down.
TAACGTATTCTGCATTATGGCTGGTCAGCACCTCGATATTTTCTGACTCGAACTCATATTTATAGAGCTCGCCGGGCGAAGTCGGCGCAGACAGGGTGAATGCCACACAGCTTTCTGTCGCATCCATTCCAGTGACATGCTGCCGGCCTTCATACAGAGGCGATATCTTTCCATTGGTATTCCCCTTATGCAGATTCACACTGCCGCTATCAGACAGTACAAATACGAAATCTTCATTTGATATCCATTTAGCCGGGGTTGTCTCTACGGATTGCTGGGCGTCTGTCGCAGCAAAATCACCGACTGGTTTGTCCAGGTGTCCGGTCAGATCCCTAAGATCGGAATCGCCGATATCATAAACAGAGATAACGGCATGCGTTGCATTCCTGAACTCACGGCCCATCGTTGTCAGAAGAAGTTTCGTACCGTCAGGCGATACTTCCGCGTCCATCACTGTACCTTCCCCAAAATCGATTTCCTTCGCCGCTTCCTTGCCGCTTTTGATAAACAGCCGCTGGTTGAAATTGAAGTCAGGATGCTCACTCCTGTCTGACGTATATACGAGGGTATCACCGAAGGTTTCAACCAGCTCATAATTCTCGTCACCGGCCAGCAATGTCCTCGATTCTCTTGTGATGAGGCCAATCGTTTTGACAGACTGATATTTCTCCTTATGCACCCCCGTGCTGTCCGCTTTATATTTCATGCGGTCAATAATCACCGGTTCCGGTTTTTTATCCTTTTCACCTTCATTATTCTCTTTTCCGTCACCTTCTGGTTCACTCGATACATGATAGAACACCGTCTCCCCGTCTTCTGAGAAAAAAGCGCTGTTCACACCATCCGCCTCTTCGGTCAGCTGCTCGCGTTCTCCGCCATCCGTATTAAGGAGAAAAACCTGTTGTTTGTCATCTTCGGACGTTCCAATGAAGAGGGTGACCCCGCCATCGGGTGAATGCACAACGTTAGAAATGCGTTCATGTTTGTATGTAAGACGGGTGGAACTGCCCGCTTCGTTTTTATAAAGATTCGTGCTGTAATTATTCTTCTCTTCATCCAGTTCAGTCACCAGATATGTTACAGTATTGCTTTTTGGCACAATTTTCGGTGAAGCAACTGATCTGATCTGGTAAATGTCGTTGATTTCCACTTTGTTTCCAGTCATCATTTCATCCCCTTATAAATAATAATCGATTGATTCTATCAGGCTTTTACCCAGTCTATCATGACATTATCGATTTTTCCCGCCATTCACTTTAATCACGGCGGTTCAACATATTTTTCTGCATCAAAAATATAAAAATGGGGACTGCAGAAATCATGACCATTACACCGGTCGGGATCTGGAGCGGGGCGGCAATCGTTCTGCCGATCGTGTCGATAATCAGAACATAGAGCGCGCCGTACAGCAATGAATATATCAGCAGCGGTCTGAACAGGAGCGGTTTAAAGTATAGGATCATCTGCGGAACGATGATGCCGACAAGTGCAATCAACCCCGTAAAACTGATGGCAACAAGGGGTGGGATGGAGGCGGTGATCAACAGGAGCAGCCTGAGCCTGCCGACCTTCACCCCGAGGCTGAATGCCCTGATATCCCCCAGATTGAGCAGATCCAGCTGCCTGCCGTATTTATAGACGATGACGGCAGAAATGGCTGTAAGTACTGCTGTAACAGAAACTGTTTCATATGATGTTCCTGCCAAAGAGCCAAACATATAGCCGGCAATTGAACGTGTTTCATCCGGATTCAACAGTATGATGATGTACAGCATACCGCTCATCATGGCACCGAGCAGCACCCCGGTAATGATCAATGTTACCGGGCTGTATGCGGCATCCATGCGTTTTGCAGCCATGATGACGATGGCAAGCCCGATCAGACCGGTAATGATACTCAGCAACGGCTGGACGGGAACAGGCAGAGACAGGATGACAGCTGTTGCGCTGCCAAGCACTGCACCGTTGGCCATCCCCAGTGTAAAGCTGTCAGCCATCGGATTCCTGAGTATGATCTGGTAGACGACGCCGCTGGCAGCCAGTGACGCACCGACAATAATGGCAAAAAGCACCCGGGGCAGTCTGATACCGAAAATTATATTGTACATTTGTACCGGTTCAGAAACGTAAACATTTGCCGAGCCGATAAACAGACTTGCGGCACCGGTGATGATGATCAGGACAACCAGAATGGAAATCTGTTTATTCATAGACACACTGGCCGGCGTCAGCCAGTCCTTCAACTATTCTCGGCCCCGGCCGGCTCAGCAGATCAGGATTGATGTTGCATTGATTCGCCGGCTGGCTGATTTTAAGCCCTTCAAATCCCGGCGTTTCACGGATGGAGGTCTCGAGCGCCCTGTCATCCAGGCCCATGACAGATATGATCAGATCAGGGTCCCGTTCGACCACATCTTCAGCACTGACACTCGGGAAGCCTTCCAGGTCATCGAACGCGTTTTCCACATCGATCACTTCCAATGCATGATGGATAAACGTATCCTCGCCTGAAGTATAGATCTCTGGCTGATCTGAAATATGTATGAACGCTTCAGCGTCTTCCTCCCGGCCCGCATACTGCGATTTCAATGCCCCTATTTCTTCAGCCATACGACTGATTACCGATTCGGCAGCTTGCGTTTCACCCATAAATTCACCGATCTGTCGGATGCTCTCATATATTCCTTCGATATTTTGGGCATCTTCAACAACAAGTATTTCGGCGCCAGTCGTCTCAGCCACCCTGTTTATAATATCTTCGTTCACTCCCCCCAATGATGCATGGCTGAGTATATGCGTCGGATCAAGTGCAGTCAGCTGCTCTTCATCCAGTTCAAACGCATTCAGCCGCATCAGATCCTCATCATCAACAACCGCCTGCGGGTAATCGGCTTCTGTCGTTACGGCAGCCAGATCATCGCCCATACCCATTTCAGCCAGTATTTCAGTGTTGCTCGGCATCAGCGACACCACTCTGCTGTCTCCGCCAGTCTCATCATTTCCGCATGCTGTCAACATGACCGCTGCCAAAAATATCATTACGGATTTTATGCTCTGCTTCATGCTTTCCACCCCACTTTCATTGTTTAATAAACCCCCGGCCAAAACGGCTGGGGGCTGATGTCTACATCCTGTTTGGAGCGGTAACTCCGATAAGGCGCAAAGCATTTTCAAGTGTTTGTCTGACTGCTTCGACCAACAGCAAATAAGCTTTTGTTTTTGCTTCATCATCTGTCAGTACCTTATCTGCATTATAGAATTTATGGAACAGTCCGGCCAGCTCCTGGATATAATTGGGGATGCGGTGTGTGGCACGGCTGTCCGCCGTCCCTTTAACAACATTTTGGAATACAGACAGCTTTTTCAAGAGTTCAAGCGCCTGTGCATTGACGATGACATCAAGTCTGGCCGATTCGTCAATTTCCCAGCCCTTCTCCTCTGCCTGACGCAGGATTGAACATATACGGGCATGCGCGTATTGAGCATAGTAGACTGGATTGTCACTGGACTCTGACTTCGCCAGTTCAAGATCGAAATCAAAGTGAGTATCCGCGCTGCGCATCGCAAGGAAATACCGGCTCGCATCCACGCCAATCATATCAATGATATCACGCAGTGTAATCGCTTTGCCCGTACGCTTGCTCATCTTCACTTCCTGTCCGTTTTCAATCAGACGGACCATCTGCATGATCTGAATTTCCAAAAGGTCCGGTTTCTCGCCCAGCGCTCCGAGCGCACCTTTGAGACGCTGGATATACCCATGGTGATCGGCACCGAACATGTTGATCAGCTTATCAAAACCACGCGCCGCTTTGTCATAATGATAAGCGATATCAGGCATCAGATAAGTGTAGTCCCCGTCACTTTTCCTAAGCACCCGGTCTTTGTCATCACCGAATGCCGTCGTTTTCAGCCAAAGCGCTTCATCCGCTTCATACGTATAGCCGCCTTCAGTCATCTTACCCAGTGCCGCTTCTATTTCGCCGTCCTCATACAGCGATGTTTCACTGAACCAGCTGTCGAAGTGAACGTTAAAGTCCGAGAGGTCTTTGCGGAGTTTTTCCATCTCATAGTCCACACCCAAACTGCGGAATAAAACGATGCGCGCCTCATGGGGCTTATCTGCAATTTCCGGTGACTCCTGCGCCAGTTTCTCACCGATGACTTTAATATCCTTGCCATGATATCCACCTTCAGGCATATTCAGCCTCTGTCCCAGTGCCTCCAGGTATCTCGCTTCTATGGATAAGGCAAGATTGCGGATCTGGTTACCGGCATCATTGATATAATATTCACGTTTCACATCATACCCTGCAAAAGACATGACATTCGCCAGCGTATCGCCGACAGATGCATTACGGGCATGGCCGATATGCAAGTCCCCTGTCGGATTGGCACTCACATATTCGATCAATACTTTCTTACTGTCTTCACGAATTGTGCTCCCGAACCGCTCTTTTTGTTCAAGCACTTGTGGAATAACATCCGTAAGTGTGGATGCCTCCATCCTGAAATTGATAAAACCGGGCCCGGCAATCTCCACTGACTTGACTCTGGCTTCTGCCTGATCCAGATGGTCCGTGATAATTTCAGCGATTTCTCTCGGATTCTTTTTTGCCTGCTTCGTCAATACCATGGCGATATTGGTGGAAAAATCTCCATTTGATCTGTCCTTCGGCACTTCCACTTTGACCGGGGGCGCTTCTTCTACAAGGTCTGACGTTTTAACTGCCGTTTCTATGGATTCCTTTAAATGTTGTCTTAAGTCCATCAGTTACCCTTCTTTCTCCAGTTTATAATGATAATGACCGATGACATCTTCGCCTTCAATCAACTGGTATCGTATATCTATGCGTGCATCGTCAACCGCCAGAGCATCCGTATGGATTCTGAAAAAATGTCTGCCGGCTGGAGACTCATAAAAAGTATCCGTTGTCCTCCCCGCTTCAAAATGAAAATTCATATCGATGATCCCCCGCCGCTGGATTTTGACAAAATCATTGCCCGCACGGAGAACGACATCGATTTCATACTCATCCAGGCGTTCTGTATAACGGAAATACCGGTCTTTTTTATCGATGATTTCAACATCTGCATTTTGTTCAAATGTTTTTATCTCATTATTCATATCTACACTCTGGCGTATTTTAAATTGTGAAACCTGTCCCTTCATATCATCACCTGCAAGTAAGCTAAATTATAACATAATCCAATGCGGCGGGAACATTGGAATCAGAGGATTCCATCATCAAAAAAGCGGACAGGAATTTACCCTGCCCGCAAGTGTCCTAGTCATACTCTGTAAAACTATATTTATTTTATATTTCAAGGATGAAATCTGCAATGTTTTTATGCACTTGACATAATACCGTCACATTTAATCGTCTGCCATTTCTTTTTGCAGTTCTGATGCGTTATCCCACATCTCAGGGCGGTATTCCTTGAGGAAATCCTTGAGTGAACTTCGGCATGCGTCATCCATCTCATTCAGATCGATTTCCCCTTTCATCGAACGGTCCATCATATTAACGTGCTCAGGCATCAGTTTGTAACCACGCTTTTTCTTCTTATTAACCATCTCGTAGCAAGCAGTCACACCGGTGTAAAACGGACCCTGCTCAGAACGTTCCACGGTGACCCATACCAGCCAGAACTGCCTGGCATCTTCACCTTCAACCTCAGATTTATCCGTTACCCATTTCACTTTCTTTTCGACCTCGGCCTTTGCGTGCAGCCCGGCCATATCTATAAACGTTTCCTTTGTGTCAATATCGATAAATACCGAGGCCACATTCTCCAGGCTGATCGAGCCGATATTCTGTCCTCTGTGACCGTCAAGCGGATCATCTTTTATGATATTAAACTGGAATCCAGGCTTTTTCTTTTCTGGTTCATTTGCCATATTATCATGCTCCTATGCCAATTCATTAAGCAGATTGATAATCTGCCCTTTCACTTCCATATCTTCGATCTGCAATATTTTCTCTTTCGGATAGTAGAGCTTTGAATCCATCCTGTGCACACCCGTGATGCTGTGTATAATTGCCGATTGAGTACTGATCTCCTTAAGCTCGCCGTTGTTTTTCTTAAGATGGATGGGTCTCCGGCTGCTTTTAGAACCCGGTCTGTCATAATCATACGGCAGGTCGGAATACGAATCGCTGAAGAAGTAATATTCAGGATCCAGTCCGCCTTTTCTGAAGAGTTCCTCAAGTTCTGTAATGGTAATGATCGAGCCGTCGAACGGCAGATATTTGAACAGATCCCGGTTCACAAAGCGGTGTGACAGATCTGATAATATCTCATCATCTTCATGAATCCATTCCTGTAGATAAAAATTCACGACCATTTCATCCAGTCTCAGGTAATCTTCTACTGTCACTGTACCATCAAAGAACGGGATAAAATACTTCGGTGCCTGTTTGAATACATATCCATTCTCATACAGATACTTCGCCCGTCTTAATACCAGGTTTAAAATGACTTCGCCGCCCCTTGAAACCGGATGGAAATAGATTTGCCAGTACATCTGGTAACGGCTCATCAGATAGTCTTCCACGGCATGCATCCCGCTTTCCTTAATGATGACTTCATCCGTGTCCGGGCGCATCACTCTGAGAATGCGTTCCATATCAAAGTTGCCGTAGCTGACGCCCGTATAATAGGAATCCCGCTGCAGATAATCCATACGGTCGGCATCAATCTGACTCGAGATCATGCTGACGACAAGCTTGTTCGCATGGGTCCTGTCTATCACTCGCGCCACCTCAAGCGGAAAATCTGCACTGACCTTCCTGAGCGCTGCATTCACATCAGTATCTCCCAAAATGATCCTGCCTGTAAATGCTTCATGATCTGTCCCGAAAATTGATTCAAAGCAGTGGGAAAACGGCCCGTGACCAAGATCATGAAGCAGGGCCGCCGCCAGCGCCAGCAGCCGGTCATCATCATTCCATTCATCAAATTCCTGGAAATTAACAATCATGCGGCGCACGATTTCATATACGCCGAGCGAATGGTTGAACCTGGAATGTTCTGCAGAATGGAACGACAAATAGAGCGTGCCGAGCTGTTTAATCCTTCTGAGGCGCTGGAACTCCTTCGTTTTGATCAAATCCCAGATCACCTGGTCCCGCACATGGACATACCGGTGCACGGGGTCTTTGAAGACTTTTTCTTCCACAAGCTGTTTGTTGCCATATTCACTCATCGCCATCCCACTGCCCTCCTTATATGTATATTTTATCATAATAATACCGGTCACTTAAATAAAGCAACCGGTGATACAGCTCAGCATTACAGGGGCCCCGCTTCATCTTTCGCGATCGCTTTTTTGTCTGCGGATATCCTCTGCACGCTTGAAATCTTTCTTCTGTTCGTCGCTTGGCGGGTCGTCCGTCGGAATTTCTTCCCCTGCCTCATCATCTTGCCCATCTTCATCTTTGCGTCTGGCAAGTTTGTCTTCATCTTCCCTTGTCGTATGCCTGTCTTTTCGCTCTGCCATAATCTATCAGCCCCCTTTTTGATACATATTCCACACGGACATACTTTATAAACTTACCGGAGGAAGAACAACAAAAACCGGCTGGGCAGCCGGTTTTTGTTAAAGATCAGGGAAGATTTCCTCATCTTTATCGCCTCTGATTTTTTCATTACGCTTTTTCATCCGGCTCAGAAACTTTTGATACCGCGCTTCTGCCGGCCTTTCAAACACCGGCTGGTCATCCAATGAACCGCCCGTCTGAGAGATGACGCCAAGCATCTTCAAAAGGGCATCTTCAACGCTCAGACTCGCATCATACAGCTCGTTGAGCGATGCCATGCACCCGGGATGGATATCCGGATATTTAAAGCGTGTGATATCTTCTGCTCTTGAGTATTCATAGAAACCCTTCATGATTTCTGCACGCATGCTCCCGCTCCCTGTAACACAGAGATAAATCTGTACAGCAACGCCTTGACGGATTCGTCTCTGGGATATGCCCGCGAATTTTCTGCCGCCAATGCTCAGATCATAATTGCCTGGGCAATAGCTGTGTTCAATCTCATATGCTGCAACCGGCACATCCGGAAAAGCCGTGCGTACCATATTCAGCATCATTTCGTACCCGTCATCGATCTGGGGCACGGCTGATTTTGGCAATACCAGTGAAATGTTAAGTACACCGTCATCCAGGACGACACCCAGACCGCCGCTGTTTCTGACAATATAATCATAACCTGAGTCATCCAGAAATTTCAGTCCATTTTCAAGATGAGGGAGCCGGGCATCATGCAGTCCCAAAATGATATATGGATCATGGATCCAGGCACGAATTTTAGGCGTATCATCCACGCTCACCATTTCCTGCAGCAGATCATCCATCGCAAATGACTGATATGGATGAGGGACCGTCTCTTTCGGGATGTACTGCCATTTCTGACTGAATATATTAGCCATCGTCCCGAGACAGTGCCTGCGTCGCAGTGAACAATGCGAGATTGAACACTTCATCTTTGTTACATCCGCGTGACAAATCATTCACCGGCTGATTCAACCCTTGCAATATCGGCCCGTATGCTTCAAATCCGCCCAGTCGCTGGGCAATTTTATATCCAATATTGCCTGCTTCAAGTGAAGGGAATATAAACACATTGGCCTGCCCGCCCAGAGCGGAGCCCGGCGCTTTCTTATCTGCGACACTCGGCACAAACGCTGCATCGAATTGTAATTCACCATCGATAGGTGTCTCCGGCAGGTTTTCCTGGGCATATTGTGCCGCCAGTCTCACTTTTTCAGTCTCTTCAGTTTTGGCGGATCCTCTTGTCGAAAAGCTGAGCAGTGCCACCTTAGGCTCAACATGGAAGCTCCTTGCAGTTTTAGCAGTTTCGACCGCAACTTCAGCGAGCTCATCTGCATCCATTTCAGGGTTGATGGCACAGTCCCCCATGATGTACAGCTCGTCGCCACGGAGCATGAAAAATACACCGCTCGTACGTGTTACTCCCGGTTTAGTCTTGATGATTTGAAGCGCAGGCCTTACCGTGTCGGGCGTAGAATGGACCGCCCCGGAAACCAGACCGCTGGCACGGCCCGTATAGACGAGCATTGTCCCGAAGTAGTTCTCATCCAGCAGGATGTCTGCCGCCTGATCGTGTGTGACCTTGCCCTTGCGGCGTTCAACAAACGCTTCGGCCAGCTCATCTTTATCTTTACAAGTCTTTGGATCAATCAGCTCTAGATGGCTGATATCCAAACCTTCTTCTTTTGCTGTCATGTAAATTTCCTCTTCATCCCCGAGTACAATCGGATGGACGTAAGTTGTTTCCTCCAGCTCTACAGCTGCAGTCAATATTCTAGGGTCTGTACCTTCAGGGAAAACGATTTTTACATTTTTACCTTCCAGGTTAGATTTGAGATCTGATAAAAAGTTACTCATAATATCCTCCTTGGTTAACCGTTCCATACCCGACATTATACTCTTTCTGTCACATTATTTCACCCCTATATACTTTTAAAACGTTTTCTTATGGAGTAAAATTAAGTATGAATATAATTGAAGGAGAGATTTAGACATGAATGAAGCAGCAAAAACTTTGGATGGCTGGTACAGCCTTCACCTGCTCTACAGCGTAGACTGGACTTCTCTTCGACTGCTTGAAGAGACAGAGATAAATGCGCTGGTCGCAGAACTGCAGAGCTTCCTTGAACGTCAGGAAGAGGTCCATCAGAAGCAGGAAGGAAGCTATTCATTTTATAATGTGACCGGTCAGAAAGCGGACCTCATCCTCTGGATGCTCCGGCCGACTATTGACGAACTTAATACTTTGGAACTTGAATTCAACAAGCTTGGTATCTCGGACTTCCTGATCCCCTCATATTCCTATGTTTCAATCATCGAACTCAGCAATTACCTTGCCAAAGATTCCGATGAAGATCCCTACCAGAACGAGTACGTGAGAAAACGTCTGTATCCTCAAGTACCGAAATCCCGTTACATCTGCTTCTACCCAATGGACAAACGCCGTCAGGGAGATGACAACTGGTATATGCTTGATATGGATACACGGCGTGAACTGATGCGCTCCCATGGTATGATCGGCCGCGGCTATGCAGGCATAGTCAAACAATTCATCACAGGCTCTGTGGGATTGGACGAATACGAATGGGGTGTTACACTGTTCTCAGATGATATGCTGCAATTCAAGAAATTAATCTACGAGATGAGATTTGATGAAGTTTCCGCCCGCTACAGTGAATTCGGCGATTTCTTTGTCGGAGTCATCCTGCCTCCGGAAGAACTTCCGGCTTTCTTCAAATAAGCAGAGTGGTTTAATGCCTCCTGCATTTGGATAAAAGCAAATAAAACCATGTTGGGAGGAACTGCTATGGGACGTCTAATCCGCAGAATCATTTATATGGCGCTGCCGTTTTTAATAAGGAAAATAAGAAACCGCGGTAAGAAAAAATAGAGAGACAAAGCACAGTCTGCAGCCCATAAAACAGCCTTCCGTCAGTAATAACGGAAGGCTGTTTTATATTATTTCACATTGATTGGTGCCTGCCTGATCAACGCGCGGAAAATCATCATCCCAATACCGATCAGTATCAGTGTGATCATGACGAGGATGCCGATATTGATATCTGTAAGCCCTTCGAAACCGAGGAAGATGACCACCCCGCCTGAATCGTTGAGCCCCCATATAAAATCACCGGTACCTATCATAATGATACTTAACAGAATCATGCCCATCCCAGGCAGGAATGCGCGGTGGAACCCTGCGCTGATGAGCAGACCGCTGATGAAATAGAGATATGTCGTCAACAGGTGCCCGGTGACATATGGCGCTGTCCCGAGACCCTCCCAGCTGGCGGAAAGGGAGCTGCCAAACCAGGGCATCAATCCGAGTACGAATGAAATGACGAACGATAATACAGACAGTATGATTATGACTGCTGCGCCTGCTGCGAACATGCCCTTGAAGAAAATTTTTCTCGTCAATCCCAGATTAACCGACCATTCAAGGAATACATAGCTGGCAAGAATGCCCACTATCATCATGAAGATCCGGTTCGCAGGCAGCGCCATGGCCATAAATGACATTCTATTAAATTCCGGTTCGCTGATAAATATATTCAAAATCATGTAGACCAGCGCAAAGATTGGGAGGTACCACAGCCCCCATTGTGTAATATTTGCCGTATAATCCCTTACTGCCATTCCCAGCCGATTCATTATTTAACGCCCTCCCTGTCTTCATCTGTCAGCCTGATAAACAGATCCTGCAGTTTTACTGGCGATATTTTCAGATCAAGTGTTTCAAGCTCCATCAGCTGCGACTCGTTCAGACGTCCGAGCACCATATCGGAGCGTGTCGGTCCAAGCCGCTCTGTACCAAGCATTTTCATCCCCTTCGTAAACTGCGCAACATTCTCTTCAGTGCCTGTAACGCTGAAGCCGCGTTCAAGCAGCTGATCCATCGGCTCCTGCAATTTTACCGCACCCTTATGAATAATAATCACTTCATCAAACAAATAATCCATTTCAGATACGAGGTGTGTAGAAAGGATGAATATCCTTGGATGCCTTTCATTTGCTGCCAGCAACTGTTTATAGAAGTATTTCCTTGCTGGTGCATCCATACCGTTGGTTATTTCGTCAAACATGGTAATTGGTGAGTTTGTCGCCAGGCCGATCGTTGCACTGACTGCCGCCTGCTGCCCTTTGGACAGTTCATTAATCGCTTTGTCTTTTACTACGCCAAAGCCATCCATCAATTCATGTGCATATTCCATTTCAAACGCAGGTTTATACCTTTGTGCGTCATCAAACATGTCCTGTGCCGTTTCCATCTCAGCTGAATAATCCACTTCATACAGAAAATCCACTTTCGGCATCAGCGCCTCGTCTTCAAAAGGATTTCTTCCATCGATCAACACACCACCGGCAGTCGGTTTCCTGAACGATGCGATGAGGGAGAGAATGGAAGTCTTACCCGCCCCATTCCTGCCGATCAGGCCGTAGATTTTTCCCGGCTCCATATCCATCGTGATATTTTCCAGTACAATGTCCTTTTTAATACTCAATGAAAGATTTTCGAGCTGCAATGTTCTAACCACTCCGATCACTTCCTTTCTTTTCTTTATCGATGAGTGCTTCGATTTCTGTTTGAGCGAGCCCCAGTTTTTCCGCTTCCACTATCATCGGTTTCAGATAGTCCTCTACAAAATTCTGTTTCCTTGTTTCCATCAGTTTCTCCCTGGCATCCGGTGCTACAAACATGCCGACACCTCTTTTTTTATAAATTACGCCCTGATCCGCGAGCTGGTTAACCCCTTTAGCTACGGTCAAATGGTTGACCTTGTAGAACTCCACAATTTCATTTGTGGAGGGAATCCGATCATCCGGCTTCAGATTTTCACTGAGAATCTGGTCGCTGAGCCAGTCTTTGATCTGTTCGAAGATGGGTTTCTTATCATTTAATTGCACACTCAAATCCTCACCTCTCTCACCTAGTTATATAGTGTTGTATATAACTATATACCTATATGTGAAATTTGTAAACCTTTTTTAATAATTATTATTCGAAAAGCTGTCCCAAAAAATAAAGAACCTTTGTAATCGCTGTTATGACAGTGTTTACAGAGGTCCTTTATTTTTATCAGGAGAATATAAAAATCCTCGCTCAAAATGAACGAGGTTATATCTCAGTACTATACTCTTATGATTCCTACGATTAAAAGAACCCATCCGGCGAGGAACAGCACACCGCCGATGGGTGTGATGGCACCAAGAATTGAAATGCCGCTGACTGCAAGGATATACAGCGAACCGCTGAAGAATATGATGCCAAGAAGCATCAGCCATCCTGCAGTACCCAGCAGCGGCGCATTTGTCACCTGTATCAGAATGCCTGTTGCCAGCAGCCCGAGTGCATGATACATCTGATAAGACACCGCCTTTTCCCAGACACCCATATAATGTTCGCTGATCCTGCCTTCCAGACCGTGGGCGCCGAAGGCGCCGAGCGCGACGGAGATGAATGCGTTGATTGCACCCAATATTACGAATATCTTCATGTCCTTATTCTCCTTTATCCTTTATGAACCTTAAAAATCAAACAGTGAATCGCCATTGCCGAAGCCGTCATCTGTGCGAGCCCTTTCAGTCGACTGGCCATGATCTGTACGCGTTTCTTTTCTCTGATGCGCTTTATCCACTCTGCCGCCCATCATTTCAAGCATCGTTTTATCCTGCGCGCTCATCTCCCCGGCTGTTTCAGGCGGACGCTCATTTCCTGGAACCGATGCGCCGCTGCTATCGTCCTGTTTCAGCAGCCCGAGCAGGCGCTCCATTGCATAGACGTGCTTATCAAATTCGTGCGGCTGGCTGGATACTTCCATGCGATGGAGTTCCTGCTTCAGCTCCTGAATAATCTGCTGCTTCATCAGTACTCACCCCAGTCGATCGGTGCTGTGCCTTTGGATTCTAAAAATTCATTTGTCCGGCTGAATGGCTGCGAACCGAAAAAACCTTTATGGGCACTGAGCGGGCTTGGATGCGTGGACTTAATGATAAAGTGCCTCCCGGTATCAATCAGCTTCTCTTTCTCCTGGGCTGTTCTCCCCCATAATATGAAAACAACATTATCCAAATGGTCGGAAACATGCTGAATGATGTCATCGGTGAAAGTTTCCCACCCTAATTTTCTATGTGAATTGGCCGCATACGCGTCCACTGTGAGCACGGTATTCAAAAGGAGCACGCCTTCAGTCGCCCAGTCTTTTAAACTGCCGCTCTGCCGCGTAATACCCAAATCACTTTCCAGCTCCTTGTACATATTCCGCAGCGAAGGCGGAAGCTTCATGCCGTCATTCACTGAAAAAGCGAGCCCGTGGGCCTGATGGTCCCCGTGATAGGGATCCTGACCTAAAATCACAGCTTTGACACTATTAAACGGCGTCAGTTCAAAAGCGGTATATATCTGTTCGCGCGGCGGGAACACTTTCCCGTTGGCGTATCTTTCTTCTAATTCTGATTTCAGCATGCTGAAATCGTGTTCGGATTTTACAGTCCTGAAAACATCTTGCCATTCCACTTTAATCACCTCTATCTAAAGTTTGATTATATCATTCAATCAGGCAAGTCTCTAGAAATACAACGGTTATTATAGTAGAATATTATTATTAATTATTATGGAGGAAATTTCCTATGGCACTGAAAAAGACGCTCACAATTGCAGGCTCGGATATCAGTGGCGGCGCTGGTATTGCGGCAGATCTCAAAACATTCCAGGAACATGAAACCTACGGAATGTCAGCCATTACAACCATCGTTGCTATGGATCCTGAAACATGGTCACATGATGTGAACCCGATTCCGCTCGAAGTCATAGACAAACAGATTGAAACTGCATTATCCATCTCGCCCGACGTTATCAAAACCGGCATGCTGCCTTCTGAAGAAGTGATTGAACGCTGTAAAGATGCATATCTCAACAGTAAAGCTGAACATTTCGTCATTGATCCGGTCATGGTATGTAAAGGGGATGATGAGGTCCTTAACCCGGGGCTCGTCGATGCGATGATCGAACATCTGCTTCCACATGCCACCGTTGTGACACCCAACTTGTTTGAAGCTGGTCAGCTGGCAGGCCATAAAACGCCGAAAACTCTGGAAGGCGTAAAGAAATGTGCAGAAGTCATCCATGAGAAAGGTGCGGCGAACGTCATCATCAAAGGCGGCTCTGAGATTGAAGGCGACAAGGCAGTCGATGTTTATTATGACGGGGAAGAGTTCCATATGCTGACCAGCAGCAAAATCGACGCATCCTACAATCACGGTGCCGGATGTACCTTTGCGGCAGCGATAACAGCCAACCTTGCGAATGGTAAATCCCCCCTTGAAGCTATTCAAAATGCGAAGTCATTTGTGACTTCAGCGATCAAGAATGGCTGGAAGATGAATGCGCATGTCGGCGTTGTACGTCACGGTGCATTCAATACAGTTGAAAAGATTGATGTCGCAGACGAACAAATATAGTATTTAAAGAGATAGCTCGTCTATCTCTTTTCTATGGACTATTTTAAGGAGCGGTTCACATAAATGGAAAAGATCAAGCGCGATGAAGTTCAGCAGCTGCTGAACAGTTATCAGGACAAAAATGTATATGTGCATGTAGAAATTACAAGCGGCATGTATGCATCCCATATTGATGAGCAGGTCTTCAATGCAGGTACTTTCCTGAGAAATATACCTGTAAATTATACACAAGGTGCCATTCGCGGCGGGAATGATGGGGAATTCCGCGTAGGACTGAAGCTGGAAAACGGCGGCTGGATCTACGTGCTGGGACTCACTCATTTTGAGGTCAATGAGAATGACGAATTCATCATGCACGGCTTCAACTATGAAGGAAAACTCGCCAGTGCACTTGAAATCTCAAGCAAGGAATTCTTTAAATAAGGAGGAACCGTTATGGAAAAGGAAAAACATGTACTCGTCGTATTTCCCCATCCGGACGATGAAGCATTCGGCGTCAGCGGCACTATGAGCCGTTATACAGACATGGGGGTGCCAGTCACATATGCATGCCTGACATTCGGTGATATGGGCCGTAATCTCGGCTACCCTCCCTTTGCCACAAGAGAATCACTGCGCTTCATCCGCAGACGCGAAGTGGAAGAAAGCGCTCGTCTGATCGGCGTGGATGACTTGAGGCTGATGGGATATCGTGACAAAACCCTGGAATTCGAGGCACCTGGACATTTGAGCGCCGTCATGGGAAACTTAATCGATGAATTAAATCCAAGCAGGATCATCACTTTCTATCCGGGCTATTCCGTTCATCCGGATCACGAAGCCACAGCAGAAGCCGTAATAGAAGCCCTCAAATCCAGGCCCCGATCAGAACATCCAAAATTACAGCTTGTGGCCTTCAGCAACGATACACTGGAAGATCTCGGCGAACCGGATATCACAGTCGATATAGAAGGGTATGAGGCACGCAAACAGAAAATAATGGCTGCACATGAGTCACAGACGGCCCCATTTCTTGAGTCACTTTCAGCAGACACACAGGAAGCTGCTGAAGCCAGAGATGCATGGTTAAAAACAGAACAGTTCTACAGTTACGATATAGATTAAGGAGTAGAAACATGGAAGAATTGGATCTTACGACAAGAGAAGGACGTTTTAAACATTTCGGTTCCGTCGATCCAATCGAAGGAACAAAGCCCAGAGTAAAAGCAGAGATGGCTGACTTGCAAAGTTCAAAGAATGACTTTTTATTCGAAGTCGATTCTGTAGGCATCAATAATCTCAGTTATCCTGTCGTGATTGGAGATTTCCAGTCCGTTGGCAGCTTCGAAGTGGCAACGAGTCTGAGAAGAGATGAGAAAGGCATCAATATGAGCCGCATACTTGAATCCCTGGAAACTGAGAATAAAGGCGGCGTTCCGCTCGATTTCACAACGCTCGGAAACGTGCTGGATACATTGAGGGAACGCATGAATCAGGAAAATGCAGAGATCACGGCAGACGGCAGATGGTACTTCACAAAAACGAGCCCGGATACCCAATTAAGCGGCATGGCACATGCCGATGTAAAGTATTCCCTTGGGCTCAGCGGTGATCGGGTTACCAGAAAACAGCTCGGCATGACTGCCATGGTCACAACACTCTGCCCATGCTCAAAAGAGATCAGCGAGTACAGCGCCCATAACCAGCGCGGGTATATAAAAGTATTGATAGATGTGAATCCGGATAAAAAACTGCCGGATGATCATAAAGAACAGCTGTACGATTTACTTGAAATCAATGCTTCCTCCCAGCTTTATCCAATATTAAAACGCACAGACGAAAAGATGGTTACAGAAAGAGCATATGAAAATCCACGCTTTATCGAAGATCTGATTCGTCTGATCGCGTACGACCTGGTCGAACTCGACTGGGTAAATGGTTTCGAACTCGAATGCCGCAATGAAGAGAGCATCCACCAGCATGACGCATTCAGCAGAATGAGTTATCAGAAGTAACTAGCCAGCTGATGGTTTTTCCATCAGCTGTTTTGTTTGGCACCCCGTACATATAATATTACTTGTTTCAGAAAGGATCTGTCATGACCCTATCAGATATCATATTAAGAATTGCCATTCTTCTGATTGTATCAATGCCGTTTATCATCGTATTGTTGAAATCCAGAAAAGCAGACAGCAGCGGCAGGGAAATCGGCAGTACAGAAAAGCTGATTTTATTCATTTTCTGGATTGTATTGATCATCGCTTTGCTGACGACTTTCTTCTAAAATTACTCCGCAAAGATGATATCTCTGATCATATAAAATTCTTTTGTAAATATACTATCCTTAATATCCTCGATGGTTTCCTCAATTGTGTTGAACGCCTCTTTTGCCTCATCTGTTTTCCCTAAATAGTGGAGGCTGAGGGGGTAGATGCAGGATCGTACTGCCATGATGATCCGGTCTATCGGATGCGGGACAATCGGTCTGATATACATGTCATCGTGATAATTATCGATCACTGCCTGATATTCCCCCTCAAAATATTGAATCTCCAGCTCGAACATTGAAGTATAATACTTAACTGCTGCAAAACGCTCAGGATATTCTTCTGTAAATTTGTAGACCCGTTCCATGTACGATTTATAAAGTGATAAATGCCTCTCAGGATCCTCAACCAATATATAAAATCCGGGAATGGGATTCTCCAGATCCATAACATCTATCAGATACTTCTTCTCAGTATTGAAAGCAAAATATTTTCTAAGATTATCCTGGTACACCTCATAATCCTCTAGTTCACCTTTGAATAGGTGGTACATACCTAATATCAGATTAATGTTATTGAAATATTTGAACTGTTCCAGTTCAAACGACAGCTCAACGGCTTGGTTTAATATGTCAATCTGTTTCTTTTCATCTGCACTGAATGCAAACAGTCCTTTGTAAAATAAATAATCCAGCTCGATTAATGGATCATAGACTTTCAATTTTTCAATCCGATCTTCAAATGCAATGATTCTATTATACGCATCTCCGTAGTCCCTGCTGAACATTAGGGAAATGGCATCATCCAGCCTGTTTCTTAACGCCAGATGTTCAAACCCCATACTTTTATAAAAAGTATCGATTTTCTCTGAAAATTCGTCAGCTTTCTCATGCTCTTCCTGTAGACGATAGTATACCCTGATCGCCCCATATAGATACATGCCATCGTTGTTCTGAGCAATTTTATCTGCATAGGGTAGAATTTCCTGTTCTATATATTCATAAGGAAAAGTGAAAGACACGTCAAATTCCTGGTGATTAAGCACTTCCTTCGTCCATTCTTCATCTCCCTCCTGTGTCAGATAGCCGATCGAGACGTCGAGACGTTTTGCCAGATACTGCAAAGTCTCCATGGACGGCTTTGATTTATCATTCTCTATCAGGCTCAGCATTCCTTTTGTGATTTCATCACCGGCAAGCGTTGCGAGTGTTAATTTCTGCGACTTTCTTAAATTCTTTATCCTTTCACCAAGCGTCATTATTTTCAGCTCCAATTGATTATTTGTTTAATTATATTAAACTTTTTATTGACATTCAATAGACTGTTTATTACAATAAGTTTAATTAAATTAAACAAAAAGGGGGGGGAATTATGATTCTGGATAAGAAGATTCCTCTTCAGGAACGGTTAAACTTCGCCGTTTATGCTTTAAGCCGTTTCATTCTGAGCGTCGGAAGTAATGTTTATTTATTTGCTGTCAGTTACTACATCCTCTATGAGACAGGAAGTGCTTTTTATTTCTCAATCAACATGGCGATTTCCGTATTGGTGACTGTTGCATTACTGCCATTTTCAGGTCTGCTCAGTGATATGAAAAACAAGCGGCGTATTATTATCAGCGGTGAGTCTTTAAATACACTGGTGATTTTGGGGTTATTCATCTATACGGTATTTTATGACATCAATCTGATTGCCATCTATATGGTCACATTTTTGAATTCGCTCATCGAACCGTTCGTATCAAACGCATTTCAGGCAGCAATTACCGAACTGTTCCATAAGGACAGAGTGCAAAAAGTGATGGGGTACACTTCAGCACTGCTGTCGGTCTCAATCATTCTGGGTCCGATATTGGGCGGCGTGCTGTTTGGTTTACTATCATTCAATCACATCATCCTGATATTTTTTATTGGTTTTTTCATTTCCACCATACTTGACTTTTTGTTGAAATTCGACCTCTGCTATCAAAGATATTTATATAAAGCGCAGGGAGAAGTGGAAAAAGGGGGTGTTAAATTCAGACAGAATATCAATGAAGGATTCAGGTTCATATTTAAAAGTGATGTTTTCAAATCATTGCTGATTATCGCTGCCCTTGCCAATTTTATGACGGGGATTATATCAATCTTTCCCGAAAAGATGATGATTGTCGAATTGGGATTTGAACCTGAAGCGGTCGGTATCGTCAATGCAGCTGCCGGAATTGGTGTGCTGATCGGAGGCGTGATTGTCGGAAAGTCAAAACAATTTGAAAATCCATTTTTGTTGATGAAACGAGGCTTTTTGGTCTATGCTGCCCTCTGCTTGCTCTATCTGCTGCCTTTGTATCTGGGGCTGAACACAATTTCTAATATCATATTCATCGGTCTGGCCGGCATTGGCTTCACCCTCACATTACAGTTCATCAACGTACCGCTCAATGTGTTTCTGCAGTTCGTGACGCCACAGCATATCAAAGGCAGAGTATTTTCGACCGTTTCGCTATTTGCAGGGAGTATCACGCCGCTCGGTGCAATTATTTTTGGATACCTGTACGATTTCGGGTTATACTGGCCGGTCAATCTTGGAAGTGCTTTGATGATGATTATGATTGTGTATATATTTTATAGCAACCGCTTAATTGATGCGTCCAAAAAAATGTATAAAAGAGCAAAAATGGATGCGGCAGATAATGCGTCAGACAATCATCCGGATACAAAAAGAGAGAGGAAGTCTCCAGAGACAGAACCGCAGGAGATGTGATTTTACCCGGTCTGGTTGGCTGACTGACGATAATTGACACTGGTTGCTGGACTTCGAAGAAAGGGCGATGTCCAGGAAACCCTGACTGGAGATACGGACTCTCCTATAACCATAAAAGATGAAGGCCCGCTGCTTAACGGCCCTTCATCTTTTTGATTTCCACAGATTCAACATTCAATTTGACGCCGCTTTTTTATCCATTTCTGCCAGAGTTTCTTCGATTGCGATTGCCACACCATCTTCTGTGCTGGTTTCTGTAACTTTGTCGGTAATCGCTTTGACTTCTGATGCTGCGTTACCCATGGCTACGGAATACCCGACACGCTTCAGCATGGAGATATCATTCAGATTATCTCCGACTGCCATCACATCTTTCATATCAATATCCAGTGTTTTAGCGATCGTCTCCAGAGCAACGCCTTTCTGAGCATTTTCATGCGTCAGTTCGATATTCCCTGACGAAGATGATGATACTGCCAGATTGCCGATATCATTCAGCTCATTTTTAGCTCTGACCAGCTTTGCATTGCTTGAAGATGACGCCAGAAATTTAAGGACATTCTCCTCTTCCCTTTCAAATATATCCTTATAATCATCTGTCTCAATAAGCGTTCCTTTCTCTATCCGGTTCTGCATAAATTTACGGACTGTATCTTCACTGGGGGCATGTTCTGTCTGGCCTGAAAGGTTCATAAATATTTCTATATCCCGTTCAACATTTGTTGTATATACGGCGCGTTCTGTATATATCTGATAGAAAAGTCCTTCAGATTTAAATACTTCGGTCACTTCTTCGATCAGTTCATGATTTAATGCTGAAGTGGATAGGATCTCAGTATCTTCATTACGGACTTCCGCCCCATTCAGGCAGATGTACGGCAGTTTCAAACCTGCTTTTTTAATGATGCTGTGCGCTTCATAAAAAGCACGTCCTGTGGCTATCACTACCTGAATACCGTGTTCCATTGCCCGATCTATTGCGTTTTTTGTACGTTTGCTGATTTCATGATTTGGAGTCAGCACGGTACCATCCATATCCAATGCGATCAATTTGACCATAAGCGCTCTAAAACTCCCTTTTACTATTTTGTCCTTATTTTATCAGAAAATTTAATTAGTATCTTGCTTTTCCGCGTGTTTGCCGCAGATTTTTGAAGAAATCGGTAAGCATGCGGCCGCACTCTTCTTCAAGGACACCGCTGACAATTTCTGCCCTGTGGTTGAATCCAGTTTCTTCAAGCAGATTCATGAGACTGCCTGCAGTGCCGCCTTTTGGATCGTGTGCGCCATATATAACTTGTGGAATTCGGCTCATCACTATTGCCCCGCAACACATGACACAGGGCTCCAATGTTACATAGAGCGAGCAGTTTTCCAGACGCCATGACCCAATTTTTTCACTGGCTTCGCTGATGGCGATGATTTCTGCATGCGTCAGGGGATTTTGTGAAGTTTCTCTGCTGTTATGCCCTGATGCGATGATTTTCTGGTTATGAACGACCACAGCGCCGATCGGCACTTCACCGATTGCCTCTGCATTGTGTGCTTCTGCGATTGCTGCCCGCATAAATTTTTCATGCATTCTATCACTTGCCTTCAATGATAAGCGAGGCCTCTTCATACAAATCAGCGACGCTGTCTATGATGATGTCAGCTCCCTCAAGATCCTTCTCACGGGAAGTCCCGCTAAGCACACCGACTGTGAAAAGCCCTTCTTCGTACCCAAGCATTGTATCTGACTGATTATCCCCTACCATCACCAGATCCTCCAATTGATAACCGTGCCGTTTCTTAAAAGGTTCCAGCATACGCACGTCGGGTTTGGGGTAAGGACTGTCATCACCGGTGATGACATCGTGAAGCAGCAAGTCGAGATTGAATTTACGGATAAATGCCATCGCACTCTGCCGGCTGTCGCTGGTCACCAGAACACTCTTGTAACCATCTTCAACGAGCTGTTCAAGCACTGCTTTGGAACCTTCAATCAGTTCCATATTATGCCATAGATCACCCAGGTTTTTTTCATAATACTCCTTCATCCATTGGGCGCCTCCTTCCTCATAATCCTCAAAGCGCTGCTGGATCATCGTTCCCGTACCGCTTGCCAAAATGGAATTCGGGACGATTTCCCCGTCAATCAACCCTAGCTCATAAGCAATCTCCGCTTCAGCTTCATGCCTGTTAAATGCCTCTGCAAATGCATTGATTGCCTTTTTGGCATACGGCGTCCAGATTTTTTGATAGTTCAGCAATGTACCATCTTTGTCGAATAAAATTATGCGCTTCATTTTGCCTCCTATAGAAAAAGTAAGAAGACCGAAGCCTTCTTACTGTTTATTTCTTATCGCTTGCAGCATTATCTCTGTCATTTTTGCCAGGTTGTACTGCGGATTAAAATCCCATTGCTTTACGGCTTCTGTTGAGTCAATTACGTTTGGCCAGCTTTCAGCAATTCCCTGCCTTATGGGATCTACATCATACTCCAGTTTGAAACCGGGGATATGTTTCCTGATTTCGTTGGCAACCATTTCAGGATTGATGCTCATCGCGGTCACATTAAACGCATTACGATTCTCGAGGCGGTCTGCATCTGCCTCCATCAATTGAATGATTGCGTCAACGGCATCATCCATATACATCATGTCCATATTAGTATTTTTGTCAATGTAGGATGTATATCTGCCGTTTTTAACTGCTTCAAAGAATATTTCAACCGCATAGTCCGTGGTACCGCCGCCCGGTTCTTTGACATGGGAAATGAGTCCCGGGAAACGCACACCGCGTGTATCCACCCCGAATTTACTGAAATAGTAATCGCACAGAAGCTCACCGGATACTTTATTCACCCCATACATGGAAGTCGGACGTTGAATCGTCACTTGAGGTGTATTTTCCTTGGGTGTGGAGGGCCCGAACGCACCAATTGAACTTGGAGTAAAGAATTTCAAGTTGTGATTTCTCGCAACTTCCAGTGCGTTGATGAGCCCGCCCATATTAATATCCCAGGCGAGCTTTGGGTCCTTTTCACATGTTGCACTTAACAGCGCTGCCATGTGCATGATGGTATCGGGTTTAAATGCAGTCACGAGTTCGGACAGCCGATCCGCATCCCTGATATCCAGTATTTCAAACGTTTTTCCTTTGAGTGCGCTGCTCTCGGGTTTTTTAATATCTGTCGGCAGGACGTTCTCCTCACCGTAAATATCTCTCAGCTTTAAAGTCAATTCTGTGCCAATCTGACCAAGAGCGCCTGTTATAATAATGCGTTCCATAAACTTCTCCTTAAATTATGAAATGACATTGAGCGATTTGCCCACTTTTTCATATATTGCGAGCGCCTCATCCAGCATCTCCTGCGTATGTGCTGCTGTCGGCATATTTCTCACACGCCCTGCGCCTTTGGGCACTGTCGGAAAGACGATGGATTTGGCATATACGCCTTCCTCCTTCAGACGTTTTGAAAACTCCTGGGTTGTTTTTTCATCACCGATGATACATGGTGTAATCGGTGTTTCTGAACTGCCAATGTCAAAGCCCAGATCTTTAAGGCCTTTTTTGAGATAATTGCCGTTGTCCCAAAGCCTGTCGTGGAGTTCCGCAGAGTCCATCAGTATCTGAACCGCTTCAGTAATTGCCCGGGTATCTGCCGGAGCCAGTGAAGTGGAAAACAGGAATGGCCGTGAAGCCACTTTCAAGTAATCGATCAGGTCTTGTGAACCGGCCACATAACCGCCGACTACACCGATAGCCTTGGATAATGTGCCCATCTGAATATCGACATCATTCTGCAGACCGAAGTGCTTCACCGTGCCTGCCCCTTTGCCCATTACGCCGGAGCCGTGAGCATCATCGACATAAGTGATGAGATCGAATTCTTTGGCGATTTCAACAATTTCCGGCAGCAGAGCTACATCGCCATCCATGGAGAAGACGCCATCTGTAATATACATGACCTTATTATACTCCCCGGATTCGACAGCTTCCTTCGCCTTCTGCCTCAAGTCATCCATATCGGAGTGATTTACGCGGATGATCTTCGCTCGGGAAAGCCGGCATCCGTCAATGATTGAAGCATGGTTCAATTCGTCAGAGAGGATCGCATCTTCCTTGTTCATCACTGCCGGAATCGCAGCCATATTACAGTTGAAACCGGACTGGAAAGCGATCGCTGCTTCAGTCCCCTTGAATTCTGCCAGCTTATCCTCCAGTTCAACATGAATGTCGAGTGTCCCATTGATCGTACGGACAGCGCCCGCACCAACGCCGTGCGTATCGATCGCCCCCTTGGCTACCTCTTTCAGCTTCTCATGCGTTGCCAGTCCGAGGTAGTTGTTAGAGGAAAGGTTGATGAGTTTTTTACCTTCAATTGTAATCTCAGGACCATTTGACCCCTCCACTACATCAATTTCATTGTATAACCCGTTGTCTTTAAGATCCTCCAGATTGGATGCAAGATATTCATTCAAAATTTTAGACATTCAAAATCTCCTCCTCTTTCCTTTATCATATCACAAGTCCGCTCCAACATAATATTGAAAACGGGACATCTTCAAAGTTTCTAAAAATCCGAAAATTTGATAAAATTAAGTAATATGATTAATGGAGGATGATGGCATGGAAATACAGAAAATCGCAGAAGCCATTCTGCCTGAAATGATTGATACGCGGCGATATCTTCATATGCATCCCGAAGTATCTTTCCATGAAAAAAAGACTTATCAATACATACTGGAACGCCTCAGCCATTACCCTGAGGTCACTGTCAGAGAGGGGGTTGGCGGCGGCGGTCTGCTGGCCACAATCGGCAGGGCGCCCCACCCCCATATCGCAATCCGTGCCGACTTTGACGGGCTGGCAATCCAGGATCAAAAAGATGTGCCCTATAAATCAACTGTTGACGGTGTCATGCATGCCTGCGGCCACGACGGACATACCAGCACACTGCTCGCACTCCTCGAGACCGTCAATGCCAATAAAGACAAGCTGAAGGGAAGCATTTCATTCCTCTTCCAGTTTGCTGAAGAAGTCCAGCCGGGCGGTGCCAGGGCAATGATTGCAGACGGCGTGCTGAAAGATATCGATAAAATATATGGACAGCACTACTGGAGCCAGTACAGAACCGGTCTGATCAAAACGAAACCGGGACCAATCATTGCGAGTCCGGACTACTTTGAAATCAAAATTAAAGGTAAAGGCGGGCATGCCGCCCGGCCGGAAGATGCTGCAGACCCGATTGTCATCGCCGCGGAATTGATTACAAACCTGCAGACCATAGTATCCAGACAAGTCGCCCCCATGGATAACGCAGTGGTGACAATCGGTATGGTAGAGGCCGGCAATGCATTCAATGTCATCCCGGACACGGCGAAATTAACGGGTACTGTCCGTACATTCAAACAGGACGTCAAAGAAAATATCAGGGATATCTTTGAGAAAGAAGCGAATCTCACTGCTGAAAAACGCGGCGCTTCTGCTGAAATCTACTATCAGTTCGGTTACCCGGCTGTCATCAACCATGAAGCTGAAGCCGGTGTAATCAGGCAGGCGGCGGCTGACCTTGGCGTGGAATACGAAGAAGCCAAACCTCTGATGATTGGCGAGGACTTCTCCTACTACATTAATGAACGTCCGGGCTCATTCTTCTTTACCGGCTCGGGCAATCACGATAAATTAAGCGATTTTGTCCACCACCACCCCAAGTTCGATCTGGATGAAGAGGCGATGTTGAACGGCTTATCCATGTTTATGAAAATACTTGAAATCGAGCAGGTGATTGAATGGAAACAGCCATCATTGAACAACTGACTCAAGACAGCTATAACGAAATGGTCAGACTCAGGCGTTATTTCCATATGTATCCGGAACTTTCCTTCCGGGAAGTGCAGACACCCGCCTACATCGCTCAATATCTCAGGGAACTGGGGATAGATGTAGAGGAAGGTGTCGGCGGACGCGGTGTCATCGGCCGGCTGATGATTGACGCGTCCCTTCCGACAGTCGCACTCAGAGCCGATTTTGATGCATTGCCGATACAGGATCAGAAAGATATACCTTATCGCTCGACCGTCCCGGGTGTGATGCATGCATGCGGCCATGATGCGCATACTTCGGTGGTGCTGACCGTTGCACGTATTCTAGCGCAGCAAAAAGAGACATTGACAGGTAATGTCGTCTTCATATTCCAGCATGCGGAGGAAGTCGACCCGGGCGGTGCCATACAAATGATTGCGGATGGATGTCTGGACGGGGTGGATGCGATTTTCGGCCAGCATGTATCCAGCTATCTCGATGTAGGCACCATCGGATATAAATATGGTACAGCAACCGGTATTCCGGACGATTTCACAGTAAAAATCAACGGGCTTGGCGGTCACGCATCCAACCCTCATAATACCATCGATCCGCTCGCGGCAGCCATTTCATTCTGCACGCAAATGCAATATGCTGTCACACGCAAATCAAAACCGATGGAACCCGTTGTACTCTCCATCACCATGTTCAACGGCGGCACTCAGCACAATGTCATTCCGGATATGGTTGAAGTCGGCGGCACCATACGGACATTCAACTCAGATGCGCAGAATGTCATGATCAGTGAACTCAAAAAATGTCTTGAAGGATTAGTTACCACGACTGGCATTTCCTATGATCTGGATTATATGAAAGGTTACCCGCCAGTGATCAATGATACGGATAAAACAGATCTCATACTGGAATCGGCTCAGGAAATTTCTTCAGTGAAAAAGGTGGAAGAACTGGAAGCCGGCCTGGGCGGCGAGGACTTCTCATACTATCTGCAGCGCGTGCCGGGCACTTTCTACTACACCGGAACGCGGAATGCTAATTTCAAAGCAGACTACCCGCACCACCATGCAAACTTCGACATCGATGAGCAAGGGCTTATCAACGCGGTGTCAGTCATGCTTAAATCAGTTTTTAAGTTTTTTGATAAGGAGACAGGACTATGATAGATACAGCCACTGAGATTGAAAAGCGATATGAGGAAATGGTCGGACTCAGACGCCATATGCACATGCATCCGGAAGTTTCATTCCATGAGGAAAATACGAAGCAGTATATATATGAACAGATTAAAGATTTGGGACTCGACATAAGAAAGGATGTTGGCGGAAACGGCATCATCGCCAGGCTTCAGATAAATGACAGTTACAAAACAGTCGCTCTGCGTGCAGATTTTGATGCCCTGCCAATCCAGGATGAAAAAGATGTTCCCTACAAGTCGAAAAAGGAAGGCGTGATGCATGCCTGCGGTCACGATGCACATACCGCCATGTTGATTACCGCCGCCCGGATACTCTCTGCCTATAAAGATGAACTGCCTGTTAATGTGGTATTTATCCACCAGCACGCAGAAGAATCACTGCCCGGCGGAGCCAGAGCAATGATAGAAAACGGGGCGCTCGAAAATATCGATTATATATTTGGCACGCATGTCTCCAGCAACTATCCAGTTGGAACATTATCTTATACTTATGATTATGCTTATGCCAGCGTGGATTCATTTGCCATTACTCTCCAGGGGCAGGGCGGACACGGGGCTGAGCCGCATGAAGCCAATGATCCGGTCGTTGCAGCCGCTTCATTGATACAGCAGCTGCAGTCCATAGTCTCCAGAACTGTAGATCCGCTCAAGTCTGCAGTCGTCACTGTCGGAAAATTCAACAGCGGCTCCGCATTTAATATCATCCCGGGTACCGTTGAAATCGAGGGGACAGTAAGAACTTTTGAGAGAGAAGTCAAAGAAAAAGTGAAAAAACGAATGGAAGGTATCGCCAGAGGAATAGAATCAAGCTATGATGTTAAATGCGACCTTGCTTATACTGAGGGATACCCCGCACTCCTGAATGACAATACCCAATTGAATCACTTAGTTGATGTGATGCAGGAAGCAGAATACGTCAGCCGATGTGAAGAAAATCCGCCGGTAATGGGAGGTGAGGACTTTTCCTATTTCCTTCAGAATATCCCGGGGGCATACGTCTATACAGGGGTGCAGAACAGCAGCATCGATGCAGACTATCCCCACCATCATCCAATGTTTGATATCGATGAAACAGGGATGAAAGCAGGTGTGGAAACCCTGATTAATACCGTATTACAATTTAAATAACAACAGAACAGCAAAAAACCCGGGACAAAAAAGTCCCGGGTTTTTACTGTTCGTCACTGTTATTTTTCGATGCTTGTTACAACGCCTGATCCAACAGTACGTCCACCTTCACGGATGGAGAAACGTGTACCGTCTTCGATAGCGATCGGAGAAATGAGTTCAACTGACATTTCAATGTTATCGCCAGGCATAACCATTTCAGTTCCTTCCGGAAGTGAAATGACACCAGTTACATCCGTAGTACGGAAGTAGAATTGAGGACGGTAGTTGTTGAAGAATGGTGTATGACGTCCGCCTTCTTCTTTTGAAAGTACATAAACCTCAGCTTTGAAGTCTGTATGAGGTGTGATAGAACCAGGTTTAGCAAGTACTTGGCCCCGGTTGATGTCATCACGGGCTACCCCGCGCAGGAGTGCTCCAATGTTGTCGCCAGCTTCTGCATAGTCAAGAAGCTTACGGAACATTTCAACACCAGTAACCGTTGTTTTGGCAGATTTCTCTGCAAGACCGATGATTTCAACATCGTCACCGACTTTGATTTGTCCGCGGTCAACACGGCCAGTTGCGACTGTACCACGGCCAGTGATTGAGAATACGTCCTCTATCGGCATCATAAATGGTTTATCAGAGTCGCGCTCTGGCGTTGGAATATAATCATCCACGGATTGCATAAGTTCGAGCACTTTATTTTCATGCTCTTCATCGCCTTCAAGCGCTTTAAGAGCTGAACCGGAAATTACAGGAATGTCATCCCCAGGGAAGTCGTATTCAGAAAGAAGTTCACGCACTTCCATCTCTACAAGCTCAAGAAGTTCTTCATCGTCTACCTGGTCAACTTTGTTCAAGAATACAACAAGTGAAGGTACACCGACGTTTTTAGAAAGCAGGATGTGCTCACGAGTTTGTGGCATCGGGCCATCTGCAGCAGATACTACAAGAATCGCTCCGTCCATTTGAGCAGCACCTGTGATCATGTTTTTAACATAGTCAGCGTGCCCTGGAGCATCGATGTGCGCATAGTGGCGCTTGTTAGTTTCGTACTCGACGTGAGCAGTGTTGATTGTGATTCCACGCTCTTTTTCTTCCGGAGCGTTATCAATCATGTCATAGCTTTGCGCTGTAGTGTCGCCATGTTTAGCAAGTACTGTTGCGATAGCAGCTGTTAAAGTTGTTTTACCGTGGTCAACGTGACCAATTGTACCAATATTGGCATGTTCTTTGGAACGGTCGAATTTTTCTTTTGCCATTTTGTTATACCTCTCCTTAAAATTAAGTTGTTTTGTTATATTGAAACTCGAGAGCGGGAGTTCCCCGCTCGAGGTGTTTCTAAATCACTTATATCTGATTTAGTTTTAAAAATCAAGCAACAGATTATCTACCTGTGTTTTTCTTGATGATTTCTTCCGAGATTGATTTAGGAACTTCTTCATAATGGTCGAAGGCCATAGTGTAAGTGCCGCGTCCCTGTGTATTGGAGCGGAGATTGGTTGCATAACCAAACATTTCCGACAGTGGAACGAAGGCATCAACCACCTGTGCACCACCGCGTTCACCCATACCCTCAACACGTCCGCGACGACTTGTCACGTCACCCATAATATCGCCGAGATATTCCTCAGGCATGACGATTTCAACTTTCATCATCGGTTCCAAAATCACTGGATCACAGACTTTTGCAGCTTCTTTGAGCGCCATGGATGCTGCAACTTTAAACGCCATCTCAGAGGAATCGACTTCGTGGTATGAGCCATCGAAAAGCCTTGCTTTAACATCAACCAATGGATAGCCTGCAAGCACACCGCCTTCAAGTGAATTTTTCAACCCCTCTTCAACTGAAGGGATGAATTCACGCGGTACAGCACCTCCGACGATATTATCTTTAAATTCGAATCCGCCGCCCTGTTCATTTGGTGTGAATTCAATGTGTACGTCTCCAAACTGGCCGCGACCGCCGGACTGACGTGCGAATTTACCTTGAACAGATGCGCTTGTTTTAAATGTTTCACGGTAGGAGACCATGGGCGCTCCCACATTACAATCGACTTTAAATTCACGCTTCATCCGGTCAACGAGAACGTCAAGGTGAAGCTCACCCATGCCCCCGATAATGACCTGACCGGTTTCATTATCAGTTCGTGCTGTGAAAGTCGGGTCTTCCTCCTGAAGTTTGACAAGTGATGATGTCATCTTGTCCTGGTCGGCTTTGGATTTAGGTTCAACAGATAAGTGAATCACCGGTTCCGGGAATTCCATTGATTCCAGGATTACATGCTCACCTTTCTCATCACAGAGTGTATCCCCTGTGCCTGTATCCTTCAGGCCGACTGCAGCTGCAATATCTCCGGCATGAACAGCTGAAAGTTCCTGACGGGAGTTGGCATGCATCTGCAGGATACGTCCGACACGTTCACGTTTGTCTTTTGCTGAGTTCCTGACATATGAACCGGACTCCAGCGTCCCGGAGTACACACGGAAAAATGTAAGCTTACCGACGAACGGATCGCTCATGACTTTGAATGCAAGCGCTGAAAACGGCTCGGAATCATCAGGTCTGGCAATGATTTTCGCATCCTCATCATTCTTTTTGTGACCTACAATCGGTTTGACATCCAGCGGGGAGGGCAAATAATCAATGACTGCGTTAAGCAGAAGCTGAACGCCCTTATTCTTGAATGCTGTACCGCACATTACAGGATAGAATTCAACATCACAAGTCGCCTGACGGATTGCCGCCCTCAGTTCATCAGTGTTGATTTCTTCTCCGCCGAGGTATTTTTCCATGATCTCTTCGTTTACATCTGCAAGCCCCTCAATAAGGCCTTCCCTGAGTTCATCAGCTTTCGCTTTGTAATCATCAGGAATTTCAATTTCTTCAATCTCAGTTCCAATGTCATTATTATAGTAAAATGCTTTCATTTCTATGAGATCAATAATCGCTTTGAAATTATCTTCAGCACCAATCGGGTACTGGATTGGATGGGCGTTGGCCTGAAGACGATCGTTGAGTGTGCTCACCGCATAGTCGAAATCAGCGCCGACCTTATCCATCTTGTTGACAAATACAATACGAGGGACACCGTAAGTCGTTGCCTGCCTCCAAACCGTTTCAGTCTGAGGTTCAACACCGGACTGTGCATCGAGTACAGTGACTGCACCATCAAGTACACGCAGTGAACGTTCAACCTCAACTGTGAAGTCTACGTGCCCCGGCGTATCAATAATGTTTACACGGTGGTCATCCCATTGAGCGGTTGTTGCAGCAGATGTGATTGTGATACCACGTTCCTGTTCCTGCTCCATCCAGTCCATTTGGGAGGCACCTTCATGAGTTTCACCAAGTTTATGAATACGGCCTGTGTAATAAAGAATACGTTCAGTCGTCGTAGTCTTACCAGCATCGATGTGAGCCATGATGCCGATGTTACGAGTTCTTTCTAAAGAGAATTCTCTTGCCATTGGTATTCTTTTCTCCTTCCAAGAATGGGTTGAAATTTTAAGGCTGTATATAATATCCGCCTTCTACCAACGGTAGTGAGCGAATGCTCTGTTTGCTTCAGCCATTTTGTGAGTCTCCTCACGCTTCTTCACTGCACCGCCTGTGTTGCTGGCAGCGTCAAGAATCTCGTTCGCAAGACGTTCTTCCATTGTCTTTTCCCCGCGCAGACGCGCGTAGTTCACAAGCCAGCGTAGTCCGAGAGTTGTACGGCGTTCCGCACGTACCTCTACCGGCACTTGATAGTTGGAGCCACCTACACGGCGGGCTTTGACTTCAAGTATAGGCATGATGTTTTCGATTGCTTCATCAAAAACTTCCATGGCATTTCTGCCGGAACGTTCCTCAACAAGATTGAATGCTGCATATAAAATTCCCTGGGAAGTACCGCGTTTACCGTCAATCATCATTTTGTTGATCAGTTTAGTCACAAGTTTTGAGTTATGAATCGGATCCGGCAGTACATCTCTTTTGGCAACTGGTCCTTTACGTGGCATTAAGTCAGCCTCCCTTCCATTTCAGATTGTCTTCATCTGTATCTTGATACAGTTTAATTATTTTTCTTCCTTAGGTTTCTTAGTACCGTAAAGTGAGCGGCCTTGTCTGCGACCGTCAACACCTGAGGTATCAAGGGCACCGCGGACAACATGATAACGTACACCCGGAAGGTCTTTGACACGTCCTCCACGGATAAGCACAACACTATGCTCCTGAAGGTTGTGGCCAATTCCAGGAATATACGCGTTCACTTCAGCATTATTTGACAGTCTCACACGGGCATATTTACGCAGCGCAGAGTTCGGTTTTTTCGGTGTCATTGTGCCTACACGTGTACACACACCACGTTTTTGCGGTGCATTTTCGTTAGTCACACGGTTCCTCAAACTGTTGAACCCTCTGTTCAATGCCGGTGAGTCAGTACCTTTATGTTTAGACTGACGAGATTTTCTCACGAGCTGGTTAATAGTTGGCATTGTGATCCTCCTTTCTTAACTTAATCCCACACATCCAGGTGGTTCATTTTTTGGGTATAAAAAATGTGTAAGAAATAATTCTTACATTTCGACATTTTGTCTCTATATATAAAGGCATAAAAGCCCCGCATAGAGTAACCTTAATAATAATATCATCATGCCTGTTTGATGTCAACAAATTTTATAAATGAAATGGGGGTCCGATCCCGGCATCACCGGGTCCGGACACTCCCATTTAAATCAGTCTTCAACGAGCGTTTCTTCCGGCACGGTTTCGACTGGTTTTGGTTCAGTTTCGACTTCTACATCACGATATTTTGCAATACCTGTGCCTGCAGGAATCAACTTGCCGATGATAACGTTCTCCTTGAGTCCGAGAAGTTCATCGCGTTTTCCTTTGATTGCAGCGTCAGTAAGCACTCTTGTTGTTTCCTGGAAGCTTGCTGCAGAAAGGAAGCTTTCAGTTTCAAGTGAAGCTTTCGTAATACCCAGCAATACAGGTTTAGCTGTGGCCGGACGTTTACGTTTCTGGAATATTGCCTTATTGGCATCCGTAAATGCATGAAGGTCGACAAGTGATCCAGGCAGAAGAGAAGTGTCTCCTGCGTCGATGATCCTTACTTTTCTCAGCATTTGTCTTACCATAACTTCGACGTGCTTGTCGTCAATTTCAACACCCTGCATGCGGTAAACTTTCTGGACCTCTTTTAGCAGATATTCCTGTGTGCGGTTCAAACCGGCAATTGTGAGCAGTTCTTTCGGTTCAATGGAACCTTCAGTCAGCTGCTGTCCCGGCACAACTTCATCACCAATATCGACAATGAGTCTGGCAGTGGCCGGTGCTGTATAAGTTTTGGTTTCCTGCTCACCTTTAATTTTAATTTCCTGCTGACGATCTTTGACAATCTCAATGTCTGTGACTTCACCGCGTATTTGCGTGACCATCGACTGCCCTTTCGGATTACGGGCTTCGAACAGTTCCTGAATACGCGGCAGACCTTGCGTAATATCACTTCCGGCTACCCCGCCAGTGTGGAATGTACGCATTGTGAGCTGCGTGCCCGGTTCACCGATGGATTGTGCAGCGATCGTACCGACTGCTTCGCCGACTTCGACTTTTTCACCTGTTGCAAGGTTTTTACCGTAGCAGCGCTCACATACACCATGACGCGAGTTACAAGTGAATGCCGAACGGATGTACATTTTCTCGATGCCGCTGTCCACAATTTTTTTCGCAAGATCCATCGTTATCAATTCATTTGAATTTACAAGGATCTCTTTAGTTTCCGGATGCCGTACCGTTTCTTTAGAATAACGTCCTTCAAGACGGTCAATCAGCGGTTCGATCATTTCTGTGCCTTCCATAAGTGCAGAAACAAGCAGGCCTTTATCCGTACCGCAATCCTCTTCACGGACGATAACATCCTGTGCCACGTCTACAAGACGGCGGGTCAGGTAACCTGAGTCAGCTGTCTTCAGTGCAGTATCGGCAAGTCCTTTACGTGCACCATGTGTAGAGATGAAGTATTCGAGCACAGTCAGACCTTCACGGAAACTCGACTTGATCGGCAGTTCAATAATCTGTCCGGATGGGTTGGCCATCAAACCGCGCATACCCGCCAGCTGGGTAAAGTTAGATGCGTTACCACGGGCGCCAGAATCACTCATCATGAAGATCGGGTTCAATCTGTTCAGTGATTCCATCAACCGCTCCTGGATTGTATCTTTTGCTTTAGTCCAAAGGTCTATGACAGCACCATAACGCTCTTCTTCGGTGATCAGACCGCGGGTGAACTGTTTTTGAACCTTTTCGACTTTTTCTTCAGTATCATCAACAATCTGCTGCTTGTCCGGCAGCACTACGATATCGGAGACACCGACTGTGATACCTGCTTTGGATGAATATTTGAAACCAAGGTCCTTCATAAGGTCCAGCATTACGGAAGTCTCTGTAATATGAAACTTATTGAACACCTCGGAAATGATCTGTCCAAGATAATTCTTGTTGAATGGTTCAACAAGCGGTGTTTCTTCAAATTTAGCTGCCAGGCCTCTCTCAGTTAATTCTGATGCTTCAACAAAATATTTATCCGGTGTTTTGAATTCCAGATTTTCTTTTGTGGGTTCATTGATGTACGGGAAGGACGGCGGCATGATTTCGTTGAAGATAACTTTTCCGGTCGTCGTCATCAGAATCTTGCCTTCGTTTTCCTTAGTCACCTTATCCCCGCCATATGCATTCGTGTGAACACCAATGCGTGTATGCAGCTGAACATAACCATTCTGGTAGGCCATCACGACTTCATTTGGATCTTTGAAAATGTGACCTTCCCGGTTGGTATTGTCTTTTTCAAGTGTCAGATAGTAGTTTCCGAGCACCATATCCTGGGATGGTGTCACAACCGGCCTGCCATCTTTCGGGTTCAGGATGTTCTGGGCAGCAAGCATCAGCATCCGTGCTTCAGCCTGTGCTTCTTTGGAAAGCGGCACGTGGACAGCCATCTGATCCCCATCAAAGTCAGCATTGTACGCTGTTGTCACGAGCGGGTGAAGGCGTATCGCACGACCTTCGACAAGTTTCACTTCGAATGCCTGAATACCCAGACGGTGAAGTGTTGGTGCACGGTTAAGAAGTACCGGGTGTTCTTGAATCACATCTTCAAGAATATCCCAGACCTCATCATCCATCCGTTCAATTTTGCCTTTGGCATTCTTGATATTCGTTGCCATTTCCCGTTCAACCAGTTCTTTCATTACGAAAGGCTTGAACAACTCAAGCGCCATTTCCTTCGGTAGACCGCACTGATACATTTTCAGAGTCGGTCCGACAACGATGACGGAACGGCCGGAGTAGTCCACACGCTTGCCGAGAAGGTTTTGACGGAAACGCCCCTGCTTACCTTTAAGCATATGGGATAATGATTTAAGCGGACGGTTGCCCGGGCCTGTCACCGGACGACCGCGGCGTCCGTTATCAATCAATGCATCCACCGCTTCCTGCAGCATACGTTTCTCGTTCTGGACAATGATGCCTGGCGCACCAAGATCAAGCAGACGTTTCAGACGGTTGTTACGGTTGATTACCCGGCGGTAAAGGTCGTTTAAATCAGATGTGGCAAAACGTCCCCCGTCAAGTTGAACCATCGGACGGATTTCTGGCGGGATGATCGGCAGTACATCCAGAATCATCCATGATGGATCGTTGCCTGAACTACGGAATGATTCAACAACTTCCAGACGTTTAATCGCTCTTGTCAGACGCTGTCCCGTCGCTGTCTCCAATTCTTTCCTGAGATGCGCAAGCTCTTCTTCGAGATTCACATCTTCCAGAAGATCCCTGATAGCTTCAGCACCCATTTTTGCAGAGAAAGTATTGCCGTGCTTGTCGTAATACTCACGGTATTCCCGTTCAGTCAGCAGCTGTTTGGTTTCAAGACCTGTTGAACCCGGTTTGATCACTGCATAGGAAGCAAAATAGATAACTTCCTCGAGTGAACGCGGTGACATATCTAACAGAAGGCCCATGCGGGAGGGAATCCCTTTGAAATACCAGATGTGGGAAACCGGGGCAGCCAGTTCAATGTGCCCCATTCTCTCACGCCTTACTTTAGCACGCGTTACTTCTACGCCGCAGCGGTCGCAGACCATACCTTTGTATCTGACCCGTTTATACTTCCCGCAACTGCATTCCCAGTCCTTGGTCGGACCGAAAATCTTTTCACAGAACAAGCCTTCTCTTTCAGGCTTCAATGTCCTGTAGTTAATTGTTTCTGGTTTCTTGACCTCTCCGAATGACCATGAACGAATTTTTTCAGATGAGGCCAAACCAATTTTCATATATTGGAATCTATTGACATCTATCAATGAGCTTTCCTCCCTAAAGTATTATCAAGCCCAGTCATTAATCAGTTACGTCTTCGGTGTTTGCGTCAGATTTCTCATTTAAATTGACCTGATTGGATGCTTCTTCATCTTCAGTGTCTCTCATCTCAATCTCTTCATTATTCTCATCGAGAACATTGACATCAAGACCAAGGCTTTGAAGTTCCTTCATTAATACGCGGAATGACTCTGGCACACCAGGTTTAGGGACATTCTCACCTTTGACTATCGATTCGTATGTTTTCACACGACCGACAGTATCGTCGGATTTGACTGTTAGAATTTCCTGAAGGGTATAGGCAGCACCATAAGCCTCAAGCGCCCATACCTCCATCTCGCCGAAACGCTGTCCGCCAAACTGGGCTTTACCGCCGAGCGGCTGTTGCGTAACGAGTGAATAAGGGCCGGTACTTCTGGCATGAAGCTTGTCGTCGACCATGTGTGATAGTTTCAGCATATACATTACACCGACTGATATACGGTTTTCAAACGGTTCGCCTGTGCGTCCGTCATACAGAACAGTTTTACCGTCATGTGCAAGCCCGGCTTCTTCTATAGTCCCCCAGACATCTTCTTCATTCGCACCATCAAACACTGGTGTTGCCATTTTGAGGTTCATTGCTCTCGACGCCATACCAAGATGAAGCTCAAGGACCTGACCGATGTTCATCCGGGAAGGTACACCAAGCGGGTTAAGCATCATATCGATCGGTGTGCCATCCGGCAGATAAGGCATATCTTCTTCAGGAAGGATCCTTGAGATCACACCTTTGTTCCCGTGACGGCCACACATTTTGTCACCTTCGTTGATCTTTCTCTTCTGTACGATATATACACGTACCAGCTGGTTGACACCCGGGGACAGCTCATCACCGTCTGCGCGGTTAAACACTTTCACATCAAGTACGATGCCACCGGCGCCGTGCGGAATCCGCAACGAGGTGTCACGCACTTCCCTTGCTTTTTCACCGAAGATTGCATGAAGCAGACGCTCTTCAGCAGTCAGCTCAGTCACCCCTTTAGGTGTCACTTTGCCGACAAGGATATCCCCGTCTTTCACTTCTGCGCCGATATGAACAATACCGCGCTCGTCCAGCTTCTTCAACGCGTTGTCAGAGACGTTCGGAATATCGCGTGTGATCTCTTCCGGGCCAAGCTTTGTGTCCCGGGACTCTGATTCATATTCCTCTATATGAATTGATGTGTAAACGTCCTCTTTAACAAAGCGTTCGCTCATGATTACAGCATCCTCGTAGTTGTAACCCTCCCAGGTCATAAAGCCAACGACTGCGTTACGGCCGAGTGCCATTTCACCATCATCCATTGA
Organism: Salinicoccus albus DSM 19776; assembly: GCF_000385175.1. Classification (GTDB taxonomy): domain Bacteria; phylum Bacillota; class Bacilli; order Staphylococcales; family Salinicoccaceae; genus Salinicoccus; species Salinicoccus albus. The sequence continues at coordinate 11,152 of NZ_ARQJ01000028.1, read as the reverse complement.
CGGACCGTCCGCAAGTATCTCGCCTTTAGAAACGACATCGCCTTTAGAAACAATTGGTTTCTGGTTGTAGCAAGTACCTGAGTTAGAGCGTAGGAATTTGGACAATTTATATATATCTTTTTCGGTTTCGATTTCTTTACCGCTTTCTTCCTCGACACGTCTCACATGAACTTCTTTTGCTTCCACATGCTCTACACGGCCTTTGTAGCGGGATACTATCGCAGCACCTGAATCACGCGCAGCCACGTGTTCCATACCGGTTCCGACATGCGGGGATTCCGGGATCATGAGAGGTACAGCCTGACGCTGCATGTTCGCTCCCATCAGTGCACGGTTGGAGTCATCGTTTTCCAGGAAGGGGATACATGCCGTCGCTGCAGACACTACCTGCTTCGGAGAAACGTCTATATAGTCCATGCGTTCTCTTGGCATACTGGTATTGTTGCCGCGGAAACGACATAAAATCTCTTCATTGATAAACGAACCATCTTCATCCAGCGCTGCGTTTGCCTGTGCAACAACATAGTTATCCTCTTCGTCGGAAGTCAGGTAGTCGGTATGCTCAGTCACCTGATTCGTCTCAGGATCCACCCTGCGGTAAGGCGTTTCAATGAACCCGAACTCATTGACACGGGCATAACTGGAAAGAGAGTTGATCAGCCCGATGTTCGGTCCCTCCGGCGTCTCGATCGGACACATGCGGCCATAGTGGGAGTAGTGTACGTCCCGGACTTCCATGCCAGCCCGCTCGCGCGTCAGACCACCCGGTCCCAGCGCAGACAGACGGCGTTTGTGTGTCAGCTCCGCAAGCGGGTTTGTCTGGTCCATGAACTGTGACAGCTGTGAACTTCCGAAAAATTCCTTGATAGATGCAATGACCGGCCTGATATTGATCAGTTGCTGCGGTGTGATCGAATCTGTGTCCTGGATGGACATGCGTTCTCTGACCACGCGTTCCATACGTGATAAACCAATCCTGAATTGGTTCTGCAGCAATTCGCCAACGGAGCGCAGACGACGGTTGCCCAAATGGTCGATGTCATCTGTATGACCGACACCATGGAGCAGGTTGAAGAAGTAACTCATGGATGCAATGATATCTGAAGGGGTGATGGATTTAACTTCTACATCCGGAAAAGCATTCCCAATAATAGTTGTCGTACCCTCTTCCATATTGGGTGCTTCCACTTCTATAGACTGTACTTCCACCGGCTCGTCCAACAGCCCATTTTCCAGGTGGTAAGTTTCAAGATTTGCGTTGGATTCAAGCACTTCAATGATGTCGTCAAGCGTACGGCGGTCAACCGTCGTCCCTGTCTCTGCGACAATTTCTCCTGTCTCCTTATCAACAATCGGTTCAGCCAGCACCTGGTTGAAGAGACGGTTTTTAAGGTGAAGTTTTTTGTTCATCTTATAGCGGCCAACATTGGCAAGATCATAACGCTTCGGATCAAAGAACCTTGTATAAAGAAGGTTCCTTGCGTTTTCCACTGTCGGCGGTTCGCCTGGGCGAAGTCGTTCGTAGATTTCTAGGAGCGCCTGGTCCACTGTTTCTGTCGTATCTTTTTCCAGTGTATTCCTGATATATTCATTGTCACCAAGAAGTTCAATCATCTCCTGGTCTGTAGAAAATCCGAGTGCCCGTAGCAGCACTGTCATAGGCAGCTTCCGAGTACGGTCAATTCTTACATATATGATATCTTTTGCATCGATTTCGTATTCGAGCCATGCGCCACGGTTTGGAATTAACGTAGCACTAAAATTCGTCTTGCCATTCTTGTCAAGTTTCTCCGAATAATAAACAGACGGGCTTCTGACAAGCTGGGATACAATTACACGTTCAGCACCATTGATGATAAAGGTACCAGTGTCTGTCATCAGCGGGAAGTCACCCATAAACACTTCCTGTTCTTTAACTTCTCCAGTCTCTTTGATGATCAGACGCACTTTAACACGCAGCGGTGCAGAATAAGTTGCATCATGGTCCTTGGCTTCATCCTCATCGTATTTCGGCTCGCCGAGTTTATAATCAACAAAATCAAGCGACATGTTGCCGGTAAAGTCCTCGACAGGAGAAATGTCTTTAAACATTTCAATCAGCCCCGTTTTAAGGAACCATTCGTAGGACTTTGTCTGAATTTCGATCAGGTTAGGCAGATCCAATTTCTCTTCGATACGTGCATAACTTCTGCGTTTAGCGTGTTTTCCATATTGAATCAGTTGACTCATCGAGAGATTCACCCCTATTAAAAATTACGTAAAACATTCACCGAAGCAGTTAAACAGTTAATTAGACAAAAAGAAAACGGAATCGATACCCAACCCCATTTTCTTTTATTAACAATATTTAATACACTCCATTCAATAAGGCTACAAAAATGCATACTTATTGACATTATATTTTTACATTCTATAACTATATCATAACAAATTTGTCAAGTCAATTTTTTACCCTGACAGTTTTTAATTCCTTTTAATACGTGATAACCCTTAGCATGACCGACAGATTCTGCATCTCCAAAGATGGAAGCGACTGCTTTTTTGTATGAGGGCATACCCTGCTTTTTCTGAACGACCATATAAAATACGCCGCCGGCCGGGAGTACGTGATGGGCATCTTTGATAATATCCAGCACCACCGGTTTCCCCGCCCGAAATGGCGGGTTGGTCACATAAAGGTCTGCTTCAGGTGTTTCCGATGAATCATATTCCATGCGAGCCATAACCACTGCTTCAACATCGTTCTTCTCTGCATTTTCACGGCAGATCACCACGGCATCTTCATTCACTTCCACCATCACAGGCTTCATATCAAGAATATCACCCAGGGTAATCCCGATCGGGCCGTAACCAGCGCCCATATCTATAAAATTGCCTGATGCCTGAAACGCAGCCTTGTCTTTAATCACTGTCTCAATCAACAGACTGGAACCGAAATCAACTTTATCCCGCGAAAAAACCCCCCGGTCGGTTTTAAATCGATAGGTGCGCCCGCCCATCCCAAATTCAATTTCCCGGTAATCATGTTCAGTATCATCACCCATAAAATAATGAGACATCAAAACACTCCCATGAATTTTTCAGAACCAAAACTAAAAAGGCTCATATAAACAGTGTTGTTTAACATGAGCCTCTTGATTTACACGAAAATTATTTAAGTTCTACGCTAGCGCCAACTTCTTCAAGCTTTTCTTTCATATCATCAGCGTCTTCTTTGGAAACTCCTTCTTTGACAACTTTCGGAGTTCCGTCAACCAGTTCTTTCGCTTCTTTCAAGCCGAGACCAGTTGCTTCACGCACAACTTTGATGACTTTGATCTTGGAAGATCCTGGATCTGCAAGTTCTACATCAAATTCAGTTTGTTCTTCAGCAGCTTCTTCTTCACCGCCGCCTGCAGCAGCTACAGGCGCAGCCGCTGTAACGCCAAATTCTTCTTCAATAGCTTTTACAAGATCGTTAAGCTCTAACACGGACATTTCTTTGATCTCTTCAATGATCTTTTCGTTAGACATTATAATTCCTCCATTTTAGTTAATTTTAGGCTTCTTCGTTCTCTCTCTCTTCTCCGACTGCTTTAACCGCATAAGCGAAATTGCGCACTGGCGCTTGAAGTACGGACAGCAGCATAGCAAGCAGACCATCTCTGGATGGCAGTGCAGCGATTGCATTAACGTCTTCAGCGGAAGTCAATTGGCCATCGAGTACACCCGCTTTGATTTCAAGCGCATTATGCTCTTTGGCGAAATTGTAAAGTATCTTCGCCGGAGCGATTACATCCTCATTTGAAAATGCCATGGCATTTGGCCCCGTGAGGTAGTCGTTGATTTCAGACAGATTAGCTTTTTCCGCTGCGCGGCGGGTCATTGTGTTTTTGTACACTTTGAACTCAAGACCTGCTTCACGGAACTGCTTGCGAAGTTCAGTCATCTCCGCAACTGACAGACCGTGATAGTCAACAATAATTGTTGAAACGGAATTTTTGAGCTGATCAGAGATCGTATCCACTAATTGCGCCTTAGCTTCCATCACATTTGACATATTTACACCTCCATATTTTTTGTGTATCCGGTGCAATAAAAAAGCACCTTTTACCCACGGCAAAAAGTGCTTGAATGTATAGCATAGAAATTCAAGTCGTTTTTAATGCCTCGGCAGGATGGTGATTTAAGTGCGTTTAATCCCGCACTCCTGCTATCTTAGGTAATTATTTAAATACAAACGTAACTATACATAATATAGCCACGTTTGTCAAATTCAATTATCAGTTCACTTTCATGGCGCTATTATCAACCTTGACACCAGGGCCCATTGTTGAAGCCACTGCTACAGATTTGAAATAAACACCTTTCGCAGATGATGGACGTGCTTTTTGCAGTGCATCGTAGACTGCATTGAAATTATCAACAAGCTGCGCTTCATCAAATGAGACTTTGCCGATTGCTGCATGTACAACACCGGATTTCTCTGCGCGGTACTCCACTTTTCCGGCTTTGATTTCTTCAACCGCCTGAGCAACATCCATCGTTACCGTGCCGGTTTTAGGGTTTGGCATAAGACCTTTCGGCCCCAATACGCGGCCAAGTTTACCTACTTCGCCCATCATATCCGGGGTCGCAACGATTACATCGAAGTCGAACCAGCCATTGTTGATCTGCTCGATATACTCCTCACCGACGTAATCTGCACCTGCTTCTTCAGCTTCTGCAGCTTTGTCGCCCTTAGCGAATACCAATACACGCTGTGACTTGCCAGTCCCGTGCGGCAATACGATTGCACCGCGGATCTGCTGGTCATTTTTACGTGTATCAATACCCAGACGGAATGCTGCTTCTACGGAAGCGTCAAAGTTTGCAGTGCTTGTCTCTTTGGCAAGTTTGATCGCTTCTTCAGCAGAATATGAAGCGTTCTGGTCAAACTTCTCAAGAGCTGCCTGATACTTTCTACTTCTCTTAGCCATTACTATTCCTCCTTGTGGTTATAGCGGGTTATCCTCCCACGGTTGTATTAATACGATTATTCTGTTCAATTATTTTTCAACGGTAACGCCGATGCTTTTGGCTGTACCCTCGACCATGCGTATAGCCGCTTCCACGTCTGCAGCATTAAGGTCTTCCATTTTCGTTTCCGCAATTTCACGTACCTGCGCTTCAGTTACAGCTGCCACCTTGTTCTTGTTAGGTTCGCCGGAACCTTTGTCAGTATTTGCAGCTTCTTTAAGAAGAACAGCTGCCGGTGGAGTTTTTGTAATGAAAGTGAAGGAACGGTCCTCAAACACAGTAATTTCAACCGGGATAATAAGACCGGACTGCTCCTGTGTCTGTGCATTGAATTCTTTACAGAATCCCATGATGTTAATACCTGCCTGACCAAGCGCCGGACCAACCGGTGGTGCCGGATTCGCCTTGCCTGCAGGAATCTGCAATTTCACAACGTTGTTTACTTTTTTAGCCACGATGTGCACCTCCTCGTTATCGTGATGTGGTCACAGGACGTTGTAGTTTTCGTCCTCCCACTCGCATCCATAAAAAGATGGCCGAATAAATTCGACCATAATAATATAACATTATTATAAATATAAAACAAGTGTATTATTGCAACTTCTCGATCTGGTCGAATTCAACTTCGACCGGCGTTTCACGCCCGAACATTTCAACAAGTATCGTCAGTTTGTAATGCTCTTGATCAATGGACTTAACCTCTCCTGTCTGGTTTTTGAACGGACCTTCTATAATACTGACGGCTTCTCCGACCTCAACTTCGAAATCCACCGTACGCTCAACCATACCCATAGATTTAAGGATGAATTTTACTTCCTCCGGCAGCAGCGGGTTCGGTTTGCTGCCGGAACCCTGAGAACCGACAAATCCTGTAACACCAGGTGTGTTTCTCACTATGAACCAGGACTGATCGGTCATCACCAATTCCACAAGCACATAACCGGGAAAAGTTTTCTTCATTGCGGTCTTCCGCTTGCCGTCCTTAATAGTCGTTTCTTCCTCTTCGGGTATTACGACCCTGAAGATCTGGTCCTGCATGTTCATTGATTCAAGACGCGCTTCGAGATTCTTCTTCACTTTGTTTTCATATCCGGAATAGGTATGTACTGCATACCAGTTCTTTTCTCCAGACATAGTATCTCTCCTTTAGTTACATTAAGTCTATGATAGCGGAGATACCCAGGTCCAGCGCATAGAAAAACGCCAGAAAGAATATCACTGTGAGCATGACGATCGTTGTATAGCGAACTGTCTCCTGACCCGTCGGCCAGCTCACCTTCTTCATTTCGCTGACAACATTTTGCAGGAAATTCTTATTATTAGCCATTCGTCTGTTTCCTCCTGTAATCAGATGGAACTCTTATGAGTCATATGCCGGCTGCATTTCTTGCAGAATTTCTTAAGCACGAGCCTTTCTTTATGCTCAGTTTGTGTCGTATAGTTGCGGGACCCGCACGCATCGCATATCAATGCCACTTTCATCATAAAATCCTCATTTCAATTCTCATACACTATAACGATTTCAGCCCATGTTGTCAAATGACTCCCCGGCTTCCTCACGTTCCCGCAACAGCTCTTTTTTACGTATCACGCGGTAAAGACTGTTCGTTACACTTTTACGGCTGATTGCGAGTTCATCGCTGATGGCATCGATTGTCCAGCCACGTTCCAGCAGCCCTAAAATTTTAAGTTCCATCCTGGAACATACACCACGGCTCATCAGGTATTCCATCTGTTCTTCCTTCACAACAGCATCCAGCGGATCGGCTGTACCTAAATCCGGATGGTCACCGCTGTCAAATGTGATCCCTTTGTCTTTTCTGATATATTCAATGCTGCGCACCTTTTTGAACTCACGGATGCGGTTGAACATTTCGAAACGGATGGATCGCAGTGCATAATTGCGGTATCTGCCCAATCGCCAGTCGTATCTGTAGCACAGGATCAGGGCCATCTCCATCATATCCTGTTCGATATCCTCACGGTCATGATAGAGGTTCATATACTTATGACTCATCCTGGTGATCTGCGGTCGCAAATATTCATCGATTTTATCGAACGCTTTCCGATTACCGTTGTAAACCTGAAGTGCCAGGCGGTCAAGCTCATCATTCACGTTCACGCTCTCATTGACTGTAAAACAAAAGCTCGCAATATGGTACAAAACATTCCCTCCTAAGCCTTTTGTATAAATGATAAGAGGGAATCATTTTATATTCAATGCTTCAAAAACGCCTGCGCCGCCATTTTTCAAGTTTTGCATGCACATCCTCACCGATATTCAATTTCTGTCTGGGCACTTTTTCATTTATCGCCTCAATTTTTCTGCTGATATTTTTTTCAGCTTTCGACAATGTAAGCCACATCTCTCTCGAGGAGATTCGATACGCACCGAGCGCAAATATTGAATTCTGTTCAGTCAGGTCGCTGGTAACAACGCTGATTTCACAAAGATGGGGATGATAGTTGTCATGGACAAAGCGTTCAATGAATTCATCAGCTGTTTCCTTCTCTTTCGTGTATACGACCGTGATGCCGTAAAAACCAATGATGCTCTCTTGGGATTTCACTTCATAGGCGTCAAATACACAGATGATTTCATACTTTGACACCGCATGGTATTCGGAGAGCGCCGCGAGCAATTTAGTCCTGGGTTCTTCAAGTGATATACGCGATTCCCGATTCAGCTCTTGATGCGCCCCAATCAAATTATAGCCGTCAACCAGCAGAATACGGCGTTTTTTTCTTTTCATAATTACCGCCTTCCAACAGGATTCTGCCGTCTGAAAACCTCATACATCAGGAGTGCGGCAGATACAGAAGCATTTAAACTGGTTATGCTCCCCACCATTGGTATCTGCACAATAAAATCGCACTTTTCAAGTGTTTTTCTGCTGATTCCTTTACCCTCGCTGCCGAGGACAATTGCCATGTTTACATCGGCCGCAAGATGCCGGTAGTCCATATCGCCTGCATCGTCACTTCCAGCCACCCAAAACCCTTTCTCTTTCAATATATCAATGGTCTGGTTGATGTTAGTCACACGCACGACCGGCACATGTTCAATCGCACCGGTCGATGTTTTCGCCACGGTCTCGGTCAGCTGAACCGAGCGTCTGTTGGGGATGATCACACCATCAAAGCCAGTCGCATCACAGGTCCTTAAAATGGAACCGAGATTGTGCGGGTCCTCAAGACCGTCGAGTATGATTAGATTCGACTGCTTTCCTTCAATCTGTTCGAGAAGGGTCTCAAGCAGCATGTATTCATGGGCGCTCACCTGGGCAATTATGCCCTGATGACGCTCCTCCGTCATGCCGTCGAGTTTGCTTTTCGGAACAGTCTGCACAACGATCTTACGTTTCTTCGCCAGGTCGATCAGCGCTTTCAGCTGACCTTTATTGACAGAGTCCTGAATCAACAGCTTATTGATATCAGCATCTCCTCTTAATGCTTCTCTCACGGCATTGCGTCCGGCAATTAAAGCATCACTCACTGTCATCCCTCCTCATTCTTGTAATCTCCTCCATCAGCGCACCCATTCTCCCGCGGTCCTCCGTGAGATCCAGATAACCGATCAATGCTTCGAGTCCGGAAGCATTGCGATACTCCTTGATTGTTGCATTTTTTGCCCGTGTGGCACTGGATTTGTTACGGGCCCGCTTCGCTATGTGCCATTCCCTGTCAGTCAAAAACCCCTCACGCTTCAGATAGAGCAGCGCTTCCGACTGAGCTCTGGCGCTGACGAGTTTATTGGCTTTCCTATGCAGCTGATCCGGCTTCAAATACGGCTCGGCTTCAATGAGATGCCTGCGGATACATACAGCATAGCTGGCATCTCCCAAAAAGGCGAGCGTCAGCGGATGCATATTGTCTGCGGTATAATTACCCACGTTTAAAACGCACGCCTTCTTTGGTATCCTCCAAAACGATGCCTTCGGCTTTCAGCTGGTCCCTGATCTCATCCGCTCTGGCAAAGTCTTTGCTCGCCCTCGCTTCGTTGCGCTCCACAATCAGAGCCTCAACCTCTTCATCAAGCAGCACCTCATCCTCCACCAGGTCTACGCCAAGCACCTGGCTGTATATATCAAAGGCATTGATGAAACGTTCAAGCACTTCTTTCTCCGTGGCATTCCGCTGGAGATATTTATTGAGCTCGGTCGTCAGCTCATGCCAGGATGTAATCGCATTGGCGGTGTTGAAATCATCATCCATATATTGCTCAAACGTTGTGATGTTGTCATCCACAATTTTAAGTAATGTCTCATCCGCGCCGCTGCCCACAGCTAAATCAAGCCGTTCTTTCGCTTTCATATAGCTGTCCTGAATACGTTCCAAACCGTTTGCCGCTGCCTGGACTAATTCACGGTTATAGTTGATCGGATTACGGTATTGCACACTGATCATGAAGAAGCGCAGCACGTTCGGGTTAACCTCCTTGATGATATCATGAACAAGGATGAAGTTGCCCAGGGATTTGGACATTTTTGCGTTATCAATATTAATATACCCGTTATGCAGCCAGTAGTTGGCAAACGTTTCGTCAGTCATACACTCACTCTGCGCAATTTCATTTTCATGATGCGGGAATGTCAGATCCTGACCTCCGGCATGGATATCTATCGTATTGCCAAGGTGCTCTCTGGCCATAACGCTGCACTCGATATGCCAGCCCGGACGCCCGTCGCCCCATGGGGACGCCCACTTGATTTCATCGGGCTTCGCCTGTTTCCAGAGGACGAAATCAAGTGGATCTTCCTTCTTCTCCCCCGCTTCGATCCTTGCACCTACCTTCAGATCATTGACGGACTGATGGGAGAGCTTGCCATAATCATCAAATGATCGTGTTTTGAAATAGACATCCCCTTCTGACTCATAGGCATGCCCTTTATCTATCAGTACTTTGATGAATTCAATAATATCGTCCATATGATCCTTCACGCGGGGGTGATGGGTTGCCTTCTTCACATTCAATGCCCCCGTATCTTCAAAGAAAGCATCGATGAACCGGTCAGCAATGACAGGCACTTCCTCTCCCAGTTCGTTCGACGCCCTGATGAGCTTATCATCGACATCTGTAAAATTAGATATATAGTCGACCTGATAGCCTTTATATTCCAAGTATCGTCTAACTGTATCAAACGCGATCGCCGGACGGGCGTTGCCGATGTGTATATAGTTATACACCGTGGGGCCGCAGACATACATCCGCACTCTGCCCGCCTCCATGGGTTTAAATTCTTCCTTCTCTCTCGTTAGAGAATTAAATATGCGAACCATCTTTAACCTCGTTTCTGACTTCGCTTCTAAAGTCTTTGATCTCATCCTCTAACCCATGAATCATATCCAGAATAGGGTCAGGCAGGTCTGTCTGATTCAGGTCGCGGGCTTCTTTCACTTTTTCGCCGGCTTGTTTGACGACGTGACCCGGGATGCCGACCACCGTTGCGTCCTGTGGAACATCATTGAGCACAACAGAATTGGCACCAATTTTCGCATTTTCATGGAGGCGGATATTGCCCAGCACTTTCGCCCCGGCAGATATAAGCACATTATCATCGATATCAGGGTGTCTTTTCTTCTCTTCTTTACCCGTTCCGCCGAGTGTCACACCCTGATAGAGTGTAACATTATCGCCGATGCGGCACGTCTCGCCTATGACGACACCCATGCCGTGGTCTATGAACAGTCTCCGGCCGACTTCAGCACCCGGATGAATTTCTATACCCGTGATAAAACGGCTGAGCTGTGAAATGACTCTTGCCGCAGTTTTATAGTTTTTCATATGAAGTTTATGCGCCACCAGATGAGACCACACAGCGTGCAGGCCTGAGTAGGTGAAAAAAGTTTCTGCCTTATTCTTCGCAGCAGGATCCATTTCCATTACCATCTCTATGTCCTCATTGATTCTTTTTAACATGATATTATGCCTCCGATCTAATCGAGTAGGGTAAGATAGCCTTACCCTCTCACACCACCGGACGTACGGTTCCGTATACGGCGGTTCAATTCACGTTGTTAACTATTAATAGTATTATAATATTCTAGACAGTTAACTAGCCCGGCTTGGGCTAGTTTTTCTTTTGATATAGCTCTTTTAAGACACGTTTTCGTAGCGACCCAAATATATCTGTCACCGCAATATGCGGTCAGT
>NZ_ARQJ01000027.1 GCF_000385175.1 Salinicoccus albus DSM 19776 | reverse complement strand
GGGATAAGTCATATATCTTTCTTCGTTTACCTGCAGGATTTACACCATAGGGTTACGGTTATCTTTAGGGACTTTGTTGTCTTAAGTCAACTCACCCTCCTACAATGCCTCATTATCCTGTTCCTATTCGTCAGGCCACGATTTCGCTATCGCTTCCTCTCCCCCACATCTCACGATGTGAAGCTTGCGAGTCGCTAGCTAGCTTCGTCGATAACTACGCGCTAAGAGGACTTTCACCCCAGATATATGACATGCCCGTCATACTTAAAAAACTCCGTCCTATTGATTAGGACGGAGTTTCCGCGGTACCACCTGTATTTCTGCATGAAGAATCATACAGACACTTTAAAAGATAAGGGATTATCCCCCTTGCCTCATCAGTCAGGTGAACCACAGCCCCATCTGTATGCCTCATTACAGTCTGTGTAAGGCACTCCCTGAACAGAATTACGGACCATTTATGTCTGGCTTCAAGCTGAAGCAATGTATTCAATCTATAAAGTAATTATAAATCAAAATTTATAAAAATCAAGCTTTGAAATAATGCATTAAGATCCCCCCGGAAATGGCCACATTCAAACTTTCACTGTCTCCGGGCATTTCAATTTTCACGCGTTGATCTGCCTTATCGAGCAATTCTTCTTCGAGTCCTCTGCCCTCGTTGCCGAGGACCAGCATCAGCGGTGTATCATTAACCGCAATATTCTCAAACGGCACCGCCTCTTTGAGCGAGGTGCCAAGCACCATGCCATCAAAAGATTCAATTGCCTCGGCTGTATCCATCACATCCATCTCAATGTGGAAAGTACTGCCCTGGGCGCTCCTTAAGACTTTACCGCTATAGGCATCTACTGTGTCGGGCGATAAGATCACCTTGGAAAAACCGAACGCGTCTGCAGTACGTATCAACGTGCCAAGGTTCCCGGGATCCTGTATAAAATCAAGCAACAGTACCCTGTTTGAACTTTTGGAAGGCGCACTATAACTGATTGCCGCCACAATACCCGGCGGTGTTTCCAGTGTCGACAATGAATTCATTACTTCTTCATTCACAAGTATCAGATCTATGTCTGACAAATCAAGATGACTGTAATCATAATCTTCCAAAAGCACTACGTTATGGATTTTCTGATTATGAAGAATCGCCTCTGTGACCAGATGCTCACCTTCTATCAGAAACTGATCCGCCTTTTTTCGATGCTTTTTCGTCTGCAGTTTCCTTAACTCTTTAATACGTCCATTATCCTTTGATGTGATGATTTCCTCTTTTACCAAATAATTTCTTCCACCTTACTATCATCCAGAGATCTTACAATTTCAGTGACTAAATTAACCGCGTTGTTATAATCTTCCCTGTTGAGCACAGAAATATTGGAGTGCATGTATCTTAAAGGCACCCCGATAGAAACTGATGGCACACCTTCGTTGGACACGTGGAATGCACCGGAGTCAGTGCCTCCTCCTGTGATCGCAGACCACTGGATCGGTATATCCTTCTCTTCTGCTACTTTTTCGATATGGCGGCGAAATCCGACATGCCCGATGTTGGAACCGTCAAGCAGCAGAACCAGCGGCCCGTCGCCCATCTTTCCGACACCGTCTTTCTCACTCATCCCCGGGGTGTCCCACGATATACCTACATCAACAGCAATGGCGAGATCCGGTTTAATTTTATTGGCGGCAACTTTCGCCCCCCTCAATCCAACTTCCTCCTGGACAGTTGCACCACTCGCAAGGTTGATGTTCACATCTTCCTCTTTAATATTTTGCAGGACTTCGATGGCAAGCGCACAGCCGAATCTGTTATCCCATGCTTTGGCCATCAGGTAATTCTTATTCGTCATCTCAGTAAAATCACAATGCGGCGTGACTTGATCTCCGGGCTTGACGCCTGCTTCAACCGCTTCCTCTTTTGAAGCAACACCGATATCTATAAACATATCTTTGATTTCAACCGGTTTTTTTCGCGCTTCAGCTGACAGTACATGCGGCGGTTTTGAACCAATGACACCGGTTAATACACCTTTATCCGTGGTGATATTCATGCGCTGAGAAAGCATTACTTGATTCCACCAGCCGCCGACTGGAGTGAATTTAAGAAATCCGTTATCATCAATTTGGGTGACCATGAATCCTATCTCATCAAGATGCCCGCCGATTAAAAGGGTGCGTGAACCCTCCCTGGCCTTTCTCATACCGAATAAACCGCCCAGATTATCGCTCACCAGTTCATCACTGACAGGTTCAAGGTATCCCTCCATGATTTTTTTAACATCATATTCGAATCCGGAAATACCATTTGCGTCCGTCAGGCTTTTCATCATTGTTAACTGCTTGTCCATAATCAATCTCCTATCCTTCGTTCATATTACTTCCATTCTATCACATGATATTTCAATTTTCGTAATACAATACATATTGCTACAAAGTTTTGTACTTTACTGATATTATTTTCATATAGTATAAAGTTATTCAAGGAGGAAGGCCCATGATAAATATAGAATTATCCAAAGTTGAAGAATCCGGTGAACAGTTTGTTGTAAAAAGCAATACCTTTGAGGAGGAATCCACTGCTGAAGAACTGTATAATACGCTGACCGATGAATATGCCGATCAGACGCTCCCATTTTTTGATCAGGGTGAACAACTGATCAGACTTGATATTGTTTCACCTAATGAGGACGATGAAGCACCAAAAAATCAAAAAGAATGTTATTTCGAATACTCTGAAGCACTGCTTGGCAGTTTGTATAATCGGATATAGAGTAAAATCGCCTGATCCATTTGGATCAGGCGATTTCCATATATATTATCTTATTTTCCCAAAGCATTTTTAGCCTGGGATGCCAGTTCTGCAAAAGCTTTTTCATCGGAAACAGCAATTTCAGACAGCATTTTTCTGTTGATATCAATGCCTGCAGTTTTCAGGCCGTTCATCAAGCGGCTGTAGCTGATACCATTTTGACGTGCCGCAGCATTGATACGTGTAATCCACAGCTTGCGGAAGTCACGTTTCATCTGACGACGGTCACGGTAGGCGTACTGTCCGGATTTCAACACCTGCTGTTTGGCTGTTCTATACAGTGTGCTTTTCGCACCGAAATATCCTTTTGCCTGTTTTAATACTTTTTTGCGTCTTCTGCGGGACGTTAGTCCATTTTTAACACGAGCCATTGTATATCCTCCTCATTCAATCGATTATTTGACGTATGAAAGCAGCTGCTTAACACGTTTATGATCACTTTTGGAAACAAGCGTTGCTTTTCTCAATTGACGCTTCTGTTTCGTCGACTTATTTGCAAACAGGTGAGATGTAAACGCATGACTGCGTTTGAATTTCCCGGTTCCTGTACGTTTTATACGCTTTGCATAACCTCTGTGTGTTTTCATTTTTGGCATGAGATCATAACCTCCGGTTTGTTATTTTTTTTCAGAAATCGGTGATACAACCAAGAACATGGAACGGCCTTCCATCTTTGGTCTCTGTTCGATAGCCGCAACTTCTGACAGTTCATCCGCAAATCTTTCAAGCACTTTGCGTCCGATATCCTTATGGGTGATGGCACGCCCCCGAAAACGGATGGAAACTTTCACCTTGTCTTCCTTAGCCAGGAATTTCTTCGCGTTTTTAAGCTTGGTGTTAAAATCATGCTCTTCAATCGTCGGGGAAAGTCTGATTTCCTTGGTATTAATCACCTTTTGCTTCTTACGCGCTTCCCTTTCCTTGCGCTGCTGCTCGTATTTATATTTGCCATAGTCCATGATACGGGCAACCGGCGGCTTGGCGTTCGGTGCGACAAGAACGAGGTCCTGTTCTACCCGATCCGCCATTTCCTGGGCTTCCTGTTTTGACTTGATACCGACCTGTGAGCCATCCTGATCAATCAGACGAACTTCTTTAGCGCGGATTCTATCATTGATAAACGTTTGGTTTTTTGCTATCTTTGACACCTCCATAAAGTTTGAAGACGAACAAAAAAGGCGGGCACAATATGCGCCCGCCGTCCGACATAAAGACACACTGCAAATCGTAAAAGACCTGCATTCTGTCTTTACTTTTCAAACCCGTTCGCTACTTATTAGTGCTTGCGGGTGAGAAGCGGGTGCTTCTTCTTGTCCGTTCTTATCAACTCTTAGTATGATACATTATTCATTCTTTCCTGTCAACGTTTATTTCTTCAGTCTGACTTCGTCCACGAGCTGCCATATAAAGTCATCCTTATCATATGAATTCTGTTCCTGCTCACCATATTTTCTGACATTGACTTCCGATTCCTCTATTTCTTTGTCACCGATGACGATTTGGTAAGGAACTTTTCTCACTTGGGCTTCACGGATTTTATAACCCATCTTTTCATTCCTGTCATCGATGTTTACGCGGAGACCGTGGCTCTTAAGCTCATCTTTAACCGTCCGGGCGTAATCATAATGCAGATCGGGATTGACCGGTATGATCTCTGCCTGCTGAGGTGCCAGCCAAAGCGGAAATGCACCTTTATATTCTTCTGTGAGAAACGCCACAAAACGTTCCATCGTTGATACGACACCGCGGTGGATGACAACAGGACGATGCAGCTCCCCATCTTTGCCGACATACGTCAGATCAAATCTTTCAGGCATCAGGAAATCAAGCTGAACAGTGGATAATGTCTCTTCTTTTCCAAGTGCTGTCTGTACCTGAACATCAAGCTTGGGACCATAGAATGCCGCCTCACCTTTAGCTTCAGTATACTTGAGCCCCATTTCATCTATCGCCTCTTTACTCAGAGACTCTGCTTTGATCCACATTTCATCATCATCAAAATATTTCTCCTTATCGTCCGGATCCCTGTAGCTCATCCTGAACGAATAATTGTCAAAACCGAAATCATTATATACATCAACGATCAGCTGGATGACACGCTGGAATTCTTCTTTAATCTGATCGGGGCGCACGAAAACATGTGCATCATTCAATGTCATGCCCCGTACACGCTGCAGTCCGCTTACCGCACCGCTTGCCTCATAGCGGTGCATCGTACCGAGTTCTGCAATCCTGATTGGCAGCTCCCTGTATGAGTGACTTTCAGATTTATATACCATCATATGATGCGGACAATTCATGGGCCGCAAAACAAGTTCTTCCCCGTTTATGTCCATGACCGGAAACATATCGTCCTGATAATGACCCCAGTGCCCGCTTGTTTTATAAAGCTCACTGCTTGCCATTACCGGAGTATAAACATGGTCATATCCCAGCGAAACTTCCTTATCCACTATATAACGTTCTATCTCACGTCTGATGGTTGCACCGTTTGGCAGCCACAGTGGCAGGCCGGCACCAACCAGCTGATTGTTCTGAAAGAGTTTCATATCTTTGCCGATTCTGCGATGGTCACGCTCTTTACGTTCCTCCAAAATATTCAAGTAGGCTTTCAGGTTCTTTTTATCAAAAAAAGCTGTCCCGTATATGCGCTGCAGCATCTTGTTATCTGAATCTCCGCGCCAGTAAGCACCGGCGGTGCTGAGAAGTTTGAAAGATCTGATCTTTGATGTGGACGGCACATGTACCCCACGGCACAGGTCAGTGAACTCTCCCTGGGAATAAACAGTCACCGGTTCTCCTTCAGGAATGGCTTCGATCAATTCCAGTTTGTACGGATCGTCACTGAAAAATGTTTTTGCCTGTTCCCTAGTGAGTTCTTTCCTGGTGATTTCTATATTTTCATCGACAATTTTGTTCATCTCTTTTTCGATTTTCCCGAAGTCTTCGGAAGATATCCTTTCATCCATATCAAAATCATAGTAGAAACCTTCCTCGACCACCGGTCCCACGCCAAACTTAATATCACCGTACAATCGTTTTAGTGCCTGGGCCATCAAATGGGCAGTCGAATGACGCAGCACTTCAAGCCCCTCATCACTTTTATCGGTGATCAGTTCAACAGCACTGTCGCTCTCTATAGGGCGTCTGAGGTCATACATCCGACCGTCAACTTTCGCTGCCAGAGAGGCCTTTTTAAGTCCGGGACTGATTGAATGGGCAATCTCTTCTGCGGTGATACCCGGCTCAAACGCCTTGACATTACCGTCAGGGAAACTGATATTTATCTCGCTCATAAACATTCTTCCTCTCACATTAAAATTTGAAAATTCAATGATAAATCAAAAAATCGCCCCTCTATTATAGAGGGGCGATTTTAACCGCGGTACCACCCTGATTTTTACGGAAAACTCCCGCCTTCAGCCAGATATAACGGTCTGGACCGGCATGAGTATTAATCAGCAGATATCAAGGGAGTAACCATAACGGTCTTATATACATGTCTCAGCAAATCATGCATTCTCTGAAAAGAGACACAAAACGGTCTTGTCCTTGGATTTAAATTAATGAAATTATACATCTATTATAATCGAGCACTAACGAAATTTCAAGCGTCAGTGATCACGGTAATTTTTACCCTCAAGCTGCACTTCTTCACATAATGTTCTCAAACGTTCGATCATCCGCATCGCTTTTGTTTCTTCCACACCATTTTCTTTAGTTCTGCTGTAACGGTATGAAAGTTCATTCATGGAATAGTTCGAAGAGGCAAACGTCGGCAGACCTTCCACCATCCTGTAATGCAAAAGCCCTGTAACCACTTCATCCCGGACCCAGGGCGTAACATCTTCCGCGCCGAGATCATCAAGCATCAGCACCTGGGCATTCTTTATCGTATTGAATTTTTCATCTGTCGTCCCGTCCTTAAAGCCGGCTTTCAAATCACGAATAATTTCAGGTACATATACGATCATCGACGACACAGATTTTTCTTTTAATTCATTTGCAATACAGCCCAGCAGGTAAGATTTACCGATACCAAAACTGCCGTGGATATACATTCCTTTAGTCCCCCTGCCTTCACTGATTGCTTTCGACGCAGCGATTGCCTTCTTAATGATATCCTGCCTGTTCGTCTCTGGATCCAGAAAGACGGTGTCAAATGTTGCATCCTTGACATCTTTTGGCACATGATAGGACTCTATCATCCGCTCTCTTTCCCGGAAAGCATCGTCTTTGATTTTATTTGGACAGGCCGAATATATAATATGAATTCTGCCGTCGCGTACATCGATGGATGGGACATAGCCCTGCGGGTGATTGATGCAGTTCTCCAGCGATCCGCATTTTTCACATGCCAGTGACTGTTCTGTATATCTTTTCAACTGCAGCAGATCATTCTTTATCATCGTGCGGGTGATTTCCTGTTCACTGTTTTCTATGAGTTCAATAATCCGCGGATGAGAAATCAACTCCTCATAGAGCTTATCATTATTTTCCCGGATTTTCTTTGAGTTTTTTAAAAACTGATTAATGGGTTCCACTTCGCTCACCCTTTTCTGAATTCCTGTATCATTTTTTGTATTTCCGGGTCATCCTTGGCAGTTTTTTGATTGCTTCCTGACTGTTTCTTAGAATCTTCCTCCCCGGTTTTTTTCTCTTTGTCACCCTGTCTGGATTTATGTTCCTTCATCCAGGACGGCTGGCGTTCGCCCTGACGTTCTTTAAAGTTATGCTTGGAATTCGCCTGCTGATTTTCCTTTTTCCTTTGATTTCGATAATCCATGATCGACTGATAAGCATCAAGTGCAGACCTTATCCCTTTGGATTCCCAATCCTTGGCAATCTTCATGGTATAGGGGTAATTGAGGTCTCCCTGCTTTTGCTGATACACATATTCCAGCAATATATTGAGAACACCGTTTGGCAATGAAGTGACCGCTATCAGATCCGTGACCAGTTTTAAATCTCCATCACTCGGATTAAAATTTCTGATGTCATTCAACCGGTCGAGCGGGGAAATGTTCTCCAGATTTTTGATATAGGAATCCGACGGGCTTCCTTTGTCTTCCGATGAAACATCATTATTCAGCTTCGGCAGTTTGTTGTTATTCTCATTCTGATAATATCTTCTCGCTTCATATTTCAGCTGCTCTTTATCTATACCGGCATACTGGGTTGTGGAGGATAATAATATCTGCTTAATATCATAGGCATTCAGATCGAACAGCGCACTCAACTTCACGATCAGCATGCGTATTTCCTTATTAAAAAAAGCTTTGTCAATTTTAGTTCCTTTCAGATGGGTAAAGAGTACATCAAAGTCAAAATCATCCAGATCCATATTTGGGCCGCTCGAGTAGCTTTCTTTTTGAAACGTTTCCTGCGGCAGCGTAAACCCTCCTGTACTACCGGTTGTGAAAACTTCTGTAAACTTTCGGGTCACTTCCGCAACGTTCCCCGGCATTTTGGGGTAAACCAGCTTTTCTTTCTTTTTTCTGAATGCATCCGGTCCGATTTGGTTGTAAAGGTACAGACTCATCATCGGATCCTTGAAAAATGATTCTGCAGTCAGAGGCAGCAGAATTTCATAGACGAATAGATCATCATGCGCTTCATTGGATACATACGACCGGATCAATCCTACTGCTTCCAGTTTTTCAAGCTCTGTTGAAAAGTCGGACAGCGGTTTTCCGAATTCATCCATAATTTCCCTGTGAAATCTTACAGCAAGCGGCTCATAATGAGTGGAGGACTCATTGAAATAAATATATATCATCGAGGCCTCCGCCTGGATTAATGGCAGATACAACTCATTTAGAACATCCAGATGCGTCTGACTCATTTTAAACGGCTTATATATGATAAATTCGGTATTTGGTTTTAGCCTTTCATTAAAGTTCATCTTCATCACTGCCTTTGGTCAAGTGCTTCAAAGTATCCATGAGCTGATCGATATCCTTGAATTCTTTATAGACCGAGGCAAACCTGACATATGCCACCTGATCAAGTGTCATCAATTCGTTCATGACACATTCCCCGATTTCATTCGAAGAAACTTCCGGTTTGTTTAAATTTCTCAGAGAAGCTTCCACATTAGCAGCTCTTTTCTCCAATTCGTCATATGGGATGGGTCTTTTTTCACATGCTCTTAAAAGGCCGTCCATTATTTTATCCCTGCTGAAGGCTTCTCTTGTCCCGTCTTTTTTTACTACAACAAGCGGCGAAAGCTCCATTCTTTCAAATGTAGTAAACCTGAATCCGCAATTCTCACATTCTCTGCGTCTTCTGATGGCTTCATACTCCTCAGTATGCCTTGAGTCAATCACTTTGGAACTGGGATGCTGACATGTCGGACATTTCATCAAATCACCTCATTCTTACGGGATACTGATACTTCATTATAGTACAACATGGACAAAAAAAGAAGAAACCGAAGTTTCTTCCTTGGCATGAATTTATCATGTACTGCTCACCAGTGTTTTTGAAAGCAGCGTCTTAGCCAGGTCTACAACTCTGGCAGAGTAACCCCATTCATTGTCGTACCAGGCAAGCACTTTGACTTTATTATCGTCCATGACCATTGTCAGTGAACTGTCAATGATGGAACTTCTGCTGTCTGTATTGAAATCACTGGATACAAGCGGATCCCCTGTAACACCCAGAATGCCTTTCAAACCGCCCTCAGCATACTTTTCAAAAGTCGCATTCACTTCTTCTTTCGTCACATCCTTTTCAAGATCAACCACAAGATCTACGAGGGAAACATTGGAAACAGGTACACGTAAGGCCAGGCCGTGTAATTTACCCTGTAATTCCGGAATTACTTCCCCCAGTGCTTTTGCAGCGCCTGTAGATGTGGGAATGATATTTTCCGCACTCGATCTTGCTCTTCTGAGATCCTTATGCGGATTATCAATGTTCTTCTGATCATTAGTATAAGCATGGACAGTTGTCATCAGACCATTTTCGATACCAAACTCGTCATGGAGCACTTTGGCTACCGGGGCCAGACAGTTTGTTGTACATGAGGCATTGGAAAAGACATCATACCTCTCGATATCAATTTCCTGATCGTTGACACCGAGTACAATCGTTTGAACATCTCCACCTTTGGGCGGGGCTGTGAGCAGCACTTTTTTGGCACCCGCTTTGACATGCCCCTGTGCTTTATCACCATGATTGAAAACACCAGTAGCTTCAAGCACAAGGTCAATGCCGAGTTCTTTCCATGGAAGTTTTTCCGGATCCCTTTCATTGGTAATGAGAATTTCCCTGCCGTCGATCACCAGTTTATCACCTTCCGGCTCCACACGTTTCTTCCATGTTCCATGAGTTGTGTCATAGTTTAGGAGGTGAGCAAGGGTTTCTGCGGGGTAACTCGCATTGATTGCTGCAAGTTCCAATTCTTCCGACTCCACAGCTATACGGAACACCATTCTGCCAATTCTGCCTAAACCGTTAATCGCAACTTTATTCATGACAATCGCCCCTTTATGCTATACTTATTTTTAATTAGTATAACACAATTATTATGAGATTAAAGTATATTTTGTTAAATATGTCACTTTTCAAGTCTGCTTAAAAACGCATCGATCTGGTTGTATAATTCCTCCCTGGAACCATTATTATCAAGGGTTACATCGCTTAAATCCCTTTTTTTAGATAAAGGCATCTGACTGCTGATTCGGGATTCAGCGTCAGACTCCGTCAATTCATTGCGTTCAATCAACCGTTTTTTCTGAATGACCTTATCTGCATATACTGTCAGTGTAATATCGCACTGACTATCAAGGCCATTCTCAAACAACAGGGGGATATCCAGAAAAACATGACCTTTTTCAATCAGCCTGTCCCGTTCCTCATTCATCATCCGCCTGATTTTCGGATGCACCAGATCATTCAGTTCCTGTCTCTTTTCTTTGTCATTAAAAATAATGGATCCCAGCTTTTTACGGTCGATTTCCCCGTCTTCGTCGAGTATGTCCTTCCCAAAGGCCTTTATGATGCCATCAAAAGATGGGCCGCCTTTAGCTGTTGCTTTTCTGGAAAAGTGGTCGGCGTCAAGTACCGGATAACCTTTCTCCCTGATATATGCTGATGCTGTAGATTTCCCGCTTGCTATACCGCCTGTCAATCCAATGATGCTGTACATATTTTCACCTCTGGCATGTTGTGCAATAAAATGTATTCCTCGTCGCTATAACTTTCGTCCTCACTTCACTGCCGCATTGTCCGCACTTTTTCTTTTGATAAATACTAAATCCGTTCTGCATATTACCGCTCTGACCGGAAACGCCCCTGTAATCTGAAATCGTTGATCCGCCTTTGGATAATGAAAGCTCAAATACATTGATGATTTCCTGATGCAGTCCAGCAAGTCTCTTTGCCGAGATATTGGCGCACTTTCTGGTTGGCAGAATCCCTGCTGCATAAAGGGCTTCAGAAGCGTATATGTTCCCTACACCTGGTATTACCGTGCTATCCATAATCACTGCTTTGATCATCTTATTAGAATTTTTTTGATCCTTGACTCTATCCAAAAAATAAGCAGCGCTTCCTTCATCTGTATATTCAGGCGCCATGCGTGAGAATGGAAGAAAATCATTCAGTCTGCCAGCCAGACTCATTTCCCCGAAGCGTCTGATATCACAATACGCCATTAAAGTCGAATCATCCAAATGGAAAACCACCTGCCAGTGTTTCCTAAAGTTCACATTATCTATGTCATCCATGTTGTCCACAGCAAAAATCGCTCCTGACATCCCCAGGTGAGCCACCAGATGAAAGATGTCATTATTTTTCTCCAGGACGAAATAGATATACTTCCCGCGCCTGCCGACCTTTATGATTGAAGCACCGGTAACCCATTCTTTAAATGTTTCAATATCTTGTTTTATAATTGTTTTTCTGCCTGTTCGATGTCCATTGTTAACGAACTCCGACAGGTCTGTGCCTTCGATTGTTCTGCCTTGTACTCTTGGAGCAAGCTCGCGTTTCACGAGTTCAACTTCTGGTAATTCAGGCATTTCATCACCTACTTCACTTCGTACCAGTTATTCCCGTACCCATATTCAACTTCCAATGGTACTGAGAGTTCAATGGCCTCTTCCATTATTGATTTTATAACCGGGATGAAATTCTCCACCTGACTTTTTGGAATGTCAAAAATCAGTTCGTCATGAATCTGAAGCAGCAGCTCCGCATCAAATTTCCCGGCTTCAGTAGATTTATCATAATTGACCATAGCCAGTTTAATGATATCAGCAGCACTGCCTTGTATAGGGGAATTCATCGCCGTCCGTTCAGCAAAGCTTCTTGCATTGAAGTTTCTGCTGTGTATATCCGGGATATAGCGTCTCCGGTTCATCATCGTCTTAACATATCCATCCCTTTTGGCATCCTGGACAATCGTCTTCATGAAACTCTGAACTTCAGCGAATGAAGTCAAATAATTATCGATGAACGTTTTAGCTTCTTTCCTTGTGATGCCAAGGTTCTGACTTAAACCATAGTCACTGATTCCATAAACGATACCAAAGTTTACAGCTTTCGCATTCCTTCTCATCTCGGCAGTCACATCATTTTTGTTCACTCCGAAAACTTCCATAGCTGTTTTTGTATGAATATCGGTGTTGGATGTGAATGATTCTATCATCGTTTCATCCTGAGTGATGTGGGCAAGCACACGCAGCTCAATCTGGGAATAATCAAGAGCAAGAAGGACATGCGCATCATCTTTCGGAACGAATGCTTTGCGTATTCTGCGTCCTTCTTCGATCCGTATCGGTATGTTCTGGAGGTTCGGTTCCACACTCGACAATCTCCCCGTCTGTGCAAGCGTTTGATTGAATCTTGTGTGTATCCTGGAATCTTTCTTTATTTCCTCCTGCAGACCGATGACATATGTCGACTGAAGTTTTGAAAGGGTCCTGTAATCCAGCAGATATTGAATAATCTCATGTTTATCGTGCAATTTTTCAAGAACATCTACTGCTGTAGAATAACCCGTTTTTGTCTTTTTGATAACCGGCAGTTCCAATTTTTCAAACAGAATATGACCCAATTGCTTCGGTGAATTGACATTAAACGATTCTCCGGCTAATTCATGAATGCGCGATTCCATTGCGTCAACCCTGTCCTGTATCTCAATTTCCATTTCTTTCAAACTTTCAGGTTTGACCGTTATCCCCCTGATTTCCATCTCCGCAAGGATCTTCGTCAATGGAATTTCAAGATCCATCCACAGATCATACATTTCGTCTTCAGTGAGTGATGCCTCCATTCTATCCTTGATGAGATGGACAGCCATCACTTTGTCTGCCAGGAATTCAACTCTTTCTTCATGTGCAGGCACCTTTGCATTCTTGCCTTTGCCGTAGTGAAAATCATCACTGTCAATCGAAATGCCAAACTGTCCGACCGTTTCAGCCACATCCAGAACTTTTCTTGACGGGTTGAGCAGGAAACTGGCAAGCATCATGTCTGTATTAAACCCTTTGAATTCTATATCCATTTGTCTGAGCAGGCCGATATGTCTTTTAATATCATAGACATTGATACGCTTTCTTGAGTTTATAAATGTTTCCAGTTCCTTAGTGTCAATATTTTCTGTTGATTCCACATAAGTCTTTTCACCGTCTGTGACAGCAAAATATTCGGGCGGATTAAAAAGATAATTTTCTGCCCTGACTTCCAGATGCATGGTGACAGCTTCAGACAACTCATTAAAACCGTCAGCTCGTATGTCATTAAATTCACTCTTATCTTCTGCTCCGGATGCTGCCATATCTTCAAGCAGCGAGTCGAATTCCAGCTCTTTAAACAGCTCATATTTTTCTTTTTCATTATCATTTGAAAACTGCAATTCACCGAGACCAAAATCAAATGGTACTTCCCTGTAAATTGTGGCGAGCTGTTTGCTCATCATTGCATCGTCTTTATGATTTTCCAGATTATCCTTTAATTTTTTACCACTTATGCTGCCTATATTCCCGACCACATCTTCCACAGTCCCATGTTCTTTTAGAAGTTTCAACGCAGTCTTTTCACCAACTCCCGGCACGCCGGGGATATTATCTGAAGCATCCCCCATCAGTCCTTTCAAATCAATAATCTGGAGTGGTTTCAGACCATAAATTTCATCCACATATTCTGGCGTATAGACATCAATATCCGAAATGCCTTTTTTAGTATAGTAGATTTTCGTTTTATCACTGGCGAGCTGTGTAAGGTCTCTGTCCCCGGTAATGATGATTGTTTTAAAATCATTCGCATCCGCCAGTCTGCTGAACGTCCCGATGATATCATCCGCTTCATATTCTTCAATTTCATAACGTTTGATGCCATAGGCATCGATCAGACGGCGGATGGGTGCAAGCTGTTCCCCAAGTTCAGGGGGCATCTTCTGCCTGCCCCCTTTATATGCTTCATACTGTTTATGCCTGAAAGTCGATTTGCCTGCATCGAAAGCAACAAGAAAATGAGTCGGTTCCTCATCTTCAATGAGTTTCTCAAGCAGTCTCGCATAGCCAAAAATAGCATTGGTATGGAGGCCGCTCTGATTGCTCAGCAGCGGCAGTCCGTAGAAAGCCCTGAACGCTACACTGTTGCCGTCTATCAGAATTAATTTTTTCATGGAATGCGCCCTCTTTCTTCAATATTCCGGTCACTCAATTATATTCTACTATAAATGCCAAGTACATTTCAGCAATTCATTAATCATAGAAAAAGACACAGCCTGATGCTGTGTCTTTAAATTTTATTGTGGATAATTGATTGGGGAATCCGGTCCAAGCGGAAGACCCAAAAGCGTCCATACAATCAGCATCAATGCCCAGAATATGAAGAAACAGATGGAGTAAGGAAGCATGACTGAAATCAGCGTTCCAATTCCAATATTTTTATCATATTTCTGTGCAAATGCAATAATGATTGCGAAATACGTCATGAGCGGTGTAATGATGTTAGTACTGGAATCCGCAACACGATAAGCCATCGTAGTCATTTCTGGAGAATAGCCGAGCTGCATCAATATCGGTACGAAGATCGGAGCCATCATTGCCCATTTTGCACTCGCACTGCCGATGAAAAGGTTGATGACTGCGGTAACAAGCATAAACCCGATAATTAACGGTATGCCTGTCAGGTTCAAAGTATCAAGCAGCTCTGCACCATAAACACCGATGACAATCCCGAGATTGGATTCTGTAAAATATGCCACAAACTGACCCGCCGTAAATGCCAAAACGATGAACATTCCCATCGAAGCCATGGTATCACTCATTTGGGATGCGACATCTTTATCATTTTTAATGTTTCTCGTCACAATGCCGTAGACGAGTCCGGGTATAAAGAACAGTATCGCAATGACAGGTACCAGCGAATCCATGAATGGCGATTGGATAATGGTATCCATATAGTTGCCCAAATCATCAGATCCGCGCATCGGGGAATTCGGCAGTACGACCAGCAGGGCGGCCAGAATCAGGCCAACTGCAACTGAAACACCTGCCCAGATCATTCCTTTTTTCTCAATAGGTTTAAGTTTCTGGATACCTTCGGCATCTGCTGTGACATCTTCATCCGCGTCACTTGGATTATATGACCCAAGACGCGGCTCAACAATCTTATCTGATACAAACCAGCCGACTAAAGTCAGCAGGAAAACACTGACGACGATAAAGTACCAGTTCAAAGCAACATTTATCGTATCCGCATATGCCGGATCGAGCACAGCTGCTGCTTCTGTTGTCAATTCGGCAAGCATGGCATCGGTTCCACTTAAGAGCAGATTGGCTGAAAACCCTGCAGAAACTCCGGCAAAGGCCGCTGCCAGACCGGCCAGCGGATGCCTGCCCAGTGCCATATAGAGCAATGCCCCAAGTGGCGGCAGTACGACATAGCCGGCATCTGATGCGACAGAAGACATAATACCTGCAAATACGAGACCGGCTGTAATCAGACTTTTGGGGATAG
The DNA here is from genome assembly GCF_000385175.1 of Salinicoccus albus DSM 19776. Lineage (GTDB taxonomy): Bacteria > Bacillota > Bacilli > Staphylococcales > Salinicoccaceae > Salinicoccus > Salinicoccus albus. The sequence goes on along the minus strand of NZ_ARQJ01000027.1, from coordinate 148,987 downwards.
ACAGTACGAACCCCTTAAGAGCAGCACCGATCAATCCGGATCTTTCTGCTACTCCGATACCGAGCATAGTAACAAGTACAACACCAAGCGGTGCAAAGTTGATGAAGTTATCTGTCATACTTTCAAATATGTAACTGATTCCGTCAGAGTTGAGAAGATTTGTGACTGTAACTGTTTCATTATCTTCACCAGGATGTTCCACAGATACACCGGATAATGAGAATAGGGCAGATGCTGCTAAAGTCAGCCCTGCTAAAATCGCAAACAGTGTGACCGGATGCGGCAGTTTATTGCCAAGCCATTCCACAAAATCCAGAAACTTCTGAAACAGCCCCTTTTGTTTTTTATCTTGTTCCATTTCGATTCTTTCCTCCTGTAATCAAAAAAATGAAAAAGCCATTTGAAATGACTTTTTCAAGTATAATACCGATTCACCCAATTTTCAAATTATATTTAAGAAGTAACTGAAGTGTTTTAATATTTTATTTAAGCATTTTCATGACATTAACCACAGAGTCCCTGGATTTATCAAGGTCAGCCTTTTCATCCGTCGTTAAATCAAGTTCAATGATTTCCTCAATGCCATTTGCCCCCAGCACTGCCGGTACACCGAGGTAAAGGTCATGATAACCGTATTCGCCCTCCAAGAACGCAATGGACGGCAACACACGCTTCTGATCTTTTATGACAGCTTCAGCCATCTGTATAAGTGCAGAGGCAGGTGCATAATAAGCAGAACCATCGCCAAGAAGGTTGACAATTTCTGCGCCGCCTTTACGTGTGCGTTCGACAATCGCATCAATCTTTTCCTGTTCAAGGAGACGCGTCAGCGGCACACCGCCAACACTGGAATATCGAATCAGCGGGACCATATCATCCCCATGTCCCCCGAGGACAAATCCCTTAACATCTTTAATCGAATAACCAAGCGCTTCTGCAACAAAAGTTCTGAACCTTGCAGTATCAAGCACACCGGATTGTCCGAGGACCCTGTGCTTTTTAAACCCGGATTCTTTGTACACCGTATAAGTCATCGCATCAACGGGGTTGGTCAATACAATGATTGTGCATTCTGGTGAATACTTGACGATTTCCCGGGTAACTGAAGCCATCACCTTCTGGTTCGTCTTAATCAGGTCATCACGGGTCATGCCGGGTTTTCTTGCAATCCCTGCAGTGATAATGACAATATCAGAGTCCTTCGTATCCCCATAATCACTGGTGCCGATGATATTGACGTCAGTGTTCAGCACTGGGGCGGCTTCAAGCATATCAAGCGCCTTGCCCTGCGTCGCTTTTTCTGATTGGGGGATATCCACAAGTACTATATCGCCGAGTTCTTTAGCCGCAGCGATAAAAGCTGTCGTGGCACCGGTAGCACCGGCGCCGATGACAGAAATTTTCTTTCTGGACATAATGACACTTCCTCTTTAAAAAGTGGGTTACATATTGCTGATCAACGCCTGGCCAAATTCAGAACACTTAACTTCTGTAGCGCCTTCCATCTGTCTTGCAAAATCATAAGTGACCACTTTCGACGCAATTGTCTTTTCCATTGCTTTTGTTATCGCATCTGCAGCTTCCTGCCACCCGAGGTGTTCAAGCAGCAGCACACCCGAGAGTATCATTGAAGAAGGATTTACTTTATCCTGTCCGGCATATTTTGGTGCCGTACCATGAGTGGCTTCAAAAATCGCATGTCCAGTTTCATAGTTGATGTTTGCACCTGGAGCGATACCGATACCGCCGACTTGTGCAGCCAGTGCATCTGAGATATAGTCACCGTTCAGATTCATGGTTGCTACTACGCCGAACTCTTTCGGACGCATAAGAATCTGCTGCAGGAAGATATCCGCAATTGAATCTTTAATGATGATTCTGCCGGCATTTTCAGCTTCAGACTGGGCTTTATTTGCTGCCTCTTTGCCCTCTGCTTCTACAATCTCGTCATATTCTCTCCAAGTAAAGACTTTATCTCCGTATTCTCTCTCAGCAAGGTCATATCCCCAGGCCTTGAAGCTGCCTTCTGTAAATTTCATGATATTCCCCTTATGGACAAGCGTCACTGAAGGGCGGTTATTATCAATCGCATAGTTGATGGCTGAACGTACCAGACGCTCTGTCCCTTCTTTTGACACAGGTTTAACGCCAATGCCGGATGTTTCAGGGAAACGGATATTTTGGGAGCCCATCTCATTTTGGATGAAATCAATCACTTTTCTGACATCATCAGTACCTTCCTGGAATTCAATACCAGCATAGATATCTTCTGTATTCTCGCGGAAGATGACCATGTCCGTATCTTCTGGGTGTTTGACCGGGGAAGGAACGCCTTCAAAGTATCTTACCGGACGCAGGCAGGCAAATAGGTCCAGTTCCTGTCTGAGTGCAACGTTAAGCGAACGGATGCCGCCGCCGATTGGTGTCGTCAACGGCCCTTTGATCGCAAGCAGATATTCATCGATTGTATCAAGTGTTTCCTGCGGCAGCCATTCTCCCGTCTGATCGTACGCCTTCTGACCCGCAAGCACTTCTTTCCACTCGATTTTCTTCTCACCGTTGTACGCTTTTTCTACTGCAGCATCGAGCACTCTGCTGGCGGACTTCCAAATATCAGGACCGGTGCCGTCTCCTTCAATAAATGGGATGACCGGGTTATCAGGCACATCCAGTCTGCCGTTGTCTGTTGTAATTTTTTTGCTTGCCATTGTTAGATTACCTCCAAAGATTTTTATTGTTTATCTATTTTCAATTGAAACATATTTCTGATCTGACTTGCCAACATATTCTGCTCTTGGACGGATGAGACGATTGTCAGCATACTGTTCAAGGATATGTGCTGTCCATCCGGACATACGGCTCATTGTAAATATCGGCGTGAACAGATCGTGGTCGATACCAAGGGAATGGTATACAGAAGCACTGAAGAAATCCACGTTCGGCAGCAGACCTTTTTCTCTTTCTACAACTTCAGCAATTTTGGCTGATTTTGCATAAAGTTCCGGTTCGCCCCTCTGCTCTGTCAGCTTCTGTGACATCTCTCTCAGATACTTCGCACGCGGGTCGCCCTCTTTATAAACGCGGTGTCCCATTCCCATGATCTTCTCTTTGTTGTCAAATTTTTCTTTAAGGTAATCTTCTACATCATCTACAGAATCAATTTCTGAGAGCATTGCCATCACACGCTCGTTGGCACCGCCATGGAGCGGCCCTTTAAGCGCGCCGATTGCTGCTGTCACACCAGCATACATATCCGCCAGTGTGGCAACACATACGCGGGCCGTAAACGTAGAAGCATTCAATTCATGGTCCGCGTGGAGTATAAGCGCCTTATTCATCGCTTCCACTTCAGTTTCATTCGGTTCCTCACCGTTGAGCATATAAAGGAAATTTGCAGCATAGCTGTATTCTCTGGCAGCCTCAACAATCTTTTTCCCTTTTCTGATCCTGGCGAATGCAGCAACAAGTGAAGCAATCTGTGCCTGGATCTTAATCGCTTTCTCCTTGTTCGCTTCCTCACTCATTTCTTCTGTCAGCGGATCGAAGTGCGCTGAATAGGAAACAGCCGTTCTGATTGCAGTCATTGGATGCAGATCATCTTTCGAGTATGCTTCAAAATGACTATGAAGTTTAGGATCCAGTGTCATATAATTGAAAAGTTTTTCATTGAACTCATCTAATTCCGCTCTGTTCGGAAGTCTGTCGTTCCACAGAAGGAAAACAACTTCTTCAAATTGCGCATTTTCTGCAAGGTCGTCAATTTCGTAACCAGAATAAGTCAGCTGTGAGCCAACGATTGAACTTATCCTTGATTCAAGCGCTACAACACCTTCTAAACCTTTGTTCTCAGACATAACAATTCTCCTTTATAATCATTCAAGTATAGCCGTGTGGCCTCAAAACCATTATATCAAATTCAGCAACTTTGTGAACATTTGAAGGTTTGAACCTTTTTGTGAATGATATTACAATATTTCTTTGAAATCGCTTATTTACGGGGAAAACACATATATCTGGATGACCAGATTTTTAATAAGCCTCTTTTTTATTCACTTATGTGTCCCTATAACTTTTACTTAATCATTTGAGATATTCCTCTGTTACAGAGTGTCTCAAATTACATATTTTTAGGTTTTTCAATTAATTCAATATCGCCGATACGGCTGTATTCAATATTTGAAATCAAATTTATCTCTTCACCCTGGGTTTCTACTGTCAGAGTCAGTGCTCCTCCGGTATATTGGTATTCATCATTAAAATTAAGAGTAATAAGACCATTCACGTTTTCTGCTTCATCCAAAAGATCACTGGTTTCCTCATTAAGAAAAGCTTCAGCCTCATCGAGGGCCTCCACAGGATATTCAATTTCATAGCCATCTTCGGTCTGTGCTGCACTCCCTGATTCGAATGTTTCCAGATGACTGAGTACGTCACTGTAGGTGTTGCCGCTGATATCCATCGTTCCATCCTGTTGTTCTACATCATTATTCTGATACACAAAATGATCTTCCCCGATCAGGTAATGCGTCAGCACATCCTCACCGTCATCCACTTCGATTTTCATTTCATCCTGCTCACTCTGCGTAGTGATGGTTCTGACCACATTCTGTGTATCACCGGATCTAATTGTAAATGTCTGTCTTGCCTCATAGCTTGTTGTATCTCCCCAGGCAGACACCGTTTCATTTATGATATCGGATGTTTCAACAGCGGATTCCTCATCCGAAGAGTCCGCCGACTGATCTTCAGATGTGCTTTCTTCGTTTGTGGGTTCACCATCAGATTCAGATTCTTCCGTTGATTCTTCTGTGGTGTCATTTCCATTGCTGCACGCAGCAAGAAAGAAAGCCATCATTATAAGTAAAAATATTTTCTTCATTTCAGCCACCTCGTTTTCATTATACCGGCAGAGCCCGTTGCAGACAACAATAAAAGCGTGCAAAAATCCCCGGAAGACACCAATGCCGTCCGGGGGATCCAGTATTCAAAACCCTGTCTACAGTACGTTGGCATGTCCGCTGAATACACTGTTTTGTTCAGAATCAACTGTGACTACCATGCCGTCTTCCAATACATCCAGTGCATCGGCTGCTCCGACGATTGTCGGCAGATTCAGATTTAATCCGATAATCGCACCGTGTGAAGTCAGTCCGCCTTCAACGGTAACAAGCCCGGCTGCCTGCTCAAGATACTCTGTCATCTCCTTCTCCACCGACTGTGTAACCACAATCTTGTCTTCGACACCTTTATCATTTATATCCTGCACGGATTTTACAACTACCGCTTCACCGACTGCACTCTTCCTGCCGATACCCTGAGCATTTACAAGCACATCGCCGACAATATGCAGTTTCATCAGGTTGGTTGTTCCCGCTTGACCTGCAGGGACCCCTGCTGTAATTATCAATAGATCGCCATATGTGGCCACGCCTTCATCAAGCGCTGCTGATACGGAAGTATTCAATAGTTCATCGGTATCTCTTCTGCCTTCTTTGACTACCGGATGCACGCCCCAGACCAGCTGAAGCTGACGGGCTACATCGTGGTGGGGTGTAACTGCCATAATGTCCGCCTGCGGACGATATTTGGAAATCATCCGTCCTGTATGGCCGGATTCTGTCGCCGCCACAATAGCTTTGCACTGTAGATTTAATGCGGTGTGGGCAACAGACACACCGATTGCAGTTACTAAATTAGTCTGTAGCGACTTCGTTCTTTCCGACAGCAGTCTTTTATAATTCTGTGCTTCCTCTGCTGATACAGCAATGTTTGACATCGTTTCAACTGATTCCAGCGGGTAATCCCCTGCCGCCGTTTCACCTGAGAGCATCACGGCATCTGTACCGTCATAAATGGCATTGGCGACATCGCTTGCTTCAGCTCTTGTGCATCTCGGATTATACTGCATGGAATCCAGCATCTGAGTCGCGGTTATTACCGGCTTGCCCATGATATTACATTTTCTGATCAGTTCTTTCTGTACCATCGGCACTCCCTCAGGCGGTATTTCCACACCCATATCTCCGCGGGCAACCATCAGACCGTCGGATATTTCAAGTATTTCCTCAATATTATCGATGCCTTCCTGGTTCTCAATTTTGGGGATGATTTTAATATAATCTGCCGATTCTGTTTCCAGCAGTTCCCTGATTTCGAGGACATCATTATTCGTACGGATGAAGCTTGCAGCGATAAAGTCTATCCCCTGACCGATACCGAATATGATATCCTGTTTATCCTTTTCAGTGATGCCGGGAAGCTTCACTGATACCCCCGGCACATTCACTCCTTTTTTATCTTTTAATATACCTTCATTCAGCACTCTGCAATGGATTTCATTTCGATCTTTATGAATGCTTTCAATCTTCAGTTCTAAGAGTCCGTCATCAAGCAAAATACGGTCCGAGGTGTTCACATCATCTATCAGCCCCGGATAAGTGACTGAGAATTTGTTCCGGGTGCCGGTAACTTCATCCATCGACACAACGATCTCCTGTCCTCTTTCCAGGTTTATCTCTCCATTTTCCATGGCATGCGTGCGTATTTCAGGGCCCTTTGTATCCAACAGTATGGCAACCGTTTTTCCGAGCCTGTCTGCTGCCGCCCTGATATTTTCAATTCTTGCGCGATGTTCCTCGTGATCGCCATGTGAAAAATTCAATCTGGCCACATTCATCCCTGCCTCAATCAATCTCTCCAACATATCAGGACTTTCAGAAGCCGGGCCGATGGTAGCTACAATTTTTGTTTTACGCATTGATTAATTCCTCCTATATTGACAGCTCCTGGGAGAGCCTGAATAAATCTTCATCAATCTTGTGGTGTTCTTCAAATACTTCATCAAAGCTTGTCTTGGTTAATTGGTTACTTTCTATGCCGACTGCATGCCCGCTGATATTATGCAATAAAAGGTCTACGGCGAGTGCGCCGAGCCTGGAAGCAAGCACCCTGTCATTACCCGAAGGTTTGCCGCCGCGCTGCATATGACCGAGGACGCTTTCCCGCGTATCCACATTGATATATTTCCGCAGTTCCGCCCCGCACTCTGCAGCCGTCATTACACCTTCGGCTACAATGATGACAGAGTGTTTCTTACCTCTGTTCATCCCTGTTTCAATACGTTCCGCCACTTTCTTTATATCAGACGAAGATTCCGGTATTAAAATCGTTTCCGCACCGCCTGCAACACCTGCCCATAGCGCGAGGTCCCCGGCGTCACGTCCCATCACTTCAATAATGAAAGTCCTCTCATGACTCGTTGCGGTATCCCTGATCCTGTCAACAGCATCAATGACTGTATTCAGGGCGGTATCAAAACCAATCGTAAAATCAGTACCATTAATATCATTATCTATCGTGCCGGGGACACCGATTGTGTTGATGCCCTCTTCGTTCAGCCGTTGCGCACCTCTGAAGGAGCCATCACCGCCAATGACCACCAAGGAGTCAATCCCTCGTTTTTTCAGGTTTTCCATCGCCTCGCCACGCACTTTCGGTTCGATGAATTCCGGACATCTTGCCGAATACAGTTTTGTGCCGCCGCGTTGAATGATATCGCCGACATCTCCGAGCTCCAGCTTTTTGATATTATCATTTACAAGGCCCTGGTAGCCCTGGAAGACGCCGTAAACCTCAACATCTTCATAAATACCCTTCCGAACGACAGCCCTTATGGCCGCATTCATGCCTGGTGCATCTCCGCCGCTCGTCAGTACTGCGATTTTCTTCATGAGGTAACCTCCATAAATAGATTCTCTTGATTTTAAAATAGCATATCAGTGCAGCCATAGCCAAGATTTGCTTCTTTAAGATCATTTAAAACATAAGAAGAACAGTCCGATCTATGACTGTTCTTCATAAACACCAATATTCATGTATTTCTCATATCGGTTTTCGACCAATTCATCAGGATTGAGTTTCTGCAGCGCCCGAAGGTTACTTTCAATATATTTATTCAATGTCTCAAAAACCCTTTCCTTATCATTGTGCGCCCCGCCTTGGGGCTCATCGATGACATCATCCGCTATACCCAGGGATTTCAAGTCCTGGGCAGTAATCTTCAAAGATTCAGCTGCAATTTCCTTCAAAGATGCATCTTTGAATAAAATGCTCGCAGCCCCTTCCGGTGAAATGACAGAATACGTGGCATTTTCAAGCATCAGGAGTCTGTTGCAGACCCCGAGCCCCAGTGCACCGCCTGAGCCGCCTTCGCCGATTACAACACTGATTACCGGGACTTCAAGCCCGGCCATCTCAACAAGATTCCTGGCAATGGACTCACTTATACCACGTTCCTCTGCTGCTTTGCCCGGATAAGCACCTTTAGTATCTATAAAACAGATGACGGGACGTTTGAATTTATCCGCCTGTTTCATTAACCTGAGGGCTTTGCGATACCCATCCGGATGCCCCATGCCGAAATTCCGTTTAATATTATCTTTTGTATCTTTACCGCGCTGGTGCCCGATGACAGTAACCGCTTCACCTTTGTAAGTTGCAATTCCGCCGATGATTGCTTCATCATTCGAATGAACCCTGTCGCCAAAAAACTCTATGAAGTCATCGAACAACGCCTCCACGTATTCAAGTGCAGTTGGCCGTTTGACATATCTAGCGATTTCTATGCGCTGCCAAGGGGTCAAATTATTGTATATCTCATCTTTTTTGTCGTTTACCTTTTCTTCTAAGAAACTAATTTCTTTAGTCAGATCAAGTTTGTTTTTGGCTGCATATTTCTCCAGTTCACCAATCTTTTCTTCCAGTTCATTTATCGGCTTTTCAAATTCAAACGCCATCATTACACCTCACTATGCATGCTGAGAATTTTCCCCAGCAGTTCTTTCATATCCTTGCGGTTAACAACGCGGTCAAGCTGACCATGTTTAAGTAAAAATTCTGCTGTCTGAAAGTCATCCGGCAGCTTTTCTTTAATCGTTTCTTCAATGACTCGTCTGCCTGCAAATCCAATCATTGCGCCTGATTCTGCAAGGTTGATATCTCCGACCGAAGCAAAGCTGGCCGAAACACCGCCGGTTGTCGGGTTCGTCATATAGGCAATGTATAATAATCCGGCATTGCTGTGTCTTTTAACAGCAACACTGACTTTCGCCATCTGCATTAAAGAAATGATCCCTTCCTGCATCCTGGCACCACCGCTTGCTGTAAATACAATGACAGGCAGTCTATTGTCAGTGGCATGATTGAAAGCCCGCGCCAGTTTTTCACCGACTGCAGCGCCCATAGACCCCATTCTGAACCTGGAATCCATGATTGCCACAACTGATTTTGTCCCGTCAATTGTGCCTTCAGCCACAACAACCGCTTCATTCAGCTGGGTTTTCTCCTTATCATTTTCGAGCTTGGTTTTATAATTCGGAAATTCGAGCGGATTTGCAGATGTCACTTCTTCAAACATCGGTGTGACAGAACCCTCATCCATCAGTGCCTCCATACGATCCCAGCTCGTGATGGGAAGATGATGGTCGCAGTTTGTACATACATTCAGCTGTTTGTATAGTTCCTTGGAGTAAAGTATCTTCTTGCAACTGGGACATTTCGTCATAATCGACTGACTTTTTTCAAATGTACCATCATTTGCATCTGTCTCATTTACTTTTTTGTTCAGCTTGGAAAACAAGTCTTTTAACATAATGAAACCCCTTGCTTATAATTACGATTTGAATGCCCGTGAATATTTGTCGAGCAATGCGTGAATTTTTCTGAGTATTTGATTATCGTCTTCCGCAACTGGCAGGTCTTCATCTCCATGCTTAAACTTCACATGGTTTTCAATCATTTCCTTAATCTCCAGTATTTCATCTTCCTGTCTCTTCGTTCGGATCAGGTATTTGCCGATTAGTTGGAATAGTTGATGATTATCGATATCAGCGAGGAAAGTGCCTTCCCCTCTTCTGACATAGATAATTCCTAATAATTCAAGTGCACGGAGTGCTTCCCGTACACTTTGACGACTGACATTCAGTTTGTCTTTTAAATATCTTTCGCTGGGCAGTTTTTCTCCAACTTGAATATTCTCTGCTTCTATCAGGTGATGAATCTCTTCAACAATATATTCCAAACCCGTTCTCTCTACCATATTTCACCCGCTATTATTGCGTTAGTTTCAACGTGTTTTGGTAAACTTCCTCAGGGTCAATCTTAATGCGGCTGACGCCGCTTTCCATCGCAGCTTTGGCGACAGCTTTGGCGACCTGAGGGGCGACTTCCCTGTTAAATGGATCCGGGATGACATATTCAGCTCTCAGCTCATCCTCCGAAATCAGTTCAGCGATGGCAAGGACTGCAGCTTTTTTCATCTCATTATTGATATGTGTCGCTCTGACATCAAGCGCGCCTCTGAAAATGCCGGGAAAAGCAAGGACATTATTTATCTGATTGGGAAAGTCACTTCTGCCTGTACCGATAACACTGGCACCTGCAGATTTTGCTGACTCAGGCATGATTTCCGGCGTCGGGTTCGCCATCGCAAATATGATTGGCTTATCAGCCATCGATTCAACCATCGATTCATTCAATGCCCCTTCTACTGATACACCGATAAAGACATCAGCATCATGAATGACATCTTCGAGTCCGCCTTTAATGTGGTTCTGGTTCGTATATTCGCTGACTCTTTCTTTGATCGGGTTCATGCCTTCCTCTCTGCCTTCGTATATTGCGCCCCTTGAATCACACATTATCATTTCCTTGACTCCGAAACTGTAAAGCAGTCTGACGATAGCAACACCGGCAGCACCGGCTCCGTTCAGTACAACTCTGATCTGGTTCAATGAACGGCCCGTCAATTTCAATGCATTCATGAGTCCGCTTAACGTAACTATTGCGGTACCGTGCTGATCATCGTGGAACACTGGGATATCAGTTTCACGAATCAGTTTCTCTTCAATCTCAAAACACCGCGGCGCAGAGATATCTTCAAGATTAATGCCACCAAACACCGGTGTCATCAACTTGACAGATCTCACAAACTCATCTATATCGTTAGTATCAAGTGCAATTGGAAATGAATCTACACCTGCAAAATTTTTAAACAGCGCACTTTTTCCTTCCATAACAGGCAGACTGGCTTTAGCCCCGATGTTACCGAGGCCCAGGACAGCTGAACCATCAGTGACAACACCGACCGTCCTGCTTTTACCTGTGTAATCGAAAACAGTGCGCTCGTCTTCATATATTTCTTTACAAGGCTCAGCAACCCCTGGTGAATACGCCAGGCTCAAAGCCTCTTTATCCTTAATTTCCACTTTGGAATTCACTGAAAGTTTACCCTGATTCTGTCTGTGCATGTGCAGTGCATCATCTCTTAGCGACACTCTGATCTCCCTTTCTGAAAGTGGTCATACCACTAATTATATTAACATTATCATATTTCCGTGACAACAGATTTACTGCAGGATCCGTATATCATGCGATTTGACTGAGTTTATCAAGGCATATATATCTGTGTGTGAAATTTTACCGATTTCCTCCCCGCTGTCAAAATCCAGCACCGGCATCCCCTCCCCGGATAAAAACCCAGAAAGTTCGTAAGTTCCGGTATTCCTTATAAACACCTGTTTTGCAGTTTTCATATAGGAATCCTTAAACGACTCCAGCGTTTCGACATTATCCGCAATCAGCTGACGTTCACCTTTCCGTTCTTCGATGCGGCCGGAGGCGACAAGCACTTTTTCACTGAGCAGATGATGGACATTAAAGAATGTTTTAGGAAAGATTACCGTTTCCATTTCCTCAAAACCGTCAGACACTCTGGCAAATGCCATGTTCTGGCCTTTTTTAGTTTTTATGGTTTTGATACTTTCGAAAAACAGCAGATACCTTGCATTCCTTTTCTTTTGAGACAGCAGGGAAAATGGAATGTATTGCAGTTCTTTGTGTTTTTGTCTGATCGGATGTTCAGAAATATAAAAGCCAAGTACTTCTTTTTCTCCTTCGATCATTTCAAAAGAATCCATTTCTTCCGTATGGTTAAATTCCTTTTTGACGCTGAAACCAAGCGTGCTTAAAAAAGAATCATGCGCGTATTCTTCCGTATTCAGAGCATCGACGAGCGGCAGGGACTGCAGCATGGTCTTCCTGTTTTCCTTAAAACCATCGAGCGCCCCGGATATGATGAGGCTGCTGAGAACTTTTCTGTTGAGGTTCATCTCTTTGACCCGTGTCTTCAGGTCATAGATATCTTTAAATGGACCATTTTGCCTTTCTTCGATGATTGCTGCAGCAGTCCTGTAAGTGACACCTTTGATCATGCTGAAGCCCAGACGGATGCTTTCTTCTGAAATATTGGCCCATTCAGACCGGTTGATGTCAGGCGGAAGGATGTTAATGCGCAACAGTCTGATCTCATCCATTATCTGCCGGATTTTTACATCGTTACCAAAATGGTGAGTTAATATTACAGAATAGAATATTGCCGGGTACATTGTTTTGATAAAACTAAGTATATAGGAAATCCGGCTATATGCAACAGCATGGCTTTTAGCAAAACCGTAATCGGCAAACTCCATGATTAGATCGAAAATGGATTTCCCCAGTTCTCTGCCATAACCTTTTTGTTCAGCGCCCTTTTCAAAATTCGTACGTTCTTTTTCAAGCGTCCGCCTGTCCTTTTTACTCATGGCTCGCCGGAGTATGTCTGCATTTGCATAGGAGTATCCAGCGATTGTGGAAGCAATCTGCATGATCTGCTCCTGATAGACGATGACGCCATAAGTCTCTTTTAATATTTCCTTCAGATCCGGATGCGGATACGATACTGATTCCGGATTTTCTTTACCATCAATGAAATGCGGTATTTCTTTCATCGGTCCGGGTCTGTACAGTGCAATGACAGACGCGAGATCCATGAACGTCGCGGGGCTCACATCCTGCACTACCCTGCGGATACCTTCGGATTCAAGCTGGAACACGCCGAGTGTCAAGCCTTTGGATAACAGCTTGTATACTGCCGGATTATCTTCTGGTATTTCCCGGTAATCAAAACCGGGATCAACTTTCTTTATCCTGCTTACCATATATCGGATCAGCGACAGATTGCGCAGGCCCAGTATATCGATTTTCAACAGACCGGCCGACTCCACCTCGGTCATTGTCCACTGACTCAGTGCATGACCTTCCTGAAATATGACAGGCACCACTTTTGTCAGGTTGTTTTCACTCAAAAGCACACCGGCTGCATGGGTTGAGGAATGTCTTGGCAGACCTTCAACTTTCATGGATATTTCAGCAAATGTTCTGTATTTAGCATCCGCAGCGGCCAACGATTGGAACCTGTCGGATTCAAATACATCCTTAAGGGCCGCCCCGGGTGTCTCTGGTATCATATTTGAAATGAGTTTGAGCTCTTCTTCAGAGAAACCCAACACTCTTCCGACATCACGGGCTGCCATTTTGGCACTGAGTGTACCGTACGTAATGATGTGTGACACATTCATTGTTCCATACTTTTCCATCAGATAATCGACCACTTCATCTCTTCTTGTATCCTCAAAATCTATATCAATGTCAGGCATGGTCACACGTTCAGGATTTAAAAACCGTTCGAAGAGCAAATTGTATTTCAACGGGTCCACTTCTGTGATGTTCAACAGATAGGAAACAAGACTGGCGCTGGAGGACCCTCTGCCGGGACCGACGTATATACCGCTTTTTTTTGCAAAATCAACAGCATCCTGGACAATCAGGAAATAATCTTCATAACCCATTTCTATGATGATATTATACTCATATTCCAGCCGCTCCATATAATTTTCACCCGCTGTCTGACCCAGGCTTCTTCTGAGCAGGTGCCACAAATATTCTTTTGAGTCCATATTCTGATTATTCGGGAATCCGGGGAGAATATTCTCACTCCGGGGAATGGAAACCTCACATTTTGACAAAAGATTGCGGTTATTATCAAGAATTTTTCTTTCTTCTTCGGTTAAATCCTGGAATGTCTTAACAAAATACTGACCGCTGCTGCCGGATATATTATCTATTTCCATCCGTTCGTTGTCCCTGATTGCATTGAGCACCCTGACTGCCGGCAGGTCCGTTTCCGACAGATAGTATGAAGTCTGAAAAAACAGTCGGTTATATGCCTTGGTGTCGACTGTATGGGCCTGATACTTATCTTCATGCTTTATGTTAAGGGCATCGAGCACAGGAATCCCCGCTTCGTCCTTTGCAATCACGACACAGTGGTTAATGTTTTCCATCAGATAGTTTAACGGGGTCTCCGCGATACCCTTATACGAAAGCATGGCTGAAAGTCTGATGAGTTCACGGAATCCTTTATCATTTTTCGCTATCAGCACAAGAGGAGCACCTTCAAACCCTTCTGATACTCCGATTTCCATTCCTGTTAACGGCTTTACTCCGTTTTTAACAGCGGTCTGCATAAACCGATAGATTCCGTGCATCCGGTTGAAATCGGTAAGCGCAACAGCTGACTGCCCATCTTCTGCAGCTTTTTGGATAAGGTCTTCAATTCTGATATTGCTGTTAAGGAAATCGAAACAACTGTGAACATTCAAATTGATCATGGACACCTATGCTCCTTCCTAGAGTTTGCGATCCAGTGCTTCTGTAAGATCCCGTATCTTTTCACTGGAGGACAGACTGATGCCGCTGGCCAGAGGGTGCCCCCCGCCCCCGAACGCTTCCGCGACATCATTGATGACAGTTTTTTTAGAACGCAGACGCACTCTGATATTATCTTCCTCTTCTACAGCCATGAACCATATTTCAGCCTCGTCCATCTCACGGTACAGGTTTACACTCAGACTCGCTTCATTGCTGTTCAAACCATATTCATCAAGAACAGAACTGGGCACCCAGACGCCCAGCACCCCTTTATCAGTGATCTCGAAGTTGTCAATCAGGTACCCTTTGAATCTGAACTGACTGATGGATTGACGGTTCATCAATCCCATATCCTTTGTAGCGTCAAAGTCGAATTTCTTTAACTCGGAAGCAATCCTGTGTGTCATACTGCTTGTATTGTCAAACAGGAAACGCCCGGTATCACCGACAATCCCTGAAAACAGGAGCCTGGCAGATGTGTCATTGATGTAGTCATTATCAAACCCCCACAGATTTGCAAGAATGAATATTAATTCAGATGTCGACGATACACCCGTCTCTACAATATTTATATCCCCGTAAGGGTCATTATTTGGATGATGATCGATTTTAATCACTTTGCTGCCGGCTGCAATATCACCGTCTACCCGCCCGGCACCGGCCGTATCCACCACGATGACCAATGGATCATCGACAGTAGTCACCGGATCCATTCTGCCAAGGTAGTTCAGGGAAGATTCTTCTTCACCGAGGGCTGCGATGGACTTATTTGGAAAAATATACTGCAGAATTGCTTTTAATCCGAGCTGGGCACCGATGGCATCCGGGTCGGGCCTGATATGCCTCAATATAATAATTTCATCATATTCGTTTATAAGATTTAGTACATCATTATAATGATGCTTCAAAGACGGATATTGTTTTATATTTTCTGTGAACAATTGAGATTCTCCCTTTGTAAATATTTACTTGGTCAACATTATAAATTATACTACAATATGGATTGGAGTTGTATCAGAATGGAATTCCTATATCAGTTATCTGTATCAATACTTGTCACTTTCCTGCTCCTCTGCCTGTTTATGTTTATCATTTATAAAATCAGGCAGGCAAAAACAAAACGTGATGTCAGGACGGCATACTATAACAGTATTTCGAGAATCTGGCTCGGCCTTTTGATACTCACTTTCGGCCTGAACACCATCGTACAGTTTTCAACGGCAGTCGCCTATATCGTCGGTCCTTTGTTCATACTGCTCGGTGCAATGAACGCCCGTCATTTTAATGCAGCAAGAAAATACTTTAAGGGCAACCTGCCGATAGAGGAGAAAGCCTGGGAAGAATTTAATAAGCAAAAGAGCAAATAGACAAGCGGTCACCGCTTGTCTGTTTTTTTATCTCTCACGGTAGTATTGGATCATCAGCATCGCTTTGGAAAATATTTCTCCGTTTGATGTCGTTACGGTTTCCAATCTCAGGAACTGATCCCCAAGATCTATCACATTACCTTCTAAAACGATATTCTGATTGAGCTGGACAAGTTTTATGTTCATAAGATTTATGGAATCCAGATGATAACTATGTATGTCATAGTTCTCAAGCACTGCACCAATCAGCCGTTCCACAAGTCTCATATATGCAGACTGGGTAATGCTCCCATATTCATCCGTCATAAATGGCAGCACATTGATATAAATCCTATTGTCATCTATTCTAATCTCCCGGTCGATGACTTCTTCATCGCTCATGCCTGTCGATAATTTTTTGGATTCCATCTGCCGGAATACTTCCCTGCGGTGTACAATGCCCATATACTGGTCCTCTTCATCTACAATCGGAACGATGTTCAGCTGATGCCAGCTCATCACCTGGCGCAATCGCTGCAGTGTGCTTGAAGAAGGCTCCGCCACTCCGGACATGATCCATTCCTTGTATCTGCCGGATGTAATATTTTTAAAATCCGATGATCTGATTGTACCGATATATTCGCCATCATGAAGTAAAACCGTGATTTTATCGCCCGGCTGGTAAACGCGCGCGCTATCTTTCAACAAATCATACACATATTCTTCCTGTTTGACAGCCAGGTCACCGGCAGTCACTATGTTCATCATCAGCGACAGGCTGTAGAGCTCTCTCTGAATGATGGATGCAACGGAAAAAGTGTCCGAATCTGTCGAGATGACCGGCAGTGACAGCTCATCTGCTTTATCCAGTATTTCCTTATTTGTACCGAATCCCCCCGTAATTAAAATACCGGAACGGGTTTCCATTGCTTTTAACTGTACATTCTCTCTGTTGCCAACGATGAGGAGTCCACTTTCTTCCAGGTAAGTCACGAGGGCATCCGTCTTCATCGCGCCGATGATAAATCGGCTGATCTCTTTATCCATCCCCTGCCCGCCTGCAAGCACAGTGCCCCCTATCACATTGTTGACCTGTTTAAAAGTCAGTTTCTCCTCCCGGGTGCTCTCTTTTGATGCGACACGTATTGTTCCAACTCTTTCTATCGTCTTGACCAGGCCTTCTTTTTCTGCAAATTTTATCGCCCGGTAACTGGTGCCGTCAGAGACATTCAAGTTGGCTGAAATTTGTCTTACAGAAATTTTTGTGCCTTCGGGAAGCTCTCTTATATAATTGAGTATTTCATTATGCTTGGACATAGTATATCACCTTACAGCTATTATATAACAAAAAAGAGGCACCGTCAGTGCCCCTTGCCCGTTCATTTGAATAACTTAAAATTGTACTGCGTCGCCTGCTTTCAATATCTGGCAGTCTGTTTTCAATTTTCCTTTGAATGTTTCGGGATCCTGTTTTATAGGCGGGAACGTATTGTAGTGAACAGGTACTGCAGTTGCAGGCTGTACGAATTGATCTGTGGCATAAATCGCATCATCGATGCCCATTGTAAAATGATCTCCAATAGGTACAAAGAACACATCGAATGGCCCGTTCAGTTCTGTGATCAGTTTCAAGTCACCGAATATTCCTGTATCTCCGGCATGATAGATCTTCTTGCCGCCTGATTCTATGATTATCCCTGTCGGCATACCTGTATAAACCGGCGCTTTGCCTGCTTCGACTGTATAGCTTGAACTGTGAAATGCATGGACAAATTTTACAGAGCCAAATTCATACTCATTCCTGCCGCCGATATTCATACCGACAGTTTCAATCCCGTAAGCGCCGATGAAATCGGCAAGTTCAACCGGTGCTACAACTGTTGCACCCGTCCTCCTGGCAATGTCAACAGTATCTCCGACATGATCATTGTGACCGTGCGTCAGCAGAATATAGTCCGCTTCCACACTGTCTGCATTTAAATCCGTCAATTCATTACCGCTGATGAACGGATCAATAATGGCTTTTGAATCATTGTTCTCCACCTGGACAATCGAATGGCCATGATAACTTACTCTCATTGTACAATGCACCCTTTCTCGAAATTTTTGCATGTTATTATACTACCCCGTTATCCATAGATTCATTCATTTTATGATACAATTTTGACGAGGTGAATGATTTGAAAGTCATATATAGAAACCACAGTCTGTCAAATAAACATATATCGGAAATTTTGTCACATGAAGACTTCAGTGCCCCAAACAGCGTTCTGCCTGAAATGAAAAAAGTACTGTATCCTGAGGCTGAAATATTCGCTTCTGTCAACCATTGGGCAGAGACCGAACGATTCATGCAGAAAAACATAATTTCAGAAACCATCCGTCAAATGGAAGCTGCAGACGGCTATATTACTGATCAGGTGTTCGAAGATCACCACCATCATTTGGATCTGAAATTCATCAGCGAACTGTCGAAACAGATTGGCAGCAAGCATTTCATCATCGGATCCACATTTTCGAAAGTACCCGCCTTTCTGCAAAGCCGGCTGCTCGATGAACTGGTAGAATATGACGTATCCGGAATAATGTATGATGTGAGGGAACTCGATATGGATGATCACAGTGCGCTGCAGCCGCTTGCCAGACTTAAAATCCATTCAAAGAAACGCATCGTTATCATCCCTCATGTAAGGGATGAAGATCAATTGAAAACACTCGTTAACCGAGTTCCTTTTGACGTTGCCTGTGTCGATCAATTTTAATGTGGAATAATGAGTGGTCATAACTTCAAAAACCTGCAGGATGACTGGCATCCCACAGGTTTTATACCTTATCTTTTACTTTACAGGAGTTCGGATACATCTTTGTATTCGATATCCTGAGCTTCTGCCACTGCTTCGTAAGTAACATGGCCCTCAAATGTGTTGAAGCCGCCAAGCAGTGTTGGATTCTGTTTCGCTGCTTCCCTGAAACCTTTATTTGCAATCTGCAGACCGTAGTTCATTGTCGCATTCGTCAGCGCAATCGTGGACGTACGCGGTACTGCTCCCGGCATGTTTGCAACTGCATAATGTACAACTTCATGTTTAACATAAGTCGGATCATCGTGGGTGGTCACTTTGTCCGTTGTTTCGAAAATACCCCCCTGGTCAATTGCAATATCCACAATGACAGAACCTGCATTCATGGATTTTATCATGTCTTCAGTGACAAGACGCGGGGCTTTTGCTCCCGGTATCAGCACAGCACCGATTACAAGGTCGCTGTCCTTAACCGCATCTGCAATATTGAACGGTGAGGACATCAGTGTCTGGACACTGGCACCAAACAAATCGTCCAGCTCTCTCAGACGTTTAGGATCAAGGTCCAGAATCGTTACTTCTGCCCCAAGGCCAACCGCCATCTTAGCTGCATTCGTACCAGCCATGCCGCCCCCGATGATCGTTACTTTAGCACGGGGCACGCCTGGCACACCGCTTAACAGCACCCCTTTGCCGCCTTTGATCTTTTGTAAGTATTCTGCCCCTATTTGAGCAGACATGCGCCCTGCCACCTCACTCATCGGTGACAGGAGCGGCAGCGAGCCATCTTCTGCCTGTATCGTCTCATAGGCTATGGAAACGACTTTTTTATCCAACAGGGCCTTTGTCAGCTCTACTTCCGGAGCTAAATGCAGATATGTGAACAGAATCTGATTTTCTTTAAAATATCCAAATTCTTCTTTGAGCGGTTCCTTGACTTTGACTATCATATCAACATCCCAGGCTTCAGCGGCGGAATTAACAATTTTACCGCCCGCACCGGTGTAATCAGCATCATCAAAGTATGAACCGGAACCTGCACCAGTTTCAACAAGAACAGTGTGCCCGCCGTTGACAAACGCGTGAACCCCTCCCGGTGTTAAGCCGACCCGGCTCTCATTGTTTTTAATTTCCCTCGGTACACCAATTAGCATTGCAAATTCTCCTTTCCTTCATTAGAAAATATTGTAACACACACTTAACAAAACCGTCATGAAAATTCATTCACAAAAAGTTATAAAATCTGGAAATGTGGTATAGTAATAGTGAAAACGATATCAATATGAAAGGGGCAGTAATAATGCTTA
Source organism: Salinicoccus albus DSM 19776 (assembly GCF_000385175.1). Taxonomy (GTDB): domain Bacteria; phylum Bacillota; class Bacilli; order Staphylococcales; family Salinicoccaceae; genus Salinicoccus; species Salinicoccus albus. The sequence continues at coordinate 128,947 of NZ_ARQJ01000027.1, read as the reverse complement.
AGTACGATAATATCCTTATTGCAGTAGACGGTTCCAGAGAGGCAGAATGGGCATTCCATAAAGCCATCGACATTGCGAAACGAAACGACTCCAAGCTATCCGTGATTAACGTTATCGACACAAGATCTTTCGCTTCGGTAGAAGCATATGACCGTTCTATATCCCAGCGGGCAAATGATTTTGCACAAAAATTATTGGACGGTTATGAGAATCTTGCTTTGGATAAAGGGGTAGAAAACGTGACAAAAATTATCGATTATGGTTCTCCTAAATCTATAATACCAAAAAAAGCGGTTCAGAAAACCGGCGCGGACCTGATTGCCTGTGGAGCTACCGGGCTCAATGCTGTGGAACGTTTCATCATCGGTTCAGTTTCAGAAAATATCGTGCGTCACGCCCCGTGTGATGTATTGGTAGTAAGAACGGAAACTCTGCCTGAGGACTTTGAGCCGGTGGTTGCAACAGAAGAATTCATTAACGAAAATAAGTAGGATAATCACGCAAAGGACCCCTCAAATCAATGATTTGAGGGGTCCTTGATTGAGAAAAACTTATCACACGAAGAACGGACTCAGGATATATTCGCTATTTCCATGACATCACGGGCGATCATCAATTCTTCGTTAGTCGGGATGATGATGATTTTAACCGGTGAGTATGGGTGGTTGATAAATTTTTCCTCCCCGCGCACATCGTTCAGTGAAGGATCGAAATAAACACCCATAAACTCGAGGCCGTCCAATACTTTGGATCGCACAATATCAGAGTTTTCACCGACGCCGGCTGTAAAGATAATGGTATCGAGACCGCCCATGCGTGTCGCATACGAACCCATGTATTTATGGATTCTTTCACCAAATACTTCCAGGGCCAGTTCCGCTCTTTCATGTCCCGCTTGAGCTTCTTCCTCGATATCCCGCAGGTCACTTGAAAATCCACTGACCCCCAGAAGGCCGGATTCCTTATTCAGTACATTTAATACTTCTACAGCCGATTTCCCGGTCTTTTCCATGATATATGGGATCAGGGCCGGATCCAGATTGCCGGAACGTGTCCCCATTGTGACGCCGGCAAGCGGTGTGAACCCCATTGAAGTATCGACGGATTCTCCGCCTTTCACTGCAGCAATACTGGCCCCGTTCCCCAGGTGGCAGCTGATAATACGCAATTCTTCAAGCGGTCTGTTTAACATCTCGCTCGCTCTTTGTGTCACGTACTTATGGCTGGTGCCATGAAAGCCGTATTTACGGATCCCATAATCTTCATAATATTGATATGGCAGGCTGTAAAGATACGAACTTTCAGGCATCGTCTGGTGAAATGAAGTATCAAATACTGCGATATGGGGGACGGCAGGCAGCTGCTCTCTGAATGCGTTAATGCCCATCAGGTTGGCCGGGTTATGGAGCGGTGCGAGTTCACTCAGTTCCTGAATTTTTTTGACGACATCATCATCAATCAATACAGACCTGTCAAATGTTTCCCCGCCATGGACGACTCTGTGGCCGCTGGCGTCAATATCATTAATCTCTTTGATTACACCCTGATCTTTAAGCTGCTTAAGCATAAGATTGACAGCTTCTTCATGATTATTAAAATTCTGACTGATCGATTTCTCCGCTCCATCCACAGTTATTGAGAAAATCCCTTCATCCAGGCCGATCCTTTCTGCGAGCCCTTTGGCAACCTCTTTTTCTTCAGGCATTTCAAACAATTGGAACTTAAATGACGAACTGCCTGCATTAATAGCAATTATTTTAGCCATGATTCCTCCTAGAACGCTTAATTGTTAATATAGCTATCATACCATGATTCTGTTTGTGCCAAAAAGTGTTTAAATTGTTCTGTATCTTTGAAGTCAGGGATATCTCCGATCAGCACTTCATTATTGGTGAGCGGTGAAAAATTCTTTTTCAGGACAATGATGGATTTTCTCTGATTTTCCGTCTTAAATATTGTATTGGGCAGCTTCAGGAACATGAGCAGTGTTGCCGATTCGGATAGATACTTCTTAATCGTTTCATTGTTTTCTTCCAGCATATCCGACGGCACGACAAATATGCCAAGCCCATCATCTTTTACATAATGCATAGCACTTTCCAGCATCAACAGATGGGCGAAACTCTTGCCCTCTTTGAACGCAGTGGTGAAACCTGCTGGGTTGAGCGGATAATAACCCACGGGCAGGTCCCCGACTGCCACATCCATCAGGGGCAGCCTTGCCTGCTCAATAATGTTTTGCGGATAAATATTCATCGATGTCTCCAAGTACTCGCAAACATTGGCATTTACATTTGCCAGCAGCGGATCCACTTCCGCACCGTACAGCTCCACGTCCGCTTTATGCTCACGGATTGTCATTGACAGGTGCCCGGTGCCGCTTCCGGCATCCAGCATCTTGACCGGACCGTCGTTGAATAATTGGATAATATGCGAGATGAAATAGCCGATGGAGTCAGGTGTCAACTGATGGTTGGGCTGCACCGGTTCTTCTTTAGTCTGATAAAGATAGGCAAATTGGAAGGCTTTTCTCAAATCACTGTAACCCCCGGTATTTTCAACACGGATCAACGCCTCTCCCAGAGCTTCCAGCCTGGTGGCATCCGGATTTCCTTCCAGGATACGGTCAGTTTCTTCAATTAATGCGTGATATACCTGTTCCATAGATGTTTGTTCCATTATTAATCCCTCATTAGAATAAAATATGGGCTGCTCGTTTTCGAGCAGCCCCAACAAGCATTATATAATTATATTAAATTGACACGAATACATCAAGCGTTTGACTTACTCTCAACATTGAAAATACGGATTACTGGCTATCCTGCGGGTAAGTGTACTGAGTGTTGTTTACTTCTCTGAAACAATGTGCCTTTATCGTATGATTGTATTCCAGATACCTGTTCTTTACAACATATGTGTCCGCAAAGAAATCGTGCAGCCCAATTCTGTTATCAGTGAATATGATCATCAGATAGGGAATATATACAAGTGTATTGCTGATATATCTGCCCACCAATTCACGGTAGATCACCTGCTTGAAAGCCAGTTTCTCCCCTGTTTTATCCATCACACTGATGCCGATAATCATCTTTCCCAAAGTCTGTCTCAGGAAATACGTCATCAGTACAAAATATGAAAAGAACAACAGGGCGCTCAAAATATTATCCAGACTGAAAATAGGCAGCCAGAACTGTAAATCTTTGATTCCAAGCATTCCCAGCACCGGATAGATGACAATCTGTGAGATGGCCCAGATAAGAATAACATCAATAATGTAACCCACCAGTCGCGTGAAAAAATGTGCCGTTGACATATAATCCAATTTGTCGGAAAGCGTGGTTTTATTGGTTTCAGGCTGGTATCTTTCTGTGTATTCCATTATGACACCCCCCCTACTGTTCATACAGGTACATCGGCTGGACGCCCTGCCTGTTATTTAAAAGTGATTCAATTTTGGCAATTTCATTATTACCGAAAAGATTGCCAACAAATTCTTTCGCTTGAGCAGAAAAAGGGATGTTTGAATTGGAATTCTGACCATATTCTACAACCTGAGCATTGCCGCCTAACTCCTCCTGGAGCGCAGCCATGGCGTCTTCTGGGTAACCGATCTGGTCTGCAAGACCGTTGTCGACAGCTTCATCACCCAGATAGACACGGCCGTCTGCCAGGTTTCTCACTTCGTCTTCCGACATCCCTCTGCCAGCTTCAACAACATCGACAAAGTCCTGGAACATCGAATCGACCATACCCTGGACATATTCCTCTTCTTCCTGAGTTGGCTCACTGCTGCCGCTGAGCATGTCCTTCATATCTCCACTCGTGTAAGTATCAAATTCAATGCCGTATTCCTCCGCCAGCTGGCTGTAATTGATCGACTGCATAATAACACCGATCGAGCCGGTGATTGTTTCGTTTGTGGCAAATATCTGATCTGCCGGGGCTGATACATAATAACCGCCTGAAGCAGCCATGCCGCCCATCGAACTGTATATTGTTTTACCTGCATCTTTGATATCCTGAAGATGGCTATGTATCTCAGCACTTTCATAAACGCCGCCGCCCGGGGAATCCACATTGAGCATGACGCCATTCACCGTATCATCAGATGCAATCTGTTTCAGTGATTCAATGACCATTTCATGGTTATAGCCGCCACTGTTGAACGCCCCAGTATTACCAGTGTCCATAATTGTCCCCTCGATGTTCACAACTGCAATCTTATTTTCGGGATCCCCTTGCTCAACGATTGAAGAGGGCGGAAATTCAGTACTTGCATACTGATTGAAAGTTTCTTCCCAGTCACTGGCCCACATCGCATTGAACACAGACGCTACGACGCCAAAAACAAGCAGTGCCAAAGCGATGACTACCGCAATAATTCGTTTCACGCTATCAAACCTTTCCAAATTTAATTTTCCATTTCAATGATACCACAGAGAAAGACATTGAGGACAATGCAAATCTCGCAGGCCATAAAGTGTTGTGGTTGCTGCAGCTGTCAAATAAATATGAAATATGGTATAAAAGAGTTAGATACAAGTCAGAATTATATGAACCGGTAAATGTTCAGGATAACAATACTTAAAGTCGAACGCACAGGGAGTGAATGGCTTGGACAATTATAAAACAATCTATTTCTTTGCTCCGCACGCAGAAGAAAACAATGAAATCATAACACATTTGAGCGATATTTTCTCGGGGCTTGGAATTGAAACAGTACAATCGACAGAAGAAGCTGACATCATCGCATCCATTGGCGGTGACGGAGATTTTCTGCAGGCTGTAAGAAAAAATGGATTCCGTGATGACTGTGTATATCTCGGTATTGCAGTCGATGACTCAAACTATTTTTATGTGGATTTCCATTACCGTGAAATCGACATGCTGAAAGAAGCATTTAAACAGGATGATGTTGACGTCAGAAACTATCCCGCACTCAAAGTAACCATCAATGACAACAAACCGAGCTACTGTCTGAATGAATTCACACTGAGATCAAGCATCATCAAAACGATAAAAATGGATGTTTACATCAATGATTTCCTGTTTGAGCAATTTAATGGCGACGGCATCCTGGCAGCCACGCCGACGGGCTCCACAGGCTATAACAAATCTCTGGGCGGTGCCGTTGTAGACCCCCTGATTCAGGCAATGCAGGTGACAGAACTTGCCAGTGTGAACAACAACACCCACAGGACACTGGGAACGAGCTTTCTTCTGAATAGAGAGCGGCCGCTGACACTCCTGATTGATAAAAATGTGGATTACTACCCGATCATGTCACTTGATAACGAAGCGCTCAGTGTGAGAAACACTGAAAAAGTCGAAATTGGACTGAGCGATAAATTCATCAAAACGCTTAAACTGAAGAACAATACATTCTGGCACAAAGCACAAAGAAACTTCCTGTAAAAGGAAGTTTCTTTGTTAATATGATTCACTTATTCCCTATCAGAGCAGAGACTCAAAACTCTCAGATTCCGCTTCAGTATTCGATATATACACTTCTATATTATCCGCTGCCTCATCTATCAACGGTTCAAAGTCCACTCTTGATTCGAAACCTTCGACCTTTTCAAGTGAGGGTTTTGTTTTCGGTGATTTCGGTGTGAAGATAGTACAGCAGTCTTCAAACGGCAATATGGATGTTTCATAAGTGCCGTACGCTTTCGCTTTACCGATAATTTCATCCTTTTCCAACGTAAGCAGCGGCCTTAAAATCGGAAAACTGGTCACCCTGTTAATCACATGCATGCTTGTCATTGTCTGGGAAGCAACCTGGCCGAGATTTTCGCCATTAACAATCGCCCCAGCATGTTTCCTGCTTGCTAATTTTTCGGCAATCCTCAACATGATCCTTCTTGTCGAGGTCATGGAGAGACTTTGTGGTATTCTGTCATAAATTGTTGTCTGCAGCTCTGTAAAAGGCACAATATTAAGTCTGATGTCAACGCCGGTTCTGTCCGATATGATATCAACCAGCTGCTTGACCTTTTCTGTTGCCTGAGGACTGGTATAGGGCGGGGAATGAAAATGGACGGCTTCAACTTCGACGCCCTTTTTCATGATTTCAAAAGCAGCCACCGGTGAATCAATACCGCCTGAAAGCATTAATATCGCCCTGCCGCCGGTACCTGCCGGGAATCCTCCGACACACGCAATTACTTCACGATACATATAAACGGCGTCCTGTCTGACTTCAACCATAATTTCATAGTCCGGCTGTCTGACATCAACAGTGATTTCTTCAGTGTTCTCCAATACGTGGCTGCCGAGGAGCTGCTGGATATCAAAAGTTTTCAACGGATAGCCTTTATCCGCACGTTTAACTTCTATTTTGAATGTTGAGCCATCTTGAAATTCATGGGCAAAATCCACTGCATTCTTCTGCATCGCTGCGTTTGTCTTCTCAAGTTTCACAACCGGTGAAACACTTAAGATTCCGGTCACATGTTTCAAGGCATCCATCACTTTATATGGATCGGCATTGTTCAGTTCGATATATGCACGATCCCTGTTTGCTTTTACATGAACACCGAAGGGTTCAAGCGTCTGTATCATCGTCCTTCTCAAAGCATCGACAAAAATCTTTCTGTTTTTCGATTTGAGCGTCAATTCGCCGTACCTCACCAGAATATGATCATAATTCATTTCAGCACACCTCCGATTTCCTTATACACACTATTCAGAGCAGAGACCAGTTTATCCGCTTCCTGATCATTTGTAAAGTGGCCCATGGAAATCCTGATACTGCCTTTAACCACATCCGGGCTGTTATTCATCGCCATCAGCGTTTCATTCAATGAACTCAGTTTAGAAGCACAGGCGCTCGTTGTAGACACCATGATTTCTCTTTGACTGAGGGCATTGACGACAATTTCTCCCCGGGCACCGATATAGGAGACGTTGATGATCTGGGGGACTCCGCCCGGCTGCACTTGCACTGAAGGCAGTTTAGATACTGCTTCTCTGATTGACTTGTTGTAACGGCTGATCCTCAAACGATTTTCTTCGAGTGATTCCATGCTCATCCTCAAAGCTTTAGCCATCGCTGCGATTGCCGCAAGGTTTACAGTGCCGCTCCTTACATTGAACTCATGTCCGCCGCCAAAGGTGATCGGGGACATTGATTTCACTTCTTTCACAATCAAAGCGCCGGCACCTTTAACCCCATGAAATTTATGGGCGCTCAAACTCAGAGAGTCCACACCGCTATAGTCCATCCTCACTTTGCCAACAGCCTGTGTAGCGTCCACGTGAAAATAAACTTTCGGATAACTTTTCAATATCTCCACAATTTCAGAAACTGGTTGAACACTCCCGGTAACATTATTGACCGCCATGACTGTAACAAATATGACGTCATTACCCAGCAGATACTTCAAGCTGTCCAAATCCACGATGCCTGATTCAGTTGTTTTGATATATTCGACATTAAATCCTTTATGCTTCATTTTCTCTGCAACATTTATCACACTTGGGTGTTCCATTTCGCTTAAAAGCACAGTGCGGCCAAACTGCTTTTTAGTTTCCAGTACCCCCTGAATCGCGATATTGTTGCTTTCAGTCGCCCCTGAAGTAAATACACATTCATAATCCCCAAGATCCATCAGATCAAGTATCTGCCGCCGTGATGCGCCAAGCAGCTTTTCTGCCTTACGGCCTTCTGAATGGATGCTTGCCGTATTAAAATAGTATGAACGGCTCACCTCGGTAAAAGCATCCACTGCTTCGTCATATGGCCGGGTTGAAGCTGCATTGTCCATGTAGATCAAATAATCACTCCTTACATAAAAGTGACTTGGAATATTATATCCCAAGCCGACTGTTTAATCCTTGTCAAATTCATTTTCAATTCGCACCGCCGCTCCAGGTTCAACTTTTTCCAAAGCGTTTTTGGTAATTTCCAGGGCTCGTTTATAACGATTCTCTTTAAACAGACGCTCCGCTTCATTGAGCATCTGGTTAAAGTCAGGGTCGTCCCTGCGATACCGGTTCCCGTACTGGATCATCAATTCTGTCAGCCTGGCTTCCTGCAGTATCTCAAAAGCTTCCTGTTCATACTTATTCATGGCCACGACGGTCTGGTTCACCTTATCTTTAATGTACTGCACATTCAAAGGACGACGCTTAAAGTACTTATGGATTTCTTTCACTTCCAGGTCCAGCTCATTTTTCATGACGAGAAACTTTTCAGGTACGCTCGACATATTTGAACCCATCAAGTCCCTGTGAATCTCCTCTTTTCTCTCCTGTACCAGAAGTGCATTCTCTCTGGCTTCTGCTTCATCTTCACGCAGATTCAGCAGATACCCCTGGATCTGTTTCTGTTCATCATTTATCTCGTAAATATTGTTTTTGATATACTCCAGGTTATACAGCACTTCACTGTAACGGGCAACTGTCTTGGATATTTCAGAAATCATGTCATCATAGGTGCCGATCAGATTCTCTATCTCATGCTCGAATTTTTGTACTCTATGAATATCAGACTCATTGATATGGAACTGCTCCTTGACATAGTCAATCTCAGTTCTGAGTGTATAGTTCATATCCTTCGCATAAAAAAGGTCATCGGTAATGAGGTCTTTTTCGTTGTCGACTTTTGTCTTGGCTTTCACCTCATGCTCCACAAGATCCATCATGTCATCCAGCTGAGCGTTGATGTCATCAAGGATTGCTCTTGCTTCATCAAGCTCCAGCCTGCTGATGAGCGGTTCAACAAGGTTTAATTTGCCCTGCAATGTTGATAATTTACTTTCCACTTTGATGTGTTCAAGATCATAACCCTCAGCCTTAAGATCACGGCATCCGAAACGAATCTCCTGAAACTGCTGCGGCAGATCTTTTTGGACTTCCTTGATAAGCAATGGTATTTCATCCATATTTGTTTTCAGTGCTGTCAGTTCTTCATGAACATCTGCGATATGCTTGTTTGCAGTGACGTAATCACCGTCGTTAACCAATTTCTCATATTCTCTCAATTCCGGCTCGTATGTTTCTATCAGCTTCTCAAGCGGTGGCTGGCTGTCCCCGAACTTATGGCTGCTCGCCAGCACATCGCGTTTAGCTTCGCGGTGCAGCCGTTCAGAATCGGTATATTCTTTCTCAGCTTCAGCATTCGAATCCAGCAGCTGATTGATTTCAACTGTCAGGTCCTGATACTTCTGCTCGGCCTCTGTAATCTTTTGATTTACGGAATTGATCTTTTCACGGCTGTCTTTAAATTTGAATTTCTCAACTTCTTCTGCTGCTGAATCCAGATCGGTGGCCGCTTCATTGAGGGAGCTGTTCAGCACATTTTGCCAATCAGACTGCCATCGCTCATATAGCGCTTTAGCTTCACCATGAAAATTATAATTTTTAATTTTGATCAGTTCATCCTGCAGAGGTAATCTTTTCACCTCTTCAAGCCGGGTCTGATAATTATCAATTTCATCTTTTCTGATGTTCCGCATATATAATAGCGTGCCTGCTCCGATAATTATGAGCAGGATGACTACGATTAAAACATAAACCCACATACAGCTACCTCCTAAGTATATAATCAATTATAGCTTAAAAGAATAAAACAAAAAACTATAAATATATAATTAAAGACTAAAAGATAATCATTAATATATATGAATCTCCAGTATACATATAATTTACCTTATATACATTTAAAAATATTCCAGAAAACCTTGTTTGAAGACATGTGAAAGTTTATTCCGGATCATAATAAGGATATAATGACTAACGAACGGAGGGCTGCCGATGAAATTGAATTTACAAGATATCACGGCACACAGAACCGCACCGCTGCCAAAAGGGCCATGGATGATGCACCACAAATATCAGAATTTAATATGCATGCATATCTTCGTGGATCCAAAAGCGCTTTCAATTGATGTGCCGGGCCCTCTTGACCTCGATTTATACGACGGTTATGCATGGAATGGGCGTAAGGGCGCCTCCTGACTCTGCCATACTTCAAAGCGCGTATGAAATCAATAAAAAAAGCGGGATGAACCCACTTTTCAAGCCGGCGTCAACCAGAAAACACCCCGTATTTACAAGCGCGATACAAAGCAATTTCCAAACCTGGGATTCCCTCACCCGGCTCTCTTGATCACTGGCTTTTTGAGCTGAAAAAAGTCATAATCTGCACTTATCGCTGCAGCCATTCCAATGCCTGATCAACCTGATCCTTATCAAATTGTTTCATTTCAATCCCCGGCGCAATGTCCGCGAATTTCACTCCCTCTTCAATCCATGCGGTATCAGTAACCACTGCGAACTTCCCATATTGATTCCAGTGCTTTATATCCATGACTGCACCCTTTAAGATACCGCCCGGACTCGCACCTTCAATATTTTTTACATAGATTAATGCATTCACGGACGCGTCTTCTCCATAATGTTCTTTGATAAACCCATCCGCTTTTTCTGCATCCTCTTTTGTTAAATTACCGTCCACCTCCAAAGATACAATATTTGGATAGTCACTCTCATTTATTTTAATCATTATTGTCCCTCCTCGGAAATTTTCCTGGTTTTTTTAACTTCCCTTTTTTGGATGGATAGAAACACACAATATACATGTGCCTGAGCTAGCGTAACATTTAAATGATTTTCAAAAGTCTGCCCGTCATCTATGAAAAATTATTTTACCCCTCCGGCCAAGTCAGGGTTTAAAGGTACAAGAAAAGCCCTGGCATCTCAATTTCATCGAGACGCGGGCTTTATATTTATAACGTTTCCAGTTTTCTACGCTTAACGTTAAGTGAACAACGCTTTAACTTCGAGGTAATCTTCTACACCATATAAGCCGTTTTCACGTCCAATTCCAGATTCTTTATAACCGCCGAATGGCGCCTTCGGTGAACGTTTTCCTCCATTAATAAACACATTACCTGTGCGGAGCTGTTTACCGACTGCCAGTGCATGGTTAAAATCCGGTCCTGTGACTGCACCTGAGAGACCATAAGCTGAATCATTTGCTATTTCAATTGCTTCTTCCTCACTGTCATAAGGAATCACTGATAATACAGGCCCGAAGATTTCTTCGCGGGCAATCGTCATATCATTTTTTACATTCGTAAAGACTGTCGGTTCAATATAATAACCTGTCCGATCCACTTGATTACCGCCCAGGAGTAACTCTGCACCTTCATCTTTACCTTTTTGAATAAAACTGAGAATGGATTTCATCTGACTCTCAGAGACGATTGGGCCAATATCCGTGTCATAATCTGCCGGATCTCCAATTTTCACATCTTTGTAGTATTCTTTAATCTTCTCGTTAACCTCATCCAACTGGCTGCTTGGAACTAAAAGCCGTGTCAATGCGGTACAGCTTTGTCCCTGATTATTGATCACCGTCTTCGCTGCCTGGTCAATCGCCTGATCAAGGTCGCCGTCTTTCAAATATACTAATGGTGATTTACCGCCTAATTCAAGGACCAATTTTTTAATATTCGTTCCCGCATTTTCATACATACCGCTGCCGACTGAAGTAGAACCGGTGAATGATACAACGGAGACATCTTCATGTTTGGTCAAATAATTACCTAAGTCACTGCCTCCCCCGGTAACGATATTAAATACACCATCCGGCAGTCCGGCTTCGTCTGCAATTTCAGTCAGCATCATTGCAGTAAGCGGTGTCAGACTCGCAGGTTTAATGACTAATGTGTTACCAGCTAAGAGCGCCGGTGTCATCTTTCTCTGAATTTGGTTTAACGGGTAATTCCAAGGGGTGATACAAGCGACTACGCCAAACCCTTCTTTATAAATGACAGTACCATCATCCAGCTCTTCTTCAAAATCAAATTTCTTTATTTCTTCTAAAGCAGCTGACATTTCTTTCAATGATAAAGGCACTTGTCCTTCTTCAGAAAACGTTTGGGAGTTACCTAATTCGCTGACCATCATATCAGCAAGTTCCTGTTTCTTCGCTTCTATACCTTCAAATATTTTCTGGACGTATTCTGCTCTTTCTTCCGGAGAAGTTTTGTTCCATTTCGGGAAAGCATTTTTGGCAGCTTCCACTGCTTTATCTACATCGTTATGGTTGCCTTTAGGGACTTTTGCGATGACTTCTTTTGTTGCAGGATTCTCTACTTCACTAAATTCATTGGAATCGGAGTTCTGCCACTTGCCATCGTAGTAAATTTGATACTCTTTCATAAAGATCTCCTTTTGAAAAATTTATATATCCAGCGTCACAAAACAGTTTTAAATCAGCTTGCTTTTAAATATACCCGTTGTATATTTTAAAAAACATTACCATTTTGGAATTCCCCTATAATTTTCTGCTTAAATGTAAATGAATCAGATTTTAAGCAGCACTAATGATCTGTTTTGTTTATTAATAAAAGATTGAATCAGAGTTCAAACCGTTGTATAATTTAATAATATTTATAAAGGGAAGGTGATTCCATGGACACAGCCGCAACAATCAAAAATTATGATCAACTGAACCGGATGCTGGAAGGGCTGGTGGAAGACGAGACAGATCGCATCGCTATTCTGGCCAATGCAGCGGCCCTTTTGAATCAATTCTTAGAGGATGTGAACTGGGTGGGTTTCTATCTCTATCAGGAAAAGACAGATGAACTTGTCCTGGGTCCATTTCAGGGACTGCCTGCGTGCGTTCGCATACAAAATGGCAAAGGCGTATGCGGTACAGCGTTCAGGGGGGGAGACATCCTTATCGTAGATGATGTTAACGAATTCCCGGGTCATATCACATGTGATGCGAACAGCAAATCTGAACTCGTCCTGCCCGTTCATAAAAGCGATGAGGCCGTCGGTGTGCTTGATATTGATTCCCCCATGTTCAAACGCTTCACAGAAGAAGACCGCAAAGGGCTTCAGGCATTCATTGAAATTCTTAAAACGCACATTTGACACAAAACGTTGACTTATACAAGCCACTCAGGTACAATTAGTTATTGTGTTAATGAACGGATTAAGTAGCGGATAATCATTATGTGCAAGTATGCGGTTCCCGCTGTGGTGTGCTGCGTAACTGATGCTATTAGGCGAAGGTACTTTAAATCGCATGCCCATATAAGTGATTATTACCCTTATGATGTTTGTTGCATAAACTAAACAAAATAAGGAGGAGTCTTAATGGCTACATTTAGAGGTTCCATTTGGAAAAAATCCCGCCGTCTCGGAGTTTCCCTGACTGGCACTGGCAAGGAATTAAACCGTCGCCCATACGCACCGGGCGATCACGGACCGACCCAAAGAAGGAAGCTGTCGGAATACGGTACGCAGCTCCAGGAAAAACAAAAGCTGCGTTACATGTATGGAATTACAGAGCGTCAGTTCCTCAGAACTTTCGAAAAATCTGCTAAAATGAAAGGTGTACATGGCGAAAACTTCATGATTATGCTCGCCTCCCGCCTGGATGCAGTCGTATTTCAGATTGGACTTGCCAAAACACGCCGGCAGGCACGCCAGCTCGTAAATCACGGGCACATAACAGTGGATGGCGGACGTGTGGATATCCCATCCTACACACTTACGCCTGGACAAACAATTGGTACTCGTGAAAAATCACGTAACCTTGATGTCATTAAAGAAGCTGTTGAATACAGCAGCTTCGTACCTGAGTATCTTTCTTTCGATGAAGATAACTTTGAAGGTGTATACGTCCGCCGCCCGGAACGTTCCGAACTGCCGGCGGAAATCAACGAGCAGCTTATCGTTGAGTACTACTCACGTTAATCTGGATACTTTAAAAAACTATGAGATCATAAAATATGATCTCATAGTTTTTTTATGTCCAAGATGACTGGTACGCAATCACAAACGGTCATTCAGACCGCTCTTGGTTACGCTTGTATACTTCATATAAATCCTCCACCAGACCGGCATCCTTGAAATGTTCATTTTTTAAGTGCCTGAATACTTCAATCATCGCTCCATCCTCAGGTTTACTTCTGATCGCATCGCCCTCAACAAATTCAAGATCAGCAATCTGTTCATCAATGTATGCTTCCAGTATATGCACAAACGCTTTGAATGCTTCATCTTCCGCCATCCTTTGCTCCAGAGCCGCTTGTCTATCCGCCATTTTTTCAGCCTCCTCAAATAATATTATTGTCATGACCGTGATGCTTACATTCCACTTGGACAGTCACATGGTTGATACCTTCCTCCTCCATTTCACTTTTAATCTCGGCGATAATTCTCTGCGATTCGTGGACAGTCATATCTCCATGCACCACCGCATGCAGACTCATCGCATTGTGTCCGCTTGTAATCGTCCATACATGCAGGTGGTGAACATCTTCCACCCTGTATATTTGGGTCAGTTTATCAACCAGATACGGCACATCTATACTTTTCGGAACACCTTCCATCAGCACATGGAGCGCTTCTCTGGTCACTCTCCATCCGCTGATAAGTATCAGCACTGCGACGATTACACTGGCAAGCGGATCCATGAATCCCCAGCCAAACAACATAATACAGAGTGCGGCGATGATAGCACCGATCGAACCGAGCATATCACCGATAACATGCAGAAATGCCGCCTTTAAGTTCAGATTCTCTTCTGTGTCCCCGCGCATCAATATCCAGGCAACAGCCAGATTCACAAGCAGGCCGACAACAGCTATCATCAGCATACCGGCTGATGCTACTTCCGGCGGCGCCATAAACCTCTGGAACGCTTCATAGAATATGAAAATGGAAATGAGCAGGAGTGTGACGCCGTTAAATACTGCTGCAAGTATCTCGAACCTTTTATAGCCATAAGTCTTGCTGTAGTCAGCCATTTTTTCACCGAATTTGAACGCTGTCAGTGCAATAGCAAGTGACACAGCATCACTCAGCATATGCCCGGCATCTGCCAGAAGCGCCAGACTGTTGGTCAGGATACCCCCAATAGCTTCTATGACCATAAATGCTGCAATCAGGATAAAGCTGATTAAAAAGGCTTTTTTATTCGCCCCATGGGTATGGTCATGATGATGCTCATGTCCCATCATCTTCACCTCTTGATTTATTATTCACATCTAAATTATAACAATTCAATGATATTTTGTTTATATATAGAATTCCTCATTTTCATCCCGCGCTGCAATATCTGTGTCTTTAAGATCATATACTGTCTGTTCTGCCTTCATCTTTTCCTGCCTGCTTCAGCAGCGGTTCTGTCTTTCATAGTAATGTATATGATCGTCCTCTAAGCTGTCTCCGATATAATATTCACTGTTTTTGAGCATCCAATCGGTTTTGGCAAAATGAACTTTTTTTGCTCCCCCAGTGACAGCCAGTGGTGATTGCAGATTCAGCTGCAGTATATGGCGCTTTTTCCCATTATATTTATATGAAGTTTTCACAATTTTAAAACCAAGTCTGAATTTGTCCTTCAGACTTGCCAGGTTATATGGCATGACCGTTGTCAGTATATAATCGAAACGCCCGTCTTTTTTGACCTCCCCAATCAGTTCCTCCCCCATCTTTGTCTGCAGCCGGCGGCCTCGGTAGCTGGGATTGATGAAACTGATTTCTGAAAAGATCACTTTATCCTTCTCTGTGAGTTCAGCATCATCAGCCAGATGCTCCTCATAATCCACAGGGGGAATATACATGGCCCGTATTCCGACAAGCGTATGCTGATCGCAGATACCAACGATGAACCCCTGGTCAATAATCTCTTTAAATTCATCTTCATTTAATGTCTGCAGAACTTCTTTATCTTCAAGCATATTATAAACCACATGCTGGAGGGCCATGATCTCCGGCAAGTCATTTCTGGTCAAATATTTCAAATTCATCTTTATCACTCCCAAAATTAATATTTTTTATATAAATCCGTAATGTTTACTCCTGTTCATTCGTGGTTATATTATAAATGAGGGAGTTGGTGTGCATGGCAATCATAGTCAAGGTTAAAGATAGCACGAACGATGAAACGGATTTTAAATTCATCCGTAATGACAAGGGTTTGGAAAGCGTAAAGGCGATGTATATAGATCAGGAATTTTCAGGCGGAAATAATCGTAAATTTATCCAGTTTATATATCCGGGGCATACAGAAACATTCACACAATTCATGATTCATTATAAAAGACGCTGAAATCCAGCGTCTTTTATAATGTTTAATTGATTAACCGATAAAGATAGAGTTCATTTTGATATTCTCCATTGATATACAGCGAATCAATCCTCTCCCCTTCCACAAGAAATCCGAGATTTTTGTATAATTCTATCAAACCGGTGATAGATACGGGCAATGACAGTTCCAGCCGGTAGATGCCATTATCCCCAGCCCATTGGATCCCTGCATTCAGCAGATCTCTGCCAACCTTGTCCTGATCCACTGCTTTGATGATCCCGAGTGAAACATGGGCCCTGTGTCCGGTCATATCCGAATGGTTTCCAAACAAACTAAGATAGCCAATGATCTGGTCCTCATCAATCGCAACGAGTATTTGCTTTTTCGCATCCTGAAGCACGTCAGACAATAGATTTTCAGTACTTGAGATTGATCGCCCCGCTTCGCCGCCAAATCCATAAGTGTCCACGGAAACCAGCAGGTTTGTGAAATTTTCTACATCTTTCATTACTATCGATCTAATTTCCACTATCCTTACCCCTTTTCTTTAAGCAGTACGTTAAATATGAAGTCAAGCGCCGGTGGATTTTCTTTTTTCAGTTCATGAACAAATGCCGCTCTGTCATATGCCACTTTTCTGAATTCCAGCTCAATCGAACCGTCGGTCGTTATATCCATAATGGTATACGGAGCAAATGCGTCAGTCGTCACACCCAAGGCCCCCGGGTTGAGAAATATTCTGCGCTTATCTTCAAAATGCTGAACCGTATGATCATGACCAAATAATACGGCATCATAGTCAGTGTCTTCATATAGATCCTGCAGGCTGTCAAGTGTTGGGTTAAAGTCAATTGGAAGGTATTGGCTGCTTTCTGTCATATGATAGTGCGTCATCAATATTTTATGGCCGAAAAACTCACTCTCAACTGTCACTGGTAATTCTTCAAGCATACGAATATACTTCACATGGATATTTTTTGATATATATAAATGATGTGCATGCTCTTCCCCGCATGGAGATTCCCCGGAGTGATCTTTATAAGCATTGATTACCGCATCGTCATGATTGCCGCGTATTATTTTAACCGCCTTCAATTGGCTGATGGCCTCCATTACTTGGTTGGTCTGGTGTCCCAGGGAGATAAGGTCACCCAGGCAGCAGATCAGGTCAGTATCAGATGCAGAAATATCTTCCAGCACCTCCCTCAGTGCATAATAGTTGCCATGAATATCAGAAATGACTGCTATTCTTACGCCCACAAAATCCCTCCGTCGATTCGGTATCACTATACAATACCATTTTACCAAAGATTGCGCACATCACCTAAAATTTAACCAGCATGTTAAAATGGATGGATAATATTCAATGGAAAAGATACAGCGCAGATATACTGACAGAAATATATTGGTCACGGCACACTTCTAAGTGGGTGGTGAACGCGTTCAATATCTCCACCGCCAAATAATTTTATCCACGAGGAGCGGTTTTAGAAAATGCAAAACATAACGATGCGTATCCAGCCGTTCAGGGGCAGCCATTACGACTATGGTGTCAGACAGGCAGAATGGCTGAACGAAACCATGTATATGAATAACAGAAATTTTGAATGGATCAAACGGCGGCCGAAATTTGATCTCAGCTATGAAGAAACAAAAGGTTTATATAAACAGTTTGCACCGCATATATGGGAAGAATTGACAGGGATACAGGATGAATTAAAAATTAATGATAGAGAAATCCTTTTAAATTTCGCCCATTACAGAGTATCTCCGAAAGCGTCGGGATGCAGTGTCTATCTGGATGACCGCCACTTTATCAGAAACTATGACTATCATCCAAATACATATGATGGTATGTATAAGCTGTTTCAGCCGGATGCAGGCTATGCACACATCGGTCCGGCTTCAAGAGTGACCGGCCGTATGGATGGCATGAACGAACACGGACTGATAATGGCCTATAACTTCATGAACCGGAAAAGACCATTTGATGGCTTCACCTGCTTCATCATCGGGCGATTTATCCTCGAACTCTGCAGGAATACAGATGATGCCAGGCAGTTGTTAAAAGAACTCCCCCATCGCGGCGGATTCAGTTATATCATCCAGGATAAGGATAACACCTCTTTTATCGCAGAAACATCTGCCAGAGATATTGCATTCAGAGAAGCCAGTATATGTACGAATCACTATGAGAATCTTGACCAGGAAAACAGAAGGTACCTTGTGGATTCGAAAGAAAGACTTGATATATTGGACAGTATTTCTGCGCCGGACAGAGATGAACTCATTGAGATGTTCACAGACAGAAGATATGGACTATTCGCCGATAACTATAAGAGCTGGGCAGGCACTATCCATACATCTCTCTACGATAAAAATAACTTGACCGCCGGCATCAAACTCGGTGAAAATTCACAAATGAATACATTCGATTTTGGCAGATGGCTCTCAGGCGGTGAGCTGACTCAGTCAAGCATTGAAGGGCTTATGAACACCAGCCTCAAATTTACCAGTGCAGACTGGCACAGCGCAAAAAACAGGTGACGGATTTTCCGCCACCTGCTTTTCTGCTTACATACTTTCTCTGACCACTTTTCTGTAATACACAAGCGACAATAGTCCGAATACCGAATAGAGGATGATATATCCTCCCATAACGGTCAGCATCGGCGTCCACATTTCACTGCCAAAAAAGAACCAGCCGGCACTCACTGCAAAATAGGTGTGGAGCAGACCGATGAGCAATGGCACACCAAATGTGACAATCATCTTGATTGTGAGGCCATTGATAATTTCCCGTTCTGAAAAGCCAAGTTTTCTCAGGACATTATAACTGCCTTTCTCATCTTCACTTTCGCCTATCTGCTTGAAATAGAGGATGCAACCGGATGTCAGCAGAAATGCAAATCCTACGAACCCGACGATAAACATCAAAACACCGGAACCTTGCATTGACTCTGTAAGCTGTTGCTGTTTTGATTCGAATGGCGGATTGCTCTCTGCATCCATCAGATCTAAAATTTCCTCACTGTCTCCTCCGGTGATATCTATCCCAAAACTTTCCTGGGGCTGCGCTCTTTCCTCGTCATAGCTGTGATTTTCTTCAAGTGTATTATACACCTCACTGTCAACCACTGCCTGCGGCGAACTGAAAGTGACAAAGGATGGCAGTATCGCCGCATTGCCTGTATCAACCAGTTCCAGTGTATGCTCGTAACCATCATCAGCCAGCGTCAGAGGGTGGTTCATTTCAAAATCAATATACGAATCCATAAAGTACGGCATCCCTGTAATGACCAGTTCATTTTCACCGACATCAAATCCTTCGACATTTTCCTCACTTACAACATTCAGGTGTAACCCCTGATCATCCACGTCCTCTGGCAGTGATCCCATATCTATCGTAATGGCATCACCTTTTGCACCATAGGCAATGGTCGGGATATTCACCCTCTCATGTTCAATACCATTTTCATCCAGCCGCTCACTGTAGAACTGCATATCATCTTCTTCATAAAAAACGTAATCATTTGGAACCGAACTTTCAATCGTTTCTCCCACTGAGTAATAGGAGATATATGACAGTGACATCAGCCCCATGCTAAGCGCGCTGATCACACTGATCAGGGTCAGAAGGAATGCATTGGACTTCATCTTGAACATGATGCTTGTGAGCGACAGCACATCATTCACATTCACATGACCATTTTTGGATTTTCTGATCATATTCAGAATAAACGCCACCGAAAACTTGAAGGTGATATATGTGCCGGCGATGGTCAAAAAAAGTATCCCAAAAACTCCAAAGATCATCATCCGGTTAAAATCAAACAAATTAGCTGACATCCAATATCCTGTAATGATCATCATCAGACCCAGAATACCAAGTACTACCGTCCCCGTACCGAGACGTCTGTAGTTTGATTCACTGGACTGATCCAGCTTGAGCATTTGAATCAGCCGTGTCCGTTTCAAAAAAATGAAGTTTTGAACCATCAACAGCGCAAATATAAAGATGAAAAGAACGGCTGTCTGGACGACTGCTGCCAGCGAAAAGTTCATGCCTACTGGAAGTTCAATCTGCATTATTTGCATGAGGATCATAAGCAGGATGCGGGAAAACAGAAATCCAAAGGCAATGCCAAGGATCAGACTGCCAAAGTAAATGATTGCATTTTCCAGTATCAGAACTCTGAATATTTTACCGCGCGTCAGACCGATCAGCTGAAACAGTGCAAGCTCTCTGTTTCTGCGTTTCAGAAAAATTGAGTTGGCAAACATGACAAATGTAACAATGATGACGACCAGCAGCACTGAACCCACGAGGAACCCGGTGGCCATCATTCTACTGGATGTCAATTCTTCCCCGGCACTCTCATCATGGGACATAAGTACAAACGAAAAATATAGTGCCACACTAAAAACAAGCGCAAATATATACAATGTATAGTTCTTCAGATTCTTAAAGAAATTTTTTAGCATCATGGAGTTAAGACTCAACGCCGACACCGCCAAGCACGCTCTGAGTATTCATGATTTCTTTGTAATAGTCTTCCTGTGAACGCTCACCTTTTCTTAACGTTGAATAGACAAGACCGTCCTTCAAAAAAATAGCCCTGCCCGAGTAACTGGCAGCTGTAGCGTCATGTGTGACCATCATCACTGTTGAATCACTTTTGCTGTTCAGCTGCTGTAATTTCCTTAGCAGATTGCTGGCGGACTTGGAATCCAGCGCCCCTGTCGGCTCGTCGGCAAATATAATCTTCGGCTGATGGATGAAGGCCCTTGCGGCACTTGTACGCTGTTGCTGCCCGCCGGAAATTTCACTCGGGTATTTATCGCTTAAATCATAGATCCCAAGCTCACCTGCAACAAGTGCAAATTGTTTTTCAACATCCGCCTTCTTCATATTCCTGATCGACAGCGGCAGTAATATATTTTCCTTCAAAGTCAATGTATCCAGCAGATTGTATTCCTGGAAAATGAAACCGAGATCATTTTTCCTGAAATCGGCAAGCTTTTTATCTTTCAGATTTGTAATATCCTGGTCTTCTATAAATATGTGACCGTTTGTGACTCTGTCGATGGAACTCAGCACATTCAGCAATGTGGTTTTGCCTGAACCGGATGCGCCCATAATCGAGACGAATTCACCCTGTTCAATATTCAGATCAATGCCTTTTAATACCTCAGTCCTGTTCAGTCTGTTGCCATATGATTTTTTTATATCTTTTGCTTCAAGAATCATAACGATACCTCCGTTGTTGTTATATCCTTATATTACACCTTGGTTTCTCCAGTTTCGTTTGATTCTTGTGACATATACATAAGACCATGTGACGTTTCTGTCACATGGTCTGCACCTCCTGGAATTCATTCTTTTTAGGGAAGGTAAGCATTGTTGCAGTCCCTTCTCCGTATCGGGAGCTGACATCTATTACGATATCCATCGCACCGGCCGCTTCTTTCGTCAGATACATTCCCATACCGGTTGATCCCTTGTCACCATGGTCACTGGTGGAAGTGAAACCAGCTTCAAATATGCGCGGGATATCTTCCTGCCTGATTCCTCTTCCGGCATCAGAGATTTCAAGTACCGGCCATCCTTCCCGTAAATAACTGGATATTGCAATGTCACTGTTCTCAGAGTATTTGACACTGTTACCGATGATCTGATCCATCATAAAGGAGAACCACTTCAGATCAGTTTCAATATGGCTGACATGCAGATCCATATCGAAGCCGATCCCTTTTTCAATACAGATAGTCTTCAATTTTCTGATTGTATTTGAAAGGACATTTTCGATCTCGACACTTTCGATATATAAATCGTTGCTGATATTTGTAAGTCTTTTGTCATAAAGCATTTCATTCAGCGTGGCATCCAGTCTCAACCATTCTTCCTCCATCGCCGGCCTGTTCTTGTTATCCAGATCATCTATCATCAATTTCATCGTGGTCATTGGCATTTTCATATCGTGTATCCATCTTGTCAGTTCATCCAGATTTTCTTCAGTCTTCTTGGTTTCCTTCTCAAGGCTGTCATTATGATACTTTTTCATGGTGGATAACTTTACATCAATGAACTTCTGATAAGGCGTCACAGGGACCGGCAGACTATCCGCTTCATCAATCCTTTCAATTTTCATAAACTCCCGCCTGTAATTTCTGCCCCGGAAAAAATCCCAAAGGAGAAATAAAGAGATAATAACTCCATTGATGATAACGATATATATCACGGAGAAGTTTGGGATTTCAATGTCCAAAACACCGATTAATAGGATTGAAAGATTTAATAGGATAAAAAGAACTATCCACGGCAATACTTGTCTGATATACACGCAATTCACTCCTTGATCATGTAACCGATACCTGTTTTAGTGACGATCGCATTTTCCAGCCCGATTTCTTCAAGTTTTTTCCGTATCCGGTTTACATTCACCGTCAGTGTATTATCGCTGATGAATTTTGAATCATCCCAGAGCTGCTCGATCAGCACTTCCCGGGATACTG
Source organism: Salinicoccus albus DSM 19776 (assembly GCF_000385175.1). GTDB lineage: Bacteria > Bacillota > Bacilli > Staphylococcales > Salinicoccaceae > Salinicoccus > Salinicoccus albus. Next base: position 106,365 of record NZ_ARQJ01000027.1, on the reverse strand, counting down.
CCTGTTCCCGCTCGTGCACGAGAATGGAGAGAATGAATGACTCATTTTTAGTCAGGTCTGTTTCATATTCATCTTTTGTTATCGTCAGTTTTTTAAAATCAAAAACAGCATCCCTGAATCTTACAACATCGATCTCCTGATTCTGGTATTGGTATGCCCGCCTGAGAAGCGCCTGTACTTTCGCAATCAAAACATCAAAATTAAAAGGTTTTTGAATGTAGTCATCACTGCCCATCTGCATACTCATGACCATATCAGTCGGATGATCTCTCGAAGACAGAAAGATGATCGGCAGACTCGAAATATCCCTGACTCTTCTGCACCAGTAAAATCCGTCATATTTTGGTAATGTTATATCTATGATTACAAGATCTGGTTCGAGTGAAATGAAGTCATTGATGACATTTCCAAAATCCTCTGCGCCGAAAACATGATAATCCCATTCCTCGAACCGCTCTTTCAATTCATTAAACAGCGTCAGATCATCTTCAACGATAAAAATCTTTGACATGCAATCCCCCCAACCAATCATTTGTATTTAAATAAAAATATCCGGTCCCATTATAAATGAAACCGGGCATTTTGTATGTCAGCGATGTTCAATCCTTTTTATCGGCATCGTTTTACTGTATGTCAAACTTCTCCATATCCATTCAAGCGGCCCGAATCTGAAGAATTTCATCCATATGTGGCTGTAAATGACTTGGACGGTAAAAACAACGACCACAACCGGTATGAACCAGACTGCCTCAATCGTGTTAAAAATATTGAATCCGTAAATAACGACTGTCATCAGAATGCTCTGCATGATGTAATTTGTCAGTGCCATCTGACCGACCGGTTGAAGCAGCTTTGTCAAACCGGTGACCTTTTTGGCAATGATAATGAACAAGGCGACATATCCCAGGGACATCAGCGGCCCGCCTGCGCTGTATGCAAGCAATGTCAATACCTGCCACATCATATCATCCATCATATACGTTAAACCATAACCCAGGACTAACTTTATGGGGATACCGGCCCCCAGACCAATAATTGCCGTACGGGAAATAAGTTTTTTATGTGCATCCAGGTTCTGAAAAATCCCTTTCTGACCAACGTACAGCCCAATGAGAAACATCGCCAGGACAAGCGGTATAATAGTAATATTACTGGAAATCATGATACTGAAGACAGAGAGATTCAGGTTGACAATATCTGCATAGCTGCCGCCAGTCAGCACTTCTGTCATGTTGAACCCGGGATCAAAACCGCCCGGGCTGCCGGCACTGCTGTTGCTGAATAGCAGACTCATCATACTGAGCAGCAGTATAAATATTGTGCTGACACCTAGTATGGCTGCAGCAGCAGCCAGGTTGACCACAGGCTTAAAACGGTAAAAAACGAGCAGCAGCACCCCTGCTGCAGCGTATACTGTGAGTATGTCTCCATACCAGATTAAGACCGCATGCATCAAACCAATAACCAAGAGAATCAACATCCGTTTCAGAAACAACAGATATGGCACATTGTTCTGCCGTTTTTCAGCTCGTGACAGGAATATGTAGAATCCCAGGCCAAATAAGAATGAGAACATCGTATAGAAATTTGAAGTAGCAAAGGTGTTTATAAAGTAAAGCGACAGCTCATTCCACTGGCCGGTGTATATGTCACTCTGCTCCATAGTGAATTGTTCCTCCAGTGTCGGCCCGGCAAAAGACATGATATTCATCATCAATATACCCAAAAGCGCAAACCCTCTTACAGCATCAATTTCGAACACTCTTTCAGATTTTGAAATCGGGGAACTCCCATTTGACATCGCCGCTTTTCCCTCCAGTCCTTTTCCAATGATACCATGTCATTTTTCATGATGATTCGTTTACTGCCAAAAGTTAACAAAAAGAGGCTCCATCAAGCCTCTGTAAAGACACCGATATCAAATAACTCTATCGGTGTCCCTGTAATATAAGCATATACGTAGTAAACAATCAGACCGGTGATCGGCAGAAAGACGACGGCAAAGAGAAATACTTTCATGAATTTTGTAAATACTCTGTATAACAAAGCCAGGAGAATGATGGATACTGCTGTTGCAGCCACTGTTATTATACTATATTCCAAAGACGCAATATCAAAGAAGTTAATTCCATATATGACAAAAAATGAGAGCGCAATGATCAGAATAAGTTTCATAAACATAGAAATCACCCATTCGGCAAAATTTGTTTTACTGCCTTTATAACACTATACTACTTTTCCGTCCTCTTTCACAAATAATACAGCTGCAAGGCCCATTAAGACAATGACCATTCCAAGCCATGGGGCATAGCTGATATCAAAATAATTGATGAAGATACCACCGATGACCGCCCCGATACCGATGCCAAGATTTAGCGCTGACATATTCCAGCTGAATACCATTGACGGCGATCCCTCCACATTTTCAACCAATCCGCTCTGGACCGCGGGACTGGAAGTCCATTGGAAGACACTCCAAAGGAAGAGATTCAGATAGAACAAAATTGGCGTCCCATACATTAAAGGCATGACCGCCATACTGACTATAAACAGACCCATCATTATAATGAGTGTCTTTCTGCTGCCGATCATATCGACAAGCACACCGCCGATATATGTGCCGGTCATGCCGCCGGCACCTGCAATCAACAGTGCAACAGACACGCTTTCGATGGCAAATCCGTTTGATGTCATCAGCGGAGAGATATATCCGATGACAATGTAATTACCGATTAAAACAGCCATAGTCACACAGATGTAGAGAATAACATTGCGTTTGCTCAACACCCTGTCATCTGAGGACATATCAGCGGATTGTCCCTTTTTATCAGGAACCAGTGAAAAAATACCGATACCTACAATCAAAGCGATCAAAATGACCAGCCAGAAAATAATCCGCCATCCAAACTGCTGACCAACCAGTGTACCGATGGGAATACCAAAAACATTGGCTGCACTGAACCCCATATAGACGACAGCGATCATTTTCCCTCTGATCTCGGGTCTGGATAACAGAACAGTCATATCCATGATCTTAACGATAAAGACAGCTGCCGCCATCGCCGTAACGACACGGCCGAGTGCCAGCATTAAAAATGTCCCTGACAGACCGAAAATCAGGTTTCCGATTATAAACAGGATAAGAGACGCGATGATGACTGGTTTGGGCTTCAAACGATTCGTCAGTTTGACCAGTATCGGCCCGAACAGTGCAAAGCTTACTGCATAAACAGTAATCAGCTGCCCTGTCAATGCAACTGACATATCAAGATCATCGCTCATCAACTCCAGAATTCCTGAGATGATCAGTTCCATCATCCCAAGGAGGAATACACCTATTGTAAATGTAACAATCAGTTTTTTATTCATGACGCATCACCATTTCTTTAATTCGAATTAAACTTTTGCTTCAGCTGCTCTGAATGCTTAGCCATATGATTACCTGCATGCTAGAATATATATGAGGTGTGTACTAATGAAAAAATTACTTGCCCTGTGTTCAATAACGATAATTGTTTTAATATCTGTCGGATGTTCGTCTCAGGATCAGGAAACATTCAACAGCATGTACGAAGCATTCGAAAGGAATCACGATGAAATCGAAACGGAATTCAACGAAAATTTCGAGCAGATCGAGAGTTCTGATAACCGGGACGAGCAGCTTAAAATCATTTACGATGAGATGATTCCCAGACTCGAAGACTTCAGAATGACAATCAGTAACTTCACATTGAACACTGAAGATCATACAGCACTTCAGGAAGATATGCTCAACTATATCGATGCGCTCCAGAAACTATTGGAACTTAACGGAGAGTTCAACAGATCCTTCCACACAGCTAATCCGTTTGGTGATTCTAATTTCTCCGAAGGAGTGACACAAATGCAGGAGAAGATTGAATCCCAGGAATCGGATGTGACCCGGCAATACGAAAACATAATTGAAGAATACGAAAATATAAGCGGACAGTAAAAAAGCTCGGGGCGTCACAAGCGCCCTGAGCTTTTTCTTTCGGCAATATTTATAAAGATTCAATGTGATTTCATATACTATCCTGTATGCATACATTATATTACCATTTAAACACTTTAGCTGTCCACTCGTTTTTAGCTTCTGATATGTTAAATGACCCGCGTTCCGCGACTCGTCTGACCTTCTTCTATCTTTTCTCTGATCAGTATATCTTCTTCATCGATATCATCCACTGCTTTTGCCAGATAGTACTTTCCTTTGGTGGCAACTGCAATGCACACGGTCAGTAAAGCGGCCAGTGCTGCTGCGAAAAATGCGGCAGTCTGTGCCAGAAAGGGTCCCATATATCCGAGCGCCGCAATTGTTCCAAGCGCACTGGCAATAATGAGTGAAGCAACACCTACAGGATTCCACTTGTGAAGATACTCCTGACGATATTCATAGAATAGCGGTCCGATCCGGAGCAGCATTTTGACAATCAAGGCATCAGTAATCAGTACTGCTGCCCATGCCATCAGGAATACCCCTTGAAATGTGAGCGCCGTATCCAGGTGGTTGGTAATGCCGCCGAGCATTAATATAATCGCAGTCATACCTGCCACAACTACCCAGAATCTGCGTCCTGGGGTAAAGTGTAAAACATTCTCGAAAAAGTTCGATAATGACAATGAGCTGCTGTAAATGTTTGTAACATTTATTCTGATTTGAGTAAGTAAAGTGAAGAACGCGCCGCCGATACCGAGTAAGTGAACGATATACACGCCCGGATTTGGTTCTGCCAGACGGACACCGAACCAAATACCGAGACCGCCCATCACTCCATAACAGAATACCTGTGGGATGAAGCCGATCATTACCGACCCAATTTTCAAATGTCCGGGTTTAAGGAATCGTGCATAATCTGATGCCAGCAGTGCAGTCAAGCCCATGATACCATGCTGCATACCAATGCACAGCAGTAAAGCTGTACCGCCAATCTGTACGCCTTCAGGCATATAAGTCCAAAAATTGCCCTGATATAATGAAGTTGTGAATATAGCAACACCGATCGCTGTGATTAAGAATAGAAAGAATATGGGCAATGACCATTTCTGGAGTTTATCGAGCTGTTTGATGCCAAACCAATTCAACGGAATGACCATTGTTCCAAAGATGATGATCAGCAGCCATACTGGTATTATCGGAAAAAATTCATGGATGGCATATACCAGAATCATACCTTCCAATGCACAGTACATGATAAAATTTGAAGCGTAGATAAGAGATGTGAGTGAGGCGCCTATGTAGCCGAACCCTCCGCCGCGGGACATCAGATTAACATTCATACCTGAACGGGCAGAAAGATAGACAATCATTGTGCCCATGATGCCCGCGACGGTGATTGCATATGCAGCTGAAATCAATGCATTGATGGCACCGAATTGAAGTGCCATGACACTCCCCAGCTGAAAATAAAAAATTGCTGTCGCGATTCCAAAAGTGATGTTGGTTATACTTAACCAACCCATTTTTCGTTCCTTATAGGGAACCTTTTCCAATGAATAATCCTTTTCCTGCTCTTCTTGTTTACGATCTGTAACTGCTACAGATCCCATAAATATCCTCTCCATTTCATGATGTATATTGTAATTGAGCGACTTTTCCACTATATAAATGATGCAGCAACATTTCAAGTACTTAGGGTGTAATTTTACATATATAATGAGGATAGTCTTATATTTATGGAATTTTTCAAAAAAATTATGGGAAATTAAAAAAGATGCCCTGTTTAGAATTATTCAGGTTGGATATGTTCAGCAAAATCTCCGGATGAAGTTATCATATGCCATTCGTTTGGTGAACCCGCTGCCGTATCTTTCTGTCAGTTTTACTGTCAGATTGCTGTATTTTCCGGCGTCTTCCAGATCTTTGATGTACTCGCTGATACCGTCAAAATCAGAACCGAGTCCGATATTCTCTTCTCCGCCCAGCTCAACGATACGGTCGATATGCGGAAACAGATCTTTGATTTCAACTGATCCTTCTTTTACAAAAGGCGGGTTGAAGACAATGTTGATCATACCATTATTGTTAATGAGCTGTTTGATCTGATCATCGTATAGGTTCCTCGGATGATCATAAATCCCCCTGGCATTAGAATGCGTCGCAATCACCCTGTCAGCACGGCCGATGACGTCATTAAATCCTTCAACATTTAAATGACTGACATCTATAAGTACACCATATTCATTACAGCAGTCAATTACATCCCAGCCGAAGTTACTCAAGCCGGTGCCTCTGTTTTCCCCTGCCCCGTCAGCCACGAGGTTGGCATTATTCCATACCAGCCCCAGTGATAGGACACCGAGCCTGAAGAGTGTCCTTAATTTCATAATATCGTTTCCAAAGGCATCAGCCCCTTCCAGTGTAAGCACTGCGCCCACTTCCTCTGCCTTCAGGTCTTCTATTTCTTTGAAGTGCCTGATGTGGACGAAGTTTTCCTGTGCCAGCACTTCGCTGTAAAAACGATCCGCCTGCTCCAATGCATGCTGCCACTTCTCGCTATCGGGCACTGCCTGAGGAATGAATATGGCAAAAAACTGCACCCTGACATTTCCCTGGCGAAGTTTATCTGCGTTCGTATCCAGTTCTTTTGAATCTTTATAGCTCATCAGACTGTGATCATTACTGAAACAAAAGGACTTCCGGTAATCTTCCTGCAACTTTAATAAGGCATCACAATGTGTGTCTATGATCTCCATTGAATCTCCTCCTTCGTATATTTCATTATATCAGTGCCACCAGATCATTCATAACGGCAATTGTTTATGCAAATATTAATTAGTGATTGCATTAATATACTCTACCGTATAAAATAGAGTATATGAAAACGTTTTCTAAAATTTTAACATTTACTTTTCTGGATTGCATTGTATAATTATTAGACGAGGGGGATATAATATGCAAAAAAGTGCAACTTTATTAAAATTTTTAATTCCATCGTTCATTGGAATCTTCATGTTCCTGTTCCCGTTAAACATAGATGGAGAGATGACGATTCCCGTGGCTTTTCTAGCCGGTCTGATCAATGACACTTTAGGTGCGGGTACCATAGTATTGATCGTGGTCATCATTATTTGTCTGTCTGCAATTTTAACTATTGTATTCAGCTGGATACATAAACCTGAATCAGAAACTTTGAATTCACTGTTCTCAGTGAATCCGGTCTGGACGATTATCAGACTGTTCGGTGCAATATTTGCTGTAATGGCCTATTTAACACTTGGTCCGGAGGCAATCAATTCCGACGTCACCGGCGGTATGCTTTTGAATGATCTGCTGCCGACACTGCTGACGGTTTTTCTATTTGCGGGGCTGCTGCTGCCGCTGCTTCTGAACTACGGCCTGCTGGAATTCATAGGCGCCATTTTTTCCAAAGTAATGCGTCCATTGTTTACATTGCCCGGGCGTTCAACAGTTGACAATCTGGCCTCCTGGGTCGGCGATGGTACTGTCGGTGTTCTGCTGACAAGCAAACAATATGAAGATGGCTATTACTCAGAGCGGGAAGCTTCAGTCATAGCAACCACTTTCTCAGTCGTTTCCATTACGTTTTCGATCGTTGTACTGGAAATGATCGGCCTGATGAATTACTTTGGCTGGTTTTATTTTACGATAATAGTCGCCGGTATTATTGCAGCTCTTATCATGCCAAGAATTCCGCCTTTATCCATGATCAAGGATAATTATTTTGATGAAGCAGAGTCTTTGGATGAAACAATACCTAAAGGATACAACCCGTTTTCGTGGGGCTATCAGACAGCTTTAAATCGCGCGGAAAAAGCTGACGATGTGAGTGGATTCCTGAAAGAAGGCTTAAAGACAATCGGTGAAATGTGGTTTGCCGTTCTGCCGATTGTGATGGCCATCGGTACACTGGGAACAATTCTCGCCGAATATACACCTCTGTTTACATGGATCGGTGCGCCATTTGTTCCTATCCTGGAACTGATGGGCATCCCTGAAGCAGCAGCCGCTTCAGAAACCCTCTTCATCGGGTTTACAGATATGTTCTTACCATCAATCCTGATCGAAGGTGTATCTTCAGATATGACAAGGTTCATCATTGGTGCATTGAGCATTACCCAATTGATTTATCTGTCTGAAGTCGGCGGTGTCATACTTGGTTCTAAAATTCCGGTCGGTATCGGAAAGCTTCTGATTATCTTCCTGCTGAGAACAGCAATTACGCTGCCGGTGATTACTGTGATTGCCCAATTTATTTTTTAACTGTTTGATAAAAATGATCCCCTGGGATCATTTTTATTTTCATATCAATCATTTTCCAATTTCAGTATTTGCCTCTATAATAGAAAAAAGTAAGGAATGAGGCAGAGAGGTGGATTGAAATGTGTCTAATTAATTTTCAATTGGGCAACCACAGCAAATATAAGCTGATTATCGCAGCGAACAGGGATGAAGAATACGAACGGCCAACAGAACCTGCCGGATTCTGGCGGGATGATCAGCATGTCTTAGCCGGCCGTGATCTGAGGGGAATGGGTACCTGGCTCGGTATTACTAAAAATGGCCGCATTGCAGCATTGACCAACATACGTAACCAGGATGAAATACTCAAAACGAACATGCGTACACGCGGTCAGCTGGTCAGCGGTTTTCTCACCAGTCATTTGGATGCCCAGTCGTATCTGAAGGAAGTGCAAAAAGATATCGATGAATACTCCGGATTCAATCTTATTGCAGGCAGCAGTGATACTCTTTTGTACCTGAACAATTATGATAAAGAAATTGTGCAGATCGATAATGGCATCCATGGACTGAGCAATCATCATCTTGACACCCCTTGGCCGAAAGTTGAAAAAGGGAAAGAACGATTAAGCGAAATCACCCGCCGGGAGGAATTTGATATCGAATCATTGTTCGCTATGCTGCAAGATGAGAAACTGGCTGACAGAGATCAGTTACCTGATACAGGATTGTCGCAGGATCTTGAGAAAAATCTCTCTCCAATGTTCATTAATATGGATAAATACGGTACGAGATGTTCAACTGTTGTGACAATCGATAAGGAAAATAATGTGCAATTCATAGAAAGAACTTACGAACAGGGTAAGTTTATCGGAGAGGAAAATCATCATTTTACGATAAATTAAACGCTTTTTTTCTGAAGCGTTTAATTTTTGTTCCTCATCCCCCCCTTCTTTGGAAATGATTCATATTTTCATCAGTTCGTGAAGCACTGCCGCTTGAATCATCGCCTTCAAAGAACACGTCCTCGAAAAACCCGATCGCTTTTTCACCCAGCAAATGATAGTATTCATTGAAAAGTTCAGCAGCATGATATCCGAGCCATTCTTCAGACATCAATTCAGCCGGGAGTCCCGGCTCTGTGAATAAAAACTTACGGTATTCATGGGTCAGCATGGCTCTTTTGACAAAACATTGAATTTATATGAAAAAAATTTTATTATATAAAAATAGTATGAAAATTCTAACAATAGTTCAAGTGATCATAAAAAAAGCGACCGCAAGGCCGCTGAATAATATGTGCATTAAATTAATTGTATTGAATCATGTGATATTTTTTCTTCCCTCTGCGAATCACTGTAAATTCACCGTCAATTTTATCTTTTTCTGTCAGTTCGTAGTTTACCTCCTGCTGCCGTTCACCATTGATATATATCGCCCCGTTTTTGATATCTTCCCTTGCCTGTCGTCTCGATGGTGAAACTTCTGTATCTACAAGCAGCTTCACCAGATTTAAATCCGAGTCTCTGTAAGTTGCTGACGGCACATCTTTAAAAGCATCCTTAAGCTGTTCTGAAGACAATTCTTTAATATCACCGGAGAACAGGGCCTCTGAGATTTTTTGGGCTTCAAGGAGTGCTTCCTTGCCATGAATAAATTCTGTGATTTCTTCAGCAAGACGTCTTTGGGCTCTCCTTAAATGTGGTTCATTCTGAAGCGATGATTCCAATGTTTCAATTTCCTCTTTTTTCAGGAAAGTAAACAGCTTCAGGAATTTAACCACATCGGCATCGCTCTGATTGATCCAGAACTGATAGAATTCATAAGGTGATGTAAGGTTTCTGTCCAGCCAGACATTACCGGATTCTGTTTTGCCGAATTTTTTACCATCCGCTTTCGTCACAAGCGGAATCGTTATGCCTTCCGCCTGTGTATCCCCGTACATTCTTCTCATCAGATCCAGACCGCTGGTGATATTCCCCCATTGATCCGAGCCGCCTATCTGCATCTTGCAGTTATAGTATTTGTTCAGATGACCGAAATCGATCGCCTGCAAAATTGTATAAGTGAATTCTGTATATGATATTCCTGATTCCAGACGGGATTGGATAGCATCTTTGCCCAGCATGTAGTTCAGACTGACGTGTTTGCCGTAGTCCCGCAGGAAACTGATTAAACTGATATCTTGCAGCCAGTTTTTGTTATTCACCATGATTGCACCATTTTCATCAGAGAAATCAAAAATTTGTTCCATCTGCCGTTTGATGCCCTGAACATTCTGATCGATCTGTACCTCAGTCTGAAGCGAGCGTTCTTCACTCTTAAATGAAGGGTCCCCGATCATCCCCGTGCCTCCGCCAATCAGTACGATAGGCCGGTGACCGTATTCCTGGAACCTTCTCATGGTTAAGAAAGGCACCAGGTGGCCAATGTGCAGACTTTCCGCTGTGGGGTCCGCCCCACAATATAATGACAGCTGTTCATTATCAAGAAGCTTTGATATATTTTCTTCATCCGTCATCTGGTAAATAATTCCCCGGTACTTCAAATCATCGATTAATGCATTCATTTATATTCCCCCTATTAATATGAAAAAAGCACCCTCACTTTACCAGTAAGGGTGCTTTTACACGGTACCACCATACATTTAACTCATATACAGGCAATACGCTGCCTCTGCGACCGGACTTTCCCCCGCAGTGTATTCGCAAAGGGATGTTCACTGATTTTCACCATCCATCAGCTCTCTGTATCACACCTGACCCGCTACTTCTCTGCAGTCCGATTACTATTAATTTAAAAGTATAATACAATTTTTATTGTGAAAAGTCAAGCATATGTCACTTTACGATAATATTCACTTTATCATATAATGATAAAACCTGTATATCCAACGCTTTGGATTATACATGAAATGCAGGGTGAGACAGCATGTTTATTCATTAACTCCACTGCTTATTTCTGTGTTATAATGACCGATGATAGGAGGTCCACATGAAGAATAACGGTTTTATTACGAATATTAAAAAAATATTTTCCCGGAACGCTGAAGAAAATGCTGAGAAGGATAAGCTCACAGGATCTTCATTCCGTGAAAAATTAAATAACGCTGGCAGGCGTTTTAAAAATGCGGGGGCACCAGTGAAAGTTTCTTTTTTTACAGCCTACGACACCATCTGGAATGTCATTTTATTCTTACTGCTTTCATTCACGCTTATCGGAATTCTTGTTTTGAGTGTCGGCTTAGGTTATTTTGCTGCACTGGTTAACGATGAGGAAATCCAGCCCGCTGAGGAAGTGAGAACATCCCTGACAGAAATGACAGAAAGTACCTCTGTTGCTTTTGGTACCGATGAGTCACTCGGCACTTTGAGAGCTGACCTGATTCGTGAAAGAGTAAATTATGATGAGGTTTCACCTCATGTTATTGATGCGGTAGTTGCTACAGAAGATGAAAACTTTTACGACCATAATGGTGTGGTACCAAAAGCATTTCTGCGAGCCACCCTGCAGCAGTTTGCCGGCAGTGGATCTAATACCGGCGGCAGTACGCTGACTCAGCAGCTGGTTAAAAATCAGCTGCTGACCAATGAGACAACGTTTGACCGGAAAGCGACTGAAATACTTCTCGCGTTCAGAGTTGAAAAATTACTTAGCAAAGATGAAATCATGTCGGCCTACTTGAATGCTGTGTCATTCGGCAGAAATGCGAATGGACAGAATATTGCAGGTATACAATCCGCTGCAGAAGGTGTCTTTGGCAAGGATGCCAGCGAATTGAACCTTGCCGAAAGTGCATTTCTTGCAGGCATGCCCCAAAATCCATATGCATATACCCCATTCATGCAAGGCGGCGAGGTCAAGAATGAAGAGGGACTTCAAGCCGGCAGGAACAGACAGCTTTTCGTTTTGGAACGCATGCTTATTGAAAATACAATTACCCAGGAAGAGTATGATCAGGCAGTCGACTATGACATTTATAACAATTTGACTGACAGTGTCACTGTGCCGAATCAAAACTATCCGTTCCTGACAGAAGAGGTGGAAAGACGCAGCGTTGATATCCTCAAATATCATCTTGCGGAAGAAGAAGGTGTGGCCCGCGAAGATGTCGATAATACACCATTGCTCAATCAGGAATACACCCAGAAGGCAAACGAAGCACTGCGTAATGAAGGCTATCATATAGATACAACGATCCATAAAGACATATATGATACGATGCAGGATGTTAAAAATGATTCGAGTTCCTATTACGGTGAGAGAAGTGTTGGAGATGCAACGGATGCAACAGAAGAAGATATGCAAAGCGATGAGACATTGCAGCATGAAATGGGCGCCATGTTAAAAGACAACGAATCCGGACGGATTCTTGGTTTCATAGGCGGCAGAGACCATGATGAATCTTCAATCAACCATGCAACCCAGACATCAAGACAATCAGGCTCAACGATGAAACCGTTAATTACTTACGGTCCTGCGCTGGATCAGGGATTAATCGCACCAGATACTGTACTGCTTGATGAAATCTTTACAATACCGAATCAGTATAATCCAGATGAATCATACAGTCCCAGAAACTACGATGTGGATGAAGAATACGGATTAGTCTCTGCAAAACATGCATTGAGCAATTCATATAACCTGAGTACGCTCAGATTATGGTCACAGGTCAGGGAGAACAATCCACAGCAATATTTCCAAGATATGGGTATACCGCTCTCTGACAACTCGTATTCGGACGAGAATACACTAAACCCATCACTGCCGCTCGGTACGAATAATATGTCTGTTGAAGACAACGTGAACGCATTTTCCACATTCGGCAACAGCGGTGATATGGCAGAGAGTTATATGATTGAATCCATTACAAGTCCCGATGGTGAAGTCATCTATGAACATGAAAATGAGACAAACGAAGTTTTCAAAGATTCAACCGCATACCTTATGAGTGATATGCTTCAGGAATCCTTTGTAACAGGTTCTGCATACTATATCAGTGACTATTACAACAGTGTCAACGACACGTACGACTGGTCAGCCAAAACCGGTACGTCGAACAATTTCCACGACTCATGGTTTATGGGTTACAATCCTAAAGTGACACTTGGCGTATGGATGGGTTACGACAGACAGATTCCCCAGGTGTCAAGTCAGGATGAGGAACAGCACCACCAAATTTATAACTGGAGAAATATGGCATCTGCACTCAGTAACACCGCTCCTGAAGAAATGGGGGCAAACCAGTCATTCTCAAGGCCGGATTCAGTGAGAGAAGTTGAATACTGCGCACTGACCATGGAAACAGAATCTGATTGTGAAGAAGATCTGGATGATCCTATTGAAGGACTGGTTGCAGAAGATACGCAGCTGACGGACAAGGACAGTTTAGATGATTCGGCGATTCAAAACAGGATGGGAGCGCCGTTTGACTCTGAACTCAGCAGCTCAGACCTTGAAGGAACAGTAACAAACAGCTATGATGACAGATATTCAGTCGGTGATAGTGACAGCAGCGATGAGGACTCAGAATCCGATTCAGATTCCGATTCAGATTCAGATTCAGATTCAGATTCAGATTCGGATTCTGATGATGATGATGATGACAGCAACTAGATAAAAAATCGAGCCGGGTTTCCGGCTCGATTTTTTGCTTTAATTTATTATTTTAGAACAATCCTTGTGAATTGCCTTCTGCATCCACATCCATCTTAACAGCAGAGGGTGTCTTAGGCAGACCGGGCATGGTCATGATATCACCTGTAAGTGCTATGACAAAGCCTGCTCCGGTCTTGGGGATTACTTCTTTTACAGAGACCTTAAATCCTGAAGGTCTGCCCAGCAGGGAGGGGTCATCACTAAGTGAATACTGGGTTTTAGCCATGCAAACCGGGTAGTCTCCCCAGCCGTTATTTTCAATATCAGCCAGCTGCTTTGTTGCTTTATCTGTGAAATCTACCCCATCTCCACCGTATACTTCTGTGACAATTTTTTCGATTTTTTGATCGACAGGCAGGAAATTTTCATACAGATAATGGAAGTTTTGTTTTGTATCAAGTACTTCAAGCACCTGCTCTGCAAGATCAACACCGCCTGCACCGCCATGTTCCCAGACTTTAGTCAGTGCAACACGGACATCATGCGCCCGGCACCAATCGAGCACATAATTTCTTTCATCATCATCATCAGTGACGAAGTCATTTAGTGCGATGATTGGTTCCACGCCGAATTTACGTGCGTTTTCAATATGTTTTTCCAGATTTGTAATACCCGTTTTCAGCGCTTCTACATTTTTGTCCCCAAGATCTCCTTTCGCCACACCGCCATTCATCTTAAGTGCACGAATTGTAGCTACAAGAACGATTGCATCCGGTTCAAAACCACCTTTTCTGGCTTTAATATCCATGAATTTTTCACCGCCTAAATCAGAACCGAAGCCGCATTCCGTAACGACAATATCTGAAAGTTTCCTCGCAGTGTTTGTTGCTATCAATGAGTTGCATCCATGGGCAATATTGGCAAACGGCCCCCCGTGGACAAGCGCGGGGGTGCCTTCCATTGTCTGTACCAGATTAGGTTTTATCGCTTCCTTAAGCAGCAGTGCAAGCGCACCTTCGACTTCAAGCTGGCCGACAGTGACAGGTTCTTTATCGTAAGTATAGCCAAAAACGATGTCTGCAAGCTTTTTCTTCAGATCAGCGATATCATTGGAAAGACAGAGTACCGCCATGATTTCACTTGCTACAGTAATATCGAATCCGTCTTCCCTTGGAACACCGCGCGAAACACCGCCAAGTCCGACAACAACTTGTCTCAGTGCACGGTCATTCATATCCATCACACGTTTCCATGTGACTCTGCGGGGGTCAATACCCAGCTGATTGCCCTGATGAATGTGGTTATCGATAAATGCGGCCAGTGCATTGTTTGCAGTGGTAATTGCGTGCAGGTCACCATTAAAATGCAGGTTGATTTCTTCCATTGGAAGCACCTGTGAGCGGCCGCCGCCGGTTGCCCCTCCTTTTATCCCCATTACAGGACCAAGTGAGGGTTCACGGAGTGCTACCATGACATTTTTTTCGAGCTTGTTGAATGCATCGGCAAGCCCTACTGTACATGTGGATTTGCCTTCGCCGGCCGGCGTCGGATTCATCGCAGAGACAAGTACAACCTTCGATTCCTTTTCATTGCCTTCAATCTGGTTTATGTCTACTTTGGCTTTGTAATTGCCGTACATTTCAACTGCATCCCGGGAGATACCCGCTTTATCCGCAATATTCTGGATGGGCTGCATAGTTGTCTGTGCAGCGATTTCCTGATCAGTTAAATGTGCCATAATGTCATCTCCTATACTTTTAATTATTTAAAAGAAAACACAATCTCATGCCTATTATAAAATACTTATAAAATCTATGCCCCCATCGTAACAATGGAGGCACTTTTAATATTAATTGTCATCCATTGATGACAAGTCTCCAGCAGGCAGCTCAAGCTCCCACGCCTTTAATACACGTCTCATAATTTTTCCGCTTCTTGTTTTCGGCAATTTGTCTTTAAAATCAATTTCCTTCGGAGCTACATGTCCCGCCAGACCTTCTTTGACAAATTTTCTGATTTCTTCTTTCAGTTCATCCGTGGGTTCATAACCTTCACCGACAGCAATGAATGCTTTAACGATTTCCCCGCGTACAGGATCGGGCTTACCGATGACACCCGCCTCCTGAACTGCAGGATGTTCAACGAGTTTGGATTCGATTTCAAACGGACCGACCCGTTCACCGGCTGTCATGATCACATCATCCACACGTCCCTGGAACCAATAATATCCATCTTCATCTTTATAGGCGGAATCGCCCGATACATACCAATCACCGATAAAGTAGGAATTATATTTTTCCTCATTATTCCATATCGTACGCATCATGCCCGGCCATCCCTTTTTCAGCGCAAGGTTACCCATCCGATTGGGCGGCAGTTCGTTACCTTCGTCATCAACAATTGCCGCCTCGGTACCGGGAATTGGTTTCCCCATGGAGCCGGCTTTAATATCCATTGAAGGGAGGTTGACAATCATGTGGCCGCCTGTTTCAGTCATCCACCATGTATCATGAATTCTTAAGTTGAATACTTTCATCCCCCATTTAACCACTTCCGGGTTTAATGGCTCGCCGACTGAAAGGATGTGGCGCAGGCTTGATAAATCATAGTCTTTGACAATTTCATCTCCTGCGCCCATCAGCATGCGCAATGCTGTCGGAGCAGTATACCATACGGTAACATTCAAGTCTTGCAGCGCACCGTACCATGCTTCTGGAGAGAATCTGCCGCCGACGACAACATTTGTCACTCCATTCAGCCATGGTGAAAATATACCGTAGGCCGTACCGGTCACCCATCCAGGATCTGCTGTGCACCAATAGACGTCATCTTCTTTTAAATCCAGCACATATTTACCTGTAATATATTGCTGGACCATCGCATACTGAACATTCAGCACACCTTTCGGCTGTCCCGTTGAACCGCTTGTATAGTGAAGAATCATGCCATCTTCCTTATCAAGCCACTCAATATCGAACGCATCAGATGCCTGCTCCATACTTTTATCGAAGTCAATATGCCTGTCATCGGCACCATCACCGACAACGACTACTTTTTCAAGGCTTGGCAGATCATCGAGCGGAATACGGGGCAGCAAATCGGGTGTCGTAACAATGACTTTGGCATCACTGTTTTCCAGGCGGTCTTTAACAGCCTTCTCCATAAATGCTTCAAATAACGGCCCCACAATGGCCCCGATCTTGAGTGCGCCAAGCAGAGCAAAGTATAATTCCGGGCTCCGGGACATAAAAATGAATACACGGTCGCCTTTTTCAACAGCGGCTTCATCTTTCAAGACATTAGCCGCTTTATTAGAAAACGCTTTTAAATCTTTGTATGTGTATGAAGATACATTGTCCCCGTTTTTATAGTGGAGAGCCATTTTGTCTCCCAGCCCTTTTTCAACGTGCTTATCGATCGCTTCATAAGCCATGTTGAACTTACCGGTCTCATACCAGGAAAAGTTTTTTTCAACTTCCGCCCAATCAAAATTTTTAACAGCTTCCTCATAATTTTTTAGATTAGGATTCTGATCTGTTGCTTCATAAAGTTCTACCTTCATAAATATAACTCCCCTTTTGTATTTTCTCTTTACATTGTTTATTATATAATAATGGTGAGCCACTTTTCAAAATATTTAAACGAAATATCCAGGAGGGCTTCTATTGCGTCATATAAAAACTTATTTTAAAGAGAAATACGATACAAATGGCCAGACTTTCGTCATAGAAGGACCGCTGTCAGGAAGTGAGCTTGAAAAACTGACTTATGATGAAGGGCTTGACGCTTTCAGACCGCCACGGGATCAATTTGAAGCAATCATAGAAATAGCCGATCTTGAAGAAGGAAGAATTATAATCGTCAGGACAGACAGCCACATTGTTGGTTATGTTACTTTCCTTCATCCTGATCCGCTGGAACGATGGTCTGACGGCAGCCTTCCCTATATCATGGAACTCGGTGCTGTGGAAGTCAGCCTTGATTACCGCAGTTACGGCCTTGGTAAAAAAATGCTCCAGCATGCAATGAAAGATGACTTCGTTGAAAATTATATTATTATCACAACTGAGTACTACTGGCATTGGGATTTAAAAAACAGCGGTCTTGATGTTTACGAATATAAAGAATTGATGATCAGACTGATGGCCTTCAGCGGCTTCGAAGTCTTTCAGACCAATGACCCGGAGATTACCGGGCATCCTGCCAACACACTGATGGCCAGAATTGGCAGGCACATTACTAATGACCAGATGATTGAATTCGATAAAATTCGGTTTAAAAACAGATTTTTCTTTTAATATTAGGGAGGAATTCAGATGCTCGTCGAAAGAATTATGACTTCACCGGTGCGTGTACTGACTCCGGAACATACGATTGAAGATGCGATGAATATGATGAGCAAGCACTCATTTCGGCATATACCGATTATAAATACGTCACAAAAGCTGGCCGGCATCATCTCCGACCGGGACATCAAACTGACACTGCCCTCAATGCTTTCAGATGAAGATCCGGATTTTAATTTGAAAGTTCCATTATCACAGATCATGAGAACACGTGTTACCTACTGTCATCCGCTCGATTTTGTGGAGGAGATCGCACTGGATTTTTATCATTATGCAATCGGTGCAATACCAGTCATCAGAAACAGTCAAATTGTGGGGATAGTAACCCAGAAAGATATGCTGAATACTTATCTGGAACTTACAGGAATCACCGAACCGGGATCTATTATAGAGATAAATATCGAAGACCGCACAGGCGTGATTCATGATATCGGCAAAGTATTCAAGGATTTGAATATTAAAATTATCAGTATATCTGTCTACAGGGATAAGGAGAAAAAAGGGTATAAGACAATTGTCCTGAGGGTGCAGGCGATGAATCCGGCAAAAGCAATCGAAAAATTAAATGAAAAAGGGTTTACTGTGGTGAACCCAATGTCTGCGGAACCATGAAAAAGCCGTTATTTGTCTACGACGATTCATTGCTTAAATACCGCTTTAACTCCACCCACCCTTTCAATCAGATGAGACTCAAAATGACGACCGATTTGTTGAAATCTTCAGGGTTCCTCGATGACAGCAGTATTATACAACCGAGACCGGCAAGCGACGAAGAACTGATGCTTGTTCATAAACCGGATTTTATCGAAGGGGTTAAACTGGCCGGAAAAGGCAGCCTCCCACCGGAAAAGATGGAAAGCTATGGTTTGAACACTGAAGATACTCCAGCTTTTGATCATATGCATGAAAAAAGTAAAATGCTGGTCGGTGCGACATTAAGTGCTGTGGATGCTGTAATGGAGGGCCGTGCAGACAAAGCCCTGAGTCTGGCCGGCGGCCTGCATCATGGTTTTAGCGGCAGAGCCAGCGGGTTTTGTATTTATAATGACTCCGCTGTAGCTATCGAATATCTGCGCACCAAATATAATCAGCGGGTGATGTATGTAGATACTGATGCGCATCATGGAGACGGGGTGCAGTGGATTTTCTATGATACTAATCAGGTGATGACTTATTCCATCCATGAAACCGGAAGGTACCTTTTCCCGGGTACAGGCAGTGTAACCGAGCGTGGAACGGAGAGTGGCTTCGGATTTGCAGTCAATATCCCGATAGACGCGTTTACAGAGGATGAATCTTTCATCCAATCGTTCAAAGCGAGCCTGTCAGCTGCAATTGAAAAATTCAAACCTGATATCATTATCAGCCAGAACGGAGTTGATTCACACTACAGAGATCCCATGACACATCTTGCACTCACTTCAAGATCTTACGAAGAAATACCAAGATTCGTTGCTCAGATGGCGGATAAATATACGCAGGGAAAATGGATTGCTGTAGGGGGCGGGGGATACAATATATGGCAGGTCCCCCGTCTCTGGTCACAAATCTGGTTCAGCATGATTGGTGAAGCGCCGCCAAGAGGCCGGCTTCCGGAAGAATTCATCTATCAATATGAAGACAGATGTCCGGTCGATTTTCCTTATGACTGGGAGGACGATCTAAATGATTATAAAGAAATCCCCCGTCGTCATGAAATCAATGAAAAAAATCAGAGCACCTTGGACAGGGCAATTATGCATATAGAGAGTTAGAAGCCGGATCACAAATGTGATCCGGCTTCTAACTTTTATCGTGTCGTTTTCCGATACTCAATTTTATAAGGCAGAATAACGTTCGCTTCATCCACTGTTTCTTCTTTCATGTACTTTGTCAACAGCCTCATCCCCACTGCACCAATATCATACAGCGGCAGTGCAATACTGGATAACGACGGTCTGACCATATCTACAAGCCTTGTGTTGCTGCAGCTCAATATCTGAATATCCCCCGGTATATCCAACCCATAATCCGACGCGCTATGCATAATACCGATGGCTGTTTCATCACTCATCGTAATCACTGCTTCCGCCTTATGAGTATCAATTTTTTCAAATATGTCTTTTCCTGACTGGTAATCCGGTCCGGTCGTCAGCACAAGGCTGTCTGAATCATTTTGTTTATTATATTTGTAAGCTGCTTTGATCCCTTCTTCTATATGTTGTTCCAGCTGCTCAGAATAAGACGCTTTGACAAATGCAATCCTTGATATGCCCGTTTTGAGAAACTTATCGGCTACTTCCCTGATCGCTTCGAAATAATCGATATTCACCGAGGGCAGATTTTTATCCTTCTCACTTGTACCACAGATAACAACCGGTACATGTGACTCTTTGATATCAGTAAGCGTTTCTTCATTTAAAGTGCCGCCAAGAAAAACCACACCATCCACCTGTGTACTTACAAGGCTTAGAAATGAATCCCTTTCTTTTTCTGGATTATTCTCGGTATTTGTGATTATTGTCTGGTAATCATACATTTCTGCAATATCATCCAAACCTCGCGCCAATGATGAATAATAAAGATTGGATATATCTGGTATGATTACTCCGATTGTTGTTGTTTTTTTACTCGCAAGACCGCGTGCAACGGCATTAGGTCTGTAGTTCAGTCTTTCAATTACATCTTTTACTTTTTTTCGAGTTTCAGGCTTCACATTTGGATTACCATTCAAGACTCTTGATACTGTGGCCATTGAAACCTTTGCTTCTCTGGCAACATCATATATTGTAACTGTCATATTGCACCCCCGCCATTCCTAATGGAAACGCTTTTTGTATAATAATAACATGAATTAATGAATTTCGACATCATTAATTATGCTTTGCTAATTGTATATAGGAAAAGTGTCTTTTCGCCAAACCTTGAGGGCGAAAGCCTTAATTGCATTTATGCAAGATAAGACACTTGTTTCAAAAAAAATCTAACCGCATGAGACATGCGGTTAGATTTAGGAATATGCTATTCCTTTTTCTCATCATCTTTCTCTGCATACTTGGCCATGTCTATTGTTCTTGGGTCATCTGTATATTCTTCCTGAACTTCTTCCTGAATTGCTTCTTTTTGAGCTTCCATGTCCGTTTTATCAATCGATTTAATGCGGTTTTTCTCTTCTAACTCACTTTTTTTAGCAGTCACTTCGCCCTGTTTTTCTTTCAATTTAGTGCGCAGTTCCTCCGTCTTCTCTTTAGCTCTCTCTTTGATTGTGGCATCGCTGTCCTCACTGCTGAAGTTTTTAGAGAATCTATCTGCCTGGTCTGTAATGTCATCCCTTAAATCATCACCTGATTTAGGCGCCAGCAAAAGCCCTCCGATGGTACCGAAGAGCAGCCCGATTGCAAGACCTATTGAAAAGTCTCTCCCGGTCGTCTGATGAATCTGTTCTTCATATTCCTCTACGCCATGCAGATGCCGATCCCGATTGTAAGTTTCCATAATTGAAGACCTCCTATCGCTTACTGTTGTTAATTCCGGCGTTTATACGATCTTCATCCAGATTGTTTTCCCTGCTTACAGATCTGTTTACTTCCTCTGGAAGGTTTTCAGAACCAGTTTCTTCTGATGCCTGCGTATTTCCTGTATATGCTTTGTTACGCTTCTGTCTCATTTGCCATTTATCTGCAACTTCCATGGCAACGTTTGACCACTGGACTACCTGTGAAATTTTTTCTTCATTTTGTGAAATATTATAAGTGATAGAATTTGTTACTCTATCGACAGATTCGTTCAGTGTGGAAACTGAATTTCCGATTCCCTGTATTGCATCAACCACAGAGTTCAATTTCGCTGATTTCCCCTGTACATCTTCTGCAAGCCGGTTGGACTTATGCAGCAAGTCTGTGGATTCCCTGGTAATCCCTTGTATCTGACCCTCAACACCATCCAGTGTCTTCGCTACATGGTCCAGGTTCTTTTTAACCGAAAACAGTACAACTGCTAATGCTATAGCCAAAATAAGTAATGCCAATGCAGCAACACCTGCGGCAATGTATAAAATTATTTGCCAATCCATTCTAACGCCTCCATCAATTTTCTGTTTTGTTTTCACTCTATAAAATAACCCTAATTTGCAGTTGGTAAACATCGGTATCTGGAATCAGGAAAGCAGCTCTGTAAAACGTTTCTCATATTTCTGAATATCACCGGCACCCATAAATATTATTACAGCGCCTGCATGACTATTCAGTCTGCTCAGCTCCGCTTCATAAAGCAGTTCAGAACCTGGTATCAGACTCACAAGATCATCGCTTGACAGATCGCCGGATTCTTCTCGTGCCGAGCCGAATATATCAACGATATAAGCTTTATCGGATTCTGCCAGCGCCGCTGCAAAATCTTCTAAGAATTTTTCTGTCCGTGAAAAAGTGTGCGGCTGGAAAACTGAGACAATCTCCCTGCCGTCATATTTTTTTCTCGCAGTTTCAAGCGTCGCTTTAATTTCTCTTGGATGATGCGCATAATCGTCAACAAGCACCATATCATTGACGAAAGTTTCGCTGAATCTGCGTTTTACGCCTCCGAAAGTGACAAATGCATTTTTAATGTTATCCATATCCAGTTGTTCCAGATAACAGATCGTAATGACTGCCAGAGAATTCAGAACATGATGATCACCAAACATCGGAATAGTAAAACGATCCAGATATTCTCCCATGACAATGACATCAAAATGCGTACCTTCTCCGGTTGTGTCGATATTTACCGCCTGTACGTCATCAGTGCTGCCCAGTCCGTAAAACCAGACAGGCAGATCAAGATTCATCTGCCTTGAATATTCATCGCCGCCATAGGCGATTACAGCCTTGTTTACCTGAGCTGCCATTTCGGTAAAAGCCGTGACAACATCAGTAATATCCTTAAAATAATCGGGATGATCAAAATCGATGTTTGTAATGATTGCATAATCGGGATGATAACTTAAAAAATGCCTCTTATACTCACATGATTCAAAGGCGAAATAATTACTCGCTTCAAGTCCAAAACCAGTGCCGTCTCCAATGAGGAATGTCGTATCCACATCCCCATTCATTACATGGCTGAGCAGACCGGTGGTTGATGTTTTTCCGTGTGTACCTGTAACTGCGATAGATGTATACCGGCTCATGAAATTCGACAGGAATATATGATACCTGACTACGGGAAATCCTAAATCCCTTGCCCTTTTAATCTCAATATGGTCATCATCAAAAGCATTTCCAGCAATGTAAGTAAAACCCTCCGTTATATTTTCTTCATCAAAAGGCAGTATTTTAATACCTTTGTCCCTGAGCTGGTGTTCTGTAAAAACTTCCTTATTGATATCAGAACCCCGAACCTCATGCCCCAGGTCATGAAGCACTTGGGCAAGCGCGCTCATGCCGGCACCTTTTATCCCTATAAAATGATACTTTTCCACCTAATCACCGAACCTTTTTAAATACTGTGTCATCCGCCTACCTGTTTTAAATGTGAGAATACTCTTTGTTTGGAATCATCTGGAAGAACCGCCCCGTTGACACGCAACGGCTTATTGGATGTCGGGATTTGAATCAGCATGTCGTTGCCTCTGCTCAGCTGATCACTGCCTTCAATGACTTTTGAATTTTCATCTTTATATGAGATACGGGTCTGCATCATTTGAAGGAGATCAGACCTGATCCCTACCTCTGGTCTCGTATGTTTCATAATCAGATGGATACCCAGCGGTTTCCCTTTTCTCAGTATCTGAATAATCGTTCTGACAGCATCCGGATTATTATTCTCAAATAGTGTCGACAAATCATCAACGATAACAGCAATCACACTTTTTTTCGATTCATAGTTTACTCTCTGATTATAGCTTGTGATGTTCCTTACATGCGCCCTTCTGAATTGATTATCTCTGTCGTTCAGTTCCTTCAATAAATTGCTTAATACATCCGGGTCCATAATTGATTTTGGTTCACTAAAAAGATGCGGAAGGCCCTGATAATCATCATATTGATGTTTTCCTGACGCAATCATCATCTTAAATTCTTTCGGATTATGATTCATCATTATCGATGTCAGAATATTGTCGATTGCACCTGCTGAATCCACCTCATTATCACCATAAAACAGAATATGACCTGTCTTCTGCAAATCATAGCTGAAAATTTTATCATCCACAGTTTTACCAATGACAAATTTATAATCATTCTTTCTCATCTTTAGACTGCTTGAAGAAAAAACTGTACTGAAAGAAATTGAATTTTGACTTGTCGCAGGTACTTCAACACCTATGTTACTCGTACCTGTAATCGGTGCAATAATTCTGATGCTCTCAAACGAAAGATATCGCTTCAGATCCGCTTTCAGTTTCTCTATGTTATTGAGCCTGAAGTTGCGCTCCAATGCCATCTCATATATACCAATAATACCATTGGTCTGATAATCCACCACTTCCGCCGGAACACCGGCAGCTTTAAATGCAGCAGTCATTTCCTGCTGCTCGGCCGCTGCAGGCCAGCTGATGGGTTGTTCGCTCTCTTCATCCCCTTCCAACATATGTATTGAAGGCATGCTGCTTTTCGGACCACTGCGTTTAGTTGCCCGGCGTGAAGCGGTCATCTCCTTTTTCTTATCGTATGGCGTCATGACGACATTAAAAGGTGAAATTGATGGTGCTGCAGACTGTTTACTTCCGGAATCTTCTTCAACTGTTTTTCTCTCAATATTTTCAACAGACTGCTGCTTTTCATGTGAAGGCTTTGTGTTGATGCTGTAAGGATCCTTATAGCGCGCCTGTTCACGTTCCTTACGTGCCTTGACAGCCTGAAGACGCTTGTGTTCTTTCTCTGCCCGTCTAATTCTTTCTTCTTTTAATTTTTCTACGATGGGAGATTTATAGCCATCGGATGCATCATTTGAATTATAATTTTCAACCTGGGATTCCAGTTTCAAGATTTCATCATCTGAATATTTCTGTTTTGAAGTACCATATACCGCTGAAGGTACTTCTCTGGCACCAGGCAGCTGTTTATCCTTATGGGGTTTTTCCACAGCAGTTTCTTCCTCATCCGGTTTTGGCTGTTTTTTGGTGCCATGGACTGCAGATGGTATCTCCCTTGCCTTGCTGATCGTATAACTGCTTTCTTGTTTTTCAGGTTTGGCAGTATCTTCAAAAAGTCTTTTTCTCTGCTCTCCTCTGATAAATGAGTCTTCCTGTTCATTTCCAGGTTGTTCAAAATTATAAGAATCCTCCATATGGCTGCCTGTTTCCTCTTCCACATCTAAAGGGAAACGAAATCTTTCGTTCCTTTCACCTGAACCATCATTTTTGTTGTTGAAATGTCTTCTCCTTCTTGTTCTATCCATATGAACCACCTTTACTTAACGTCAAATGGCTGACCGATTTCGTAACTGTCATCTAAAACATAGATTCCCTTTACACCATCGTCTTCAAGATTAAGTTCTTTCGCAGAACAAATCATACCTTCAGATTCCACACCTCTCAACGCCGATGGTTTGATATATAAACCATCAGGCATTACAGCACCTGTTTTTGCAACGACAACAAGCTGGTTCTCCTCAACATTCGGTGCCCCACAGACAATTTGAAGTACTTCACTGCCGACATCCACTTTTGTAACGCTTAATTTTTGTGAGTCTGGAT
The DNA here is from genome assembly GCF_000385175.1 of Salinicoccus albus DSM 19776. Taxonomy (GTDB): domain Bacteria; phylum Bacillota; class Bacilli; order Staphylococcales; family Salinicoccaceae; genus Salinicoccus; species Salinicoccus albus. Next base: position 80,549 of record NZ_ARQJ01000027.1, on the reverse strand, counting down.
GCTGTTGCAATTCAACCACTCTGCCTGCGACAAACTTCGGGGTAATATCCGCTTCAATTTTGTCTGCACCAGCCTCTGACAGTATATTGTTTATCTCTCCAACCATCGCTTCTGACGGTTTAATGTTGACATCTTCAGGCAGCTGGATCCTCTCACCGGCATTGAAAATATTCAAACCGATCGTCTCTTTACCGTCTTTGATAACAGTGACCCCATCAAGATATTCATAAGACGGGGTATCTGTTTTTCTAAGAGTAACCAGCAGAACATCATCTGTATTTTCTCTATTATACGTCAGTTTCATCGTTTTTCCCTCTTTTATTATAATCCTTTTGTTTGCCAAGTATGAACACCGGTTCCAGTTTCTTTTCCCGGTATGAAAATGACAGTGATGTAATTGGTGTCAGCCCTTCTGCAAAATATTTCATCATCATCTGGGCCATGATATCATAGCCGACACTGTTCCTCGCGTCAGCGATGATCAGTACGTCCTGATGCGGCAGACCAACCATCATTTCTCCCGTACACTTTTCATACATTTCGTCAAGGAAAGCTTCATTCAGAATACGGGAAGCATCATAGCCGTCATTATAATTGACAAAATAAAAATCATTACCCTGAATTGTTTCCTTATTATACGAGATTTTAAGACCTTTCATGTTATTCTCAGCTAACGTCCGGATGTCTTCCTGCTTCATGCCAAGAGAAGCCGCAAGCGTTTCATCAATAAGCCGGTAGCTGTTTTTGAAGTCGATTGCATAATAGATATCTGTTTCATTCGTATGTTCATCCTTAACGAAAGGTGTCCCTTCTTTTGTTTCATCATAGAAACTTGTTGCTCGTATAACTGGATAGATGACTGCTTCCTCAGACTTGATTTCCTCCTCTTTCATCCGCTCCAGCGTTTCATCGATATAATAGACAATCTCATCTAAAAATTTCTCGTCTTTTTTGGACTTATCCACCGCTTTGGATAATGAAACATTTAAACCTTTGTTATTATCTTTACGCTCTACTCTGAGCATTTCTTTATCGCGATTAAAATCAGCGTTGAAATCAACCCTTTTTTCTTCGAGTTTTTTTAAAACTTTATTCTTCAGCTGGAATATATTCATACAATTGCCTCCAGTTCTATTTGCCGGCAGCTAACCGTAAACTTTGGTCGCCGTCTTTTATCAATCCCATTCTTCTCAGCAGAATATAGAATATCAAAGTTACTGCTGCAGGTAAAACGATATGAAACATGAAAATCATCAGCCACACATCAAATGATGGTCCCATTGTCTCAACAGCCATAATCTGTCCAACCAGCCCGCTAGTGCCCATTCCTGCCCCTGCCGCATTGTTTTCCATCGGGAAAAAGACAGTCATGACCGGCGCGATGACCGCGCTCGATAAAACAGGAGGGAGGATGATGAATGGATTGAGCAGAATGTTGGGGACCTGAAGCATCGAAGTACCGATCCCCACTGATATAAGTCCCGGAACACCGTTGTCTTTATAACCGGTAACAGCGAGCCCCACCATGTGACAACAACAGCCGATGACAGCCGCTCCCGCAGCCAGTCCGGTGATATCTATCATGATAGCCAGGGCTGCACTAGAGAGCGGCGCAGTCAGGGCGACCCCAAATACTACTGCGACCAGCATACCCATTATGAACGGTCTTTGCTCTGTGGCAAAAACGATGAATTCACCAATGCCTGTCATGAACCCCCCGAGATACGGTCCCAGAAAACTGGCAACCATGTAACCTGCAACAATCGTCAGGAACGGCGTGATGATAATATCCAATTTTGTCCTGCCTGCATAAAGCCTTGCAATCTCGATCGCGGCAATGCTGGCTATGTAACTTCCTGCCACACCGCCCATGTCATAAGCGGCGTGGCTTACAACCAGGGTTGAGAATATTACGAGTGGTGATGCCTTCAGTCCGTAAGCGATCGAGGCGCCTATTGCCGCCCCGGTCAGAGCCATCGCAACAGCACCAATTTCACGCAAATCTTCAAGGTATGGGATGTATGTACCTGCGGTGTCTATGATCAATCCAATGATCAGAGATGAAAATAGCCCGAGGGCCATAAAGCTCATGCCCTCGACAAACCATCTTCTCAGTAGCTTTCTCATCCGTTATCTATCCCCTTAATTGTGCTGCTTTTTCAGGTGTGATGCCTTTAATCAATTCTCCGAGCATCGTTTTCGCGTTCAAATAATCCTTGTAATTGATAATTGAATGGGTGGTGTGAATATACCTTGCACATATACCGACCACTGCACTCGGCACACCTTCATTCGACACATGGATATTCCCTGCATCCGTGCCGCCCGGCGAATGATAATACTGATGATTGATATCATTTGCCTGAGCTGTCTGAAGCAAATATTCTCTCATTGGTTTTTGAAGGATCATCGTCTTATCCATGATCCTGATCAATGTCCCTTCCCCTATCTTACCGATATCTTCCTCTCTGCCCATCATGTCATTGGCAGGGGAGCAATCCACCACAAAAGCAATATCCGGTCTGATCAGATTTGAACTGACTTTTGCCCCTCTCAAGCCAACTTCCTCCTGAACATTAGCCCCGACATACAGATCACAATCCAGCTCAACATCTTTTAGTGCCTCCAGCACTTCGATTGCTACAAGACATCCATAGCGGTTGTCCCACGCTTTGGCCAAAAGTTTATCCGTATCTTTCATTACCTGGAAGTCAGTGTCCGGAACAATTGAATCCCCCGGGCGTACCCCCATTTTTTCCAGCGCTTCCCTGCTGTCTGCCCCTACATCAAGCAGCATATCATTAATTTCAGTTTTATCATTTTTCTCACCTTTTTTGAAGTGAATGGGGACACTGCCGATCACTCCAGGAATTTCAGTGTCATCAGAAGTCCTGACCCGGAATTTTTGACTGAGCAGCACATCGTCTGACCATCCCCCAAGCGGGGTGAATTTTATGAGACCATTCTCAGTCAGCTGTGTAATCATGAAGCCCACTTCATCCATGTGCGCTGCCACCATTACTTTTGGGGCATTTTCTTTTGCGGATTTCTTCAGCGCAAAAACACCTCCGAGACCGTCATAGATGATTTCATCTGAATTCCGTCTCATCTCATCCACCATGTATTGCCGCACCTTGTCTTCAAACCCGGACGCACCGTGCAATTCTGTTAATGTTTTCATACGCTCCAGTGTCTTTTTTCCAAGTTCCATGATCGAACCTCTTTTCAGTTCATTTTTTATCCTATACTGTGATAAACTACCTTTGTACAGGAGGTTTTCTTATGCAAAGATACTTTAAAATACTGTTTGCACTCGGGGTTTTTTCAATCCCTCTGTTCATCTGGTGCAATATGCATCGGACAGTTCATCCCAAAAGCGTAATCAACCAGCTGCATGCCCAATTTGATCATGTATCATTCATATCTATTGATTATCGTACCAGTAAGAGAAATCTTCTGGGGATGGACTACATCGTGTATACCGGTGTGCTCCATGTAAATAAAGATACTTACACGGAAAAGTACCAGTTCATCGCAGATGCATATTCCGGAGAAATCATGGAGATTACCCTTCTGTAGTCTTCGTGATTTCTTCAAACGTTTTGTGAATCCGCTTCAATCCTTCGAGCACCCTTTCCCTGTTTGATGCCACGTTGAATCTGAAATGCTGATTCTTCCCAACATCATACATTTTACCCGGTGATACAGCGATCCCCCCGATTTCTACCAGTGCTTTTTGAACTTCATCATCATCAAGGCCGGATGGTTCGAAGCTGATCCACGCCAGATAGGTAGCTGCAGGTTTTTTAAACGACAGCCATTCGGACATATGCGCATTGATGTAATCTTCTACCATCTGTAAGTTCCCGTCCAAGTGCTCATTGAGAGCATCAATCCAGTCGGCACACTCCGTGTATGCTGCTTCAATAGCCGCCAATGCCAGAGAATTGGCCGCTCCAAGACCATGTGCACCAATCACCCTGCCAAGCTTCTTGCGGAATGCCCGATCCCTCGTGATGAAATAGGAATGCGGGATACTGGCAAGATTAAATGCTTTGCCGAGTCCTGTAGTAACAAGGACCGGGTCGTCTTCTCCCATCAATTCAACCATAGAGACGAAGCTTTCTTTCGGACGCACAAAATCCATGTGTATCTCATCGCTGATCAGATACACATTGTTCTCAAGACAAATTTCACGGATCCTCTCCATCTCGGACTTCAGCCAGATTTTACCGGTGGGGTTGTGCGGGTTGCAGTGAATATATGCCTTAACATCATCCCTCTCGCACAGTGTCTGAAATTTTTCAAAATCAAAGCTGAACCCATTTTCATCTTCTATGAATGGGCATTCTGCGAGCTGGCGGTCGTTATTTTCCAGCAATCCTAAAAACGCATTATAGCTTGGAGTCGTCAAAATAACGGAATCCCCACTGTCAGAATGCTGCCTGACGGTTTCTCCGACTGTATATAAAACACTCGGCGCATATGAAATCTCCTCATCAGCCAGTGATATATCAAAACGTGACTTCCACCAATGTTTTATCGGCTCGTAAAATTTAGGATTCTGCCAAAATGTATAACCAAAAATACCGTTGTCAATGCGTGCTTTCATCGCATCAGCAATCGGACTTGCAATCTCTATATCCATATCCGCAATCCAAAAGGGAGCAAGCCCGTCAGCACCGAACACCGCTTTTGTCCCTTCATATTGAACGCTATATGTGCCTGCTCTGGAAACTTCTTTGTTAAAATTATACTTATCCACGAAAACTCCTCCAGTCAATACATTATATAATCATTTCTCTATTATTTTATCATTCATTTGCGAGAATTACACGGCATTAAAAAAGCACCTTAAAAAGATGCTTTCAACCAGTATATTAAGTTTCCCTTTGCAGAAAATTTACCTTCGTATTCAGTTCTTATATTATCTTCAGGTTCATTTTCATGAAGATTCAAATTGACTTCATGAAAAGTCATTCCAAATTGATTTAAACTGACGAGACTGTACTCGAACAAACGTCTGTTATCCGTCTTAAAGTGCAGTTCACCATTCTCTGACAGAATGTTTCTGTACTGGCTCAGAAAAGTATGATAAGTCAGCCGTCTCTTTTCATGTCTGTGCTTCGGCCATGGATCCGAAAAGTTTAGATACACGCGTTCGACTTCCTGAGGTTTAAAATACGACTCTAGCATATTCGCATCCAAAAGGAGCAGCTTCACATTTTTCAGGTCGAGCGCTCTTACTTTCTCCACCACACGTATCAGTATATTTTTATCCAGCTCGATCCCTGCATAGTTGATGTGCGGGTTCCTCCTGGCAAGTTCTGTGATAAACGTACCCATACCAGTGCCCACTTCAATATGCAGCGGCTGGGCTGTGTTAAAGAAATCCCCAATTTTTAAAGCATAGGCTGAATCAGTATCTACGAGGTCATCGTTGGTTTTAAGAAAATCCATAGCCCATGGTTTGTTGCGCATTCTCATCGGTTTCCCCACCTGAAACAATATTTTATATCCCTGCAAAAATCTAGAGAAACCGATTTTTGTTAATAATCTTATTCAGGAATATTATCCAGTCATTCATATCCTTAAATCTCTTATGGTCTTCATACCACTGTATCATTGTTATTGCCTGTACAAGCGCGTACCATTTCATCCGCTTCAACAAATCATGATCCAACGGTTTGCCGTAATACTGCAGCCACTCGTCCCACTTGCCGGGCTCTACGTAAGTATAAAGAAGCATGCCCAAATCTATGGCGGGATCTGCGATCATCGCACCTTCCCAATCAACAAGAAACAGTTCATCCTGGTCGGAAAGCAGCCAATTATTATGGTTCACATCCCCATGGCATACTGTGCAGAATTGTTCGTCAATCAAAGGCGTCTCATTCTCCAAATATTGGATCGCCTCACGAACAGTATGATGGGCATTAACTTTTGGCGAGAGTGATGATTGTATCTTGTTGAGTAACAGGTCCGGAAGCATAGGTTTCATCCCAAGCTTTTTGAGCATCGTCAGAAGAGGACCGGATGTATGGATCTTATTCATCAGAGAGGCTACTCTCTCTGAACACATCTCGTCACGGGTCAGCTCCCGGCCATTTTTCCAATGTTGAGCTGTCACTACTTCACCAGTCTCTATTCTTTTTGTCCAGACCAGCTTAGGTACAATACCTTCAGCAGACAGTGCCGCAAGGAATGGGCTGGCATTGCGCTTCAGGAACAGCTTCCTGCCATCCTGCTCCGCCTTATAGGCTTCGCCGGATGCCCCGCCGACGGGGTCGAGTGTCCAGCCGAGCTGATAGAAATGCTCCAAATTCTACACCTCTTTTCGTCATCTCAAAGAAAAAAGCGCTAAATATTTAAAAATAAGATAGCGCCTGTTTCTGTTCGTGTTACAAATTTTATAGGGTTTCATAAGTTATTTCAAGGACAATGTCAGCTTTATTTTTGACAACAAGCTGTCAGTAGTCGTGAAATCCATGTCGCAGATGCCTTTTTCACTGAAAAAAAATAATTCTGGTAATTTTTCAGGTTAACATTATTTAACCAGGTTTAATTTGTGAATTTTTTTATTAAAAGCCTCCTGCAATCTTGTTGTGATTTCACCTCTGGTCCCATTGGCGATAACGCTGTCATCCACTTTGACGACGGGGGTGATCTCCTGGGTGGTACTGGTAATCATTGCTTCATCTGCTGCTTTCAATTCCTCAACACTAAAAGGTGCTTCCTTATAGTCAATACCGAGTTCATCTGCAAGTTTCAAAATCTCAAGCCTGGTTATCCCGTTCAGGATCAGGTTGTCAGCAGGATGCGTCTGCATCACACCGTCTTTGACGAGAAATACATTTGTAGATGAACCTTCTGTAACAATGCCATCCCTGTGCATAATCGTCTCATGTGCTCCAAGACGCACAGCACGTTCCTTTTCCATGACATTAGGCAGCAGATTAAGACTTTTCACATGACATTTCAACCACCTGTAGTCCTCTGAAGTGATTGCGAAAACACCTGTATCTGCCAGCTCCAGCGGGCGGTCTGAGCTGTTGACATAAGCCAGTATGACCGGGTCGATACCTATCGGATAGGCATGACCCCTCTTTTCAATACCTCTCGAAAGCTGTATATAAAGCGCACCGTTATCTATATCGTTCCGGTCTTTCAGCTCTGTAACGATATCCATTATTTCTCTCCTTGTCACCCCTTCGATCTGAATCTCAGAAGCACTTCTCATCATACGGTCTACATGTTCATTAACCGTGAAGAACTCACCATCATAAATTCTTATGACTTCATATACCCCATCGCCAAAATAGAATGCTCTGTCGTTATAATCCACTGTAACTTCATCATCATTTTTGAATTGGCCATTATAGTAACTAATCTTCATCGAGTTCACCCTTTACACATATTCTATGTAATGTTTCTAAATATATTTCAGTCGCAAGCAGCAATTCTTCCACTTTCATTCTCTCATTTTTCTGGTGCATCGTATCCTCTGTATGCTTGAACATTGCGCCGAAAGCGACACCTCTTTCCAGAGTTCTGGCATAGGTCCCGCCGCCGATGGTATACGGTTCAGAGTCATCATCTGTATGATTCCTGTAACTCTCCAGCAGCACTTTTACCAGACCGTCATTCTTATCCACATAGTGAGGTGTCTGGTTTGTCACGTCTTCTATAATGAAGCCCGCCGGAAGGATTTCTCTTTTTAAGTCATTGATTGCAGCATCAAAATCCAATCCTTCAGGATATCTCAGGTTTACCCCGAAAAGCCCGCCGTCGACTTCAGTATAATTAATCATGCCGACGTTCACCGACGTATCACCCATCTCCGCGTGCCTATGATACATATTGAATTTCGAGCCGTCCTGATTGTTCAGTATTTTTCTATTTGCGAAATCTACAAACTCTGTCGCATTATTATCCAGGTTAATCGTATCCAAAAATTTCAGCAGAACAAAACCGGCGTTTACTCCTTTTTCGGGTGTAGAACCATGGGCACTCTGACCATTTATACTGAGCCTCAGAAAACCATTATCAATTTCATAATGGCCATCGGCTGCTTCTACGCGCAAAAAGTCTTCGAAAGACTGGATGACTTCACTCATGTTCTGAAGCACTTTCAATTTAGCTTCCGCCGACTCCGGCACCATATTATACCTTTCTCCGGAAATGAGCACTTTCAGCTCAATATTCGGTTCTCTTTCGTCAAGCGGCATCTGTTTTTGAATAATGTTAAAAGTAGTAATCCCTTTCTCACCATGGATCAGGGGAAAGGCAGCATCCGGGGCAAATCCAGCATCAGGCATTTCCTGACTCTTAAAATATGCCTCTGTACACCGCCAGTCGGATTCTTCATCTGTGCCGACAATCAGCCTTGGACGATATTTAAACTCAGAGGTATGGTCATTTAAAATCTTCATGGCATAATAAGCTGCCATCGTCGGTCCCTTATCGTCCTGTACACCACGGGCATAAATTTCATCATTTTTGATTTCGGGTTTAAATGGATCAGTTGCCCATCCAGACCCCGGCGGCACTACGTCCACGTGTCCGAGAATGGCGAACACTTTTTCACCAGTTCCGCATTCTATATGTCCTGCCAGATGCTCCACTTCTTTTGTAGTCATCCGATCTCTTTGACCCAGTGACAGCATATAATCCAGTGCTTTTTTCGGTCCTTTCCCCACCGGTGCGTCTTTGGAGGATTCCCCTTTGACACTGTCAATCTCCAAAAGGCCTGATAAATCTTGCAGCAGTTCATCTTTGTACTTTAAAACCAAATTTTTATAATCCAACGGCTCAACCCCTAAAAGAACGATTAATTTAGTATAATATTAAAATATTTAGAATCTCTTATTTAAACAATCATAAATAAAAATCGACATAAAAACAAGCGACAGCACTGTTAAGTGCTGCCGCTCCCTGATAAAATAAATTATTTTTCCTCTTCTTCTTCATCTGTAACCACATGAATATTGTGGTTGTCATCTTTCTCGCCCTCATCGTCAATCACTTCGGCATTGTCCACTTCTTCAACGTTCTCCGGCATATCTTCCTGCTCACTCATCTCACCAGTCTGATCTCCAAAAGATACGGCGTCCTGAAGCTCCTCATCCGGATGAATACCACCCTCTGAAACCATTTTGTTAGTTCTGGAACTTTCATCCTGGGGAGTCAGCCCATCAGAACCTGAGAGCTTGCTTTTCGCTTTATCCTGAACGTTCTGAGCGTATCCTTTCGGATCCTCTTTCACTTTATCCACTTCGCTTTTTGCCATTTTCTGATATTCATTGGCCTGCTCCGACACTTTGGTCTGTATATTTTGAGCATATCCTTTCGGATCCTCTTTCACCTTGTTATATTCGTTAACCGCTTTTTCCTGATATTTTCCAGCCTGACGCTGTGCTTTGTCCTGAACATTCTGGGTGTAACCCTCTGGATCTTCTTTTGCCTTGTTGTACTCATTAACTACCGCATCACGGTTTTCTTTTTTGGAAAGGAATAATGCGCCAACGGCCATTCCCGCCAGTGCTGCTGTTTTTACTAAAAAACTGCCTAGTCTTGCCATGTTTAAACACCTCTTGTTTTGTAGTTGATTTTCTCATACTGCATCGTATGTTTACTAAATACCCTCTGGTTCGTGACTTAAACTTATTTTTTCAGCATATCAATTTCTTTATCTGTAAGTCTTCTATAGCCGCCTTCATCAAGTGTCTCATCTAAATTCAGCGTGTGGAACGCAATCCTTTTGAGGCCGTCCACCTCATTGCCGAGATATTGGAACATGCGTTTCACCTGATGGAATTTCCCTTCGGTTATTGTTAATTCGACAACATTATCCGCCAATTTTTTGGCTGAGGCAGGAGAAGCAGTGAAATCCTTGAGGGGAATTCCAGCCTCCAATTTTGAGATGTCTGATGCATCTATCTCATCACGCAATGTTGCAATATAAGTCTTACCTATTTTATTCTTCGGGGTCAATAATTCGTGAGAAAGCTTCCCGTCATCGGTGATGACCAGCAGGCCGGTTGTATCCTTATCAAGTCTGCCAACCGGAAACAAATCACCCTTTTGCGGATGGTCGATGAGATCCATTACGGTTTTTGTCCGGCCGGATTCAGTAGAAGTAATGACAGATCGGGGCTTATTGAGCATGAAGTATATGCCTGATTCTAAAATGATCCGCTCTCCGCCAAGCTTGACTGCCGCATCTGCTGGAACATCAAATTTCGGATCTTTGATGACTATATCCTCCACTTCAACGCTGCCTTTTCTGATATGCTGCTTCACATACTTCCTGCTCCCTGATCCCGCATTCGAAAGATATTTATCCAGTCTCATTAAAGCACCTTCAATTTTCTTCTTATTTTATCTGCTCTAGCGCCGAGTATCTCATCAGCAAGCCCTGTGCGGAATGACAGTATGATATATACAAGCGCACCTGCAGGGACGCATACTGCCAGCACGATTACAGAATTCATTCTGCTTTCGATATCCATGGTCAATATAAAAATATAATATATGATTTCCACAGCCAGCAGCATCGCAAAACTGTAGATGAATATTTCTGTAAGCGGTCTTAGCAATGACTTGAACTGGAACTTCCCATATTTTTTAATGATGAACAGATTGATCAGCACACCGGCTCCGAGAGCGATGCCTGTGCCTAAAACAGCACCGACCGTGTGAAACTGTATGATGAGCGGAATGTTAATTGCCGCTTTGATTGCGAGCATGCCAATCACGACATATAACGTTAAGTTCTGTTTATCTATCCCCTGTACAATAGAGCAGGTCACAGAGAACAATGAAATGACAATGCTTACAGGCGCATAGAACAGCAGGATGGTAATCCCCATTTCATTGTAACTGTAAAATGAAGTATAGAGCGGCGCTGACAGAATCATCATACCCATCGCTGCAGGTATCGCAAAGAACAGCAGCATCAGCAGCATCATTTTAATCTGATGATGGACTTCACCGAATTTTTTCTGCTGGAAATTCTTTGTGATGAATGGCAGAATGGTAATCGCAAATGCTGAAGCAAATGCTGTCGGTATCATCACCAGTTTATGTGTCGTCAGATTCAGCATGCCAAACCACGAATCATGGAATGCTTCAGGAACTCCCGCCAAAGCCAGTGCATTATTGTGTGTCAGCTGATCGATGAACATCGTCAGCGGGATGCTGATGCCCACTACGATGAATGGAATGCCGTAGCGGATGATTTCAGAATACATTTCCTTATAGGAGAAATCGTAATCTGTAGTATCGGTCTCCACCATCTTCTCGATATGAGGCTTGCGTTTTCGCCAAAAGAACCATAATGTTGCAATGCTGCCGAGACCGCCGATAAATGCTGCAAATACTGCAACTTCATTGGCTGTCTGTATCGAACCGTCGAGCAGATAAATGACTACGAATGAACCACCGAGAAGCACAAGGATTCTTACGATCTGTTCAATTACTGAAGAAGCACTCGTCGGACCGAACGATTCGAATCCCTGGAAAATGCCGCGCCATGTCGCCATAAACGGCACAACAATCACGGCGACACTGATAACACGTATAATCCCTGTGATATCTTCTGTACTCCATCCCTGGCCGCCGCTTGAAGCCGCTGACTGCAGCTCAGCGATAAACGGCGCAGCAATGAACAGGACCAGAAAAGTAACAAGACCCGACCCCATCATGACGAGGAGACTGGACCGGTACAATTTGCGGCTGGTAGAATACGCGCCAAGTGCATTATATTTGGAAACATATTTGGAAACTGCTCCGGGCACGCCCGCAGCAGCAACCGACAGCATTATCGTGTAGGGGGTATAGGCATAACCGTAAAGAGCAAGGTTCTCCTCCCCGCCCATGATGCTGTAAAATGGTATGAGATAAAGCATACCCAAAACTTTAGTAATTACAGTGGCGGCAGTCAGCAAAAACGTACCCCGCACTAATTTGTTCGAATCAGACATTTTCAACCCTCTTACATTCAGATTAACCTTCATTATAATTGAATTTTTTTTACTTTTAAACTAAAGGAGCACAACGAATGTACAATACTATTGTCGTCGGCGGCGGTGTCAGCGGTCTGATGGCCGCATTTGCCGCCTCACAAAATAATAGGAAAGTATTATTGATTGAAAAGAATAAGAGGCTGGGCAGAAAACTCCTCATTTCCGGCGGCGGCAGATGCAATGTAACCAATCGTCTGCCCTATGAGGAGATCATCACACACATCCCGGGCAATGGAAAATTCCTGTACGGCCCATTTAATACTTTTGATAATGAAAGTATCATCCGTTTTGTTCAAAATCGCGGAGTATCTCTCAAAGAGGAAGACCACGGCCGGATGTTTCCGTTTTCAGACAAAGCAGGCGATGTACTCGAAGTATTCCTTAATGCACTCGACGATAACAATGTAGAAATTCGCTTCAGGACTGAAGTCGCTGAAATCCTTTCATCCGATAACTCAACAGCCGGCGTGAAGTTAACTGATGATAATGTCATCCATTCAGAAAACGTAATTATTACCACCGGCGGCAGAAGTGTGCCGAATACCGGTTCAACAGGAGATGGGCATCGCTTTGCCCAGGCATTCGGCCATACGATCACTGACCTTTTTCCGACTGAAGTGCCAATCACTTCAAGTGAGCCGTTTATAAAGTCAGGCGATCTCAAAGGATTGAGTCTGGAGAATGTTGCTCTGTCGGTGCTTAAGAAAAACGGTAAAGCCAGCATTACACATCAGATGGACATGCTCATCACCCATTTCGGTATCAGCGGCCCCGCCGCCCTCAGATGCAGCCAATTCATCTATAAGGAACAGAAACGCCAGAAGACGAAAGAAATCGAGATGTCGATCGATTTCTTTCCGGAAACATCCCCCGGAAAACTTAAACATCATCTGGAAAATGAAATCTCTGTCAATAAAAGCCGAGCGATAAAAAATATCCTCAAAAGCATAGTGCAGGAAAGACTGGCGATATTCATGCTCAACCACCTTGAAATTGACGGTACAGTCAATGGCCATCATTTGAGGTCGGAAGATCTTGAGGCAATACTGGATTTTCTGAAACGCTTCACTTTTAAAGCCGATGGCACACAATCCATTGAAAAAGCTTTTGTCACCGGCGGCGGGGTGAATTTAAAAGAGATTACCCCGCAGACGATGGAAAGCCGGAGAGTCAAAGGCTTATATTTTGCCGGAGAAGTGCTTGATATTCATGGTTACACCGGCGGGTACAATATCACAAGTGCTCTCGTTACAGGATACGTCGCCGGCAATGATGCCAACCAAAAAATGCCGTGACTTGAGAAATTCAAATCACGGCATTTCAATCAGTTTGCTACGATATTAACCAATTTGCCCGGTACAACAATTATCTTCTTAATGGTTTTGTCTGCAATTGTTTCCTGGACTTTATCTGTTTCAATCGCGATTCTTTCCAGATCATCTTTTGAGGCATCTGCCGGTGCATTCATCTTCTCTTTTAATTTACCATTGACCTGAATGACAATCTCGATTTCATCTTCAACAATCATTGCTTCATCGTACTGCGGCCACGGGGCATAAGTGATTGTCTCTTCATTGCCAAACTTATACCATATTTCTTCTGCAATATGAGGGGCCACCGGTGAAAGCATCTTGACAAACCCTTCCGAATATTCCTTTGACACCTGGTCCCGTTTATAACACTCATTGATGAACACCATCAGCTGTGAAATTGCTGTGTTAAAACCAAGTGCTTCGTAATCATGGGTCACTTTTCTGATCGTTTCGTGATACACCTTGGCCAGGGCCGGTGTCTCCTTGTCAACAACTGTATCCTTGACTGAGCCGTCTTCGCTGATGAACAGCCTCCACACGCGATCAAGGAAACGCCGTGCACCGTCAAGACCGTTCTCACTCCAGGCCACTGACGCATCGAGCGGCCCCATAAACATTTCGTAAAGTCTGAGCGTATCTGCGCCGTGAGAAGAGATAATATCATCCGGATTAATGATATTTCCTTTGGACTTACTCATTTTTTCGTTGCCTTCTCCAAGAATCATCCCCTGATTATAAAGTTTCTGGAAAGGCTCTTTTGTATGGACAACACCGATATCATAAAGCACTTTATGCCAGAATCTTGCGTAAAGCAGATGAAGAACAGCATGTTCTGCCCCACCGATGTACAGGTCCACAGGCAGCCAGTGTTCAAGCTTCTCCCTGGACGCCAGCTGCTCTGTATTGTGCGGGTCGATAAATCTGAGATAATACCAGCAGCTGCCTGCCCATTGGGGCATGGTATTGGTTTCTCTGCGTCCCTTGACACCGTCTTCCCTTGTAACAGTGATCCACTCCGTATTGTTGGCAAGTGGAGATTCACCGTTGCCGGAAGGCTTGATCTCATCCATTTCCGGCAGCATAAGCGGCAGCTCTGATTCATCGAGCACGCTCATTGTACCGTCCTCCCAGTGGACCACGGGAATTGGTTCACCCCAATAACGCTGACGTGAAAACAGCCAGTCATGCAGTTTATAAGTGGTTTCCTTTTCTCCAAGATTCCGGTCTATCAGAATTTCAATCGCTTTTTCAATGGCTTCGTCTTTACCCAGGCCATTGAGTTCACCGGAATTTACATGTGCCCCTTCTCCGGTATAGGCCTCCTCTTCAATATTTCCGCCGGATACCACTTCGACAATCGGCAGATCGAAAGTTCTGGCGAACTCATAGTCGCGTTCATCATGGGCAGGCACTGCCATAATGGATCCTGTACCATATGAAGCAAGTACATAGTCTGCAATCCAAATTGGCATCCTTTGATTATTAAAGGGGTTTACTGCGTATGCACCTGTAAACACACCCGTTTTTTCTTTTGCCAGATCCGTACGTTCCAGTTCGCTCTTACGGGCTGCTGTCTCCTGATATTCCTTCACCCGATCTTTACAGTCTTCCGTCGTGATAACATCGATCAGGTCATGTTCCGGGGAGAGTACTGCGTATGTGGCCCCATACACAGTATCAGGACGTGTCGTAAATACAGTGAATGACTCATCACGACCGTCTATTTCAAAGTTTATGTTTGCCCCTTCGGATTTACCGATCCAGTTTCTCTGCATATCTTTCAGAGATTCCGGCCAGTCCAGATCATCCAGATCTTCCAGCAGACGATCTGCGTATTCAGTAATCTTAAGGATCCATTGCTTCATGGGTTTTCTCACAACAGGGTGGCCCCCGCGTTCTGAAACACCATCGATCACTTCCTCGTTTGCAAGCACTGTACCCAGAGCCTCACACCAGTTGACAGGCACTTCGTCCACATAAGCCAGGCCCTCATTGTACAGCTGGATAAATATCCACTGCGTCCATTTATAGTATTCCGGATCCGTCGTATTGATTTCACGGTCCCAGTCATAACTGAAACCAAGTTCTTTAATCTGACGCCGGAAATTGTTGACGTTTTTCTGGTTGAATTCAGTGATATCATTGCCTGTATCAATCGCATATTGTTCTGCAGGCAGACCGAATGCATCCCAGCCCATAGGGTGAAGGACGTTATACCCCTGCATCCGTTTCATACGCGCAATGATATCAGTGGCTGTATACCCTTCCGGATGCCCGACATGGAGCCCCGCACCTGATGGATACGGAAACATATCCAGTGCATAAAACTTTTCCCGATGCGGATCATCCTCAGTTTTAAAAATTTTGTTTGTTTCCCAGTAATCCTGCCATTTTCTTTCAATATCTTTGTGATTGAATGCCATGAAAATTCCTCCCTTATGTAAAAAATCCCATGCCTGTATAAGGCATGGGACGATTGTGTATATGAACAACCGCGGTACCACCCGCATTCACTTTAAAGTGCAGCTTGATTTTAATATGGGATTCGGTGCGGCACAGACAAGTTCATATACACCCAATACCGGTTTCCAGCTCCCCGGCTCTCTTTGAAATGAAATGTATACTACTGCTTCTGATACATACAAATATATGATACTTTCAATAATTTAGCAAGGTTTTTATTTCGGCTTATGAAATGTATGCATCATTAATCACTTTCAACTTCAAGCAGTCTCCGCTTCTTATCAACGCCGCCGGTATAGCCGCCGATCCCCCCATCATGAGCAATCACACGATGGCACGGTACAATAATGGAAATCGGGTTTTTGCCATTGGCATTCGCTGCAGCTCTGGAATAATTCGGTCCGCCGCAGTCAAGTGCCAGCGTTTTATAACTGATCGTTTCACCGTATGGAATCTCCTTCAGCCGCTGCCATACTTTCTGCTGGAATTCTGTCCCTTTGAATTCAAGATCAGTGGGCACATTAAAGACAGTTCTTTCGCCATCAAAATATTCCTGCAGTTCTTTCACACACTGGTTAATGACAGGGTTCAAAACATCTGTATGTTCTGCCGATTCTTCATGCACATAGCCGATACCCACGACAGCACCTTCATTTTCTATGATCTCAAGTGTGCCGACAGGACTTTCCATATAATTTTTTTGAGTCATCTAAATCAGTCCTTATAAATTATTTTGAATCCATCCGTGTACCGTCTGACAACAATTTTCAACAGTCTAAACGCCAGAAGAATCCCTAAAGCACAAACACCGGCAACGATATTCACGAGCGTATGATTGATACCGTCTGCATCTCCGATAAACAAGAGGGAGACAAAACCTGCTGCAAAAATCAGGAGCATTATGATGATGGTGATGACGATTGAACTTGCTGCGTCCAGTCTGTTTGTCGGATTTTTCCGGCTTACGACCGGTTCGCGGCTGCCAATGTACATGCCCGCCGGAATTACAGCAAGAGAAATGAGCATGATAAACAGCACCGAGTACAACAGTATCACTGGCTCGATCGGCAATATGATATAGGCGGCAAGGGCTGCTGCTATATACCCGGGGGTAATCGTCAATATGTTATACAGGTACTTTGCTTTGACAATCGACTTGGGTGTTACCGGCAGCATCTTCAGAAAACTAAAGTGCCCGGCATCCCTGGCTGTATTGAAGGCACCGGCATGCAGGGAGATGATTATTGTCCCCGTAATGGATATGCCAATCATCTGGGCATTGTAAAACAATGCCTGATCGCCAGCCCCCGCCATCATCGGACTGGTATATACGATAAAAATCATTACCCCAGGCAGCAGATACTGCGGCATAAGTACCATCCATTCCTTAAAGTCACGCAGCGTTAATTTCAGATCTTTGAAAATCAGCATGCTTACCGCAGAGGATACTGAAATTTTCGATGATTTTCTCTCTTTGTTCGGGAAATTCTTACCAGCCCAGCCCGACTTGAATCCCAGGGTAACAAAAGATTTCAGTCCGAGGATGATCACAGCACTCACCAAAAGCGATCCGCCAGTACCCATCCCCCCGGCAGCAGGTGTGATGCTGTATAGAAAACCGTCATATAACCATCCGAATTCAGGCAGATAGGTCAAAATCTGATCTAAGGATGAACCGCCCCAAAAAAGAAATAAATAAATGAGGATAAATGACGTGCCGCCTAAAAACGACAACACTTCAGCCAATTTTTTAGCCGGCAGTATCCGGGTAAGTGTAAAGACCAGAAAATAAGAGATACCGACCACCAGAAAACTGAGTGTGGTGAAATAAACAAGATTTGTCACTATCAGCCACCAGCTGCCAAATCTGATGGACAGACTGATGCCCATAACAAGTGATACCGGGATCATTACTGAAGCCGCGTAAATCAGCCATTGCTTGAAAAACTTGGCTAAAAACAACTGCGCGGGTGATATTGGAAATGTGAGATAGAGATCAATATTCCGATCCATGAACATCTCTTTTATGATGCCTTTCAAAGCAATCAGAGACAGAATCACAACGCCCGCAACAGATACTAAAAATATCAGTGCGTCCATATCGGAGGGGGCAACAGCAACAGTCAGCATTGACAATATTGACACTGCAGCCGGTGTGACAATGACCGCCACAATGAGGGCGACGATGACATACATCAGTTTTTTAGAGTCACTCAGACTTCTTAGGTAATTGAGCATTGACTGCTTTTCCACAGTGAGGATTGGTTTTATCATGCCTAAAGCTCCCCGGTCAATTCGAGGAATACATCCTCCAGAGTGCCCTTTGGCTTGCCTGCAATATGCCTCAATTCATCGAGTGTGCCGGTTTCCAATGCTTCTCCTTCATATATGATCAGAATCCTGTCCGCAATTTCTTCTGCCAGGCTGAGGGTGTGGGTGGTTAAAAATACGGTGTTCCCTTTATTTACATACGCCTTTAAATAATTTTTCAGATTTCTGTTGCTCTTTGGATCAAGCCCGACATTGGGTTCATCCAGGAAAACTATTTTCGGGCGGTGCACCAGCGCACCGATGATTACAAGCTTTTGTCTCATGCCATGGGAATATTCTTCAACCAGACTGTCCAGCCTGTCTGCCAGGTCGAAAATGGCCAGCAGGTGTTCCAATGCCTCAGCATACGTTTCCTCATCCATCCCATAGACACTGGCGATGAAATTCAAATATTCTCTGCCGGTAAGCTTGCCGATAATATCAGGCGTATCTGGAACGAAGCTGACCTGCCGCTTTAACTTTGTGTGATTTAAAGCCATTTCTTCCCCCAGTATTTCCACCGACCCTTCTGTGGCGTCCAGCAGTCCCATCATCATCCGAATGGTTGTCGATTTCCCGGAACCATTCGGGCCCAGAAAAGCAAACAGTTCACCCTTACCGACTGAAAAATCAAGCGACTTTACAGCTAATTTATTACCATACTTTTTTGTCAGATTTCTTACTTCTATCATAATGTCTGTTCCTTTCATCCCATTCATGGTCTTCCCTGATTATACCTCATCAACGAAGATACAATTTGCATACTTTATGTACTGCCTTTATGATACAATCCCACATAGGCAAGGAAAGGCACCGGGGCTAAAATGCCGGATGCTTATCAAACCCGGGAGGAGGATATAAATGCCGGAACGCGTGTTGTCATACGCCAAAACCCTGGCGGAGGAAATCGCCGATGAAGGAGACCTGCTTGTAGACGCAACGTGCGGCAACGGTCATGATACGAAATTTCTGGCTGAACTTACCGGGAAAAGCGGAAATGTACTCAGCTTCGATATTCAAAAAGAGGCAATCGACAAGGCAGAAGAACGCTGTAAAGATATGAATAATATTGAATTCATCCATGATTCCCATGCACATATCGACAGATATGTGCATAAGCACTCAAAAATAAAAGCTGCCATGTTCAACCTCGGCTATCTGCCAAAAGGAGATAAATCCATTACCACAGAGCCGGCGGCAACGATTGAATGCATCAGCAGACTGTTCAGCCATATGGTACAGGGAGGCAGAATCATCATCGTTGTTTATCACGGTCACCCCGCAGGCAAGATTGAAAAGGAAGCACTGACTGAATTTTTATCCGGCTGGTCTCAGAAATCCGCACAGATTCTCGAATACCGCTTCATTAACCAGATGAGCAGCGCGCCTTTTACCCTGTGCATAGAAAAAATCATTGATTAGACCAACGCCTCCACTCTATACGAGCATGCCAATCTTGAAAAGCTGTGTATTCAGAAAATTTTCCAAGTAGTAATACGGTAATTCGATATCCTCCCGCTGGAAGATACTGTGCTCCGCTTCCTCCAGCATAATTACATTCAACTCTGAGGTATCCATTCTTTTAATATACTTGGAGGATAGATATGGTTCAATAATCTCGTTATTTCTGCTGAATATGGATAAAACCGGCACATCTGGAAATTCATCCAAATGTTCTCCTGTTGTTTTCATCTGGTTGATCACCGTACGATACCAGTGATAGCTTACTTTTCTGACAACCAGCTCATCATTTTGGTAGCGTTCCAAAAACTTTTCATCAGAAGTGAAATATTTCATTTTAATACCAGGGTTGAAGCGTGTCCTGTCACTGGTGGTTCTCACGCTTGTGCGCAGAGTGTTTTTCCGGTTCATGAATGATTGTTTAAATGATAATAACGGGTTCAACAGTACAATGCCGTCAATTTGAAAATTATTCATCCTGACAGACTCAACAGCGATCAGACCGCCGAGTCCCTGGCCTAATATGAAGGTTGGAAGACCGTACTCCGCAGCTACTCTGTACCACTCATCCATGCGGTCAATATATTGAGAGAAGTCATTGATATGCCCTTTGTTCACCCGGGTGGTCTGCCCATGGCCCGGGAGATCACCGGTAACGACATGATAACCCGAACGCCGGAAACGAGTGATAAGGTCCGTGTAGTATTCATGATGTTCCATCATATCGTGAACAACAACCATCACCCCTTTTGGCTGGCGGTCCGTTTCCCATTTCCACATAGCAAAGCTCCTAACATTCGTTTAATCGTTCTATATGATAAACTTATTATAACAATCAAATTACAGAAAGGATATTATATATGAAAATGAATTATAAGGGGCATTCTCCGCTAATTCCTGAAAGCGCTTTTATCGCTTCAGGAGCAACCGTGATCGGTGATGTGGAGATGGGCGAATATTCCTCTGTATGGTTTGGTTCTGTTGTCAGAGGTGACATCGCACCTGTAAAGATCGGCAGAAGCACCAACATCCAGGATTTATCCACCCTCCACGAAACACCGGGGATGCCGCTCATCATTGAAGATGGTGTTACAGTGGGTCACAAAGTGACACTGCACAGCTGCACAATCAGAAAAAATGCACTCATTGGTATGGATTCTACTGTACTGGACGGTGCAGTAATCGGTGAAAATGCGTTTATCGGTGCAGGCAGTCTTGTAACACCTGGTACAGAAATTCCGCCAAATAAGCTGGCGTTTGGACGCCCAGCGAAAGTGGTACGTGATTTAACGGAAGATGATTTAAAAGAAATGGCCCGCATAAACGAAACTTATGTGAATCATATTCCGCATTACAAAAATGAAGAATAATATCAGAAAATAATGACATTTAATTGTCAAAACATTACTTTTCAAAGTAAGATATAATCTGTTAGATAAACTGAGGAGGAAGTGTATGCCGTTGTTAAGAGATATTTTTATCAATCTTTCAGAAAATCAATTTCTGAACAATGCAAGTAAGAAAATGGGATTAAAATTTGGTGCCCAAAAAGTGGTTGGAGGCATCACAGTTGAAGAGACGGTTCACAGGATTAAAGACATAAACAATCAGGGTATGAGTGTTACATTTGATAACTTAGGTGAATTTATCACCGATAAAAATGACGCGCGTGAAGCCAAGGAACATATCATCGAAATAATTAGAGCCATCGGTGAAAATGGTTTGAATGCCTCCGGGTCAATTAAACTGACACAGCTCGGACTCAATATCGATCACGACTTCTGTGCAGCAAACGCCAGAGAGATACTTGAAGCTGCAAAAAATGAAAATATTTTCATCAACATCGATATGGAAAATTATGCTTCACATCATGCTACAATCCGGGTTGTTGATTTGATGATGGAGGAATTTGATAATGTCGGCACGGTCCTCCAGTCCTATTTGTTCGATTCCGCTGAAGATGTATATAAATATAAGGACAGAAGACTGCGGCTTGTAAAAGGCGCATATAAAGAGGCGCCGCAAGTTGCCTTCCAGGACAAGAAAGATATCGATAAAGCGTTCGAAAGTCTGATCCGTACCCACCTGACTGAAGGTGAGGGAGTGACATCAATCGCAACACATGACCATAACATCATCCATAATGCCATCGATTTTATCAATGAACATGGAATTCCGGATGACCAGTTTGAATTCCAGATGCTCTACGGTTTCAGAAAAGAATTGCAGAGGGAACTCACTGAGGACGGTTATCATGTTTGTGTCTATGTGCCTACAGGGAATGACTGGTATGCGTATTTTATGCGGAGACTTGCCGAACGGCCGCAAAATATCAACCTCGTACTTAAATCTGTAACCAAAGACCCAATCTTTAAAACAGCCGCTGCAGGCACCGGTGTCGTACTTGCCGGAGCCGCGCTTTACAAACTGATGGCTCGAAAAAAATAAGAATGCCGGAAACCCGGCATTCTTATTTTTTAGTATCTAATTGCAGAAAAAATTGATTTGAAAGCTTTGCGGCATTTCTGACCAGCAGTTTCACTGTATTCGCCATATAATCAGCACCGAAAGTCAAGTGTCCCAAAGCATACATATCGTTAAGCGTCCCGAATTTAGGGCTGATGACGTTGTGGGAATCGTTAACAAGTATCCCGCCGAAACTGTCTTCACCAATGATGAAATGTTCTCGGAGAGCGGCAATGATACCATGATCATCTTCAGAGATCCGTTTTACCGGACCGGTTGCATTGATTATTGTATCCACAGTATACAGATGGAGATCATCACGTACCAAAAACTTGTCCTTTTTCTCTATGTTTCTGATATCATCCACAACATTGATCCTGCCCGTCTCTATCCACCGGACCAGCTCCTCTGCCACTCTGCGGGGCATAGGGGAATGGTTTTCATCGATTAAAGGATGATATTGTTCCATAAACCTTGATTTATCGGACCTGGACAGCTTCAAAAATATATCACTGAAAATTGGATTCAGCCTGATGATCAGATATTGCAGCCTGCCAATTTCATCCGGATGCGCCAGATCATATTTCAGATCTTTCAATGTATCGCCGCTTCTTCGGTAAAACAGCGAAGAGTCAATATGCTGTGTTTCCATTTCTTTTATAAACAGATCGACGATTCCTTCCAGCGGGATTTCATCATTCACAGTCATTCGATCCAGATTTTCCGGGGTAAAATAAACAGGCGTAATATCGAAGCTATTTCCCCTGACCGAAGGCATTTCCCCGCTTCTTGAAAACATATGCACTTTTTCCTCTCCTTTCTCCATAAGCAGATACCTCACACAGTCTATGGCTGATAACCCCGAGCCGAGGATGCCAATTTCCCCTTTTATGTGGTGCAGCGTCTGTTCTACCGGATAGGGATCGTGGATATACCTCGTTTCCCCGGTCAGTTTATATGGGTCGCTGTAATCCAGCTGGCCGATGACCAGAAATACATAATCATATTTTTCCTCTCTGCCGTCATAATATAAAGTGTATAATTGTTCATTAGGTTCAAAAGTCACTGCTTCAATATTACTATGAATCTGTTGTACATTTTCATATGTTTTGACGATCGAAGCCATCAATGCAGATGTATATTCTCCAAACTTCCGGCGGCTCGTAAATGTTTGATACACATACCCTGCCCTAACCAGCCACTCTTTAAAATCTGTGTCATTTTGAGATGCAGACATTTCATCCGCAGGAATATTGAGGAGCAGGCTGTCACTGTCCTGCTGATATGGGCGGCCTTTGCCGAACCTTGATTTGGAATCAAAAATATCTATATGAATATTCTCATTGTAACGCGTATCCTGTACAATATGATTCACTACAGAGATACCCGTGATACCCGCACCGATCACTGCCGTCCGTATAATTTTGTCCATGTAATTATCCTCTCTTTTAAACCGCAACTTATGATATTATTATATATAGAATTTTAACTTTTGCATAACTTTGAGAAACCACCTTTTGGAGGATGCCTTTTGAAAAAATATTTATCTATCGCACTCGGAGCAATAGTAGGGGCGAACTTAAGACTTGGTATTTCTGCTGTCTCTTCTTTTATGGGATTCCCGTTTTTCCTGGGAACATTCCTGGTAAATATGTCAGGCGCTTTTATCGCCGGATTCATTATACATAAGATAAAAAGTCAGGCCGGTCATAAAAGCAATTTCCTGATGACAGGTCTGCTAGGCAGCTTTACAACTTTTTCAATGATGACCTATGAACAATATATGCTGCTGTCTGTCGGTGACTATCCAACATTCTTAATCTATTTTGCAGTCAATTTGGCTGCTGGTGTGCTGCTGGCATCCATCGGTTATCGGATAGGAGGCAGATTTAAATGATTCCATTCATTTCCATGTCGATATTTGCAGCCCTGGGTGCAGTACTCCGGGCTGTCATCACTGACTTGAAGATTTTTCAACAGCCTGACCGCTCTTATGGGACGTTCGCTGTGAATGCCACCGGATCCTTTCTGATGGGGCTGGCTGTGACGATGATTGACCAGGACAGCATTTATTACTTCTCTGTCGTTTTCGGATTTTTAGGGGGGTTCACGACTTATTCTGCTTTCGCATTGGATCAGCTGAAACTGCTTGAGGAGAAAGACTATAAGGGATTGATAAAGCACTCCTTTACGGCACTCTTCTTTTGTCTTGTCGCACTCGCTGCGGGGCTTCTGACAGGGGTTTATGCGGCATAAAAATAAGCGCGCCCAGTTTGGCGGGCGCGCTTATTTCATAATGTCTGCTCTGGAATCCTTGCGGATACGTTCTGTCCCTTTATCTTATTAAGGGTTCAGATTGAAAATTTCTTCAGCAATCTCATCCAGCTGCTTCACCGTATACTGGAATCTGCCATGGAAGACATATTTCAGGAAGAATGCTTCCAGCTCTTCTTCGCCGACAAGCACTTTGACTGATGGATCTGCTGAGTAGTTCGTGATTGAATAATTCCCATTATCTTTTGGATTGAAATAAATCATCGGCACGATGTCATACTCCAATTTCAATACATTCCTGAGCTTTTCTGCAGTAGTTTTCGTTTCATCAATCGTATCGTTGTAATGATTGACAGAAACATTCTTACTATCCGACTTCTCAAAAATGAGTGTCTGTTCTTTTGTTTTATCAAGCT
Organism: Salinicoccus albus DSM 19776; assembly: GCF_000385175.1. Lineage (GTDB taxonomy): Bacteria > Bacillota > Bacilli > Staphylococcales > Salinicoccaceae > Salinicoccus > Salinicoccus albus. The sequence goes on along the minus strand of NZ_ARQJ01000027.1, from coordinate 55,820 downwards.
CCAAAAGATCGAAAAACGATTCTGTATAAGGCAGTTCTTCAAAGTTTTCCTCATTGATTCCATGAAGGATATGCCCTCTCCAGTATTTGGAGTCAATCATATAAATGCCCGTTCTTGTCAGTACCAGATGATCGATTTTTCGTGTGTTTGTATAGTTTCTTGACGGGAGATATACATTGGAGAGAATATGCATATCCGTTTCCCTGATTTTTTCATCACGTACGAGACGTTCTTTCAGCTGGATCAGCGACAGATCCGTCAGATATTCACCCTTATCCACAGTAAACTGTCTGAGACTGGACAGTTTGTTATTGAGTAACGTCGTATCCGTGTGGTATTTTTCATTTAAAGTGGATACTTCTTTTTTGTGGTTGAGGCGTTCCTCTTCCTGGTTTGATTCATATTTCTCTATCAATCCTTCCTTCTCCTTGCTATACTCATCAGTAAGCGTATTTATCCTGTTTCTGTTCTTCAGGAAATAGACCAAAAAGGAGACTGCCACAATCAGCAGGACAGCAAGAATTGCAATAACAATTGGATTTGTGAATATCTCTGTGTTCATAACCTTATTCTCAATTCCTTCCACAATTAATAATTTAAATATGCCTTTCAGATAAGGCTTTGTCCATTATAACAAAATTAATTCTATATAAGTGAGGTAAACATGCAATTTTTTATTAATTATAAGTATTTCCCTGCAACCATTAACGAGATTCTGGTATTCTATGATCCTGAATCAATTATCTATTCAAAAAACGCACAAAAAGACGAATATATTTTTGAAGCCGTCTCCCTATATGACGAATTTCCCTTCATTAATAATAAAAACCAGCTTGAGGCTAAACTGAATGTCATCATGATTGACAGCTTCACTGTTTTTCCGAAACAACTGACACCCGAAGACTATAAAAAACAGGCCTACCTGTTTGAAGATGAAATGATTAATCAATTGTGGAAAATCAAACAAAGATGGATGAGGATGCAACCGTAGCAAAGGGTAACAGTAATTGAAATTCAAAAACGACTATTTCATAATTTCTATATGTTCTAGTTTAACTTTTTTAAAATTTATGTTTTAAAGCCCCGCTCCAGGGTAACTGTTTACTGGCTTGCTAGACAGATATAGAAAATAGCAGGTTACTTATTACAATATTTAGGCAAAAAATCTATAGGAGGCTTATTTTATGGAACTGAGAAAATATCTGATGGCAGGCGGCCTCGCTTCCGTATTGGTACTCGGTGCATGCGGTGGCGGCGGCGGTTCTGAAGAAGACACAAGTGAAGATTCAGGCGGCATGGAAGAGGAAACGACTGAAGACACCAGCGAAGACAGCGGTATGTAATTCATAGAATACGAAAATGAGGTGCACCCCCAAAGTTGAACCAAAAATCAACTTCGGGGGTGCTTCTTTATGGGAAAGCATTATTCATTTCACTTTTATATCATTCAGCCTTTTTCGGATCAACTCCGCTTTATCCAAAGCTTCCCACGGGAAGTTTTCTTCTTCCCTGCCGAAATGGCCGTAGCTCGCCGTAGTTTTATAAATGGGTCTTCTTAAATCCAGCATTTCAATAATGCCGTCCGGTGAAAGGTCGAATTCGTCTCTGATGATTGAAGCGATTTCTCCCTCAGTAAATTCTGAAGTGCCGAACATATCTACTGCAATCGATACTGGCTGGTTAAGGCCGATGGCATAGGCAAGCTGAATCTCACATTGATCAGCAATTTTTGCAGCAACGATGTTTTTGGCAATGTATCTGGCAGCGTAGGCTGCTGAACGGTCTACTTTCGTCGGGTCTTTACCGCTGAATGCGCCGCCGCCGTGACGGGCGTATCCGCCGTAAGTATCCACTATGATCTTTCTGCCAGTAAGCCCCGCATCCCCCTGCGGCCCGCCGATGACAAACCTGCCTGTAGGGTTAATGATATACTTCGTTTCCGCATCAAGCAGTTCAGCCGGCACGATTTCATTTATGACATGGTGCTTAATGTCTTCACATATTTTTTCAGTCTTCACGTGGTCATCATGCTGCGTGGAAATGACGACTGAATCTATTCTTTTCACTTTACCCGACTCATCATATTCAACCGTTACCTGCGTCTTACCGTCAGGCCTCAGATACTCCAGGATATTCTCCTTCCGCACCCGGGTCAGCCGTATGGACAGCTTATGCGCGAGGGATATTGGCAGCGGCATCATCTCTTCTGTTTCATTACAGGCAAAACCAAACATCAGCCCCTGGTCCCCTGCGCCGGTGGACACAGCTTCAGCCTCCCTTGTTTCTATCGCATTGTCGACACCCTGTGCGATATCCTGCGACTGTTCGTCGATACCTGTAAGTACTGACATCGTTTTATAATCGTAACCGTATTTCGCATTGGTATAACCAATATCCTGCACCGTACTTCTCACGATTTTAGGAATATCCACGTAAGTTTCAGTGCTGATCTCCCCCACTATCATTGCCATTCCGGTGTTGACAACAGTTTCACATGCCACCCTCGCATGTTCATCGCCCTTTAACATTTCATCCAGAATCGCGTCTGAAATCTGATCCGCAATCTTATCCGGGTGCCCTTCCGTCACCGACTCGGAAGTAAAAAGCCTGCGTTCTGCCATTGATAAAACTCCTTTGATTTTATTAGCCATCTCTTAGTAACAAATAAAAGCCTTTTCCCCGGAAAAGGAAAAAGGCTACGCTTTCCCCCTTATCGATCAGAATAACATCTGCATCCTTTAGCACCTTTCTTTATTGGAAAAGAGGTTGCTGGGCTTCGTCGGGTATGTTCCCTCCACCGGCTCTTGATAAGAGATAACTTAACATATAATATACTAGAATAATGAAGGCAAATCAAGGCGTGGTCGCTTGCAATCATAAATGGTCCAGTGTTTCAGCCAGCTTATAACAACTGTTCTCAGTCGTTAATATTTTTATATACAAGCTGATTTTATCCTGATATGTACTTCGGTAACTGCCGGCATCTATTGTTCCAGATTATCTACAGCATACTGTGCTTCTTCAGCCGTAAACTGTTCTCCATAATCAGATATCAATTGATCATAAATCGCTGAATGAGACATATCCATCATTTCCTGATAACTTATTGCTGACGCCAGGGCATTCTCTTTCCAATCAACCTCAATATTATCAATAGCATACTGGGCAGCTTCCTCCGGGAAATTCCCTCCATATTCAGAGACAAGCTGGTCATAGATTCCTGCTTTTGACATATCCATCATTTCTGCGTATGAATAAGCACTGTTTAATGCAGACTCCCATTCTTTCGGTATATCCTCTTCTTCTGCCATTCCACTTTCTTCTGTAGTTTCTTCGATTGTCCGTTCTTCAGTTTCTTCTTCCACAGTTTCTTCGGTTGTCTGTTCTTCAGTTTCTTCGGTTGTCTGTTCTTCAGTTTCTTCCTCCACAGTTTCTTCAACCGATGCTTCTTCTGAATCTTCTTCAGTTGATTCTTCCCGTTGTTTCAACGCTTCGTTTTCTTCCTCCAGAGATTCCACTTCTCCGGTCAATGTTTCCACTTCCCCGCTCAGGCTTTCATTTTCCTCAGTCAGAGAAGATATTTTTTCATCATTTGCTTCAATGGTTTCATCATCGTCTTCACCCTGTGCTCTGAGAGATTCATTTTCTTCTTTCAATTCTTCTATTTGTCCGTTATCCGCTTCGGCTGTTTCTTCTGCCTCTCCTGAACATGCTGCTAAAAATAGCGTTGCTGTCAGTCCGCCTGCTAACAAATACTTATTCATACCAGCTCTCCTTTTCAATATATTTACATTTATTATATCGTTTTACAGTAAAAATATCTACTTATTTTAAATAAATTGCTTCCCTCCTGAGAAATTTACGAATCGTGGACAATATACTGGAACCAGAGCTTGATTAGAAGTAAATTTATATATAATATACTTTATATAATCATCAGGCGGATTTCCTTGAATTAATATGCCACATCATTTTATAATGTGTTATACTATTTCCTGAAAACGTTATACTCATCAACTACCTACATACTATGGGAGGCATTAATATGGTTAATCATTCCGAGCTGATTCAAAATTTAATTTCAAAAGAAACTGCACAGTTTCAGCTTTCTACTTCTCAGCTTGTAGAAAGCTCCCTCAGAAAAGGTGAAGGCAGGCTGACATCAACCGGTGCCCTAAGGGCTGTGACCGGAGAATACACAGGCAGGAGCCCTAAGGACCGCTTTATCGTGGAAGATGATGTTTCTAGAGATAAAGTGGACTGGGGAGAAGTAAATCAGCCAATTTCAGAGGAGATATTTAATAATCTTTATAAAAAAGTGATTAATCATTTGGATGAAAAAGAAGAAATTTTTATCTTTAACGGCTATGCGGGTGCGGATGAAAATACCAGATTGAATTTAAGGGTAGTCAATGAATTCAGCTGGCACAACATGTTTGCCAGAACGATGTTCATCCGCCCGGGATCCAAGGAGGAAGCTGAAGAAATTTCTCCGCAGTTCACTATCGTTTCTGCACCAGAGTTTAAAGCGGATCCTGCTGTTGACGGTACGAAGTCCCCTACTTTCATCATTGTCTCTCTGGAAAAGGGAATCATTTTGATTGGCGGGACTGAATACGCCGGAGAAATGAAGAAATCCATATTCTCCGTGATGAACTATCTCCTTCCTGAACAGAATGTAATGAGCATGCACTGCTCTGCAAACGTAGGTGAAAATAAGGATGTGGCATTATTCTTTGGACTCTCCGGGACTGGTAAAACGACATTGTCGGCGGACCCTCAGAGAGAACTGATCGGTGATGATGAGCACGGCTGGAATCAAAATGGCGTATTCAACATTGAAGGCGGCTGCTATGCCAAAACGATCAACCTGTCAGAAGAAAAGGAACCTGAAATTTATAAAGCGATTAAATTCGGGTCTGTGCTTGAAAATGTAGTCATTGATGAAGAAGGCACACCGGATTACGATGATGGTTCATTAACTGAAAACACACGTGCCGCTTATCCGCTTGAACATATCGATAATGCACGCATCCCATCGGTTGCCGGGCATCCAAATACGATCATATTCCTGACTGCAGATGCGTTCGGAGTACTGCCGCCGATTTCAAAACTGACGAAATCACAGGCAATGTATCATTTCCTCAGCGGATTCACATCTAAGCTTGCAGGAACAGAAAGAGGTATTACATCACCTCAGCCGGTATTCTCCACATGCTTTGGATCACCCTTTCTGCCGCTTCATGCCACTACCTATGCAAACATGCTGGGCGAATTGATCGATAAACACGGTGTCAGTGTCTATCTTGTCAATACTGGCTGGTCCGGCGGCGAATACGGTGTCGGCAAGCGCATGGATCTTACCTACACACGCTCCATGGTCAGACGGGCTATCAGCGGTGAGCTCGAATTACATTCTTTTGTTGAAGATTCCATCTTCGGTCTGAGCATCCCGACATCTGTTCCCGGTGTCCCGAGCGATATTCTGAACCCGAGAAATACATGGGAATCTTCTGAAGCCTACGATGAGAAAGCCCATAAATTAAAAGAGGCTTTCATCGAAAACTTCAGGAAATTCGATAAATCTTCAGAACAGATTGCCGCCGAAGGCGGATTCAAACTGTAAGTAAAAACAGCACATCAGTGCTGTTTTTTTTATTTATTCGAAAAATTCATGTTTCTTGCTCAAATCATACAAATATCTGATACATGCATCTTCAAGCAGCAAACTTCTTTCTTCATCGGGGACGTCACCTGCTGTTCCATATAAAACCGGTCCGTAGGTTTCCATGTATTCACATTTAAAGAACAGATCTTTTATTTTCACGAAATAGACTGCTTTTGTAAAAGGCTGGGGGCCATGCACCGTATAGCTGCCGATACATTTTAAATCCTCGATGCTCCCCCCGGTTTCCTCAAATACTTCCCTGTGCACCGCTTCCTGCAATGATTCGTGACCGTCGACCTTACCGCCGGGAAATTCAATCCCCCTCACCTGATGATGGGTCATCAGGTATTTTCCATTAAATCTGCAGATCGCAAGCACATGTCTGGCCTCCGGACTGCTGTCAAAATCAAGCGTCACTAATCTATCGTGAAAATCTTTAAATTCAAGCAATTGACCATCTCCAATGTTTGCCTTAATCAGGCCGAACCTTTATCATTGTAATAATAAATTAAATCGTATCATGATTACGATCCGGAGGATTATAATGAAATCCATAATATTGTCCATATTCAAATTTTACCAGAAATACATCTCCCCTGCTTTCCCGCCGAGCTGCCGCTTCGAACCGACTTGTTCCCATTATGGTATAGAAGCGGTCCAGGAACATGGGGCGCTTAAAGGCTCGTATCTAGCGGTCAAGCGTATTTTAAAATGTCATCCCTTCCATCCCGGGGGATACGATCCGGTACCGCTCAATCCGAAAAACTATGAAAATAAAGAGCGGTAGGCAATCTACCGCTCTTTTTCCGCTTCATACACTTCTTTGTTTTTTGCTCGTGAAACTTTACCAGTAGACGTCATAAAGACTTTTTCTGTTTCATGGGTCTCTTTTGGCAGTTTATAGCGTGCCAGACGGTTTTCAAGATGACTTTTGATTTTCCCGGAATCTACGTTTGCACCTTCTTCTGGTTCAAACAGGAGCACAGGCACTTCGCCCCAATTCTTATCTTTCTTCTTGATGACGACCGCCTGACTGATTCCATCCAGCGATTTAACTGCATCTTCTATTTCCTTTGGGTAGATGTTTTCACCGCCTGAGATGATCAGGTCATTTCTGCGATCTAAAATATATAAGTACCCGTCGTCATCGATATAACCAATGTCACCGGTTCTGAAAAACCCGTCTTCTTTTTCCAGTTCGGCATTTACATATCCTTCGGTCACCGCCGGCCCTTTGACTAGAAGCTCTCCGTCCTGATGATGATCAATTTTCAAAGATATATTATCAAGCGGCCGGCCGACAGTCCCTCCCAATATCTTGGGGTCCCGCGGTCCGATTGAAACGATTTGCGAGCAGGTCTCAGTCATGCCGAATGAATTATAAACTGGCAGTCCCCAATCAAGCGCACGTTCCAAAATGTCCATGGTGACGCCCGCACCGCCGAGCAGTATGCCTTCAAGCTTATGATCCATATCATATTTCATCATGCGCTCGAGCATCACGGGTACCATGCTGGTGTGGGTGACTTCATATTGATTTATTTTGTTCCATACTGCCTCAGGATCGAATTTCCGATTGAGCACCATAGTACATCCCCGGATCACTGAGCGCATGAGTATGGAAAACCCTGAAATATGATAAACAGGATTCACGTTCATCCAAATACTGTTTTCATTATAGCTGAAGCGTTTTTCACATCCAAGCGCTGACTCATAATGATTATTGTAGCTCTGCCTTACCGCTTTTGCCCGCCCAGTGGTCCCGGAAGTAAACATGATGGATAGCGTATCTTCACCAATAGTATCATTAATGATTTCCCATGATTCCAACTGCTCCATATCTTCAAATGTATACACCCTGTACTTATCCGAAATGAAATCCGCTGTCGTGAGTACAGTATCGACACCGACATCATTCAGCTGCCTGTCGATTTCGTCACCTGTCAGCCTCAGATTGATCATGACACATTCAATGCCTGCCTGGATACATGCATGAATCAATATCACTGAATTCAGATGATTATCTGCATATAAACCGACTCTGCCCCTCTCAAGAGACGTAAGTTTTTGTGCCAGTGCCAGGGACTGGTCATGGAGTTCACTGAATGTAACAGAATTCTCCTCAAATATAACCGCTTGCTTTTTCGGCAGTGTTTCTGCCTGAATTTGTAACCAGTTGGTTTTCACGTTACGCACCTCACTTAAAAAGCCCATCACTTAAGATGGGCGGATTCTTCGTCTTATGGGAATCTTGGGAATTGGCCAAAATCGGGATCTCTTTTCTCTTTAAATGCTTCTCTGCCCTCTTTAGCCTCATCAGTTGTGTAATATAGGAGTGTTGCATCTCCTGCCATCTGCTGCAGACCGGCCAGTCCGTCTGAATCTGCATTCATGCCCGCCTTCAGAAGACGCAGCGCTGTTGGGGAATGCTGCATCATTTCTTCGCACCATTGAACGGTTTCATCTTCCAATTGATCAAGAGGCACCACTGTGTTCACAAGACCCATGTCCTCTGCCTGCTCTGCATCATATTGTCTGCACAGGAACCAGATCTCCCGCGCTTTTTTGTGCCCGACGATCCGAGCCAGATACCCGGCACCATACCCGGCATCAAAGGAACCGACTTTAGGCCCCGTCTGACCAAATCGTGCGTTATCTGCAGCAATGGTCAGGTCACACACGACGTGAAGTACATGGCCGCCGCCGATTGCATATCCTGAAACCATGGCCACAACAGGTTTGGGGATGACGCGGATCAGACGCTGTAAGTCCAGGACGTTCAACCGGGGTACATCGTCTTCTCCTACATAACCGCCGTGTCCGCGCACCTTTTGGTCTCCGCCTGAACAGAACGCCTTGTCGCCTTCACCGGCAAGTACGATCACAGCAACATTCTGATCGTCTCTGGCCCGGGTGAATGCATCTATCATTTCGTTAACAGTAAGCGGTGTAAATGCATTGCGCACTTCCGGACGATTGATTGTCACTTTTGCTATACCGTTGTAGAATTCATACTTGATTTCCTCATATTCTTTGAGTGTCTGCCATTCTCTTGCCATTATTGCATCCTCCTCTTAAAAATCCTAATACTATTATAGCAAACTTTTTGCGGGCTTCCATATGAATGTTATGTCCTGTGCCGTTTACAATTTTCAGCTGCGGATATGGCAGCAGCTGCGCCATGGATTTGTTTATTTCCTTAAATTTGTCGTCCTTTTCTCCCGCCAGCAGGAGTACCCGCTGGTCGACATGTTTAAGATCTTGCCAATAGGCACGCTGCACACCGGTACCATATTTAATCAGGCTGTCAGCCACTTCAAGCGGATCTTGCGACAGCCGGTTCTCTTTTTGTTTCCGCAGCAGATTCCCGTCAATTTGAGTCTGGGAATCAAATAACCCCATCTGTCCCCATTCCTTGATGAACGTTTCATAATCATCCGTTATATGTGCTGCCCGTCTTTGGTCAATTTCATATCTGACAGCTCTCTCATGCATATTTTCTATGCCCGGAGAGGTGCTTTCAAGCACAGCTGAAAGCACCTTTTTGGGATGATTGATTAAGAATGATATGGCCGTCCGGCCGCCCATCGAATATCCGAGCACATGCACTTTTTCAAGACCCAGTGATTCAGTCAGCGATGCAAGGCCAGCAGACAGCTCATCCATCGTATAATCAATACCGGTACTTCGCGTGCTTCCAAAGCCGGGTAAATCAACCTGTAAAATATTGAAATCAGAAGCCAGATCTTTGCATACTGTGTCCATACTGGACATGTCTGAGATGAACCCATGCATCAGAAGTACAGTTTCCCGCTTATGGTTATTGTTGAATCTGTAGTTAATATCCAATGGACTTCACCATATCCCCGATTTCCGTTTTCATCTGCTGGTGCTGCTTCAGATTTTGTTCTCTGTCGGTTTTTATCTCAATCAGGTTCCTGCCGGCCGCATTGACAAGCCGGCTGTCTATATCTGCGTAGCTGTTGACTTCATGATAGTTGAAATCATACAGAGCAGCGGTATGTCTGAAGTCAAGGTCGAGCGGAGTCCCAAAAAGACGTTCGAAATGATCCTGATTGTCATACTGCGGGAGAAAACTGAATATGCCGCCGCCATTGTTGTTGAATACGATAATGTTGAGATCCACATCTTCAAGTTTCGACATGATCAGACCGTTCATATCATGGTATAGTGCCACATCTCCAATGATCAGTGTCACTTTTTGTTTTGATGCCATACCAAGTGCTGTGGATACTACACCGTCGATACCATTGGCGCCTCGGTTGGCATAAATGGTATGTGTGTTCACTGTATCATATCGTTCCCCGTCCCTGACCGGCATGCTGCTCGAGAGGAAAAAGGAACGCCCGGCTTCAGTATGCTTGAAAATTTCATACGTGCATCTGCCTTCATCAGTATATTGATGGATATTTAAATCGATATGTGATTCTACAGCGGCATCCATATTGGAAAACCAATGCTTGAACCGACGGCCGCCCGGTTTGAATTCAATATTCTTTAATGTTCCCCGGACCTGACCGACAAACGCCTGGTAAGGTGCGATCGGAAAAGTTTTTAAATTTTGATGTTCACTGATGAGGTACTGTGGAATTTCAGTTGCAGACAAAAAACTGTTGACTGCTTTTGAGGTTAACGGGTCTCCAATTCTTAATATATAATCCACATTCTCTTCGATGTATGAGAATTGATCTTCATCAAGTGCATTGAATATCAAATCATGATGCGTCACAGTATTGTGCAATGTTTTCCTGATATGCTGCCTGGGATCAGCAATAACGGCCAGATAATCTTTATCGAGCACAGGTTCGATACCGCTGAGCGTTTCCATCGTCTCTCCGATTAACACAAGCCCTGTACCCGTTAATTCTGTCAAAGCATGGTCTGTCAGCTGGTATTCGGGGCGGACTGCCTTTTCCCTGTAAAACAAGTCGGTTCTTGTTATATCCGGTATCAACGGTTCACGTACAGGCACGTTAATCTGGACCGGCCCCGTTTCATTGCCGTTAAAATATCTGGAACACTGCATAACTTTAGTCCCGATTAGATTCAGCGCTGACTTGTGAGCATCAGCAGGAGGGAGTTCAGTGTAATATTTAACATAATTCCCATACATATTATTCTGATCGATCGACTGCGGTGCACCGACATCCCTCAATTCATGCGGCCGATCTGCTGTTATGGCGATGAGTGGAAGATGACTGAGTTCGGCTTCAGCGATGGCCGGAGTGTAATTAGCCGCAGCTGTTCCGGAAGTACAGATGATACCGACTGGTGAATGGTCCCTTTTGGACAGCCCTAAAGCAAAAAACGCTGCACTCCGCTCATCGGGGTGCACATAAGTTTTAATATGCGGATGTAATTCTGCTGCAATGGCAATCGGTGTTGATCTCGATCCCGGACTGATGACCACTTCATCCACACCATGAGACCAAAGGATATCTACCAGGGTAAATACCTGCTTAGTCAGTAATTCCTGATGATTCATCTCTATTGGCCTCCAGTACATTCAACATAGGTGTGAATTTCACCCTTGTCTCTTCAAACTCTTTTTCACTTGAAGAGCCTTTCACAATGCCGCATCCGGCAAACAATGTCGCGCTTTTTGCCTGTACCAGCATGGAGCGTATGGCTACGACAAATTCGGATTCATTATCTTCATGAATCAATCCAATCGGTGCGGCATACAATCCACGGGTCCCATACTCTTCCGCCATTATATATTCCCTTGCTTTATCTTTTGGCAGGCCGCCGACTGCAGGTGTGGGATGAATGGCGTCCAGCAGTTCAAATACGCCTGTTTTCTCGTTCAAAACTGCTTCAATCGGAGTGTGAAGATGATAAATATACTTGTTTTCCATAATATTGGGGTCGGGAGAATATTTCACCTCATCAGAATAGGGTTCCAAATCACTGACAATGGATTCTCTGACCAGTTCATGTTCATATCTGTTCTTTTCATCTGCCATCAGGAAGGATACTTGTTCCTCATCCCTTGTCACATCACCTGTCCTTTCCGATGAACCGGCGACTGCATTCGTAATCAGGTTATCGTCTTTAACATGAAACAGTTTCTCCGGCGACTTTGAGATGAAAGCCGATTTATTCTTTTCGTAATATACCGTGTAAGTCCCTTCCTCGTCATCCAGCCTCTTTAGAAGGTAGAGCGGTTCCGCCGGGGTTTTAAAAGTGATCAGACGCTGTCTTGCCAGCACCACTTTCCTGAAATCCTCATCATTCAACACATCCACCGCCTGGTCCACAAGCTGTTTCCAGGCGCTTGGGAAAATGTCTTTTTCCATATTGATCTCAGGTTTCTCGGGTGCAGGTGTCTCCGCCGAATCAATCGCCTTTAATTCCGAATGGATATCGGTGAGTATGGACTCAATGTCCACATCCGAAATTCGTATGGAATAGAACAACTCACGGTTCACCAGATCAAACTGCCATTTTGGCAGATGGAATTCAACCATTGCATAGTCATTCCATTCGTCAGTGGTGTCCTTGTCATCAAACCGTGTACCGCCAAACAGGCTCAGCCGGGAGCACATCCCTTCCCTTGCAGAAATATGCTGTATACTCCGATATAATCTATCCTTCTCAATGGATAGTGCTTCTGCAGAATATTTATCTCTTTTAATGGTCTCCAAATACCCTATCCCGACCGAATTATACCTCTCATCTTTCGAGCGAAACCAGTATCTGGAGCCCAGCTCATCGGTGAAATGGGAAAATATTTTCTTCTCATCAATATCCAATTCATCGAATGGTAATTGCAGAGTCAAGTAGGATTTCTCAGAATCCAGCCTGATTTCATCAAGAATTGTTTGATCGGTTTCCAAGTTCATTTACTACACACTTCTTTCTGCATGATTAAGACTATTTTATCATTTATTCATATAGTTGTGTATCGTGTATGATGAAATATGCTAAAATTATAATACTAAATGTATAAAGGAAGATGGTAATGCAAGGTACGGATACGCACACCGGCATCAAAAAATATATAAGTCTTACCCGCCCGCACACGTTAACGGCGAGTTTTGTTCCGGTCTTAACAGGGACCGCCTGTGTCCTGCTTTTTGCTCCGATCAGATGGGATATGTTTTTTGCAATGCTGATTGCAACAGTCCTCATCCAATCGGCAACAAACATGTTCAATGAATATTACGACTTTAAGAAAGGTCTTGATAATGCACAATCAGTGGGTATCGCAGGTGCCATTGTCAGAAATGGCATGTCGCCCCGGGCGGTGATCAGCATCGCTGTATCCCTCTATATCATTGCCGGGATCATCGGCATCTATATCTCTGTCAACACTTCACTGTGGATACTCGTTATCGGAGGGATTTCGATGGCTGTAGGCTACCTCTATACAGGCGGCCCTTTCCCTATATCGTGGACGCCTTTTGGTGAAATATTCGCCGGTTTCTTCATGGGCACAGTAATCATTATGATCACTTTCTTCATCCATACAGAGACGGTCCATTACTTCCCTCTCTTAATGTCCATACCCGTTGCTGTAACCATCGGATTGATCAACATGATGAACAACGTCAGGGACAGGGTGAAGGATAAGGAAAGCGGCAGGAAAACCTATGTCATACTGGTCGGCAAACCGCTGGCTGTAATTACTACAGCAGCACTCTTAGCCGGAATATATGTCTTCATCGGTTGGATAGCAATATTCAAACCGTTTGGATCCCTTTTTCTGCTCCTTACCTGCCTGTCCATACCAATCGCAGTCAAAACTGTCAGACTGATGTGGCAGGGAGACAAACCGAAGGAACTCATCCCAGCGATGGCTTCCATGGGCAAATTAAATACCATTTTTGGATTACTGCTTACCGCCGGTCTAACACTTTACGGGTTAACCGGCATATAAAACCCGGGACAAATGTCCCGGGTTTTTTTGCTCGCCCCCATGCCAGTTATTTGAATACTATACTGCATCTGTTTTGCTCCTGATTCAATCAATGACCAGATTTATTATTTCATCTCTCGAAATAATATTGATTATTCTCAGAATTATATTATAATTGGAAATATATAAAATATTTAGGGGGAAATTTGTATGCGTTTAAAGACATACCTGCTCACAGGCGGTTTATCCATCGTACTTTTTCTGGGGGCGTGCGGAGGTAACGACTCATCTGAAGAAGAGACAGACGAAGGGGCAGCAACTGAAGAAGATACGACCGAAGAAGATACCGGAGGAGACAGTTCATCCGGTGAAGGGGACATATCATACTCCGGCGAGAATGGAGACTACACAGTAGTTGAATTTGGTCAGGCAACGATCGAACCGACTGAAGAGGAAATGGCAGCCGCTGAAGATAACGAGGAGGCAGAAGCACCGACAGCAGATGAAGTTGTAACCATTGAATTTGAATTTACGAATAACTCCGATGTAGAGACCTCTCCCCAGGAAGGGTTCGGACTTGACCTGGCAGTCAGACAGCTGATGGAAGAAGGGGAAACCACTTTGGAGAATCTGACCATGGACCTTCCGGATGACTATGAGGAAGCAGACCTGGTTTCCACAGCTGCAGAAATGGTCGAGCCCGGGGAGTCCGCAACATCAGTCGTCGCTTATGGACCGCTAGATCCGGAACTCGAGACAGTGCTGCAAAGCCGTGAAAATCCAATGTCTGAAGAAGACACCGAACAACTCGACCACACCATCGAACTTGAAGGCGCCGGTGATACAGAAGAGGAGACAACCGAAGAAGACTCTGAATCATAATACGCCCTGCCCTTCCCGTTTTCACAATGATCATTTACAGACTGATTCAATAACTTTGAAATCATTTTTCGACGAAAACGTTACCGAAGTGACTAAGGAGTGAAATAATGGATAGGCACACTAAATATAATATCCTTATTCTCGTTATTATTGTTGTTGGTCTTGGTTTAGGTTTACTTGGTTATTTTGGTTTTATGGAGTTTATAAAGAATTTTCCAATGAATTAAACGGTTGATATTTTCTACCTGTACAGTAAAAAGTCCAGAACAATCATTTCTTACAATTTGATTTAGCAGTCACTAAAATCGGCATTGCCAGAAAGAAAGCAAATCGTCTCCATATTCCTAAGAAAACAGTGATGGTAACAAATAATAGCCCCTTACACAATACAGTAATGTGTAAGGGGCTATTTAGACATATAAAAGACCACCGACAAAGTGATGATCATTTATATTACCACTATCAATATCCTAGATGATCCATGAATGCACTTATATTATCGGCATCTTTTTGTGTAATATCTCCCATATAGGAATTACTTTTAAAATCGCCTTCATCAGCAATCTTAGGCGGATTCTTAATCATGATATATGAAGGTGCTTTCAAACCGGATTGCCGCCAGTCGCTTATGAATGGCCTATACTTTTTTTGATGGTTCTTCCCCTCTTGCTTAGTAATGTAATAATAGTAAACTATACCATCATTTGTATGTAAAATAAGCACTGGACGGATTTTGACATTTTGAGGGCTATCTTCAAATGCCACACCCAACCAGTGCATTGATCCTGCGTATATTCTATTAGCCATAGTAGTACCATTCTCTACCTTCTATATCTTTTCTGCTAACCATGAGTTTACCTTCTTTATTCCGCTTCGGTTCTTTTGATTCTGAAACAGCTTTCGCAACGTTGAATTTAAAAGGTGAATTTTTGCTTATGTTATTCCCCTGCTCTTTAATCATTACAGAATCACCCTATCCACTTAGTAGTCTTACTATTATATACCCGCTGGTTAAAGACATGCAACAATTTTAATGCAATCTATGATGCGCCTTTAGATCACATTTACAGTCATTTGTAAATCGCCCTGTCAGCGCCCCCTTTATCTACGTTTGAATGTAAAAATATCAATCGGCATAAAACACCCTCTACGAATTTAATCGCAAAGGGTATGGATCATGTTTATTCTTAGAAAACTATTTTAAACGAAGGTTCTATTATTCTTTTAGTCGTTTAAGTGCATCTTTATATACTTTGGAATTATCTCTTTTACCGATTGCCACAACATTTATTACTTCGACTTTGTCGCCGTTTTGTCGGAATACAATTCTTAAACCTGCATCCCTAAACGTTAGTTTACGGCATCCTGCTAAACTTCCTTTTAACATTTCCCCTGCGTTTATACCTCTTTGCTCAATGCGCTTTAATCCTTTTAATATAAACGTCTGTTGGCTGCCGTCCAGCTTGGCGTAATCATCTTTGGCGTCTTCTGTTAGATTAACAACGTACATACTACGTTATTCCCAACCGTCATTTTTATCGAACTCTATTTCAGATAAGTCTACGCCTGTCGCCTCTTTGACTGAATAAGTTTTTACATTCTCTTTTGCTAAACGCTCTTTAACTATCAACTCATCAATACGATCATATAATGCTTCTATTTCACTATTTAAAGCCTCGTATTGTTGAGGCGTCAAAGCGACACCAACAGGCTGATTACGATTAAGGATATATACCCCGTTGTTACTTTCTCTAGCCGTGTTGAATGCGTCCATTGGTGCTTTCTTCATATCTGAAATACTTTTAAACGGCACATCTAAAGTCTTCATATAGATTACCTCCGATATATTATTTAAATGTATTATATCACTCTTTAACGTCTTTTAAAAGTACATTAATTAGTACGTTTTATTAACGGTATAAAAAATCCCCTGATCGTATCATCTACGAAAAGGGGGGGCTAACAGCTTTTTCGGGGTTAGACGCTGTTCAATCCGCTGATATGGACATTTTTTCAGACCGGACTATCATACGGAATGGAAAAACCTCCAAAAAGATTTCCCTTGATCTCGCAACTGGTTCCATACCTTTTTGAGTTGCTCGATTGACTGTCACTAAAATCATTAGGAAAGAAGATATCCATCGATTTTAGTATATTCGTTTGAGTTTATTCTGTCATCACTTTTGGACGGTCTATTAAAATAAGCTTTTATGCTGCTTTTTTAACTTTTCTATCTTGCTATCAATTCTTACTTTTTCTTCGTTTGAAATATCCTTCTCTTCTAACATACCTCTATACATTTTCATTTTTTCCATTGCGTTAATCTCTGCCGTATTTTTTCTATTTGTGCGCCCTCTGTGTGTTCCGAATACCATTATGAAAAATAGGAACGGGATAAAGATAAACATTAACAGTAGTATGAATTCCATTTATATACATCCTTTCTTTTATTTTCATAATAACATAATAGAACGCTGATATTATGTAGTGCCGGACTTTCACCGGCTGAAAGAAAACGATAAGATTTTCTACGGATCTTATACCGACATCTATAGGCGTGATAGGTAAACGCATAGCTTTTATATTCGATCAATGCGATATTGGAATCATCGCAAACTGTAGATACTTTAGAAACTCGTTCAACGCAACATCGATATTTTCCGTTTTTGCTTGGAAATTAAATTGTGTGACCTTTGTCGCTGTTACTTCGGCATCTGCTGAGCCAGTCACTGAATTATTTAGCGCTAGTTCCTTAATTGCCTGCGCTTTTAATTCGTTTAATTTTTCGTCATATTCTTTGCGTAATGAAGCATCTTTCTCGTCTCTTTCTTCTTCTAGTGCGTGAATGTCGTATTTAGCTTTGCTGTCCACACTGTAAACGGGATCTTCACTATTACGAATAGCTTCGATTCTCTTTTTATAGGACTCGTTATTAGCGTCTAGCTTCTGCGTGTATTCTTGATAAAGACTGTCGTCAATGTGTACGAACTTTACCACTCTGAATAGTGCTTTGAGCGTCTTCCGCCAATTCTAAAATCCGATGAAGATTATCATTCATGCTGCCGCCGCTTTCGATTATTATTTTAATTTCATTCTAGCTAAAATAAAAAACGGGACTACATCCCCATATATGATGACCGAACATAGCCCCGGTTAATAAATTCGGTTATAGGTCGTCAGAGAAATCGTAAAGTAGCTCCCCGTCCTTTACTCGGATGATAGTGAAGGCTTCTGAATTCGGGTTCTTATACTCAATCTTATAACCCTCCCCCATAGAGACGTAAATGGAGTCAGACACCCCGACTAGAGCAGTTACGATATCGTCCCATTGTTCCGAATAATTGCCGTTACTTACATACTCGACTAAAACACTCAAACCTGGGTCTGTAGGCAAGATGGTATACGTTTTAGTCTCTTCGTCAAATGAAACGGTACCTCGCTCCCCGTATGCTTCTTCAAGTATTCCTAAAGTCTCATTCTCAAGGGCTGTGGGTTGCTCATCAACGTTCTCCTCGGAATACTCCTCTGAACGTTCAGAATCTTCGCCGAACACATCCGAGACACTTGATGAGCCAACCGCCTCCCTCGTTTCTTCTCCCGTTTCTTCTAGAGGATTATCGGACATATCCGATTCATGTACGACTTCGCTCTCCTCCGTAGATTCTTCGGTTGTATTCGGCTCTGCCTCAACGTCTGCTGCCGTAGTCTCTGTCTCAACGTCTTGTTTCGGCTCTTCTCCGCCACATGCTGCGAGTAAAGATACCGCCAATATAAGTGTTAGTAATCGTTTCATGCTATCGACTCCATTTCGCTTAATATTCGTTTATTTATTAATTACGGATGATCAATCTCTTTAATTTCGTCAATACTTGCGACGTAATCTTCGTGAGAGGCGTCGTCATCTACTTCGACATCGCCTGCCGCGATTCCGCTATATTAACTATGGATCCTACGATACATACAAGTATAAAAAATCCTAAAGCTATGTTCCTCATAACACTGTCTTCATTCCGTTTAGTTTTCATTTGAGAGAATTAATCATGATTCCTTATTCTCATCTTTAATACTTTCATTATATATGATACTTGAAAATGAAATAGATAAACATACTTAAAATTTACAACCCATTAAAAATATCGAAGTCATTTTCGCACACCCAAATCGAAATTAATTAAAAGACCCGACTCCCTACGTTAAGGAATCGGATCTCTATTATATAATACGCTCAATCACGAAATAGATGATTAGTAGGGAAATATTTCTTATGGGCATCAAATATGTGTTTATCAAATAGATTTACGTATACGCGCACCATCTCTAGCGACCTATGGCCGGGGAGTTTCTGCAACTCGAACACATTCGCTCCATTCTCAACCATCGTCTTTGCATAGTACTGGCGTCTCTTACATTGCGCATATACTTTGCGAATTTTTCGATGTCTAGCGCAGATAGCCGATGAATATCCGCCAGTACCTCCGTATTACAGTCCGCCAAATAGTAGCAGAAGACTCTCATTTCGCTTTTATAGTACGTAATTGTGACATCAGCTAGTCCACGGGCTGCACACCTTGTGATTAGCGCGTCTAATCCGTCATCAAAACTGACTACGATTTGTTTTAACATGCGTTTGCTGGACGCCCTAATCCGCGTCAGTTCTTCATTTGAGAGCGATTTGCTTCGAGTATTTTTCGACAAAAAAAGCACCACCTTTCGAATTGTATTCGAGTAGTAGTGCCGGAGTTTACACGGCTTTTTCTAGCGTGACGTGTATACTTTTTCGCTTTAAAAACGCTGTAAACGTTGGTATAACTGTAACGGACAGTGAGTCCGTTCGATTAGAATCAGATAACAACAGAAAGCGCATTATAACGGTGTTTACACGGTATCACCCATACGATTAAACACTATAAAAATAGATTAAAAAGTCACGGATTGGTCACGTGTCTATGAAAAAATATCAAAATACCTCTTTACTTTATGTATATCGATTGATATACTTTAGATAACAAGGAGGTATCGGCCATGGCTAAGAATGAAGCAAGCTTTATTATCAGGTTAACGCAAAAAGATTTAGATGCGTTTAATGAAATTGTAGAAGCGAATGCGATCAATCGCGCGGAGTTAATACGACAATGGATTAAAGAATATGTAGATAATAATAAATGAGGAGAGATTTAATATGAATGAACAAGAAAAAGTACCGTTTTACAAAAAGAATTGGTTTATCATACTAACGTTAATCGTATTTTTCCCGATCGGATTAGTTTTAATGTGGATGTTTAGTAGTTGGGGCAGAACGCCAAAAATCATAGTCACTGCTGTAATCGCTCTTTTTGCAGTCATTGGATCGACCGGAGACACGGAAGAATCTACTGCAGAAGAAGAAAGTAATGACATGGCACAAAACGAAGAAACCACTGAGGAAGTGACCGAAGAGGAAACTGAGGAGCCTACAGAAGAGCAAACAGAAGAAGAAACGACTGAAGAGCCGACTGAGGCAGAGACAACCGAGGAATCCACCGAAGAAGAAACAACTGAAGAACCCACAGAGGAGCAAACAGAAGAGGTGACTGAGGAAGAGACGACTGAAGAGCCTACAGAAGAAGAGGCAGAGGAAGAAACCTCCCCTGCTGAAGAAGTCAAAGAGACAGCTAATGAAGTAGTAGAGGACGTTATTCAGTCTGACGATGAAATTGAAGAAATCGGATATGTTGAAGAGGGAGAACAACTGTTGATTAGAATCAACACGGGTATTGGATGGTCAAATGAATCAATGAAAAATACTATGTATGTACAGACGCATGACATATTAGAAAAATTAGAAGAAATAAACAACGTGGATATTATAAATATTGGATTTAATCTACCTCTTCAGGACGAATACGGAAATGAAGAAGATAGAGAGGTAATGACGCTAGTGTTTAATGGAGAAACTAGGAATAAGATTAATTACGGGAATATCCTCCATGAAAAATTAGCGGACGTTGCGGATGATTATTGGGAGCACCCGGCATTGAATAAATGAAAAACAGCCACCTATTTAGGTGGCCTTTTTAATACATAAAAAAAGACCCCCGCCCCTCCTGCAGGACGAAGATCAATTTTGCCCATTAGCTTCCACACTAATGAGCGGCAAAAAGAGTAGTACAATCTGTATATCTATTATACCATATTTGATGCGCCTGTGGGGGCGGATTTTCATAAATTTGTGGATTTGGACGGACTACATAATCTGATTCATTTCCTCCATCTCAGCGACTACATCCCCCGCCTTCACAGACTCCACAGATTCAGTGATTTCGTCCTCTGGTAGGTAATAGTCAATGATGGGGGCATAGCGCCCTCTTTTTTTATGTATCCCGGAGCTGATGAGGGCTCCGGGATTTTGCATTACATAGTGTAGTGTTTATTAAATTTTATACGAATTTACCCCAAAGCCCTGAACTAGTCACCTGACCGCCGCCACCATTCCATTTTTTTATTGGCATATATCGGGTAGAGCCTGAGCCTGTTTTGTAAGTGCCCCATACGTGACCATCCTGTCGACACAATTCAAAGAAATCAATACTATCCCCTGGCTTTGCCTGTGAGGGCGCTCGATTATTCGGGTTGATAAATGGCGCATTATCATAGACGTAAATTGGTGTATTGCCTACAACAAAGGTAGCATCCACGGCGACATAGTAAGTGTCGTACTGATTGGAATTCCAATTGTCTTCCTTATATCGGATATTCCCAGCACCGCCGGTACCAGAGCCAGACGATGAGCCGGATGATGACTTTTTAAGACTCAATGTCTGACCGATTGAAATCGTATTACTTGATAGACCATTCCACGATTTTAGATTGCCCACACTGACACCATTGGCATTAGCAATGCCCCACAGTGTATCACCCTTACGAACTTTGTACGTGTCGCCGGATGCTGCAGGTGTGGACGGTTTAGATGTGGAGCCGCCGCCTTTGATATCATCCAGATGACCCTGTACCATGTTTTTGAAAGCATTCCAGTTGTTCCAAGCTCGCATTTTATGCGGACAATCTTTGCCAGACCAATTATAATGCTGTCTGAGTTTATTCACACCCCAACCATACTGATCAAGGATGTGCGCAATATACTCAGCGGCATTCTTTTCCGCTTGGGCATGTCGGTTGGAGTAGCGACCACTATATCCATTGTCCATA
Organism: Salinicoccus albus DSM 19776; assembly: GCF_000385175.1. Lineage (GTDB taxonomy): Bacteria > Bacillota > Bacilli > Staphylococcales > Salinicoccaceae > Salinicoccus > Salinicoccus albus. Next base: position 34,203 of record NZ_ARQJ01000027.1, on the reverse strand, counting down.
CTATAGCAAATCTCAATGTGGATAGACCGTCTGTTACCCGGTCCGCTACCACCATCGCCCGCTGCCCAGGCGTTACGATTAAACGGGATGGCCTGTACCGCTTGTTTATCGTCAATGGCCACATGGTAAGAAGTCATATTATTATTCCCGCGCATATATGAGACTTCATTGCGGGCAGATGCAGTATTTGCAGTATTATGCACCGTAATTGTACTTGGACTCATCGCATAAGTCGCTTTAATATTATACTTACTGGACGGTACCCAGTTATTAACTACTTTGTAACTCATTACTCATCAACCTCCTCATCAGCCGCAAGGCTTGTAATTTGTTCTTCTTCAGCCGTTTCGGCTTCATCAGGTGTGTCGATGGACTCGCCCACACCCTCATTCTCTTCCTGGTCTTTCTCTTCCATGATTTCTTGCTCTGTTTTTTCAGCCATCAAAAATCACTCCTATCTAAAATTAGGCATAAAAAATACACCTACTATATAGATGCATCAGTCCACCTTATTATCTTTAAGCACCTTTTTCTGCTGTTTGCCTTTCTTTGTCGCAAACTTGTTCTTGTAAATCTCAAACGCTGTATACGCAAACCCTGCGACCGCGTACAGTACGACAACAAAGGCGTTAATGCTGTCCTGTGTGAGCCAATCAAATTGATAACCCAGTACGCCCAGGAATGACGATGCTGCCAAGAGTATTGCGGCAATGTGCCGGATTAAATCACCGGCTGCGCTGTTCTTAACCTCTGAATCCACTTGCGGCTGTCCAGTCCGTTTTTGTTCCGCCATATTGTCACCTCCTTTCTCAAAACATAAATTGCGCCAATCCAAATGCACCAGCGCCCAATGTGGCAATGGCACTAATCAGCGCTACCATAATCTTTGTATTATCCTGCTTCTTACTTCGCTGCATGTCTTCGATACTGCCCAATCGTCGGCCCTGGTCGGTTTGTTTGTATTCGATATCGGTCATTCGCACACTATGATTACTCATGGTCTTATTGAGTTCGCTCAGATGCCCCTCAATATTTTCCATCGACTTAGGCAAACTTTTTTGACTCTCCATGAAGGTGTGCAGCATCAATTTAAGGTCGTTATGATTATCAGTGTGTTTATTGTCCACATCATTGATGCGTTTGTGCAGGTTGCCTTTAGCTGCCTCTAACTCGTGTTTTAGGACGTAATTTTCGTTTGCCAAATCCGAACGCCCCCAATAAACGCCAAAATCCCATTCAAACCGCTCAGTGTGATGTACTGGACTGGTGTCAACCAGGTCTCTGCATTGCCAAACCCGGCAATCGTGATGATGAAGTAAGCCACTGATGAGCCCAACCCGCCGATGAGCAGGAATATGGCAAAGCTGATTGCAGTGTCCCGCTTAGGCAATTTGAGGCTTGCCAGAATGACGAATAGCCCGCTGAGGGCGAATATTAACCCCCATAGCCACAATGGCATAACAAGGCTTAATGTAGCGTACAGGTGAGAGTCAAATAAAGATGTGTCTGTCTCGATAATCCAAAATAGACCCCGCTCCATTGTCATCAGTCCAGTGCCAATAAGCATCAGGCTGGCAATCATCTCTGCGTAACTCATATGCTTATCAAATGTAATCACACCCTTTCTGCGTATAATAAAAACAATCCACTATTCAGCGGGCTGTTTGCCTTGCTCTTTCAACTGATTATACAAATCAGTAATAATTGATTCCTGTTCAGCAATCTGCATATTTGCCCTAGCCAACTGATTGGATAAAGATTGTATGACGTATTCCTGATTAGGCTCTATATAATCACTTTTTGCCATTTTCTAATACCTCCACTCTGTTTAATAAATTTTGGATTACTTGCTGATGCATGAAGATAATATTATCTTTCTTAATCGTTTCATCATCACGCTTTACCAGATGGTCGTTGTTCATTTTGAGGTCATCAATGATAAAACCGACTTGCCTGTCATTTACCGTTTGTGGATTATCTTTGTTAAATTTCGATTCTTCGTCTATAATCCAGTCAAATGTTTTTATTTTGGCATTTTTGATAAACTCGACACTGTCTTTCAAATTCATTTCGCCTTCATTTTTCTTGAACTTACGAGAAGAAGAGCCAACCAACTCACCGCGTAGCCAATCAGCATGAACCGAATTAATGTAACCGAAAGTTAAAGGGCTGCCTTCACGCCCAATTTGATAATAATACGTATTCGTGTTCAATCCTAATATGGCAAGATTGGCTCCACCAGACCGCCAATCGGTACTAAACTGCCAACCACCGTAACCAAAAGCATCTCTTATTTGCACATTTTTATCCCCTCTAATTTGTTGACTATAAGTTCTGTCAAAAATACCGGTGTCCGTCCCCATATAATATGAGTTTTCGGCCGTGTACATTGGGTGAAATGTGATGGTTCTGCTGTGCATATCAATATTGTAGCCTTTATCAAAATCGAATGATTCGTTCCTTATAAAAACTTTACGTCCTACTATTGACTGACCGGCACCGTCTAGAATCTCCCTCTGTCTAGTATTCGCGATAAACCCCGCGAAGTTATCCTCGTCCCTCGATGATAAATTATTTTTGTTAGTCGTCCCTAAATAGACTACAGGGAAACGTCCATTAATACTCCTATCTACTCCAACACCCGCCGTTCGATTGATTCCTCCGACATCATCAAATCGACGGTAATATATCTGATTCCTCGTATCTGTAAACTCGATGGATGCACTGCCACCGAGTTCGAAGTCTGCATTGCTCATTTGAAGTTTGCCAGTGTTCAAATTAAACAAAGTATTGTTATTAATACTTCTTAATATTCCGCCGGCAATCCGGTTGGCTGTCATGCTACCGGTGGTAATCGCATCAGCGACAATACCGGTATAGGTCAATGCATTATTAAACGTCTGCCCGCCGTCCTGACTGAATCCGATGCCATTGGCATTATAACGAGTAACTCCCTGAGTATTATTCAAATTATAGCCATATATACCATTACGCCGATATTCAAAATGACTATCCTCGCCGGCATTTATGATGTTTGTCGCTTCCCTGACAGCATTGGGCAATACATTATATGGCAATTTTCGCTTACCATCAATCAGATCTTGAATATCCTGTATAGAATCATACTGCATATTCCTATACTGCTGACTGATATTTTCATTACCAAACGTATAATCAGAACTGATTAATTCGCCGTCTTCATCAAATTCCTCATTGATTTCAACCACACGAATATAATCATTGATGCCTTTTGACGGGACAACAAAGCGCACCTCATCCCCTTCATTCAGCGGATATTCAAACAGTTCAGCAGACAATTCAAATGATGTTTTCCATGTGCTTTCTTGTTTAGTTTTGAGCGCCTCTTGAATGCCATCAAGTGTGGAATACCTCTCATCATGGATCGGTTCGCCCCATATGACACCGTATTTTTCGGCCATCGGAGAGATGTATTCATACGTTTTTGTCGGCTCTTTGTCTGAACCTTCGTCATCATCGCCCTGAAAGTCATAATACCCTTTGATTGCTGTGCAAAAAGAATCGGTATCTGTCGTAATGTTAAAATCTATTAAATTATCATCCTCGTGGATTAACACATCATTACGTTGGTTACCAATTCTGTTCCTGATTTGTACTGTTTGTGTGCCGATCGGTATATTAAATTCCGCATTATGCCGACTGATGAAGTATAAAAATCTTTGGGTGCTATTTTCCTGCTTAGAATAACTCATTGTATTAGCGTGGAATGTATCAATAATATTCAACAGATATTTTGTGCCTTCAAAGAGTGGCGGGATGCTGTGATCAATGGTCATTGATTTATTTTCCACATCATCCACATGCCAGAAACCGTTGAAATAATGAAAAAAATCAAGTACGGCATCGAATTCTTTATTCCCGTGCATATCCTCTTTTTCGTTAAAAAGGTGATATATATCGCCTTTAAAATTGACTGTCCATCCAGTTTCGATGTTTTCAATGAATTCATCATTGATTTCATTGCGTAAAAAAGAGAGCGTAATTTCACGCTCCCCATTAATAGATCGCTTACGTGGCACTTCCGCAATCGCTGCGTATGTGACGTTGTTTAGTGATGTTACTGTGAGCATGATGGTTCACCTCCTGAATTTAGGTATAATTATTACTTTTACAAAACTGTAGGGTATCTTTCACCGAAAATACAGGCTATCCTTTGAGTTACACTGAAACTATCCCCAGAGTTTAAATAACTTTTGTTAGTAAAATAAAAGTACACTTTAGATACGTTATCACTTCTAAAGGTGATAAGCCCTGGAGGAGAATTTATATTTTCAACATTTAGATTAATAGCATCTTTCAATGATGTTACATCCATCGCCGCTGCATGATACCGTCCAGAAGTGTTTTCACCGACATATATAGCACTATTCACTCCTAAATCAAAAGAACGTTCAGAACTATCTTGCGGTATAGGTGAGTATATCTCCCCGTTTTCTAATTCTAGTTTATACATATTATTTGGGCTGGAGGGCAACATTCCTAAATAACCAGCGTTAGAAAATATATCGTTTAACACTTCTATATTATTTGTTATTGTCAGAAATGGATTTACCTCAGATATTGTATGAGTTACAATATGACTCCACATCTCTAAGTTAGAGTTCGGATTATTTGCTCTAAAAGTCTGGGAAATTTTTACGTTTTCAACCTCTTTATAATCAAATTCGAGGGTGTTTTTTTCTGTGCCTGAAATAAAAACTTCATGCTCTCCATCCGCAAATATACGACCAGAAACATTTAGGCTGACATTTTTTACACTGCCATGTTGCGGAACCCAAACACCAGAATTGGAATTGCCAACGTCGGTCCCGTTTATTGCGAAATCTGGGATTGAATTAGGTGATATTACCCATTTAGAGGTCGAGTGATTTAAAGGCGAAACTTTTCCATGATTCAATGCATATACCGTGGGGTCTGCCGGTTTGTAATGTACATACCCCCTAGCTGAAGATGTAGGAGGATTAAATGGATCAGCGCCTTTAAATGTAGCTTTACCTTTGTATTTTTGATGTGGTAAATCCTCAAAAACAGTCCTGGTTACAATTGTGGTGTTATTATTATAACAAGTAATATTCTTCTTCATTCCATTACTTAATTCGAACTCCCATAAACCGCCGCGTGATTCAACTACACTCGTAAAGTGAAGATTACTTCCTTCAAATTCAAAGTTGAAAGAATCTCCTACCGCTGTAGTGAATGTACTCGGAGCAGACCCTTCATTAAATACACCATCTAAAGTAACATCTATCTTATTCTGAATAGGGTCTTCAAATCCAGAACGAACACCTCTAAGCAATAATAAACCATCGTCATTATTAACAAATCTATATTCAACAACACCTTTTATTCCATCACCCATCCCAATACCTACATATATTGCTTCTGAATCTTTTTTTAAGTACATTCCCCTCACATTAATTAAGCTATTCACTTTGTCCACAAGATTGGTGTGCCGGAATGATAACACGCTTTTTTTATTGACTTCTTCTTCCTGATTGTTCAACCTATCTTTTAAAAGAGGTAATCCTCCACGTGCTTGCACTACTTCTGCTTCTGAATTTCCGTTTTCAAGTATTATTTCATCTAACTGACGTTGTACATCTTCGTTCATATCATTTGTTTTTTTGGCTTCACTCAAAACACTATGCGCCTTACTCAACGCTTCATCATAAGTGTAACCCATGCCATTGAATAACTTGATCAACTCATTGATGATATTCCGAGTTTCAGAACCATGAGCGCTATTTATCAAAGGTATCTTTTTCTGCACCACATTATCACTCCTCTCATAATAAAAAATGACCAACCCGAAGGTCAGTCATACAAATATCTAAAGTCTATTTTAAATTCGTAATCTCGGTTAGGTATACCTCTGACATCCCAATAGTTCCATCCTGTCTTTACAGTTAGGAAATTGAAGTTTGTATCACCTAATACATTCTTACCGTTCAGCGTGACGTGTTTTCCATGAATCCGAATCACATCGCCGACTTTAAAGTCATACCATAACTTAAACGTTGTCGTGCCGTCGTCAATGTCAATCAATCCATTGGTGGGTACAGCGTTTAATTTCAGAGTAATCAAACTTTCTTTCTGCTGAATGAGTTTCACTTCTTCATCGCCAGCATTATAAAATGTCGGTTTCACACCTGTAAACTCATACTGCCAGTAGTTTTCCGCAAACCATGTCCCCATGCCGTACGCCCACTTATCATTAAAACGGATTCCCTCGCTGTCTAAGTCGGTTGTGGTGTGGAGAGATTGTTTGAATGGCGTGTCGATGATTTTTAGAGGGATTTCAGCGCGTCCCCATGTGAGGCTGATTTCTTCCATCGTATAACCGGAGTCCACAGTTACTTTTAATAATTTGAATGGTTGATGAGTCTCAGCAACATAAAAAATACCAAGGTTCCGGAAGAAACTATATATTTCATCCCGTTTTAAACGCCAGTCAGTTTCATCCATTGCGACAAAAGATAAAACAATATTAACCTCTCTATCTTTTGGGTATCTCTTAACCAACTTATCCGTATAACTCGATTGACTATAAACATTTTCATAAATAACGGATCCGATGACTATATCGAATCCGATGTTTCCCGGCGTTTTCATTCCGTAACCTAAACTATCAATTGGGAAGTTAACTTCATTTTTATCAATGTCGTATATCTTAAACGCCATAATTCAACCTCCCCGTTTTCTTTCTGTGTTTCGATGATTCTCTACTGCTGTAGTTAGCATTCGCTTTTCCGACATCATTCTCAGTGATGCCTGACTTATCCTCAATGCCGGCCAAGTAATTGATTGCCTGATTCATCTGATTGATCTGTTTCTGTTGATTATCTATCATTTGTTCGTAATGTTTATCGCTGCCGCGACCAATTGCGCCACCAACTTGATCATAAATCTGATTGGCCCTACCGCGCTGATTGGCAGATAGTGGGATAACCGCTTCTGGTCCCTCTTCAGCAATTTCTGCAAAGTGCGGCTGATCAAATATGCCGCCCCTCGCATGAGCAAGGACGTCTTTTGGATTAATCGTACTGTTGTTGATGACGTCTGACCCTTGCTGTGCCTGCCAGTGAATATGTGCGCCAGTTGTCCACTGTCCGCTGTTACCAGTTTTAGCTATCAAGTCACCCGCACCAACAGAACCGGTCTTGACGATGTCTGAGAGGTGCATGAAGAATTGAGTGAGTTCACCGGACTTAAGCTTAGCGACCAGTCCGCCACCGTTGTTATTGAGGCTGGATACTTTTCCGGCAGTCGGCGCGTGGACAGGCGTGCCGATTGGTGTCGCATAGTCAATACCGTAATGGTGCCCATTGTTAAACGATGTCGGGTAGCCCGGCACGGGGCTGTTTGGACTGTACGGCGTCGTCTGTCTATAATTCATGAATGATTGACTGCTACCAGTTCCTAAGCCGCCGGCATTATCCTCAAATATGCCTGTGAGCCAATCAAGGGCTGTATCTTTGACAAGGTCCCAACTGCCGCTGACCATATCGCCGGCAAAGCCAGAAAGGCCGCCAAAGTCTGGTGTGATCGTATCCAGTATGGATTCCATCGCTTTGCCCGGTTCTGTGATAAAGTCCCAGACATTGCTGACCATATCAGTAAACGATCCCCACAATCCTTTATCATCTCCGGTATTACCACCTTCAGAGCCAGTGCCCTGACTAAACCGTGGGATTTTTCCGGATGCTATCATAGACTGCGTTTCAGCACCATTAAATATTCGGTCACCTTTTTTGAGGCCGACAAAGGCATTTTTACCCTGTGGTGCAAGCATCTTGTTGCCGCGTTGAATCAGCTCCTGCGTTGCGCCGCCGCGTCCGTTGCCCGGGCCTTTGTCATTGAGGATGCCCGGGCCGTCGTTAGCGATTCGACCATTCCGTGTACCCGTGGAGAATGTCGGCACATCAAATGAGCCAATTTCCATGTCAAGACCAATCGCATCCAGAATCTTATTCAATCCGCCGGTGATGCCGTCCAGAACGTCCTGTAAGGCACCGGCCATGTCATTACCCATTGACTTAACGCCATCAACTGCTGCACTTGCTGCGTTGGATATAGCGTCACCAATACGTCCCGGCAAATCTGTTGCCCAGTCGACAATGTTGTCAAAGGTATCTGACACCCAGTCTTTGATGTCGTTAAAGACTGACTTAGTGCTTTCCCATAGGCCGTCCCAAGCATCTGTGACGCCCGTCCAGATGTCGTTAGCAAGGTTTGTGATTCTATTCCATAAACGATTCCATAAATTGGAAAGGAATTCAAATATATTATTGAAAATATTCTCTGTTCTTCTGAATATAATTTGCCAACCCTCTACAACGGTGTTGAATATATTGGAGACAACGTCTGAAATTGTGCTCCAAATTGTGCTCCATAAATTGGATAAGAAGTTTTTTACGCTATTAAAAATCCTGCTCGTTGTATCAGACAGGCTTCGCCAGCGATCCATAACGGAAGTAACTATATTTCTAACAACTCTTGTAAATGTATTTTTAATAACATTCCACACAGATGTGAAGAAATTGGATATCCAGTTAAAAATACGTTCTATGCCGGCCATGAAGTTTTCAAAATATGAAATGGCAAAGTTAACAATTGCGTTTATAACCGTATTAAATGTTGATTTTATGCCATTCCAAATGCTGCTGAAGAAACTCGCAATTGAGCTGAAAATGGTAGATACTGCATCCTTCAGCATATTGAAATAAGTCCGTCCAAAATCGACAATGCCGGAAACAACAGAATTGAATATATCTTTAATGGCATTCCATACCGTTGATGTTAGAGACTTGATGGTATCCCAAACAATTCCTATAATGTCACCAATTGAGTTAAATTTACCAGAAGCTAGTGTCTGGATCATCCCCCACACTGTGGAAAGCATGGTGGAAATCGTATTCCAGACCGTGGTTGTGACTGATTTTATCGTGTTCCATATTACAGAAAATAAGCTGGATAAACGATTAAAAATCGGCTGAGCAAAAGCGACAATATTATTCCAAGCTGTCATCAGCATGTTGGAAATAAAATCCCAAGCTGTCTGCGCCGCCGATGATACCCCCGTCCAAATATTTGATAAGAAATTAGCGATTGAGTTAAAGACTGAGGTTGCTGTGTTTGAAATCCAATTCCAAACTGTACCGAGTTTATCGGATATAAAGTCCCATGCAACGGACGTTGCAGTGCTTATGACAGTCCAAACAGTACTGATAAATGTGGATATTTGATTAAACACCGGCATGACTAACTTAAGCAGAGCGTTCCAAGCCTGCGTTAAAATCGTAGTAACCACATTCCACCCCGCCTGCGCCATTGTGGAAATGACTGTCCAAACGTTGCCAATGAAGTTAGCGATTCTGTTAAATATTGGCGTTGCTATACCTAATATCCCTTGCCAAGCAGCAGATAAGAATTCTGTAATATAATTCCAGGTAGCAACCGCTGCCTCTGAAACTTTCGTCCACACGTTAGATAAGAAACTGGTAATATGCCCAAAAACGGATACGGCTGTGTCTCTAATCGTATTCCATATGCCGATGACTGCGTTTTTGAAGGTTTCATTGGTATTCCAAAGATAAATAAATACACCGGCTAAAGCGGTGATGCCAGTAATAATTAAACCGACTGGATTCAACAGCATACCGAATACTCCAGCTACTTTAGCGATGGCACCGCCAACCGCTAAGCCAACCTTCACAAAACCACCGAATGCAGTGACTACTTGCGCTATCGGTCCGATGATTGATCCAAGAACCATTAATAGAGGGCCAATTGCCGCTACTATAGCACCAATCGCTACAGTCAGCATTTGTGCAGGCCCGCTCAGATTACTAAACCAATTTCCTAGGCTTTCGACACCTGAGATCAAGTCCATAATCACTGGTTCAAAGTCTTCAGCGATCTGCATAAATACTTCGCCAAGCGGCGCAACTGCCGTCTGTATACGGTTTTTCATTTCCGTAAACCGGTCCCCCACCGTCTTAGTCTCCTCGGATAAACCGGCTACAGTGCCCTCTGAACCTTCCAAAGCTGTACCGAGTTCCTCGAGCGATGGGATCGTGCCATTTCTAACCGCTGTGGTCAGGCGTTGTGCCCCTTCAGCGCCAAACTGTTCAGTAGCAATGCCAAGCGCTTCTGTTTCAGTTTCGGCATCCTGCATCTTACTGATCGTTTTATCAAATTCTTCGCGGCTGTTCTTTCCTTCATCGGCCCAATTTCTAAATGCCATGTTCAAGCCAGGCATAATCCGGGAGACGTTGATGCCGCCTTTTTCCATGCGTCCAAACAGGTCAGCCGCCTCATTCATTTCAAATCCGGCATTACTGAGGACCGGACCGTATTCGGACAAGTTAGAGGTTAACTCACCCAGACCAATACCATAGTCCTGTGTCGCCTTAAACAGGCTATCCATTTGGGCTTCGCCTTGTTCAGCGGGGACACCCCATTGTTGCAAGGCTTTACCGAAGGCTTGAGCGTTGGCTGAGCCATCTTCTCCCATCATGCGGGAGGCTTCCAACACACTAGTGGTTAAGCCCTCCAATACGTCGCCGGTTGCGCCCGTGGAGGTGTTGAGCGTCGCTAATGCATCAGATGCCGTCTGACTGTCTGTAGGGATGGATGTAAAGACGTTCTCGAAGTTCTGTTTCAGTCCCTCTAAATCCTTACCTGTGGCACCTGTACCGACCTGTATTGTGTTATATGCTTTGTCAAAGTCGTTAGCGGCAGCAAAGGCGGCTGTACCAAGTCCAAGAATTGGGGCAGTCACTGCCGCAGTCATACCTTTACCGGCTTTACTGAGACCACTGCCAATCTTATCCATTTTACCTTGCATATTATTCATTTTCTTTTCAAAATCTTTAATGTTCGCGCCGATTCGGACGGTTAATTGTGCTGTATCTGCCATTTCTTCACCTCCTTCATTTCAAATAAAAAAGCACGAGCTAAATGCCCATGCTGCGTTTCATTTCGTCGATGTCTTCTTTTGTCGTAACCACTTTTTCTTCTTTTTCTTGTTCCTGCGCTTCTGGACTCTTACCAATCATTTTTTCAATAGACGGTATCTGCTTACTCTTACGATGAGATGACATCTCCCACTGTGCGTGTTGCGCAAGCTTCGCCCGGTCTTGATAATCATTCCAAATGTAGGCATCCATCATTACATTAAACTCAGCGAGAGTGAGTTCCCAAAATTCCGCGGGTTTGATATTCCCAATCGCTACCGCGTACTTCATGAGGTCTTTATACTCCCACTGTTTTACGCGTTTTTTCCTTCACCTTCATCAGGCGCTTCGTCTTCCTCTTCGCCCTCTTTCGGAATGATGCCGCCGTTCTGGAGCGCTTCTTCAATGGGCGGCATAAGGTCCTGCAGGTCTGTACCTTGTTCCATCTCAGCGGAAAGCAACTGCCCGGTACGTGACAGCGTCAAACCCTTCTCTTTCCACTTAAGACCGGCCCAATATAGCGCACGGATAGACCTAAAGCCCATCTGTCCTTCCTGAAATGCCGCGCCGATACCGAGGCCAATAACCTCTTCAAAATCTGACATTGCGTTGAAATCAAACTTAAGCAGTCTTTCTTGTCCGTCTAACTCTACTCTCACTGGTTTCATGTATATGATTCCTCCTATTATTTAATAAAACGTAAAAAAAGCAGCAGTGTTAATTACTGCTGCCTATCATTAATGTGTCGCCGATTTCCGCCGCCCCTATCTCTAGGGGGTCGTTAGGGTGTCGTCTCGCCGCCTGTGTCTTCTTGACGCTCATACTTGCCTTGCCCAGTAAACGTCATAGAGTATGTCAAAACATCATCCATTGGTGCTTCGATGGGATAAGTGGTTAGAATTGCATCGCCTGTATAGGTATCTACACCCGGAATGGTGAAGTCAACTACCAGCGCTTCTTTATTTTCGAACTTGTCATTAAGAATCCTCAATGAAGAGTCATCTTCAAGGACCACACCGTCTGTTTCAATGGACCATGAACCCTGTCCGGCCAAGCTGTACGCCCATCCGGCAAGCTGCTTGTGTGTCGCATCTATCGTTTCCATCTCGCGGTTAAGCGTCGCTGAACGCTGACCGCCAATCACCTGTTTTTCGCCGTCGCTTGTTTCAACTGAAATTAGTACGTTTACGCCTGTTTGTGGCATATTTATACACTCCTTAATTTAATATTGGTTTCCAGAACACCATGCATCAGCGCGGTATTCGTGGAATTGTCTTGGATAAACTGTGTGGTGATTTCTTCACCTTTAACGCCAAATTCTGACAGCACCATGCTCTCCACATCTGCCATCATCTTTGTAATTCTCCCCCGCTCTCGCCAATTGTCATGCCAGAAATGGATGGTCACTTGCGTATTCTTGCCAAGCGCCTCCTTGTGAAAGCGATCGTTCTGTGACATCTGACTACCAAGCATTAAAAATGGATACTCTGTGCCGGACGGCGGGATGTAGTCGTAAACATTCTCCTCGCCGTATAAATCAGCACAAAGCATCCGTAATTTTGTAAACACTTCTTGTTCGGGTGACATTCAATCACCTACTTTATTAAATTTCTTAAATCGTTGATAAACATTGGATAAATTTCATCGCGCGCAGGCCTCATGAATGGTTGTTCAGGCGCGAATCGAGTGCCGTATTCTACATAAGGGGCGTATTCTGAGCCGACGACCACACTGCCCGTAAGCCGTCCTGGCCACAGGTCGACAGTGATCGAACGTTTCATTGCCCCGGTATCAACAGCTGCTTCTCTCTGCGCCTTTGTTTGACCATCCGACGCGCGTTTCTTAATCGCCTTGTTTATCTCGTCTCTGCCCACACGGTTACTTATACTTTTAACCAGTGCATCCGCACCTTGTAATTTTATTTCAGACATCAGACACCACTCACTTCAAATACCGTCTTATGCCGATAGATTCGCCGCAGATCCGATTGGTATTTATCCCCATTGATAATAATGTGGTCGAATGGACCGTCCATCACTTCATTCAGGCGGACCGTCTTGGACCGTTGGCGGATGCCGGCATATAGGACGTTCATACGCTGTAGTCCGGTGTCTGTGACGTTGGCATACTTATCAATGTACTGATCATCAGATGTTTCATAATTCCCAGTATCAGGATTGTATTTTTCTTTACCGATTACTACAAATGTCACTTTATCTGCAGTCCTCATATAAATCGAACAACCCCTTTCTTGGGCGCATCCTCCAGATGTCGATTGATATAATCCACAATGATACTTTCGTAACTCTGGAAGTCATCATCACCGTACGTCACAGAGTGCCCGTCCATGGATTCGGACTCCATACCCTCTGATCCAATCCGGTTGAAGCGCATGATTGTCAATTCATCAACAATATACGTTAATTCATCCGGCACCTCGGTTGTATCGGATAACGATTGTCTTAACCGGTTCAGCAAGCGTTCTTCTGTCCGGTCATAAATCGTTCTCACCCTTTCATCATCTGTGCCAAGTAGCGTGTGTACATATTCGATTGACATGCTAATCACCTACGCTTCTGGATTTTCTAACGCATCCACACGAGCGACAAGGTCATTCCATTGTTGTTCAGTCGGAAAACCGTCTGCACCGTCAGTGCCGGCTGGGCCTTGCTCACCCTGCGGGCCCTGATTGCCATCAGTACCGGCCGGACCTTGTTCGCCAGTATCACCTTTAGGCCCCTTTTCGCCTTGTGGCCCTTGTTCTCCAGTGTCACCTTTAGCGCCTTTTGTGCCCGCCACATCGATCAGGTTGTGAAAATCTTTTTGATTAGGCACTGCGCCGGTTACAAACGTTTGTTTCAACTCATCTTTAGTCGCCATTAATTATCCTCCTATTTTTAAAGTGTCTCCCAAGATTCCCGCGCCAATTGCGGGGGTACTAGGGTGTCTCTTCGCCGCCACCGTTAAACTTAACTACTTTCTGCTCATCGTAAAGGTACGGTGCATAGTGGTGGTCAGCAGTAACTACTGTAGTCCTGCGGACAATATCGCGATCCGTTTCAACCTGTACAGAGCGTTTAGTTACATATTTCAGCGCGCCTGCCTTCACGAGGTATGCCTCACCAGGTTCCAACTTACGGGAACGCACGATTTGAACACCGAGGATATCGCCATAAACGCCATTTAACATGCGTTCAGCACCAAGCTCTGACCCTTGAATAAAGTTGCCTGCCGCGTCGATTCTCAATTTACCTGCGTCAGAGTTTTCCATGACAAGCACAACAGGCTCATCATCTTCATTTTCAAAGACGTCCAGACCGTTCTGTAGGCCTTGAAGTGTCGTGACATCTTCACCCGTTGTTTGTACCGCTGAGCTTAGGACTTGAATGAAATCATCATCGACCTTCTGTGCAATAGACTGTTGAATCTGTCTCGTCGCTTCACCGAGCGGGTCGCCATATCCTGAAAGAATAGACTCATCAGTAATTTCCACACCGTTACCAGCTTTAGCAATTGTGACTTCCTTAGATTCAGTGCCCAACTTATTCAGTGGAATTGATTCACCTTCCTCCACTTGGGACGCATCACCGATATACGTAAATGCTGGCATCTTAAGTGTGCTTCCGGGTTGTCCTTGAAGTGTATTGTCTGTTTGAGCCAATGGTGTAAATCTTATCTTCTTATCAAATTCGTATGCGATCATATCCGCGAGTACTTCGGGATCGATCATATTATTTAGAGTTGTATCTGCCATATTAATTACCTGCCTTTATTAATTGATTGTATTTATCTGGTTCATTTTGTTTGAGCTGAACCTTCTCTGAATAGCTCATATTGCTAAATTCTTCCTGTGACATAGACTTCTCAGATTTATTATTCACCTTCGGGCTCTTGCCACTGAGCGCCTTCTTGACGCCTTCTTCAACTTTGCTGTTTAACAACTCGACAAACGCATTCACAGACTCCTGTGTGGACTCTGCATCATCTTTAACGACGAAGGAAAGGGTTTCCTCATCAGCGTTGATATCATGCTCAGAAAGCATCTTTGAAGCTTCACGGGACAACTGGTAATACTGGTCTTTCTTCTTGTATTCTTCCAGTTGCTTTTCGAGCTGTTCGCGCTCATGCTCTTTCTTCTCTTCCTCATTCATCTGAGCAAGGCGCTTCGCTTCCTCAACTGCTTCCTCTTTTTCTTTGTCCTTCGCTTCCAGATCCTTCTGCCATTTTGCAAACTTCTTGTTAATGATGTCATTCACTTCATCGTCGTCATATTTCTTCTCAGTCTGTTCAGTTTCTTCAGTAACTTCAGTTTCTGTATTTTCTTCTTCAGTCACTTCTGTATCTTTTTCTTCTTCAGCCATATTTATTAACTCCTTCCATATCTTTTATAGCGAATAAATGCTTGCGCTTAATGTCCATAGAGTTTAAAGACGTGCAATGCTTGGTCATAAAAGACAATAAAAAAAGCGCAGTGTAGCGCCATCAAGATACCGCCATTTTCTTACGAGCCATGGCGATCACCTCCCCAGATGTCTAACTGGGATTTCAAATTCAATGCCTCATCTTCTAATTCCTCGCGGCTCAACTCTCTAATGTAATCCTCGTAATCCGCCTCGACTGTGTAAACTTCTGCATACATCTCATACGTGCCTTGATACGCTCCCAAGTCCATCACAGACACCTCCGATTATTTACGCTTACGCGGTCCACTGCGGCCTTGTTTACGTGCGTCCTTTTTAGGACCGGGTTTCTGCTTAGCCATGGAATCACCTCCCTTAATCCACATAGCTGGATATGGCGCAGCGGCAGTGCGGATGTGCAGGAACGGTTGTTGTAAATGATTCAACCATGAATGTCTGCCCGTCTAATTCAGCGCAGATGGGGCAGGCATCCGGTTCCGCGATCCATATATATTTATCTATGCCTGCATCCTTCATTGATTCCCTGGCTGCAATCGTCTGTGCCCGGGCGGTCTCAGTCACTGCAATTCTATCCGCCGCTCGTTTTTTCTTACCATACTCACTGCGCACATTACGCTTAATCTCAGCGGCCGCCTTCCGTGGGTTTTCTCCTCGAATTAGCGCTCGGTTAATTGCATTGTTGATATCTTTCCTTAACTCATCCTGATTGGCCCATATGCGATCACTGAATGTCGCACCGGACACATCAGACAGCGCGGCCGCTTTTGCCATCTGCTTCATTTTAGATTGTGACGGAGCGGACATGCCCAGTATGCCGGCTTGACGTTTATACTCATTAATGGCCTCATCGCTAATATGTGCGCCTGTCATGCGCTCTTCTTGTAAAGCAAGGTCGATAGTCTCAAGGTTAATCCGGGCGTTCAGAAGCTCTTCTCTGTTCGTTCTCATCGTTACATTGTAGCGTCTGAGTTCACGGTTCGCCTTAGGTGTAAAGTCCCTATCCTCAACCATCCGTTCAGCCGTGGACTGGAAAGCTTCCACATCCGTCTTGCTGATAATCTTCTTAGCCTCTGCCTTACTCACCCCTTCAGAGGTCGCCAGTAAAGCAATGTCTGCATCAATATGACGCTGTATATTATCGCTGCTATTACGATAAATGCCGGCTATCTTCCGCTTAAACTTCCGGTCATTCTTCATCTCCTCTTCGATATGCTTGAGCTCCTGTTTCCGTATTTCTGAATAGCTTGGCATTAGTCATCACCCTCTTAACGCATAATAAAAAAGCACTGGATTTATACCAATGCTTTAATATATTCTTTGAATTGTTCTTTTGTATTATCTTTGTTTCCATACTTATTATGAAAATCATCATGACAACTTTTGCAAAGTGTAACTCCATTGCCTACATCAAATCTGCCTTTTTCAGACCAATTCCAACCATCCATATGATGTGCGTTAAGAACTATCCTTTTACCGTTTCCATTTTTATCGCCGCAAACTTGGCAAGTGTAGTTATCTCGCTTGTATACCGAGTTCCGCCAACTTTCAGCTGTCCCTCCACTTAATATATACCTATGTTTTAAGCGTTCTTCATCAGTGAGATGAGGATTAAAGTTATAATGATTCTCCCCCGTCAACCTCTCCCTTGCTCCCTCTCGTTGAATACATCCGCATGATCGAGTTCCACCTGTCGTTAAGTAAGTGGTTATAGTGTTGACTTTGCCGCCACAATCACACCCACATTCCCACAGCGCCCCTTGCCTTCCATTCTTGCCCGTTTTAGTTCCAATTCTTTTTAAAACGATAAGTTTGCCAAATCTTTTACCCGTTAAATCCTTGCCCGTGTTGTTGCTGGCCTTCTCTTTCTGTAGGCATCCACAAGATTTAGTAAGACCTCTGCGCAACAATGTCGTTATTACTTTTACTTTATTGCCACATTCACATTTGCACAACCACATCACTTGATTATGTTTATTCCTACCTGCATCTTTCATTACAGTAAGACGGTTGAAAACACCGCCCGTTAAATCTATTTTAGCTGTCATATCCTCACTCCTCGATTATATTATATCAAGTTGATATCAGCTTTACAATAGGTATACATGAATATATAATAAATTTGAGGTGATAAACAATGGGTGAAATATCAAAAGATAAAGTGAGATACGCTTTAACTTTATCACGTTCTGATAAAACAAAACTTGAACATTGCGCAAAGGATCAAAATCGAAGCCTTAACAACTTAATAGAAACAGTTCTTAAGGATTATCTTCAGGAGGAATATCCTCAGATGGATCGGGATTAACTTCCTGTTCCATTTCATAATCATATTCCGGTAATTTGTTTTCTTCTTCAATTTTATCTATCTCTTTTTGAGTATCCTCGATGATTGAAAGTACACTTAACTGACTTTCCTTACTAACAATTCCTTCAAGCGATTTAGCAACTTCAGCCTCTTCATTTATATTTCTTGGTAAATTACGCGTAAATGTGTATTCAATACCTATCCATTCATCCGATTGTGAGATTGGAACGTTTGTAGGTAAGGCTGTAAAACACTTAAATAGCGAATTAAGCCCGCGCCTAAATTTGCGTTCCTTTGTACCTGCAAGGTTCTGCATAGGCAAAGTCATCTTATCTAATGCTACGCCAGATGATTGAGTGTAAGACTCACCAGATGGATTAAAGCCAATCGTTAGTTTAAATATTTTATCTTCAAGTATATTCAGCAGCTTTTCTTGAGATGCGCTGCCGTCAGGTTTATTAAGAAATTCTACGACTATCTTGCTTGCATCATCCGTACCAAACAAATTGATGATACGGTTGTCTCGTATTTTGTGTGTCCCCTCTTCATCTAACTCAGCGCCTAATATTGCTAGATAAGCATCAGCAAAGTAATCTACATCATTTCCGAGCTCACTTAATGCTTTGTTATATGCGTTTATCATTGATTCAGCAGGCTTTATTAATGATTGCCTTTCATCATTTTCAACAAATGGAATGATGGGAACAATTGGATAATAATGCCTTTGTCGTTCTTCCCAATTTTCACCGAATCCTATAATCTCATCTTGAGTGAACAGCGTTCCGACCAGCCTGTTCTCATTGTTGTATTTATACCTGACACCATACTTCACATTGTTTTCTATCGTGTCATCATAAATAACAAACATGTCAAACGGATCATTATGAATGACTCTTGTTTGTGATTTCTCATCCTGCCATACATATAAATAACCGACACCATACAATGATGTTATTTTACTCAACTCTGAAAACACGTCACCAAAGTCGTTGATTATCCAGAAATTATTTATTGCTTCGTCTACCGTCTCATTCTCATGTGTAACTTTTGGCGCAACACCACTGTAAAACCCGTTGAACGTATCAATAAGCTTCTTCCCAAAGTTAGAAACAATCCTGTTATCTGGCTTGTACCTTTCCTTTGATGGCATCCTTAGTATCGGCGGCTCTGATTTATATTGATTCCTTAATTGTTTATATCTATAGACTTCTGATTGATGGGCGTTGATGTACTCTCTGAGCTCATTGAATGTAATTTCATCACCATCATGTATAAACATTGTTTCTTCGTCATTGGTAAGCATTATAACCCTCCTCATAAACCGTGTTGGAATAATTTAAGCTGTGTTTTCTTTGACGTCTCCCTGAGCAGGCTCGCAAGACTGTCCGGTGCGTCATCATGTTCAGCATTTTCTGTGTAGTCCAGTATCTGATTGATATATTCTCTATTTGTGTCATTAATAAATATAATGCGGTCCCAGTTCTCCCTGAGATAAGTCGATATCTTAATGTATTTATTCATTTTCTCGTGGTAAGTCTTTGCCGGACGTTTGATCTTCTTGCTGAGATACCCTTTGTCCGCGTTGGTCTCAGTGAAGAGTGTACCGGCTCTGTATTGCATCCGCTTGTGTTCGAAGATATCCAGTACATCATCAATGTGACTGCTTCTCAGGTCTCCATAAACGTATATGTGCCCGTCGTCATGTTCTTTGAGGACGGTGAACGCTGTTCCATCCTCGCCGCCGTATGAAGCGTCTATGTGTGCTGCACCGTCATATATCTTATCCGTGTTCGTACCATCATCAATAATCGGTGAGGTAAACATAGAATCCACATCAGCAATGTGCTTAAGCTCATAGTTTGCCGCGAACAAGGACGGGCTCATTGAACCGCGTATTTGTTGCAATTCATCATCTGTGATCAATCCGGTCGAATAGCAGTCATACTGTTGGACATTAGGCATCAATGTAAATGCATCTTCCTTGTGCCACGGTGTCCCTGTGTTAATAAAGCGTCCGCCTCTGTTCTTGATATTCTGCAATTCTTGATATGTGTACTTGGTCCGCTCCCTATGTGCCTTACTAATCCGGTCATCTATATTGATGATGTCATCTGTGATTACAATGTCTGCGTGCTTACCCGTGAGTGATGCCTTAGAGCCCACACCAATCAGTTGTGCCGTCCCTCGTGATGTTGCTTTGAGATTCGTATCTATCTCATACGCTGATTCCTTCTCCAAAATAACCGGTTGGTTATAAAGAACCAGCGATAACGATTGGTATATCTCTGATTGCAATAACTTAGCCGTTTGTGTGAGTATCTCTTTGACATCATCGTCTGCCTTACGTAAAAAGATGATATTTTCTTTCGGATAAATAACAGTCATCAACGCCATTGCTATAGACAAGCAGGTAGTCTTGTATGATCCACGGTGGGCCTGCAGAGTTAAATCATCTCTAGACAATAAAAAAGACTTGATCCACTCATTATGAATGGGTTTCAAGTCCTCGAATCCTGATTCTATACCAAACGCAATCGGTTGTTCTTTGACAAGGTCGAGCCACTGCCGTTCTTGGCTAGCGATCATCCTTATCACCTCGTAGGTACTTATTAATAACATCCGACTTAACATTCATATCCAATTGACCATTAAGTTCTGTCTCCTGTTTATCTATCGGTTTGAAGCCTGCACGGTCCATGAAATCTTTGGCGGCGGACAAACGGACATGCTCAGGTGCTTCATCGTTTTCCATTATGTTGAACATAATTTTCCGTGCTTCCACTGCATCTCTTGAAAATTGTTGACGTAATGAAGCCTCTGATTCCTCTTTGAATTCCTTTACTAACTCTTGTATCTCCACATTCTTTAACAGCCGTGAGCCCTGTGAGTGCGCCGTTTTTTTAGAATATCCAGCCGCCGCTGCCGCCTTTGTTCTATTGCCGCTCTGCCAATACTCCCAAGCAAATTTTTTCTGTCTATCTGTCAAATTATCCATTTGTCCACCACCCTTCCTATATAATTAAAAACAGGCATCGACTCCGACCTCAATAATAATTATGTGCCTGTCGATACCTCTGTTTAAGTAATAGAAAGACACCCACATGAGTGAGTGCCTGAAATATAAATAGGGGTTACTATTTATGGATTCTATTCGATAATACAATTATATCCCCTAAAAACCGTGACGTGCCAACATTGGCATGTCTTTTTTTACATCAATGTATACCCGGTATAATCCGCTAACCGTTTTAGCATCGACTCCCGCATATTCAAAGTCTTTGTCCTTCCGACAGTAACATCTGGCTTCTCAATCCGCTGCGCCTCACTCTCAATCACTGCCGCAATATCATCCCACTCAGTGATAATGGGGTTTGCCTTGCGATACCTGTACTCATATATAATATGCTCATACTCAGAGAGCGACTGTATAAACTTAGGCGTATTGCATACAATACTGTACAGCGTCTGATACTGTAAGTCTTTTTCCCACTTGATGACCTTTTGCTCAACCGTCGATGTATTACTCCCCGCCTTAATTGTCCGCGGGTCCTGCTGGTCACTATTATTCTTGTGGTCCGGTATATTTTCGGACTGTGTGTACTCCAGTTCCATTTCCCGGAAGCGTAAGAGTTTCTTGTATTTTTCATGATTAATCAGCATGTCTTCCAACTTCTCTATATCCGCTTTATGCATTGAGTTACCTCCGTAAAATATTATTTAATTTGTCATATGCATTACTGCACCAATTGACGAAAGGATTCCAAATATATTCTCCGAAAGTTTGCGGTAAATATTTGACCATTAGCAAACCTCCGATTACACCGATTATAATTACTAATAAAGTTGTCATATTGAGTTACCTCCCTAAGTCCCGTATGATTTTCTTATGTTCAGCAATCAATTTATCACTTTCTTTATTTATCAATTCCTTATTCAATTGAGAGAAGGTATCGAGCGTTACTTCTATGAGATGTTTTCTTTCTATAGATGTATAGTGTTCAAAGAGTCTATCCATATCTATAATGTCCACAGTTGATTTTAGCTGTTCTTTGAGCAATTGTTTTTCGTTCATGTTATTTACCTCCCCAGTTAATTATAAATCCGCCTGCTTGACGAATACGCCATTACGCATAGATCCAGTCCTGCCTTTAATCTCGTCATAAGCCATCTGCAGGCACTCCTCTAACGTCATGCCATTCTGTTGCGCTAATATGATTAGAGTGACGACAACGTCTCCTATGCCGTCCCTTAGCATATCTTCGTTAGAGCGCGCAAGAGCAGCGGCAACTTCCCCAACTTCCTCGACTACTTTTGTAAACTGTTTACTTGAATCTGCTTCATGTAAATTCTTATCTTTCGACCATTGTTCTACCTGTTTAATTAGCTCATCCATTTTAAATCTACCGCCCTCTCTCATTATTAGGTTCTATGACTTCATGAACCGTTGAAACAATCACAGAATAGATTAATTTAACCCCCGCATTATCAATCAATTCCATGAAGTCATCATGATTAATGACCATTCTTATATATTTAATCTTTTTTTCTCTTTCCTCATCCGTCATACCTACACCCCAAATATCCATAATATTGCTCTAGTAGCCAGTGCGACAATGACAAGCATAATTGATGTGGCAATCACATAAGCCATTAGATTTGTAAATTTATTATTCATAATATTCCTCCTATTAAAATGGCACCCGTTGCGCCTTTACAATCTCGAGCGCATCTTTCTCCGAAAATCCGCTTTTGACCAATTGGTTATAATGCTCTCTTTGGTACTGCGCTTTCTTGGGTAGTAGTTCCAAAAGACTCGGAAAGTAGTAATCTAATTTATCTATCGACTCATAAAAGTTTTTGGCTTCTTCATTACTCATGGTTATTTATCCTCCTATTTCCGATACTTAAATATATTTTTGATTTCGTCTGCGCACAGCAATATTACAAGTATTGATGCAGCAATGAGTAAACAGACAGCAATGTACGATAGTATGATTAAGCCAGTCATAAACGGTCACCTTCTTCCAAGTCAAACACTTTTTTTAGTGATAAAGTACGCACTCTTTCTATCTCGTCTGCAAATTGATTTGATGCTTCATCATTTTCCTTAAAACCTTTCCACTTATAATCATCGAATAATTGCATTAATAAATCGTCTGCTAAATTAAACGCTTCGGCTTTCTTATACGCTTCATCCAATTCTTGTTGAATAGGATTGTCAAATTGACGTTCAGGAGATAAATAAACCCTTATAGCTTCTTCTAAATCTTCTTTATATCTATAACTCATTCCACTTCCTCCTTCAATAGTTCTTCTTCTACGTATTTGTCACCGCATAGCGCGCAGGTAAAGAAATAATAAATCCCGTTTATATCTTTTGAAATAGTGACGTCAACACAAGCGCCGCAAATTTCGCACATACGACCAATCTTTCCCTCGTTTACAGGCGCCTCATACGTATTCTCACGGGGATTGACGTCCACCAATACGATATTCTCTCCTGTTGCCTTCGATTGGTACCTCTCGTAAGGTTCGTCGTCATACGTGTAAGATACTTCTCTTATTTCTCCTGTGCCGAACATGCCGAGATCGATAATGTTGACCCATTCATATCTGTCCAGGCAATAAGCTTGGAATTTATAAGTCATTCGCTCACTCCCTATATAATATTTTGCTGCTCTCCCAATCATCATCAGTGCTAATAATTATACGTTCACCATTCTCATGAATGAATTTCACCTGTCTTTCAGGGTTCTCCCTATCGATCCCGTGTATGCCTTCAGCGTTCTCAGTCCTCGGCCTGCTGTCCCAATTCTGATCAGATCTGAAGTTATTCGCTCGGCTCGCTCTATTCAAAGCAGCCGTCAAATCTCTTTTCTCAGACTCCAGTTGTTCGATCTGCTCACTCCTTTTTAAGTCTCGAAATATATGACGGCGTTGCAATTTTCGTAACATAAAATACTTCTTCGCAATCCTCGATTTCACAAATCATCGGGACGGTTTCGCCGTAATCTGCGTTTCTCAGTTGAACTAACCCCTCAAAATCAAATTGCGTTCTATGGCAATGCGGACACTTCGGGATACCATTTTCAATCATTCCTGCCCACTCTCCTCCGCTCTAAATCCGCCATCCCAATTCTGGTCGGGACGAAAATTATATTGTTGCCTATAGAGTTTCAACTCATCTTCCAGATTCTCAATCACCTGACTGGCCTGATTCAGCGCCTCTGTTTTCTTCAGACTCTCGTCCCTGAGTTTACTGATAGTGTCTGCCTGACGGTCTATCCTGTCCACACAGTTGCCGTTACATTTAGTTTTGTAGATCATTTATAATCAGCTCCTTAATTCACTGTTGAATACATCTCATCAGCATTCATGGATAATACAAAAGAATCTTTCATCGTCCATTCGTCATAAATTGTTACCGATACCGAATGCACATCTAATGACTGCCATATTGCTTTCTTTCGCTTCCACATGATGCGTTTGATTCGCTGAATCGTATCGTCTACCTGGTTTTGATTAAATGCATCGTCGTATGGTTCGACTGTAATATATGCTGTGTGATTTTCAATCTTATCCACATGGAGTGATTTGAGTATGCAGTTGCCTTTGCACTTACAATTCAAAATACCGTGCAATGTATCTTGTAAATAGCCGTTCATCCATTCACCTGCTCCCATAAATAGTCGGTAAACTCATTGTGCATCCCCTGCAGCGTCTGAATGTCATACATCCGCTTGAATGTTTCCACATGACCACCGATCCAGACAATGAACTCATACATATTAACTTCGGTGTGATCTACTGCATTTTTGTAATCCAGGAACGCCTGGAACCGGGATTGGTAGTCAAAAAGTGATAACTGCTCCATTTAAAACAACTCCATCTGCCCAAGCTCTGAATCATCAATCAGGCCTAATCTGGCCTTATATCCGTCGAATTCCGTAAAATCCAACGTCACATCCGCATAATGGATTAAATTTTTATAGTAAGTAACTGCCACCGTGCCATTGCGCTTGATAAAGTCCGCCTCGCCCACACAATTGCGTCGATGGTCATATAAATATTTCTTCATTCGCCTATCTCCCTTTCTGTGAGAAAATTAAATTCCTTAAGATATTCCGGGAATGCATCCGGGCTGAGTATTATATCCGTCTGATACGTCTTATCGTTGAATCTCAGGCCATACTCATTCTCATTCTTCATGAAATGTATGGTGCCGATGCAGTCGCCCGTTGCGTCATAAATGTTTTTAGTTTTCATTCGTCCACACCGCCTAACAGATGACTGTGCTGATGGATGTTGCCTAAACGTTCAATGTTTATTGACGGTCTTTCATAAACTGCTAAAGGAATGAATCCATGCTCTTTATCCCTGATTCCGAAAGCACCTTTATGATAAGTTACAATGTGCTGCACTGGTTTTGGGATATAATCGAGGTTGAGAATGATATCCCCTTCGTAAATCTCCACACCGTTTTTATCTTTAAGTCCGGTGTACTGCATGATTTCATAATCATTTGATTCAAGACCGTTAACTAATCCATTTTTAAATACCAGCATCGGCCAATCGTGCGATACTCCCAGTGAAACGACTTCAAGCATTTCTTTGTTTTCGTTGTCATATACTCTGAATTTAATCTCCCTCATTCACATACACTCCTTACCACTTTTTAAAGTAACTTTTATACAAATCCGCCACATATTCACTCGGCTGCCATTTAACTGTATCCTTACTCACTCTGTAAACCTTCTCATCCGCTTTGTGTGCTTCATAATAACTATTCTGGGGTTTAGGTGCGTGATTGAAATTAAGTAGCTTAGAATTCATTTAAACACCCTCTCATTTTATTCATACGAATCATCCACCCGCTCCAGTTTACTCCGCCCACGATCTGCCGCCGGATAGGTGTACCAAATCGCCGTACTGTACTTGAGCCCTGTTTGAGCCACAATCTCATCAATGGTGCCAAACATTACTAGCGCGTCTCCTCTGTAGTACGCAAACTCTGCCTCGATCACCTCGCCCGTAAATTCGATCGCCTGGCGGGACTCCCGGCCGTGTTTGGTGTTCGAAGCCAACACCCGCGCGCTTTTTGGGGTGATCCCCATATGTTCCGCGATCTCGTCGATGGTGCCGCGCATGATAAATGCGTCGTCATAGTAGTATTCATAGATTTTTCTCCGTAGGCTGCTGTCTCTAGCCACTTACTTAACCTCCTCAATATTGATTTGGTATTCCTTCGCTCTGCGCAGTAGCAGGTCATTGAGCTTGATGTTAAATCGCTTAAACCTTCGGATCATCCACACCGTTTCGTCCCGGGTAAAATACTGTGCTTCCGGCGGCGCTTTCGGCGGTGTCGGCCGGACTTTGGGTGTAGTAATCGCCTCGTATTTCGTCATCCCGCGCCTCAACCGCTGATACATTGCGTCGATGCTGATACCGTGCTTTTTCGCTTCCGCTTTATCCTGAGCGGTCAGTAGCGGGTTGCAGGCGGCCACTGAGGGGTGGAAGCCTTGTTCAATTCGTTTTTCGTAAAGATTCATTCTGATTCTCCTTCCAAAGACTCTATTTTTAGATGCACATAATCCTTTTCGCCGTATAATTTTCTAGCCTGTATTTCTGATATTTGAAGATCATCGCCATAGCATATTTTATTGCACCCATCGGTTATCGACTTCACAAGATTGTCGATGTCACCTTTTGATCTCGGTCTCAAACGTCCATCACTGTCTGTGATAGCTTTAATTTGTTTTTTGGTATATGACTTAGGGATTTGGTAATAAAAGTCCACAGACACCCTTAATTGCTCTTGTAATGGCTCTAAACGGTTTCTAGCCATATATGAGCGCGCTGTCCACTTAACAATTGACTTATAATCCATGTAGCGCTGCGCATTCTTTTTTACAAATTTTCCGCGTTGTGTCATCCGCTGCGCCGGCACAGGCTTACCATCAATTTCAAACTCTATAATTCCGATAACCTCCATTCTTCCATCGTATTTTCCAGTTTGTGATAAATGTCTTCTTTGTAATTCAGCCGCGGCAGATGATTCTGCTTGCGGTAGTACTCGGCCACCCGGTAGAGGGCCGCAGGGGTGTAAATGTCTCTGTACGTCTCATAAAAGGTCTGCACATCCGCTGATAAATTCAAATCCTCTTTACCGACCAGGTAATAAATCACATTTTCATAAATCGTATTCATGCGTATCAGTGATTCGCCGTATCTTTCTTTCTCCGCCATCTGATTGCTTGTTTTCATTGCGTTTAAAAACTCAAATATTGTCATCAATAAATCCTCTGAATGTTTTTATAAAAATCAAGCGTCGCTGTGCCAATCTCGCCATCTTTATTTTTGGTAACGATCACTTCCAATGGACTAGGGGCGCCGGGTTTATATTCTTCCGGCGGATTGTAATAATCATCTCGGTAGAGCATCGTAATCATACTTGCGTCTTGCTCTAACTGCCCAGACTCCCTGAGGTCACTCATCATTGGGCGTTTATCATTCCTGGATTCTACACCCCGGTTCAGCTGAGCAATCGGGATTAACGTGATGTGCGGGAATTCCTGAGTGATGATTTTCAATTCCCTGGATATATGAGACGTTTCCTCATACTTACTCTTGTGTTGGATATCGGACTTCATCAACTGCATATAGTCAATGATGATGAAGCAGTGTTTGTCTTCCGGCATATTGTGCGCCGCCCGTCGGATCATGTTCGGTGTGACTTCAGACTGCTCGACAATGTTTAAATTTTTGTTAAACAAAATGTGAATCGCATCCATCACCTTATCGACCTCGTCGCTACTCATCAGGCGCTTCGGCTCCTTAAATTTGTATAATCCTACTCTGGATAAAGCGGACAACGCCCGCTGTGTAATATTCTTGACTGAGGATTCAATTGAGTAAAAGAGGACCTCTGCGCCGTTATTTGCCAGGTTCTGCCCTAATTCAAGGGCAAAGGCACTTTTGCCTATACTGGGCCGGGCAGCGACAATATTTAACTGTTGCCGCTCAAACCCGCCGATGATTTCATCTAAACGGTCAAAGCCCGTTTTGATAATGTTCCTATGCTTTTCTGTATGCAGGTCGTCCATAATTTCAGTGAGTACGTTAAACTTCTCGTCGCCATCGCCTAAATTGAGCTTATTAAGCCTCAAAATTTGATTGCTTAGCTCAATCTGCTTATCCGTTGATTGCTCCTGTTGATAATCATTAATCGCTTTATCAACTTCCCGTTCGACGTATTTTGTGAGTACATACCGCTGATCGCTCAGGTGCTCGGACTCGCTTCCGGACGCCACCCCGTAATTGATGAGGTCATGGATAAATTGCACGTCTCCATACTTGTCGGCATCCTGTATTGATGCCGTCATCAATTTCTCTTTGTCAAAACCCTCATCATTCATTATTTTTTCGACGATTGCTTGTTTACGAGGATCCCAGAACCAATCCGGTTCCAGTTTCAACTGCTTCTTTAGCTCTGGGTACTGCAGGGTGCGGGCAATGACCTGCGTCTCGTGATGAGACACATCATCAAGAATCGGGTCGCTCGTATACATCTTTACGCATCCTTTCCTGCATTTCTTTTAGTTGCTCGAATTTTTGTTCTCGTTCAGCCCGCTTTTCCGGGTCTGCCATTTCAGCCTCTACTCGCTCCCGATCCGCCTTAATAGTCATGTCCACCTGTTCATGAGGGACATGTTTTTTAACAAACACATCCGCTAACGCAGGGGGGAATGATGAATCAGCGGTATATTGCTTAACCTTCTGCACCGTTTTTCGGTAGTCACCTTCACACAAGCGATCAATCCATATTTGATTAAAGTTTTCCATCTTATTTTTATTAAAATTCGGGTAAAAAGCGTATAACAACTCCATAATTTCAACTGCTTCCGTTTTATTCATATTTATCTCCTTTCTCAAAATCAATTTGTTTTTTAATATCGGCCATAGGATCTGTAGTCCCGCTTTTGAATAAGTCTTCTGCCTCTTGGGCTTCAAATTCGTCCATAAATCTTTCTTGATTTAAAAAAGTTGCGGGGAACGGCTGATATTGTTTATCTTTCACGGTTGTTAGGAATTTCTCAGTCCCTTTTTTAATATCTTCATAACTGTGTTTTTTTAGTGCACTATTGAACGCTTTCTCTGCTTTCGGCCTTGCTTTCTTCTTTCCGTAAAAGTTGTACCATTCTTCAAAGAGAGCACTATTATTATTCTTTACATTCTCCCCATTCTTTACATTCTTGTTTGTGTTATTCTGTTGTTCATCTGTTGTTATTCTGTTGTTATTCTGTTGTTCATCTGTTGTTATTCTGTTGTTATGATTTTCTTCTTCATTTTGATAAAAGCCCCAATTAACAATGGTTATGACGGAAAATTTGTTGTTAGAGTTTATAACCAAACTTTCGACTTCATCGAGCATCTTCATATAAGACCAAACGGTGCTTTCTTTCATGTTTAGTTCTTCGCTCGCTTTCTTCCTCCCAAAGACAAATTGACCAGGATTTAATTCAATAACTTTCTGTCCGACGATTTGCTTATGCTTCTTATGTGAGGCTTTCATCAAGCAATACATGAATATTTTAAATAATTTCTCGTTATCAAAAATTGAACTATCTATCATCTGCCTGTG
This sequence comes from Salinicoccus albus DSM 19776, assembly GCF_000385175.1. Taxonomy (GTDB): domain Bacteria; phylum Bacillota; class Bacilli; order Staphylococcales; family Salinicoccaceae; genus Salinicoccus; species Salinicoccus albus. Next base: position 4,839 of record NZ_ARQJ01000027.1, on the reverse strand, counting down.
TATTTTCAGCCAGCCAGACATATAATCACCTCACTTTTAACTGACTGATTTTATATTAAAACGGCAGCTGATCTTCGCTGACATCTACGCTGTTATCAGAATTTGAAAATGGATTGCTCTCTGTCTTATTTGCAGCGGTTTGTGAGCCGCTTGTTTTTCCGCCTTGGGGGTTAGCCCCTTGAGACTGATTTGAGCCCTTAGAATCCAGGAATTCAAGCCTGTTGGCGTTTATTTTCGTGACCTCTCGATTATTGCCCTCTTTGTCCTGAAATTTATCGACTTTGAGAGAACCGGTGACACCAATTTTTGAGCCCTTGGAACAGTACTGATTTAGAAGTTCTGCGGTTTTTGCCCACGCTTCGACACGTATAAAATGCGTGGTATCCCTTTTAAAATCATCCTTAACCGCTAGGTTGATGTTTGTCACAACCGTATCTCCCGCCTGCCTTAATTCGATATCTGTTGCTATGTTTCCATTCAGTGCTACTAAATTCATGCTTATTCCCTCCTAGTTAATGAGAAAGGGGGTTTACTCCCCTTCTCCTTCTGCTGGTACGTCTGCGATATACTCAGGCATATCAACAAAACTGTCTTCATCGGGTGTCACATCTTTAATATCTTTGCCTGTGCCTTCATCGTGTGCCACTGCCTGCTGCATTTCGACCGATACCGGCAGGTACTTCCACATATGCCTAATCACTGTTTTCTTTGCCATCTCTTCGTAATCTGTGGCCCATGGAGAATAATTGCTGTTGCCCGCCTTACTTCTTGAACGGCGTTTATCAATATCTGATTTCGGCATGTACTCGAATTGATAGCCGCCATCTTTGAAATGCGCCACTGCATAAGCGCCTTTAAACGCCCCTCTCTCGTCTTCTGAAGGCTTATGTTTCAAATCGGCATGTAAGCCCAGCTCATACTCAAATTCATCATTTTCATAGACTGCATGGGCATAAATGGTGGATATATGGCCAGATCTACGAGCCAGATCAATCATCCCTTTGTAGCCGATGATAAAAGTGACTTCCGTTGTGCCCTTCTTGTTATTTTTAAATGGCAGGAAGTAACAATGCCCCATGGGTCCTGGCTCCAGACCGAGCTGTGCGGATTGCATCACTGCACCAAGCAGGCTAGCGACATCCGCCTCTTTCAATTGCGGGGTCGTTCTGATGACCGTTGTGGCCATGCGGGTCATTCTTTCAACACTCATGTGTTTAGGGAGCGCTTGTGCCATCGCTGGTGCCATTTGGTCAATGTAGTCGCCGATTGTTTTCGGTTTATTACCGTTTGATACTTCATTCTTTTGATTTGTTGCCACCTGATTTTTTAGAGATTCGTTTGTACTCATTATTGTTCCTCCTTGATTTCTTTAATTCTTAATACACGCGTTTCTGTTTCTTTGTAATAGTCTTTGATGAGGTCGGCCTGTTCTTCTTTTAATCGCTTGTTGTCCAAAGATCTCCTTATCTGCGGTTTCCAAGTCACTAGATAATTTGATGTTTTACCAGCAATGTTGTGGCCGAGCTGTTCTTTTAATTGGTTTTCATACTTCGTCTGCAGTGCTTTCGTCTCTTTGATGTCTTTCTTGCAGGCTTCAATTCCTTTAAGCAGTGTGTCTTCCTTCTCGCTGAGCGCAATCTCTGCGTCATCGATGTCTGAATACATATGATTGAGAAATTCACTGGTCGCCTGACTGCCATCAATTTCAGGGATCACGCCAGATTGAATATTGTTCTCCCAGAAGTCCTTTTCAGTTTCGATTAGGATGTTGATCAGTTCTTCATCCCGTTCGATTTCCTTCCAGATAAATGTGTTTCCACCTAGCAGAACCGCAATATATGCTTTTTCAAAACCGGTGACCGCCATGTAATGCTGCACCTGACATAGATACTGCGCCGGTATTTCATCGCCTTCCCATTGGTCCTTGTTGTACTGTGACGTGGTCTTACATTCCAGCAGCGCCTTTTCTCCGACAACGACACGATCCAGATTGGCAATCATGAAATCATGGTCTGGATGCCTGAGCATCCGATTATCACGCCTCACTTTCTTGCCCGTACGATGCTCAAACTCTTTGGCAACGACATCCTCGAGCACATTGCCCCAGTAGATATATTCATTATCAATATCCTGTTTCAGTTCTGGATTTGTTTTTTCAAAGAATAACTGTGTTTTGGATTTCCACTTATTCACCCCAAGTATTGTGCCGCTATCTGAACCACCAATGCCGGACTGTCTTTCCTGTAGCCACTCATCATGGGATAATTGTTTAATGTTGATGTGTTGCACCATTATTGAGCCCTCCTATGTTATAATTGAGTTGTATATTTTCTTATTCGTCCTGATTGCCGTCAGGACGTTTTTATATTTCGTCTTCCACTTTGATGTTTTCAAAGTAACTGCTGCCATAATTCAAGTCTTTCTCTGCCTGCTTGATCTGATACTCGATCAGGTCATTATTCTCTTCTGCGCTTGCGCCGTCTTCCATATGGACAACAATCTCAGCGGTTATCATTCGTTTTACACGGACTTCTGTCGTGCTGCGATGTGGGCCGGGTGCGCCATTCATATGAACAACTCCTTACTGATATATTCCTTTTGATTCCGTTTCGCTGATACAACGTACAAAGCAATTAGAGAGACTGTGACGATTCCAAATACGAGTTTCATCGTTCATTCCTCCAATTCACCAACTCTCTTGCCAGCTCAACACTCAGCAAGGTGAGCAGTATGATTACGCCGATGGCGATTTGATACGGGGTGATGATCCCGGCAACTGTGAGTATCAGTGCAGCACCAAATAGTCCAGATAAAATGTATGGCATAGCATTCACCTTCTGTATTCATCCATGATTTTTTCTAATGCTTGGCGCCCTTCTTTGCGTTTGATGAATATTTTTCGATCTACTTGAGATACATACTGTTTAAAATGGGCATCCCATAAAATATGCTCTCTGAGAAATGACTCCGTAATCCCGGTATCCTTCGCAAAATCTTTCACAGATAGGTACATTCGTTCATCTTTCTCTGCCTGCTGTGGCTTTATTTGCTCCGCTGCCCGCATAAACATATTCATCAACTGCTCTTCATTCTCTGCAACAAACATCGCCATCGTTATATCCTCCTTTGCATCTTGAGCCGTCTGTCTCTGTTTTGGTTCAACGTTTGGGGCTTTAAGAATTCATAGTCCTCGGACAACTTGTTCAGAAAGCCTTGGCCTTCAAACAGCACGTCTTGCAGTTCTGATACCAACATGGATATATGTTCTTTTTCGTCTGGGGTTAAATACTCCGGCCGCTTGTCTAATCGATTGCTGGAAAGTGCATCCACAAATTCCTGTATTTCTTCTTTGATGCGATATTTAAAGCTCATGCGGTGGTCGTCATACACTTGATTAGATGGTGTTGGGGTTGTGTATCCTTTGGTCATTTCATACGCCATATCATTGAGTAAATGAGCATCTGGCACGCTGTTAAAGCCGGCTTCATACATCGACAGCGTGACGTTTCTCCGGTCATTTTCAATGTGACTGATGTTTGCCTTGTCCGTGTGCATCATGTTTGCTAAATCCTGCTGTGTGGCGCCTGTACGTTTGCGATAATCGATAATTGCTCCTCTCATAAGTTGGCCTCCTGTATATTTTTTGTTATTGAATATAGTCATGATTTACTCGTATACTTTGTGTAGAGTTAATCAGTCGCATAATTGATAACTCACTTGATGTCCGGGGTGTTGGTCGCACCCTGGCATCATTCCTCAAAAAGAGCGATGCTCTTTCCTCTTTGAGTTTCATTGCTCTATTACTTTGCTAAAATGTCGAAGTTTTCTCCGATTAATTCTTCGATATTCTCGAAGAATTCAACGAGCCATTCTTCTTTAGTAAGCTCTTTCTTTTTTGATTCACGATTCTGATTAGTAATCGTTACGGTAACTTTGGCAATATTGTCATTTCGAACATCTGCGCAAGTTTGCATTACTTCATTAAGAGTTTTTATTTGTTCTGAATTAAGCATTTAAGCGCCCTCCACTTCTTTGAAATCTACGCCGTACTTGATTGCCATCTTTTGAATGACGGAAATATAAATTTCAATTAGTCTCGGCTCTTCTCCAATTACATCCAACTTTGAAATCTTCTGAACTCCAGTTTTAGCTGATCCATTCGCTAAGGCTTTAGCTTTCCTGTTGTTAACGCGTTGATCCAACTTGCAACGCCCTTTTGTTTCCAGATGTTGATAAGCTTCTGTTCTGATGTCTTTGTGATAAGTTCCGCCACCAAGGGTTTGAGCAATGCGGTTCAGAACTTTGTTTGTATCGTTTCTCCAGTCTTTTGTTTCAATGGCAACGATGTCTCTGATGCTTTGTATATCCGATTTGACTTTCTGTACTTCTTCTCTGCTTTCCTTTTGAACACTAAACATCATTTCCAGTGCTTCCATTGGCGAAGATGGTACTTGGTATTGTTTCGATTTGATGTGATTCTCCATCTTGTGAAATTGATCAACATACATTGCGGTGAAAAGGATGCCTTTTTCTCCAGTCATTTTGTTAGCAACCATGTCGCAACCCTTTTTAGTGAGCAGGTAATGCTTGTACATTTTTCCGGTTCCAGCTTGATAAGAACTTTCTACGAAAAAATCATCAGAACGCAGATTTGCGTTTTGTAAAATTGCGCTTTTATAGTTTTCAATATCTCTTAATAGATCCGCGTGTCTCTTTTCTGTCATTACCGCTACGTCTCTACTATCTGTATAAAGTTCTCCATTCTGTTCAAATACTTGCAATTGCTCCATTTGATACTTCCTTTCTTTTGGTATAATCTTCCTTATAGGAGGGAGGTGA